>NZ_AXVD01000026.1 GCF_000482385.1 Nocardia sp. CNY236
AGCCGCATTCGCACGCTGCTGGGGGTCGAGGTCCCCATCCGAACCGTGTTCGAGGCGCCCACACCAGCACGGCTCGCACCAACACTCGACCGGGCCGACCTGACCCTCCATGGAATCGATGTCCTGCTCCCGCTTCGCGCGACAGGCAGCGCTACACCGTTGTTCTGCATTCATCCCGGAGGGGGACTGAGTTGGCCGTACGCCCGATTGCTCAGCTATCTCGACCCGATCCATCCGGTTTACGGCCTCCAACAGCGAGCAGTCAGTGGCACTCTGCCCGTGCCGTCGACATTGCAGGAAATGGCCGAGGATTACATCGATCAGATTCGCCGTGTACAACCCTCGGGACCGTACAGGCTGCTGGGCTGGTCGCTCGGGGGCGTGGTGGCCCACGCCATGGCAACCGGACTTCAGGCGCGTGGCGAGAGCACTGAGTTACTGGTTATTTTGGATTCGCGTCCGATTGCGGACACCGAGAATTTCAAACCAACGGAACATGGTGACCATCCGTTCGATGTGGCGGTGGAGGAGATATTAGAAATCCTCGATATAGCGCTCGATGAATCGATCCTCGACGGGATACAAAATTGTCTGTGGCAGGCAATCGAGTTGATCAAGGATCATATCCCTCAAGTTTTCCGTGGCGACGCCGTACTATTTCTGGCAAATCACGATAATGACCGCGGAAAGCGGGATCTATACAAGGAATGGCAGTCCTATATTACGGGTACTTTAGTAGCTCATCAGGTGCCCTTCGGGCACAACGAGATGATGGACCCGCACTCTCTGGAGCGCATCGGGCCTGAGCTGGCTTCGCTTCTCGAGCGGCTCGGTTGACACCGGCCGACCGTTGTGTACGCATAAGAACTTCGGAGGAAATTGAAATGTCAGATTCTCGGGAAAGGCTCATCGAGGCCCTCCGTACTTCACTTACAGAGACCGAACGCTTGCGTGCCGAGAATCATAGGATCTCGAGGGCGATGTCGGAGCCCATCGCGATTGTGGGCATGGGCTGCCGTTTCCCCGGTGGGATCGGCTCTCCTGAGGATCTGTGGCAGGTCGTGGCCGAGGGCCATGACGTGGTGTCGGGATTCCCGACCGATCGAGGCTGGGACCTGGCGGGACTATTCGATGCGAACCCGGACGCTATCGGAAAGTCCTATGCGCGAGAGGGCGGATTCCTCGATGCGGTCACCGGTTTCGACGCCGCGTTCTTCGGAATCAGCCCACGCGAGGCGATTGCGATGGACCCTCAACAACGCCTGGTGCTGGAAACGGTATGGGAGGCACTGGAACGGGCGGGGATCGACCCGAGATCCCTATCCGGTTCGGCGACCGGTGTCTTCATGGGAGTGACGGGGCAGTCCTATTCGGAGGGCCGCAAGATCGGGGACGGGGGCGGAGAGGGCTACGCGCTTACAGGGTTGGCCTCGAGTGTGGTGTCGGGGCGGGTGTCGTATCTGCTGGGTTTGGAGGGCCCGGCGGTTTCCGTGGACACGGCGTGTTCGTCGTCGTTGGTCGCGCTGCACCAGGCGGCGCAGTCTCTGCGCGCGGGGGAGTGCGGGCTCGCATTGGTGGGCGGGGTGACGGTGATGGCGTCGCCAGGAATTTTCGTGGAGTTTTCGCGACAGCGGGGTTTGGCGGCCGATGGGCGGTGCAAGCCGTTCTCAGAGACCGCGGATGGGGTGGGGTGGTCCGAGGGCGCGGGGGTGCTGGTGATGGAGCGATTGTCGCAGGCACAGCGGCTCGGGCATGAGGTATTGGCGGTGGTGCGGGGTTCAGCTGTGAACCAAGACGGTGCCTCCAACGGGTTGACGGCGCCGAACGGTCCGTCCCAGCAGCGCGTGATCCGGCAGTCGTTGCATAGCGCGGGACTGGCTGCGAGCGAGGTCGATGTGGTGGAGGCACACGGCACGGGAACCGCATTGGGCGACCCGATCGAGGCTCAGGCGTTGCTGGCGACCTATGGGCAAGACCGTCCGGCGGATCGCCCGTTGTGGCTGGGGTCGGTCAAGTCCAACATCGGGCACACCCAGGCCGCAGCGGGGGTCGCCGGGGTCATCAAGATGATCGAGGCGATCCGCCGCGGGATCATGCCCGCGACACTTCATGTGGACACCCCCACAACGCACGTGGACTGGTCAGCCGGGCGCGTGGAGCTTCTGGTCGCCAAACGGAAATGGAACACTGACGACCACCCGCGCCGCGCAGGTGTGTCTTCTTTCGGGGTCAGCGGCACCAATGCCCACGTCATCCTCCAGCAAGCGCCCGAGACCACCACTAGCGCGGCAGACGCCACCCACGTCGCCGACGCACCCCAGACCACCATTGCCACTGGTGGTGGCCTGGGTCGGCCAGTGGTGCCGTGGGTGGTGTCCGGGCGGTCCCGGGCGGCACTGGCCGGCCAAGCATGTCAGCTGTCGGCCTTCTTGGAGCGGCATCCGGGATGGGATCCGACCGACGTGGGATGGTCGCTGGTGTCCGGCCGCTCACGATTCGAGCACCGGGCCGTGGTTGTGGGAGCCGACCGGTCCGAACTATTGGCGGGACTAACTGCACTAGCCGAAGCGAAGCCCGCGGACCGCCTGGTACAAGGAGTCACCGGGGCACCGGGAACCGCGGGACGGACCGTATTCGTTTTCCCCGGTCAAGGTGCCCAGTGGGTGGGAATGGGCCGAGATTTGCTGGATACCGCGCCAGTATTCGCCAGCAAGATGGCCGACTGCGCCGAAGCGTTCGCGCCCTTGGTGGATTGGTCGTTGATCGACGTGGTCCGAGGCACAGCGGGAGCGCCGTCGCTGGATCGGGTCGACGTGGTGCAGCCAGTGCTGTTCGCGGTGATGGTGTCGTTGGCTGAGCTGTGGGCCTCGGTCGGGGTGGTGCCCGATGCGGTTGTAGGCCATTCCCAAGGTGAGATAGCCGCGGCCCATGTCGCGGGCGCGGTCTCGCTCGACGACGCCGCGCGGATCGTAATCCTGCGTTCACGGGCACTGACCGACCTGGCCGGGCACGGCGCGATGCTCTCGATCGTCGACACGCTCGAACATGTAAACGCCCTGATCGAGCCATACTCCGACAAAGTCTCCGTCGCGTCGGTCAACGGCCCCAAAGCAGTCGTCATTGCCGGACCCCCCTCTGTTCTCGCAGAGATCGAACGGCTCTTGTCCGCGCACGGAGTGATGCGACGGCCTGTGCCTGTCAACTATGCGGCCCATTCCGCGCAGGTCGGGCCGTTGCGTACGGAAATGCTGGCCGTACTCGGGGGGGTGACGCTGCGACCTTCGCGAATACCGTTCTATTCCACTGTGACCGGTGCAGTGCTGGACACCACTGGGCTGGATGCCCGGTACTGGTACCGCAATCTGCGGGAGACCGTTCGTTTCGACAAGGCCACCGCGGCGCTGCTCGGCGATGGGCACAACATCTTCATCGAGGTGAGCCCCCACCCGTTGATGACGTTGGGGATCGAAGAATCCGCCGAGGCGTCGGTCGCACAGCAACGAAAAACACTCGTTGTGGGGTCGTTGCGACGCGACGATGGGGGCTTGGACCGATTCCTGCGTTCGCTTGCCCAGCTGCATGTGGCGGGTGCAGCAGTTGTCGACTGGGAGGCGGTGTTCCGCGGGAGCGGCGCGCGGCGGGTGGAACTGCCGACTTATGCCTTCCAACGGAGCCGATACTGGGCGGACACCGCGTTGTCCACCGACGCGGCAGCGATGGGGCTGTCACCGGTGGACCATCCGATGGTGGGGGCGGTGGTGGCGTCCCCGGAGTCGGGCGGGGTCACCGTCACAGGCCGTTTGTCGTTGACCACTCACCCCTGGCTCGGCGATCACGCTGTGGCCGGGCGGATCTTGGTTCCTGGCACCGCGCTGGTGGAGTTGGTGGTCCGAGCCGGTGACGAGGTCGGCTGCACAGCGCTACAGGAATTGACGCTGCTGACCCCCCTGGTGCTACCCACCGACGCCGCAGTCCACATTCAGATCCACGTCGCCGCCATCGGCGAGAGCCCGGCGGCGGTCGGGTCGCGGGCGGTGTCGGTGTATTCCCGTGCCGAGTTCAGCGATCTCGACTGGACGTTGCACGCGCGTGGCCTGGTCAGCCCAGCCACCACCACAGCTGTGGCGGGTGATCCGATAGAGTTCATGACGTGGCCGCCGGTCGGCGCGACGGCGCTGGAGGTCGAAGGTTTCTACGATCGGATCGCCGAGACCGGATATGAGTACGGCCCGGCATTCCGGGCCCTGCAAGCGGTATGGCGCCGCGGCGAGGATTTGTTCGTCCAAGCGGTGTTGCCCGACTCGGTCACCGACGCACATCGCTATGGGTGCCACCCCGCGCTGCTCGACGCCGTCCTGCACGCGCTGCTTGTCAGCCGCGACGAGAACGCCGTCGTGACATTGCCTTTCACCTGGGAGCAGGTAAATCTGCACGCGACCGGGGCCTCTGCCGTCCGTGCTCGAATCACCCCGGACGGCAGTGGCGCGATATCTTTCGAGGTCGCCGATGAAACCGGCAGCTCGGTGTTGTCGGTCCGGTCGCTGACCTCACGACCGTTCACGGCCGAACCTGCCACGCCCCAGCGGCTCAATATCGTGCACTGGACCCCGCTACCGGCAGTTTTGGAAGCGGGGGCGCCGGTGTCGGTTGCCCCGGCAGCCATCGTCTACACCGATTGGGTCGATACCGGCGACCAGACACCACCCCCGGTGGTCGTACTCGACATGCGAACCGCCACTGGCCCCCTCGACACCACCGTGCTGACGCGTGTGCACAGCGCCACTCACACGGTGTTGGCGGTGGTGCAGGAGTGGTTGGGCGACGAACGGTTCGCGTCGAGCACACTGGTGGTTCTGACATGTGGTGCGGTATCTGTGGCCGGTGAGGATGTCATCGATCTGGCCGGATCAGCGCTGTGGGGGCTGGTTCGATCAGCGCAATCGGAGAACTCGGGCCGGATCGTACTCGCCGACACCGACCCTTCCGAGCCCCGCAACGCCATGGATCTCACAACACTGGCCGCGATGCTGATGACATCACGGGAACCGCAGGTCGCGATCCGCAAGGGTGTCCCGCATAGGGCACGGGCCATCAGGCTTCCCCATGCCACAGTGCTGACTGCGCCAGAGAATCAACCATGGCGGCTCGAGGTCGGCGACACGGGATCGTTCGACAACCTCGAGTTGGCCGCCTACCCGCTGGCGAGCGAGCCGCTCGGTTCAGGTCAGGTACGCATAGCAATGCGCGCTTCCGGGGTGAATTTCCGCGATATTCTGGTCGTACTCGGCATCGTAGAGCTGCCTTGGGAAACATTACCGAGCGAGGGGGCCGGCGTGGTCCTCGATGTTGGGCCGGGAGTGGTCGACCTCGCACCAGGTGACCGAGTGTACGGTTTCATAGCGAGCGGGATTTGCTCGGTCGGCATCACGGATCAGCGTCTGGTCACACGGATTCCCGCAAGCTGGTCGTTTGCCGAGGCGGCGGCGATCCCGGCGGTGTTCGTGACGGCGTATTACGGTTTGAGGAATCTAGGCGCGGTGCAGCCGGGAGAAACGTTGCTCGTGCACGCCGCGACAGGTGGGGTGGGGATGGCGGCCGTGCAGCTGGCCCGGCATTGGGGTATGGACGTCTTCGCTACCGCGAGCCCCGGCAAGTGGACCACTCTGCGGGCGATGGGTTTCGACGACCAACACATAGCGAATACCCGGACGACCGGGTTCGAGGCGCACTTCCTCGAGGCCACCGACGGCCGTGGAGTCGATGTCGTGTTGAACTGCCTGGCCGACGAGTTCGCCGACGCCTCGTTGCGGCTGCTGCCGCGGGGCGGACGCTTCCTGGAGATGGGCAAGACCGACATCCGTAAACCCCAAGACGTCGCTGCCCAGTACCCAGGGGTGGCCTATCGAGCATTCGATATGTTCGACGCCGGAATCGACGGGATTCAGCACATCCTCGCTGACCTGGCCGTCATGTTCGACAGTGGTGCGATCAATCGTCTGCCGGTGCGGGCATGGGGGATTCACCAAGCTCCCGATGCCCTCCGCTTCTTCAGCCAAGCACGCCATATCGGCAAGGTCGTCCTGACGATCCCCACCGGCCTCGACTCGATGCCGGATGGAACGGTGTTGATCACTGGTGGCACAGGTGGTTTGGGAGGTCTGGTAGCCCGGCACCTGGCGAAGGTACACGGCGTTAGGTCCTTCGTGCTGACCAGCCGTCAGGGGATGGCCGCCGGGAGCGCGGCCGCACTGGTGGCGGAGTTGACAGAATTGGGTGCCCAAGTGCGGGTCATGGCGTGTGACGTGTCGGATCGGGCGGCGCTCGCGCGACTGTTGACCACGGTTCCAGCCGAGCATCCCCTGACCGGTGTGGTGCACGCGGCCGGTGTGCTCGACGACGGCGTAATCGCCTCGTTGAACCCCGGCCGGATCGACAAAGTGCTGGCTCCCAAAGCTGACGCGGCGTGGCACCTGCACGAGCTGACCCGGCACATGGACCTGACGATGTTCGTGTTGTTCTCCTCTGCGGCTGGCGTCGTCGGATCCCCAGGGCAAGGTAACTACGCCGCCGCCAACACCTTCCTCGACGGGCTCGCACAGCACCGACATGCGCACGGCCTGCCCGCCACCTCTATCTCGTGGGGGCTGTGGGCGATGAACACCGCGATGACCAGCGCCCTCGGGGAATCCGACACGGTGCGTATCAGCCGCGGGTTCCTCGGCCTGTCCGACGAACAGGGTTTGGCGCTTTTCGACGCCGCCCTCGCACAAAACCATGCTACGGTCATGGCCGCTCGACTCGACCTACCCGCACTGACAGCACAGGCATATGTCGCCCCGCTACTACAGGAACTGGTGGTGCGGCCGAGGCGAAGTGCAGCCACGAGCGGCACGGTGTCGGACTCGGTACCCGAGCGGCTGATCGGCTTGGCCAGATCAGAACAGCACGAGGTTCTCCTCGAGATGGTGCGTGCCGAGGTCGCGCTGGTCCTCGGTCACGACGGGGCTGACGCGATCGACGCTCACCGCACCTTCAAGGACATGGGATTCGACTCATTGACCGCGGTCGAGGTTCGCAACCGACTCAATGCAACGACCGGACTAACCTTGCCTGCCACCCTCGTCTTCGAGTATCCCACTCCCGACGTTGTCACGACACACTTGCTCCAGCAACTCGGTGCCGGCTGCGCGTTCGCGCAGGACAGCGTGGACGATGAGCGAGACATCCGCCGTTTTTTGGCTTCCGTGCCCCTCGAGCGCCTTCGAGAGATGGGCGTCTTAGCGGCGTTGCTGAGTATGGCGCGCGATGGGAAGCAGACGAGTCTCTCCCGCGCTTCTTCGGATTCCGAATCCTTACTCTTGTAGTTTCCCGAAAGGCATCGAACTGCAAGACTATTCACAGCCCTACCTCGATGCCGTGGCTCGTGAACTCCACGCCAGGCCCCGGCCACGTGTTGGACTGGCTCAAACCCGCCGAGAAGCTCGATGCGATACTCGCCGAGGCAGGTAGCGCACCGACCCCCTGACGCCGCCCTGCCATACCACCGACACGGTGACCCCTTCGCTGAAGCGAGTTGATGCCGCTTCCGTATTCACCCCCACCCACGAGATCACTTGCAGCCCCAGCCCTGGTGAGGCGGTCACGGCGACGTAGACTGGGCGCACGATGAGCAGCGACTCCTCCAAGTACTTCAGCGGTAGTGGTGACCCGGTGCGGAGCTTGGCTTTGCTATGGCGCACCCCCCAGCAGCGCCAACCCGCCAACGGTAGGCAGAATCTCAGCGTCGACCGGATCGTCCGAGCTGCCGTCGAGGTCGCTGACCGTGATGGCATCGCCGTACTGTCGATGCGCCGGGTCGCCGAGCAGCTTGGTGTCGGGACCATGTCGCTCTACACCCACGTACCTGGTAAGGGGGAACTCATCGATTTGATGTTGGACCAAGTCTACGGTGAAATCGTGGAACCGACGGCGACGGCGGCCCCCACCGATTGGCGCGGTCGATTGTCGCAGATCGCCCAGGACAACTGGGAGCTGTTTCACAGGCATCCGTGGATACTGCAGATCGGTGCGAGCCGGCCGCCTCTTGGCCCGAATTCCATAGTCAAGTACGAGCGCGAACTGCGCGCCGTCGTCGATATCGGTCTCACCGCAGTTGAAATGGACACTGTTGTCAACCTGGTCATCGGACATGCCGAGAATACAGCGCGCCGTGACATCGACGCCTCGGTCACCGAACGAGACAGCGGCATGACCGATGAACAGTGGTGGCAGGCACGCGCGGCGGTGCTCACGACTCGTCTGGACCCGAAGAAGTACCCGTTGGCTACCGAGGTGGGAGAAGCAGTGGGTACCGCGCACGGGACCGCCTACGATCCCAGGCACAACTTCGAATTCGGATTGAACCGGATTCTGGACGGTATCGAAACGCTGGTGGCGTCGCGGCGCTGACGTACCGCGGCGCCACCGAGCCTGCTGGGATTCACCGGCTGAGGTTGCGGAATGCGTTGACCGACAAGCTGAAGAACACCACCAGTAGGACCAAAGGCCAGATCACCGCCATGAGTATTGCGTGGTCGGTGATCCACGATCCCGAGGCGATGCCCGGACTCCCGAAGAGCTCCCGGGCCGCATCGACTGTGGAGGACAGAGGATTCCAGTCCGCGATCGTGCCGAGCCAGCCCGGCATAGTGCTTGTGGCCACGAAGACGCCAGACAGAAAGCCGACCGGGAATTCTGCCGTCTGCACACCGGCGACGGCTTCACCGCCCTCGAGGGTGAGTCCCAGGTAGATGCCGACCCAGATCAGTGCGAACCGCAGCAGCAAGATCAACCCGATTGCTGAGAAGAAACCGCCCACCGAGCCGTGGCTGCGCCATCCGATCGCCAGGCCGGCTAGGAGCATGACTGCCAGCGTGGCTATAGACAACAGCATGTCCGCGGTCGCCCGGCCGATCAGCACCGCCGAGGCCGACGTCGGCATCGAGCGGAAGCGGTCGGTGACCCCGCGATCGACATCGGTCGTCACCGCCATCGTCGTCAACCCGATGCCGAAGAGCATGGTCATGGTGAACATGCCTGGCATCAAGAAGTCACGGTAGCTGCCGCCGCCCGGCACCTGCATCGATCCGCCGAGCAGGTAGACGAACATCAGTACGAGCAGGATGTTGAATGCCAGCGAGAAGATCACCGGTCCGGGGTTTCGCCGCCAGTGCGCGAAACTGCGCAGAGTCAGGGTCCAGCCGTCGAGCAATGCCCACCGGGCACTGCTGTTGGGTGGTACAGCCATGGCGGGCGCGGTGGCGGTCGTCGTCATGCGGTTGCCTCTTGTTCGGCTCGGCCGCCGGTGAGGTGCAGGAACACCTCGTCCAGCGTTGGGCGGCGCAGGGTGAGGTCATCGAAGGAAATCGCGGCCTCGTCCAGCGCGCGGACTGCCGCCGACAGTGCCGTGGCTTTGTCGGAGACTCGCAGGCTGACCTGCCGAGTGTCGAGGTCGACCGCTGGCTCGGCGACACCGAGCCGCGACACCGCCGCGGCGGCCCGACCCACCTGGAATCGATGGTGCACGATGAATTCGATTCGGTCGCCACCGAGTTGGGCTTTGAGCTGGCTCGGTGTGCCTCCTGCGACTACCTTCCCGGTGTCGATGATATCGATGTGGTTGGCCAACTGGTCTGCCTCGTCCAGGTACTGGGTAGTGAGCAACACGCTCGTACCGAACGTGACGAGATCCCGGATCGATTGCCATACCTCGGATCGACCGCGCGGGTCCAGACCGACCGTGGGCTCGTCCAGAAACAGCACTGTCGGCGCCAGAATCATGCTTGCCGCCAAGTCCAGACGCCGCCGCATCCCGCCGGAATACGTCGCGAGCGGCCGGTCGCCGGTATCGGCGAGATCGAACTGCTCGAGCAGGTCGGCTGCACGCCGGGCCGCTTGCCGCGCAGACAAGTGGAACAGCCTGCCGAACATGACCAGGTTTTGTTGGCCACTGAGGATCTCATCGACAGCGGCGTGCTGTCCGACGAGCCCGATACGGGCGCGCACCTGCGCGGGCTGGCGCGCGACATCGAACCCCGCCACCGTGGCCGTACCTGCATCGAAACGTAGCAATGTGGCCAGAATGCGCACTGCCGTCGTCTTGCCGGCTCCATTCGGCCCGAGCAAGGCGCTCACCGTTGCCTGCGGAACGGTGAGATCGAAACCGTCGAGGGCGTATCTGCCTTCGTAGCGCTTCCTGAGTCCCTTCACGACGACAGCCGATTTGTTCGAGCTCAATGCCACCCACCTTCGCTAGACGTTCCGTAACCTGTACCGTACATCATACGGTTCAACTGTATCACCGTGATCGCGTTCGAGGGTCACGGCGCGGCCGCTGTCCGCGCCGGTGGTGTACCAGCCGTGAATCACAAACTGGTCGACATTGGCCGGGGAAAGCCTTGCGCGGGCAAGGATCTCGGTGACCCGCGCCGAGTCGTCCAGCGAGCTATAACGGGCGCCGTAATCTACTTCTGCGTTTCGATGCTGAACCGTAGGCGACGATCTTCGATAGCCCTGACGACGAGACGGTAGTCTCGCGGACGTGACGCAGTCTGGGGCTCACCCGTGCGGGCCGCTAGCCACGGTCGTAACACGCTACTACCGGAATATCGACCGGCGGGACGTCGCCGCGGCCCTGGCCTGCTTCGCTGAGGACGCGATCTACCGCCGCCCCGGCTACGCAGCATTCGTCGGCCTGTCCGCGATTAGCGAGTTCTACAACGGCGGCCGGGTGATCTCCGTCGGCTCGCACGACCTCGAGTCGATCATCGAGGACACCGACACGGTCGCCGTCCGCGGGAATTTCCATGGGACCTCGCACGACGGGGGCCCACTCGCAGTGCGCTTCGCAGACTTCTGGCGTTTCTCGGGCCTTGTCGCGGTCGAACGCGACACCTATTTCGACGTCGCCGCAGTCTGACCGCCTTATCCAAATCCAAACTCGTTCGCGCCCGGCCGTGGCACTTCCCAGGGTCGCGCAAGGTCGGCGTGGCGATGGCCTGATCCCGCCGCGCCGCGCCGCTTTCCCTTTTCACCAGAAATTGGAGGCACTTTCGTGTCGAGCAAGACCCCCGTTGTCAACTCCTATAACGGCTGGGATGATCCCCTGGAAGAGGTCATCGTCGGCACCGTTGCCATGGGGGCACGTCCCGGATTCGCGCCTGCCCTGAGCCCACGCCCACCGCCAGGTGCGCAGCCAGAACTCGAGCACGCGCCCGCGGGACGTCCTGATCGGCGCGCGGGTGGCCGAGGCTCAGGAGCACTAAAAGCTGTCTTTTGAACGCCTCGTCTCGGAGCTTCGTCTTCCTGACACGAGCCGTTCCCTACCGCGCTCTTGCGAAGCTACACCCCTGAGGGAAACACCCCCGATGGCAAGTCGGCCATCAACGCAAACCTCGACTTCGGCCTGGTCTCGAACGATGCGGGCGAGTCACCGACCGGAGTCATCACCTACGCCACAGCCCTTTTTGACCATGGCACCGTGGAGCGTTTCACGACCACATACCAATCCACCCTGACACAGTTTGCGAGGGCGAAATGAAGCTGGCCGCTTTGAACCTGCTGTCGGAAGACGAGCAGCGACGACTTCTCGACGCAAATAAGGACCCAGAGCTGTCCTTCCCGGCGAATGCCACCATCGCCGAGCTGCAGAGCCCTGAGTTCGATGGGAGTCCGTCGTGAGCCCCAGCTACCCCCTGACCTCAACCATGACCTCGGTGTCGGATGCTCGGCGCTCGGAGATCCTCGCCTCGCCACAGTTCGGTCGGCACTTCACCGAGCACATGGTTACGGCAGTGTGGACAATCGAGGACGGCTGGCACGAGCGCGCGGTCGGCCCCCTCGAACCGTTCGCCCTACATCCAGGCACGGCTGCACTGCACTACGCGCAGGAGATCTTCGAGGGCCTCAAGGCCTATCGCCACGCCGACGGCGGCGTCTTTCTGTTCCGTCCGGAAGCCAACGCGCAGCGCTTCGCCCGCTCCGCCGAACGGTTGGCTCTACCGCAACTGACCGAGGAAGACTTCCTCGCCAGTGTGGAGGCGCTCATCCGGGTGGACCAGCGCTGGGTTCCGACTCCTACCAGTGAGGAGAGCCTATACCTGCGACCGTTCATGTTTGCCGCGGACGAATTCCTGGGCATCCGGCCGCCCGAACGCGTCATCTACTCCGTCATCGCCTGGCCGACCGGCCCACTGTTCGCCTCCGGCCACAACGGAGTAACGCTGTGGGTGAGCAGCCGCTATACCCGCTCGGCGCCGGGTGGCACCGGCGGCGCAAAGTGTGGTGGCAACTACGCCGCGAGTTTCGCCGCCCAGATCGAGGCCCAGCAGCACGGCTGCGATCAGGTCATGTACCTGGACCGGATAGGCGGCGAGGGAAACCTAGAGGAGTCGGGCACGATGAACCTCTGCCTTGTCACCGCGAGCGGACACCTGATCACTCCGGCGCTCGGCACCATCCTGGAGGGCGTCACCCGCGACGCAATCCTCACGCTTGCAGCGGATCACGCGCTGACTCCGATGGAACGGACGATCTCCCTCGACGAATTGCGCTCCGGTGTGGCTGACGGCGGTTTCACCGAGGCATTCGCCGCAGGCACTGCAGCTGTGATCACGCCGATCGTCGGGTTCAAGGGCGAAGGTTATGCGTTCACGGTGGGCGCAGGGACCCCTGGGAAGCGCACGATGGCGTTGCGCGACCAGCTCCTCGGTATCCAATACGGTCGTGTCGCGGATCATCACGGCTGGATGCGGCGCGTGCTGTGACCCAGCGGGGCATGGTGCCGGGTTGGTTCCTCGTCAGCACGTACGCCGAGGTGCGCGAGGCTATAGCGACGCCATGATGAGCGCGATGCCGGCCGCCATGCCGAAGAAGACGTACATGGTGATCTTCGCGCCGCCCACGCGGTCACCGAGCCAGCCGCCGAACGAGCCGACGAACGCGCAGAGGAAGGCCAGGTTGCCCAAGGTGCTCATCCACCCGATCTCCATCAAGTCGGGGTGGCCTTCAGCAGCGTCGGGAAGGCGAACGAGAAACCGATGAACGACCCGAAGGTGCCGATGTGCAAGAAGGCCATGATCCAGGTGTGCTGGTTGGTCAAGGCCAACTGGAAAGGCTTCTTCGGATTCCGAATCCTTACTCTTGTAGTTCCTGAGTAATGTCTACTATGAATTGAGCTGCCTTGGCGACCTGCTCTTCCGACATGCGCAGCGTACCATCTTGTGTGCGTATTCCCCGTTCGCGTATTAGAAATTGCCCGTTCCAGTCCCCAATTCTAGTGGCGAGTTCTATTCTTCTTCGAGGGGTGGAAAGCTCATTTCGCTCCCAGAGCTCTACCGTATAACCAGGGACGGCCGTGAATCCTTCTTCCCCATAGGTGGGATCCGGTTCACCTGGATCACGCCTCACGTACGCGAAGCCGCTACCTGGCCCTGGATCATCCGGCCCCGCTGTAGATTCGATAACACAGGCTCCGTTTTTATGGTGCGGAGAATCCAATTCTCGGGGAGAATCTATTCTGATCTGAATCGCGTGCAGTTCGTTCTCGAAGAAGTCGAACAGGGGCTCGCACAGATCACGCATCGTGTGTTGGGCTCGGGGTGTAGTCACAGTGGTGGAGATGAGGGGGCTGCCGGTTTGGGTACTCGAGCACGCTGTCAATGCCGATGCAGAAACCAGAGTGACCAAGATTGCCCTGAACGGTCTCATTGAATGATTCGATCACTCTTGACCGACCACTTATTGTTATCGTCGAGGACGCTTCCGTCGCTGTATTCCTCGCCGGGAAGCACGACAGTCCCATTCTCTTCCACCCGGCCGGTGACCGCAGAGGGCCACTTGTTGTCTGGGATTCCGTCTTGAACGGCAGTTTGTCTAGCGATGCGGTTCCCGTAGATGATAAGATTGTGTGCCATCTCAGCGAGATCGCCCAATGTGTCAGTGATGAATTTCGCCAATCCCATGGCCATCTCCATTATCTCTTTGGCCTCGAGTGCAGCAAACGGACCCTTCGTTGCTAGAACAGTTACCGACTCGGCCACATTCTCGGCGAATTTGGTACTATGTTCTGCAAGGTCCTTGTAGAATTCCAGGGCCTCCAATGCCACTGCTTCTAGATCTGGCGCCACCGCACCGGAAAGCTGACGCATTGCGTGAAATGCCCTACCCTGTAAGTCACGCATGTCTCTGTACCGATCAGCGGCGATGCCTTGCCAGTCCGACTTCAGATCTGTCGCGCCCCAGGCTGTGCGGGCCTGCATGAAAGTGCCTTCAATACTGCGCCATCGATCTGCGTAATAGATGAACGTTATCGGCACTAGTGCGCCTTTAAGAAATTCGGACAGCTTCGTTTTGACATCTTCCACCGCACTGATGATCTCATCACGGTTCTCACACAGATGCTCGACGATTTTCTCGACTGCGAAATGACCAAGCGGATTAAAGCCAGTCGCAGTATGTCCCATTATTCTGACAACTAAGACAAGGTCTTCGAAACCGCTCTGCACTTTGTCCGGAAGCTGGTCTATAGACTCCTTGTTTGTTTGTATCATGTCGATCTGTTCTTGAATATCTTGACGGGTATCCATATCTCACCTGTCAGTACAGTTGGCGGAATTCGTGTTCGCGGCGACGGTCTTCCTCTTCGTAGACATTCGCAACAATTCGCAAAGTATCGGCTATTTCTCGACATGCCTCGGCACCCTCCGTCGCTCGATCCCGGACATAACCAGGAGTGGGTGAGTACTTGTCGAATGCTATTGCGAATACGCCGGCCTCTATTCGGGTGAACTCGACATCGGCAGTTCTTCTGGCCGCTTCGTCCAAATGTTCCGCGGCCTTTTCCCATTCTGACGCAGTGGTGCGCATTTGCTCCAAGGCGGCGTAGATTTGCTCCTGGCTCGGTGCGGCCATCTCTAACGCTCCCTTTCTTCGAATAGCTTGCGCCGGTGACGGGTCAGCTGAAATTGGAGATCGTCGACGGAATATCGTGAATAGTCCCCTCGCACTTCGAACCTCGGGCGTAGGGCGCGCGTCTGGTCCGCGCAGTACAGGATTTCGTCGGCGATCTGCATCCGGTCGGCTTGCTGCGCCCAGTCCGACCACACTGTAATGGATTTCAACGCAGTTCGATCGGCGCGAACCAGAACGGCGGGCTCGTCGTAGACTTCCGCTCGGCCGTGAACCCGGTAGTCGCCGCGCCCCACCACTGCGCGGCATGTGTCCCGATACTGATCCCAGGTCTCTGTTTCGAGCAACAGCATCAGGATCGTGCGGTGGGAAGGCACTGCGGATTCGGATACGGATTCTGGTGATGGCCACTTCTCCGCGGAGAAGTGTTCTGCCATACGCTCGGCGACGGCGCCTCGATACGCGCGGAGAAGCTCTTCACCGACCTCGTGTGGCTCCACATAGCGGCTCCATTGCGCGCTCAACTCGACGCGAACCGGAAGTAGCCCGGCGTCGAGGTGCATGGTCGCGAACGACGAACCGGCTGTGTTCCAGGCCGGATCGGGCTCTGCGGCAGCGTCTTTGTCCGGTGGGTCCTCGTCCCAGTCATCGTCGTAGTCGTGAAAGTTGGATTGGATAACCATGAACGCACCTCACAACGGACGTGGGTGATCCGGCCGCGCAGCCTGGACGTCCAGAGATTGCCACCTAACCTCCCACTCGCACTTGGTCTTCCCGCGATCGATCGCGGTCAGTGGTGTAACAATGTCCGGCGCTCGATAGGTTGTCAAACCGGGGGCGGATCGTCTCGGCCGGTGGTCTGGATGGGGGTGTGAAGCTGGTGTCGCACCAGGGGCGCCTGCGTGGAAAGAGGGGTGTGGAAACGCCTGTGTCCCGCGGCCGTGAGACCGCGGGACACAGGCGATGTGGTGATCAGACGTTCGCGTACGCCAGCGAGGGGGCGCGCGCAACGGCGAACGAGGACCGGAGGTAGAACCACCAGGTGATGCCGCCCATCACCAGGAACGCCACCGCGTATCCCCAGAACGCGGGCGCCATACTCCCGAAGTTGATGTTGGACAGGCGTAGCGCCTGCTGCAGCAGCCAGCCGCCGCCCGCGCCCACCGCGCCGATGACGCCGATCGCGGCGCCGGCCTGCCGCTTGGCCGAGGCGGCTACTTCGGAGGGGTTCTTGCCCTGGGCCAGTGCGCGCCGCTTGGATTCCGCGCCGAAGATCATCGGGATCATCCGGTAGGCGGACCCGTTGCCTACGCCGGTCAAAATGAACAGCAGCAGGAAGGAGATGAGATACATCGGGAAGTTCTTCACCGACAGCGACGCCATGATGAGCGCGATGCCGGCCGCCATGCCGATGAAGACGTACATGGTGATCTTCGCGCCGCCCACGCGGTCACCGAGCCAGCCGCCGAACGGGCGGCTGAACGACCCGACGAACGCGCCGAGGAAGGCCAGGTTGCCCAGGGTGCTCATCCACCCGATCTCCACCAAGTCGGGGAAGTTGGCCTTCAGCAGCGTCGGGAAGGCGAACGAGAAGCCGATGAACGACCCGAAGGTGCCGATGTACAGGAAGGCCATGATCCAGGTGTGCTGGTTGGTCAAGGCCAACTTGTAGGACTGCCCGTCGGACTGGGCATGGCTGATGCTGTCCATGTACCGCAGAGCCGCGTACATCGCGGCCACGATGAACGGCACCCACACCAGCACCGCGAGCGTGATGCCGAAGCGGTAGCCGCCGGCGTCCTTGGCCATGAGGTGAGTGCCCAGCGTGATCACCAGCGGCAGCAGCAGCTGAGTCTGGGCGACGCCCATATTGCCGCCGGCGGCGTTGATTCCGAGCGCCGCGCCCTTCTTGCCTTCCGGGAAGAAGAAGTTGATGTTGGCCATCGACGAGGAGAAGTTGCCGCCGCCGACGCCGGCCAGCGCGGCCAGGATCATGAACACCCACATAGGCGTACCCGGCTGGTTGATGAAGAACGCCAGGCCCAGTGTGGGAAACAGCAGCATGCCCGCGCTGAACGCGGTGAACGCGCGCCCGCCGAATTTCGGGATGGCGAAGGTGTAGGGCACCCGGAGCATGGCCCCGACCAAGGTCGGTGTCGAGGTGAGCAGCAGGGCGTTGCTGACCGCGGTCGGGTTTCCTTGCCCCAGACCGGCGAGGAAGCTGAATCCGGCTGGTCCCATTGCGGTGACCACGCTGCCCCAGATCACCCAGATGCTGAAGCCGAGGTTCTCTGCGAAGACCGAGAGAATCAGGTTCTTGCGCGCGGTGAACTTGCCGCCCGATTCCCAGAACTGCTCGTTGTCGGGTTCCCAATGGTCCAGCCAGCGCCCACGCTTCTGATGGTGGAAGGTCGGCGGCTGCAACTCCTGGCCGGTGGCTGCCACAGCGGTCATCGGCACGTCCTCTCGATTTTTGCTCGACCGGTCCTCATCGCGGCATGGCTGCCAACGGCGGCTGTCGAGTTCGAATTGCGGTCGAGACAACCGTAGGAGTCGGTTATTTCGTTCCCGTGGCGTCCGATGACGTTTCCGGCAAATCCGGCTCACTGTGCGTGGAGCGCGGCGGTGACCACTTGGTTACACCCACGACGAGGTGATTTCCGGCACAGGAGTGCCGGGTCAGCGCGCGTCCGGGTACTCCGCGATCAGCGAATTGAGGAAGCATCGGGTCGCCGAGGCGGCGCGCTCGGAATCGCCGTCGATCACCGCGTGCACCAACGCGGCGTGTTCCTCGCCGTAGGAGTCCTCGGACTTCAACGCTTGAGCGCGGATGACTTCCTCGATGATCGGCAGCAGCGAATCGTAGACCTCGAGATACACGGCATTGTGGCTCGCGACGACGATCGCGCGATGCAGTTGGACATCGGCTTCGACGGACGCGGCCGGGTCCTCGTTCCAGCGCTTGTCCCGTTCGGCCAGCAGCCGCGACAGGTTCGCGATGTCGGAGTCGTCGCGTCGCCGGGCAGCCAACGCCGCGGCTGTGGTGTCCAGCGCGAGGCGCAACTCCAACACGTCGCGCTCCTGGGCATCGGCAAAGTATTTGCCCAGGGTTCCGCCGACGTCCGAGGTCGCGATCACATAGGTGCCCGAGCCCTGCCGGCGTTCCAGCATGCCCGTGTGCACCAAGGCCTGCACTGCCTCACGCACGGTGTTTCGGCCGGTGCCGGTGAGCTCGGTGAGCTCCGGCTCGGTCGGGATGCGTGCCCCGACCGGCCAACGGCCGGAACGTATTTCGGCACGGAGCTGCTCTGTGACCTGAGCGATGAGACTGGTGCGCCGGACAGTTTGCACGACGACAGCGTACCGCCCATCACAGGGGGTTGTCGCACAACATCCTGTCATCCTATGATTCTTCGGTGTCTGTGACCCTAACCGAGCCGGTGGCCGTGCAGAAAGCAGTGGTGGTCCCGGGCCACCGACGCACCCTGACCGAAGGGCGGCTACTGGTCCTCGCCGCAATCCTGATGTCGGCGCTCACCTTGCGGGTCGCGGTCACCGTGTTCAGCCCGCTGGCCGAACGGATCGGCGCCGACGTAGGCTTCGGGGTCGCCGTTGTCGGCGTATTCGGTATGCTCCCGGCCGCCGCATTCTCCCTGGCCGGACCACTCGCCTCGGCATCGATCCCACGCCTCGGTCTCGAACGCACCGCGCTGGTCGCCATGCTCATGGCGGGAGTGGGTATGGTGCTGCGTGCGCTGATGTCCGGTACCGCGGGACTCCTGAGCTTCTCCGTGGTCGCGCTGTTGGGCATGGGGATGGGCAACGTCGTGCTTCCGCCGCTGGTGAAGCGCTACTTTTCGGATCGGGTCGCGCTGACCAGTTCGTTCTACATCATGATGGTGCAACTCGGCACGGTCCTCCCGGCCTTCGTCGCGATACCCGTGGCCGAGGCGCACGGATGGCGCGCGTCACTGGGCGTCTGGGGGCTGCTGGGTTTCGCCGCCGCAGTGCCGTGGTTCCTGACGCTGCGCAACCGGCGCGATGGCGACCCGGCGGTGCGGGCGAGCGCACCGGGTCCGTCGGTTCGGACCGGACGGGCGTGGCGCTCGCCGGTCGCTTGGGGCCTGGCGGGCATGTTCGGCATGACCTCGCTGATCACCTACTCGATATTCACCTGGTTGCCGCAGATCATGCGGGACGCGGGCGCCAGTGCCGGGTTCGCCGGCGCCATGGTCGGATTGTTCGCCTCGGTCGGTCTGATCCCGGCACTCGCCGCGCCGACCGTGGTGGCTCGGTTGCGCAATCCGTTCACCGTGGTGGTGGCGTGCGCGGTCGTGTTCTGCGTCGCGTTCGCCGGATTGATCGCCGCGCCAATGGCCGCGCCGATCGTCTGGGTCGTGCTGCTCGGCATCGGCCCGAGCACCTTCCCCATGGTCCTGACGCTGATCAACCTGCGTACGCGGACACCGGACGGGTCGGCCGCCCTGTCCGGCTTCACCCAGGGCGTGGGCTATGCGGTGTCCTGTGCCGGACCGTTGCTGTTCGGCATATTGCGCACCCAGACCGGTGGCTGGCTCGTACCGTTCGCAGGCCTCGGAGTCGCGTTGGTGGTCCTGCTCGTCAGCGCCTGGCAGGCATGCAAGCCGCGCATGCTCGAAGACACCTGGTGATCCAGTCGGCAGGCGGGAGTGGCGTCGGATAGACCCCGACTTTCGGGTTGCGGGCGCACCCCCGCGAGCGCATGCTGGGCGCGCACCCAACCGCAGTGGGTGACGTTTCGGTAGCAGGTTTCCGGCGATGGACCGAAACCGTTGTGTCACAAGCCGGAAACATTCCTGGGGGCTCACGCCGGGTCGCCGGTGTTCGTGAGCAACCGTTGATTTGACGGTCATTTCGCGCAGCATTCCGGCAATACCCGTTTCCTACCGTGGGGTCAACCGACTTCGGGAGGTCGAAAACCAGTCCCTCGCGGCGGGGGCGTCCTGTCCCACCCGTCGGCTCGCCGGCCCGCGCCTGAACACCGATCCAGTCCAGGAGGACCACCAGATGAACCCCACAGTCGATCGCAACACCGCGGTGGTCGTCGGCCACGGCATGGTCGGGCATCGGTTCGTCGAGGCGTTGCGCTCACGCGATTCCGGAGACCGCTGGCAGGTGATCGTCCTCAGCAAGGAGCCGCGGCCCGCCTACGATCGGGTCGGCCTGTCCTCCTACGTCGGCAGATGGAACGCGGCCGATCTGGCCCTGCCCGGCAGCGACTATGCCGGTGACGACCGGGTCGAGTTGCGACTGGGCCAGGCCGCCGAGTCGATCGACCGCGTAGCGCATACCGTGACCACGTCCACCGGCGATGTCCTCGCCTACGACGCACTCGTGCTGGCCACCGGCTCCTATCCGTTCGTGCCGCCGGTTCCGGGCCACGACCAGCAGCAGTGCTTTGTCTACCGGACCATCGACGACCTGGACAGCATCCGCGCGGCCGCGGAAGCCGCCGGCCCCGGGGCGGCCGGCGTGGTGGTGGGTGGCGGACTGCTCGGCCTGGAAGCGGCGAACGCGCTGCGACAGCTCGGGCTCACTCCCCACGTGGTGGAATACAACCCCTGGCTGATGCCCGCCCAGGTCGATGAGGGGGGAGGCGCGATTCTGGAGGGTCTGGTCACCGCGCTCGGTCTGCACGTGCACACGGGGGTCGGCACCTCCGCGATCGAGAAGTCGGGCGAAGGACTGAAGGTCACGCTGTCCGATGGGCGGGTGATCGAGGCCGGGCTGGTGGTGTTCTCCGCCGGTGTCCGTCCCCGCGATCACATCGCCCGAGACGCGGGGCTGGAGATCGGGCCGCGCGGCGGGGTCGTCACCGACGCAGGCTTGCAGACCTCTGATCCGCATATCTGGGCCGTTGGTGAATGTGCCGCGATCGAGGGCGTGAGCTACGGCCTGGTTGCGCCGGGCTACAGCACCGCGGAGGTCGTGGCCGACCGGTTGTTGGGGGGAGCAGGCGAGTTCCTCGGCGCGGATACCTCGACCAAACTCAAACTGCTCGGTGTCGACGTGGCCAGCTTCGGTGACGCGCATGGCGTCACCGAAGGCGCATTGCCCGTGGTGCTCCACGACGCAGCCAAAGGCACCTACGCCAAACTCGTCGTGTCCGACGACGCACAAACCCTGCTGGGTGGTGTCCTGGTCGGCGATGCCAGCGCCTACGCGTCGTTGCGTCCCCTGGTCGGCCGCCCGTTGCCCGCCGAACCGGCCACGCTGATCTCGCCCGCGGGCGCGGAGCTCGGCGCCGACGCCCTCCCGGACGACGCGCAGATCTGCTCGTGCAACAACGTCACCAAAGGCGCCATCTGCGGCGCGATCTCCGAAGGCGCCTGCGACGTTCCGGCGATCAAGAATGCCACCGCGGCCGGAACGTCCTGCGGCGGTTGTGTTCCCATGCTCAAGAAGCTGCTCGCGCAGTCCGGCGTGGAAATGTCGAAGGCACTGTGCGAGCACTTCGAGCAGTCCCGCGCCGAGCTGTTCCAAATCGTGCAGGCAACCGAGATCCGCACGTTCTCCGGTCTGATCGCCAAGTACGGCAAGGGTTCCGGCTGCGATATCTGCAAGCCGACCGTCGCCTCCATCCTTGCCTCGACGTCGAGCGATCACATTCTCGACGGTGAGCAGGCCGCGCTGCAGGACACCAACGACCATTTTCTGGCCAATATGCAGAAGAACGGCACCTATTCGGTGGTGCCCAGGATGCCCGGGGGCGAGGTCACCGCCGAGCAGCTGATCACCATCGGTGAAGTGGCCAAGGAATTCGACCTGTACGTGAAGGTCACAGGTGGCCAGCGTATCGATCTGTTCGGCGCCCGCGTCGAACAGTTGCCGCTGATCTGGAAGCGATTGGTCGACGCGGGTATGGAATCCGGCCATGCCTACGGCAAGTCGCTGCGTACCGCGAAGAGTTGCGTCGGCTCCACCTGGTGCCGCTACGGCCAGCAGGACTCCGTTGGTATGGCCGTGCTGCTGGAGAAGCGTTACCGCGGCTTGCGCTCGCCCCACAAGCTGAAGCTGGCCGTGTCCGGGTGTGCCCGCGAATGCGCCGAGGCGCGGGGCAAAGACGTCGGCGTCATCGCCACCGAGCACGGATGGAACCTCTACGTCGGCGGTAACGGTGGGCTCACGCCCAAGCACGCCGTGCTGCTGGCCGGGGATCTCGACGACGAAACGTTGGTCAAATACATCGACCGCTACCTGATGTTCTACATCCGCACCGCGGATCGGCTGCAGCGCACCGCACCATGGCAGGAGGCGCTGGAAGGCGGTATCGACTACCTGCGGCAGGTGGTCTGCGACGACAGTCTGGGAATCGCGCAGGATTTGGAAGCGGCTATGGCCGAGCACGTCGCCGGCTATCGCGACGAGTGGGCCGCGGTCTTGGAGGACGAGCAGAAGCTGTCCCGATTCGTATCGTTCGTCAACGCTCCGCAAGAGGCCGACCCGACAATCGCGTTCGATGAATCCGGGGAACGCAAAGTACCCGTCCTGCTGGGGCTGCCCGCCGTTCCGGCCGCCACGCCTGGGAAATAACCGCTTAACCGCACGGAAATGAAACGTCGGTACCAATGGGTAACGCGTTTGGAGGATGATACCGATGACCGTGATCGATACGTCTGGCATTGCCGAGGCAACCACGACGGGGTGGACACAGGCCTGCCGCCTCGACTACCTGATTCCCGGCCGCGGAGCGGCGGTACTACTGAAGGGCGGACGGCAGGCTGCGCTGTTCCGCACGACGGAGGGCACCCTCTATGCCGTCGGCAATATCGATCCGATCGGCCAGGCGGCGGTCATGTCGCGCGGTATCGTCGGCGATCGCGCCGGCGTGCCCGTGGTCGCCTCACCCCTGCTCAAGCAAGCTTTCTCGCTGATCGACGGCAGCTGCCTGGACGACGAATCCGCCGCGCTGCCAGTATTTGCGATACGTGTGGCCGACGGCATCGTGTCGGTGTCCAATGAGCCGGTAGCGTCCGCGCTCGTGACCTCGGATGGGTGATCGGCATGACAACACCTGAGGCGGGCGCTCGCTTGGCCGGATTCACGGTCGGCATCACCGCAGCTCGGCGCGCCGAAGAATTCGCCACATTGCTGGAACGTCGGGGCGCGCACATCGTGTCGGCCCCGGCCATTCGGATCATCCCCCTCGCCGATGACACCCAGTTGGAACGGGTCACTCGGGAGCTGGTGGCCACCCCTCCGAAGATCGCCGTAGCCACTACCGGCATCGGCTTTCGTGGGTGGATGGAGGCGGCCGAAGGCTGGGGTCTGGCCGAAGATCTGCGCCGCACATTGGGCGCGACCCGTATGCTCGCGCGCGGCCCGAAAGCCAAGGGCGCCATCCGTGCCGCGGAACTGCGCGAGGAATGGTCACCGGCTTCCGAGTCGTCCGCCGAGGTCCTCGACCATCTGCTCGCCGAGGGCGTGGAAGGCGTGCGGATCGCGGTGCAGCTACACGGAGCCACCACCGAATGGGAACCGGTGCCCGACTTCTGTGAAGTCTTGCGGTGCGCGGGCGCGGATGTCGTGCCGGTTCCGGTGTATCGCTGGGTGCCACCGGAGGATCAGGGCCCGATGGACGACCTCATCGAGGCCATCGTCACCGCCAGCTTGGACTGCGTCACCTTCACCAGTGCCCCCGCCGTCGCCTCGATGTTGATGCGCGCCAAGGAAACCGGATTGTTGGAAGGGCTGTTGTACGCGTTGCGCGGGCGAGTGCTGCCCGCCTGCGTCGGGCCGATCACCGCGGTGCCGCTGGAGACGCTCGGTGTGCCGACGTCGATGCCGGGTCGGGCTCGGCTCGGCGCGTTGGCCCGCCATGTCGCCGAAGAATTGCCCCGGCGGGCCAACCGCATTCAGGCCGGGGGACATCACCTCAGCGTGCGCGGCGGCTGCGTCGTGGTGGACGGTCGGGTTCGCCAACTGGCGCCGGCGCCCATGGCCCTGATGCGCTCGCTGGCGCGGCAGCCTGGTCGGGTCGTGTCCCGGGAAGACCTGCTCGCGGCGTTGCCCGGTGGTGGCGGCGACACCCATGCGGTGGAAACTGCCATCGCTCGTCTTCGAGCCGGACTCGGCACGCCGAAGGCGATTCAGACCGTGGTCAAACGCGGATACCGGCTCGCCATGGACCCGGCCGAATGCATCGACAACAACCCGCGGGCCACCGGGGCGGACGGTTCGCAGCCGCCCCGTATGGGTATGCCGGCTCGGGTGCCGCGCCATGTCCGTCCGGCGGTGACCCGGTGACCGCGCCAGGCTTGGTGCTGGTGGCGCATGGAACCCGTAGCGCCAAAGGGGTGCAGACGATCGCGACGCTCGCCGAGGCCGTGACAACGGAACTCGACGCTGGCACTACACCGCTGGACGTCGCGGCCGGCGCAACGCCGTGGGTGCGTACTGCGTTCGTGGATGTGCTCGGCCCTTCGCCTGCCGAAGTGCTGCGGGATGTCGCATCCCCGGCCGGAGAATCGGCTGCGGCCGTCGTCGTTCCGGCATTCCTTGCCTCTGGCTACCACGTCTACCAGGATGTGCCGCGTGCGGTGGCCGACAGTGGCCACCCCGCGGTCGCGATCACGCCGGCCATGGGTCCTGATACCGCCTTGGCACGGATCATGGCCATGCGTCTGCGCGCCGCGGGCTGGAGCTACGGTGACGCCGTGGTTCTGGCCGCGGCGGGCTCGTCGGATGCCCGTGCACGCTCGGATGTGCGCCGCGCAGCCGCGCTGCTGGCCGAACGACTGGGCGCCGCAGTCCGGATCGGCTATATCGCGACCGGCGCTCCCAGGGTTCCGGACGTGGTCGCCGCATCGCGCGCCGCCGGGGCGTCACGGGTCTTCATCGCCTCGTACCTGCTGGCGCATGGCCTGTTCCAGCAGCGCTTGCACGAAGCGGGTGCCGACGGTGTCGCCGAGCCCATCGGCGTGCATCCGGCGGTGGTGCGGCTGATCGCCGAGCGCTACCAGTTCGCTGCCCGCGAGATGGCGTCGGCGCGAGCCCGCTGAGGATCACTTCACCAGCGGCCCGCGGCCCGCGGCCGGTCCGTCGTCGCCACCAGCGATGCGCACGGCGTCGGGGGCACCGCTGGTGATGGAGGCCGAGTTGGGTTCGCGGTCGCCGAGAGGTACCAGGACGCTTACGACGATAGGAACAGTGCCCAAACCCGCCCGGACACCGGTGTCCGGGCGGGTTTCCCGTGGCGCTACGGCGTCGGTCAGCGCCACCGTGGAGGCGTCACCGACGCATCCCACGCGCGGGCATAACGGTGCTTGTCCGGCGGGTTGTACTCCTTGCTGCGGTAGACCACGTAGGGTCGCACGAGATACCCCACGGGTGCGCTGAACATGTGCACCAATCGGGTATACGGCCACAACCCGATCAGGACGAGTACGACCAGCCCGTGCAGCTGGAACGTCCACGGGGTGCCCACCATGAGATCGGGCTGTGGGCTGAGAGTGAACAGGCTACGGAACCAGGGGGAGACGGTGTCGCGGTAGTTGTAGGTGCCCCACAACAGATTGCTGCCCCAGGTGTTCAACAGTCCGGTGATCAGCGCCGCCGCCAACAACACGTACATCACTCGGTCGTTGGTGGTGGTGGCATGGCGGACGGCGGGGACGGTGATACGCCGGTAGATCAGGATGGCGACACCGGCGAGCACCGCGAGACCGGCCAACGATCCACCGGTCAGCGCGATCAGATGGTAGGCGTGTTCGGAGATGCCCAGCGCCGCGGTCCACGACTGTGGGATCAACACACCGAGCACATGACCGAGGATCACGCCGAGCATGCCGAAGTGGAACAGCGGGCTGCCCAAGCGCAGCAAGCGACTCTCGTAGATCTGCGAGGAGCGGGTGGTCCAACCGAATTGGTCGTTGCGGTACCGCCACAGATGGCCGAGCACGAACGAGGTGAACGCAATATACGGCAGGATCGACCACAGTGCGGTCGGGAGATGCGGTATCGCGTTCATCTGCGGCCTTCCGATCCATCGAACAGGGCGGGGTCCATCGCGAACGGCTCCAGCCCGACCTCTTCCTCGGGCGGGCCGCTCGCGGCCAGTTCGGCGATGCGCCGCCGGTCCGCGGTGGTCAATGGCGGTAGCGTTGCACCGACCGCGGCGAGCACTCCCGCATACGGGGAGTCGCTGTCGGACAACGACAGCCGCAGCAGCTCCAACACGGGAAGGTGTTCTCCGAGCAGCCGCTCACCGCCGACCGGATCCACCGTGGCGGCGAACTCCAGCAGCACCGGCACATGGTCGGGTAGCTCCGCCTCGTCGAGTTCGACGCCCGCGTGCCGATATGCGTGTTTGAACCGCAACAGTGCCATCCCGCGTTTGCGGGTATCGCCGTAGGCGTAGAAGGTCAGATGCAGGCTGCTGCGGCGGCGCATATCGAAGGTTTCGACGTAGGCCGCAGCGAGGTCCAACGGCGGGGTCGTCGTCACATAGCCGAGGCAATGGTTCAACGGTACGCGCACCGCATCCGGCAACCCGGATACCGCCACGGCCACCTGATCGACCAGTGCCAGCGTGCGTTCGTCCGGGTAGTCCAACAGCAGTGCGGCGATTCGCCACACGAGCTGGCGATCACGCTGGGAGAGCGCGACTGTCGGTTCCGGGCGGCGGCGTAGATTCAGCAGGCTCATCGCGTCGCTCCGCTCACCGTGGGCCCGCTGGGGTTCGCCGTGTCGCTCGTGGTGTTCGCCGCCTTGCCGTTGCCGGTATGTCGGGTGTGTGCGCCGGCGGATGGCATCAGGCCCTCGGTGCTCCTGCCGTCCCAGTTCAGCAGATTGATGCGCGCGGACTTCCCCTGCGGTGCGGCGTCGTTGGTATCGGTGAGGTGGAATTTCTCCACCATCTGGTCGAACGCAGTCATACCCGGGCCGCCATCGGTGTCCAGGCTGCACCCGGTCGCAAGTGAATCCAATTCGTGCGCCCGCGCGCTCGCACCGGTCGGGATGACGTAGCGGTGTTCGTACTTGGCGATCGCCAACAGCCGGTACATCGCCTCGAGCTCCTGCGGCGTCGAGCGCACCGACGGGGCGATCGCGGGATCGGGCTCCTCGCCGAGGTTCACCGACCGCATGAACGAGCGCATCGCGGCCAAACGCTGCAGCGCCGCCCGCACCGGACCCACCTCGCCCGCGGTGAACAGCTCGGCCAGGTACTCCACCGGGATACGCAGTGCGTCGATCGCGCCGAACAGATTCGACGCTTTCTCCCCGTCGTGTCCGGTCTCGGCGAGCACGTCCACCACCGGCGACAGCGGAGGTACGTACCAGACCATCGGCATGGTGCGGTACTCCGGATGCAGCGGTAGCGCGATCTGGTAGTCCACGATCAGCCGGTAGACCGGTGAATCCTGCGCTGCCTGAAGCCATTCCGGTGAGATCCCGGCTCGCTCGGCTTCGGCGATCACTCGCGGGTCGTGCGGATTGAGGAACACTCCGAGCTGGGCCGGGTAGAGGTCACGGTCGTCGGGGACCGACGCCGCCTCCAGGACGGCATCGGCGTCGTAGAGCATGACGCCGATATAGCGTAGCCGCCCGACGCAGGTCTCCGAGCACACCGTGGGCATGCCGGCTTCCACGCGTGGGTAGCAGAAGGTGCACTTCTCCGCCTTGCCCGTCTTGTGATTGAAATAGATCTTCTTGTAGGGGCAGCCCGACACACACTGCCGCCAGCCCCGGCACTTGTCCTGGTCCACCAACACGATGCCGTCCTCTGCGCGCTTGTAGATCGCACCGGAGGGACAGGACGCCGCGCACGACGGGTTGAGGCAGTGTTCACAGATCCGGGGCAGGTAGAACATGAAGCTCTGCTCGAACTCCAACTTCACCTGATTCGACAGCTTCGCCAGCAGCGGATCCCGCCCGACCTGTTCGGGACCGGAGCCCAGGTCGTCGTCCCAGTTGGCGCCCCAGGTGATCGCGGTGTCCGCGCCGGTGAGCAGTGACTTCGGCCGGGCGACCGGCGTGGTGTCGGTTGCCGGCGAGGACAACAAGGTGTCGTAGTCGTAGCTCCATGGCTCGTAGTAGTCCTCGACCGTCGGCAGGTCGGGATTGGCGAAGATGCGCAACAGCCGCCCGAGGCGGGACCCGGACTTCAGGGTGAGCTTGCCGCGCTTGGTCAGCGTCCAGCCGCCCTTCCACGTCTGTTGATCCTCGTATCGTCGGGGATAGCCTTGTCCTGGACGGGTTTCCACATTGTTGAACCAGGCATACTCCATGCCGCCGCGGTTGGTCCACGCCTGCTTGCACGTGACGCTGCAGGTGTGGCAGCCGATGCATTTGTCCAGGTTCATCACCATGGCCAATTGCGCCATGACCCGCATGTCAGTACTCCACTTCCTGCGAGCGTTTCCGGATCGTGGTGACCTCGTCGCGCTGGTTTCCGGTGGGGCCGTGATAGTTCAGCGCGAACGACTGTTGCGCATAGCCGCCGATGAGATGCGAAGGCTTGATCATGATTCGGGTGAGCGCGTTGTGGATGCCGCCGCGTTTGCCGCGCCGCTCGACACTTCGGCCAGCGCCTTCGATCCGGGGTACGTCCACCGCACGGTCCTGCGCGTGGTACATGAACACCGTGCCCTCCGGCATACGGTGGCTGACGATGGCACGGGCGACCACGACGCCGTTGCGGTTGACCGCCTCGATCCAGTCGTTGTCGGCCACCCCGATCTTGGCGGCGTCGCGGTCGGACATCCAGATCGTCTGCCCACCGCGCGAGAGCGTCAGCATGTGCAGGTTGTCCTGGTAGGCGGAGTGGATCGACCACTTCGAGTGCGGTGTCAGGTAGCGCACCGTGATGCCGTCGGCGCCGAGGTCGCCGACCGAGGGTTCTCGGAACAGCGCGGTCATATCCAGCGGTGGGCGGAAGATCGGCAATTGCTCGCCGAGCTCGATCATCCAATCGTGGTCGAGATAGAAGTGTTGGCGACCGGTCAGGGTGTGCCACGGCTTGAGCCGTTCGGTATTGATGGTGAACGGGGAATACCGGCGTCCGCCGGTTTCGCTGCCCGACCATTCCGGTGAGGTGATCACCGGCACCGGGCGTGCCTGGGTGTCGGCGAAGGAGACCCGTTTGCCCTCGTGTTCGGCGGCCAGATCGGCCAACGGGGTCCCGGTGCGACGTTCCAGCGCGTGAAAGCCCTCCACCGCGAGTCGGCCATTGGTGGTGCCGGACAATGCGAGGATCGCTTCCGCGGTATGGGTGTCCTTGGCCAGCGACGGACGTCCCTGTGCCACACCGGAGACCACGGTGCCGTTCACTCCGGCGAGGTGCTCGACCTCCGCATCGGGGTGAGTGGTGACGCCCTTGGTGGTGAGGCCGAGAGTGTCGACCAACGGCCCGAGCGCAGCCATCTTCTCCGCGACCTTCGAATAATCTCGTTCGACGACGACCAGTTTGGGCATGGTCTTGCCTGGAATCGGCTCACAGTCACCGGCCTTCCAGTCCAGCACGCGCCCGCCCGGCTGCGCCGTTTCGTCCGGAGAATCGTGTTGCAGCGGTACGGCGACGATGTCCTCGCGAGTCCCCAGGTGTTTCTCGGCCATCCAGGAGAAACCGCGTGCGATCCGATGAAAGGCCTCGAAATCGGTCTTGGCTTCCCAGGGCGGGGCGATGGCCGGGGAGAAGGCATGCACGAACGGGTGCATGTCGGTAGAGGACAGATCGTGCTTCTCGTACCAGGTAGCGGCGGGTAGCACGATGTCGGAGAACAGTGTGGTGCTGGTCATCCGGAAGTCCAACGACAGCAGCAGATCCAGCTTGCCGGTGGCCCCGGTCTCGCGCCAGGTCAGCTCTCGAGGGCGCACCCCGACGGCCTCGGCGGCCTGCAGGTTGGAGTCGGCGCCGAGGAGATGGCGGTGGAAGTATTCGTTCCCTTTCCCGGAAGAGCCGAGCAGGTTCGCCCGCCACACGGTCAAGCAGCGCGGAAAGTTTTCCGGCGCGTCCGGGTCTTCGCAGGCGAACCGCAGATCCCCGGATTTCAGCGCGGACACCACGTGTTCGGCCGCGCTCGTGCCGGCAGCGGCGGCCTCGTCGGCCAAGTCCAGCGGGTTGCGGTCGAAGGTGGGGTAGCTCGGCATCCATCCCAGTCGGGTGGCCAGCGTGATGGCGTCCGCTGCGGTGCGACCGGCGAATCTCCCCGTGCCGAGAGGGGAGGCGAACACGTCGGCGGTGAACGGGTCGTAGCGCCACTGGTCGTTGGCCAGATACCAGAAGACCGTGCCCTGCATCTGGCGTGGCGGACGCTGCCAATCCAGCCCGAATGCCAGCGTGGACCATCCGGTCACGGGGCGGCATTTCTCTTGTCCGACATAGTGCGCCCAGCCGCCGCCATTGACCCCTTGACAGCCGGTCAGCAATGTCAGGGTGAAGAACGCGCGATAGATCTGGTCGGAGTGGAACCAGTGGTTCGTCCCGGCGCCCATCAAAATCATGGACCGGCCGCCGGAGCGATCGGCATTGTCGGCGAACTCGCGGGCTATCCGCTCGGCCTGTGCGGCGGGTACGCCGGTGATGGCTTCCTGCCAGGCTGGGGTGTAGGGCTCGTGCGGATCGTCGTAGCCGCCCGGCCAGGTCCCCGGTAGGCCTTCGCGACCGATGCCGTATTGCGCGAGCAGCAGGTCGAAGACCGTGGTGACGCGCGTGCCGGCCACGGTCGTCGTCGGCACGCCGCGGGTGAGTACGCCCGGGGTGTCGCTGTCGTAGCGGGGTATCTGCACGGGCACGGCGTCGTCGGCGTGACCGTGCAGAGTCAGGAGGGGATCGACGTCCCCGAGGTCGAGGTTCCAGCGTCCGACGCCCGCGTCACCGAACCGGTGGCCGAGGGATCCGTTCGGCACCACCGGCTGCGCTCGAGCGTCCAGCAGAACGGTCTGGAACTCGGCGCCCTCCTCGGTGCGGCCGAGATCGGCGGCCGTGAGGAACTTCCCCGGCAGATATGTGCCGTCGCGCTCGTCCAGTGTGATCAAGAACGGCAGATCGGTGAAACGCTTGACGTAGTCGAGGAACCGGGGGACTTCCCGATCGACGAAGAATTCCTTCAGCACCACATGCCCCATGGCCATGGCCAGTGCCGCGTCGGTGCCAGGCCGGGCGGGCACCCATTCATCGGCGAACTTGGTGTTGTCGGCGTAGTCCGGCGAGACCACCACGACCTTCTGCCCTCGGTAGCGGGCCTCGGTCATGTAGTGCGCATCCGGCGTTCGCGTGACCGGAACGTTCGAGCCCCACATGATCAGGTAGCCCGCGTCGAACCAATCCGCCGACTCCGGTACGTCGGTCTGATCGCCGAAGACTTGCGGCGAGGCCACCGGGAGGTCGGCGTACCAGTCGTAGAACGACAGCATCGAGCCGCCGAGGAGCGAGATGAACCGAGCGCCCACGGCGTGGCTGACCATCGACATCGCAGGGATCGGGGAGAACCCCGCCACCCGGTCCGGCCCGTATTTTTTGATCGTGTGGACGTGCGCCGCAGCCGCGATCTCGGCCGCCTCCCACCATTCCGCGCGAACGAATCCGCCCTTGCCGCGGGCGGACTTGTAGCGGCGCGCCTGCTGTTCGTCTTCGACGATCGATGCCCATGCCAGCACGGGGTCCTTCGATCGCGCTTTGGCTTCGCGATACAGTTTCAGCAGCGTGCCGCGCACATACGGGTAGCGCACCCGGGCGGGCGAGTAGGTGTACCAGGAGAAGGCGGCGCCTCGGGGGCAGCCTCGGGGCTCGTACTCCGGCTTGTCGGCGCCGACCGAGGGATAGTCGGTCTGTTGAGATTCCCAAGTGATGACGCCGTCTTTGACGTAGATCTTCCACGAACACGACCCGGTACAGTTCACCCCGTGGGTGGAGCGCACCACGGTGTCGTGTGACCAGCGATCCCGGTAGAACTCGTCGGCGCTGCGACCGCCGACTTTGTGGACCGACCGGTGATCGGTGGACACTTCGCCGCGATGGAAGTACTTGCCCAGCCGCAGCAAACCGTCTCCGGCGTCGGCGGTCGGAGCGGAGGGTGCATGAGCCTGGGTACGCAAATTAGCCACGGCGTCCCCTTCGAGGTGTATTCCATTGGTCGTGTGCTTCGACTGTAAAGAGGCGCGCGTAATTGGCCAATCGACTGGCTCACAGCCCAAGCACACCCATGGCGAGCTGTGAGATCAGTGCAACGTGGGGTTCACCTCGGCGTGCCGCGGTCGATCCAGGTGTTGTGAGAGGACCAGGGCGAATGGGCGATTACCTGGTCGCAAGCGGGTCGAAGGGGGAGATCTGCTTCCGCGTCGGTGATGCTTTGGAAACGACCGGTTCTCTCGCACTTTACATTTGTTAACACGAATTGTACGCGTTCGGGCCGGTTGCTCGTATGCTTCGCATGCGCCGGTCTCGGTGTCGAATCGGACGGTGCACGCTAGTCAGTCGGTCTCGCTACTCAGCCGCGCAGTGGCAGGAACTCGACGATCATGTCATCGGTGGCATCCGGCGGGACGACGACCACGCCGTCCCGGTCGACCACGCCACCGAGATGTGCCGTGCGCACGGCCTGGTCACCGACCCATCCACCCTCGACAACGGCGCGGGCGGGCAGGAGGCGAGGTACCTCACCCGCGAGCTCGGCCGCGTTGCGCAGCGGCCCGCGCAACGCTCGCGCCGGCGACGCACCGGTGCGTCCCTCGACGATCGCCGGCGCGAGCGCCATGAGCACCGCGACAGCGGCAAACGGATTGCCGGGAAGACCGAGCACCGTGGTGTCGGAGGGGAGTTCGGCGACCACGGTGGAGCCGCCGGGACGCAGGCGCAGGCGCGGTACCACGAACCCGGCATCAGCGCGCAGCAGAGCGGCCCGCAGTTGGTCGGCTGCTCCGGCGCCAGTGGCGCCGACCACCACGAGGAGGTCACAGTCCGCGGCGACACCCAGGACTTCGTCGAAACCGTGCGGGGTGTCGCGCAGGTGTACTCGATCGGTGGTGCGGATACCACACCGCGACAACAGTTCCGGCAGGATCGGCCCGATCGAATCGCGGGTCTGGCCGGCTTGCAGCGGCCCCTCGCTGCGAATCTCGTCGCCGGTCATGACGATCCGGGCACGCACCGGGCCGCGTACGCGCGCCGTTGTGACCTCGACGCTCGCTGCGGCCGAGATCAGCGCTGTGGTCACCGTGGCCCCCTCCGCGGCGATGAGATCGCCGACTTCCCGGTCTTCGCCGCGGCGGCGGATATCTTCGCGCAGTGGAGTGTTCGGCAGGCGGGCGAGCGTGTCTTCGGTGACCTGGGCGAATTCGTCTCGTAGCACGACGCTGGTGCCGTCCGGAACGTGCGCGCCGGTAGCGATCCGGACCGCTTCGCCGGCCAGCAGTCCGACAGGACGTCGCCCGCCGGCGAAGCCGATATCGCGGCGCAGCCGCCACGGACCGTCGCCGGCCACCGCGTAGCCGTCCATCGCGGATACGTCGAAGCGGGGCAGCGGATCGGCGGCGGTCAGTGGGTCGGCGAGAGCCGCTCCGGCCACCGACCGCAAGTCGGCGTGGTAGGGGACCAGTCGGGAGAGTTTGTCCCGCAGCGTGTCGCGCGCATCGTCCAGTTCGAGCGGCGGGTATCCGTGCACCGCGTCGACCGCGGCCTCGGCCTGCCGTACCTGCTGTTCGGTGTCGCAATCACCGACTCCGGGCAGCCGAACGATCGCGGCGTCGGTGGGCACCAGCGCTTTCATCGGCTGGTTGATCACGGTGCCGAGCCCGTCCAGCGCGGCTGCCAGTGCGGCGCGGCGCCACACACCGATCAGATACTGCGGGCGACCGGACTCGTCGGCCGCGAATGCTGCATCCGCGCCCGACTCGTTTCCGTGGCGAATGAGCTCCGTGATCGCCCACGTCGACAGGAAGGGCAGGTCGGCGGCGAGCACCACGACCACTGGCGCGGCAGAACCCAGGGCGCGCAATCCCGCGTCGATCGCCGCCACCGGGCCCGATCCGGGTGGTACCTCCCTGACCTGGACGATCTCCGGCGCCAGCTCGGGTCGATGGGGGCCGACCACCGCGATCTGTGCGCAGGACTCGACCGCCGAGAGTGCAACGTCGAGCAAGGCGCGGCCACCGACCACGAGACCGGGCTTGTCCACGCCACCCATTCGGCTGGCGCGACCGCCCGCGAGCACGATCGCGACCGTGGCCGTCACACGCCACGCCCTGGAGCTGAGTACACCATGGCGGACATGCTAATTCGTCGCCACCGACGACACCGGGCGCCACTCACGCGTTCGACCAGAACCGGGCCGGCGCCAACAATCGGAATTCATTGCTGTCCGGGTCGGCCAGTACGAGGTCGCTGTCGGGCTCGGCCGCGGGGTCGGGGCCGAGCGTCGTGGCGCCGGCGGCGTGCAGTCGGGCCACCTCGATGGCGCGGTCTTCGGTCGGAAACGAGGTCAGGTCCAAGCGGAGCCTGGTGTGGCCGAACCCGGAATCCGCGGTGGCGACCAATTCCAGCCACGAGCCCAGCCCGGTCGGTGAGCGTAGTCCTGCCGATCCGGCGCTGTGATGTACCACCGGCCAGCCGGTTGCGGTCGACCAGAACTCCGCAAGGCGTACTGGATCGGAGGTGTCGATCACCACGGCGGCGAGGGCTCCGGTGTCCACGTATTCCTCCCGGGGCTCGATCACGCAGAACTCGTTGCCTTCCGGATCTGCCAGTACCGTCCAGGGCACGCAGCCTTGCCCGATGTTCACTCGTCGCGCGCCCAGGGACAGTGCCCGGTCGACCTGGGTGCGCTGATGGTCGAGCGAGCGGGTGGCCAGATCGAGGTGCACCCGATTCTTGCCGCTCTTGGCCCGCCTGGCGGGGAGAAAGGCGAGGGCGAGCTCGGGACCGTCGGCATCGGGGGCCGCGACATCCACGTGCTCGGAACGGTCGACCGTGACGCTCCAGCCGAGCAACTCGGCCCAGAAGCGTGCGATCGACTGCGGCTGGTCGGCATCGAACGCAACGCACGCCAGGCAGGTGGGCATGGACTCAACGGTACTGTTCGACCGGACTCGACGGTGGTTTTTCGGCGAGTGCCATATCTGGATCGGGCAACGGGAACCGGGCGACACGGAGGTCGACGCGTCCGTCGCGGATCGACACGCCCTCGTCGGCGAGCAGGCGCAGTTGGCGCTGCGCCAGATGGGCGGCAGGCTTGCCGCTGGCGCTCAGCACACGATGCCACGGCAGATCCGCGGTATCGGTGCGCATGATCCACCCCACGGTGCGTGGTGTGGACAATCCCACTGCGGTGGCAATGTCGCCATAGGTGGCGACACGCCCACACGGTATGGCAGCGACCATCGCCCGCACCTGTTCGATCTGGGCGTCGGTGGTCGGCACCCGATCAGAATACCGAGCTCACCAAGGCGGCGGTCTGCGCCGGGCATTCTTGGGCGACCATGTGGTGGCAGTCCCATTCGAGCACGGTCAAGCCGGAGCCGAGGCGTTCGGTGAGCGCTGCGCGGAACTCCGACGACACGAATGGCGGATCGACTTTCATCGCCTGGACCACCACAGTGGGCAATTCAGGAGGAGGAAGCACCGCCTGGCGCGCCAGCTGGCCCCAGTACGAGTTGACCGCGGGCAGGCTCATCCGCCAGCCGAGTCGTCCGTCCGCGGTGTGTATCAAATGTTCGGCGATGTCGGCGTCGAGCAGGCGCGGTTCCACATTGCACCAGCCGGTTTCCAGCATTTCCTGGCGGGCGGAGGCCACGTCGTCGTAGTCGGCGGAGGCCAGCGTCGACAATGCGATCTCGTTGAGCCGCTCGGGTTCCAGTTCGATGGCCGGGTCGAGCAGGACGAGCCGGCGCACCAGTTCGGGATGAAGGCAGGCCAGGTGCACCGCGCAGGCGCCGCCGAACGAGTGTCCGACCACGACGACCGGACCGTCGGCTTCCGCACGCAGCACCTCGACCAGATCGGCGACGACGGTCTCGAAGTTCCACGGTGGCAGCGAGGTCGAACGACCGTGTCCGCGTAGATCGGGTGCGAGTACTCGGAACTGGGGTAGATGACCGGTGGCCAGGTCTTCCCAGCGTTTTCCGTGGCCGGTCAAACCGTGTAGAGCGAGCACCATCGGTCCGGTTGCCGGCCCGAACCGATGGACGTATAGGTCGGACATTCGTCCATTCTGTTCGTAATCGCACACGCCGGTCGCGTGGAGGGGGTTACAGGCGTGTCGGTCGCGTCTGTTGCAATAGCCCGCGTGGTGCGATCGGATGGCGCGGTGCGACTTGTTCGCCGGAACACGGCAGCGTCGCGGCCGCGCGCCTGGGGCGACGAGGTGCGCGCACTGCTGGACGATGATGCGCACGCGCCGAGGATGCAGCCGGGGTGGCGCCCATGGCAGGTGCTCGGCGGACCGGGTACCGGTAAGACAGCGCTCCTGGTGGATGTCGCCGCCGCACGAATCGCGGCCGGTGCCGATCCGGCGTCGGTGCTGGTGCTGGCGCATTCGAAACAGGCGGCCGGCGCGCTGCGCGACGCCATCGGCGCTCGGCTGGCGGGACCGGACGCCGACGCCGAGGGCGGCGTACCCGGCGCCATCCGGGAGCCGATGGTGCGGACGGTGCACTCCTATGCGTTTGCCATCCTGCGACGTCATGCGCTGGCGCACGGCAACCCGCCGCCACGTTTGCTGACCGGCGCCGAGCAGGATGCGGCGGTGCGCGAGATGCTGCGTGGCGACCTGGTGGACATGGCTGCGGGGGCATATGGATTGTGGCCCGAGCGCTTACGGCCCGCACTCGCGCTCGGCGGGTTCGCACAGCAGTTGCGTGACCTCATGTCGCGGGCCACCGAGCGGGGCATCGGGCCGGAGGATCTGGTCCGGCTCGGCCACGAGCACGACAAGCCGGAGTGGGTGGCTGTCGGCCGGTTCGCCATTCGCTACGAACAGACGATGGTGCTGCGCTGGTCGGTTGGAGTCGAGACGCCGGAGGCGACGGCGCCCGCACTCGGCGCTGCCGAGTTGATCGGTGCATCGTTGGATGCACTGGCTGCCGATCCGAACCTCTTGGCCGCCGAACGCAGCAGGATCGGCTACCTGTTGGTCGATGACGCTCAGCACCTCGATCCGCAGGCGGCGACACTGGTCGAGGTGATCGGACGAGGCGCGGGGAGCACCGTGATCGCGGGCGATCCCGACCAAGCCGTGTTCGCGTTCCGCGGCGCGGACGCGCGGTTCGTCGCCGACCTCGACGTGCGGGCCGAACAGCGGATCGTTCTGCGCGACAACCATCGGATCAGCGGGCAGGTGCACGCCGCGGCCGCACGGGTCGCCGCGCGATTGCCCGGCCGTGCGCCACAGCGTCTGTCGATACCCGATCACCCGGATTCCGCAGCGGGCGCCGAGATGCGCGTGCGCGTGCTCGCCACCCCGGCGAAGGAAGCCGCGCTCATTGCCGATCACTTGCGACGTGCGCATTTCAGTGCGGGCGTGCCATGGTCGCACATGGCCGTGATCGTGCGTTCGGTGCCACTGACGTCACCGACGTTGCGCCGGGCGCTACACGCCGCGGGCGTGCCGGTGCACCAGCCCGTTGCCGATATCCCGCTGGCGCGGCGACGCGGCGCGAGCTGGTTGCTGCTATCGCTGCGCGCGGTGTTGGCGCGCGCCGCGACGCGTCGCGGCGGCCAACCGGAGTTCGAGCCGCAGCACGCGCTCGACCTGCTCGCCGGTCCGCTCGGCGGCGCGGACCAGATCGCGGTGCGCCGGCTGCGCCGTGGCCTGAAGCGAGCTGTACTGGAATCGGCGCGCTCGGAAGCGGGATCGGACGATCCATCGCAGCGGGGCTCGACGATCGACGACCGGTCGTCCGCGCGCGTGCTGAGCGACCTGGTGATCGGATCCGGTAATCCCGCGATCTTGGACCGCCTCACCGAGGTCGAGGCGGCACCCTTGCGTCGAGTACTCGACACGGTGGAGCGGGCACGAGCGGCGCACGAACACAATGCCGGTCTGGAAGATGTGCTGTGGGTGTTGTGGACCACCTCCCGCTTGGAGCGCCGCTGGGTCGCGCACTCCGAGCGTGGTGGTCCGGTCGGTGTGCAAGCCGATCGTGATCTGAATGCTGTCGTCGGACTGTTCGACGCCGCGGCCGCCTATGTCGATCGACTGCCGCGCGCCAGTATCGAAGGTTTCGTCGACTACCTCGTGCAGCAGGAGATTCCGCACGACGCCGTGCCGCCCGCCGCGCCGACCGAAGCCGTCGCGTTGCTCAGCGCGCACTCCGCCGCCGGGCGGGAGTGGGATGTGGTCGCGGTTGCCGCTGTTCAGGAAGGGATCTGGCCCAACCCGCGGCCGCGGGGCACACTGTTGCACACCGAGGATCTGGTCGACCTGGCCTCCGGTGTCTCCGGAGCCGGGGAAGAGGTGAGTCGCGTCGCACCGATTCTTGCCGAGGAACGCAGGCTGCTGTTCGTGGCCTGCAGTCGGGCTCGGCGCTCGCTGCTGGTCACCGCGGTGGAGTCCGCCGCCGGCGAACGTGACCTGGTGCCGTCTCGCTTTCTCACCGAATTGCTCGGGCACGAGGCCGCCAGCGAAGGCGATGCGTTGCCGGTGGTCGATCCCGGCCGCGCCTTGGTGATGCACTCGCTGGTGGCCGAATTACGCGGCGTCGTATGCGATCCCGCGGCCGACCCACAGCGCCAGCGGCGGGCCGCCCATCAACTGGCACGTCTGGCACACGCGGGGGTGGGCGGTACACATCCCGACGAGTGGTACGGCGCCGCCGAAACGAGCTCGGACCAACCGTTGTGGGCTGGTGACGACAGCGCGGTGACCGTATCGCCCTCCACCATCGATCAACTACGGACGTGTCCGCTGCGGTGGGCGTTGGAACGTCACGGCGGCGCAGACGGGGACAACCCGCACGCCATCAAGGGCAATCTGGTGCATACCTTGGTGCAGGCACTGGCAGGCAACGTGCCCGAGGCACGGGTCCGCGCCGCGCTGCACCGCGCATGGCGGGCAGTGGAACCCGGTACCGGCTGGCATTCCCGACAAGAGCTGCGCCGTACCGAGGCAATGCTGGAGACCTTCTCGACCTGGGTGCGTAACACTCGTGACGAACTCACCCGCGCTGGCGTCGAGGTACCGTTCGACCGTGTGCTGCCCGCCCGGGTCGACACCGAGCCGGCCGTGCGGATTCGGGGCCGCATCGACCGGCTGGAGCGCGACCTGCATGGGCGCTTCGTGATCATCGATGTGAAGACCGGGAAGACACCGATCACCAAGCAGGCCGCGGTCGATCACGCCCAGTTGGCGACCTACCAGGTGGCAGCCGCGGTGGGCGCGCTCGACCCCACGGCCGCCGGTGACCCGGCCGCGGACCCCGACACTGTGCCGACAGACGAACCCGGAGGTGCTCGGTTGGTGTACGTTGCCAAGCCGAGCAGAAGCGACGGAGCGACCCAGCGCGCTCAGCCCCCACTGGACGTCGAGGCGCTCGCCCGGTGGCGCGATACGATTCACCAGGCCGCGGGGGCCACCCGCGGACCCAGCTATCTAGCCATGCGCAACGACGGTTGCCGCCACTGTCCGGTCGCCGGCAGTTGCCCCGTCCAGACCGCCGGGAGGCAGGTGACCGACGAGTGAACCTGCTGCGGTCGACGCCCGCGAAGACAGGGCCGTCGCCTGCGACAGCCGAGACGACGCCGTGACCGACGGCCGGGTTACGCCTCACGCGCTGGCACAGGCATTGGGCCTACCGCCGCCTACCGACGAACAGGCCGCAGTCATTGCAGCGCCCCTGGGTCCGACGCTGGTGGTGGCGGGCGCGGGGGCGGGCAAGACCGAGACCATGGCCGCGCGGGTGGTGTGGATGGTGGCCAACCGGCTCGCCAGGCCAGAGGACGTGTTGGGGCTGACCTTCACGCGCAAGGCAGCCCAGCAGTTGACCGCACGTATTCGCAGTCGGCTCGCCCGGCTCGCCGGCGCACCGATGCTGCGCGATCTCGACCCGACCGGTCTGCTGCGCACCCAGTTGGCCGGGGCGGAACCGGAGATCAGCACCTATCACTCCTATGCAGGGCGGCTGCTGACCGAATACGGTCTGCTGCTCCCGGTCGAATCTTCGGCTCGCCTGCTCACCGAGACCCAACTCTGGCAGCTGGCTCACCGGGTGGTGCGTACCTGGGACGGCGACTTGGAGACCGAACGTTCCCCGGTAGCGGTCACGGAGGCGATACTCGCGTTGTCCGCCCAGCTGGCCGAACACCTGGTGGAGCCCGACGATCTGACCGAGGCACACTCGGAGCTGTCGAAGTTGGTGAGCACGTTGCCCCCTGGACCCCGCCAGCGTCGGGAGCCGAGCCGAGCTCTGCAGGATATCGTGCGGGTGCAGCACGAACGGGTGGCTTTGCTGCCGCTGGTGCGCCAGCTCAGCGATGAACTGCGTCGGCGCGGCGCGCTCGATTTCGGCGCGCAGATGTCGCTCGCCGCACGGCTGGCTGCCGAACATCCCGAGGTCGGCGTCGCCGAACGTGAGCGCTTTCGCGTGGTCCTGCTCGACGAGTACCAGGACACCGGTCACGCTCAGCGGGTGCTGTTGACCGCATTGTTCGGTGATGCACCCGGACCCGACGATCCCCGCGCGCCGCGTCGTCCGGCAGTTACCGCGGTCGGCGACCCGATGCAGTCGATCTATGGTTGGCGCGGCGCCTCTGCGGCGAATCTTCCCCGGTTCGTCACCGATTTTCCCAGTGCGCCCGGCGTTGTGGCCCCGACATTGGCATTGTTGACCAGCTGGCGTAATCCGCCGGAGGCGTTGGCGCTGGCGAACGTAGTGGCGGACCCATTGCGTCGAGCGGCGCTCGACGGCGGGGGCGTCACTGTCGACGCGTTGCGCGCTCGACCCGACGCGGGGCGCGGTGTCGTGGCGCTGGCGCTCACCGACACCGTGGTCGCCGAACGCACGTGGGTGAGTGAGCGCATCGCTGCGGAGTGGGCGGCGTGCCGGTCGGCGCGGCGACCACCGCCTACCTCCGCGGTGCTGGTGCGCCGCAATGCCGACGCCGCGCCGTTCGCGGAAGCACTGCGCGCGCAGGGGCTTCCGGTGGAAATCGTCGGGCTCGGCGGATTGCTCGCCACGCCGGAGGTCGCCGATATCGTTGCCACGCTTCGACTGGTTGCCGAGCCGGGCGCCGGCAGCGCGGCCATGCGCGTGCTGACCGGTGCACGCTGGCGGATCGCAGTGGCCGACATCGCCGCGCTGGCGCGCCGGGCCGGAGAGTTGTCGATCCATCGTCCGACGTCCGAGCGGCGGGTGCAGATCGGTGACGACGTCGCGCTCGACCAGGCGCTGCGTGCCGTTGCGCCCGAGCCCGCCGAACACGCGGGATTGGCCGATGCGATCGCGGATCCTGGTTCGGCGCAGCAGTATTCGACTGCTGGTTTCGCTCGCATCGAAGCGCTGGGTCGGGAGTTGACGGCCCTGCGTGAACGCAGCGGACAGCCGCTTGTGGAGTTCGTGGCCGACGTCGAGCGGGTCATCGGCGTCGGCGTGGAGGCTCAGACCCGGCGCGCAGTGTCGGGTAAGGGCGCCGGCCGCGAGCATTTGGACGCCTTCGCCGAAGTGGTGGCCGGGTATGCGGCCGATGCCGGCGCTTCACTGGGCGGACTGCTCGCCTTCCTCGCCGCGGCGGAAGAGGTCGAAAATGGGCTCGAGCCGGGTGAAGTGGAGGTTGCCAAGGACCGTGTCCAAGTGTTGACCGTGCATGCGGCGAAGGGGCTGGAGTGGGAGGTCGTCGCGGTCCCGCACGTGGTGACCGGGGTGTTTCCCTCGACGATCGGTTCCGCTACGTGGCTGGGCGCGCTCACCGAACTGCCGACGGCGCTGCGCGGGGACCGCGCGCGAGGCGACGCGGCCGACGGCGTTCCCGTTCTCGAACTCGCCGAACTGAACGATCGCACCGATCTCGATCGCGCGATCGCGCGGCACAAGCAGGCGCTCGAGCGTCGACGAACCGACGAGGAGCGCCGCCTTTTCTATGTCGCGCTCACCCGAACCGAACGCGTATTGCTCGTCTCGGCCCACCACTGGGCCGAGACCGGTGCTTCCCCGAAGGGGCCATCGGATTTTCTGCTGGAATTGAAACAGGCCGGTGCGGATCGGGCACACGGGGTTGCGACGGTTCAGCGGTGGGATGATCCGCCCGAAGCCGAGCAAACGAACCCGTTCACCGTCAACCGCGCCACCGCGGGGTGGCCGCGCGATCCGCTCGGCACCCACCGTGATGTCATCGAGCGCGGCGCCGCGTTGGTCCGTACCGCTTTCGCCGAGCTCGCGGCACAGACCTCCTCCGGCCCGGCGGACCGCGACGGAACCGACGGTGATCGGGACCGAGCGCCGGCCGAGACCGCGGCAGGCATCGACGGAGGAGCGGTAGGCATCGACGGAGGAGCGGTGGGCATCGACGGAGGAGCGGTGGGCATCGACGCAGGAGCGGTGGGCATCGACGCAGGAGCGGTGGACATCGACGCAGGAGCTCCCGAGTTCGCGCACGGTGCCCTCGACGACGACCGGTACCTGGATGTCGAGTCGAGGGCCAGTGCAGACTCGGACCCGGTGGGGGAATACCTGTCCAACGGTGAGTCGCTCGATAGCGGGAGTGGTTTCGCTGGGTTCACGGTGGGGGACTCGGCATCGCCCGAGCGCCTACGCGCTGCTCCGGATTCGGACGATCCGGAAGGGTGGGCGGCCGATGTCGATGCTCTGCTGGCCGAACACACGGCCGCCGCTGTGGCCGCCGAGGTAGTCGAACTACCCAGTCGAATAGCGGCGACCGCATTGGTCGAACTGCGTGCAGACCCGGCGAAACTTGCTGCCCGCCTGCGTCGTCCGCTGCCCTATCCGCCGAATCCGCTGGCCCGCCGAGGCACTGCCTTTCACGCGTGGGTGCAGCGGTGGTTCGGTTCTACCGCACTGCTCGGCGTGGACGACCTGCCCGGCGGTGCCGACCCCAGCGCAGCCGACGCGGGCCTGGATGCCGAGTTCGCCGCGATGCAGCGGGCTTTCACTCGGTCTGCGTGGGCGAGTCGGAGTCCGGTGGAGGTCGAGATTCCCTTCGAGACCTCGATTGCGGGAATTGTGGTTCGCGGGCGGATGGATGCGGTGTTCGTGGAACCGGACGGAGGCTGGGTCGTGGTCGACTGGAAGACCGGCGCCGAACCCAGCGCGGCCGACCAGCCTGCGGTCGCCATGCAGCTGGCGGTCTATCGGCTGGCGTGGGCTCGTTTGATGGCGGCGCGCACAGGCAGCTCCGAGCAGGAGATGCTCGGCCGCGTGGGCGCAGCGTTCCACTACGTGCGAACCGGCCGCACAATCGCGCCGGCCACGCTGGCCGGTCCCGCGGAACTGGCCGCGTTGATCAGGAACTCCGCGCCCGTCGACTCACCGCCAGCGCCTGAGTGATCAGCGGAATCTGCAGCGGAAGCCGCAGTACCGAACCGATCTTGACTACGCGCGCAGCGTTCTCGTTCGCTATCGTGTCTGTGGCGAACTGGACATTGGCCGGAAATACTGCGACGAACAACGCCGCGGCGAGACGGCCGCCGAGGCCACGGGTCCGCGGGATCATCAGCGTGGCAGCGACGCCGAGTTCGGCCACACCGGAGGCGTAGGTGTAGTCCCGGGCTCGACCGGGCAACAGCCGAGGCACGATCGAGTCGAACGGCTTGGGCCGCGCGAAATGCAATACTCCGCTACCGATCAGCAGAGCGGCGAGAACGAGTGCCGGGCGTCGGCCGGCATCGTCGGCGGGGACCGAGGTGATTTCTGTCATCAGGCACCCATATCACTGTCTCGGTGCTCGCGTCGAGGGCGAGGACCCCGTGGGAAGCGGGTAGGCTCCCGTGCTGTGCCGGAGGGACGAGAGAAACCGGAGATGACCGACACGAGCAACGATATGGCGGGGGAAGCCCGTGTTCGGTGACCGCGCCCGCGGCCTCGGGCTGGTAAGCCGTCCGCATTTCGCCTTGGTCGGTGTACTACGAATCCCGGAAGCGCAGGCGAGCCCATGGACTTCGTTGGCCCGGCGTGTCCTGTTCGCGACCGCGCTACTGTTCGTGGCCGCGATCGTGGTGTACCTCGGTCGCGCTGGCTATCGCGACAATGCCGGCGGCCAATTGTCGTTCGCCGATGCGCTCTACTATGCGACGGTGTCGTTGTCGACGACAGGGTACGGTGATATCCACCCGGTGACGCCGCAGGCGCGGCTGGCGAACATCCTCGTCATCACACCGTTGCGCATCCTGTTCCTCATCGTTCTGGTCGGAACCACGCTCAGCGTGTTGACCGAACGCTCTCGGCAGGCTTTCAAGATTCAGCGATGGAGGCACACCGTGCGCAATCACACCGTGGTTGTCGGATACGGCACGAAAGGCAAGACCGCGATCGACGCCATGCTCGGCGACGGCGCCCAGCCCGGGAACATCGTGGTGGTCGACACCGATGCCATTGCGCTCGAGGGGGCCGCGAATGCCGGATTGGTCACCGTGCACGGCTCGGCCACGCAGTCCGATGTGCTGCGGCTGGCCAGTATGCAGAACGCTGCCGGGGTGGTGGTCGCCACCAACCGGGACGACACCGCGGTATTGGTCACCCTGACCGCCCGAGAGCTGAACAAGTCCGCCAAGATCGTGGTCGCGATCCGTGAGGCGGAGAATACCCACCTCGTACGGCAGTCGGGCGCCGATTCGGTGGTGGTGTCCTCGGAAACCGCCGGTCGCCTACTCGGTATCGCGACGACCACACCGACGGTGGTGGAAATGATGGAGGATCTGCTCACGCCCGAGCAGGGTTTCGCCGTCGCCGAACGTGATGTGGAGCCATCCGAAATCGGCGGTTCGCCGCGGCATCTCAGCGACATCGTGCTCGGCGTGGTGCGTGGCGGGGTGCTGGTTCGCATCGGCGAGCCCGCCGTGGATGCGATCGAGGCGGGCGACAAGCTGTTGTATATACGCCGGTCGGGTAAGTGAGCGCGACGGTAGCCTGTCCGCGATAGTCTCGGGCTATGTCGGCATTCGAGCTCACTGGTGTTCCTCTGTTGTCCCGCTCCGCCATCGATCGGGCCGAACAGATCCGCGGCGACGAGGGAGTCTTGCGTGCCGGGTGGGGTACGGCGAAGCTGCTGCGGATCAGCCGCCGTGGGCAGGTGCGTTTCAACGAGAGCGGCCTGGTGCTGGGCTCCGCTGTCGAACTGTCCCCCGAGCCGAGTCCGGCCGCGGTGTTCCTCGGGATCGAGGACGGCGTCCACGTGTGGGCGGTGCGCGATCCGGAACTGAGCGGCTCGTTGATCGATCTGCGAGTGCTGGCCGGAAGTAGTATCGACGACCGCACCGCCGGGCTGCTTTCGGCCGCGATCGCACTGCTGAACTGGCACGACAAGGCTGTGTTCCACAGCGCGGACGGAACCGCGACCACCGCGTCCAAGGCAGGCTGGTCGCGGGTGACCGAGAGCGGCTACGAGGAATTCCCTCGAATCGATCCCGCCGTGATCTGTTTGATCCACGACGGTAGCGAGCGGGCATTGTTGGCCCGGCAGAGCAGTTGGCCGTCGTCGTTGTACTCGTTGTTGGCCGGATTCGTCGAGGCAGGAGAGTCGCTCGAGCGCTGCGTCGAACGCGAGATGCGCGAGGAAGTCGGTCTCGACGTACGCGAAATCAGCTACTTGGGCAGCCAGCCATGGCCGTTCCCGCGCTCACTGATGCTCGGTTTCGCCGCGATTGCGGATCCGGAGCAGCCATTGTCGTTTTCCGACGGGGAAATCGCCGAAGCCGACTGGTTCACCCGCGCCGAAGTGCGCGCGGCCTTGGCGGCGGGAGATTGGTCGATGCAGGACAAGGGCGCACGGCTGTTGCTGCCCGGCTCCATCTCTATCGCGCGCACCATCGTCGAGTCCTGGGCCGTAGCCGGCTGAGCCTGCGGTCGGTGTGCGAATGGTGATCAGGACATACGTGCCAGGGTCTGCCTGATGGTCGCCAAGGAGGGATTGGTCGCGGTCGAGCCGTCGGCGAACTTCACGGTCGGTACGACATGGTTGCCGCCGTTCACACTGCCGACGAATGCGGCCGACGCTTCGTCGCGTTCGATGTCGACCTCGGAATAGCTGATTCCAGCTTCGTCCAGTTGTTTCTTCAGCCTGCGGCAGTAGCCACACCACGTCGTCGAGTACATGGTCAGCGCGGGATTCACACCAGTCACGGGTGATGCAACGCAGAACGGTCACCGACTGTTCCGCGGGTCGGTTCGCTGGGCTCGTTGGCCTGCCGACAGGCGGCCGAGCCCGTGTCGGTCGTCGGTGTCATGATGGCGGCGTGTGCGCCCTCGACCTCGCCGACCTCGATCCGGAGCAGGTTGCGGCGGTGCGCGCACCGCGCGGACCCGTGTGTGTGCTGGCCGGTGCGGGCACCGGCAAGACCAGGACCATCACCCACCGCATCGCGCATCTGATCTCACACGGGCACGTCCGCCCCGATCAGGTACTCGCGGTGACCTTCACTTCGCGATCCGCAGGTGAGTTGCGGACCCGGTTGCGCTCGCTGGGGCTGCGCGGCGCCGCGGCTCGGGTGCAAGCACGCACCTTTCATGCCGCGGCGTTACGGCAACTGCGTTATTTCTGGCCGCAGGTGGCCGCGGACATGCCCTGGCGGCTGGTCGATGCGAAGCTTCCGCTCGTCGTGCGGGCAGCGAACCGTGTGCGGGCCTCCACGGCCCCCGACAGTGTGCGGGACCTGCTCGGCGAGATCGAATGGGCGAAGGCCTCGCTCATTGCGCCGGACGACTACGTGGCGGCCCTCGCCGCGCATCGACGCGAGCCGCCGCTCGATGCGTCCTTGGTCGCCGAGGTCTACGACGGCTACGAAACGCTCAAAGCCACCCCCGACGGGCTGCTCCTGGATTTCGACGACCTGCTGCTGCACACCGCGGCCGCATTGGAGAACCACCCGGCGGTGGCCGACGAGTTCCGTGGTCACTACCGCAGCTTCGTCGTCGACGAATACCAGGACATGACGCCGTTGCAGCAGCGGTTGCTGGATGCCTGGCTCGGTGATCGTGACGATCTCACAGTGGTCGGCGACGCCAACCAGACGATCTATTCGTTCACCGGAGCGACACCTCGCTACCTGCTCGATTTCTCCCGTCGTTTTCCGGATGCCACCGTGGTCCGGCTCGAGCGCAACTATCGCTCCACACCTCAGGTGGTATCGCTGGCAAACCAGGTGATCGGGGCGGCGCGCGGCCGCGTCGCGGGCACCCGACTGCAATTGATCGGTCAACGCCCCGAAGGCCCCGAGCCGACGTTCGCCGAATACGCCGACGTGCCCACCGAGGCCACCGCGGTGGCCGCCGAGATCGCGACGCTCATTGCGACCGGAACGCCGGCCGCCGAGATCGCCGTGCTCTATCGGATCAACGCTCAGTCCGAAAGCTACGAGCAGGCGCTCACCGAGGGCGGCATCCCCTACCAGGTGCGTGGTGGCGAGAATTTCTTCGCCCGTGTCGAGGTGCAGCAGGCCGTGCATGCGCTCCGTGCGACCGCGTCCCGCGACGATCTTCCCGACCGGTCACGTCGGGGCGAGGCAATGGTTTCACTGGTCCGCGCGACGCTCGCATCGGTCGGGTTCACAGCCACCGAGCCCGCCGGTACGCGAGCGCGTGAGCGCTGGTCTGCTCTGCAGGCCTTGGTTCGCTTGACCGAGGAAATGGTCGGTGACGACGATCGCCTCGACCTGACCGGGTTGTTGCGCGAACTGGAGGTCCGCGCCGCCGCCGGACATCCGCCCACGGTGCAGGGCGTCACACTGGCTTCGCTGCATGCCGCCAAGGGCCTGGAGTGGGACGCGGTGTTTCTGGTCGGTTTGTCCGATGGCGCCGTGCCGATCGCGCACGTCCTGCACAGCAACGGATCGGTGGCCGATGCGGCTGCGTTGGAGGAAGAGCGTCGGCTGCTCTACGTCGGGGTCACCAGAGCGCGGCAGACAGTGCGGTTGTCCTGGGCATTGGCCAGGACCGCAGGTCGGCCCACCCGTCGGCGTTCCCGATTTCTTCATGGCCTCGTTCCCGAGGCCTCTGCTGCTTCCCGGGTGGCAGCCGCTGACCAGCGTGGTGGGGCGCGGCTTCCTTCCTGTCGGGTATGTGGTCGGTCCTTGCTGAATGCCGGCGATACCCTGCTCGGGCGCTGTTCGAGCTGTCCGGCCGAATTGAATGCCGAACTCCTTGCCGCGCTGCAGGACTGGCGCAGGGAGAAGGCCGCTCAACTGTCCATCGACGCCCGAGCAGTGGCGAGTATCACAACGTTGACCGCAATTGCGGAGCAGTGGCCGACGGACGAACGAGCGCTGGCCGCGATTCCCGGCATCGGGCAGTACAAGTTGCGGCGCTTCGGTGCCGAGATGCTCGCGATCGTCATCTCCTTCAGCGATTCACGGCACAAAACCGCAGGTAAAAAATAGGTTGTGGGGGACGGCGAACTTGCCTATGGTGGATTTCACGCACCGGGAGGGCATTTCGGCGCGCGCGACAACCTAGACATAACGAGCCCAGAAAGGAGATGCCGCGATGGACATGATCGCAGCTGCAGACGCCTATGGCGTCGACGCGACCGCGCCGGTCGCAGTCTCCTGGGAAGCTTTCTCCGCTGGGGGAATGTGCTCGAGGGTCGGTGGCTTCGGCGTCATCGGCACACCGCCGATGTGCGTTGCCGTGCTCGCATTCGCCCACACCGAGATTCAGGGTAAGCCTCGTATCGATTGGCGCCCGGGTGTCTTTGCGGAACCTGTAGACCGCACGGCAGATGAAATCGATCTCGCACTTGCGTATTCGTGGGCAGCACGCCGCCACATTGCACATCCAGCGACCGTGATCAGGACTCGACACAGATGTCGATCTAGGTAGGAAGCACCTTCCCGACCTCCTGGCCACGGATCGCACAGCAGCGAAACCGTGGCCAATTTTTTGGCCTTCAGCCATATGCCGGCAGCGGTTTCGCGGCACAACGAAACGAACCGCTGCAAACAAGCTGAAGGAGAACGACGTGCTAGCCGCACAGAATTGGCCACAGGCCGCCAGTGATGTGACATGCCGCACCGTGGCGTCGGATACCCAGGCCCAGGAGCTCACCGAGGTTCTGCCTTGTCGAGCCGCCGACCCGGACCTCTGGTTCGCGGAAAACCCGGTTCAGTTGGAGCGGGCCAAGGCGCTGTGCGCGACCTGCCCGATCCGCACCGGCTGCCTGAGTGCCGCCATGAATCGGCGCGAGCCGTGGGGTGTCTGGGGTGGTGAGATCTTCGACCAGGGCGCGGTCATCGCCCGCAAGCGTCCTCGTGGGCGGCCGCGCAAGGTCGCGGTTGTCGGGTGATCGAGAACCTCGCGGGCGAGGCGGGCTCGGTTGCACAAGTCTCGCCACAATCCCAGATCCACACGGTATCCGCCAGATACCGTCATCGCTCCCTCCGGTCGATGTACTCCGTCAGTTCGGTTCCGCAACGTGCCACCCCTGCGGGACCGACGGACGTAGAGTCGACGAACGAGAAAGCAGGCCAGCCGCTCACCCATGCCCGGTGAGCGGCCGGCCTGCGTCCGGGCATCTACCAGCCTGACTCGCCGCGGATCAGGAGGCGGTGCGCTCCTCGCGGAACCCCGGCACCCAGGTACGAACGAGTTGCATGAACGGCAACTCGGCGTCCAATTGGGCCAAGATGCCCACGGATCCTCCGAGCACCCGGAAGATCATCACGTAGTCGGCTGGAAGTTGCAGTGCCCGTGCAGTTTTCATCTCCGGACTGGAGAAGTCGGACGCTCGGCCAGCTACCCGCTGCATCCACCGGCGGGTGAAGTGGAACGAGTCGGTCTGGATCGGATCGGTGAATGGCCGCAGGTAGTCGGCGATTTCTTGGTGGGTGACGGTTCGGCCAGGAATCACCCATCCGTGATCGTGCAGCAGCCCGGTGAGCTCCTCGAAGCGCTCTTCCACCGCAAGGGCCAACATTCTGCCCAAGATCGGCGGAAAGCCGTCGGGCATCGGCGCGCAGGCTCCGAAATCGATGACGGCGAGTTTGCCGTCGGGCAGCAGCATGAAGTTGCCCGGGTGTGGGTCCGCGTGCAACAGTCCCACGACTTCCGGTGACGAAAAGTGGAATCGCCCCATCAAGCCCGCGACCCGATCACGCACTGTCCGGGTACCCATCGGATCCTGTGCGCCGTGTTCGATGATGGACGACACGGCAGTGCCATCGAGCCATTCGGTCACGATGGCCTTCGGTGCACTCGCTATCACCCTGGGCACCACGATCTCGCCGTGACCGTCGAAGCCTTTGGCGAAGGCGCGCTGGTTGGCGGCCTCGTTGCGATAGTCCAGCTCTTCTTCGGTGCGTTCGGAGATCTCGGCGAGAATCGGCTTCACGTCCGCTCCGGGGATCACCGACGAGATCAAGCCGGTCATCCGGGACAGCGTTTTCAAGTCCGCACGCAGGGCCTCGTCCGCGCCGGGATACTGTACCTTCACCGCGACCTCACGCCCATCCGACCAGACCGCGCGGTGTACCTGGCCGATGCTGGCCGATGCCGCCGAGGTGTCGTCGAAATCACGAAAGCGCGTACGCCACTGGCGGCCGAGCTGCTGGTCGAGCACATGGTGAACCGTCGCAGCGGGCATCGGTGGCGCCGCGGCCTGCAGTTTGGTCAGGGCCTCGCGATAGTGTTCGCCGAACTCTTCCGGGACTGCGGCTTCCATCACACTGAGCGCTTGTCCGAACTTCATCGCGCCACCTTTGAGTTCGCCCAACACAGTGAACAACTGTTCGGCGGCCTTCTGATTGAGCTGCGCGTTGATCTCGGACCTGTCGCCCCCGGCGAGCTTCTTACCGAACCCCATAGCGGCCCGGCCGGCGATGCCGAGGGGAATCTTGGCCAACTTGGCGTTGCGGGACGAGCGACGGCGCGCGATCTCTGACACGTACCCATCATGGCCGACGAGGCCGTGGATCTGCTATGGCAATATCGATCACGCCGGGTCCTCGGGCGCAGATCGTGCGCGGACCTGCGCACACGCACACTCGGGATGCCGGTGCCACGCCCGTCGGTCGAGAACATGCGAGTCCAGATCCAATTCGAGGGTCGCGTTCAGCGTGGTCGGAGCGCGGCGCGGTGAACAATCCAGGATCGCTTCCATTTCGCCGAGAGCGACCGCGGCGGTCGCGGTGATCCCGGCGACGGAGGCGTGGCCGACCCGACCGAGCAGTTGGGCGGCCAGATGCGGCCATTCGGTGTCGTTCTGGGCTCGGATCAGGTCGGCGCAGCGCAGGCAGCTCGTGGCGCCGGGCAATACCAGCGGCCCGACGACTCCTTTGTTGTCACGGATGCGCAATTGCATGTGAGGGATGCGATACAGCAACAGATCGTTGACCAACCGAGGATCGGGCATCAGTGTGTCGGCGAGGATCACCATATCCGATCTCCACGTGCGCACCGTCTCCACGCCGAAGGGATAGTCGCGTGAGTGGCTGGGGCGAATCCCCAGCGCCTGCAGTCCACCCGTGACCGCATCGGACAGCGGTCCCAGCCCATGTACCCGCACAGTTCGAACGCGCCCCGCCCGGTCTTCCGGATGATCGAGTAGCCCGGCGTCGTCGATCAGGGTGAGTAGCGCCACGGCGTGGTCGGGATCGATACCGCATTCACCGGCTCGCCAGATGATCTGTGGTTTGGTGCGCAGACCGTCCAGCAGCCGTAGGAAGGTGAGCACGGTTTCGGTGTCCATGCCTTCCGGACCGAGCGTCACCGCGGTCTCGGGGTCACACCCGAGTTGTACGACGCCGGTCGGCCGGATCAGAACGATGACCCGCGGACGCAACCGCGGGCCGCGACGTGTGGTTGCCATCTCAGCAGTATGTGAGCCCCCAGGTGGGTTCCTGGCGACGAAATCAGCGGTCGTCCCAGGTCATCCACACTGCGGGCGGGGTATCCACAGCTCAGCTCGGGAGCCATTGTCGGGCTCAGGTGCCGCTGCCTGGGGCCGGGCTGCTGTTGCCGGCATCGCCGTCGTTGCGCTCGCGTTCGGCCTTCTCGCGCGCCTCGGTCTCGGCCAGCTGTGCGATCGGGTCGTCGAACGCGGTGGCCTGGCCACCGATCACCGAGTCGAGGAACCCTGCAGGGGTGTCGAGGTCGGTGGAATCCGGCAGCAAATCGGGGTGCGCCCATACGCGATCGCGTGCGGTCATCCCGGCGTCGGTGGTCAGCCGGCGCCACAACTGCGCTGCCTCACGGAGTTTGCGTGGACGCAACTCCAGGCCGACCAGAGTCGCAAAGGTCTGTTCGGCTGGGCCACCGGTTGCGCGCCGGCGACGCAGCGTCTCGGCCAACGCGACCGCTCCGGGCAACCGATCTGTCACGGCGTCGGCGACCACCACTTGCACCCAGCCTTCGATGAGCGCCAACAATGTCTCCAGCCGCTCCAGCGCCTGCTTCTGTTCTGGCGTGGTCTGCGGCTCGAACGTGCCCTGCGACAGGATCTCTTCGAGCTTCGTCGGGTCGGTCAGCGACATCGGGTCCACCCCTTGCGCCGCTTGCTCCAGAGCGGAGAAGTCCATGCGGATCCCACGCGCATAGTCCTCGACCGCGCCGAGGACCTGCTGGCGCAGCCATGGCACATGTCCGAACAGCCGTTGGTGAGCTGCTTCCCGCGCAGCGAGGAACACCAGGATCTCACTCTCCGGTTGCTCCAGGCCCGCACTGAACTCCGAGATCGCCGCAGGCAACAAGGCGCCCGTGCCTACGGGTCCGAGCGGTAGTCCGATGTCGGTCGAGGTCAGCACTTCTTTGGCGAGTTGGCCGAGCGCTTGGCCGAGCTGCGAGCCGAAGGCCAGTCCGCCCATCTGGCCGAGCATTCCGACCATCGGTGCGGCGAATTGTCTTGCTTCCTCGGGCAATGCTGCAGTCCACATTCCGGAAATCTGCTCCGCCACGGGGTCGCACAACCGCTGCCAGGTGGGCAGAGTTTGCTCGATCCAGTCGTTGGCGGTCCACCCCACGGTCTTGGTAGCGCCAGCGGGCAGCGTCGTGGCGCTGTCGAGCCACAGTTCGGCCAGATGCGCGGCATCGCCGATCGCGCTCATGGTGCCCGCACTCACCGGGGTGACGGTCGAGCCGAGCTGCTGGCGGGCCAGTCGCTTGGCGACGTCGTAGTTCACCGGTCCAGCCTTCGCCGCCCCGGGTTGTCCCAGGCCGCTGAGCATTTGGCCGAGCGAGGTCAGCATCTGCCCGAGCTGCGTCGGGTCGAATCCACCCGCGCCGGACCCACCGATCCCGAAACCGAGCGGATCGTTCGGTCCGGAACCGCTCGGCTCGTCGCCGCGTTCACGTCCGTCGTCGTCGCGGTTCGAGAATCCGAAGGGGAGCTCACTCATACTGTTCAATCTACGCGTATGCTGCAGCGCTTCGACGTTCGCGCGGCGCGAAATCGACGACTTCCGAGGTGCAGATGGTGACTGCCCCGCTGTGCGACCTGGGCGATCACTACTGTGGTCCAGGTGAATCGTCGGATCCTCACTGTGGTGGCCGCCTTGCTCCCGGTCGTTGTGCTCGCAGCTGTGGGCACCGCGGTCACCGTCCCGTTCGTCGCGCTCGGTCCGGGTCCGACCTTCAACACACTGGGCGAATTGGACGACAGGCAGGTGGTGGACGTGCAGGGTGCGCAGCTGGATCCGACCACCGGCAACCTCAATATGACCACCGTGTCGGTACTGGACGGGATCACTATCTTCGAGGCCTTCGCATTCTGGGCCAGCGGATCGTACGGTCTGGTGCCACGTTCGCAGATCTACCCGCCAGGGTTGTCCCGCGAGGAGATCGAGCAGTCCCACCAACGTGAATTCGAGAATTCCGAGGGCAACGCCGAGATCGCTGCATTGCGCCATCTCGATCTGCCCGTCGTCACATTGGTGAATCGGGTCAGCGAGACCGGCCCGGCCGACGGCGTACTGCGTGTGGGCGACGAACTGGTCGGTATCGACGGCACGCCGATCACCACGCCCGAGGACGTCGTCGCCACGATCTCCTCCCGAACCCCAGGGAGCCCGGCGACCGTGGTGTATCGCCGCGACACCGTCGAGCGGACGACTCGGATCGTCCTCGGCGCCCACCCCGACGACGCCACCAAGGGGTTTCTCGGTATAGGGCTGCGCGCCGGCGCACGCCCGCCGCTGCGGGTGACCTTCAATCTCGCCGAGGTCGGCGGCCCGTCGGCGGGATTGATGTTCAGTCTGGCTGTGATCGACAAGCTGAGTCCCGGCGAGTTGACCGGCGGCCGGTTCGTTGCCGGTAGTGGAACCATCGATCCGGATGGCACGGTAGGCCCGATCGGCGGTATCCAATACAAGATGATCACAGCAAGAGAGGACGGCGCACAGACCTTCCTCGTCCCTGCGGCCAACTGCGCCGAAGCCAGGCAACGGACGCCGGAAGGTCTGCGCCTGGTGAAGGTCGACGACTTGGCCGGCGCAGTGCAGTCGCTCGAGGATCTGGCCGCCGGTAAGGAGCCCGCCAGTTGCGGGTGAACAGCTCAGGCCAGTGTGTGGTGGAGTGCCTCGACGAGGTTGGGCGCCAGATTCGGGTAGGTACGCAGATCGAGGTCGCCGGACGAGTCGGCGCTCTCGGCGTTGTCGGGCCGCAGGTGGAGCAGGCTCAGTGAGGCGCCCGACCGCAGGACGGCGGTGAACAGTCGTGCCTCTCGACGCCGAGGGTGTGCCTCGGCGGCGGCGCGCGCGGCGGCATCGGCGGCGTCCGCGTCGGCCAGAACCGGGACGAGTGCGTCGTCCAGCGCCGATTCGGCATCCGGTGGGAGCACTACGATCTCCTGTACCAGCAGGCACCCCTGCACGGCCGCCGGCCAACTGATGGTGGCCAGCATCTCGTCCAGCGGCTTCGATTCGCCGGGGGTGTCCCCGAGAAACGAATCCTGCGCAACCGGTGTCAGCTCGGCGCCCGGGTCGAGTTGATCGGCGAGGTCCGGTTGGGCGGCCATCAGATCCGCTGTCGGTACCAGCGCGAACATGTGCGGCGGGCGCCCCCACCCCTCGGCATCGACGAATTCCGCCACCTCCCGAACGGAACGGGCGAGCACGAGTTCGGCATGCAGATCTGAGGTCACAGCCCCATCCAATCAAACCAGCCGACATCCGTGCTGCGAACTCGGACGTATGATCGTTGCGCGTGCCATTCGCGGCCCTGTCGGTTGTACCGTGTCCGATTTCCGTAGAGTAGGGCCGACGACGGTCCGGAAGGGACCGACCTGGAACATCGGACTGCGGCGCATCGACCGGGCCTATGGGTGCGAGCGTCGCCGGACTTTGGAGAGTGGCATCGTGGGCATGAAGCCCCCCACCGGCTTACCCTCGCTGTCCCGACGCAGCCGTGCGCTGCTGGTGGCGGCTTTCATCCTGGCAGCACTGCTGCTACTCGGCCCACGGTTGACCGATACCTACACGAACTGGCTATGGTTCGGTGAGGTCGGCTTCCGTGATGTGTATCTGACCGTCCTTGTTACGCGCGTGCTGCTATTTCTCGTCGTGGCGGCCTTCGTCGGCGTGGTGATCTGGCTGGCGTTGCTGCTGGCCTATCGAACCCGGCCGGTGTTCGTGCCGGTGACCGGGCCGAACGATCCGATCGCCCGGTACAGGACCACCGTGATGAGCAGGCTGCGGCTGTTCGGCGTTGGCATTCCGGTGCTGCTGGGCTTGCTGTCCGGCTTGGTGGCGCAGTCGAATTGGGTGACGGCGCAGCTGTTCCTGAATGGCGGCTCGTTCGGCCAGACCGACCCCGAATTCGGACTCGACGTCGGTTTCTACGCCTTCGACCTGCCCTTCTACCGCATGGTGCTGAACTGGTTGTTCGTCGCGGTGGTCATCGCGTTCTTCGCCAGCCTGGTCACGCACTACATCTTCGGCGGCCTGAGGCTGAGTGGACGCGACGGTGCGCTGACGCGGCCCGCGCGCATCCAGCTGGCCGTGCTCGCGGGGCTGTTCGTCCTACTCAAGGCCATTGCATACTGGTTCGATCGATACGAGCTGTTGTCCAGTAGCCGTAAGGAACCCACCTTTACCGGCGGCTCGTTCACCGACATCAACGCGGTGTTGCCGGCCAAACTCATCCTGCTGTCCATCGCGGTGATCTGCGCGCTGGCGTTCTTCGCCGGCGTCGTGCTCCGTGATCTGCGCGTGCCCGCGATGGCCGCGGCATTGCTGCTCTTGTCCTCGATCCTGGTCGGCGCCGTGTGGCCGTTGGTGGTCGAGCAGTTCTCCGTGCGTCCCAACGCGGCGGACAAGGAGAGCGTGTACATCGAACGCAATATCGCCGCGACCAGGCAGGCGTTCGGGATCACCGACGACAAGATCGACTATCGCGACTATCAGGGACAGAGCAACAAGAGCCCGCTCGACCTACCCGCCGACGCGGTGACCATCGGCAATGCCAGGCTGCTCGACCCGAATATTCTGTCGCCGACCTTCACCCAGCTGCGTCAGCTCAAGAACTTCTACGGCTTCCCGGAGTCGTTGGACATCGACCGGTACAGCATCGACGGCGATGTGCAGGACTACATCGTCGCGGCGCGCGAGCTCTCGCCGACCTCGCTGAGCGGTAATCAGACCGACTGGATCAACCGGCACACGGTCTACACTCACGGCAACGGCTTCGTCGCCGCTCCAGCGAACCGGGTGAACAAGCCACAGTCCGACGACCCCAACGCGGCCGGAGGCAGCACCGACAGCGGCTATCCGATATTCATGGTCAGCGACTTGTTCACCTCGGTGGACGATCAGCAGATCAAGGTGGACCAGCCACGGGTGTATTTTGGTGAGCTGATCTCCCAGTCCGATCCGGACTATGCGATCGTAGGCGCCGAGGAAGGTCAGCGTCCGCGCGAATACGATTCCGACACCGCGCAGTACACCTACACCGGTGACGGTGGTGTACCGATCGGCAACTGGTTCAACCGTCTCGCGTTCGCGGCGAAGTACGCCGAGCGCAACATCCTGTTCTCTTCGGCCATCGGCGACAACTCCAAGATCATCTACAACCGGAATCCCCGCGAGCGGGTGCAGAAGGTCGCGCCGTGGTTGACCGCAGACGGGGATGCCTATCCGGCGGTCGTGGACGGGCGGATCGTCTGGATCGTGGATGCCTACACCACCTTGGACAACTACCCCTACGCGCAGAGCACCGCGTTGGAAGGAGCGGTCGAGGACAGTATCGACCAGAAGACCGGACGGCTGTTGCCGCGTAAATCGGTCAGCTACATCCGCAATTCGGTCAAGGCGACCGTCGACGCCTACGACGGCACCGTCACGCTGTACGAGGTGGACTCGTCGGATCCCGTGCTGCAGGCGTGGCGCGGGGTGTTTCCCGATGCGGTGCGGCCGGAGGGTGAGATCTCACCGGAATTGCGAGCGCACTTCCGGTATCCGGAGGATCTGTTCAAGGTCCAACGCGAGATGCTGACCAAATATCACGTCAACGATCCGCGCGAGTTCTTCACCAACAATGCGTTCTGGTCGGTGCCCGCAGATCCGACGGCCGAGGGCGGTAACACTGCCAACCAGCCGCCTTACTACGTGTTGCTGGGCGACCCGGATACGAAGAAGCCGACGTTCAATTTGACCAGCGCGATGGTGGGATACAACCGGGAGTTCCTGTCGGCATACATCTCGGTGCGCTCGGATCCCGAAGGATACGGCAAGTTCACTATTCTGCGGTTGCCCACCGATACCCAGACGCTGGGTCCGCAGCAGACCCAGAACCGCATGACGGTGGCGCCGGAAGTTTCGCGCGAGAAGACGTTGCTGTCCAATTCGAACAAGATCAGGTACGGCAACCTGCTGACTCTGCCGATCGCCGACGGCGGCATCCTGTATGTGGAGCCGTTCTACAACGAGCGCAACACCGGACCGAACACCGCGACCTTCCCACAGTTGCTGCGGGTGCTGGTGAGCTATCGGGACGCGGCCGGCAGTGTCAAGGTGGGCTATGCCTCCACTTTGGCCGATGCCTTGGATCAGGTGATACCGGGCGCCGGCGCGTTGGCGACACCGTTCGGTGGTGACTCGGCCACCAGACCGCAACCCGGCGCCGTGCAGTCGTCGCAAGAGGCCAGCGGCGATGCCGACGCCACCGCCGACGGTCCGCCACCCGCGACTGTCGTAACGCCCGAGACCGGCTCGTCTGCGGCCAAGGATGCCGCCGCGGCCGAGTTGAATCGAAAGATCGAAGACGTGCGAGCTGCCATGCGTACCGGGAACTTCCAGGACTTCGGGCGAGCACTCGATGAATTGGACGCCGCAGTCAAGGCATACCAGGACGCCGGCCGCTGAATGCGGCTACCATCCAGACCGTAGGTGTCACATCCAGAGGGCCGCCGCGACAGTTCCGCCGGCCCTCTGGATGCTCGGGCGCGGGTCAGCGTTCGATCGAGTCGATCTGCCCGACATCTGCTGGCATCGTGTTTTCGAGGCCGTACCGCACGACCAGGTCTCCCAGGGCGCTGTTCCAGTCCAGGTCCAGAATTTGTTGGTACTGGGTGTCGAGGCCGAAGCGTTCGGCCAGTAGCGCCAAGGTGGCCTTCGCTTGCTCCAGAACCTCTCGAACGCCGTCGGGAACCTCGACGGTGGACGGATCGGGGTCCGGCGTGAACGCCTCTGGTCGGGTCGCGAGCTCCGACTCGGGGTCGAATTCCGGTTGGATGCCCTGTTGCGGTTCGGTGGCGGTGTCCGGTTCGGTGGCGGTGTCCGGTTCGGTAGCGGTGTCCGGTTGGACAACCGATTCCGGTTGCACAACGGATTCCGGCTCCGAGGTCCCGGGACGCAGATACCGACTGCAGGACGGCCATGCGCCTGGGCCTTGTGCGGCGAGCACGTTCTCCGCGACCCGGATCTGTTCTTCCTTGCTCGCGGTGTGCGCGTAGCCCTGCCCACCGTTCGCGGTCCATGTGTTGTGTGAGAACTGCAGGCCGCCGTAGTAGCCGTTTCCGGTGTTGATCCCCCAGTTGCCGCCGCTTTCGCACTGCGCCACGCCATCCCAGTCGTGGGTGGGGGTCGCGGCAACGGAGACTGTGGCGCAGGTGAACGGAATCGCCACAAGGGCACCGGTGAGGGCGGCGAAGCAGAGGGCGTGGGTGCTGAACTTCCGGTTCTCGGTCATGGTCGCTTCCTTCCCTGCGCCCGCCGGCACGGCGTTCGGGCGCCGTGTCCCTGTCCCCAGGTCGTCGAGGTTCCTCGAACCGCGGGACAGGGTTGCCGGTGTTCAGCGGGTCGAGTTCGAGCTCGTCACGGTTGCTCCGAGCTCTGGAGTGACGTAACGAAGAGATCTCGGCAGATCACGTGTCTATAACACCCGAAATTGCGTGAAACGTCTGACGCGAATATCGGCATCCTCGCAGTCGGGAAAGACCGGCTATCTGTTGTTTGCGGGATGAGTTGTCCTATCGTTATGTGGCCGACATCACTGTGAAAGCGGGACTGCAACACTGCCGCGCCGCTGCAGGGTGTGGGCGGTGGGCGTGGGCGGGTCCCGCCGCCTCACACCTGCCCCGACCAGGGGACATTCCTGGCCGTCTCGATATCTCCGGTGGCGCCGCATGCTGGCGTAGTCGAGGTCGGGCAGTGTGGACTACTGGGCTGACCAGCTGATTTGCTGACTCCGTGTACCCGTGTGTAATGTTGTGTTCACCGACGCGGGGTGGAGCAGCTCGGTAGCTCGCTGGGCTCATAACCCAGAGGTCGCAGGTTCAAATCCTGTCCCCGCTACTGAGGGCCCGAGTCAGATCTTCGGTTCTAGATCTGACTCGGGTCCATTTTCTTCCGCCGAATCCGTGTTCGCGCTGTTACCTCGGAGACCACATCGGGCATCGGTGGTGAGCCGTTTACCGATCGGGCGGGGAGTGTCGGGCCATAGAATCGAGTTCGACGGTTTTCAGGTATTTTCCGAGGACAAGAAATTCGAATGTTTTTCCGCCGACATATATCTCGGCAGGTATTGGTCGAGGGGAGTGTGGCTTCCGACATGAAAATCGAAGTCCGACAATGCTGATCGAGATCCTTGTCGTGCCGGACTGCCCGCACCAGCGCCTCGCCGAGCAGCAGCTGAGTCGGGCGCTCACCGACCTCGGGCTGGCCGCCACCGACTTCACCACCCGGGTCGTCGCAGACCTGGCCGAGGCCGCGCGGTTGGGCTTCACAGGATCCCCCACGATTCTCATCGACGGTTGCGATCCGTTCGCCGAGCCCGGGGACATGGTGTCGTTCACGTGTCGGCTCTACCGAACACCCTCGGGTCTCGAGGGGGCGCCCGGACGCGACCAGTTGCGTCGCATCCTCCGGGAAGCCGGTGCCACGAACCGATCGGTCTGTGAGGGCGATACCACGACGAGCTGAAGACGAGTCGACGCTTTCGGTTGACGGTGAAGGGAAATGGCGAGACATGGTCGACGACGATCGTGACCTGGGCGACGCCCAGCACGTGCACTGGCAATCCACCTACACCGCCCACCCTGGGATGTACGGAGCGGAGCCCTCGGCCGCCGCGCGGCGCGCGGCCGAAGTCTTTCGCATGGCGGGCAGCGCGAACGTACTGGAACTCGGCGCCGGGCACGGCCGTGACGCGTTGTTCTTCGCACGCGAGGGATTCACCGTCCACGCCATCGATTTCAGTTCGGCCGGATTGGACCAGTTGCGCGCTGCCGCCCGAGCGCAGAGCCTCGACGCACGCGTCACTGCCCTGGTGCACGACGTCCGTGACCCACTGCCGTGGCCGGACGCCTCCCAGGACGCGGTGTTCGCGCACATGGTGTTGTGCATGGCATTGTCCACCCCGCAGATCCGCGCCATCGTGGGCGAGGTGCGCCGTGTCCTGCGGCCTGGCGGCGTCCTCGTCTACACCGTTCGGCACACTGATGATGCCCACTACGGCGCCGGGGTGGCTCACGGCGACGACATCTACGAACACAGCGGCTTCGCGGTGCATTTCTTTACCCGGTATCTGGTCGATTCCCTTGCCGAAGGGTGGATTCTGACGGAGGTGTACGCCTTCGAGGAGGGCGATCTGCCACGACGCCTGTGGTGTATCACCCAAGCCCTGCCACATGGGTAGCTGGTGAAATCGGTCGCATTCAGCGCCACTGACCTCTTGACTAGCGGTGAAATCGGAGGAAACTGGTGGTTACACCGGAACACCGAAACGGCGTTGCGACAGTCGGAAGAGACGTCTGAAGAGTGTTGTGGCGGCAATTCAAGATCCGGCCTAGGCCCCCGGCAAGCCAATCGAATACCGGAGTTGTCAGCGACGACTGAAACTTACGGGTTCGAAAGAGGCTACCGGGGACTGTTCTGTTCGGGGATCGATCGGGGGATTCTGTTTCGGTCTGTCAGGGGATTCCCTTTTGAACGGCTCGGGTATCGAACCGCTCGGGTGTTCGGCTGCTCATGTTCGGATCACTCGGGGTCGTTGGCCTCAGCGGTTCAACTCGGCTGCGTCGAGTGGTTGACTGGTTGTGTGCTGGCTGGATCGGCCGCACGCGCGCATCTCATGTCAGGAGGCAATGCGATGCCCACTCATGATGGAAATTGGTCGCAAGGAACGCCATGCTGGGTCGGCGGCGACGTCGACGATCCGGCGCGAGCACAGACGTTCTATGGGGAATTGTTCGGCTGGAAGTTCACCGAAAGTCCGCCCGAGTCGGGTGGATATCTGATGGCAATGCGTGCGGGTCGTGCTGTGGCAGGCATCGGCCCCAAGCCCAAGGACACGCCGTCGGCGTGGACGACGTATCTCGCTGTCGAGAGCGCCGATGCCATAGCCGGCAAGCTCACCGCCGCCGGCGGTTCGCTGATGCTGGAACCGCGTGACGCACTCGACGCCGGCCGCATGGCCGTCGCAGCCGACCCGACCGGCGCGGTGTTCGGAGTGTGGGAAGCCCGAGCCCATCCCGGCGCGGGTATCTACAACGAACACGGCACCTACTGCTGGGCCGAGCTGCACACCCGTGACTACAAGCGGACACAGGAGTTCTACGCCGACGTCTTCGGTTGGCATTACACCGAAATCGGGGATGGGCACAACTTCATCTACTCCACCTTCAGCCCGACCCACGATGGTGACGGCGTCGGTGGCATCTTCGATTCGACGGCCGTTCCGGGTGACAATCGGTCCCACTGGTTGGCGTGGTTCCAGGTCGACGACACCGACGCCGTGCTCGCCACGGCACGTGATCTCGGTGCCACCCTCAGATCCGGACCGGACGACAGTCCGTTCGGCCGGATGGGCGTCGTTCAGGGGCCACAGGGTGAGGTATTCGGCGTGATAGATACCGCAACCAAGGTCAGCTCGCCCGCCGGCGCCTGAACCATATCGGTGGGGTGGTGACGTGCACCGCCCCGCCGGCACAGATCGAAAGTCCAGGGGACACAGGATCGAGCACCGATCGGATGGTCGGATCGCGCCGTGTCGTCAGTCCGATGGGCGGCGTCCGGAAGAGACCAGACCATGCTGGTGGGCATAGACCACCGCATGAATCCGGTCCCGGACCCCGAGCTTTGCCAAGACCCGGGAGACATGGGTCTTCACCGTTTCTTCGCCGACTCCGAGTTCGGCAGCGATTTCGGCGTTGCTCCGCGCGTCGGCGAGCAGCAGCAATACCTCTTGCTCCCGAGCTGTGAGCTGGTGTACCTCGCTGGGGGTGCGTGCTGGCGCGAGAATGCTCGCGAACCGGGATACCAGTCGCCGAGTCATCGACGGGTCGATCAGCGCATCGCCGCGCGCCGCGATGCGGACGGCGGCGACCAATTCTTCCGGCGGCAGACTCTTCAGCAGGAAGCCGCTCGCACCGGCCTGTAACGCGCGATACAGATTTGCTTCGCTGTCGTAGGTGGTGAGTACCAGGACATGTGTTCCCCCTGCGGCAACGATCGCCGTGGTCGCGGCCAGACCGTCGAGCTTCGGCATCCGGACGTCCAGGATGGCTACGTCCGGCCGCAGCCGAGCAGTCTCGGCGACCGCGTCACGGCCATTTCCGACCTCCGCCACGCAGTCCAAGTCGGCCTGACTGTCGATGACCGCCCGCAGGCCCGACCGGAACATACGGTGGTCGTCGGCGATCAGTACACGCGTGGGGGAGTTCATGTTCCTCCGATCGGCATCGATACGGTGATCTGCCAGTGATTGGAACTCCGACCGAAGGTGAGTTCGCCGTCGAAGAGTTCGACACGGCGGCGAATCCCGCCGAGCCCGCGCGAGACCGGGGTATCGGCGCCGGAGTGGTCGACAGCGGATTCCGGCGGCAGGGGATTGGTTGCGCTCAGCGCCACCCGGTTCGACAGGTGCTCCACTTCCACGGATGCGTGTGTGCCGTCGCCATGGCGCAGCGCGTTGGTGAGCATTTCCTGCACGATGCGATACAGCGTGATGCTGAGCGAATCCGGCAGTTCCCGTGGGGTTCCTCGGATGGTCAGCGTGACATCCAGACCGGCGTCGCGGACGTGGTCGATCAGCCCATCGATATCCGCGAGCCCGGGCTGGCGTTGCCCGTCGTCGTCGCGCCCGTGCAGCAGGTCGAGCTGCCGACGCAGATCGACCATCGCCGCTCTGCTGTTGGATTCCACGGCGGACAACGACCGAGCCACGGTCGCGTCGGCGCCGCCACCGAGAGCCAGCCTGGCCGCGCCCGCGTGGATGCCGATCGCGCTGACATGATGCGAGATCACATCGTGCAGGTCACGCGCAATGGCAGCTCGTTCGTCGGCCACCGCACGGTCGAGTGCGGCCCGGTGTTCTTGTTGGCGCAATTGAGCGTGCTGCTCGAGTTCGGCGATGTAGGCGCCCCGCGCGGCGGTGTAGCGGCCGACGAGCCACGGTACGCACCCCCCGGATGCGGTGATCGCGATCAGCAGCAGCCAGTCCTGCGCAGTGGGACTGTTGGTGAGTAGATGCGCCGAGGCCAATCCGCCGCACATCAGCACCATGGTCGACACCGATTTCGGTCCGGAAAGCCAGGCGCCGGCTCGATATCCGGCCACCACGAACCCGATATCGGCGAACCTGATCAGAAAGCCGAGCCGGTACAGCAACAGTCCGGCCGACAAGCGCGCCAGCACGTGCACGATCGCGACCACACCCGCTGTCCGTGGTGGCGCGGCCAACGCGAGGTCGGCCGCGACGATCGTGGCGACAGCGAGGCCCGTCTGCCATGGGGCCACGGCGAACGCGCCGTAGAACGACAACACCACCACATCGATCAGCGCGGCCACCACCGCCACCAACAGCGATTGTCGGGCCAGCGACCTGCTCACGTCCAAGGATCCGCCACCGCCTTAACTCACGTCTCGAGGTCGAGTGTCGTGGGCGATCCTCGCGAGCTCAACCCGCCCGGCCCCGTATGCCGACCGATAACTGTGCTCGAGAGCCAGCATGTGCGCATCCCCCGAGCGAGGGATGATGCCTCCATCCTCGGCGGGATCTTCGGGCAGTCCCGCGCGGGGGCCCGCGGTCGGTGTCAGCGCACGGTGATCGAACGACCCCGGCCGGCCCCCCGCGGCGGTGCCGCTGACATGTCGAGCACATGGCGCTGCCGGTGAGCAGCCGACTGTACGGTCTCCCCGGCTCGGATCATGCTGCATCGAGATAGAACCGGAGCGTCGCAACGCGGTCGTTGTCGGCGTCGAACTCCGCCACAGCAACCCCACGGGCGTCGCTGACCCGGACGCTTGCCGTCACCGTCCGACCGGAGGCGATCATTTTGTTCCATTGCATGTTTCGCGCCACATTGGTGAATTCCTCCACCGAGATCGACGTTCCGACCGGCAGTTCGATGTCGGCCTTGTGGCCGAGCACGCTACGGACACTGGTCAAGTCGGTGTTCGCAGCGGCGGTGAAGACCCTTGTCATAGTGATCTTTCCGCGACGCCCCACGCTGAGCAGCGCTCGCGTCATGCCGAGCACTCCGCCGAGGCCGTGCTGGACGATCAGGCGCCAACCGAGTTCCAGCCCGGCAGCCAGACCGGGTAGTCCGGTACGGATCAGCTGCCAGACCATGCTGCCCAGTTCCCAGTGCGCGGCCAGATGGGCGATCTTCCAGTTGCCGCCTCGCTCGACCAGTCGATAGCGCAGGTGCATGGGGACCATGATGGTGGCGCCGGTCGACATCGTGGTCACCACGGTCAGATCACGCAGCACCGTCCGTGCGTGCACCACGTCCTGGTCGACCTGGAAAGTGATCACGTTGGGCGCGATGAAGGTGTCGTAGAAGCGCTCGATGGCGGCGCGGCCGACGTGCGGTCGTGAGCCGACCGGGTCGTCGACCCGGGCGTCATCGGTGAACAGGTCGACCCATGCGGATCTGTCGTGCGCCGCGACGGCTCGGGGCGACGCTTGAACTGCGGTGAGCAGCGCGGTGGCCGATGGGTCCAACGGCATGGCGGTACCTCCATTGGCGCGAGCACGACTCAGCACATGATAGAACGAGTTCTCGTGCCGCCGTCCATTCGATAGGCGACCAGGCGGACCGGTACTCGCTCGAGCGGCTGTTTCGCATCTGCCGGATACACGCCCGCGAACGGTGCACAACCGCTGGCTAGGGTGGTCTTCGGGATACAGTCGAGCCATGGGCATCGAGTATTCGAGCGTCATCGATTGTCCTCGGTCCGAGGTGTTCGCATGGCACGCCCGCCCGGGGGCACTCACCCGCCTGGCCCCGCCGTGGCAGCCGGTGTCGCCGCGCCTCGAAGCGGGTTCGCTGTCGGACGGACACGCGATACTCGGCCTCCCGGGCGGGCTGCGTTGGGTGGCCCGGCACGACCCGCGAGCCTATGACCCTCCACACCGATTCGTCGACACGGTCGGCGTGAATGGCATCGGCTCGCTGCCGGCTGGGCTGCTGCCGTGGCGGCACACGCATGAATTCGAGGTCGTGGATCGAACGCACACCCGCGTCGTGGACCGCATCGATGCACCGGTTCCGGCGACGTTGCTGCGACCGATGTTCATCTACCGTCACCGGCAGCTCGCCGACGACCTGGCGGCCCACTCGCGGGCGCTGCGCGAGGGGTTCGTGTCCAAGACCATCGCTGTCACCGGGGCATCCGGCTCGGTCGGTTCGGCGCTGACCGCTTTCCTCACCACCGGAGGACATCGCGTGTTGCGACTGGTGCGGCGTGTGCCGCGCGCGTCGGACGAAAGACGCTGGGAACCCGGCGCTCCTGCACCGGATCTGCTGGACGGCGTAGATGCGGTGGTGCACTTGGCCGGCGCGTCGATCGCGGGTCGATTCACCGCGGCGCACAAGCGCGCCATCGCCGACACTCGGATCGGGCCGACGCATGCGCTCGCCGAGCTCGCCGCGCGGTCGGCGGTGCCGGTATTCGTCAGCGCTTCCGCGATCGGCTACTACGGCTCCGACCGTGGCGAGCAGATGCTGTCCGAGGACGCGTCGCGGGGCGACGGCTTTCTCGCCGACGTGGTGGACGCCTGGGAGGCTGCCACGACGCCGGCCGCCGAATCGGGGGTTCGCGTGGTCCGCGTACGCACCGGAATCGCGCAGTCCCCCCGCGGCGGCACGTTGCGTTTGCTGCGTCCCCTGTTCACTGTGGGCTTGGGCGGACGTATCGGCGATGGCCGTCAGTGGGTGTCGTGGATCGGCATCGACGACTTGGTCGATGTCTACCACCGGGCGCTCTGGGATGTCGAACTGTCCGGTCCGATCAATGCTGTTGCCCCGCAGCCGGTTCGGAACACTGTATACACCACGATCCTCGCCGAGGTGCTGCGCCGCCCGGCGCTGGTCCCAGTGCCCGACTTCGGTCTCGCCCTGGTTTTGGGGCGTGAAGGCGCCCGGGAGATGGCATCGGCGAACCAGCGTGTCGTACCCGCTCGGCTGACACAGGTCGATCACCGTTTCCGGACAGGTGCGCTGGAGCCCACGTTGCGGCACCTGCTGGGCAGATACAGTGGCTGAATTCGATAGGACACACCGAGACTGCAGATGTGTGACAGCACCGCGATATCCAGCGTGAACGCCGCTGTCGGCTCGGTATGATCCCGCGGTCCGCATCGTCGATTCTCGAGGAGTCAGCGTGACCAGTCGCCGAATGCTTCGTGCATGTACACACCCGACCATCGCGGTGATGCTCGTACTGATGGGGCTGATTCCGACTGTGGGCAGCGCGGCGGCGGTCCCGCCACGGAGCCCGGTCGCCGGCCCTGTACCGGTGTCGTATCTGGACCTGAACCGATATCTCGGCACGTGGAATCAACTGGCCGCGGTTCCGCAGTACTTCAATCTCGTGTGTGCACGCGATACGCAAGCCACCTACGCACGTGACCCGCAGGGCAATATCGCGGTGCACAACTCCTGTATCACCTGGGCGAACACGGTCAATGAAATCGACGGGACCGCGGTGGTCAACGATCGGCAGACCGGGGCGCAATTGCACGTCAGCTTCCCCAGCGTGCCGACTCAGGAAGGCGTGGAAGGACCCACCAACTACATCGTCACCGCACTCGGCCCGGACTACTCGTGGGCGATCGTCACCGATCCGACCAGGGTCACCGGGTTCGTCTTGGCCCGCGCGGCGAGGTTGGACGCAGACGGCTGGCAGCAGGTGCGTGCGGAGATCGCGGCAGCAGGCCAGAATGCGTGCTTGTATCTGACGTCACCGACAACAGGGGGCGAGACCCGCATCCTTCCATTGTGCTTGCTGTGATCGGTGCTGGTCTGCCGTTCGCTGGCGGCGCGGGCGATGGTCGCGCCGCGGATCGAGGTGATCTCTGGTGAGCGTCACGATTGCCGTGTTCACCCGGGATCTGCGGGTACGCGACAATCCGGTGTTGACAGCCGCCCATCGGGAGGGCTCTGCCGTCGTGCCCTTGTTCGTGCTCGACGAGGGCATTCTCTCCGGGCGCTGCATGGCCGCGAACCGGGTTCGGTTCCTGACCGCGGCCCTGGCCGAGTTGGATGCCGAACTGCGCGCCGTGGGCGGCAGACTGATCCTGCGTCGCGGCCATGCGGCCACCGAGATCGACCGGATGGTTGCCCACGTGAACGCCGCCAGTGTCCATATCGCCTCCGATGTCAGCGGCTACAGCAGGCGACGCGAGAGCGCGGTGCGCGAGCGTCTTTCGCAGCGCAACTGCGCGGTGCACACCCATACGGCCACCATCACCATCGCCGATCCGGCGACGCTCGTACCCGCTACGGGACGCGACCATTTCGCCGTGTTCACCCCGTATTTCCGGCGATGGGTCGCGGCCGATCATCGGAGGTTGCTCGGCAGGCCGCGCAACCTCGCTGTGCCAGCGGTGGCGAGTTCACCGCTGCCGACGGCCGGTGTGTTGTGCGCCGGGCCGACGTCGCCTCGGCTGCGGGTCGGTGGTGAGACCACGGGACGAACCCTACTGCGCGACTGGCTGTCCGGGCCGATCCAGGACTACGACCGTGACAGCGATGCCCTCGCTGCCGATGCGACCTCGCGACTGTCGCCCTATGTGCATTTCGGCTGTTTGTCGCCGGCGGAGATGCTGCACCGGGTCGACATCTCCACCGAAGGCGGGTACGCGTTCGCTCGGCAGCTGGCCTGGCGCGACTTCAACCACCAACTGTTGGCCGCGCGGCCGGCTGCGGCGTGGTCGAATTACCGCGACCGGCCGATCCGCTGGCGCGATGATCCGCAGGCTGTCGATGCGTGGCGGGATGGGAGAACCGGCTATCCCATCGTGGATGCCGGGATGCGGCAGCTTCGGGCAGAAGGTTGGATGCCGGGCCGGTCGCGGTTGATCACCGCGAGCTTTCTGACCAAGTCGTTGCGAGTACATTGGCGTATCGGTGCCGAGCATTTCCTGCGGTGGCTGGTCGACGGTGACGTGGCCAACAATCAGCTCAACTGGCAGTGGGTCGCGGGTACCGGTACGGACACCAGGCCGAATCGAACGCTCAACCCGTTGCGCCAGGCCGACCGGTACGATCCCGAGGGCGAATACGTGCGGCGTTGGCTCCCCGAGCTCGCCCACCTTCCCGGCCCCCGAGTGCATCGGCCGTGGCGTGAGCAGGTCGATCCGGCCGACTATCCACCTCCTGTTCTCGACGTCGTCGGAATGTGAGCGGCCGCGACGTCGGGGACGGCGTGTGATACGACCAGCAGTCATGGTCATCGACTCGCGTGCCTCCGAATGCGTTCCCCCGGCGGCAACCACGCGGCTTGCGCCGACGATCCGGAATGGGCGGCCGGTGCTGATCGTGGCCGGATGCCTCGTCCTGCTGCAGCTCACCGTGCGATGGTGGGTGGCCGACAGCGGCTATTTCTATTGGGACGACCTCATCTTGGTCGGTCGAGCAGCCGAATACGGGCTGTGGTCGGTGGATCTGCTGCTGTACGACCACGATGGGCACTTCATGCCGTTGGCGTTCGTAACCGCCTGGGCGGTGACCGAGGCAGCGCCGTTGGCGTGGGCCGGACCGATGGTGGTGCTCCTGGCGCTGCAGCTCGGGGCGGCAGTGGCCGTGCTGCGACTACTCGTGGTGGTGGTGGGTGCGCGGTGGGCGTTGGTGTATCCACTGGCCTTCTATCTGTTCTGCCCATTGACCATTCCCGCGTTCGCCTGGTGGTCGGCTGCCCTCAACGCTCTGCCGCTGCAATTCGCCCTTGCCTGGGTGGCTACCGATGCTGTCTTGTTGGTCCGCACCGGCCGGCGGCGGTACGCGCTGTCGGGGATCGCGGTGTTCGTCGTTGCGCTGCTGTTCTTCGAGAAGTCGGTGGTTGTTCCGTTCGTCGCGTTCATGGTTGCGGCGTTGGCTCGATACGTCGACGAGCACACCCAACCGATCCGAGTCGTGGCGCGCCGGGGTGTGGCTTTGTGGGCCGGATCGGCGATCGTGCTGGTGTGCTGGTCGGTGGTGTATCTGACAGTGGTCGGTGGCCCCGTACCGGCGTCCGAGCTGGGTGAGCCGCATTCCGTCGTGGCTCGTGCGGCATCGTCGGGCATCGTTCCCGCACTGTTCGGCGGCCCTTGGGTATGGGAGCGGTGGTTGCCATCGGCGCCCTGGGCAGATCCCCCGGGCTGGGCAGTGGCGTGTGCCTGGCTCGCGCTGGCTGCCATGGTGGTGGTGTCGGTCCGAGCCCGCGTCCGTGTGGGGTCGTTGTGGCTGGCGGCCACGCTGTATCTGCTGATCACGCAGGTGGTCGTGGCGCTGGTCCGAGCGGGACCGAACACCGCGACGGAGCTGATGCAGTCACTTCGCTATGTCGCCGACCTGACCGTGGTGCTGGCCGCATTGGGTGCGTTGGCGGCTCGTGCCCGTCCGCGTCTGCACATGGCAGACGAGCACCATGGCCGTGCGGGTGCCCGGATGGCGGTCGCGGCGTTGGTGTTGCTGCTGGTGTGCAGTCTGTGGTCCACCTACTCCTTTGTCCGGGCGTGGCAGGTCGGACCGACCCGGGCCTATCTCACGAACGTGCAGTCGGCATTGCAGAATTCGGATGGCGCACCCCTGCTCGACCAGGAAGTTCCGTGGAATGTGCTCAACCCGCTGGCACATCCGCAGAACCTGACCAGCCGAATACTCGCACCCGTCGCCGCCCCGGGGGCATTCGCTGCCACGACACCACACCTGCGGATGATCACCAATTCCGGTGAAATCGTGGACGCGGCAGTGTGGTGGAACCGGGCGATCGTTCCCGGACCCGAGCCGGACTGCGGGTACCGAGTCGGTGGAAGCGCCTCGGTGACGCTCGCGCTCGATGGTCCGATGATCGAGCGAGAGTGGACTGCGCAGCTGAACTACGTCGCAAACCGAGACGGCGGGATATTTCTCGGCCTCGAGTACGGACCAGCGGTTGCGGTGCCGGTCCGGTCCGGGATGCATACCGTCTTCGTTCGGCTCGTCGGCAGTGGAACTGCACTCCGAATTTCCGCGCACACACCAGGTCTCGAGCTCTGTATCGGTGTTGGCCCGGTCGGCGTCGCTTCCTATGACAACTGAATGCGGGACACGCGTACGGCCCGCGGAGCGGGCGGACCGGTCGTCCGCCCGCTCAGATCGGCTTATGGTCACGGCTACCGCTGTCAGCCGACCCGGTAACGGGCGCCGACGGTGGTTCGGAACTCCGAAAATCCGCTCGCACAGTTGGTCTCGATCTGTGTGTTGGCCCCGGGCCGGTGAGCGTCGGTTCCTACGAACTCTCAGTGAATCCGCCTGTGGTGAGTTGTGCAGCGTGGATATCGTGAACGAATACGATCCGACCACGGTGAGGAGTGCTGATGACGATCATCGATGTGTGGGCGCAGCATCCCACGAAACGCCTGCTCGAGCACGATATGTTCGATTCCCTACGCCGTTGGGGGGCATCCCTGACCACTGAGCAGCCACCCGTTTCGGCGACCGTGTCCGCGATGGACGCGGGCGGTGTCGACCTCGCGTTGATCAGCGCTTGGTATGGTCCGGACGGTGTGCTGGTTTCCAATGACGAGGTGTCCGCGTTCGTGGCGGAGTCGGCCGGCCGGCTGATCGGTGTCGCATCGGTGGATCTGCGACGGCCGGTTGTGGCGGTGCACGAATTGCATCGGGCTGTGACCGTTCTGGGGATGCGGGCGTTGCGAGTGGTGCCGTGGCTGTGGGGGCTGCCGCCCAACGACCGCCGGTACTACCCGCTGTACACCGCGTGTGTCGAACTCGGGATTCCGTTTTGCACCCAGGTGGGTCACACCGGTCCACTCCGCTCATCCGAAACCGGGCGACCTATCCCGTACCTGGACGACGTGGCCCTGGAATTCCCGGAACTGACCATTGTGGCAGGGCACATCGGCTATCCGTGGACTGTCGAAATGATCGCGTTGGCAACGAAGTATCCGAATGTTTACATCGATACTTCGGCCTACACCGTCCGCCGCTATCCGCTGGAGCTGCTGACCTACCTGAAAGGGCATGGTCGAGAGAAGGTCATGTTCGGTACGAACTATCCGATGATCTTCCCCCAGCACGCACTCCGGCATCTCGACGATCTCGGCTTGGACGAGGAAGTCCGCGAGCTGTTCCTTGCTGGCAACGCGCGCCGTGTGTTCGATCTGGGCCGACCCGATCGTGACCATGTTGGACAGTGAGGATTGGCAGTGAGGATTGGCTGGGTCTTCTGCGCTGGCCGTTTCGGGTCCACCATTCTGTGGAACTGGGCTCCGACCACGGTAATGCCGCTGGCAGCGGCAGTCACAGAACGAGCGGCCCAGATCGTTCTGGGCCGCTCGTTAGCTAACGGTTACTGCTCAGCAGTCCGGGTCGCTAGGGACGGATCCGCCCCCGGATATGGAACTCGAACCGGTGCTCAGATTTCCGATAGCGATGGCGCCCTCCACAGGCGGTTCAGAGGGAATGCTGTCATCAGGAATTTCGGAGATGCTGGGGATCAGATCGCTGGAACCGGTCCCAGGAGTTTGGGGCGGATCATCGTCGGACACAGCCGCGGGACGCTCCAGCGGGATCGTCTGGGCCATTGCCATACCGGAACCCGCGAAGATCAGACCTGCCGCTGCGAGTCCGACGCCGACCATGCGAAATTTGCTCATCTAGATGCTTTCTCTTTGGATTTCGTTCCAATCGGCGACCTGGGTGTCGCCGACGAAAGGCAGGCTACCAGAACGTCTTACAGGGATTGAACCGCCCGATACCTTTTCTTGGCGGTCGGGTGACTCGCGTTCACGGTATGCCTCGACCAATTCGCCTGAGCAGCACGATGTTGTCCGTGCGTGTACCCGACCAGCCGTCGTGGCCGGTGTGCTCGAGCTCGACGACTTCTTCGATTTCCACCTTCCATTCGCTTGGTGCAAGATTCAGCCCAGCGCGGACCTCGGCGCAGGTCGGCAACTGTGCCTCGGCAGACAAATCTGGGTTCCATGGCGCTGCCGAATGCCCGACGATCAGCAGCAGCCCGTCGCGGGCTACCGCTTCCGCCGCTCGGGGTAGGAGCTTCGTGTGCCCGCCGTCCAGCGCGGCCGGCGAGTGCAAGTAGTGCGCCGTGACGAGATCGAAACGACCAGCGGGGAAGCTCTGGGCGAGATCGTGGCGCTGCCAATCGATTCTCTCGGACAATCCGAGACGCTGGGCTTGGACCCTGGCCCGAGAAAGGGCGGTCTCCGAGACGTCGGCCGCCGTGACCTGCCAGCCACGCTGGGCCAGCCAGATCGCGTCAGCGCCTTCGCCGCAGCCAAGATCCAAAGCAGAGCCTGGCGTAACCGAACCGATTTCACGGACTAGGGCCTGGTTGGGCCGTCCCGACCACACCTGATCGCGTTGCTGGTAGCGAGCTTCCCAATACTCGACCGTCGTGCGTGGGGTGCCGTCATCTCGACGATATGTGATATTCATGCGACCACCATCCCCTCGGCATGGGTATTCGACAATTATGATTGCCGAATCAGCAATGGGTCGACTGGATCAGTGCTCGTCGAGCGGGTCCCGCGGCGTCAGGCCGGCTGCGGCACGGAGGCGAGCAGACATACTGTTGAGCAAGTCGACGGACTCGTCGGACAGGCCGATGCTCATGTGGACCAGCCTGCGCAGTCGCGGACTGGCCAGTTGGCCGGCCAGCGCGGCGTCGTGCTCGGTCGGTGTGGTGGTGAGCTGTTGGTTGCGATCCACAGCGAAGTACTCACAATCGGTCATCAGGTCCCCCAAGGAACCGCAGTGGGTGCGTCGGTCCCGGTGGAACGATGCGACGACACCCGAGCGGGTAATCTCTTCGCGCGCAGCGTACATTGAATTCCGCGTCGTCACGAAATCGACCCGGCGTGTCTGCGACGCGGGTGGGCGGTCGTGACCGAGTACTCCACAATCGTTTGTTTTGTCGAATATGCCATGGTCACTCTAGATTTCGGCGTCTCGGCTGGGAGCCTACCGCCGCCTCGTGTCGATGCCACGAATTGCGTTCCGACACAACAGTTTCTCAGAACCATGAACTGGACGAAACCATTGGGGTCTCAGTCGTCGGTCCGGTCGCGGACGGTTCTTTCGGCCGTCGCAGCAAGAAAACCAGTGATGATCGCGGTGACTCGGTCTGGGTCCTCGACCATCGGAAGGTGGCCACAATCGGAGAGCTCGACCGCGGTGTGTGGGCGCAGCAGGTGATCGAGGCGTTTGCCCGCCGCGGCGGACAGGATCCGATTCTGTCGGCCCCACATGGTGCAGATCTGGGGAAAGTCTTCCGGGGGACCGAACTCGTCCAGAGCGCGGTAGGCGGGAAAGTCCTGGACCAAGCCGTGCAACGCGGTCAACCTTCCCTGATCCGACCAATGCGCTCGCACCCGTGGCGCGTGCTGAAGGCCTTGATCGCGCCCGCGCGTGCCGAGTTGGTTGGCGGTGATCCAGGTGACGACCCGGCCCGGCAGGCTGATTCGGCGAGCTACGCGCGTCAGTGGCAGGTGAGCGTCCACCCAGGCAAGGATCGACGACTGCCCCGCGGTGACGGTGTTCCAGGTCAGTGGATTGATGAGCACGAGTGCGCGCACACCCTCCGGATTGTCCATCGAATAGCGCAGCGCAGTGGCACTGCCGAGGCAATTGCCGAGCAGGACCACGTTGGCGAGTCGGTAGGCTGTGAGAAACGCGGCGAGCATATCCACGTAGTCTGTGAGTCGATAGCCTGCAGCAGGTTGGTCGGACTGTCCGAATCCGGGTAGATCGAGCGCGAAGACCGTATGGTCTTCGCGCAGCACGGCAACCTGGTCATCCCAGATGCGGCGTTGTGCGCCCGCATTGTGCAGGCACACCACCGCAGGTCCACTGCCTGTGCGGTCGAAGACCACGGCCCTGCCCTGATACTCGAAAGCGTCCACGCCGACTCCTCGAGAGCTTGCGAACGATTCGCGGCTATCCGACCATTCTACGTGATTCGCAGTGGCCAGCAGAGCATTTCGCCAGGTCGAGGGACGTGTCGCGGCCTGGTGTCGATGACATCGCGCACCGCGACGTCACATGGTGAGTTCGGTGCGTACCACCTTACCGGTCGCGTTTCGGGGGAGTTCGCTGGTGGTCAGTCGCCAGCGCGCCGGGACCTTGTAGTAGGCCAGACGCTCGGTGGTGAATGCCCGCAGGTCGTCCTCGGTGGTCGCCGTGCCGTTGTCGACCACGATGACGGCAGCCACCTGCTGGCCGAGGTCGGGGTCGGGCACGCCGATGACCGCGCATTCCCGGACCGAGGGATGTCCCTCGAGACATTGTTCGATCTCCGCGGGGTAGACGTTCTCCCCACCGCGCAGGATGAGATCCGAGCGCCGCCCGGACAGTCGCAGCCGGCCCTCTTCCACGATGCCGATGTCACCGGTGCGCAACCAGCGGTCCGGGGTGATCGCCGCGGCGGTTGCCGCCTCGTCATTCCAGTATCCGAGCATGACATAGGGGCTGCGCAGACAGATTTCCCCAGGGACGCCGTCTGGTACGACCTGGCCCGCACTGTCGCGGATCTCCACGCTCACCCCGATGATCGGGCGTCCTACGGTGTCCGGAAGAGCGGCGAATTCGGCCGGGCTGGCGACCGTCGCCGCGGTGCTGCATTCGGTGAGGCCGTAGCTGGTCACCAGGGCATTGCTTGCGGCGGGCAGCTGAGTGCGAAGTTTCTGATGCAGGGCCGCCGAGGAAGGCGCCGAATTCAGCGAGAAGGAGGTCAGCGAGGAGAGGTCGTATTTCGACAGATCGGATTCGAGCATTCGGGTGGCCATGGTGGGGACGGCGCCCCAGTTGGTGATCCGCTGTTGCTCGATCAACCGCAGCACTCGGTCGACATCGAACGACCCTTGGTGGATCACTGCCGTGTCTGCGGTGGCCAATCGGGGCACTACGAGATTGTGCAAGCTGGCGATGTGGAACAGCGGTGAGGTCAGCAGGAAGCGCCGACCGTTGGGCGGCGCGCTCGCGCCGGTCAATGTGGCGGCCAGCGTGTCGCTGAGCGTGTGATAATCGATGACCGCCAGTAGATTCCGGTGTGAGTGCACCACACCCTTCGGTCGACCGCTGGTGCCGCTGGTGTAGAGGATCACCGCGGGATCGTCCTCGTCCACGTCGGTATGCGGCAGGGGCGCGGTCCGCGCATCGGCTATCAGTGTGGGAATGTCGTGTTCCATGGTGAGTATCGGGACCCGAATGTCGCATTCCGCTGCGAGCGCGGAGCGCTTCGCGTCGGCGACGAGTACCGTGGGATCGGCGTGCTCTATGCCCCTGGCGATCTCATGGGGTGTACACCACGCGTTGTAACCCACCGCGATCGCGCCCAGCGCCTGCGCCGCCCAGAACGTGATCACCCACTCGGGCGTATTCGCCGCAAGGATGCCGACCCGGTCGCCCTGCCCGACTCCGTATCGGTCTCGCAAAGCTGTCGCCAGCGCCGCCACGGCGGCAGCGTGCTCGCTGAAGGAGATTCTACGCTCTGTGGTTACCAGGTAGTCGCGTGTGCCGTGTTCGACCGAGGTGGCCAGCACGGCGCCCAGCGATGTCGCGCGCCGTCGCATCACCGGCATCGGTGCGCCCAGTACGTCTTCGACCACCATCTCGAACCGACTTCCGGGGCCGGTGAGTTCGGTCATCGCTTGCGCCAGCACAACCTGCGGATCGAATGGTTTGGTCATCGTCACTACTTTCTCGTTGCGGCCGTGGACGGCTTCACCTCGTCGCGTTGGTGAGCTCGGGGCGAAATCGGAAGTGAATAGCCAACGGCAGCAGCCCGTTTCGCGCCACGCGCGAGTTCGCGTCGAATGTCGCGCACATAGGGGTCGAACTCGACCTCGATCGTGTGTCGGGGTGAGTCGTAGAACTGGCGGGCCATGGCCGACTCCACAGATCGGATCGCCGCGTGCATCTGCTCGATCGAGGGCAAGCGGTAGCGGCCGGTGAGGTAGGCGGCGACCAGTTTGCTCTGTTGCTCGGCGAAATTCACCAAGGTCGGCAGGGACTGAGCCAGGCCGAGAAAGAAGAGATTGTCGTACTCCGGCTTCATCATGTACTTGAACAACGGAAATCGATTGTTGTTTCCGGGCAACAGGTCCGGATCGGAGAAGAAGGGGAACGAGATGTGATATCCAGTGGCGCAGATGATTACGTCCACCTCTTCGGTGCTACCGTCGGTGAAGCGTACACGCGGACCCTCCAGTGCGGCGATCGCCGGCTTGAACGCGATGTCACCGCACCCGGCTCGGTGCAGGAATTCTTCACTGGCCGAGGGATGTGCCTCGAGTGGCCGATGATCGGGCTCGGGCAGACCGTAGTTCCGCATTCTTCCCCCGGCATCCCAAATGATGAACTGCTTCACCTTGAGCGCCAGCGCCGGTGGGAACCACCGTGGCACCGATACCGAGTCGGTTGTGCGTCCCTTGATGTATTTCGGCAAGACCCATATCCCGCGCCGAGTGGAGACGTGCAGTCGTGCCGCGACGTACCGCTGGGACAATTCGGAGGCGATATCGAGTCCGGAGTTACCCATACCGACCACCACGACGTTCTTGCCCCGCATGTCGATCGGGTCGAACGGGTCATTGTACGCGTGACTGTGCAGCAGTGTGCCGTCGAATTCGCCGGGGTAGTCCGGGACTCGAGGATCCCAGTGGTGACCATTGCAGACGAGCAACGCGTCGTAGTGCCTGGTCTTCCCGTCGTTCGTGGTGACTTCCCAGCAGCCGTCCGCGTCGCGCACAGCCGAGGTCACGGTGGTTTCGAACAGGATGCGGTCGCGTAGGCCGAAATGGTCCGCATAGTCACGAAAGTACTGGAACAGCTGTGAATGATGCGGAAAGTCGGGCCACTCGTCCGGCACCGGGTAGTCTTCCAGCTCCAGCCGTTTCTTGGACGTGTCGATATGCAGGCTTTGATAGCAGGCGGACATGCCGTTGGGATTCTTGAAATACCAAGTGCCACCGACGTCGTCGGACGCCTCGTAGCAATCGAATGGGATGTCGTGATCCAGCAAACGCTTGGCGGCGGTGATCCCGGAAGGCCCCGCGCCGATCACGCACACTCGGGGAAGCGTGGTTGACGTCATCTACTGTCCTACATATCGGGCGAGCCGACGCCGCGCTGCTGCCGGCCGAACTCTATCCGGCTCACGTGCCGGAGTGACGTAGGCAACAACGTAACATCGGCTCGATTCGCTGTCCAGTGAACGCTGCGCGCCTGGTCAACCGCTCGGGGCGCGCCCTTCGAGACTCCGGCAACGATGCATCTGTTCTATTACGACGAGATATCCATTCGGCATCCGTCGAGTGTCCGGCCGTACCCGGCACCCCCGTTGGGTCGCCACAGTGTCGTACGGGTGGTCGGCACTGTGTCGTGGGCAAGGCGGCGGCGTGGGACAAGGCGGCGGCGTGGGGCACCTCAGCATCATGAAGGTAGCCAGCACGGAAGGTGATTCGGGTGGGGGCCCGTGAAGCTGTCGGCGTCGTGCGGCATCATCTGTGCACGCAGCCATTCACGACCATTGCCCGGAGTGCACCATGCCGTCACGAACGAAACCGCAACCCTTGTCGAACAGTCAGATTCAACAAATCGCCACGGATATTGCCGGCGGCCATCCGCCCATGGTGTGGTTCACCGCAGCCGCGGTCGGCGTGCCCGAGGGGCGTTCGGGTAAGGTGGTCGCGCTCGGTAACCCCGACGACGGGGATTTCCTCCGCGTCCGGCCGACCGGATCGAAGGATGTGCTGTCCTTTTCTCCGATCGAGGTGACGCTGACCAAGCCAGCACGTAAGCCGGCCCGTACAACCCAGTCGAACTCGCCGGCGAGGAAGGAATCCAGCATGTCGCCATCGACTTCTGCACACACCGCGCCATCGCCTGTGTCAGAAGGTCTTTCGAGCTCGAACCCGGCCATGCGATCGAGCAGCGCCTCGGCGATGGCCGAACCGGATGCCCCTGCTGACGTGGCGGCAAAGTCGGCTGCGGTGAAATCCACTCCACCGCCCACGTCGAAGCCCGCCAAGTCCGGGGCCGGTGCGCGCAAGGTCAGAGCACCAGCACCCGAGGTGACCGTGACTCTGACCGGTACTGCGGACGGTGAGTGGTCGGTCGAGGTGATGAACGGCAAGAAGCGCCCCGTGCGTGGGCTACCGGTGGCGAGTTCTGCGGTGGCACAGGCGGCCAAGATCCTGCACCCCGAGGTCGCCGACGTGGTCGCCGCCGTTCTGGAGACAGTGCGCGGTGCGCAGCAAGCGAAGGTTCAGCAGTTACAGGCCGAGCTCGCGGAGGCCGAGCGTCTGCTGGCGGAACTGGGCGACTGATTCGGTACCGGCGGATCGGGAATTCGTGCGCCGGACTCGACGCCCGGAGTTGGCAGGCATGTGCCGCACCCGATCGTGGAAGGCGTACCCGAGCGAGTACCGTTTCGCGTGGTACATGGCTGTGTCCGCGCTGCGGATCAAGTCGTGCACGTCGACGTCCGGGGTCTGTGGTCCGATGCCCGCAACCCCGACACTGGCAGTGATCGGGATCACACCAGCGCTCAGTTCGAACGGTCGGACGAATGCACCGATCAGCCTTTCGGCGAGCAGCGCCGCATCGGACAGTGGCAGCGGTGACAGTACGACGAATTCGTCTCCGCCGTAGCGGGACACGACGTCGTCGGAGCGGACCACACATTGGATCCGGGCTGCCGCGGTCGCGAGCAACTCGTCGCCGACCGAGTGCCCATAGCTGTCGTTGACTCGTTTGAAGCCGTCCAGGTCGATGAACAGCAGGCAGAGGGGTTGCCCTATCCATCCTTCCGGCCGTTGCCGCAATGTGCGTAGTAGGGCAGTGCGGTTCAGCAGGCCGGTCAGCATGTCGTGCTCGGCCTGATATTTCGCGCGCCGCTCGCTGCGAGTGCTGTGTACGATCGCACGCTCGCTGCGCACCAGCATGCCGATCAGTAGCAGTGTGAACAGCGACGAGACCACCACGCGATCGAGCAACTCCAGGCGGGACCCCACCACCGGAACCAGTGAGGCCACGATCAGCGCGATTGCGACGAGGTTGGCACGCTGCCGGGAACGGTGTGGGTGAATGGGCCGCGGTGTCCCGAGGATCGCCATGCTCGGGTGCAGCGCGGCGATCCCCGCGGCCGCGAAAGCAGCCAGCAAAGGGGCCTGCAACACGGTACTCGCGAACGATACGGTGCCCGCGCTGTGCAGGTTGTAGCCCAGATCACCCAGCAGCATCGCGATCAGTCCGGCGTGCAGCAGTCGGCGTGAGGTCTCTGCGCGGGTCGAGGTAGCCATCGAGTGCGCGACCACGGTCAGCAGCAGTGTGTCGACCACCGGATAGGTAGTCGCGAGTACGACATCCACCCCTGTGCGTGGTGATTGCAGGATGGGTGAGATGAGAAACGTCCACGAGGCCAGCAGCGCGCTGAGCCCGATCAGGGCGGAGTCGAGTGCCAGGTCGTAGTTGTCGCGCAATTCGCGAGGGCGTAGCCAGATCAGTGCGGCGAGAACGGCCCCCAGGTAGCCGAGCAGAGTGAACGTGTCATCGATCGGGTGGATCGCGTGATTCGACGCATGGCGGGCGATGACGCCCGTCGCGAACAGCAGTGACGAGGCCGACAGCAGGTACCAGGGCAGCGAGTGCACGGGCCGGTGGGTGCGTACCCCGAGGGTGACCAGAGCCAGCGTCTGGCCGACGACGATCACGATCGTCGCGAAGGTCACCGCTTGCGCATCGATCGTGAGGTGGACGATGATCGTGGCCGCGCTTCCCGCCAGAAGTACTGCATACCAGTGAGCTCCGAGATTGCGCAGCCGGCTGGTCGGTGTTCCCGCGTTGAGCTTCATCAGCCCCCCTTGGCTGCTTCATCCCGATGGTCGGGTCACGTCGTAGGTCTGTGAATCCTCCACGGCAACGTCGATATTCGCTTGTGCTTCGAGTGGAGCTCGAAAAGGTGTCGGCCGATGTGAACCGAATGTCGTTGTACGAGCGGACAGCTCGACCGGGCCGATGTTTTCGCCAACACATCCTGGACAACCTGTTTCGATCATGGCACGGAATGTGGCCGCGTGTCGGTCGCTTGACGCAACAAGGCTCGGTCTCGTTTTCTGATCCGGCACAAGTGACCGAAACAGCGAGGTACGAGTATGGGAACGTGGGCGGCGCCAGGGCGGGTCACCGTCATCGGCGAGCACACTGACTACAACGAGGGTTACGCGTTGCCGATTGCGCTGCCGATGGTGGTTCGCTGTACTGCGCGCAGCCGTACCGACGGCCGGGTGCGGGTCGGATCGCGGCAACGACCCGACCAGCCGGCGTTGGTTGCGATATCGGACCTTGCCACACTGCGGATGCGGGTCCCGCGGTGGATGCGCTATCCGCTCGGTGTGGTCGCCGAGTTCACCCGACGCGGGTTCGCGATGTCGGGTGTCGACCTCGAACTGGACGGTGAGGTGCCGATCGGCGCGGGATTGGCCTCCTCCGCGGCGCTGTCGTGCGCAGTCGCGGTCGCATTGCGGGATCTGTTCGCCGGTGACGTGCCCGACCGTGCGCTGATCGATATCGCCCGCGCCGCCGAGAACGACTATGTGGGAGTGCCGACCGGTCTGCTCGATCAGGCGGCGGCGATTTTGTGCACGGCGGGGCATGCGTTGTTGCTCGATATTCGTGAGTTCGCGTCCGACGAACCGGGAAGGCATGGCAAAGGCTACGAGCACATCCCCTTCGATCTCGAGCGTTTCGGGCTCGAATTGCTGGTGGTCGATACGAAGCAGCCGCATGAACTGGTCGATGGCCGCTATGCGGCACGTCGTGACGAGTGTGCGGCGGCCGCTGCGGCGCTCGGTGTCACCAGTTTGCGCGAGGTCGAGTCCTCAGCGGACGTGGACCGGATCGCCGAGGAGGTACTGCGCCGCCGAGCCCGGCATGTGGTGACCGAAAACCAGCGAGTGTCAGCGGTTGTCGACACGCTGCGCGCAGGTGGGGATCCGCGCGGGATCGGGTCGATTCTGACCGCGGGACATGCGTCGCTGCGAGACGATTTCGAGGTGTCCACGCCCGGTGTGGACACCGTGGTCGAGGCGGTGATGGCGGCGGGCGCTCATGGTGCGCGAATGGTCGGCGGGGGATTCGGCGGGAGTGTTGTCGCTGTGGTCGACTGTGCACGGACGGAGTTCGTCGAGGAGTCGGTGCGGCGTCGCCTCGCGGGCGAAGCTCTTCCCGATCCGCACGTGTTCACCGTTGTTGCCGCTCCCGGAGCACGGCCGATCGTGTGAGCGTGTACTGGACGGTGTTCATACCGTTCGAGAGCGCGGGATCGCCTTTCGAGACCGGTGAACCGTACGTGTCCGGTTCGCTTGGTGCGGCCATCGGTCGAAGGTCGACATGCTTCGGTAATCGTCGCTTCTGCATAGGGGAGGTGAATCGACTAGGCTTCATCCGCGATGAGCAGCCGGTACGCTGTCTGCAGATGGACAATACACTCGTCTGGAGGATGTTCGCGGTGTAGATAGCGCAGTTCCCGCGCACGCCCCACCGTCAGCTCCAGTAGATGCACCTCACACATCAACTCCGCGAGCCTGCCATCCGCCTGGACGAACACTCTGCGCTCTACCGGCTCTGGTTGGCTCATCATGCCTCCCGTTGTCTGATCATAGCCCTCGCCCTCACACGTCCGGTGGTAGCCGCCGACCGGTCGTCGATTCCAGAACGGATCTTCGTGCGTCTGGTCGGCGATGTAGTCGAGCCACACATCGGCTATATGAGAGACAACCGCTCCGACCGTCTCCGTATGCCAGACCCCGGAGATGTGCGGGCGCCCTCGCAGTGCGTTGCCGACTGCGTGGTCGATGACCGTTGTCGTGTTCGCCAGTGAGATCTCAGGCGCTGACCGGCGCTGAGGCTGAAGTGATGACGGCCGCCAGCGGGGTCCACTACGACACTGGTCGGTGGCATGAAGCCAAGCGTTGGTACGCGGACGCGGCTCAGGCGGGCACGATCTCGGCAACGGTATCGCGGCGGCGCCCGCCTGGATCAACGCGTGCGTGTGGTCGTACCGGGAAGGCTCGCACCCAAGAGATGGCGTCGAACTGGCTGAAGCTGCCCAGTTCGCTGCCCGACGTGGGGTGGTGAAACTGCGGGCACTGGCGGCTTTTTCGGGTTGTGGACAGCATGGTGAGGCGCCGATCGGTTTCGTCGGGGTACCGCGGGACGGACCCGCCTATGCTGCCCGCAGATGGTCGGCCACAGGGGCTGCCGTGGCCCGAGCCAGCCGAACGACCGCTCGGACGGAATGCGGTCGTACCCTCTGCGCGATAGCAGTGGCGTCAACCACAGCAGTTCGGGTCCAAGACGGCACACAGCGCGGTCAGCGCATCGCGGCGGGCATGGTGAATGGTGTTCATACCACTGCGTTCGGATTTCACGAGTCCGGCCTTGCGTAGTTGGCCGAGGTGATGACTGACCGTCGATTCCGACAACCCGACCGCCGCGGCGAGGTCGCCGCCGTTCTTCTGGCCGTCGGGGTCGGTCAACAGCAGCGACAGCAGCTGAACCCGCACCGGATCGGCGATGGCTTTCAATCGCAGCGCAACCTCCAGCGCGTCCCGCTCGTCCAGCGGTTCGGCCGCGACCGGGGGACAGCAGACGGGAGCGGACATATCGATTATCGGCAGCGCCTTGGGCATGACACCGAGGGTACCCGCGGTATTGACATATGTCGAAATAGTGGCACACTCGACGGCGTCAGTTATTCGATATATGTCACACAACTGGAGGGTGAGGTCATGTCCCGTATTCAGCTCGCATTGCATGTCGACGACCTCGAGCAGGCCGTACGCTTCTACTCGACCTTGTTTCGAGTCGAACCGGCGAAACACGAGTCTGGCTATGCGCGCCTCGTGGTAGCAGATCCCCCCGTGAAGCTCGAATTGCTCGAGAATCCCGGTCGGGGCGGCAACGTCGACCACCTCGGCATCGAGGTCGAAACCTCGGAGCAGGTCCATGCGGAGAGCGCGCGTCTGTCGGCAGCGGGACTGGCTGCCGAGGAGCAGGTGGCCACGACGTGTTGTTTCGCAACTCAGGACAAGGTTTGGGTCACCGCCCCGGATCGGGAGCGCTGGGGGGTGCACACCGTCATCGGGGACAGTGAAACCTGCTGCGCGGTATCCGGTCTCGGCTCGGACGAACAATCCTCCGCGTGTTGTGATAGCGCAGACAGCGCCGGTCCCGACTGCTGCAGCCCGGACGAGCAGCGCGCGGTGAGCGCCGCCGGCGCTTCGTGTTGTGGCTGACACAGTCCTTGTGTGAGTTGTTCGCGCACTGTTCGCTTGCCAGTGGATTAGATGACAATCAATATAGATCTGTGTCTATGCCCGACGTACCGCGACGGTTGGTCGCCGAATTCACTGGCACTGCAGCGCTGGTCACCGTTGTGGTCGGCTCCGGCATTGCTGCCGAGCAGCTTTCCCCTGACGATGTCGGCCTTCAGTTGCTGGAGAACGCACTCGCGACCGCCTTCGGGCTGGGCGTACTGATCCTGGTCTTCGGTCCGGTGTCCGGTGCGCATTTCAACCCGGTGGTCTCCATCGCGACATGGTTGCTCGACCGCCGTGGCGCGGGCCTCACCGGTCGAGACCTCGCTGGGTATCTCGTGGCTCAGATCAGCGGAGCCGTGCTCGGGGCGATATTGGCCAATACCATGTTCGATCGAACTCCGTGGCAGATCTCCACCGAGCAACGCCTCACCGGTGGTCACCTCGTCGGCGAGGTCGTGGCGACCGCCGGGCTGCTGACAGTTGTCATCGCCCTTGATCGCAGTGGCCGTGCCGCGCTGTCGGCGCCCGCTGTCGGCGCCTACATCGGCGCAGCCTACTGGTTCACCAGCTCCACCGCTTTCGCCAATCCCGCCGTCACCATCGGTCGAGTCTTCTCCGATACATTCAGCGGCATCGCGCCGGCGGCGGCGTTCGGATTCATTGCCGCGCAGCTCGCGGGTGCCGCGGTCGCACTGGTGCTGATCGCCATCGTCTATCCGTCCACGAGCGTGGCCGACGGCATCGGCGCTGTCGGTTCCGACCGCGTCACTACCGACTGAAAGGTCTGCGCAATGTCGACCAAACCCAGCGTACTGTTCGTGTGCGTCCACAATGCCGGACGCTCGCAGATGGGGGCTGCCTTCCTAACTCGACTTGCCGGTGACCAGGTCGAGGTCCGGTCGGCCGGCTCCGCGCCGGCCGACCGGATCAACTCGGTGGTGGTGGCAGCGATGCGAGAGATCGGCATCGATATCTCCGACGGGGAACCGCGGATGCTCGGCACCGAAGCCGTTGTGGCCTCCGATGTGGTGATCACCATGGGTTGCGGAGACGCATGCCCTTACTTTCCCGGAAAGCAGTATCTCGACTGGGATGTCGATGATCCTGCTGGCCAGCCCATCGACACCGTGCGCGCTATCCGGCGCGACATCGAATCGCGGGTGCGGGGCCTGCTCGCCGATCTCGACATTCCCACCGTCGTCTGATCTCCAGTCCCGCGGCCGGCTGCCCCGACTGTGTTGTGCCGATTGCCTGCGGTGACCGGTCCAACGGCGTAGGGCGCGTTCGGCCGGCCAACGGTTGGTTCACTCGTGCCCCCGGGGAACAACGGGCTCCAGGTCTTCTGAACGGCGTGGGTCGCCGAGACGCGAGCGGTGTCGGCGACCTCGGACTCGACCGACCAGACCGATCAGGATGTCGACCGCGAGGAACACGAGCAGGGTTGCCCCGACGAGCGGTACGAACCATCCGACTGCCGCTGCGACGATCAGCAGTGGCACGGCACGCGGCGCCGAGATCGTACGCAGCGCACCGCGGCGTGGGGCTCTGCCCAGGGCGAACCCACTCGTGCCGCGAGTCGGCCGCCTGCGCCACCACAGCAGGTAGCCGCGCACGATCACGGTGATCAGACCGATCATGGCTGCGAGCAACACCAGCTGATTGAGCAGTCCGAACATGAGCCCCATGTGGAACTGGATTCCCCAATTGGCGAGCTTGGCCATCAGCGGCCAGTCGGCGTACGGCAGGCGGTCGGTGACCGTTCCGGTCTCGCCGTCGACCGCGAGCGCGTCGACGGTATAGCTGCCGGGAACTCGGCGTTCCTTCACGGTGAATGCTTCTCGTGGCGCGGTGGGAACGGTGATCTCGCTGGCTTGGGCGATACCTTCCGCGCGCGCGACCGCGTATACCTGGTCCAGCTGGGTGATCGGGTCGGCGGGCGTGGGCGCGGTATGGTTGCCTTCCCGACGATCGGACTGCGAATCATGGCCGCGTGCGGCGGCTGTGGGTAGTTCGGTGCTGACCGCAGGGGTGGTCCAGTTGAGCTGTTGACGTAGTGCGGCAACGTTCGCGCCGGCGTAGGTCGACCACGTCATGCCGGTTGCCGACAGCAGGAGCGCCAGGCCGAGCACCCACATGCCCACCGCGCCATGCCAGTTCAGGGTGCGCCCGCGCCCTCGCCGAGAACGGTCGGCCGCAAGCAACCACCACCAGCTGTTGCGGGTGCGTCGACCGCGTACGCGGCGCACCCACAGCAGTGCGCCCACCAGTGCCACGATCCACAGCCAGGACGCCGCGATCTCACTGTAGATTCTGCCGGGTTCTCCCAGATGCAGGTCGCGGTGTAGCCGGTCGATCCATGTGCGCAGCGGCAGTGCTCCCGAACTGCCGTAGACGACGGAATCACCGACCGGCCGTGCGGTATACGGGTCGACGAATACCGCACGCCGCTCGAACTGCTCGAGTGCAGGGTCCTCGAACAGTACTCGGGTGGTGTCGTCCCGGTCTGCTGCCGGGGCGACGGCAACCAGCGACAGGTTCGGTCGACTGGCAACGGCCGCATCGACCTGCTCCGACAGTGACTTCGGCATTCCGTTGGAAGCGACGGTCAGTAGGTCACGCGAGACGATCGACTCGATGGTCGGCGAGATCGCATAGAGAGCGCCGGTAACCGACGCGACGAGCAGGAACGGTCCGATGAATACGCCTGCGTAGAAATGCAGTCGCATGGCCAGTGCGTAGACGCCGCCGCGCAGGTCGGTGCGGCGTGTGGTGCCGGGCGTCCGTGGCAGCGCCGCCGGAGCGCGGTCGGTGGTTGCTTCTTCTGTTGTATGCAAGATCGTTTCGATTTCTGATTTCGGAGGAGCCTGGGCAGGCGCGCGCAGGAGCCCGATGAGAGGTGGCGCATCGTGTCACGGCCGAGCGGCGCGCGTCGGTTCGCCGCGCATTCGGGTCACTGCTGGTGGCGAGCTTCTGCCGCAGGAAAGAGTGTGTCCGCAGTACGGAGGCGATCGCCCGAGGCGGTGCGCACTGCGGTGTGGGAAAGTCTCAGCAGACGGCGGGAATCGGCGGGGCGCGCGTACGCAGCGACGTGGATACCAGCACCCGCAGGACGATGCGATCACGGTGCGACGTAGTGCAGTGTGCGCGGTCGGGTGCGGTCGGGAGGGCAGGTCGCATCGGAAGGATGCGCGCCAACACTGCTGTTCCGATCCGATACGCGGCTTCCGCGCCTCGGATGACAATGGAGGCCGCGACTGCGGCGAGCAGGTGTGCGACAAGCATGGTCGGCGACAGTTGGACATCGCCATGCTGCAGATGTCCGCTGCCGAATCCCATGGTGAAGTGCCCGAGTACCTGACCGGCCGCCAGGGCCGCGATCAGTCCGGACGACGTGTCGCGTAAGGGAACCACGTCGGCTGTCAGGGCGGCGATCAGCACAGCCACGGTGGCCAATAGCGCGAGCGTGGTGGTACTGGGAAGCATGCCGCCGGACACCCAGCCGTGTGCGGCAAGGGAAATGGCCGCTGAGATCGAGCCGGCCGCACCACCCCGCAGGCGCGAGGCGGCGCTGCGTCGTCCCGCGCCGGTGCGGATGAGCTCGAAAGCCACCCGCAGATGATAGCTGATGTGTTGCAGAAGGCCAGCTGGTCGATCAGCCTTCGTGGAGCTCCATTTCGATCAAGGGTTTGCGCAGCAGCTTGCCGGTCGCATTGCGCGGCAGTTCATCGAGGAAGATCACCTCGCGGGGCACCTTGTAGCGTGCGAGGTGATCTTTGACGTAGTCCTTGATCTCCTGCGAGTCCCGCGCGCTGTCCGGGCCGGGAACGACGACAGCGCGCAGCCGTTTGCCGAAATCGCGGTCATCGACCCCGACCACGGCGGCCTCGAAGATATCGTCGCGGCCGGCGATGAGGTTTTCCACTTCGAGGGGGAAGACGTTCTCGCCGCCCGAGACGATCATGTCGTCGTCTCGGCCGTCGATGTACAGCAGGCCCTCGGCATCGAAATGTCCCACGTCACCGCTGGACATCATTCCGTTCACCATTTCTTTGTTCCGGCCGTCGGTGTAGCCGGTGAAGGCGAAACCATTGTCCACGAAAATCGTTCCGGTGACGTTCGGCTCGGTGATGCGTCGACGATTCTGATCCAGCAACGCGATCCGGATACCGACTGGCGCCTTGCCCGCGGTGGTCGGTGCCTTGCGCAGGTCCGCCGGGGTGGCGACGGTCATGACGGCGCATTCGGTGGAGCCGTAGAGGTTGTACAGACTGTCGTTGAAGTAGTCGAGCGTGCGTCCCACCACATCCGGCGGAATGGCCGACCCTGCGGCAAAGACGACCTTCATGGCGCTGACGTCGTATTTTGCCAGGACATCGTCACCCAGGTCCATGATGCGTTGCAACATGGTGGGCACCACGACGAGCGAGTCCGCCCGATAGCGTTCGATATTGGCCAGGGTGCGCTCGGGGTCGAAGCGGCGCTGCTGGAAGACCACTCGATTGCCCAGTGCGAGACCGAGTGTGAACTGCGACAGACCGGTGCCATGGAAGACCGGGGCGGCCATGATCATGGTGCCGTCGGTGGGCAGTGGTACCCGGTCGACGAATTGCGCCGAGGCGAAAGGGCTGACCCGGTCGCGGGGTGCGCCCTTCGGCGTGCCGGTGGTACCGCTGGTCAAGAGGATCATTCCGCCGGGCTTGGGCGGCGAAGGCAGGGTCGCCGTGGATTGGCGCGCCATCAACATTTCGACCGTCGCGATATTCGGATCGGGCTGGTCGTCCTCGTCGACCCAGGTATAAATGCGCGGGATGGTCGTGGGGATGGCGCTCATCAGATCGATGAACTCGCTGTCGTGCAGCACTGCTTTGACATGCTCACGCTTGGCCACGTCGGCAAATTGAGGCTTTGCGAATCCGGTATTCATCAGGACCGCACGTACGCCGAGTTTATTGGAGGCCAGCAGGCTCAATACCAAACCGCGATGGTCGCGCGCCAGGATCGCCACGACATCACCCGACCGGAGTCCTTGGGCCTGCAGACCGCGAGCCAGGGCGTTGGACTGTTCGTCGAGTTGACCGAAAGTCAGCTCACCGCGTTCGTCGACGATTGCGGCAGCCTTCGGTTTGGTCTGGGCAACGAGCCTGATCACGCCTGCGAACGGGCCGATCTTCAACACGTTGATCAGGGCCCGTATCGAGTGGTCCGGACGCAACGGGTTGAACAGCCGCCGTTTGAGCATCACATTCACGCCAAGGGCCAGATCGCCCGCCTTGAGCGCAGTTCTACTCAGCGCGGGTACGAGGAGAGACATCGACGAACAACCTTCCGGCGGCGCCACCCGGCAGACGCCGGGGTCGTATGGGCCGCAATGACGAGAGCTAGTGCCGTGCGTAACAGTAGCAAGTTTCTGTAATCAGGTGTGGCACTAATCCCACTGGACTTCACCGGACGGGATCGGTCGGTTGCTCGCCCGAATCATTCTTCGGCGACGGAGGTCTGGACGTCGTGGTTCACCAGCGCGCGTCGTACCAGCTTGCCGGTGGCATTACGCGGCAGATCATCGATGACGATCACCTCGCGCGGCACCTTGTAGCGCGCCAGATTCTTTTTGACGTAGGTTTTGATCTCCTCGCCGTCGGGGGTATGACCGGGCTCCGGGACGACGAACGCGCGCAGGCGTTTCCCGAATTCCGCATCATCGACGCCAACCACGGCGGCGTCGAAGATGTCGGATCGTTCCAGCAGTAGGTTTTCCACCTCTTGCGGGAAGACGTTCTCTCCGCCGGAGACGATCATGTCGTCGTCGCGCCCATCCACCATGAGTAGTCCGTGTGCGTCGAAGTGACCGACATCACCGCTGGACATGTAGCCGTCGATGACCTGCTTTGTCCTGCCGTCGGTGTAGCCCTCGAAGGGTGAGCCACTGCGGATGAAGATCCGCGCGGGGGTTTCGATTGCGGTGACCCGCTGATCGTTGTTGTCGTAGAGTCGGACCTCGCAGGTGATCGGCGCGCGTCCCGCCGTGCCGGGCGCCAGCGCCGAGTCGCGTGGATCGGCCACGGTGGCGACGGCACATTCGGTCGAACCGTAGAGGTTGTAGACGACCGGCCCGAACACTTCGGTGGTCTTGATCACCAGGTCAGGTGGTAGTGCCGAGCCGGCCATCAGCAGCACCCGCAACGACGACGTATCGTACTTCGCCAGGATCGCTGGATCGAGTTCGACCATGCGGTGGACCATGGTGGGTACGGCCACCAGCATTTCCACCTTGTGGTCCGCGATCAGCTTCAGTGTGGTCTCGGCATCGAAGCGACGTACCACCACCACCTTGCTGGCCAGCGACGAGGCGACGACCCAGGTCGCGAGACCTGTGCTGTGGAAGATCGGCGACACGACCATCTGAGTGCCGCGGCGCGGGAACGGAATCCGGTCGACTATCTGGGCGATGGCGAGTGGGGAGAGCTTGTTGCGTGCGGCGCCCTTGGGTGTGCCGGTGGTGCCACTGGTCAAGATGACGAAACCACCGGGTGACTTCGGCCTGGGCAATGCCTCGCTCGAGTTGTTCGCGATCAGATCATCGAGGGTCTGTTCGTCGCGGGACAGCTCCGCGTCGTCGTCGACCCAGGTGAGGTATCGCAGTAGGTCTGCGGGCAGGGCATCGAGCAGGCCGAGGAACTCGCTGTCGTGGAGCACCGCCTTGACCTGCTCGCGGGCGCACACCTCGGCGAACTGGGGCTTGGCGAAGCCGGTGTTCATCAGAACCAGCCGCACCCCGAGCTTGCCGGCCGCCGCCATGGACAGAATCAGTCCGCGGTGGTCGCGCGCCAAGAGGCCGATCACCATGCCTTGCGCGATGCCGGCTGCGCGCAGCCCCCGTGCAATCGCATTGGATTGCTCGTCCAACTCGCGGTAGGTCAGCGTGCCCCGTTCGTCTACCAGCGCAGGCGCATCGGGAGCCTTCCGTGCGGAGCGCGATATCGTCGACGCCTGCGGGCCGAGAAGCTTCGCGTCCTTGATCTGCCGAAGGGTTTCCCAGGGCAGCGTCAAAGAGATGACTCCCTTTTTGCGCAACAGGAGTAGTGCTCGCACGATCTCCCACTGGTGAGCCAACCTCATGTCGAATACCTCCACAAGCCCTCGCGTCGGCACTCGACCTAGCGAACTGTTACGGCGTCCTACTAGTCACCGTAACAGCGTGCAGTGGGGTAGATCACAACATTTGTGACAATTGGTTGTCCGCCGCGCCGCGTCCCCGCAGGCGCGGCGGACAGTTCCGCGGTATCCGGTCGCAGTGGCTCACCAGGAGGCGGATGTGGGACACGTGACGAAACTCGGTGCGAATCGTTGTGAGTTTTCGTGCCGTATTCCGCTTTGTGCCAACCTATTTCAGTTCGGAGCTGGTCTTGCCGAGGATGCGGCGCGCGACGATGAGTTGCTGAATCTGTTGGGTGCCTTCGAAGATGTCGAGAATCTTTCGGCCGGTTCTGGCTGAGCTGGCGGAAGTCCAAATACTCCACTCCTGAGCTGCGCGAATGCATCTCGGGAGTTCTCGCATGTTCCGGTGCTTTTCTGGCCCCTGACGGCCTGGCCACGGCCTGAGTCTCCACTGGAATGGCCCTGTTGGGTGGTGGCATGCGCATACAGGGGGCTGGCTACCCGCCTGCCCCTTAGGGCCTGCCCTTCTCGCGTAGAGGCTCCGGGGTCAAGAGTGAGCGAAGCTCATCACGTAGTGACGCCGCAGGCGCTCTTGACGCTGGAGGGGCGCGGGAACACAATGCAGGCCACCACACAGCAGGGCCACGCGGCCAGAGGCCGCGCCACACCCCCAACCTCGACCGCCAGATTCTTTCAGCAATCTATCCTCGCAGGTCAGACCCGGTGAAGTGACCGGCTCAACGACCGCCTGGACGACGCGGACCCGACCCGATCGGTCGCGGCCCGATGAGCGGCAGGACATCTACGAGGCAAGCGAGCGAAGCTCGTGCGGCAGCCATACAAGGGTGATCGGCTCGATGCCGGAAGTCGCGTACTCGGGTAAGAGGCTCCCCGGTGGGGCGGTGGGCCGCCGACGCGACCGACGCGCCCGCCAGCCGCAGCGTGCGGAGGCAGGCGGCTGCGTGTCGTAGCGCGGCGGCGGCGCGCAGCGCCGCCGGTGCGCCTTGATCCTATGTAGCCAAATTCGGCAACAACTCGCAGAGTCCATTCCCCGCACGGAGAATCGACCGTATGACTGGTCTCGCGCTTACACCCGAACGGCGAACCGAA
>NZ_AXVD01000027.1 GCF_000482385.1 Nocardia sp. CNY236
CGGCGCTCGGGAGTTCGACCTGGTCCTATTCGGTGCGACCGGCTTCGTCGGCACACTGACCGCGCAATACCTCGCCGGCGCCGCACCGGAATCCGCGCGCATCGCCCTGGCAGGACGATCGTTGGACAAACTGACCACCGTCCGCGACGACCTCGGCCCCACAGCCGCAGGCTGGGAACTGATCGTGGTCGACGCCACCGACCGCGCCGCACTCGAGACCATGACCGCACGCACCACCGTGGTCGTCACCACCGTCGGACCCTACCTGCGCTACGGCATGCCACTGCTGGGCGCCTGCGCCGCCACCGGAACCCACTACGCCGATCTGACCGGTGAAGCGCTGTTCATCCGCGACGCCATCGACGCCTACCACGAGCAAGCCGCCGCCACCGGCGCCAAGATCGTCAACTCCTGTGGCTTCGACTCCATTCCGTCGGATCTGAGCGTGTATCGGCTCTATCGCCGCACGATCGACGACAACACCGGCGAACTCACCGACACGACACTGGTGGCCAGCGCCAAGGGCGGATTCAGCGGCGGCACCGTCGACTCCGCGCGCGCCACGATGGAGGCGATCAACGCCGACTCCACAAAGATTCCGGTGATGACGCACCCGTATTCACTCAGCCCGGACAAGTCCCAGGAACCCGACCTCGGGCGCCAATCCGACCGTGTGCTGGCGCGGGCACGCACCATCGACCCCAGCTTGAAAGGCTGGGTGGGCACATTCATCATGGCGGGAGCGAACACCAGGCTCGTGCGCCGCACCAATGGACTGCTGGGCTGGCCGTACGGCAAGAACTTTCGCTACCGCGAAGCGATGAACGCCGGCACGTCACTCGCGGCCCCGCTCCTGGCCGCGGGAATGGCCGGAGTCGAGGCAGCCATGGTGGCCGGGACGCTGTTGTCACGGTCGTCGGGCGGCCGCAAGCTGCTGGATCTGATTGTGCCCAAGCCCGGTACCGGCCCGAGCGCGGAATCTCGCGCCAAAGGCTGGTTCAGTATGAAGACCTACGCCCACACCACTTCGGGTGCGAAGTACGTGGCAACCTTCTCCGGCTCAGGCGATCCCGGATATCAATCCACCGCAACCCTCCTCGGCGAAAGCGGCCTGTGCCTGGCCTTCGACGGTGACCGGCAATCCGAGCTCGCCGGAATCCTGACTCCCGCCGCCGCAATGGGCGATGCACTCACCGAGCGGCTCCGCGCGGCCGGTATGACCATCACCGTCGACCGCGCCTGAAAACGCCACGGCCCTCGACCATCTCCGCTCGGCGCCACGCACCTTCGGTGCACGCCACGTGACCCCGAACCCCGGAGATTCGGCGCCGAGCGGGTCCACAGCCGCATACCGAGCGGTAAAGTGCGAGTCCAGTACAGCGCGGCACGGATGGACCCAGCGGAAGGGGGGCTTCCGGATGGTAGTACCCGACACCGGACAGAGAACAGCTCGCAGACTGTATGCGTCGGCCACCGGCGACCGCGGGGGTGAACAGTTCGAGCTGGACACCGTGGTCGCGGAGAATCTCGCCTCCGCCTGCGACCGACTGGTCGACGAGTTACGACACGCGATGGCCGACGGACATCTCGTCACCGATGTGACCGGCTTCCCGGACCTGCCGACCGGGCACGGACTGGCTCGCGGGTTCGCCGACAAAGGTAAGCAATACCTGGATACCCTGGCAGCATTTCAGGAGACGGCGCTGCTGCTCAAGGCCGCGTATTTGGCGGCGGCAGATCGGCTGACCGATGCCGAAGCCGCACATCGCGCTGCACTCAGGCTGATCACCGAACACTTGGAGCCTTAGGGACGATCATGGCAGACTCCGCGGCACGGGCGTCCGCCGACGGAATTCGGCGGGAATTGGCCGGATACGTCAGCGGAACAACCGATCCCAGCTACGCACCGGATCGGGAGGTGTTCGGCGCCTACACCCACCAACAGATTTGGAACTCGGTGCACGAGGCGCTCGACCCATCGACGCTCGGCCGGACGGCCGCGGCATGGCAGGCCAATGCGACTATGGTGGCCGCCGCATTTCAAGCCTTCTCCGACGTCGCCAACCGCGAGTTCGCACGCTGGTCGGGACGCGCTGCCGACGCCGCCGTGGAGGCGACCCGACAGTTCGTCCGCGCGGGAGAGGACGCACACGATGTCTGCCGCGCGGTCGCGCGGCTGATGGAATTGAACAGCGATGCCGCACAGACGACCCGCAATGCGATCGCCCCACCCCAGCAGTATCGCCCACTGGACGACCCGGCCGCAGAAGCGGTCTACGGCGGAAAACGCAGGATGGAACACGATTGCGCCGCAGCAGACAGCGAAGCCGACGCCCGGGACGCCATGACCTACGTCTACAACCCGACGATGCCGGCGACCGGCGACCACGTCCCCTCATTCCCTCGGCTGCGCGAAGGTCCGGCGGCGGGCGACGGCGATTCGGCGGGTCCCGACTCGGTCCCTGGAGGCAGCGCGCGGTGAAATGGGTGCTCACCTCGGACGAGTTCACGCATGTCTGGACGAATGAGACGGGCCTGGATCGCCGGCCCTACCCGGTCAATATGGTTCCGCCGGCTACAGTTCACACCGAATCGCAGCATCGTGCTCTGTGCTTGCCACAGCGCTTCGCTCACCGCGCCGACCCCGACTTGACGGCCGCTTTGATGCTCTGTGCACGCGGTGACGCAACCACCATCACCGTGTCGGGCGAGCGTACGACGCTGTCACGGATAGAGGACCCCACGGAGTACGAACGAATCCTCGCCTTTGCCGCGGTGGTGCACAACCACGCGGGTATCTTGGTCGCCACACCGAACACGATGACGGTGTTGATGTGTCACGCTCGTGCGGTCGGAGACCGTCTGGTGCGGATCATCGGTTCCGCGAGGCCGGGCAAGCTCGCCCCGATGCGTGAGCCGCAGGACGCGGTGCTCAGTCCGGACCGCACCGAACCATTCGTCACCAACGGGCATCGTGGCGCGGCCCGATTCCGGCAGACTCTGCGCAAGCCGGTCGACGGCCGCGGCTTCGTCACCGTCACGGTCGAGCCGGACAACCCCATGTCCCCGCCCACCCGACACCGCACCTGGCTGGACGTCTCCGGTGACGGGCGCTACCTGCTCACCACAGCGCACGACCTGGTCCTCGCTCCCGTGTCCGACCGGGATTTCGCTGCTGCGCTCTCACGTCTGGCGCAGGTGTGACGGCGCCCGACGGTCACCGTGGTTAGCTGGGTGTCATGGCGACGAAGCAATGGGCAGTGCCACCGAGCGAGGCTTTGTTGGCCACGGGACTGCGGGTCGCAGAGCTGGACACCTCCGGACTTCCGGGGTTCCGCGGCGACAAGAAGGCGGCGGTGGACTTGCTCGCCGAACGCAGTCCGGTGTTGTCCGACCTGCAGGAGAAGCTGTACGCGAACGGCCGATCCGGCGACCGGCGCAGCGTGCTGCTGGTGCTTCAAGGTATGGATACCGCGGGAAAGGGGGGCATCGTCCGGCACGTGATCGGCTCGGTCGATCCCCAGGGTGTCGACCATACGGCGTTCGGCGCGCCGACCACAGAGGAGTTGCGCCACCACTATCTGTGGCGCATCCGCAAAGCGCTGCCACGTTCGGGCCAGCTGGGTGTTTTCGATCGTTCACACTACGAAGACGTCTTGGTCGTACGGGTGCACAACCTGGTGCCACCCGAGGAATGGACGCTGCGCTACGACGAGATCAACGTATTCGAACGCGAACTCGTCGATGAAGGCACCTCGCTGGTGAAAGTGGCCATGTTCGTCTCACTCGACGAACAGAAACGGCGGCTGGCCGAACGACTGGAACGTCACGACAAGTATTGGAAATTCAACCCGGCCGACATCACCGAACGCGCGCACTGGCCCGCCTATCAGGAGGCGTACCAGGCGATGCTGGATCGCACCTCCACCGAACACGCGCCATGGTATGTCATACCCGCAGACCACAAATGGTTCTCCCGGCTCGCGGTCACCGAGCTACTCATCGCGGCGCTCGAACGATTGGAACTCGATTGGCCCCCGGCCAATTTCGATGTCGAGATGCAGAAGCAGCGTCTCACACGGGCATAGCGCGAGTCCCGCTCGCACTCGCAGCGGTGCGTTCACGGTCGCACTGTCGCCCGGAATCCGGTCCACCGCAAGTCACCCGGTAGGTGGCTCTGGTCGTTGAACATCACCAGGGTGGGTGACAGACCTGCCCGGTATTCGATCACGGTGAGTCCCGTGTTCGCGCTGTCCAAGCCGAGCCACCGGGTGGGCGGGGCGTCCAGCGCGTGGCGCACCAGCCACGCGATCGGGTACGCGTGCGTGACCAACACCTCGTGCGAGTCGGACTCGCTGCGCTCCGGAGCCTTGGTGAACCGCGCCACCATGGCCTCCGCGGTCCGCTTGCCCGCCGCGGCTTCGGCCTCGTCGAAGCCGTCGAAGAAGCCGGCCCAGGCGCGAGGCATCTCGTCCGCGTCCGGCACATCCGGAATATGGTCGATGAGTTCGGCCGCTGCGGCGACCGGCACCTCCGGCAGGTGTTTGGCGACCTCTCGCGCGCTCGCGGCGGCGCGCGGCAGCATCGAATGCCACACTGCTGCGATCGGCAACGGAGCGAGCCGCCTGCCGAGCAGGTCGGCCTGTTGATATCCCGCGTCGGTGAGTTCGCCGAGAGCGTCCGCCGCTCCGTGTCGCGCTAGGTAGAGGTATCGGGTCGCCACGGGGGAACCTATCGGCTTTCCGACTCGTAGCCACGCGGAAGGCCGAGTGTCGCCAGTAGGTCCTCGTGCAACTCCATCCACACGACGTGGCACGACGGGATGCCGATCCCGGCCACCCACCGCGCATCCCCGGCACTGGCGCGGGTCAGTGCGGCGTCGAACCGATCGGCGTAGCCTCCGAACCGAGCCAGCACGCCGGCGAGTTCATCGACCAGCTGGGTCAACTTCCCGCCGACCACCATGAGCTCGCGCAACACCCGGCCGTCCCATTGCGGGTCGCTGTGGTCGTTGGACGCCAGCCGGTTGCCCTGGGTGGGCCGCAACTGCCAGTCGGTGCAGGTCCGGACCAACCGCCCGTTGAGGGTCCCGAACTCCTTGTGCGCCTGCTCTACAGCGGCCCGTGCATCGGCCCGGTCGAGCTCCTCACTCAGCTTCCGGGAATCCTCGTCGCGGCCTCGCTCGGTGAGTGTCCACCCGCCAACGTCGCCGAACTCGACGTGCGTCACCCACCCGTAGGCTTCGAAGTCCTGCAGGAGCTCGGACGCGGTGGCCCGGTCGATGCCGGTGCGGTGGGAGACCGCCAGGTCGTCGGCCACTCCGGTCACTCGCACGGCATGCAGCACAGACAGTTCCGGCGATGAGGCATACGACATAGCCCTGAGCCTCCGGGCTCGCGCACAGAATGTCAACGCGGCACGGGCAATCCACGCGAGCGAGGTCGATATCCTCGGTCCGGTCAATGTAGACTCCCCGAAGCTGAGGGGAGGGCTGTTGCTGATCGACCTGGCCGACGCCGAACCCACGACGTCCGGCGGCAAAGCCGCCGTACTCGCCCGGCTTCTCCGAGCAGGTTTTCCGGTGCCACCCGGTTTCGTGGTGCCAACCGCCGCCTACGAGCAAGCCGACGGCGGCCTCTCCGCCGAGCTGATCGATGAGATCGCTCAGACACTGCCGAGAGTCGGCAACGGTTGTCTCGCTGTGCGTTCGTCGGCGACCAGTGAGGACACCGCCCGCGCCACCGCCGCGGGGCAGCACGACACTGTCCTGGGCGTGCGCGGGTCCGATCAGGTGGCTGACGCCGTACGCACGTGTTGGGCGTCGGTGTGGTCGGAGCGCGCGGTGGAATACCGACGCCGACAAAGAGATACGCGGTCACCGGCGATCGCCGTGTTGGTGCAGCGCCTGGTGGACGCGGACGTCGCCGGGGTGATGTTCACCGGTGACGACATCCGGCTGGAGGCGTCCTGGGGGTTGGGCGAGAGCGTCGTCAGCGGCCACGTCACCCCGGACTCCTGGGTGGTTTCCGGTGGCGCCGTCGCCCATCGTGCGCTCGGCACGAAGAAGATCCGGATCGACCGCACGGTCACCCGCGAGGTGGAACAGGCCGACCGGGATCGCTTCTGCCTCACCGACCACGAGGTCATCCGACTCGCGCAGCTCGCGCGCCAGATAGCCGACCTGCTGGACGGACCTCAGGACATCGAATGGGCGATCGTCGGCTCCCGGATCTGGATCCTCCAGTCGCGCCCGGTGACCAGCGCATTGCCCATCGCGCCCGCAGCCGTCGACGAAGACAGCGAAGCACTCACGGGTACACCCGGAAGTCCAGGTCTCGCCACAGGACCGGCACGCATCGTGCACGGTCCCGTCGATTTCGCTCGTGTCCGGCCGGGTGACGTGCTCGTGTGCCGCACCACGGATCCGGCATGGACCCCGCTGTTCGGTGTCGTCGCCGCGGTCGTTACCGAAATCGGCGGCCTGCTTTCGCACGCTGCGATCGTCGCCCGTGAGCAGGGTCTCCCGGCCGTCCTGGCCATCCCGGACGCGACGACAGCTCTGTACGACAGTGCGCCGGTGCGGGTGGACGGGAGCACCGGCAAGGTCACACTTCTCGGTTTCGATCCGAGGGCTGTCGGCCCGCCCCGGATCTGAATTGGTCAGACGGGTCCGGTCGACAGGTTATTGGGTGGCCGACCGATGGTGGCAGGTGTGATGATGCTCGGGTGAATCCGGTTCAGTTGATGGACTGTCGTAGCCGGGAGGAGCTCGTCGCGGCGATCGCTGCCGGCGCTGATCCTCAGTGGCTCATGTTCTGGGGGCATCGGCCGCCGAAGAACGGTGGCGTTGGCGCGAGCTGCCTGAGTCAATGGTGGCCTGCACCGTTCGTCGTGGATGGAACGACGTACAACTCGGCCGAGCACTGGATGATGGCCGGCAAGGCCCGGATGTTCGGCGACGAACACACGCGGGAACGAATACTGGCAGCGAGCCATCCCGCGGAAGCGAAGAAGTTGGGGCGGCTGGTGCGTGGCTTCGATGAACAGCTGTGGCTCGCAGAACGTTTCGATGTGGTCATCGAGGGCAGTACGGCCAAGTTCAAACAGCACCCGCAACTGCTGGCGTATCTACTCGGCACGAACGGTCGTGTTCTGGTCGAGGCCAGCCCGGCAGACCGGGTCTGGGGTATCGGCCTTGCCGCGGCGGACGCACATGCCACCGACCCTGAGCACTGGCGAGGTCTCAACCTGCTCGGCTTCGCCTTGATGGAGGCCCGCTCACGGCTGCGCGCCCGTTCGAGCGCTCATGGAGAGCCGACCAGGTAGCGCTGCAGCGTAGGACCGAGCCATTCGACGATGGCATCTCGGGAAAGGTCGACCAGCGGGGGGAAGCGCAGCACATAGCGGCACAGGGCCAAACCGAGCGCCTGAGAGGCAGCCAGGCCTGCCCGTGCCGGCGCCTGGCCGGGGTCGCCGGTGAGCTCGGTGATCATCGGCACGAGCTGCGCGGCGAAGATTCCGCGCATCCGCTCGGCGCTCTCGTCGGTCGTCATCGCGGTACGCAGCAGAATCTGCAGGGCGTCGTCGACCTCCCACCGGTCGACGATATGTGCAGCCAGAGCCCATCCCACCCGGTCGGGCGGCAAGGCCACCAAGTCGGGCAGTTGGAGGTCCATATCCGCCGCGCAGGCGAACAGGTGCTGCTTGCTGCCGAAGTAGCGCATGACCATGGACGGATCGATGCCGGCAGCGTCGGCTATCGCGCGGATCGTCGTCCGGTCGTACCCGTCGGCGGCGAACCGTTGCCGCGCAGCGTCCAAGATCGCCGCCTTGGTGTGCGTCGAAGACCTCCTCACGCGCACCACTCTAGGTCAACAAACGTTGGCCAACAACCGTTGACTTTCGCAGATTATGAATCCATGCTTATGCCAACACTTGTTTGCCAACGGGTGTTGGCATTACCTGGAGCGAGGAGCACAGACCATGCGGATCGTGAACGAAGACCTCAGCCCGACTACAGCTCCGCTGGTTACGCCCAGTACCACCGGATATCTCCTGCTCGCGGTGGAGGTCGATCGCCGACCGATGGTTCTGCCCGACAGTCGCGTCAAAGCGCTTCTCATCCGCGAGAGCAAGTCGGTGGCCGCAGAGCTCGAACGACTTCCGGAGGTCGTGCGCGCCACGGTGTTCCGGGGCTTCACCCACTTGGTACTCGGAGAGAATCGTCGTCTGTTGCGCAACGCGGTCGCTGCCGATCGCCTGTGGCCGGCACGCTACGACCTGGTGATCCTCATCGAAGTCACCCACCCCGCAACCATCGACACAGTGCGGTCGAACCGCCACTACGGTCGGCTGTCCGAACTGATGGCAGCCACGGCACGGCGCACCTTCGAGGTGGCCGCCGACAACCCCCGCAGCATGGGCGACGTCGACGCGTCTCGGCAGGGCGTGTTCTTGTTCAACTTCTTCTACGGCCGCGACGAAACACAACTCATGCCGGTATGGGAGTACACAGCAGGCTGGTGGGCGGTCAATACCGCGTTGGACAACTCCCGCGTCATGCAGCCACTCGACGGGGAACGACACGACTACGGCATCATCAACCACTGCCGGTGGGACCGGCTGCGCGACGTCGCACCGCAGATGATCGTCCGACCGTCGTTCCGTCGGTTCGTGCTGGCCAACTTCGCCGCCAACGACATCTCCGCCCAACCCACCCTCTACCGCCTGGCGTGACTCGCGCAACATATCCTGAGGCGCCCGAGATCCTTGCATGTCGTGCCCGGACACGACGTCACGCCGTATTCGAGGAAGCGATACGAAGACCGCTGTTCACTCCCCGCGCCTGCCACCGGCACTGGACCCCCACGCAGAACAGACCACAATTAAAGTATGGCCTCGCGCAGAGACGGCCGACCAAAGACCGCAGTGCGGATGCCCCGACCTACGGAGGCTACGTCGTGGGCAAGCACCCCGTCGGTGCGCTCACGAATGCAACGCCAACAAAGCCGCGACACTGAGCCAGAGTTGGCAGTGCGCCGTCTGCTGCATCGTGCGGGTCTGCGGTATCGCGTCGACACAGCCCCTCTCGAGAACCTGCGTCGGCGTGCTGATGTTGTCTTTGGGTCAGCCCGCGTTGCGCTGTTCATCGACGGCTGCTATTGGCACGGGTGCCCGACCCACGGCCAGCGCACAACCACTGTGAACGGGACTTACTGGCTAGAAAAGATCGATAGAAATCGAGCACGAGATCGCGACACCGACCGGCAGCTTCACGCCGCCGGTTGGCTCGCGCTTCGCGCGTGGGAGCACGCCGACCCGACGGAGGTTGCCGAAATGGTGATCACCGTAGTCAGAAGCAGGACACGAGACCAACACAGCGAAAACAGGCGTACGCAGCCGAGTTCTCTCTCCCGTAGAACGACGTCAGGAGGCCGATCGTGAGCTTTCGGTTGCGTGAAAACCATGTCCGGTTCTGACCGAGCGCGGCACGTTCGTCGTGCAGTGTCAACTCCCGGTGCCTCGCTCCAGGTCGTCAGCCAAGCACCTCAGAGCAGTCGGGATTCCCGGGTGGTCTTTGAGACCGTCCTCAGACAGTTGGTGCCGTACCCGCAGGATAGACGCGCCGATTTCAGCGTCCTCGGCAGATGCCGAGGACGCGACGTAGCGGCCAGCGACCAGATTGAGCCCCTGGAGGACGTCAATCAGCCGTTGCGCGAGATTCGGTTCTCTGGAATGCCAACGCACTAAACACCGGTAGACGAATGTCAACGCCTCGGCTCGCGCGTGCGGAGACACTCGGGACGCCAATATGTCTATGTATGCGTAGAGATCGACCACCGCGGGGTCGATTCCAAGGCGCATTGCTACTGGTTCGATCTCGGCGGCAATCTGCTCAGCACTGGGACCCCCAGCCACCCCCCGGGCGACGATCGTTGCTTCGCTCAAACCCTGTCGTGCGGCGGCATCGAGTTGTCCGACCTTGGACTCCCACGTAGCGGCCGTCACCTCGAATGCAATGCGGGCTGCCTGCCGTTCTCGTATAACGATGTCCCCGGGGGTATTGGTCGCCGTGTCGTTCGCTCCTACGTTCTTCGTATCTACTCGGCACCCGGACGTGCTTTGCGCGAGTTCAGCCTCCATCAGTCCGGCGAGGAGATACTGCTCGAAAGCACCTGCACTGCCTTGTGCCAGTAGGCGCTCCCGCAAACGCAAAAAGTTGGCGAATGTCAGCCGCGACGCGGCAATTTCCACCCACGGAGGCATCTTGAGAGCCTGGTCGAGCATGGTGTCGACAACGCCGATGACAAACGTCCGAACCTGATCGAGAGTCCTGCCCTTCTGAGACTGCCATTCGACGAAATCTTTCAGTGCAGCGCTCCGGACCTGTCTGGACTGATAGCCGCTGCGAAAACTCGAGGATTGTAGTGGTCCCTGTGTGGCCGGGATCTGTCGCGGCTGAAGAATTTTCTTACATAGATGGTCGCTGACTGCGCGGTCTCCGTGGAGGCGACCTGTCTCGGTCAAGTCACCACCGAGATTGTCGACAACGTTCAGCACTCTCCCCTCTGTGAGAGAGAACTGGGCGATGGTGAGCGCGGCTTCCGCCGCTTGGCTGGCTTCTGGCGGGTTGCATCGGAGCGGCGACACTACCGCATCGAGAACTTTCCGTGTCTCGTCATCGATCGCTAGGGGTTCGCGGGCGTCCTTGTCAGCCCGCGCTCTGAAGATGCTCTCGAGGTCTTTCTTCACTTGTCGGGTGCGGACAGAGCCGGACGAGAAACGCGCCGATTTGGCGTCAACCGAGTGAGATGTACCGTGGTCTGTCACCCGACAGCCATCCTTCGATCCTCGGCCGTTTGAACAGACTCGATGAGAGTGCTGACAACCGCGGACCCGACCGCGCGCGCCAATTGCACCGGGACAGCATTTCCTATCTGCCGGTACTGGGACGAGCTGCGTCCCTTCCATGGCATGTCCAGGGGGAAGCCCTGCACCAACGCAGCCTCCTGGCGTGTGATCCGCCTTGCACCAGGGACGATGCCGCTGCGGGGAACTCCACCTGCCAGGAGGTGCGCATGATACGTCGGTACCACACCGCCGCCGTCCAGCCAGGGTGTCTTGTTGCCACCCATCGATGCCAAGAGTGTTGGCACCAGACCATCCGGGTTGATGGGCCGACCACCACCGTTCCAAAGATGGCCGTCCCAGGGCGACGGGCGCAAATCCGGACTCTTGGCGTAGGTGACAATCGCCCTGTTTGGCTCGCCCACCGAGCATGCGGGGTCAAGCAACTCCTTTGCAGTGACCCATGGCTGTGCCGTGGTTGGGCCGTGGGTGGGCGTCGGCCATGTGAAACCCGGCTTCCTTGTGCCAACGATGAGCAACCGTTGACGGCGTTGGGAGACACCGAAGTCCGCCGCGTGCAGTATGCGCCAGTGCACGTAAAATTTCAGTTTCCGGAACTGTTCGATCACTTGTTCCAAAACAGCCAGCTGGGCACTTTTGGCCAATCCCGGCACGTTCTCCATCAGGAACGCTTCCGGCGCGACCTCTGCCACAGCACGCACGAACTGCGGGATGCCGTCACGCTCATCGAGAACACCACGTCGGTGGCCACCCATTGAATACGGCTGACATGGTGGACCACCAGCGACGACTGCGACATTCCCCCGCAGGCTGCGGAACGAATGTGTTGCAATATCGCCCTCGAACACCTGAAACGGCTTGTCGGGCGAGAAACGGGCATGAGCCGCGGTGTACGTGGCCAGCGCGTCCAGGTCCATCTCTGATGCGCCGACAATATCGAGACCAGCCGCCGCCAAACCTTGACTAAGCCCCCCAGCGCCAGCGAAGAGGTCCAGGGTCGGCAAATCAGTCACGAGCACCACCAGATCCTTCCACACCCGAGCCAACCGTCCTTGAAGCATGACGCGCTGCACCGACACACGGCGCATAGCTACTCATGCCCAGACACCCCGTCTCAGTTCCTTCGATTCCGATGATGATCGTCCGGCCGTCGTTCCGTCGGTTCGTGCTGGCCAACTTCGCCGCCAACGACATCTCCGCCCAACCCACCCTCTACCGCCTGGCGTGACTCGCGCAACATATCCTGAGGCACCTGGAATCCTTGCATGTCGTGCCCGGACACAACGTCACGCCGTATTCGAGGAAGCGATATGAACACCTACGCGGTATTGCTGCGCGGCATCAATGTGGGCGGCAAGAACAAGGTGCTGATGGCGGATCTGATCAGATGCCTGGAGGGACTCGGATTCACCGACGTCTCGACGCTGATCGCCAGCGGCAACGTGGTTTTGAGATCGGACCTGAACCCCGACGACATCGCGGGGAGGATCGAAGCGGCCCTGCCCGAGAGCTTCGACCTCCACGACGCCCTCATCAAGGTCCGGGTGTTGAGCCGCAACCAGTTCCACTCCGTGGTCGACAACAAGCCGACAGGCTTCGGCGAGCATCCAGAGACCTACCATAGCGACGCGATCTTCCTGATGGGCATCGACTCTGTCCAAGCGACGTCCGTATTCAGTCCGCGCGACGGCGTCGACAGGGTGTGGCCGGGCGACGGGGTGATCTACGCACAGCGACTCAGCTCGCAGCGCACGAAGAGTCGACTCGGCCAGATCGCTGGCACACCGGAATACAGGTCCATGACGATCCGCAGTTGGAACACGACCATGAAACTTCGGGCCTTGCTGGACCGGGTGCACGGCTCGAGGACAGCGCCATCGACTACTCCCGATGGGACTGCGCTTACCTAGACCAGAGGTGGTCCCCATCCTGCCCGACCTGGGTGGACAGCCTGATGGGACTTCTCACTTTCGCTTGATCGTTCCCGAGGCATCACCCAGACTAGGGGCCTTCGTAGTCGAATCGGAGGTAGAGGACTTGAAGCTGGCGGAGGCGTTGTCGTTGCGCGCGGACTCGGCCCGTCGTGTCGAACAGCTGCGCGCTCGCATTGTGAGCAGCGCCCGCTTTCAAGAAGGTGAGGAGCCTGCCGAAGACGCTGCGGCGCTGCTTGCCGAGGTTGGCGAGGTGCTCGGTGAATACGAAACGCTGATCCGGCGAATCAATCGCACCAACGCCGCCGCACAGATCGGATCGGAGGGCACACTCACCGACGCGTTGGCCCGCCGGGATGCGTTGCGCCTTCGGCATTCCGTGGTCACTGCCGCGGCAGACGCTGCGACAGGTCAGAGCAAGTCCGGGTACGTGCGCCAGCTGCGGTCCGAGCTGAAGATGCTGTCGGCTTTGCCTGTCGCCGAATTGCGTGGGCAGGCTGACGAGCTTGCCAGGGAGCTGCGCGAACTCGACGTGCGGATCCAGCGCTCCAACTGGGAGGTCGAGCTGCTGGACTGACAAACCGAGGTGGAGCAGGTAGTTGTCGCGGAGGCGTGCACAAACCCGCTGGGCCGACGGGTAATCGGTCTGCCCTTGGCGCACGATGGGCAGTGCGAAGGGTTCGATTCCCTTTCTCACACCGCAGCCCAGCATGACGCACAGGTGATCGGGCACGGCACACAGCACACCACCATGTGCAGATCTGTGACGATGAGGGCGGGTAAGGGGCACTCCACCTCCACAAAGAGACGGTCGCTGCCGGAAGTCCGCCCAAGACGGTTCGGTCCCCACTACGGCTGAGCTGGTCGGACCTCGCTTGCCATATGGTCAGCCGGCTCTGCCACGCCGCCGTTTCGTTCTCGAGGACTTCTTCGAATTGGTCGGGCGGGCTCCAGGTTTCGGGGCCGTACTGTGCCCGGTCGCCGGCCTGGGCTCGACGGTGTGCTCATCACCGATCCGGGCGAGGACGAGATGCTGCTGGGCATAGGTCCATACATTGTTGCCGACCCAGTACAGCAAGATCGCGATCATCAGGAACGACCCGCCGACGAGCACGCCCGCCGGAAAAACCCAGAGCAGCAGTTTTCGCGTGATCGCCTCGTGCGCGCCCGCGACAGCCCTTGAATCCGGTCGCGCCAGTGACGCGCGTGCATTGAAATGTGTGGCGAGGGCGGCGAGCAGCATGAGCGGGATGGCGACCGCAGCGATAGCGGCAGTAGTCGGTACGCCGCCGTAGGGCGCGAACGAGTTCAGCACGGTGTCGGGGGTGGTTATCGCGGTCGAGATCGGCGCGCCGAACAGGCGTCCGGCGAGGAACGACCGAACATCGGCGGCACCGAAGACATAGTTCGCCGTCGCGGCATTGGCCTCCGGGGTCATCCCCAGTTGCCCCCACCCCGTTCCCGTGCGATCGAACGAGCGCAGCACATGGTAGAGGCCGAGGAAGACCGGCGCCTGCACCAGCGCGGGTAGGCATCCCATCACGGGATTGAAGCCGTGTTCTCGCTGCAGCTTCCGCATCTCGAACGCTTGGCGCTGGCGGTCGTCGGAATACTTCTTCTGCAACGCTCGGATCTCAGGCCCGAGTTGCTGCATCTTCCGAGCAGTTCGAATCTGTGCGATCGCAGGGCGCAGCAGCACGAGCCGAAGAGTGAACACCAAGAAGACCACGGCAAGGACCCACGCAAATCCGTTGTCAGGGCCGAGAATCGCGCCGAAGGCTTTGTGCCAGAACCAGAGAATGGCAGAGACAGGATAATAGACGAAGTCGAGCATCGAGCACCTCGTTGCTGCACGAGCGCTCGCGCGAGGCTCGTGCGGGAATTGCCGACGCCGGTCATCACGGGACAGCGCCGGAATGGACAGGGCGAGACCTAGGCCCGCGTAGCGTTCGATGCGCTACGCGGCTGTCGCGACCCGTCCGGGTGCTCGTGGACGTGGCCGTCCAGGGGTGTCGGGGGCGCTCTGTCGACGGAAAGCGCCACGGAGAAGCTTCTCTTCGCGTCGAGGGCCGGCCGCGCCATCCGCGGGCAGGCCTGCGCGCGACCGGGCACTGTGCCCGGCGATGGCCAGCAACAGCACCAATGCGATTGCCGCGCCGACAACCATGGTGGGGCCGTCGACAGGCGCAGACACCGTGACAACCAGGGTCAGTACAGCTATCCACGCCAGCTGAGCGAGACTCGCCCCTCTGGACAGAACCGACCGGACCGGTGCCACAGCAGGAAGCATACCGAGACGTGCGCGCAAGGGAAGCTACGACGACACCCACGCACAGCCGCCGTGTACGGCCGGTGCGGCGGCGACTTCGGAATCTCTCAGGTCGACAAGCGATGATGTCGGCTGTGCCCGCCGCATGCGCATGAAGGTTCGGATCTACCATGTGGCGGCAGGCAACCGTCCGGCGAGCGAAAGGCGTGAACGCGCGGTGAGCAGAAACCAGGGTGGGAAGAAGTCGAATCCGTTGTTGTCGACGCAACGCGCCGAGCGCACCCGCAAGATCTTGATACAGGTCGGGGTCGCCGCCGTGCTCGTCGGTTTGATCGCGGCCATCGGCGTGAGCGTCGCAGTGAAGAAGGCCCGGCGGGACGCTCCCGGCCCTACCCCCACGATCGCCGCAACCTTCGACGGCATCTCCGCTTCCCTCGCCGAAAACGGTGCGATCCGAATCGGCAAGCCCGACGCGAAGGTCACCGTACGGGTCATCGAAGACCTCCAATGCCCCGCCTGCAAGCTCTTCGAGCAGTCCAACGGCCAAGTTCTCATAGACGCCGTGAACGACGGCACTGCGGTCGTGGAATACAACACGATCACGTTCCTCGACCCCCAGTCCGGCAACGAGTACTCCTCGCGCGCCGGCAACGCGTCCTACTGCGTCGCCGAGGCCGACCCCTCCAAGTATCAGCAGTGGCTGACGACGATGTTCGAGCAGCAACCGCTGGAGGGCACCGCGGGCCAGTCCGACGACCAGCTGATCGAGATCGCCGAAAGCGTCGGCTACGCCAAGGACGCGGTCGCCCAATGCATCTCCGATCGGACCTACGACAAGTACATCAAGGCGCGCACCGCGGACGTGGCGAATTCCATCGGCCTGTCCACCCCGACGGTCTTGGTCGACGGTAAGAAAGTCGATCTGGAAATCATGGTTCCTCGCAGCCTCGAGCCGGTGATCAGCGCCGCGGCGGCGTCGTGATCACCGCGGGACCACGCGCCGCGTGGATCCTGCTGCTCGGTGGAGTTCTCGGCTGGCTGGCCGCGGGGGCGTTGACAGTGGAGCGGTTCAAGCTGTTCACCGACCCCGGCTACACCCCGTCGTGCAGCTTCAACCCGATCCTGTCCTGTGGATCGGTGATGGTGACCGATCAGGCCGCCGTCTTCGGATTTCCCAACCCGCTGATCGGCGTCGTCGGGTTCTCGGTCGTGGTCACCCTCGGCATCCTGTCGGTGGCCGGAGTGGGATTTCCGAGCTGGATCTGGGGAGGGTTGTGGCTGGGCACTGCGCTGGGCGTGGGGTTCATCTGCTGGCTGATCTTCGAATCGCTGTACCGGATCAACGCGCTGTGCCCCTACTGCATGGTGGTCTGGGCTGTGGTCACACCGCTGCTCGCGGTGACCACCGATCAACTGTGGGGGCGCAGGCCCGGCCCGCTCGGCGTCCTGGCCGAATGGCGATGGACCATCGTGGTGTTGTTCTTCGCGGTTGTCCTGCTGCTGGTGTTCCTGCGCTTCCAGGACTACTGGCTGTCGCTGGTGTGATCGGGCCGGGTCACTTCGGCGGACCGGAGATCAGCACCACCGACACGGTGCGCTGGCCGCCCGCGCCCTCGAGCCCCAACCTGATGGTGTCGTTCGGTTTGCGTACGTTCAGCTCCGCACGCACGGCCCGAGCGCTGGTCACCGGATGGTCGTCGACCGAGACGATCACATCGCCCGCACCCATACCGGCGTTCTGCGCCGGCATGTCGTAGACGGCGACGTCGACCCGGGCGCCGGTGCCGGCGGGCAGCGCGTCGGAGACGAGCACCCCGAGGGTGGCGGTGGGGCCGATATGCACGGTGTCGGTCGGCCTGCCCGCCCGGATCTGTTCGACGACGTGCATCGCCGAGTCGATCGGCACCGCGTAGCCGTTCGGCGGATGCAGCCGCACCTGCTCCGGGTCGCCCGACGCCGCTGCGATGACTCCGACCACGGAGGCACTGCGATCCACCAGCGCCCCGCCGGATTGTCCCGACGTGATCGCTGCTTCGACTTCCAACATGCCGCGCAGCGATTTGCGCGACAGATCAGAGCTGTTGACTGCGACGATGGTGCTGTCGAGGGCGGTGAGCGGGCCGTGGACCGCTGTGGGCGTGCCGCCGGTACCGCCGGCGTTGCCGATGGCCAGGACCTCCTCGCTCAGGTGCAGCCCGGCCGAACTGCCGATGGTCGCGACCGGCAGCCGCGTCGCAGCAGGGAGGTCGAGCAGCGCGATGTCGGCGTCGGAATCGTAGCCGAGCACCACCGCGTCGTAGGTCTCGCCGGTACCGACGTCGGTGACCGTCACCCTGTCGGCGCCTTTGACCACGTGGTGGCTGGTGAGCACCTGACCGTCGGCGGTGAGCACGATGCCGGACCCCGCAGCTCCCGCCCCGAACGGTTCGGCGACAGCGTGAATATTGACCAGCGCCTGCTCCACGACCGTGGTGACGCAGTTCAAGTCCATCGTCTCGGGGGCGGCCAGTTCGACCGGCGTCGAGGATCCGACCGCAGGCGAACCGACTCGATCGGGCACTTCGCCGCCGTGGCCGATGAGGGCGACCATCGTGAGCAGAAGCGCCGCGACCATGACGAGCGCCCGGCCGCCACGCGTTCCGTTCGGCGTGGTCCGCTGCCACTGTCTGTCCATGGCTCCTCCGCTTCGGCCGAAGCACCGGTTTTCTCCATTGTCGCCACCGACGGCCCGTCCGCACAGACCACGGACGAAGGTCTCGGAACGATGGAGCCGCCAACAAGGCTGTTTCCGTGTTGTGGTTGTCAATCACACCGATAGACGAGTAGGCATACATACATGAGCACTGCTGCCGCTTATGGCGTGTCCAGCCCCGACGGCTCGTTCGAAAAGATCACGATCGAGCGTCGAGACGTGGCGCCTCACGATGTCCTGATCGATATTGCCTACGTGGGCATTTGTCACTCCGATATCCACACCGCACGCAACGAGTGGGGCGGGTCGCGCTACCCCTGCGTGCCCGGACACGAGATCACCGGCGTGGTCGCCGCGGTCGGGACCGCGGTGACGAAACATCGGGTCGGCGATCGTGTCGGGGTCGGGTGCATGGTCGATTCCTGTGGCGAATGCCCGCCCTGCCGCGCCGGCGAGGAACAACACTGCACCAAGGGCGCGACGATGACCTACAACGGCGCCGTCGACTCCAGTGTGCAGCCGGGTGGGAACACCCTCGGCGGCTACTCCACCCACGTGGTGGTGACCGAGAATTTCGTGGTCCGGATTCCCGACGAGATGGGGCTGGATGCCGCCGCCCCGCTGCTGTGCGCGGGAATCACGCTGTATTCGCCGCTGCGGTTCTGGGGCGCCGGGCCGGGCAAGCAGGTCGCGATCATCGGCATGGGTGGGCTCGGACATGTCGGAGTCAAGATCGCCGCCGCGATGGGCGCCGACGTCACCGTGCTCAGCCGCTCGTTGAGCAAGCAGGACGACGGAAAGGCGTTCGGCGCGAGCGGCTACTACGCCACCAGCGATCGGGAAACCTTCCGCGAGCTGCGCGGCCGATTCGACCTGATGCTCAATACGGTCTCGGCGAATCTTCCGTTGGACTACTACCTGCGCCTGCTGAAAATGAACGGCTCGCTGGTGATCCTCGGTCTCCCCGAGAAGCCGCTGACCGTCTCACCGTTCAGCCTGACCGGGGGTCGGCACTCGCTGGCAGGGTCGGCGATCGGCGGCATCGCCGAAACCCAGGAGATGCTGGATTTCTGCGCCGAACACAAGATCGGGCCCGAGATCGAGCTGATTTCCGCCGACGCGATCGACGACGCCTATGGTCGGGTCGTGGCCAGCGACGTCCGCTACCGCTTCGTCATCGACGTCTCGACCATGTGACCTACCACGCGCCACGGGCATTGCCCGGCGCTTCCGGACAGCGATCGGCTCGCTGTGTGAGTACGTTGGCGTGGTGTCTGTGAAGGACAACGACGAAGCCGCGCACCCCGCCAACGGCGTCACGGGCATGCCGTCGTGGCTGCCACGCGCGTTCCTCCTCGCCGCGGCGACGATCGCCGGACTGTTTGCGGCCTTTTGGATACTCCAGCGCATGCGGGGCTTGCTGACGATTCTGCTGGTCTCGCTGTTCCTCGCCTTCGCCATCGAGCCGGCGGTGAACTGGCTGGCCCGGCATCGGATCCGCCGAGGTCCGGCAACCGGATTGGTGTTCCTCGGCTTGGTGGCCGTGGTCGCCGCGTTCGGGTGGACGTTGGGCGCACTGCTGGTCGACGAGGTCGGCAACCTGGTGCAGAACACGCCGGAGTACGCCGACCACGTGGTGGAGTGGATCAACCGCACGTTCGACACCGAGCTGTCCGGCACCGACATCCAGAAATACGCCACCGACTGGAGTGCGACGCTGGAGGGCTACCTCTCCGGGTTGGCGGGCAATGTGTGGGGCATCGGTACCGCCGCGGTCGGCGCAATCTTCCAGGGCCTCGGAATCTTGTTGTTCACCTTCTATTTCGCCGCCGATGGGCCACGCTTCCGCCACGCCGTGTGCTCGTTGCTGCCGCCCCGGCAGCAACGACATGTGCTGCGCGCCTGGGATATCGCGGTGGAAAAGACCGGCGGATACATCTATTCGCGCGGACTGCTCGCGCTCGTCTCGACCCTGGCGCACTATGTCATGCTGCGCATCCTGGATCTGCCGTCGGCGTTCGCCCTCGCGTTGTGGGTGGGGGTGGTATCGCAGTTCATCCCCACGGTCGGCACCTACCTGGCCGGCGCGCTACCGGTGATCGTCGCGCTGGTGCACGGTCCGACCACGGCCCTATGGATTCTGGGCTTCATCGTGCTGTATCAACAGTTCGAAAACTACGTGCTGCAACCACGCATCACCGCGACCACCTTGGACATGCACCCAGCGGTCGCCTTCGGCGCAGTGTTGGCAGGCGCAGCGCTGCTCGGCGCAACCGGCGCCCTGCTCGCCATCCCGGTGACCGCGACGGTACAAGCGTTCTCCAGCGCCTTCATCCGCCGCTACGACGTGGAAACCGACGACGAGCAGCCGGCCTCATAGCCTTACGCGTCGAAGGGGTTCGGTATGGGGTTGCGGGGGTAGGTGTGGTGTGGGTGCACGGTGATCACTTCGCAGACACCCACGAGTTCGGTGGGCACGTCCGGGCCGATGTGGTGGAGATCGGGCACGATCACCGCATCGGCGTCGATCTTGCGCACCGCGTCGACCAGGCGAGCGAGCGGCTCGCTGGTGTTGGCCCCGAACACCACGGTTTTGGCCAACTCATACCCCAGCCGGCTCGCCAGACTACGGATCTGGGTCTCGTGCCAGGTCTGGGTCACGCCGGAGACATCGCGGCGCAGGTAGCCCAACGCGGTCGGTTTCGCAGTCATACTCACCAGTTCGTCATCAGATTCGTCGATCACTGCCGAATCTCACTGTGCGCTATCGCTCCAACCGGCCGCGAGGCGGGGTCACAGCGGCCCGAACACCCGGGGCCGGTTGACAACATGGCGAATACCCTTGCACTGGTGGGTGTGCGAATCTGTACGTGGCGTTTTCCGGAGTTGAACCGAGCGCCGGCACGCTGTTCAGTTCGCGAGTTCGGCAAGGATTCGCCGGGCTTCGCTGATCTTTCCGGCGGCGTTCTCCAACTGTTCGGGGCTGAGGCATTTGCTGAACGCGGCCGCATCCACGAGCTGCTGTTTCACTTGGTCGAGCCAGAGGAGTGCGAATTCTCGGCGCTGGAACTCGGGCATGCCCGAGACGATACCCGAATTCGAACACAAGTTCGATAACTGTCAAGTTGCTACTACTGCCGGTCTACCACTTCTATCCGGCCGCGTGCCTCCTTCGGGCTTCATCGTCCATGCAAGAACCTTTCCACCAGTGTCTCCATTCTTTTCGATGCGGCACCCCAGACCTCGAGCGCGCCAAAGTCCGGTACGTCGAGCCGGACCAGCTTTGCCTGCCCCCGCGTAGATCTCGGAATAGAGAGCCGGGGCTGGAGTGTGGCGCCGCGGCACCGGCCAGATCGCGCTGCGCCTGGCACCGCTGGTCGCCCACGTGCACGCTGTCGACCCCGATCCCCACATGCTCGACGAAGGAGCGAAGCTCGCCACCACAGCCGAGGTCGACAACATCAGCTGGCGCGAAGGCGACTCCTACCACCTAGGCGCCCTCGATCTGCCCGCCCTCGATCTGGTCACCATGGGCGCCAGCTTCCACTGGACCGACCGCACCGCACTGCTGGCCGACCTCGACCATCGCCTCATCCCAACCGGTGCGGTTGTGCTGGCCAGTGGCGGACCCCCGGCCACCGCCACCGCACCGCCCTGGCACGACATCGTCACCGAAGTCCGCACCGCCCACCTCGGCCCGCAGCGCCGCGCCGGTACCAGCACCTACACCCATCCGCGCATCACCCACACCGAAGTCCTGGCCACCTCACCGTTCTCCAACATCGACATCGACATCACAACCTGGCACTGGGATCTGCACCGCGACATCGACTCCGTGATCGAGCTCCAGTTCTCCTTCTCCTACAGCGCACCAGGCCAATTCAGCGACGAGTCCGCCCGCGCGGCGTTCGCCCGGGACCTGCGAGCCGCACTCGTCGAAAAGTTCGGACCCGACACCGTGCTCACCGAACACCTCACCACCGAGTTGATCATCGCCACCCGCCCAAACGGAGGGTCATGACCCGTATCCCGCTCCGGATCACCCCGGCCGACAACGCCGACACCGGTCGCGTCGTCGTCGAGTGGATCATGTCCAGCGTCTGCAACTACGAGTGCCGCTATTGTCCAATTTACTTGCACGACATGCCCGAACTTCCGCACCGATGCCCCCTACCTGCCGATCCTCGCCGCTCAACGCACCGACGCCCGCAAACTTGCCGACGACGCCCAACGCCGCGGCTGGATCACCGAAGCCGACCGCCACCACCAACTCCTTCCTGCCGCTTCCGTCTCTGTGGAGGATGTGGGCATGCCCAAGCGTTATCCGATCGAGCATCGTGAGCGTGCGGTGATGGTCATTATGGCGACGCCGGCACCAACGCCGAGCCCGAGGCAGCCACTACCAGCGACGATCCCGACTCACAGTGGGCGATCCTGGAGCCGCTGCTGCCACCATTCGGGATTCCGGCGGCAAGGGTGGTCGGCGGGAGAAGTGGCCGCGGCGGCTGGTCTGTGATGCGATCTTCTACCTCTCACGAGGCGGGATCGCTTGGGCGCACATGCCGCACGATTTCCCTCCCGCGAAAACCGTCTAGGACATCTACCGGCGGTGGACCAAAGCCAGTGCGTGGCAACGCATCCACGACACAGTGCGTGATCGTGCCCGGACCCGCGCCGGGCGTGATGCGCAGCCGACGGCGGCGGTGATCGACTCGCAAACCGTCCGCAGCGCTGACACCATCGCCGCGGGCACGGTCGGATACGACGCGGGCAAGAAGATCAAGGGCCGCAAACGCCACATCGCCACCGACACCAACGGCCTGCTGCTGGCCGTTGTGGTCACCGCGGCCTCGATCCAGGACCGTGACGCCGCACACCGGCTGCTGGCCGCAATGGCGGTCCCCTTCGCCACCATCACGTATGTGTTCGCCGACGGCGGCTACACCGGACGAATGGTCACTTGGGCGAAAACTGTTCTCACCAAGACAGTCCAGATCGAGAAACGCAGCGACACCGCGACCGGTTTCGAAGTCCGGCCCCGCCGCTGGGTGGTCGAACGGACCTTCGGGAAACGAAATGCGGGCCGGGGGCGGCGCGGAGACACGGCTAGTCGAATGGCGAATCTTATGGGAGAACCTGTAGTTACCCTGCTTATTTCACCCAGGTATTGTGAGGTGATTGCTGGTAGAAAGTCGGTGGTATATACGTGGCAGCGTGGCCGTGTTGTACGCAGTCGGCACGTAGAAACTAGCCGGTACTGAAGGTCGCGTAGAGAGCCTGGAGGTCAGGTCGCGTGGTGATGGAGGAGAACCGACTACAGGGGATCTTGGATGGGATTTCTCTGACGCCACCATGGACTGTAGGCGAGTTCACGGTGTATCTGTCCGATCGGCTCGGCAAGCGGATCGTGTTGGACCCGTGGCGGGTGCATGTGCCGTCGGTGTCACGCTGTGGTGCACTCTGGGTCACTCAGAACGAACTTGTTGTCAAGTACGACCCAGCACGGTCGCCTCGAGGACAGCGCCAGGAGATTATGCATGAGATCGGTCATGTACTGCTCGATCACCGTGGCGACGACAAGTTCGAAGTCACGGATTCCCTGCTGGTCGAGGGCCTGGACCCGCAACGAGTACGCGAAGTACTGCACCGCCAGCACTTCGACTCGACTGCGGAATGGGAAGCGGAATGGCTCGGTACGCACTTGGCCGGGCTGAGCCGGGGCCGACCAGATGACATCGATGGCGCGGGACACAGGGCGGCATCGCTGGTCGAACTGATGTGGCGATGAGCCCCAGCCCCCTGCTGGTGGCCGAGGCAAGCTCGTCGCTATCCGAGCCGGTCGCCGCAGCCCTGCTGACATGGATCGCGGTCGTGGTGGTGCTACGGATGTCCGTGCTGGTCGAGCGGGCGCGCCTGGATTGGGCGGCGGTGGTGCTGATCGGGTCCTTCTGGTGCATCGCGCTTCTGCGAGACCGAGCCGTGCAAGAGGTACTGACTCGGTGGATATCACTGGCGGATGTGCGGCTTGCAGCGCATACGGCCGCGCTCGTTGGAGCAGGCGCGATCTTGTGGATTGGCTTGCTGTGGCGGGCGCGTCGACCGGTTCGAGGCTGTGTGGTGCCGCTGATCTCGGTGAGCGTTGCGGTACTCGCCGGGGCCCTGGCGTGGATCTCCACACCGGCGCGAGCGGTGAATGTGGCGATCGAGGAATTGTCGGGCTGGCGACCAGGGGTCTACATGACGGTCTACTCCCTGCCCACCATGGTGGCCGAGATCCTGCCTCTGATCACTGCACTGAGTTTGATATGGAATTGGCAGCAGAACCGTGCTCGCGCTGCGCTCGGAGCGACCATCGCGGTATGCGTCGCACTATCGTGGATCGACGGTCTGACTCGGACCGTGACAGGGTGGATGATCAGCGCGGGAGTGCCGGGCCAGGTCGGCGCCGAACGCGCCGAACACAACGACTTGTTGTTCCTGCTCCCGGTTGCGCTGCTGATGCTCCTGGGTATGCCGTCCATCGCTACATCGCTGGCGATACGGCTAGGTAAAGATTCAGCGTCGCGGAACATTCGAGTGCTCGGGCCGATGTGGGAAGACATGATGGCCGCACGGCCGGAGATGCGCTTGAACGTTCGCGCGCGGAATACATTGCCGCAGGTCACTGAACACCGGATGCGCATCGAGATCGAGGACACGATGATTTCCGTGGCTCCGTGGCTGACATGTCTCGATCCCGATCCCACCCCACCGCAGGTTTGCCAAGCCTTGCGCGCAGCGTATACCGCCGACGCCGCCGAGCAGGGCGACCAGGCCGCGGCCGCCCCGCTCTGGGTGGGAGACGAAAAGTTTGTGCTGGAAATTGCCCGTGAGTGGGCTCGGACCCGATCGACTCAGGTCAGCCCACTGTAGAAGCCCTGATACGAACGTCGGAAAGGCAGCCGCATGACAACAACGACGAAACTCGCTGCGCGGAGCATCCCGCACCCACCCAACCGTATTCCGATTCTGGGTGATGTGCTCGGCATAGACCGCAAACGCCCGAACCAGAAGACGTTGTGGCAGTTTTCGCGGCTCGGCCCGCTGTACCGTCGCACGTTCGTCGGCGGGGTGCATTTGACATTCGCGGGCTCGGCGGACCTCATGCGGGAGATCATCGACGAGAAGGTCTGGCAACGGCATTTCGGCCGCCCGTATGAAAAGCTACGCGAGATCGCCGGTGACGGCCTGTTCACCGCCGCCAACGATTCTCCGGAGTGGAAACGCGGACACGAGGTGCTCATTCATGGGTTCGTCCCCGGCGCGATGGCGGACTATCACGACACGATGCTGAGCGTGGCGGACCTGACCGCGCAGTGGCTCGGCGATGCCAGGAACGTCACCGACACCGCAGCGATGATGGGCGACACCGCCCTCGAGATCATCGGCCGGGCCGGCTTCGGGTACTCGGTCGGCGCGTTCGACGCTCGCGCGGCGGGCCGAGCCCCGTTCGCCGCCGCGCTGACCCGAGTGTTCTCCCACGTCCAGGAGTCGGCGATTCCGATGGTAGGCAAGCTGATCGGCGGCAAACGGGCCCGCCAACACGCCGAGGACATCGCACTCATGAAACAAACGGTGATCGAGGTCATCGAGACCCGCCGGGGCACCGGCCAGCGGTGCCCCGACCTGCTCGATCGAATGTTGCACCCTGAGAACGGGTTGCCGTTGCCGGATGACAACATTGCCGACCAAGTGCTGACAATGTTCGTCGCGGGGCACGAAACCACCGGCAACCTACTCGCGTTCGCTACATACTTCCTGGCACGGAACCCCGAACTCGCGGCCCGTGTTCGAGCCGAGGCCACTGCGGTGACCACCGATGGCCGGATCGCATACGAGGATGTGGCCAAGCTGAAGGTCACCGATGCGGTGATCTCCGAAACACTGCGACTGTGGCCCACCGCACCCGGATTCTTCCGGGCCGCACGCGAAGACACCACGCTCGGCGGATACGACATCTCCGCAGGTGAGTGGGTGTTTGTGCTGCTGTTGGCGGTACACCGCGATACGAGCGTATGGGGCCCTGACGCCGAGGAATTCCGGCCGGATCGGTGGCTCGAGAACGGATTCCGACCCAAGCCGTGGACCTACCGGCCCTTCGGCACGGGTCCGCGTTCCTGCATCGGTCAAGCATTCGCACTGCACGAGGCCAAGTTGATCATCGCCTCGTTGGTGCGTGACTTCGACTTGGACGGCAGGAGCGAACTGGACGTAGAAGAGAATTTGACGCTGCGGCCGTCCAACCTGGAAGTCGAGTTCCGCAGGATCAAGTGAGCCGCGGCCCGGGGGCTGATTACCGGGTGCGGGCAGGTAGCGCCTGTAGGTCGGCGATCAGCTCCCCGAGCTTGTCGCGTGTTATGGCACGCGCCGCGACGTGCTGAACTCCGCGGTCACGCGCCAAGGTCCACAGCTGCACCCGCAGATCGAGGTCGACATCTTCGTCGCCGTGAGGCAGCAGGTAGGCCACATCTGTCACACCGCACAACGCGCACAGCGTTTCGGCGATGTCGCGGGGAATCACAACGGTGGTCCCGTTGCGCAGGTTCTCGATGTACGCGGGCTCGATGGTGCGGCCCAGCTGTTTCGTGAGTTCGGTGGCTATCTGTTCATTACTCAGCGCGGGTTCATTCCAGCGATGCGCATACTCGATCATATGTTCGATTTTGTTGGACAACGGGACTGACATTCAGGTTGTTCCTCATTCGTTGATCCTGCGGGGCGCGGCAAATATCTGCTGCACCCGCGCCCACCGCTGCACAAAACGTTCTTCCTGCTCGGCGGGCACGTTATCCGGGAGGCGGCCCAGCAGCCAACGCAGATACATGAGTTCGTCCTGATCCTGGCCAGTGGGGGCCTGCGGAGTCCGGCGCATGTAGTGACCAAGCAGCATCTCTATCGTCGCTGAACTCAGCGTGCCCTCGAACCGCTGCCGTTCTACATCAGCGATGGTCCAGGCGCGCAGGATGCGGTCGGCAACAATGTCCATGCTGTTCACGATCGAGGCCAACCGCTCATCACTGCCGGCGGTGTCGGCCACCTGCTCGGCCATCTTCACGGTGGTCTGGATCAGCTCGGGCGGAAACGGGATGTAGAGCACGCTCGGTATGGGTTCCTCCAGGGAATCCGCGTCGATCTCCACCGGCGGCCGCCGCATCGTGAACGCGAACTCGGCCGAGCGGTCCCTCCACTTCAACACCTTGTCCAACCTGGTCAGCGTGTCCTTGCGGATGCGCCCGGCCTCGCCGTTCTCGATCTTGCTGATCGTCAACGGGTTCAGCCCGACGGTTGCGTGAACCGCCTGCTTGGTCAGACCCAGGGCCTCACGCCGTGCAAGCGCTACCTGGCCCAAATACTCGGGGTGTTGTGTAGTCATCGCCTCGACTCTACGTAGAAACGCGCGCAGCAAGGCTGCTACGTCCACATTTTCGCCGATACTACCCGATTGCATCAAGCAGTTACCGGCAACGCAACCTTTAGTTTCCAACGCCATCGACTCGGATCCGATCAGACAATAACTATCTTTGATAACTAAAGTAAGCATCGATACTGTTGAAAGTAAGCGGTTAACTGAGTACAATCGGCGGTTGTAGCTACAGGCTGTCGCGCCGTCCCAGTGTGACAGCCCAGGGGGCACCTTCCGTTTCCAACGCCATTGCAGAGGTGTCGCCGCGGCGGCACCACCGCCCGGAGAACGCACAGGAAACCGAAGGAAGGCTCAGCGTGACCAACCCACTCACCGCCGCCCCCGGGGCCAACCAGGCCGGCAACAGAGGCAGCGAACCGTCGGCCGCCATCGCCATAGCCGCCATCGGCCTGGTCTTCGGCGTTGTCGCCGCGCCGGGTCTGGTTCCGCTGGGAATCGGGTTCGGCATCGGCAACCGCGGATATGCCGCGTCCAAACACCAACGGTTCTGGCTGTGGCTCACCCCGGAACGCTGGCCGCTGATGGCCGGGGCCGCGCTATCATTCGCGCTGGTGGTCGCCGCCATGATCCGAGTGTCCGATGGGGCCGGATCGGGGCCAGCTGTGGCCCTGGCTGGTCGCGTCGCTGGCCGCGGGCACCACCGGATCGCCGGGCGGTTCCTCATAGGCCGCCGCCTGCTGCGCCGCGAACTGCTCGAAGGCCGCACCCGCGATGACCACCACCGACGACGAACAGGTAGCGCGATCGGTCGAAGTGTCGTTGGACGAGGACACCGTAGGTCTGTCGGTGGTCGATGCGGCCCGCGTGATGACCGCGCCGATCCCCGTCGAGGTAGACCAGGACGTTCGCTACGGCATCGGCATCCTCATGCCCGACGATTCCATGACCGACCGCCGCCGGTCGGCCCAGCTCACCGCGCCGAACTGCGATCTGCTGCTAGTCCCGGCCACGGTCGGTCAGCAACGTATGCAGGTGATCGCCGGGTCCGGCGTCGGCAAGACCGAGTTCCTGGCGGGCATTCACGCCGCGCAGAACCGGGCGCGGGCGTGAGCGGCGAACGCCTGGTGTGCCGTGGCGGGCGGCGCAGTGCGACCACGGGTCCGGCTGCACCCTCCGCATCGCATACACCGTGGACGTTGCAGCTCAACCCAACTGATACGCCGACACCTTCGGCGTGGTGACGTCGGTCCGCCCGCTGGAGGGGAATGGGCGGACCGATTCCGAGGCAGAAACCGGTGGCAGCTTTCGCAGCCCCGGTTTCTGCCTCCTGTATCCCGCACACCTTACACAACGCAGCTCGCATAGGAGGTGAGCAAAGGTGTTCCCGAACAATGGCTCTGACAAAGCAGGGCCTGATCCCGCCCGTGGCCCGTGAAGCCCGAAAGGCTTTTGCAGTTGGCGATGAACGTCTCACGCTCCGGACAGGTTCGGTGGCTTCCGTTGATAGAGGCGCGGTGGAGTCAGGGTGATCACGTCAGCGGACTTCACGAGTTCGGCCGGTAAGTGCGAGTCGAAGTGCCAGAGGTTGGGCACGAACACTGCCTCCGCACCAGCTGCCTCGACCGCATCGATCAGCAGCGGGATCGGCGCACCGGTGTTGGCGGTGAACACGATCGTCTTGGCCAGGTTGTAGCCGAGTCGTTTCGCAAGACTGCGGATCTGAATTTCGTGCCAGGGTTGGCTGATTCCGGAGATATCGCGGCGTAGATAGCCGATAGCCGTAGGTTTGATCATCGTCGCGTCTCACGTTGCACGTACAGAGCGCCGAGCACCGATCTTTCGGCGATATCGACGGCCATATCAACTCTTCCGATCGCGCTGACCGAGCAACCCGGCCTCGACCAGCGACACGAGCACATCACCGAGGTCTTCACCACGTGCAGCGAGCATTTGCGCCCAGGAGAACCCTGGACCCACCCACCCGTCGGCATACACCGGACACCATGTGCCGTCACTGCGCCGCATCCACGCCACGGGCTCGTCGGCCGGCGCCTGCGTGTAGTCGTCCGAGGTTGCCCGGAGCGCCCCAGCCACAGAAGCGAGATCAGCGGCGCTCATCCCGAAGTCACGTGACGAGTCGGGTCCAGTCGTTTCATGCGCATGCACGTGTCTGCCCTCCGTGGATAGCCGGGACAGTGACATCGCAAATCACATCCAATAGCTCGCGTGCGGATGGGCGAGGTCGGGCGTTCAACTTGGTGTGGCGCACGCGCGTGTTCGATGCGTGGCGGCTGATGCGCACTCCCAAGCGCCGCACCTGCGCGATCAACCCATTCGTCAATATCGCGGGCCGCACGACGAATACCCATGTGCGCGTGGTGTCTGCACTCGAGCGTGGCGGCGAGTACGTCTGTCCGAACACGCCACGGTCGAGCATCCGAGCCTTGACCCGCCGTGCGATGACGACGGGTACGGCGATGGTCCATAACTCGCTGACTTCAGGCACGTCAAACGCCGAACCACAGCACGCCCGAGCCTGCGTACCAAAACATTTGTGTACCAAGGGTTTCACCTCTGCTTGTGTTGAATGACTGGTAGTACGCCCGGCCCCAGCACTCCCTTGACCTACGCACCGGGAACGGTAGCGCTCCTCGTGGAGCGGTTATGGGTTCCGCACTTGCCGGCCGGACGCACCACCATGAAAGCGGTGACGCCGACTCGGGTGCGTTGAAATGACGGCAATCAACAAACGTCCACGAAATACCAGCGTTCAACCCGTGTTCAGTGTCATGATGTACCCGAGACGGGTAATTTTGTTCACCCGTAACGGGGTTGGAAACAGGGGAGACTTGTGGAGACAGGATCTACAGTGCCGCGCCGGCAGCTAGGCCGACATCTCACGGAGTGGCGTACCCGCGCTGGGCTCACGCAAGTACGGGCCGCCGAACTCTTGGAGATTGGGACAAGCAGCCTCCAGCGACTCGAGAAGGGAATGAACTCTCGGATTCGATCACGTGACATCCGAGCAGCCTGCGACCTGTATGGGATGCCAGAAGACCTGACGACCGCCCTCGTCGGGCTCTCGAAACAGGCAAACGTAAAGAACTGGTGGCACCAATACGGAGAACTCATCCCCAAGAACTTCGACGTGTATGTAGGCCTCGAGTCGGCAGCGGTAGAACTGACCTCTTACCAGCCAGACTTGATTCCTGGGCTACTCCAGACTGCCGAGTACGACCGAGCGCTCGTATCGTTGGCGTGGCCACAGGAGACGCCAGAGCAGTGGGAGCAACGAGTCCAGATCAAAGCGCAGCGGCAACACATCCTCACTCGCAATCGGCGTCCAGTAGCCTTCGACGTGACCATCGGTGAGGCTGCACTACGACGTGTCTGTGGTGATCGCAAGGTCATGACTACGCAACTCCGCCACATGGCGGACATGTCCACCCGTGACAACGTTACACTTCGCGTACTCCCTTTCGCCGCCGGGTTTCCGGATGGAATAGCCATGCCGCCGTTCGTAATTCTGGAGTTTGGTGAGGCCACTTCCTCGGCTGGCCAGTCCGAGCCACCAGTGATCTACCTCGAGGGTGCGGTGGGTACTCTGTATCTTGAAAATTCCGCTGACGTGGACTTTTACATGCAGCGATGCAAGAGCATCAGGAATGCCGCCCTGGATGCGGACCTGAGCAGGAGCCTGCTGCGAACGATAGCAAGGGAGTACGACCGTGAACGGTGACCTATCCGGGGCGAAATGGTTCAAAAGCAGCCGTAGCCAAGCCGGTCGGGAGTGTGTAGAGGTGGCGCATCTTGATAGGGGCATGGTCGGCGTACGTGACTCCAAAAATCCGAGCGGGCCAACGCTCGTGTTCAGCCCCGGTGAGTGGGACGCATTCACCGCTGGCATAACTGACGGCGAGTTCAACAGCCCCGAAAGCTAGCCGATGGCGCACCGGAAAACGGCCCGTCAATACCTGTCCGCTCGGCCGGGGTACAACGCCAGTACTCCGGCCCAGCCCGTGCACCGAGAGCCGCCGGATCGAAGTGTTCCTGGCTTATCCATCGCCGTGCGGGTCCATCGCCGTACGGGCACGAGCCGTCGATCGACAGATGTATCCGCCCGAATCCTGGAGCATCGACCGCGACCGCAAGACCCACCGCTACAGAGCACGACCCGAACCCGAGAATCGTGATCCACCACCTGCCGTGAATGCACTCGAAAAGAACTGTATATCAGCAAATTTGCTGCAGAGCACGATTCGAGTATTGGCATCCGGGTTCGTGTTACCAGACGGATTCTCCACCAACACCCGCGGTTCACTCCATGGCTCCTCCGGCGCCGGCGCGGTCCGCATCATCACCGACGTCGCCGGATCGGTGGTCACCATGACGTACCGATTTGAAATACCTTCGGACCGTTGAATCGGAGAAAGTAATATTGGAGGTCATCGTAGCCATGTACGCAGTCGGTGCCGACAAGTGTTGATCGGTGAGATGACCTGCGAAAAACTGGTTGTCAGTAGACCGGGCGTGGCATCAGTGCGACCCGCCAACCATCCGGGTCGGGGAAGAGCACACCGCCATTGTCCGCCCAGAACGGATTTTCTGCAGGCACGGGCTCGACACCGAATTCACGCAGGCGTCGAGCCACTACATCCATGCTCGCCTGACTGTCGAAATACAGCACCAGCACGTTTTCGGAGCTCGGCGCATCTCCTGGGCTGCCGTCCACGTGGGTGGTGAATTCCAGGTGGTATCCAGTCCCGGGCAAGCCGACCATGACGCCGTCATACCCGGCATGGTCTACGAATCTGTCCAGCTCGCGAAGCCCCAGACCATCGACATAGAACCGCACCACTGCATCGAGCCGGTCGGTCGGACGAGCAATCCGAACCTGCGCGACTCGAAGCGAATCCGGCCAGCCGCTGTCGATTTCCATGGCCGAACCCTACAGTTCGACCAGGCGCCGCAGCGGAAAACACGTCGTGGGTGTAATTCGTTGTCGGGCATAGTGTGATCCGTGGTCGACAGGCCTGCTCGAAGATTGGTGCCGGATGCGTTGTGGGACATCGTGAAACCACTGCTATCGGAGTTCGAAGTGTCGATATCGCTGCCAACGGCATCGTGCACGTGACCGCGAAGGACAAGGGCACCGGCAAGGAGAACACGATCAAGATCCAGGACGGCTCCGGTCTGTCCAAGGAGGAGATCGACCGGATGGTCAAGGATGCCGAGGCGCACGCCGCCGAGGACAAGGCCCGGCGGGCAGGACTCGATCCGGAGCGGACCACTCAGGATTCGACCCGTACCTCGACGTCGGCAGCACCACGCACAGCACGCAGAAGCTCTGCCTCGGCCGTCATCTCGGCCTTCGCGGTGGCCGGCAGCCGCTCGAACTCCGTGACCGTGACAGCGAGGCGCTTACCCGCCATCCGCGCCCGCCACACCCCGACGACCTCACCTCCGGACAGGACCGCCCCGGGGCTTCCGAGAATCTTCCAGACCTGTGCCTGACGAGCCTTGTCCGGCACGATCAGGGCCCGATCTCGGGCCTGCAGGTACGGGTCGGACGGTGGCAGGAGCCGGGTCAGATCCGGCATCGCCGCGTTCTGGAACTGGTCCACCCGATCCGAGGTGAGCCAGGTCCGTTCTCCGTCGACGTGCACCTCGACCAGATCGTCGGGCCAGATCGGGCGCAGGTGCTTCTGCGTGGTGCCGAGGAACTTCGCCACCTCCGCTGGTCCGGCCGGGCCGAGCAGTCGCAGATAGTCGGCGATGAGCCGTGACGTTCCTACGGCCACGCTCGCGGGGGGGACCGGCGGATTCAGCGGTTCGATCACGGTGGCTGAACCGTCCACCCGCACACCGACACCGCCGGCGAGTCCCGCCTGCTGGAAGAGCCCGCCGGAGACGTGGCGCGCCTGGCAGGAGCGGCAGTCGTAGGTGAGGGACTGGTCGATCCGGGCGCTGACCGCAGCGCTGACCTCGCCCTTGCGCATAGGACCGGTGACCACCTTGCGAAAGGCCGCCGCGGTCTGGGTGAAGGCCGCGATACCGAGCTTCGCCCCCGCCTTGATCTGCGGGTTGCTGATCCGGATCGTGGCGTCGGCCTCGCTCAGCGGCCAGAGCGCCTCCGCCAGCGCCGGCAGGTCGGCGGCACGGTGCAGGTGCGGCGCTCCGCGCAGTGACCACGCCAGCCGCAGCGACTCGTCGTCGACCACCCGACCCGCCCGGACGGCAAGCGCCTGCCGTGCCGTGCCGTACGGGGTGTCCTGGACACCGAGTTCCAGCACGGCCAACCGGGAAGGCTCGACCACTGGCCGGTCCATCTGCTGCGCGAGGATCCGATACGCGATGACCTGCGCGCGGTCGGCTGTCAAAGGTGCCCGAGTCATATGCCTGATCCCAACACAACTGCAACCTACTGCACATGTAATGCGGCCACAGCAGCCACCGGCTGCCGGCGCGACGTGGTTGCCGTGAGCTCCGGGTATACCTGGTCACGGCGTCTGCTGCCGCGCGTGGTGGCCGAACGGTTGGATGCAACCAGCGAGGAGACATGACGGTATCCGGGGACACGACTTCCCACATCACCGACAAGTGATAGATCGGTGAGATGACCTGCGAACAACTGGTTGTCAGTAGACCGGGCGTGGCATCAGTGCGACCCGCCACCAGTCCGGGTCGGGGAAGAGCACACCGCCATTGTCCGCCCAGAACGGATTTTCTGCAGGCACGGGCTCGACACCGAATTCACGTAGGCTTCGAGCCACTACATCCATGTGCGCCTGACTGTCGAAAATACAGCACCAGCATGTTTTCGGAGCTCGGCGAATCCGGCCAGCCGCTGTCGATTTCCATGGCCGAACCCTACAGTTCGACCAGGCGCCGCAGCGGATAACACGTCGGTGCTACCTCACCCGCCGGCTTCGAGTCGCCTACGGATACGCCGGGCCGCGGCCACCATATTGCGCAGCGACGGCTCGAGTTGCCAATAGTGCCGGGTCTTCAAACCACCATCCGGATTCGCCCACAACCGCTGTGGAGTCACCGCTTCCGCTGCCGCGGTCAACAATTCGTCCAACTCGTCGATATCGGGGATGCGTGCGGAACGGCTCTCGTACACCCCGGGGCCGACGCCATGACTGAGCCCATACCCGGAAGCGCCGTCCTCGTTCAACGCGCGCAGCACCCACTCGATGGAGCGGGTGGCCACGATCGCAGTGACATCCGCGTCGAGTTCCTCGATCGCCTCGACCACTTCGGCGCGGCCGGAATAGCCGATATGCGTGTGGATCTGCGTCTCGGCTCGCACACCCGAGGTCGCCAACCGGAATGCACCGACCGCCCACCGCAGGTATTCCGCCCTGCCCTCCGGTCGCAGCGGCAGCATCTCCCGGATCGCGGGCTCGTCGACCTGGATGATCGCGATACCCGCCTTCTCCAGATCCACCACCTCGTCGCGGATGGCCAACGCCACCTGGTCGGCGGTTTCGTGCAGTGGCTGGTCCTGGCGGACGAACGACCGCGCGACCATGGTGACCGGTCCGCTCACCATGCCTTTGACCGGCTTGTCGGTGAGCGACTGGGCGTAGCTGATCCATTCCACCGACATCGGCGCCGGGCGTGAGACGTCGCCGTACAGGATCGGCGGTCGCACACAGCGCGACCCGTACACCTGCACCCAGCCGAAATGGGTGGTCGCGAAACCGTCGAGCAACTCCGCGAAGTACTGGATCATGTCGTTGCGCTCGTGTTCGCCGTGCACCAACACATCCAGACCGATGTCTTCCTGCAGCCGGATCGTCGACTCGATCTCGGCCTCGATCCGCTTGCGGTACTCGTCGTAGGACAGTCGCCCTTCACCGAGGTCGTGGCGCGCGCGCCGGATGGGTGTGGTCTGCGGGAAGGACCCCAGCGTGGTCGCCGGGACGGGAGGAAGATTCAGCCTGCGCTGCTGCGCTTCCCGGCGCACCTCGTAGGACTCGCGTGCGCGCATATCCGGGGTGACGGCGTAGACCCGCTGCCGCACCGCATGCTTCTGCTTGAAGTGCACCTCGGTCGGCCGTTTGCGCCATTTCTCCGACGGCCCCTCGGTGAGCGCCTTCGCCAGCGAAACCACCTCGCCCACCTTTTGTTTGGCGAAAGCGAGCCGGTCGGCGACATGGCCCTCGATGTCGTATTCGGCGAGGACGTCGTAGGGCACGTGCAGCAGCGTCGTCCCCGTGGAGACCACCAGATCCGGGCACACCTGAGCCAGCTCGTGCAGGTACTCCAACGTCACGTAACGGTCCGCGCGCCACACATTGCGACCGCTGATCACGCCCGCGTACAGCCGCTTGCGCCGAATGCCCGGGATCTTCGCCAGGTCCTCCGGTCGGATTCGGTGGCTGGCCAGATCCAGGCCGATCGCCTCGACGGCAGTGTCGGCCAAGATGGTCAACGCCTCACCGAAATCGCCGTACTGACCGGTGACCAACATCCGCGGGCGCAGCGGCGCGGTGCCCAGCCGCTGGTAGGCGGCCTCGAACGCGGCCAGCTCGGCCGGGGTGCGCTCACTGGTGAATGCCGGTTCGTCCAGCTGCACGCAGGTGGCGCCGCGCTTGGCGAGGATCTCGAACAGCTCCTCGTAGACCGGCAGCAACGCTTCCAGCAAGCTGAGCGTGTCGAAGCCGCCGGACTCGCCGGGAACGTGCCCGGCCTTGGACAACAGCAGCAGCGACACCGGACCGAGGACCACCGGCCGCAGCTCGATGCCCTGCTCCTTCGCACGGTCGAATTCGTCGAGCAGCGCGTCTGGTCGCAGGGCGAACTCGGTGTCGGCGGACAACTCGGGCTGGCGGTAGTGATAGTTGGTGCCGAAGAACCGGACCAGCTCCAGCGGAGGGAGATCCGGGCGGCCGCGTGCCATCAGGAAGTAGAAGTCCAGGGGGTGCATGCCCTCCTGGAACGGCGCAAACCGTTTCGGCACCGCGCCGAACAGCAGCGCGTTGTCCAGCACGTGATCGTAGAAGGAGAAGGTGTTGCCGGGCACCTGGGTCAGGCCGGTGGCGGCCAGTTCACTGAACTGCGCGTCCTGGATGTCGCGGCCGACCGCTTCCAACTCGTCGCGGCCGAGCGTGCCGCGCCAATATCCTTCCAGCGCCCGCTTGAGCTCGCGGTGCGGCCCGATTCTGGGATAGCCGAGGATGCTCGACCCGTAGCCGTCGGTCACGTTCACCATGAGCGGGATACTCCCTTTCGATCACCTGCAAGGGCGCCCACCGCGAACCGGTCGGCGCCCTTGCAGCTTAAGCCGATGGCGGTCTTCGGCCAGGTCGTGCGCCCGAAACGCGGTGGGCGCTGTGAGTGGTGCGCATCACGACCGGTACTGGTAGAAACCAGCCCCGGTCTTCTTGCCCAACAAACCGGCCTCCACCATCCGCATGAGCAGCGGCGGAGCCGAATACAACGGCTCTTTGAACTCGCTGTACATCGAGTCGGCGATGGACTTCACGGTGTCGAGGCCGACCAGGTCGGTGAGCGCCAGCGGGCCCATCGGGTGGGCACAGCCGAGCACCATCGCCTTGTCGACATCTTCCTTGGTGGCGAAACCGGATTCGACCATGCGAATGGCCGACAACAGATATGGCACCAGCAGGGCATTGACCACGAAACCGGAGCGATCGGCCGAGCGCACGACCTGCTTGCCGAGCACCTCGCTGGCGAAGGCATCCGCCCGTGCGGCAACCGATTCGCTGGTCTTGAGCGTGGTGACCAATTCGACAAGCGGCAACACCGGAACCGGGTTGAAGAAGTGCATGCCGACCACGCGCTCGGGGTTGGCCGTGGCGACGGCGATCTTCATGATCGGAATGGACGAGGTGTTCGACGCCAGCACGGCATTCGGGTCGGTGACCACCTTGTCGAGTTCGGTGAAGATGCTCGTCTTCACCTTCTCGTCTTCGAGTACCGCCTCGACCACCAGCTGGCGGTCGGCGAAGTCGCCGATGTCGGAGGTGAACCGCAGCCGCCAGGCAGCCTGTTCGCGTTCGCGCTCGGTGATCTTGCCGCTGCTCACGCCCCGATCGAGCGACCGCAGGATGCGGGCGCGACCCGCCGCGGCCAGTTCCCGGGTCTGCTCGTACACCAACACGTCGACGTGCGCCCTGGCGCACACCTCCGCGATTCCGGCGCCCATCTGGCCGGCGCCGATGACACCGACGCGTTGGATCTTTTCGCTGCTCACGTCCCGCTCCTGCTGGGTTGTCTGGCTGTGGGGTGGCTGTTTCCGAACGGCGCCGCTCCGGTACGAGCGCGCCCTTCGAGGGTCCAAGGTATAGGGATGCCCTCCCCGCCGGGGCTGTTCGGCGGGGAGGGCAGTACACCCCTACCGGAGTAGAGGAATGTCGGCTTTCACGTCGAGAACCTCACTCCCCTCGGTTACCACCGAGGGCGGCCGCCAATCGCCGGCGGCGTGAGACCGATGTGAAAACCTCAGGCGTTGCTCAGTGGAACTGGCCCTCTTCGGTGGAACCCTTGAGCGCGGCAGTCGAGGTGTTCGGATCGACGGTGGTCGCGATCAGGTCGAAGTAGCCGGCGCCGACCTCACGCTGGTGCTTGGTGGCGGTGTAGCCGCGCTCCTCGGCAGCGAACTCGCGCTCCTGCAGGTCGACGTAGGCGGTCATGCCCTCGCGGGCGTAGCCGTAGGCCAGGTCGAACATGCCGTAGTTGAGCGAGTGGAAACCGGCCAGGGTGATGAACTGGAACTTGAAGCCCATCGCGCCCAGCTCCTTCTGGAACTTCGCGATGGTCGCGTCGTCCAGGTGCGCTTTCCAGTTGAACGACGGCGAGCAGTTGTAGGCCAGCAGCTGGTCGGGGAATTCGCTGCGCACGGCCTCGGAGAACTTCTTGGCCAGCTCAAGGTCCGGGGTGCCGGTCTCCATCCAGATCAGGTCGGCGTACGGGGCGTAGGCCTTGGCGCGGGCGATGCACGGATCGATGCCGTTGCGCACGCCGTAGAAGCCCTCGGCGGTGCGGGTGCCGTCCAGGAACTGACGGTCGCGCTCGTCCACGTCGGAGGTGATCAGGGTGGCGGCCTCGGCATCGGTGCGGGCGATGATCACCGACGGCACGTCGGCGACGTCGGCGGCCAGACGCGCGGAGGTCAGGGTGCGGATGTGCTGCTGGGTCGGGATCAGCACCTTGCCGCCCAGGTGGCCACACTTCTTCTCGGAGGCGAGCTGGTCTTCCCAGTGCACGCCGGCGGCGCCCGCGTTGATCATGGCCTTCTGCAGCTCGTAGGCGTTCAGCGCGCCACCGAAGCCGGCTTCGGCGTCGGCGACGATCGGCGCGAGCCAGTTGGAGACCGCGGTGTCGCCCTCGGCCTTGGCGATCTCGTCGGCGCGCAGCAGCGCGTTGTTGATCCGACGAACCACGGCCGGCACCGAGTTGGCCGGGTACAGCGACTGGTCGGGGTAGGTGTGACCGGACAGGTTCGCATCACCGGCGACCTGCCAGCCCGACAGGTAGATGGCCTTGAGGCCGGCGCGAACCTGCTGCACGGCCATATTGCCGGTCAGGGCGCCGAGGGAGTTGATGTAATCCTCGTTGTTGACCAGATCCCACAGGATCTCCGAGCCGCGGCGAGCGAGCGTGGCCTCCTCGACGACGGTGCCCTGAAGCTTCGACACCTGCTCCGCGGTGTAGTTACGGGTGAGGCCCTTCCACCGCGGGTTGGTGTCCCAATCGTGCTGAATCTCCGCGGCGGTCTTCGGGGTGCCGGTGGTCGACATCTGTGACTCCACTTCTTTCTTCGGTCCATGTCGCCCGGTCGAGCTAACGACTACTCGAACTGCTGGAGCGACATTTTGCAGTCTTGCTAGGCCCATGGGGTGTACTTCAACACGATGGCACACGAAGAAATAGGCGTCTACCTGTCACTACTGTGAATCGCAGCTAGGTTTTCTCGCCGTTTTGCTAAGTTTGCGAAATTTGCCTCAGAATTGCAAGAGTGCGATCTACCGGCCGGTAGCCCTGACGTGCAATTTCAGCGTAACGCTCGTACTGCTAGCTATCGCCCGGCCACCCCGCCGCGACACGCGCGCCGACATCACAGTGTGAGTACTTTCACAACTCGACTGTGTCGCGGGACACTCGAGGTGCGGAGATGGAATCGGACTAGTGCGCCGCTTCGGTCGTTGCCACCCCATGCTCCCGCAGCGCGGCCCACACGCGGTCGGCGGTCATCGGCAGTCGGTCCAGACGGACGCCGACCGCAGCTCGAATAGCATTGGCCAGCGCCGGAGCAACCGGGTTGTACGGCGACTCGCCCAACGATTTCGCACCCAGCGGTCCCAACGCATCGGCCGTGCGAGCGAAGTACACCTCGGTCCGAGGAATATCGATGAACTGGGGCACGTGGTAGTCCCGCAACGTCCCCGCGCGTACCGCTCCCCGGTCGCTGGCCATGTCCTCGTACAACGCCGAGCCGATCGCCAGGGCTACGCCGCCTTCCACCTGTCCACGGCACTGCACGGGATTGAGCACCGTACCCGCGTCGGCGGCATGGACCGACTGCAGAATGCGGATCGAGCCGGTGTCGGGATGCACGGCGACGCGGAATGCCTGCACATTGAAGGTCACCGACCTGACGCTTTCGCCATGGTCGACGCGTGCGCTGAGATCACCGCCTGCCGACAACGCGGCTGCGTCCAGCGACCGGTCACCACAGCGCACACCCGCGGATTCCAACACACAGTCGCGCTCCGGAATACCCGACAATTCGGCCGCCCTGGCCACCAACACGTCACGCAAGGCGCACGCGGCGGCATAGACGGCTTTGCCGGCGACCGCGAGACCGGTGGAACCATACGTTCCGGTGTCGTAGTCGACCAGGTCGGTATCGGCATTCCGGATGACGATGCGAGAGATATCCGTGGCCAGCGCGGTGGCCGCGATCTGCGCATGCGCCGTCGCTACACCGCTGCCCATTTCCACCGTGCCGACCAGGATCTCGTAACGACCATCGGGCAGCAGCGACGCGGTCGAGGACGAGTAGTGCCCGTGCGGTGGAAGCGTCGCGATCATCGCAGCAGCCATTCCGGTACCGACGCGCCAGGACGGATCGGGCGGCGCCACCTCGTTGCCGCGCAGCAATGCCCGCTCGGCGAGATCCAAACACTGGTCCAAGCCATAGCTGCCGAACACCATGTCGGTTTGGACCCCGGAAAAGCCGACGATCGGATCGCCGGGCGCCACCACATTGCGGCGGCGGAATTCGAAGGGGTCCATGCCGAGCTCGTGCGCTAGGTCGTCCAATGCCGACTCCAGCGCCCAGTCCAGCTGTCCGAGACCGTAGCCGCGGAACGCTCCGGAAGGAACGTTGTTGGTATACGCCGCGCGTGCGTCGATCTTCTTGTTGGCGCAGCGGTAGAGGCCGACCGACTCGGTGACGCTGTGGAACATGACATCCGGACTGTGATTGCCGTAGGCCCCGGCATCGACGAGAGAATCGACCGACAGCGCGGTCAGTGTTCCGCGCGCGTCCGCGCCGACCGTCACCGCGATGCGCATGGGGTGACGACAGGTGGCGGCGGTGAACTCCTCCGCCCGAGTGAACTCGTAGCGCACCGGCCTGCCGGTCCGCAGGACCGCCAATGCGATCAGATCCTCGGCCAGCACCTCTTGCTTCCCGCCGAACCCGCCGCCGACCCTGGCCGCGAACACCCGCACCTGTGCGGTCTGCAATCCGAACACCCGACACAGTTCGTCCCGCACCAGGTACGGCGATTGGATGCTGCACCGAATGACGAGTCTGCCGGCGGCATCCAGCCACCCGAGACCGCCATGCGGCTCCAGATGAACATGCTGGACGCGCGGCGACTGCCATGTTCCCCGCACCACGTGCGCCGCAGCCGCCAAGCCCGAAGCCATATCGCCCACCTCACCGTGCACTTCGGCCACGAGATTTCGGCCGGGATCAGCGATCCGCGCCGAGGCCGGCTTGTCCCCGTGCAACAGCACAGCGCCGGCACGCAGCGCCTCGTGCGGCTCGAACACCGCCGGCCGGACCTCGTAGTCGACCTCCAGCAGCCCCAGCGCGGCATGCGCGATCCCCGGACTCTCGGCCACGACCGCGGCCACCCGCTGCCCGACGAAGCGGACCGTTCGGTCGAGCACATAGGTATCGTCCGGACTGTCGGTCCGCATTTCTTGGCAGGCGGTCGAGAACGCCACCTGCGGCGCATCGGCGTGGGTGAGCACCGCGTGTACTCCGGGCAATGCCTCGGCGGCCGCGGTGTGGATCGATCGGATGCGCGCGTGCGGGTGCGGACTCCGCAACACCGCGATATGCAGCACAGCGGTCGGTGGCTCGGATTCGAGGTCCGACGGTCCCGGCCCGCCCGAGACGTCGGCCGTGACAGCAGACGCACCATCGATCTCGTGGGGCGCAAGGTCGAAGGTGAACGGCTCGGTGCCGGTGACGATGCGGGCTCCGCCGAGGTCGCCGACCTCGGCGCCGGCGCAGCCGGCGGGCTCCGACGAGGTCGGCTCGTGTCGCGCGCAGACCGGATCCTCCGGTTCGCCCAGCGCCGACCGGATCGCGCGATATCCGGTGCAACGGCACAAGTTCCCCTTCATCAATTCGGCGAGTTCGGGTCCGGCCCCACTGCGGTCGGCGAGGCCGTCACCGAGGGCGGCGGCGGTGACGACCATGCCCGCGGTGCAGAAGCCGCATTGGAACCCGGCGGCGTCGACGAAGCTGCGTTGCACCGGATGCAGCCGCTGCGGGGTCCCGATACCGAAGGCCGTGGTGACGCGACGTCCGGCAGCGCGGAATGCCGGAAATACACACGAGTGCACCGCCGTTCCGTCGACCAGGACGGTGCAGGCGCCGCAATCGCCGGTGTCACATCCGGTCTTCACCGCCAGATGACCGCTCGCCCGCAGCGCGCTGCGCAGGCATTGTCCCGGCTGCGCCTCGATCGTGACCGGGGCACCGTCCACCTCGAGCCGCATCACGATCCTCGCAGTTCTGCGGCCACCTGACCGGCGAGTACGCCGGCGACGTGGCGCCGCCATTGCGGCGACCCATGAGGGTCGTCGAGCCAACAGGCGGGATCGAGCTCATCGAGCGCGCGCCGTATCCGGCGCTCGCTCGGCGGCAGGTCGAAATCCACCACCACCGGCGTGGTGGTGGCGGCGGTGACGGTGATCGCGGTGCGATCGTCTCGGTCGCGCCGACCCATCACCACCGCACCGGATCGGCCCAGCGCAGTCAGCCCGATCTTCCGGAAACTGGTGTGCGCCGTCATGCTCGACCATGGCACGCGAATGGAGCGCACGATCTCGTCGGGCCGCAGCACTGTGCGCCTGGGACCGACGACGAAGTCGCGCAGCGCAACACACCGATCGGCGCCGTCGGCTGCCCATACCAGCGCTACCCCGTCGAGCGCGACCAACGCACCGAGTACCGCGCCGACCGGCAGCGCCAAACACACGTTGCCTCCGACGGTGGCGGTATCCCAGATCTTGTGGGAGGCCAGCAGCGCCCGGCAGGACTGGGCGAACAGCGCAGTTGCCGGCCACTGGTCGCGCATCGTGGGCTTCCCCAGCTCGTGCCCCGGCGCCGCTCCCGCGAATTCGGCCAACGTGCAGGTCGCCGCGATCTCCAGGCCGTCGTCCACGATTTCGAACGCCGGCCACTCCAACGCGGTGATGTCCACCAAGCGGATCAGCTGATCCTGCGGCTCGGAGAACAAGAAGGTTCCGCCGGCGAGGACCGCCGTCGACGAGCCGAGCGACGTCAGGTCCGCGCGCTGGCGAGCGACGACGACGTCGGTGATCGTGTGCAGGTCCATGCGTCACCTCGTCTCTAGCTCGAGTCACTCGCTGGCTATCAGTATCGCGCGCTCGGCGGCGACAGTTGCCGGATTGATGATTGCGGTTTCGTAGCTACCGTGGGCCGATGCGCCCGCTTTCGTCATTCCGCTTTCGCCCGTAGCATGGCCTGGGCTCGCGTCACCTCGACGGCCACCCGGTCCATGGCGACCGTGCGCACCTCATCGTCCCGCACCACTACCCGGCCGTTGACCAGCAGCGCAGCCAATGGCGGCGGCGCGCCGAGCACCAAGGCGACCACTGGGTCCTCGATCCCGGCGTGCGCAGCGGTGTCCAGCCGCCACAACGCCAGGTCCGCCAGTTTGCCCACCTCGAGGGTGCCGATCTCGGCTGCGCGACCGAGCACCCGTGCGCCGCCGATGGTGGCCAGTTCCAGCGCGACACGCGGAGTCATGGCGTGCGGACCGTTCCGGCTGCGGGCCGCCAACAGCGCCGCCCGTGGTTGCTCGATCAGCGATCCCGCTTCGTTGCTCGCCGCTCCGTCCACGCCCAGACCGACCGGGACCCCAGCGCGCAGCAGGTCGGCGACCCGCGCGACACCCGCGCCCAGCCTGGCGTTCGAAGTGGGGCAATGCGCTACCCCGGTGTCGGTTCGCGCCATGGCGTCGATGGCGTCGTCGTCGAGGTGGATCGCGTGGGCGTACCAGACGTCGGGACCGAGCCAGTCGTGACGTTCCAGGTGCTGGGCGGGCGTACAACCGAATACCCGCAGGCAGTAATCCTGTTCGTCGATGGTCTCGGCGAGATGGGTGTGCAATCGAACACCGACTCCCCGCGCCAGTGCCGCGGACTCGCGCCACAGGTCCGGCGTCGAGGAGAACAGCGAGCACGGAGCCAACGCGATGCGCACCATGGAGTCGAACGACGGGTCGTGCCAGCGCGCCACTGCGTCGGCACTCGCGGCGAGGATGGCGTCCAACCGTTCGACGTCGTGGTCGGGCGGCAACCCGCCTGCAGCGGCCGCCAGGTCCATCGAGCCGCGGCAGGGGTGGAACCGCAGACCCGCCTCGGCCGCTGCAGCGATCTCGGCCCCGAGCAGATCACCGCCGTCGGGGGGAAACATGTAGTGGTGATCTGTGGTGGTGGTGCATCCGGTGCGCGCCAGTGTGGCGAGCGCGGCGGTGGCCGCGATCCGCACCGCCTCTTCGTCGAGCCCCATCCAGAGCGGATACAGCCGGGTGAGCCACTCGAACAAGGTGCTGTCCACCGCCAAGCCCCGGGTTATCCACTGGAACAGATGGTTGTGGGTGTTCACCAGACCAGGAGTCAACAAGCACCCGCGCCCATCGATGCGGACGGGGTCGCCATCGAATTCGGGCGGCTTGCCCGCGCCCACAGCGTCGATTCGGTTGCCCCGGACGACGACGTAACCGGTCGGATACTCGGTCCCGCGGGCGTCGACGGTCGCGACGGCGCAGCCGGAAATGACGGTCACCTGATCCATGCGAAACCCGCCTCGGGGGCGTCGGCGCGAGCCACGGTGGCGTGGATCATGCCGTAGGGGCGGTCGTCGGCATACAAGACCTCGCCGCGGTTCTCGATGCCGAATCGAGCCAAGTCGTAGTCGATATGGTGCTTGTTCGGCGCGGTGAGACGAATCTCGGCCAGCGTAGGGTATGCCTGCAGTGCTGCTTTGCCCATTTCGAACAGCGTCTGCTGCAACGCCTTCGAATGCAGGGTCGCGAAGGTCTCCACCAACCGGGTGCGCACCCCGGCGAAGACCTCGTCCCACGCGACGCCCACAGAAGACGCGAAGCGCCACTGGGCCACGAGCGAGGTGGCCAAGATCCGATCGTCCGTCGGGGCGAGCACGGTGAAGTCGTCGATCAGGAAGTCGGTGAACTCCGAGCCGGTCGACTTGAGGATGGTCAGGTCCTTCACCCCGCCGACGACCCATGCCTGTTGCTGTGCGCCCACCTCGGCCACCGTGGCCGCTGCCGTGCGCACCTCGGCCCCGCCACGGACCCAGGTGTGGTCGTGCTCCGCGCCGCCGACCCGGACGCGGCGCCACCCGTATTCGTCGACTTCGACCCGCGCGCTGGTCACCGGCTCGATCTCGGTCACGAAATGCTCCGCCAACGCGAGCGCGTAATCTTCGATCGCGCGCAGCGTCGGCGTTTTCGCGAATGCATAGGCGGTCTGCTTCTGGGTGTCGGTGGGCAGCACGTTGCCCGGTTCTCCGGCGGTGTAGGCGGTGTCGAAATCGCCCCGCAGCACGGTAGAGACATTCAGATCCCGGATCTCGTGCCGCGTGGTTTCCCGATAGATGCGGACGATCCGATTCTCGGCCTTACCGTAGCGATGGTCCGACAAAACGATCGGGCCGGTCAGCTCCATTCTCGGATCAGCTCCCTCGATACGTCGAATACGCGAACGGCGACAACACCAACGGGACGTGGTAATGCCGCTCATCGGTGATGCCGAAGGCGATCACGACCTCGGGATAGAAGGTTTCGACCTCGGTGTGGGCGAAATAGCCGCCGGTGTCGAACACCAGGCGATAACTTCCCGGTGCGAGCTCGTCGCCCAAGGCCCTGATCCGGCCGTCGGTATCGGTTTCGCCCCCGCCGAGGCGCACCGCCTGCCGAGACAATGTCACCTGCATGCCCGCGGCGGGGATGCCTCGCACCACGTCGAGCACATGCGTGCTGAGTGTGCTCACCGCCGCCACCCTGGCAGACCGAACGAGCGGACGGGAATCATCCCGCCGTCGGACAGCGCACCCATGGGCGTGGCGTTCGATAGCTGATCGGTCATAAATCCAGGATCGAACAGGTTCGCGCAGGTTGCCACCATTACGGCGAACATCCTGTGTCACCGGGCACGGCCGCCGTGACCTATCGGCGGCCGGAGAATCCCGCGGGCGTGACGACGTGCGCCCCTGGGCACCCGGTACCGAAGCACCCGGTACTACCGTGGCATCATGGCCGCCCCCGCCGACCGGGCCGGCGCATCGTGCGCGGGCATTGTGCTCGCTGCCGGCGCCGGGACACGCTACGGGCGACCCAAGGTGCTCGCCGACGACGGCGCCTGGCTGCGAGCAACGGTGCGTGCGCTCGAAGACGGGGGATGTGCTGCGGTGATGGTCGTGCTGGGTGCGACCGGCCCGACGCCGCAGATCGTCGCTCTGCCACCGGGCGTTCGGCACGTGTGGGCGCCCGACTGGGCCACCGGTCTCAGTGCCTCATTGCGGGCCGGACTCGGCGCGGTGGCGCGCACCCCTGCGCAGTACGCCGCGATCATGCCGGTGGACACCCCCGATGTCGGCGCCGATGTGGTCACCCGGGTGCGCACCACCGCGCTCGCGGCGTCGAGTGGACTCGCTCGCGCGGTATTCCAGGGCGCGCCGGGACACCCGGTCGTGCTCGCCCGCGAGCACTGGGGCGCGGTATACCAGAGTGCGACAGGAGATTCCGGCGCACGCACCTATTTGCTCGAAAGAGACGATATGGTGTGCGTCACGTGCGACGACTTGGCGACAGGTGTCGATCGCGACTTCCCGGCCACAACCGCACGATGATCGGAGCTGGCTTATGCGCGACATCATCGACGACCTCTTACGGGTGTGGCATTCGAACCGGGCCGGTGGGCTGGCCACCGTGGTGCGCACCGAGGGACCTGCATCCGTGCCGGTGGGCTCGACGCTGCTGGTCGACGCAGAGGGCGGCGTGTCCGGATCGCTCGCCGCGGAGGAACTCGGCGAGGTCGCCTACGAAGAGACGCTGCGCGCCGCGCGCACCGGCCGGCGTCGCATCCACCGCCTGGACGTGGCCGGCATGAGCGGGAACGCAGAAGGCGCAGAGGCGGGCGCAGAGGCGCTGGTGGATGTGTTCACCGAACCCTTCTCCCGCACGCACTTCCCAGAATTTCCGGCTGTCGCCGCGGAGATCGTCGCGCATCGCCGGGTCACGGTCTTCACCGTGGTTTGGAATCCCGACACCGATCTGATCGGCCAGCATCTGGTCACCAACAAGAAGCACGCCACCGAATTGGTCTCGCTCGCGGATTCGGATGTATTCGTCGCCTCGTTCGCACCGCCGCCGCGGCTGATCATCTTCGGCGCCAATTCCTTCGCCGCAGCACTCTCCGAGCAGGCCGGTTTGCTCGGCTACCGGGTGACCGTGTGCGATTCGCGCCCGGCATTCGCCACATCGGAGATGTTTCCCGGCGCAGAGGTCGTGGTCGATTGGCCGCACCGCTACCTCAATACGCTGTCTTCCGCCGGGGAAATCCACCGCAGCACCGCAATCGTCATCGCCTCGCAGGATCCCGCCTTCGAGATTCCATTGCTGACCGTGGCGCTGCAATTGCCCGAACTCGGCTATCTCGGGGCCATGGGCTCGCGCCGAACGCACACCCGACGCATCACCGACCTGCGCGCAGGCGGTTTCAATGACGAGACACTCGCTCGGCTGCGTTCACCGGCGGGGCTCGACATCGGCGCACGAACCGCCCCGGAGCTGGCGGTGGCGATCGCGGCCGAACTCCTGGCCGTGGCCACCGCGCACACGACCGCCACCGACCGTCGTCCGCGCACTACACCGTCGAAGTCGGCGCTGCGGCTGGGGATCTAGCCGCGAGATGAATCGCGCACGCTCCACCGGCCCGACGACCACCGGGCAGTGCTCACCCCGGCACTCGGCGACCATCCTCGCCCCGACGTTCGAGCGCGCCGAGTCCGCTCGGCCGGCAACGACGCCATGACCAGGCATCTCGACCAAGTGATCCGGGGAAAGGTCATTGCCGCGAGCACCGCTGTGGACGACGCGGCGATCACGATTCGCGGGCACCGGATCGAAACGGTGCAACCATTCGTACACTGGCGCGCCGCCCATCCCGAACTCGCGGCGCCGCCGTTTTCCGGGACGATCCTGCCGGGGCTGGTGGACATCCACAATCACGGCGGGTTCGGTTGTCGATTCGACACCGTGGACGGTGCGCACGCGCGCACCGCCGCCGAATCCCACCATGCGAGTGGCTCGACCACCGTGGTGGCGAGTGTGGTCGCCGGACCGGTGGCCACGATGGCGGCGCAGATCGCGGTGCTGCGCGAACTCGCCGAGGAGGGCGTGCTGGGTGGCATCCACGCAGAAGGACCGTTTCTGTCGGCGGCCCGGTGCGGGGCGCAGGATCCCCGATTTCTGTGCGACCCCGATCGTGCGTCGACCGACCGCATACTGGACGCGGGCGGCGCACACCTGCGGGTGATGACGCTCGCGCCGGAACGCCCCGGCGCGAGCGCCGTCGCTGCGCGACTGGCCGACCACGGTGTGGTGGTGGCGCTCGGACACACCGACGCCGACTATTCCGGATTCCGCGATGCGGCGCCGCCCAACGGTCGCGGCACCCTGGTCACCCATCTGGCGAACGGCATGCCGCCGCTGCATCATCGGGCCCCGGGTCCGGTCGCGGCGGCCCTGGTCGCAGCGGCGGCGGGTGCGATGGTCGTGGAGCTGATCGGTGACGGCGTCCACATCGACCCGGGCTTCGCCGCGCTGGTGTTCGCCACCGCCCCGGGCCGGGTAGCACTGGTCAGTGACGCGATCGCCGCGGTAGGACGCGAGGACGGCACCTACCAGCTCGGCGCGCGGCCGGTCACGGTGCGCGACGGCGTCGCGCGAACCGCCGACGGGACCATCGCGGGCGGGACGTACACGCTGCTGCAGTGCGTGCGGTGGCTGGTGAGCGAATGCGGTATCTCGGAGCGGGAGGCGGTGCTCGCGGCCACCGCGACGCCGGCCGAAGCACTCGGGCTCGCCGATGTCGGTGACCTGCGACCGGGTGGGTTCGCCGATCTGGTGATAGCCGATGACGATCTCCGGTTGCGCCGGGTACTCAGACGAGGACAGTGGTTGTGGTGATCCTCACCGTGACCATGAATCCCGCGTACGACATGACCTATCGCGTCGAACGCTTCGAACGCGGACGGGCTCACCGCGTGTACGCGGTGGAGCAGCGTATCGGCGGCAAGGGCGTCAATGTGACCCGGGTGCTCAATCAGCTCGGCACGTATGCCCGTGCCACCGGCTTCTCCGACCACGCGTTCGCGGCTGCCGCCGAATTGGAGATGCCGGTCGACTTCGTCCACGCATTGCCGTGGGTGCGCCGCACCGTGGTGGTCAGCGAATGCGAGGATGGCACTGCCACCTCCCTGCAGGAACCGGGCGCTCGAGTCACCGACCCGCATGCCAGCGAGCAGTTGGCCGTCCGGGTGGCGGGACTACTGCCCGATATCGCCGGGCTGGTGATCTCCGGTCCACTGCCCGGCGGCATCGATCCCGCCCTGCCCGCCGAGATCGCGCGTACCGCAATCGGCGACAACGTGCCGACCATCTGTGACATCGAGGGTGAGGCGCTGCGCCTGGCCGCTCGGGTACCCGATGTCGTCCTCATGCCGAGCCAGGCCGAGCTACAGCGTCTCACCAGCGCTCGCCCCGACACGATCGAAGCGGTCGTAGCCGCCGCTGCGCCGCTGGTCGAGCGCGGCGTGCGCGCGGTGATCACTGCCCCAGGCCTGGACGGGATGGCTGTCGTCACCGCCGAGGGCATGTGGTCGGCCACGCTGGCCGAGCCGGTCGCCGGTGCATCGACCGGGGCCGAGGATGCGGCGGTGGCCGCGGTGATCGCCGCGCTGTCGACCACATCGAGTCCCGACTGGCCTGCCGTGCTCGGCGACGCGGTGGCCACCGCCGCGGCGGCGGTGGTCGTCCCGGTGGCCGGCGAGATCGACCGGGGCTTGCGCGCCCGACTGGCCCCGACCGTTCGGCTCGCCCGGCTGGATCTGTCGAAATCCCCGTAACGGTCTCTGCGGTGCGGCGAACCAGGGGCGCCTGCGGTCATTCCTGGCCGAACACGTGGATGCCGAGTGCGCACGCTCGCTCCTCCTGCGCTGGGGCAACCCGGTCGGATTCCACCGCATCCGTCCGACTGCTTCGAACAGGCGCGCCGGGGGAAACGCCGGCACTCGAGCCCCGCGTCAGCGGCGCGTTGACATTGCCTCGGTGCACGCGATCTCGTCGGGAGCGCAGGTAGATCAGCAGGGTCAGGCCGAGCAGAAGACCGAACACCACGAGCATTCCGGGCAGCCCGCCGAGGGTGTGCGCGAGCAACCAGCAGATCATTCCCACGATTGCGGCCATGGGCAGCGTCAGCACCCAGCCGAGGGCCATCCGTCGCATCACACCCCACCCCACCGCGGCGCCCTTGCCCAGTCCCGCGCCGAGGATGGAGCCGGTCACGGTGTGTGTGGTCGACACCGGCAGCCCGAAGTGCGAGGAGGTGAGAATGATCGCCGCCGATGCGGATTCGGCCGCGAATCCCTGCGGCGAATCGATCTCGACCAGGCCTTTGCCCAAGGTGCGGATGATTCGCCAGCCGCCGACATACGTGCCCGCCGCAATGGCCACGGCGCAGGCGGCGATCACCCACATCGGCATGTCGTCGTCGGCGCCGACCGTGCCGTGGGCCACGAGAGCAAGGAACACGACGCCCATAGTTTTCTGTGCGTCGTTGGTGCCGTGCGACAGGGAGACCAGCGAGGCGGAGCCGATCTGCCCCCAGCGGAAACCCTGGACCACCTTGTCTCGGTCGAGGTTCCTGGTGATTCGGTACACCGCCCAGGTTCCGATCGCGGAGACCGTGCCGGCGACGAATGGGGCCAACGCAGCCGGGAGCACGATGTCGACGAGAACGCCCTCCGAACCGGACGCCCAGATCACCCCCTCCCAGCCGAGCGCGGCGATCGTCGCGCCGATCAGACCGCCGAACAGCGCGTGTGAGGAGCTCGACGGCAACCCGAGCAACCAGGTGAGCAGATTCCACAGGATTCCGCCCACCAGGCCGGCGAAGACGATGACGAGCAGATTGTGGCCCGATGCCGCCTCGAGCCGGACGATGCCCTTGGCCACCGTCGCCGCGACCGCGACCGACAGGAAGGCGCCCACCAGATTCAGCACCGCCGACAGCGCAACGGCGGCGCGCGGCTCGAGCGCCCTGGTGGCGATCGAGGTCGCCATGGCATTGGCGGTGTCGTGGAATCCATTGGTGAAATCGAAGGCGAGTGCCGTGGCGATCACGATCGACAGAACCACGAATTCGGCAGTCACGTCTTCAGTGTGAAGCATCGACAACTCCCATTGCTATGGGGTTGCTGCACCTCATCGGCGGTGGATCTGCCAGCCGATTCGACCTTCCTCGGCGAGGCGCCGAACTCGCATCGGCGACCGGCGCGAACCGGTCGAGACCACCGTCACAGCAGGGCGCGCACGGCGTCGATGGTGTCCGCCTGAGCAGGATCTTTGTCCGGCCGATACCGCACGACGCGAGCGAACCGCAGTGCGACGGCACCGGGGTAGCGCGGGCTGCTCTGGACCCCGTCCAGCGCGATCTCGACCACCAAGGCCGGCCACAGATAGACCGTGTGCTGGTCGCGGGATCGCTCGTGGCGCGGAAACTCGGCGGTTTGCCACCGCAACAGTGCATCGGTGAGACCCTTGAACGTCTTACCCACCATGACCGGGTCCCCGGTGTTCGGGTCACGCGCCCCCAGATGCAGATTCGACAAGTAGCCGGTGCGTCGGCCATATCCCCATTCCGCACCGAGCACGATCAGGTCGAGGGTATGGGTGAGCTTGATCTTCTGCCAGGAGCGACCGCGGCGGCCGGCGGCGTAGGGCGCGGTCAACGACTTGATCATGACGCCCTCGTGGCCCGCCGCGATCGCATCGTCGAAGTATTGCGCGGCCGCGGCGGCGTCGGGGCGCAGCAGCGCGGGAAGGGCCTGCGACCCCGCTACCGCAGTCAGCGCGGCGCGCCGCTCGACCAACGGAGCGTCGAGCAGGTCTCGACCGTCCACGTGCAGGCAGTCGAAGAAATAGGGGTGCAGCAGTTCGCTCGGCGAACTCGCTTCGGCAAAGCGGCTCATGGTTTCTTGGAACGGTCGTGGCCGTCCGGAGTCGGTGAGGGCCAGCGTCTCGCCGTCCAGTACGACACTGGTGCAGTTCAGGCTCGCAACCAGGTCCACCAATTCCGGCACGCTGGTTGTGATTTCGCGCAGCGTTCTGGTGAACACCCGCACTCGGTCACCGTTTCGGTGCACCTGAATGCGGGCGCCGTCCAGTTTGTGCTCGACGCTCACCTCTCCTGCGAATTCCTCCAGCGCCTCGTCCAGACTCGCGCCGGGCGTGGCGAGCATAGGTTGAATCGCACGCCCGATCTCGAGCCGAAACTCCGCCAGTGCTCGAGCACCGCCAGTGAGCGCAGCGACAGCGACGACCGGTAGTTGCCCCGCCAGCATGGACGCCCGACGCACCGCCTGGGGCGACACGTCGGCGGCGACTGCCACCGCTTCGGCTACGACGCCGGTGAGCGCGCCGTGGCGCAACTCTCCGGTGAGTAGTCGCAGCAGGAAACTTTGTTCGGCGCGCGTCGCGCGCGACCACAACGCCACGAGCAGCCGCCTGCGGCGTGCGGTGGAGCCGGGACCGGTGGTCTCGGCGAGGTCGCCCAGCATGGCATGCACCTGCGAAACCGTGAGCGTGGCCTCGGCCGCTGGCGCAGCATCGCGATCGATGCCCGTGAGGGTGCGCCAACCCGTCCCGATCCGGCCTTGCAACAGCTCACCGGAGACCCAGGCGACAACCGCCGCGCGTTCCTCGGGGGCGGCCGAGGTCAGCACCTGCGCCAGGGTCGCGATCTTCGTCTTGCGCGACCTGGTCGCGCCAACGTTCTCCGATGCCTGGACGACCTCGCGGAACAACACTGCTCCGACGGTAGTCGCCGACGATGACATCACCGGGAAACGCACTGCCGATCGGGGCGTTGGCACTGGTGTGAAAGCGCTCATAGGCTGGGCGCATGGCCAAAACCTATGTCGGCGCTCGGTTGCGGCAGCTACGGACCGAACGCGGGCTCAGCCAAGTTTCGCTCGCGCAGAAGCTGGACATCTCCCCGAGCTACCTCAACCAGATCGAACACGACGTGCGACCGCTCACCGTGCCGGTGTTGTCGAAGATCGGCGACGTATTCGGCGTCGACGCCACGTTCTTCTCGACCCGAGACGACACCCGGCTCATCGCGGAACTGCAAGAGGTCGTGATGGATCAGGAGTTGGGTATCGAGGCCGACCCCCGAGAGATCGCCGACATGGTCTCGGCACATCCGAGCATGGCCCGCGCGCTGGTCAACATGCACAACCGCTACCGAAACACCTCCGCCCAACTCGCCGCCGCCACCGAAGACCGCTTCGCCGACGGCGCGGGCAGCGCGACGATCAGCAAGCCGCACGAGGAAGTGCGCGACTACTTCTATCAGCGCCAGAACTACATTCACGCATTGGATGCGGCAGCCGAAGACCTCACGGTGCGCATCCGCTTTCATGGCGGCGACGTGAACACCGAGATCGCCAAGCTGCTGCGCGGTCACGACGTACGGATCACCGAGCGCATCGACCTCGGCGAAGGGGTGTTGCACCGCTACGACCCGCGGACCAGAAACCTGGAAATCGCGCCACATCTGTCCGGTGGACAACGCAGCTTCAAGCTCGCCGCCGAGCTGGCCTACTTCGAATGTGGCGAACTGCTCGAAAAGCTGGTCGACGAAGGTAATTTCGCCTCCGACGACACCCGTAAGCTGGCCATGCTCGGCTTGGCGAACTACTTCGCGGCGGCGACTGTCCTGCCGTACACGCATTTCCACGAAATCGCCGAGGACTTTCGCTACGACATCGAACGGCTGTCGGCCTTCTTCGGCCAGAGCTACGAGACCATCTGCCATCGGCTGTCCACACTGCAGCGACCATGGCTGCGCGGGGTTCCGTTCTCGTTCGTGCGCGTCGACCGGGCCGGCAATATGTCGAAGCGACAGTCCGCTACCGGTTTCCACTTCTCCGCCAGCGGCGGAACCTGTCCGCTGTGGAATGTCTATGAGACCTTCGCCTATCCCGGCAAGATCATGACTCAGATCGCGCAGATGCCCGACGGCCGCAAATACCTCTGGGTGGCACGCACGGTGGAACGCCGGGCCACGCGCTACGGGGAGCCGAGCAAGACCTTTGCCATCGGTCTGGGGTGCGAACTGCGGCATGCGGGCCGGGTGATCTATGCCGATGGCATCGATCTGGACGAGGTACAGCCGACACCGATCGGCGCGGGATGCCGGGTCTGTGAGCGCGCCAACTGCCCGCAGCGCGCGTTCCCCCCACTGGGCAAGGTGCTCGACATCAGCGAGCACCGCAGTTCGGTTTCGCCGTATGTACTCAAGTAGTCCCGCTCGAACGTGCCCGGGAGAGAAGTCCGGTGCGGCCCTGGCCCGACTAGAACGCGGTCTCGTCCACCGTCATGATGTCGTCGTCGAGAGCGGCGATGATGGCGCGTTCCGCCGTGAGATGCGGTAGTGCGTTCTTGGCGAAGAAGCTGGCGACGGTTACTTTTCCGGCGTAGAACGCGCGATCGTCCGCCGCGGTGACGGTGACCGCCGCGGCAGCGGCGATCTCCGCCTGCACCAGCAGCCGCCACCCGATCAGCAGGTCACCGAACGCGAGGAGCAAGCGCACCGATCCGAGACCCACCTTGTACAGGTGCGCCGGCTCCTGCTGCGCGGCCAACAGAAATCCGGTGAGCGCGCCCACCATGGCCTGCACATCCGCTGCGGCCGTCGCCAAGAGCTCACGCTCGCGCTCGAACCGGCCCGACTCGGCCTCCAGGAACGTGGCGATCTGCGCGGTGACGTGATCGAATGCCACGCCACGATCACGGGCGATCTTGCGGAAGAAGAAGTCCTGCGCCTGGATCGCGGTCGTGCCCTCGTACAGCGAGTCGATCTTGGCATCCCGGATGTACTGCTCGATCGGATAATCCTGCAAAAACCCCGAACCACCCAACGTCTGTAACGATTCGGTCAGGTACTGATAGGCCCGCTCCGAACCCACACCTTTCACGATCGGCAACAGCAGATCGTTGACCCGCGCCGCGAGCTCGGCATCCGCACCGGAGACGTGCTCGGCGACATCTGCGTTCTGGTGCGCCGCGGTGTAGAGGTACACCGCACGCAGCCCTTCGGCGTAGGCCTTCTGCATCGCCAAGGACCGGCGCACATCCGGATGATGAGTGATCGTCACCCGCGGCGCGGACTTGTCGGTCATCTGGGTCAGATCCGCACCTTGGACCCGCTGCTTGGCGAACTCCAGCGCATTCAGATACCCGGTCGACAGAGTCCCCGACGACTTGATGCCGACCATCATGCGGGCGTGTTCGAGGACTTCGAACATCTGGGCGATACCGTTGTGCACCTCGCCGACCAGCCATCCCTTGGCCGGGATGCCGTGCCCGCCGAAGGCCACCTCACAGGTGGGCGAGGATTTCAGACCCATCTTGTGTTCGACGTTGGTGACGAACACACCGTTGCGGTCACCGAGCTCCAGCGTCTGGTGGTCGAAGTGGAACTTGGGCACGAAGAACAGCGACAGCCCCTTGGTGCCCGGGCCGGCGCCCTCGGGGCGAGCCAACACCAGATGGAAGACGTTCTCGGCGGTGTCACCGACCTCGGCGCCGGAGATGAAGCGTTTGACACCCTCGATGTGCCAGCTGCCGTCCTCCTGCTGGATCGCCTTGGTGCGACCGGCGCCGACGTCCGAACCAGCGTCCGGCTCGGTCAGCACCATGGTTCCCTGCCAGCCCTTCTGGAAACCGAGCGCCGCCCAGTGCTGCTGCTGCGCAGTGCCGACGTTGAACAGCACGGCCGAGAGGAACGGTCCCATATTGAAGAACGATGCCGCAGGGTTGGCGCAGGTGATCATCTCGGCGATCGCCCACACCAGCGCGGCCGGCGCCGGGGTGCCGCCCATGGCTTCGGGGATGCCGAGGCGACTCCAACCCGCGTCTCGCACGGCGGCGATCGTCGCGCGCAGAGGCTGCGGGACGCAGATCGAAAACGTTCGGGGGTCATACACCACCGGGTCGCGATCGGCCGCCGCGAAGGACTCGGCGACCGGCCCTTCGGCCAGTCGCTTCACCTCCGACAGGATCTGCCGGACGGTCTCGGAATCCAGCTCGCCATATGCTCCGGTGTCGAGGAGCTTGTCCAGCACGAGCACATCGAACAGGTTGAATTCCACATCCCGCAGGTTCGCCTTGTAGTGGCCCACCTGGTCCTCCTCGACTCGATTCCACAGCCCGGTCGAGACCGGACGGTTCGAAAGCCGTACCAACCGAAGAGTGCCGCATCACAACACGCTACGCAAGCGTAGCCGGACCCTCTCCAACCAGCGGGTTCACCCAAACCTCACAACTATTCGCCGAGCGATAACCACAAACCGTCACATAAACGAAACAGTCGAAACGGAGTTGTTATCAGCCGATATACCGGCGCAACAACCGCTGGTTACCGTTCGCATCACGAATACAGCCGCTGTATACAACCCGGTCTACAGCTGTGACCGGCCCAGCAGCGGCGGTGTTCGCGGCGGCGCGACCCAGTGCCGCCGCACCGCCTGATGAGGAGAGGGTCCGCCCATGCCAGATTTCCGTACCATTCCGCGCGCTGGGCGCGTGGTCAAAACACTGGCGGTACCAACCGCTGTCGCGGTCGCCGGCTTGTTGCTGACCGCGTGCGGCGCTCGAGACGATGTGTCGGCTAGCGGATCGGATAGCGTGTCCTGCGTCGACACGTCACAGGACACGATCAAGGTCGGTTCGCTGCACTCGCTGTCCGGCACGATGGCGATATCGGAGGTCACAGTCGCCAACTCGACCAGGTTGGCCGTCGACCAGATCAACGCCGCGGGGGGAGTGCTCGGCAAACAGATCGAACTGGTACTCGAAGACGGCGCATCGGACCCCAAGACCTTCGCGGAGAAAGCGGAGAAACTGATCAGCTCCGACTGCGTCGCAGCGGTTTTCGGCGGCTGGACCTCCTCGAGTCGCAAAGCGATGAAGCCGAAGTTCGAAAACCTGAACTCCCTGCTCTACTACCCGGTGCAGTACGAGGGCCTGGAAGATAGCAAGAACATCTTCTACACCGGCGCGACCACCAATCAACAGATCATCCCGGCGCTGGACTACCTCAAGGAGCAAGGTGCGACCTCGCTCTACCTGGTCGGTAGCGACTACGTCTTCCCGCAGACCGCCAATCGCGAGATCAAGGCCTACGCTGCGGCCAATGGTATCGAGATCAAGGGTGAGGACTACACGCCACTCGGCTCGACCGACTTCTCCACCATCGTGAACAAGATCCGGACCGCGAACGCGGACGCGGTGTTCAACACGCTCAACGGCGATTCCAACGTCGCGTTCTTCCGCGAATACGCCAACGCCGGTTTGAAAGCCGACGAGATGCCCGTGATCTCGGTGTCCATTGCCGAGGAAGAAGTCGCCGGCATCGGGGTGCAGAACATCGCCGGGCAGCTCACCTCCTGGAACTACTACCAAACCATCGACAATCCGGTGAACAGCACGTTCGTCGCCGACTACAAGGCTGCGTTCGGTGCGGACAAGCCGACCTCGGACCCGATGGAAGCCGCTTACGTGGCGGTCCACCTGTGGAAGAACACGGTGGAAAAGGCGCAGTCGTTCGCGGTCGAAGACATTCAGGCCGCAGCCGACGGCGTCGGCTTCGATGCGCCGGAAGGCCGGGTCACCATCGACGGCGACACCCACCACATCACCAAGACTGCCCGCATCGGTGAAATCCGCCCCGACGGGCTGATCTACACCGTGTGGGACTCGGGTGAGCCGATCACCCCGGACCCGTACCTGGAGTCCTACGACTGGGCCGAGGGCCTGAGGTAACCCTCGCCGCTCATGGTTCCGCGCGTGTTCGAGTGACCGCCGCTTCGGTGGTCACTCGAACACCAACGCCGAGGAACCACGCACACGCAGCGCCGCGGTGTCATCCCGCCGCGACCGCACGGCTCCGCGCTGTTTCGCGCTGAGCGAGACCACGCATCACCCGCGCGCGGTGCCGAAGGCGCTGCCGGACAGACACAGGATTCTCACCCATGGACATTGTTATCGGCCAACTCTTCACCGGGTTGAGCCTGGGATCGATTCTTCTGCTTGCCGCGCTCGGGCTCTCACTGACCTTCGGTCAGATGGGCGTGATCAATATGGCGCACGGCGAGTTCATCATGGCCGGCTGTTACACGACCTTTGTCGTGCAGCAAGTGATCTCGTCGGCGGGCGTGGCGCTCATCGTGGCCCTGCCGATCGGTTTCCTGGTCGGCGGCCTGCTCGGCGCCGCCCTGGAGATGGGCCTGATCCGCTGGATGTACGACCGGCCCCTGGACACCCTGTTGGTCACCTTCGGGGTCGGGCTGGTGTTGCAGCAGGTCGCCCGAGACATCTTCGGTGCACCTGCCAAGAACGTCGTCGCACCGGAGTGGCTCAGCGGCGGCGTCACGATCCTGGGCGCGGTGGTCCCGAAGACGCGCCTGTTCATTCTCGCGCTCGCCATCATCGCGGTGACCACGCTGGCCGTCGTGCTCAAGACGACGCCGTTGGGGCGGCGTATTCGCGCGGTGGTACAGAATCGGGGCCTGGCCGAAACATCCGGGGTATCCAGTCGTTTCACCGACATCAGCACCTTCTTCATCGGCTCCGGATTGGCCGGCGTCGCCGGAGTCGCACTCACCCTGATCGGCTCCACCAGCCCGACCATCGGCCAGAGCTACCTGATCGACGCATTCCTGGTGGTGGTCATCGGCGGGCTCGGCCAGATCAAGGGCACGGTGATCGCGGCATTCGCGCTCGGCCTGCTCAATTCCTATATCGAATACTCGACCACCGCGTCCATCGCGAAGGTCATCGTCTTCGTCATCATCGTGATCGTCCTGCAGGTCCGCCCGCAGGGTCTGTTCACCGTCCGGACAAGGAGTCTGGCATGACCACGCTCGCACAACGGTGGCGTACGCACTCCTCGCTCACCCCATTGGCCGGATTCGCGATCGCTGCAATCCTGCTGTTCGCGGTCGCACCAGCGGTACTCAGCGATTTCCGACTCAATCTGCTCGCGAAATTCCTGTGCTTCGCGATCGTCGCGGTCGGTATCGGACTGGCCTGGGGCCGGGGCGGCATGTTGACCCTCGGGCAAGGGGTGTTCTTCGGCCTGGGCGCCTACATCATGGCGATGCATCTCCAACTGGCCGACGCCGCCCGGCTCGGCAACGACGTGCCGGAATTCATGGAGCTCGCCGGGATTCGCGAGCTCCCGTCGCTCTGGCAACCTTTCGCCTCGGCTCCGGTGGCGATACTCGGGATTCTGCTGCTGCCCGGGCTGATCGCCGCGGTGCTGGGCTATGGGGTGTTCAAGCGGCGAGTCAAAGGCGCCTACTTCGCCATTCTCAGCCAAGCGCTGGCGGCCGCCATGGCCATTCTGCTGACCGGGCAGCAGGCCTTCGGCGGGTTCACCGGCCTATCGGATTTCCGTGCCTTCTTCGGCTTCCGACTGTCGGACCCGATCAACCGGCGCATGCTGTTCTTCCTCGCCGCGGGCACGCTGCTGCTGGTGGTCGCGTTGGTGCGACAACTGATGCACAGCCGGTACGGCGAACTGCTGGTCGCGGTGCGCGACCAAGAGGAGCGCGTACGGTTTCTCGGCTACGATCCGGCCAACGTCAAGATCCTCGCCTACGTGGTCGCGGCCTTCTTCGCCGGCATCGCCGGTGCGTTGTTCACCCCGATCGTGGGCATCATCTCCCCCGCCGATATCGGCGTCGTCCCATCCATCGCGTTTCTGATCGGCGTCGCCATCGGTGGCCGGACCACCCTGCTCGGGCCGGTACTCGGCGCGATCGGGGTGGCGTGGGCACAGACGGCGTTCTCCGAGGAGTTCCCGTCCGGATGGATCTATCTGCAAGGTGTGCTGTTCATCGTGGTGGTCGGCTTCATCCCGGCGGGGCTGGCCGGATTGTGGCCGACGGTGAAGGGGTTGCTGGAGGGCCGGTTCCGGCGTACGACAGCCGACGAACCCAGCACGCATCCACCAGCGCCCACGCAGCCCTCGACGGAGAAAGTGGAATCCCGATGACGGAAACGACGCGCACGCCCAAGCTCGGCGGCAATGCCGGCATGTCCAGTGAATACCTCCAAATCAGAGGGCTCTCGGTGAGCTTCGACGGATTCAAGGCCGTCACCGATGTCGACTTGACCGTGTTGCAAGGCGACCTCCGCTTCCTCATCGGCCCCAACGGTGCAGGGAAGACCACCCTGATCGACGCGATCACCGGACTCGTTCCAGCAACCGGATCCGCGCAGAAATCCGGCGTCGAGCTGCTCGGCAAGAAAGTGCACCAGATCGCCAAGCTCGGTGTCGGCCGGACCTTCCAGACCGCGAGCGTGTTCGAACAACTCAGCGTGCTCCAGAACCTCGATATCGCCGCAGGTGCGAGCCGCTCGGCGCTGACGATGCTGCGCCGGCGCAGCTCGATACTGCCGAGTATCGAGGAGGCATTGGAGACCACCGGCCTGGGTGACCTGCGCGACAAACCCGCCGGCATCCTGGCCCACGGGCAGAAACAATGGCTCGAGATCGGCATGCTCCTGGTCCAGAACGCCTCGGTTCTGCTGCTGGACGAGCCGGTGGCCGGAATGAGCGCGGAAGAACGCGAAGAGACCGGGAATCTGCTGCACCGCATCGGCGGCGAACGCGTGGTCGTGGTGGTCGAACACGACATGGACTTCATGCGCGCGTTCGCCAGCTCGGTGACCGTCCTCGCCGGCGGCGCCGTACTCAGCGAAGGCACCGTTGAGCAGGTGCAGGCCGACCCCAAAGTCCAAGAGGTCTATCTCGGTACCGCGGCGGCCGCAGCCACCGAACTGGAAAGGGGATGACGATGCTCGAATTCACCGATGTCCGATCCGGCTACGGCCGCACCGAGGTGATTCACGGCGTTTCGCTGACGGTACCGGACGACAGTGTGGTTGCCATCATGGGACACAACGGCGCCGGGAAGACCACTTTGTTGCGTACCGCTGTCGGCTTGCTCGGTACCCGATCGGGACGCATCGAATTCGACGGGCAGACCATCACCAAACTGTCCCCGTCTCGGCGAGTGCGGCGTGGAATCGCCTATGTCCCGCAAGGACAGCAGAGCTTCCCGCAATTGACCACGGCGGAGAATCTGCAGGTGGTAGCCGACGGACGCACGCGCGGCAAAGCGCTGATCGACGAATCACTCGACTTGTTTCCCGCGCTGCGCGAACTCCTCACGCGTAAGGCGGGACTGCTGTCGGGCGGCCAGCGGCAACAACTCGCCATCGCGCGCGCCTTGATCACCGAACCGAAGCTGCTCATCCTCGACGAGCCGACCGAGGGAATCCAGCCCTCGGTGGTTGCCGAGATCGAGCGCACGATCATCGATCTGACCCATCGCGGCGGATTGAGTGTGCTGCTGGTCGAACAGCACATCGGCTTCGCGTTACAAGCAGCGCACCGCTACTACGTCCTGCAGTCCGGCCGGGTGACGTCCTCGGGCGAAGGTGGCGCGGGGGCCGAGAGCGCGGTCCGCTCGGCAATGGCGATCTGAGCGCCGGCATGGCCCGCGACATCGGTCGCATCCCGTTGCGCGAGCAGGTATACGAGTCGTTGCGCCGCGATCTGGCCTCCGGCGCGATCATGCCGACCCAACGGCTCGGGGAAGAACGCCTCGCCGAGACCTACGGGGTGTCGCGCACGCCGGTACGCGAAGCTCTGGCTCGTCTCCAAGCCGACGGATTGGTCGAGCGGCTTGCCGATGGCCTCTACCCGTATCGTCCCCGACTCGACGAACTCGATCATCTCTACGAGTTGCGCATCGTGCTGGAGACCAGAGGAATGCAACGGGTGCGGCCCGGCGACCGTAGGTCGCACGCCTTGGACCCGATACGCGACGAACTCGCGACATGGCTCCGGTTACGCGACCATGCCCCCGAACCCGGTCCCGCCCTCGTGGCCGCCGACGAAGCCTTCCACACCACGGTATTGGCCGCGGCGGGTAACACTGCGCTCGCCGAGGCGCTCACCGCGGTGCATGTGCGGGTGCGACCGGTCCGTACGCTGGATGTCCCGAGCCCGGAACGGATCGCCACGATGGTTGCCGACCATATCGCGATCGCCGAATTCCTCTCGGCCGGTGCGGTGGACGCGGCGTTGGACAGACTCACCGCGCATGTCGATACCGCCCGGATGCACGTGCGGGCGCGCGCGCAGCACGCACTGCGATTGACCAAACTGGGCCGGGCCGTGCGGGATTGACCGTCAGCAATCGGCTTGCAACGGCCAGCATTCGACCGGCTGGTACGGCGGCGGAGAGGGTGTCGGACTCGGCGCCGTGGTGGCGGTATCTCGCACCGGCTGTGGTGAGTCCTGCGCCAATGCGGTAGCGATCACACCGAAGACGAACAGGATTCCGGCCACCGCGACCCCGACGACCGACCATCCCACGTAGGTCTGTCTCTTCGTGGTGATGCCGGGCGTGGGCACGCCCTGTGGTTTGGGCCGACGTGGGATCGTCGGCGCAGGTTGTGGCGCCTTCTCCTGGAACCCGGCGGCGAGCAACTGGGCGCGAGTGGGGGCGAGGTCGACGATACCGAGAGCATCACACGAGGCGATCACGCGGTCCACCGTCCAGCTGGCCGGTCCCGCGGAGAATCCGTCCAGATAGATGCGCAACTCGGTAGCATCAGCGACATTGCCGACGACGACATCCAGCCCGGGACGCAGGGTGGTGCGAGCCGGTCGAACCATTGCTCCGCGAAACGGAACGAGCACCACCGCGCCGCTGATGTGTCCTGGGTCCCGCAATCCCCGCTGCAGCATCTGCTTCACGGCGAACATGCTGTGTTCCACACGATCGGCAGGACTTCCGGCGTCCCGATCGTCCAACTCCACCGGGACGTCGCTGATCGTCCATGGCTGCTGCGCCGGTGTGCTCAGAATGCCGTTCTGTCGACGCCGAAAACCGTACACCGCCACCACGGTCAGCCCGCGCGGCGTCCAGACCACCGCATCGACGCGGCGGTTGTCCGCCTCGAGATCGACGACCACCACCGCGGTCGTCGGATACGACCGCAGGCACGCGACGAATTCTTGCTCGGCTCCGGAAAGCTGTGCTCCGGTCCTGATCCTCACCAGCATCTGTTCCCCTGCCCACCGGTTGTCTGCCCTCGTCGGCCGCGGAACCCGGCGACCACGGTGGCTTGTATAGATACTGATGATGACGGGGTACTCTGCCGAAAACCACCGAAAGCGCACAATGGGTCGCGAGCGACGCGACGTGGGCGAGGAGGCCCCGACCGGTCGACATGGGCTGGTCGACACGGGCTGGTCGGCACATGCCGCGGCCCCGAAAGAGGTGACCATCAGATGGATTCAGCACCGCGGCCACGCATCCCGCCAGGACGGTTTCGCGAACTCGGCCCGATCAATTGGCTGGTCTGGCGCGCGCTCTCCCGCGCCGCTGGCACAGGCGATGCCCACCTGTTCAGTACGCTGGGCCGCACCCGCCGCTTGTTCCGCGGCTGGCTGATCTATTCGGGCGCACTCATGCCCGGTGGCCGACTACCGCGCCGTGAATCCGAACTGGTCATCGTTCGCGTCGCCCATCTGCGCGGCAGTGCCTACGAACTGGACCATCACATCCGGCTCGGTCGCCGCGCCGGGTTGACGGCGGAAGTCCTCGAACGGGTGCGTGTGGGACCGAGCGCAGCCGACTGGTCTCACCGACACCGCGCACTGTTGCGGGCTGTGGACCAACTGGTGCACACCCGCGACATCGACGACGCCATCTGGACCGAACTGGCCAGACACTACGACGAACGCAGTCTGGTCGAAATCGTACTGCTGGTCGTTCAGTACGACGGGCTGGCCGCGACCATCACCGCACTGCGCATCCAGCGCGACTATATTCAGCAGTCGGTTCGCGGATCGTCGATGCGTCGGGCCAGGCCGTCCAACACCAGGGCCAATCCGAACTCGTAGGCATGGTCGGCGCTGTAGGCCGCGTCGTGCGCCGTGCCGGCGGCCGTGCCGACTCTGGCCGCCAACGGATATTGCTGCTCATCGAAGACCTGCGCCAGCACCGGCGCTGCCCGCTCCCACCACTGACGATCGGACATGGCGCTGTCGGCCGCGGCATGGTCGGTGTCGATCGCGAGGCGAGAAACGGATGTGACGAACCCGAGCACGAACGTCAGCGCAGCGTCCATGGCGACGTCGTCGAGGCCCAGCCCCTCGAACGCTCGCAGTTCGTGGTCGTATTTCGCCGCGAGGCCCGGACCCAGCGGCGGGCGGGTGGTCGGTAGGGAAGCCACCCATGGATGACGCGCCAACATGGCGCGGTTCTCGCCGGCGACGAGTGCGACTCGGTCGCGCCAGGGCAAGCCGGTCAGGTCGGCGCGGTCCATGCGGGCGTACACCGTGTCGAGCATGAGGTCGATGAGCTCGGCTTTTCCCGGCACATAGGTGTAGGTGGCCATTGGAGTCATGCCGAGTGCGGTGGCGACGGCGCGCATGGTGAGCGCGTCGATGCCTTTTCCGTCGGCGATCTCGATCGCCGCGGCCACGACCGCCTCGACGCTGCTGCGCTGTTTCGGGCCTCGGGCCGCGCCGGATGCCGCGGGCAGCCGCCAGAGCAACTCCAACGTACGCACCGGATCACCCGCGCCACTGCGCTCTTTCGGTTGTGCCACCGCCGCCTCCTCACCCGTCCCACCCCGATGATATCGGCGTGATTCACATCATAGTGCTCGAGGCTGCTTATTTATGTACAAAGTATAGTGTACTAAGTACTGAATAGTTGGGATGCCCTGAGGAGGCCCTATGAAGATCACCGAATCCGCAGTCGTACTCAACGTCCCCGACCCCGAGACCTCCGCGAAATTCCTGATCGGTCACCTCGGATTCGCCGAGCGGATGTCGGCCGACGGATTCGTGTCACTGGCGCGAGCAGACGCGGGGATGGCCGTCATCTACCTCCGCACTGGACTGGCGACCTTCAAACCGAAGAGTGCAGCGGGTAGTGCGGGCGACGGCGTGCTCGTCGTCTTCGTCGTCGACGATATCGACAGCGAGTACGCGCGGCTGCGCGCGGAAGGAGTACCGATCGTGACCGAGATCGAAACCGAGGAGTGGGGTGAACGGTACTTTCAGATGAGCGATCCGAACGGAATCATCATCCAACTGGTGCAGTGGGTCTGACGGCGCGGTTTCTACACCTCGAGGGCGCGGCTCTGGTCCAGAGCCGCGCCCTCGCCGTGGCATCGCAGCTGGGGTAATGCTTCCGGATCATGATCGTTTTCAGGGCCTATCCCCGCGGCGGACCCGATCGTGGCGCACCGTGCCACGGCTGCCCTCGGCAATATTGCGGCAAGATGGGTTTCGTTCATCAGGACAGATGGGGAGATCCGATGCTGGAAGTGACTCAACTGGTGCGCAGGTTCGGAGAGAAGGTCGCGGTGGATGAGGTGTCGTTCAGCGTGCCGGAAGGGATGTTGACCGGATTCGTGGGTGGGAACGGGGCCGGGAAGACCACCACCATGCGAATGATCATGGGGGTGTTGGGAGTTCATGGCGGGGAGGTTCGCTGGGATGGCATCGCTGCCACGGCCGCGGATCGGCGGCGATTCGGGTACATGCCCGAGGAGCGTGGGCTGTACCCGAAGCAGCCGATCTTCGATCAACTGGTCTATCTGGCGCGACTGCGTGGGATGAACGCGGCCGCGGCCGCATCGCGCGCGGAGGGGCTGTTGGAACGCTTCGAACTGGGCGGGCGGCGCAAGGACAAGCTGGAGTCGCTGTCGCTGGGTAACCAGCAGCGAGTGCAGATCGCGGCCGCGGTGATCGCGGAGCCGATGGCGTTGATCCTCGATGAACCGTTCTCCGGATTGGACCCGGCGGCGGTCGATTCGATGGCCACGCTGTTGGGTGAGTATGCGGCACGAGGGGTTCCGATTCTGTTCTCGTCACATCAGTTGGATCTGGTAGAGCGGCTGTGTGATCGGCTGATCATTCTGGCAAACGGGCGGGTGGTCGCACAGGGGTCGGCGGCGGAGCTCACGGCGACGGGGCCGACGCGGTACAGACTGGTACTGGATGGCGGCGTCGAGTGGCTGCGGGAGTTCGCTGGAGTCACGGTGGTCGAAACCACTGGGCAGTCAGCGATCGTGGAATTGACGGATACGACGACGGACAAGTTGCTCGCCGAGGCGTTGACGCGCGGGTCGGTGCGGGAGCTGGCCGAGGTGCGGGCGTCAGTGTCCGATATCTACCGGGAGGCGGTCGCATGAGTACCCAACACGATGACGTGAACATCGATTCGACAACCAGGGGGCTGTGGCGACTGGTGGCGAAGCAGGAGATCTCGGTGAAGCTGCGTGATCGCAACTTCCTGATCTCCACGGCAGTGACCATTGTCGCGATCGTCGCGTCGCTGGCCATCAGCGGATTCCTCAGCGGCCGAACCGAAACCATCGATGTGGCGGTCACCGGATCAGGCGCGAGCGAGGTCGTGGATCTGGCGGGAGAGCTGGCGCACACCGCGAACACCAAGGTCGATTTCGTCGCGCACGAGGTCGCCGACACGAGCACGGTCGAGAAACAGGTGCGCGACGGCAGCGTGGCCGTCGGGCTGGCCCCGCAGCCGGGCGGATGGCAGCTACTCGGGAAGACCGCGAACAACAACAAAGCCACTACTTATATCTCGACGGCGGCCGGGCAGCTGGCGATTGCACGCAATGCCGCGGCGGCTGGGATTTCGACCGAGCAGCTCGCCCGCGGTGGGGTCGTCACCGAGACCGTGCTCGAACCGAATGCCGTCGACCCCGGGCTGGCCACGGTGGCCGGGCTCGTGTTCGCGTTCCTGTTCTATCTGTCCTCGATTCTGTTCGGCCTGTCCATTGCCCAGAGCGTGGTCGCGGAGAAGGAGAATCGCATCGTCGAGATCTTGGCCAGCGCGATTCCACTGCGCCAGTTGCTGACCGGCAAAGTGATCGGCAATGCCACGATGGCGCTGGGTCAGTTGGCGCTGTTCGTCGGCGCGGGATTGATCGGACTGGTCGCGACCGGCAAGGGTGATCAGGTGTCGCGGATCGGCGGCGCCGCGGGCTGGTTCGTGGTGTTCTTCCTGGTCGGTTTCCTGGCGCTGGCCAGTCTGTGGGCGGTGGCCGGGGCGCTGGCCACTCGCACCGAGGACCTGCAGTCCACCTCGACACCGCTGACCATGCTCATCATGATCGTGCTGTTCGCCGGAATCTTCCTGTCCGGCGCCGCGCTTCGCATCGGGTCCTTTGTCCCGCTGGTCTCGGTGGTCGCCATGCCCACCCGCCTCGCCGCCGGGACGGCATCCTGGTGGGAACCGGTGATCGCGCTGGCGCTCATGGCCTGCGCCGCCTACGGCACGGTGCTGATAGCCGAGAAGATCTACCGCCGCTCCCTCATGCAGACCCAAGGGCGGCTCACCCTGCGCCAGGCGCTGGCCCTCGAGGACTGAGCAGGCGGACCGGGACCCGAGAACTCCTCGGAGCCAGAACCGACACCGATGTACGCGATGTTGTACTCATCGGTGGGGCGTCATTGTCGGCGTTGGGGAAGAACCGGACACAACCGGAAGTTACACCGGTATGGACCTTGCCGTCGCAGTCGATTTTGCCCGCACGCACCACAATTCCGTGCTCACTACGATCCGTCGTAACGGACGCCCGCAACTGTCGAACGTCTTTCACATCGTCGATGCGGATGGTCGCGTGCGAATCTCGGTCGGTGCGGGCGTTGCGAAGTACCGCAACCTGGTCCGTACCCCCTGGGCCGCGATCCATGTGACCCGCCCCGACTTCTTCGCCTATGTGGTCATCGAAGGCACGGTCGAACTCACGCCGGTCGCCGCCGACCCGGGCGACCGCACGGTCGAGGAACTCATCGACTACTACCGTGCCGCATCCGGTGAACACCCTGATTGGGACGAATATCGTGCCGCGATGGTCGCCGAGCGGCGCGCTCTGGTGGTCTTCACCCCGACGCGGGCCTACGGCATGCTCTGACTCGCCGACGGCCGGCGGTCGCCGTCCTGCGCGCGCAGCGGCATCGTTCTTCGGTCAACGAGTCATCAAGTCCGACATCGTCACGAATTCGTATCCCGCGGAGCGTAATTCGGCAACGATTCGAGGAATGGCCTCCAGCGAAGCGCCGGAACCATGCATGACATGTAACAGCACGATCGAACCAGGGCGGACACGATCGACGGTCTCGGCCACGATGTCGTCCGCGGTCACCCCCGGCTTGCCGGAGTCGGGTTCGACGTCCCACATTGCGGTGACACGCTCGTGGTCGGCGAGATACCGCGGCAACGTCCACAGTTTCTTGCCATAGGGCGGGCGGAAGGTGATCGGGCCGGTATACCCGGTCTTCCCGATCTCCGCATCGGTGGTTTCTATCTCGTCGGCGACCGTGCCAGGGGTGACGAAAACCATCCGGCGATGTGAGTAGGTGTGGTTGCCGATCTCGTGGCCGGCCTCGGCGATCGACCTACCGTGCTCCGGACGGTCGGCGAGGTCTGCGCCGTTGAGATAGAACGTGGCCGGGACCTGGGCTTCGGCCAAGACGCGCAATACCTCGGGGGTGCGATCGGTGGGTCCGTCGTCCAAGGTCAACGCGACCACTTTCGCATCGGTGTCCACCCGGTGAACCACATGCCCGGCGAGCTGGAAGGTACGGGCGTTCATGAGGTAGTAGAGGCCTGTCGCGATCAGCACGACGATCACGAGCACCGGCACACCGATCTTCATCCACTTACGCAGCACCCTCGCTGTATAGCAGACCGCCGTCGGCAGGTGCCGCCCACCTTCGGCGACCGCGCAGAATTCCTGCCCGGCAACCACGGCGGGCGCACGGTCGGCAACCGCGCGCCCGCCTCGGCATGTGCCCGAGTCAGAAGTTGATCATGTGCCCGGCCAAGCCATGGAATCCTTCCTGCAAGGCTTCGCTGAGCGTCGGATGGGTGTGCACATTGCGCGTCAGTTCATTGACCGTCAGGTCCCACTTCTGCGCGAGGGTGAGTTCGGGCAGCAGCTCCGAGACATCCGGACCGATGAGGTGGCCTCCGAGCAACTCGCCATAGGCGCCGTCGGCGATGACCTTGACGAAACCGGTGGGATCGCCCAGACCGTGTGCCTTGCCGTTGGCCATGAACGGGAACGTCGCGACCTGTACGTCGTATCCCTCGTCGCGGGCCTGTTGCTCGGTCAAGCCGAAGCTGGCGACCTGCGGTTGGCAGAACGTGGCCCGCGGCATCATCCGGTAGTCACCCAGCGGGACGGTGGGCGCGCCACCGATGGTCTCGGCGGCGACCACGCCCTGTGCCTCCGCGACGTGTGCGAGCTGCAACTTGGCGGTGACATCGCCGATGGCGTAGATATGCGGCACGGTGGTGCGCATGTAGTCGTCGATCGCGATGGCGCCACGCTCCACCCGCACACCGGTGCTCTCCAGGCCGTACCCTTCGACCCGCGGCGCGAAGCCGACAGCTTGCAGCACCTTGTCGACGGTGACGGTTTCGAGCGCGCCGGTTTTGTTGTCCTTGATCGACACGGTGACCTTGTCGCCGTCGTCGTCGATGGACTGTACGGCCGCGCCGGTGGTGATGGTGATCCCGAGTTTGCGGTACTGCTTGGTGATCTCCTTGGAGATATCGACGTCTTCGTTCGGCAGAGCGCGGTCGAGGAATTCGACGATCCGCACGTCGACGCCATAATTCTTCAGAACGTAGCCGAATTCCATGCCGATCGCGCCGGCGCCGACGATGAGCATAGAACCGGGCAGGTCGCGAGTGAGGATCTGTTCCTCGTAGGTGACGACATTTGCGCTACGCCGAGTGCCGGGCAACAACTTGGTCACGGTGCCCGTCGCAATGATCGCGTTGGCGAACTCGATCGTCTCGGTACCACCCGCGCCGAGTTCGACCGACATGGAGTTCGGGCCGGTGAACGTTCCCTTGCCCTCGAACTTGTCGATCTTGTTCTTCTTCATCAGGAAGTGGACGCCCTTGACTCGGCCGTCGGCGACCTTGCGACTGCGGTCGAAGGCGACGCCGTAGTCGAAGTTCACCTCGCCGGAGATGCCGAAGGTCTTTGCCTCTTTGGTGAAGATATGGGCCAGTTCCGCATTGCGCAGCAGCGCCTTGGACGGGATGCAGCCGATATTGAGGCACACCCCACCCCAATACTCCTGCTCGACGATCGCGGTACGCAGACCTAATTGTGCCGCGCGAATGGCGGCGACGTACCCGCCGGGACCGGCACCGAGAACGACAACGTCGTATTGGGAAGTCACATCAGCGAGCCTAGCTCCGCGCGCGGATGTTCTCCCACCCATCCCCGCGACGTGCGTCACGAACCACACCCACCGCGCACGGTCGGTCGGGCTCGCCATACTCGCCGCGCCACCCGGCGAAAGTTCTCACCGAACACCGCGGCCAGATCGGCCGGACGGAAACCTCTCGCGACCAGCACCTCGGGCAATCCGGGCACGTCGCCGTCGCCGACGAGGTCTTCCGGCGAAACCCAGCACAGTGGCCCCCATCTGGTGTACGCCTCGGAGAAGGCTGCCGGATTGCGGCGCAACTCGGTATTGAAATCCTCGGCGTCGAACGAGTAGTCCGACCCGATCCCGATGTGCTCGATCCCGACCAACTCGGCGCCGTACTCGATGTGCCGCGCCATCGCGACGATCCGCTCGTGCCGTTCGTCGGCCGCGTTGCACCCCAAAAAGATTCCCACACCGTTGATCCCGATGACCCCGCCGGCCGCGGCGCAGGCGCGCGCCTGCTCGTCGGTGATATTGCGCGGATGGTCCCAGAGCGTGGCGAAGTTCGAGTGACTGTAGATCATCGGAACCCGGGCGCGTTCGGCCAGCTCCAGCCCGGTGCGACGGGAACAGTGTGAACCGTCGGCGAACATCCCCACCTCGTTGAGGCGGTCGACGAGGGCGCGGCCGTAGGCGGTGAGTCCGGTGTCCACGGCATCCAGGCATCCACCGCCGGCCGCGTTCGCGTGGTTGTAGGTCGGCTGCAGCGACCGAACGCCGAGTTCGTAGAACCGGGCGACATTGTCCAGATCGCCGCCGAGCGGCCCGGCATCCTCGAGATCGAACGCCACTGCGATGGATTCGGCGGAACCGATGTCCTCGATGGTGCGGACGAGGCGGAACCGACTGTCGGCCTGCGCATCTGCGCGAAGCCGCCGCAGCAACGCCATGGAATCGGCGCTCGACTGCGGGGAATAACCGATATTGACCGACACGAACGCCCCCGCGGGGTAGCGCGCGAGATCACCGATCCGCGCCTCGGAAGACAACGGCAAGCTGCAGTGTTGTTCCCAGAGGAACGGCGCCTCGACCTCTTCGGACGGTCTGGGCGACGTCGCGGCTATTCTCATTGGTTTCTCCCCTCTCGCCAACGAGTCGAGTCTATTCGGCAACAATGTGGGAATGATCATCCCCTCGCCAACGAGTCGACTCTATTCGGCAATATCGTGGGCATGGATAGCGCCGAACGGGATGTGACCGACCCCTACCTGTGGCTGGAGGGTGTGACCGACGAGCCAGCACTGGACTGGGCTCGCGCGCACAACAGCGTCACGGTCGATCGGTTCGCCGATTCGGACCGCTTCCGGACGCTCGAGCAGCGAATACTCGATATGCTCGACACCGATACCAAGATCGCCTTCCCCAGCCGTCGCGGCGGCTGGCTGTACAACTTCTGGCGGGACGCGCAGCACCCGCGCGGGCTCTGGCGACGCACGACATTCGCCGAGTACACCACCGCGGCGCCGGACTGGGATGTCCTGATCGACCTGGACGCGGTGGCCGACGACGAGGACGAGAACTGGGTGTGGGGCGGAGCGGTGGTTTTGCGCCCGCAGCAGTCCAGGGCGCTGATCAGTCTGTCGCGCGGCGGGGCGGATGCCAAGGTCGTGCGCGAATTCGACCTCGACGAGCGGCGATTCGTCGACCCCTCCGACGGCGGCTACTTTCTGCCGGAGGCGAAGTCGCAGATCTGCTGGATCGATCTCGACTCGGTGTATGTCGGCACGGATTTCGGTCCGGGTTCGCTGACCGATTCGGGGTATCCGCGCATCGCCAAACGGTGGCGTCGTGGTACGTCGCTT
>NZ_AXVD01000028.1 GCF_000482385.1 Nocardia sp. CNY236
GGCCAAGACCAACGACTGAAAACAACGACTGAAAACCCAGGGTGGGTCAAGATTCCAGCGAACTGGCTGGGTCAACATTCGACCGACATTGACAACCGCGCGCAACCGTAAACCCCGCCACCGACACATTCGTCGGAACGGCGTAGTACAGCAACATCAAGACTGGAAAGCCCAGCTCACGGAAGGCCGTCACCAGCCTTCGATAGCCTTCCAAGGCCATCGCAAAAAGAGTCACGATTGGAGGTCGCCTGGACATCACGTCGATCCAGAATCGGTGCTGTCTCGTGTAAACCTGCAGTTCACGAAGTGTCTTCCCCACACGCGTGGGGGTGCACCGGACATCGAGGTGCCGGCATCCCGCGCGGCGGGGTCTTCCCCACACGCGTGGGGGTGCACCTTGTAGCCTTGTTGGCGCAGCACCCCGGCGATCCACTCGAGCGTGGCCGCATACTCGGTGAACACCATCGCCGAACTCCCCGGCGAGACCCTCGATTGGTTCGTGACCCGTTCCGAACCGCAACCTGGCGATCGCCGCGCGCACCTCCGGCGGAAATCCTACAGGCAGGTGACGCATCGCACGGCGATACCACGGAATGCGCTGTGATGTAGCCGAATTTCGAACCCCCACAACCCCGGAAAACACTGGCGCCCGATCCCGGAAGGGGACATACCGCACCGAGAGCTACCGGCTCGCCGCAGCGGCCTCCGCGCACATAGCTCGCTGGCTGGAACCCTGGCTACTCGACGTTGTCGATGTCCGCATTCGGAGTCGACATACTCGACATTCGGAGTCAACATACTCGGCCTGCGGTACGGCGTCGGTTCGGTCGGGTCGGGGGGAGACAGGTCAGGTCATCTCCGGGTGCACTTCCCGTAGGAATGTGGCAAACCACCCTGCGGTGCGGTGTTCGACGGGCATAGCGGCTGCCCCTTGTTCTGCTTCGGCTACCGCGTCGGTGGTGCGGCCGAGCAACGTGAGGACGACACCGCGGTGCACCGCCCAGAATCCGGCGGTGTACCAGTACCCGAAGGACGGCAGATCGATCCCGTCGGTCACGTCGGCCGCGGTTGCCGCGGCGGCCAGTGCTTTACCGGCCTTCCGGGATTCTCCTCGCATGGCCAGGATTTCGGCGCGTTGATGCAGGGCGTAGGCCGCGAGAATAGGATGCGCGCCGTCAACGCCGATCGCCGCGGCGGTGAGGTCGAGCGCCCGTGAGGTATCACCGCGACGTTGGGCAGTGAACGCGCGGAAACTCAGTGCGTGCGCCTGATGCGATCGGTCACCTGCTGTGCCGGCCAAGTCGGTGGCGTCCTGGAATGACCGGTCCGCCATGTGCGACTGTCCGGTGTCGTGCTCGAGCCACCCCCGGTAGATAGCGACCTCCGCAGCCACTGTCGCTGCTGCGTTTCCTCCGGTGCGTTCGGCGGCCAGGGCGCGGGCGATCTTGTCCAAGCCGCGCACCATCGGTGCCACTGTGTCAGGGCCGGTCGTGTCTTCTAGGTGCCGGGCACGTTCCAGGATCGCGGTGATGTCGTCGAGGCTGGATGCCCCGGCCCCGTGCGGGTCGTACATCGTGGTCTGGAGCCGCTGCGGATCTTCGCCCGGCAGTCCAAGCCCCGGGTCGTCGAGTACGCCGCGGTAGGCGTCCAGGACCGCTGCGGTGACAGGTCTGCGGCCGGTCTCTACCAGTGAGAGGTATCCCGCTGTGAAGTGAATCCTCGTGGCCATGGTGCGCAGCCCGATCCCGGCTGTGATGCGCAGGTCGCGCAACAGCCCGCCGGATATCTCTGCATTGGAAAACATGGGTAAACAGTATGACCGCTCCGTGACTCATGCTGGGCGAAAAGACTTCTCATAGCCCTACTATCGGGTCGACCCCGACCCCCTGGTGGAAGCGCCAGCCATTCTGCTGAGGTCGGGGGTGCAGGGGTGTGCAGTGGTCGGGGAATTGCTGCGGGCAATCGCGCTCGTTCGTAAGGACGCACAGTGACGACGTGGACGTGCACAAGGTGGCGGAACATCACGCCGACCGACTGGCGTGGACGGTGTGCCTCGATACCGGGCCGCTGGCGTCCGCGCTCATTGTGGCCGGCGCCGTAACGGAGCATGGGGCAATGGTCTACCGCTGCCCATCATCGAGCTGCGACCGGTCCCGATCCCGGTAAATGCGGAACGCTGCCGACCTACGTGTCCAGGTCGGCAGCGATAGTCCGAATCTGCGATTTCAACAGCAGGTAGAGCACGGAATCCAGTTTTGCTCAGAGATATTGCGCGGCCATTGCGGTGGATGCGTCAGGGGAGCGGAACGGTCCTTCGGCTCACCCCGGACAATCCGCCCACTACGCGATTCGTCCCGTGTAGTGATCTCGCCTTCAGCGCTACGGCACTCCGGACTCCATGCCTACCATCGTATTGTCGCCCGATTATCCGACGCGATTCAGGGTCAGCCGGTACAGATTGGCGTGGCCGTGCTCGAACTGGCGTACCGATGCGGCGAGATACCGCTCGAATTGGTCGCACCGCTCCTGGCCGACGAGCGCAATCGCTTGTTCCCGGTTTTCGTGCAGCCGTTGAAGCCATGCGGTGCAGGTTCGAGCATAATCGTTGCGGTCGTTACGGATTCGTTGGATTTCGAAGTACCGCTCGCATGCACGAGCGAGTTCCGACAGCTTCGGCAGGTCTGATTCGGGGAAGATGTGTTGGGCAATGAACAGCATGTCCTCGGCGCCCTGCTGGTCGAGGGGGCTGTTGCCTTTGCCGATCGTCTGCAACGACAGCGCTCCACCCGGGGCGAGCCACTGGTGGCAGGATTCGAAGAATCGCCGATAGGCTGCGATTTTGTCCTCGCGTTTCCAACCGAACTTCACGAAGTGTTCCAACGCGCCGATCGAGATGATGCCGTCGACGGGTTCCGTCGGTGCGTAGTCGGCCCAGTCCTGGACTGCGACCTGAATTCTTTGTTCTCCTAGAGATTTGACGTAGTTCGCCTGAGAAGGGCTCAATGTCAGGCCCATCGCGCTGGACGCATCGTGTGTTGTCAGCGCGCGGGTCATCGCCGAGCCCCAGCCGCAGCCGATGTCGAGCAGTCGACCGCCCGTCCGAGGCAAACATGCAGAGAGTAAATAGTCGAGCTTGCGAAGCTGAGCCGATTCGAGATCGTCGTGTTCCTGTGACTCCCACAGGGCACAGGAATAGGTCATCGTCGGGTCGAGCCAGAGTCGGTAGAAGCTGGTGTCTACGTCGTAGTGATGCTGGATCGCTTCGCTGGAAGCACCTCGTTCGAGACTCTCGGTCGTCATTGGCTGGTACCCCACTTGTGATTGGTTGGCCATCAGCGTTTCGGCGAAGAGTTCGACATCGCGCACAGCTCGGTCGCCGTTGCCGGGTCGCCGAATCAGGAATTCAGATCGAGTTGGATGTCACCAAATCGTCTTCCGTCGACGCCACCTGCTTTGCGGTCTCGTTCTATATGCCGCCCAGGATCCAATTTCCGTCACCATTCGCACATATGTCGTGACGTCGATTTTGGAGATCGACTTATCGTACCCGAGCCACTGCGCTGAGCGCGTGGGGTTGAGACGAAAGACCCGGCTCCTGCTGCCATGGCATATGTTCCATCAGCGGCTACACCTGGCCTACTGGCCAATAGCGGCTCCAAACGTATCGCGGTACCGGTGTAGGCGCGCTCTGCCATTCGGCGACTTGGGGCGCCGAGCCCCCACGGCAGGGGCCGCTAACGGCCTGGGTGCGCTACGCACGCCGTGGAGGATGGCTTCACCGACGAAGACGCGAGGTTCGGGTAGTTCCGCAGCTTCCCAAACCATCGTTCTGAACCTACCCTGAGTCATGAATATTGTTGTTGGGCAGAGTATTTCAGCAGGAACACGTAGTCTGTGCGCTGCGTTGATTTCGAGCCGCCGGCGGTGGCTGGAGCGACAGGGAAATAGAGCGCCGCGCGCCGCGGTGCGGACATGAGGGGCGTCGATGCTCGATCCACGGGTTGTCGCGATCGTTATCCGTCGGCGAGAAGGCGGGGGTGCTGAGGACAAGACCTTGGCGATTACCGAATACGAACCGGGATCCGAGCGGGTCCGGGTGCGGTTCGGCGGGTCCAAGGACTACATGTTCGGGCGGAAGCGAGTGACGATACTCGACCGACCTGCAGCGGTGCCCCTGGCTCCGCGAGCACGGTTGTTCGTCGACGGATCGTCACGGGACGCGACCGAAGCCTATCTGTTCACCGGCCCGCCGGAGGCGGGATCGTGGTGGCAACTCGAGTTCATCCATCCGGCGAGCGCTTTGTCCCGCATTCTCGAGCAGGCGCCGATCGAACCCCGGCCGGATGCCGACGTACCGCTGCCGGTGTACCCGTTCCGCACCAACATCAGCCAGAGCGAGGCGGTGGACAATGCGTTGCGGTATCCGGTCTCGGTGATCGACGACCCACCCGGAACTGGGAAGACGCAGGCGATCCTCAATATCATCGCCTCGATCATCTGTCGTCGTGACATGACGGTGGGGGTGGTCTCGTTCAACAACTCCGCGGTCGACAACGTTGTCGAGAAGCTCACCAAGGAGGGCTTCGGGATGGTGGCGGCCAATCTGGGGCGCGCCGAAAAGCGGCAGGAGTTCTTCGACGGTCAGGGGGCACGCAATGCGGCAATCGACGCGATGCTGGGTGCCGGTTCAGCGCCCGCCGCGGATACCGCGGATGCACTCGGCGCGGTGAGCCGGCGACTGGCGGCACTGCTGGAACAGGATCGCCAGCGTGCCGAGCTGCGCAACCAACTGCACGCCTACCGGCTGGAACAACGACACTTCGCGTCGTTCTTCGACCGCCATGAGGTACCGGATGTCGACGCGTTGCCTCTGCTGCGCCGCTACAGTGCGGGCAAACTACTCGACTTCATCGCCGACACCGATCCCCGCTGGATCCGCGACCGTGGCTGGGGCCGCATGGTCGACACGATGAACCGATACTTCAAGTACCGGGCGCTGCGTAAGGTCGCACGCTCTACACCTGGCGGTACCGGAAAGACTTCGGGCAGTTCACCCACGACTACCCGCTGATCCTGAGCACGTGTCACTCGCTCCAGAACAGCATCGGCCCCTCGGCGCTACTGGACTACCTGATCATCGATGAAGCGTCACAGGTGGATCTGGTGACAGTGAGCCCGGCACTTGCCTGTGCACGCAACGTCATCGTGGTCGGCGACCTGCGCCAGCTGCCTCCGGTCGCGAACGACCTCACCGGTGTTCCTCCGGCGCCCGACCCGGTCTTCGACTACCGGCGCAGCATCCTGTCCTCGGTCATCGAACGGTACGGCGATCGATTGCCCCGGGTGATGCTGCGTGAACACTACCGGTGCGATCCGGACATCATCGAGTTCTGCAATCGCGCGTTCTACGACGGTCTGCTGGTTCCCTATACGCGCAGCACCCCCGGGGTCGCGCCGATGACCGTGGTGCGAACCGCCCCGGGCAACCATATGCGCCGTACCTACGGCGACGACAACCCGAAGTCGAGCGGGCGCAGCAACCAGCGAGAGATCGACGTGATCCTGCACGAGGTCCTCCCGTGGATTTCCGCCGATATCTCACCGGACGAGGTCGGGATCACCACTCCATATCGCCGTCAGGCCGACAAAGCTAGCGACGCCTTGATCGAGGCCGTCGAGTCCGACACCGTGCACCGATTCCAAGGCAGAGAAAAGGACGCGGTCGTCATGACCACCGTGCTCGACGACACCCGCAGCGGCCAGAAAGCACTGAAATTCGCCGACGATCCGCAATTGATCAATGTGGCCGTATCTCGGGCGAAACGCGTGTTCGTTCTGGTGACACATCCATCCGAGCTGCCGGCAAGCCGGTACCTCCGCGATCTGATCGGCTAAATCAGGTATCGGAACCCGAACCACCCGGTTGTCGACAGCGACGTGGTGTCGATCTTCGACCTGCTCTACACCGACTACACCCACCGCCGACGCACGCACCCACGAATCGGGTGGGGGCGTACCGAGTGGGAGTCCGAAGACATCGCCCTCGCGATGCTGGAAGCGATACTCGCTGAACCCGGTCGCGGCCACTTGGGGATACATCGACAGGTATACCTGCGAAATATGTTCCTGCACAATAGGAACCGACTCGACGCACGACACCGCGAGTTCATCCAGAACCGGTCGTCGTTCGACTTCGTCATCTACAACCGGATCACCAACGAGAACATGTGCGCCATCGAAGTGGACGGACACAGCACCCATGAAGCAAATCCGGAGCAGCGTGCGCGTGACGAGTTGAAGGACGAAATCTGCCGTCGCTACAACTTCGGGATCCTGCGACTGCCGACCACCGGGAGTGGCGAAGCCGCCCAGGTCCGTAGATTCCTCGACCGGCGAACCTGAAACGTGCAAGCGGCCGACGCTGGACGGTATCGGGAGTCGGTGCGCCATGCGTTGGTCGGCTCGGAGGGTTCCAGGTATCTCGGGAGGTGATGACCGCGGCGACCCCGCCAGGGAGTGTGCGCGATGGTTGCGGGCGCGATTCGACGTGTGGACTGGACGAGCGACAATGATCGCTATGGCAGCAGCACGGGGACGGCCCCGCACCGACGGTATTACCGGGGCAATCTTGTCCGCGACCCTCGAGACCATCGCCGAGGAGGGATTCGGCTCGGTGACGATGGACGCGGTCGCTGCCCGCTCCGGGGTGAGCAAGCCGACGATCTACCGTCGATGGACGACCAAGCAGGAAATGATCGATGCGGCGCTGCGCACCCACATCACGGAGCTGACGGTTCCCGATCTGGGCAGCTTTCGCGCGGAACTGGATTGGCTGCTCACCCGCCGCGCAGCCGAATATTGCAAACCTGGGACCTATCGGATCATCGCCGGCATCCTCGGCGCAGCCAGCGAAGACGACGCGCTGCGTCAGGCCACCCGACGTGAGAGTGCCGTGCTGTTGAAACAGACCACACAGGTTGTACGCCGGGGCATCGATCGTGGCGAGTTGGCGGCCGACACCGACGTGCGCACCGTGGTCACCATGATCGGCGCGCCGCTGCTCTTCCGGCTGATCGCGGAGCTGGAAGAGCCCGACGAAACCCTGGTGGCGGGCGTCGTAGACGCCATCGTTCGAGGGTTTGCACCCAGCTGAAATTAAGAGTTCGATCAGAAAGCCGCGAATACGGCAAAACCCAATTACAATACTAATCAGTATCGTAATTGAAGGAGGAGCCATGACCGCGATGCCCCGGCTGATGCAGCCCGGTCCTCGAACCCTCAACCGCCTGCCCGCCGATGTCGACGCCAAACCCTACGAGCGATTCGACGTCCACCCGGTCACCCCACATATCGGTGCCGAGATCACCGGGGTCGAGTTGGCCAGCACCATCGACGACGAGCTGGCCACCGAATTGCGCCGGGCGCTACGCGAATGGAAGGTGATCTTCTTCCGCGACCAGCACACGCTGACCCCCGAGCGCCAACTGGAGTTCGCGAAACTGTGGGGTGAACCAGAAACCAACCCCTTCTTCCCGACGGGGGACAGTGTCACGGTCTCGCGGCTGGCCAAGGACGCACAAGCCATCGGAACAGAGAACTTGTGGCACAGTGACCACTCCTTCTTGGCCGCGCCGGCCAAGTGCTCGGTGCTTCGCGCCATCGAGATCCCGCCCGCCGGCGGGGACACGATATGGACAGATATGTCGGCTGTCTACGACAACCTCCGCGGGGACATCAAGGAACGTATCGAAGGCCGCATCGCCATCCACGATTGGATCCAGAGTTGGGGTGCGCTGATGACACCGGAGCGCAAGGCCGAACTCCGCAAGACCATGCCGCAGGTCCAACACCCGGTCATCGCCCGGCACCCGGAGACCGGACGCAAGCTGCTCTACGTCAACGAGCCGTTCACCACCGAAATCATTGGGATACCCACCGAAGAAAACGCCGCACTGGTGGAATACCTGGTGCTGCAAGCACGTATCCCGGAATACCAGGTCCGGTTCCGCTGGGAACCCAACTCCGTCGCGGTCTGGGACAACATCGCCACCCAGCACTACGCGGTCAACGACTACTACCCCCAGCGCCGTGTGATGGAACGCGTCGCGATTGCAGGCGTTCCTCTGCACTGAACGCCATTCGCCAGCGCCGACGCTGGGGGTGACGTGGCCCCGGCTCATCCGGTGAAGAACGAACGGCCGCTTCCCCTTTCGTTGTCATCGGCGGTCACGCCACCAGCGAAGGACCGCGCCCGCCGCGCCACCGGACGCTTGGGGTCGGAGGGTCGATGCTGCCCAGATGAATTTCGCTGATGACGCTTCGACCGAAAACACGACCCCAACGCCTTCGGTGAGCACGAACGCCTGGGATGATCACCGTCGTCTGGTGAACGTGATCACAACTGCACCGCCCTGGAAATCGGTGCTCCCTTCGACGGTGGCCTGCTGCGGTGGAGAAGGGGGCCACCGTTGGAGGTACTACGGTTCACCGACGCGCATGGTCAGGGTTACCGATCGGGCGCAAGAAAGTTCGTGAGCGGGATGGTCCTTCGCCCCGCAGCTGTGGCACCAAGCGCTGCACGACCACTCCGACCGTGTCATCAACTCGATTGCATGTGCTCACGGCGACAAGGAAGATATCTGGTCGACGCCCCGACGGCAGGTGCGAACTTCGAGATTCCAGGAGAATTGATGACCCGTCTGAGCGAGTCCGTCGATCGAGTAACCCGTCTGCTGGATGCCGCAGACTTCGCGAGCGAGGAGTCCGTCCGCGGGCTGCTGATCGAGACCGCCCAACGCCGGACGCTGGATCTGTCAGACCTGGAATCGTCCGAGCAGGCGGCCCTGATCTCCGCCCGATCTCAGGAAATGCAGCCCTCTTCGGACGCCATGGCGGAGCGGATTGGGGCAGCTCGGAAGGACGGGCGCCCGTTCGTTGCCAAGTTCGGCATCGACCCGACCGGTGCCCAGGTTCACCTCGGTCACGCGGCGCCCATGCTCGTGCTCAGCCGTTTCCAGCGGATGGGTCACCATGTGGTGTTCATCGTCGGCGATATCACCGCAAAGATCGGTGACCCGTCGGGCCGCTCGGATGAGCGTCCCCCGCTGACCGACGAGGACATCGCCCGTAACCTGGCCACCTACCGCCAGCAGGTCGCCCCGTTCTTCGATTTCGATCGTGCTCGGTTCCGCTACAACGGCGACTGGCTGCGCGAGGTCTCCCTGCCGAAGATCATCGAGATCGCCGCGAAGATCCCGGTGTCCATGCCGCTGCAACGAGAGGACTTCCGCAAGCGTCTCGACGCGGGCCAAGGGCTCTCGCTTGCGGAAATGTTGTATTCGGTGGTCATGGCCCTGGACTCGGTCGAAACCGGCTGCGATGTCGAGATCGGCGGCATCGATCAATTCCTCAACATGCAGATGTGCCGCAAGGTCATGGATATCTGTGGACAGACACCCGAGTTGGTCGTGGCTACATCTCTGGTCGAAGGCACCGATGGAACCGGGGCCAAGATGAGCAAATCGAAGGGCAATTATGTGCCATTGACTGCTGATGCAGCTGAGATCTTCGGCAAGATCATGTCGGTGCCAGACCGGCTGGTGGAGCCCTACTTCAAGGCGCTGTCGGAGTGGCAGGACTCCGAACTCGCGGTAGCGGCCCAGCGGATCTCCGCGGGGACCTTGCATCCCATGGATATGAAGAAGCTGCTGGCCGGCGAAGTCACTGCTGCCATCCACGGCGTCGATGCCGCGATGAAGGCGCGGGAGGAGTTCGTCGCCCGCTTCTCCAAACGAGCTTTCGGCGAGGTCGAAGACCTCCCGTTGGCCACCGATGTCGATCAACCACTGCTCGAGGTGATCAAAGCGCTGGGATTCGCCAGCAGCAATGGCGATGTCCGCCGCGTCGCCCGGCAGAACGGATTGCGCCTGGTCGCTGAAGCCGAGGGGGAACAAGACCAGGTGACACTGAGTTACGACGACGCACGTGAAACTCTGGCTGTCCTGATGGCGGACAAGCTGAGCCCCGACAATGGAGAGCGCTACCTGAAGTTCGGCCGACAACTCGCCCGGATCAGCATGACGTGAGGGTCCGAATCAAAGCCGTTCGATTCCAGACGACACCGTTGTCACGACTCTGAAAGAGCTGCTCAACAACGGGATACGGATCGAGTTGCGCAGGAGGTCGGCGTGGCTGCGTACTTGTCGGTCGTGTCGACAACTCGATACAAAGCTCGCTATGCGGACCCGAATCCGCCTAGTATTGGAAATAATAACTGTTTCTATTAAAGGGCACTGCCCCGCGAAACCAGCCACCCGGATACGAGCGGCTGGTGCGCCACGCCGCCGAGGTCACCGGACGCGACGCGAACCAGTGGTCCTACCTGTGGCAGGCCGCCAGCGGAGCCGGGCACGGCCAGAACTGCTTCAGCATAGAAGGATTCGACCTGCTCCACCGCAGCGAATACGAGCCCGGCCACTATTGAGCGGTCTCCATCCCCGATCCCGCCTTCGTCACCGACCTCATCGGCGCTGCAGCACACGCATTACAGTGGGCTACCTGTCGGTGGTTGCTCAATACAGGCTACGAGCCAGAACTTCTCGCGCGCGCTGTCCTCGAAATTTCTGCCAGAATGCCGAAAACCAACCCCTCAACCAGCGAATCCGGCTCCTCGACGCGGTAAAGGAACTGTGTGTTGGCGGCGCGTTGAGCCAGCGGTTGGGTTCCGGCCTATGGGCAAGGGGTTCTCGGCGGGTCGCGATATCCGTGACGATATCGGTGGCCTACTCAGTGGGTCCGTGGTCGAATACGTTACGGACCTGACGTTCCGCACGCGGGCCGCGATTCTGGAGGGCTGTGCCGGTGGTCGAGGCGAGCGAACGGGCACTGCGGCAGGCCGCTGTGCACCGGCTGGCCCAGCTCGACACCGCCGGGGCACTTGGTACCGAGCATGTTGTGTTGACCGCGCAAACCCTCGTGTCCTGGCGCAGTGAACTGGAATGCATCCAAGAGCGTGCGGAGCCAAGGTCTCGAACTCCGGGGAGGGTAGTTCGTTTGTCTAGATCCGCGTATCGAGTTGACCTGTATGTCCCCTGCTGGGGATATCGACATTGCGTAGCGTCGCCCCGGGCTGTGCCGGGCTCGGCTGTACCGGTGTCAGGAGTTGGCGCGGACGAGGTCCAGCAGGCCAGGAAAGCGCTGTTCCAGATCGTCCCTGCGCAACATCGCCGCGCGGCTGTTACCTCGGTCGACCTGCCGTACCAGGCCGGACTCGCGCAGCACACGGAAGTGGTGGGTGGTGGTCGACTTGGACACAGGGAGGCCGAAGGATGCGCAGGTTCGGGCGACGCCTGCGGGCTCCCGGAGCAGGGCAGCCACGATTCCGTAGCGCAGCGGGTCGGCGAGGGCGCCCAGGACCGTCCGCAGCTCCATCTCATCGAGTGCCGGATGGCCTTGCTCGTCGGGCACCGCTGATCTCCTTCCCCTTTGAGGTACGGGTTGCATCGTACCTTCCTGGTGTGCGAACTTAAGGTTCGATGAAAACCGTACCTGGTCGAGATCGGCCGACCGAGCCTGGAGTTGTCACCCATGAGTACGCAGACCACACCGCCCGCCACACCATCCGTACCGATAGCGGAACGGCCGGGGCGGACCCTCACCCTGGCCGCCGTCCTTCTCGCCGTCTTCGTCGTGCCCATGTCGATCTCGGGCACCGCCGTCGCACTTCCCGACATCGGAGCGGCCACCCAGGCCGAGCTCGTCCCTCTCCAGTGGGTGGTCAACGCCTTCAACGTCGCCTTCGCCTGCTTCACGCTCGTCTGGGGCTCTGTCGCCGACATCATCGGTCGGGTCAAGGCCTTCGCCGCCGGGGCCGTCATCTACGCACTCGCCTCGCTCGCCAGCGCGACCGTCTCCGAGGTGATCTGGCTGGACGTGGCCCGCGCCCTCGCAGGCATCGGCGGCGCTGCGATCTTCTCGTGCGGCGCCGCGATCATCTCCACGGTGTACGACGGTCCTGCCCGCGCCAAGGCGTTCGCCCTCTTCGGCACCTGCGCCGGTATCGGTGTCGCCATCGGCCCCTCACTGGCCGGTGTTCTGGTCCAGTCGGTGGGCTGGCGCTCGGTGTTCGCGCTGCACGCGATCGCCCTGTTCCTGGTACTGCTGGCCGTTCCGGCCATGGCGAAGGCCATGCCCGCCGGCGGACGCAGCGACGCCCGGTTCGATGTCGCGGGCAGTGCGCTGTTCGTCATCGCCATGGTGCTGTTGACCACTGCCATCGTCCAGGGCTCCCAGTGGAGCTGGGGCAGTGTAGGCGTGCTCGGCCTCTTCGCAGGCGCCGCTATCGTCCTTACGATCTTCACCGTCGTGGAGAACCGGCGCACTCATCCCATGCTCGACCTCAGTGTGCTCCGCAACCGCCGCTTCGTCGGCCTGTGCCTTGTCCCGGTCGCGGCCTCCTTCGGCTTCGTCACCATGCTGACCTATCTGCCGAGCTATCTGACGGCCGTGACCGGGCGGGACGCCGGAGCCGCCGGGCTCATGATGGTGCTGCTCACCGCCCCCGTGCTGATCTGCCCGATGCTCGCCGCCAAGCTCGTCAACGGCGGCGTCCCCGCCCTTTCGCTCATCTACGCAAGCCTGGCCTGTCTGCTCGTCGGCGACATCGCCCTGACCCTGTTCGACCCGGACGTCGCCGTCGCGGTCGTCGCCCTGCCCATGATCGTGACCGGTGCGGGTATGGGCCTGTCCGCCGGACTGGTGGACGGCAAGGCACTCGAACTCGTCGACCCCGCCAAAGCCGGTATGGCCGCAGGCTTCCTCAACACTCTGCGCCTGGGCAGCGAAGCCGTGGCTGTGGCCGTCTACGGTTCCGCTCTCGCCACCGTCCTCGGCACCCGCATCTCCGACGGCATCGCCGCGCACGAGAATGCGGGGGACACCGACAGGGTTGCCGACCTCACGGCAGGCGGTGACATCGACGGAGCCGTCAGCGCATCGGGAGCCGCCGACCCCGCAGCCTTCCACAGCTTTCTCGCCCGGTCCTACGACGCGGCCTTCCATTCGGTGCTGTGGGGCCTTGCCGCTGCCTGCTTGGCTCTATGTGTCCTCGTCGCTGTCCTGCTGCGCAGCGGCAGCGATCGAACCGCAGCCTCATAACTCGAGGCCCCACATATCCGGCCCGGTACCCGTCCCTTTGCGGGTACCGGGCCTTTCACGCCGTCCCACGGACAACCCCAAGATGTACCGGCACGATCCGGCGCCCAGTGTGGTGCGGGCGTACTGGAGTGAGCTCGAGCGCGGCCCGGCCCTTCTCGCGCAGCCGCGCCCAGGCAGACGACGGCATCCACTGCGTGGTGGTACGCATGGTGGCGGCTTCCTTGCCGTCTACGGTCAGCACCATATCCAGGGTGGATCCGATCACCACGGACTCACGGTGCTTCAGACCAGCGTGGACGGCGACAATCTCCGCACGTCCGGGCAACCCACCGATCCATGGCGCGGACGGATCGGTAACCAGAAGTTCCCCGCTGTTGAAGACGAACTTGTCATCGATAGGTACACCGAGGAATTCGTGCGCAACAAGGATGGAGGTCTGCCGGAACGCCTCCACCAGCAGCAGCGGGTCGTAGGAAGTGGACGATGAAATGTGGTCGTTGTAGTAGCTATGAACCCGCGGGAGCTGAGCAGCAATCACATACTCCTGCTCTGAAAGTTGGGCAACGTCAGTCAGCAACACCTCGCATATCGCGGCGCGATGGACCAGTGACCGGGTTACCGTGTGGGCATACGAGAGCGTGGTCTCCGAAGATGTAGATAGATTGATTCCCCAAAGAAATTCGACTCGATGCACCCATGCCTTAGGTACGATTCAAAACGTACTCAGTAGGATCGGCGAACCACGGGGGAAGGCTGTCGAGTCGCTCGTTCACTGTGCGCACCACCCTGTAGAGATCGTCGTCGCACATCGGGCACAGCCGTATGACGTACTCGGAGATGGTCGGCAGGAAGCCGATGTCGAGGAGGAAATCGCGTTCGCGCTCGAGTACCGCGTTCACCTCGATCATCGCGATCCTCCAAGGACGAATCCCCAGAGCGCCGACCGACGTCCTGACGAAGCAGAGCGATCGAATCTGCGCTGTCGCCGAATCGCGCCCGATACAGCGGTTCTCACGCGCTGGAGTTAGTTGCCAGGGCCGTTTCCACAGCGTCCCACTTCCCGCAGCGTCCGACTTCCCGCGGTGCGGGACCGGATCGTGCAGGTGGCGTGCAAGATCGTGCTCGAGCCGACCGACTAGGGCATGGCGCACGATCCAACAGAGCGGCCACGGGCGCCGGTCGGGAATGCGATGCCGACGTGAAGGTATCGATGCCAATCACCTCGATGGGCAACCTGGCCGATCTATCTACAGAGTCGGATCGTGACAGTCATGGAGGCCGATCAACAGGCCGCAGCGCCGGTAACACGCCATGCGAGTGGTAGCCCAACCGGGTAGCCTGCGAAACACACTGCGGACACATGCTTTTCATGTCGGGGACCGCTGTCCCGGCTGAGCGCCGAACGGTGCTCAGCGGGGTGTTGGTCTGGGAATCGCGGTACTGGAGTGATCTCGAAGGGGCGTCGTTGTGTTCGATAGTGCTGAAGTGAGCAATTCGATTCTGATCGTGGGAGCGGGTCCGACCGGGCTGACATTGGGCATCGAACTGCTTCGGCGTGGAGTCCCGTGCCGGATCATCGACAAGGCGGCTGGTCCGGCTGCCACCTCACGGTCGTTCACCCTGCATGCTCGGACTCTCGAGTTGTTCGAGATGGCCGGGTTCGCTGACCGATTCCTCGAACGTGGGATCCGATCGGTGTCGATGGACTACAGCTTCCGCGGCGTCGCCGAGGTCGCACGACTGGATTTCACCGAACTCGACAGTCGCCACGCCTATATCCTCGTGATCAGCCAGAACGTCACCGAACGGATCCTGCGCGACCGATTCACAGAACTGGGCGGCGACATCGAATGGGATACGGAATTGCAGGCGCTCACCGGAGGAAGTGGCACGCCGGTCACCGCCACCGTCACAACACCCAATGGGAACCAGAAGCGGATCCGCGCTGGGTGGGTGGTGGGCTGTGATGGGCTCCGCAGTACGGTGCGCACTCACTTGGGTCTCGACTTCACCGGCGACGACTACGACGGGGTGGAGATGCGGATGATGGACGTTCCGCTATCTGGGAAGACACCGGCCACCGACCGCGTGCACTACATGATCGACCAGGACCGTATGGTTCTGGTCACCAAACTCCCCGAAGACACGTGGCGGATACTGATCAGCGACCCTGGCGCCAACGACAACGCGATGGCGACCCGGGAGTCGTTCCAAACCGTGATCGATGACCATTTCGCCGGTGCGGTCACCCTGGGCAATCCGGAATGGATATCCACATTCCGGGTGTGGCGGCGACTCAGCGCCGGCTACGGCCACCACGGAATCTACCTGTGTGGAGACGCTGCGCACATCCACAGCCCCGCTGGGGGACAAGGCATGAACGCCTGTATCCAGGACGCGGTGAACCTGGGTTGGAAGCTGGCGCTCGTCGCTCGTCACGGGGCTTCGCTCGAGTTGCTCGACAGCTACGAACGCGAACGACGCCCCATCGCCGAACAGGTGATCGCAGGCACCCACTTACTGCATCGGGTGATCATGGCCCACGGCACCTCGCTCACCGACCGCCTGGCGATCACGCGCGAACCCGGGTTCAATACTCGTGCTATTCGACAGATCTCGGGCCTGGCCTACACCTACCGCGACACTATCGACGTCGAATCCGAACCGAGCCCGGTCGATGAACTCGCCTCCGGGGACCGCGCCCCCGATGCCACCGTCACCCCGAGCCTGCGCGTTCACGACCTGCTGCGCCACCCCGACCACACGCTGCTGGTCCTGCAACGCCGGCGCGAGCCGCTCGTCGACCACCGCGTCGACACCCTCCCCACCCACCTCCGACGCCGCTACGGTGACCGGGTCCGCACCGCCGTCATCGCTACCAAGGACTTGACCACCCCGTCACCCGGCACTTTCACCGCCACCGACACCACGGCGCACGACCTGTACGGCACCGCAACCGGCGACGGGCTCGCCCTGATCCGCCCCGACGGCTATATCGCCCTACGTTGCGCGATCACCGACGAGAAGGCCCTGACCGGCTACCTCGACACCACCCTCACCTGACCGGCGAACCCTGCCACGGACCTCATCACCCACCCGGATCTCGATTCAAGGCCGAATTGTCACCGATCCCGCCCTGTCACATTCGACGCTACACCTCCCGGATTGGAAGTCGCGCCCCATGACAGCATCGTTTCCCGAGTACGTGTCGCGCGGTGAGACCCACCCGGTTCGCCATGGCTCGCCGGTGGATACACCTGGTCCCCGCGTGGCCTTGCACACCCCGGAATTCGCCGCAGACCCGCACGACGCCTACCAGTACATGCGCCGAAAGTTCGGGTCGCTGGTTCCGGTCGAGTTGGCGCCCGATGTTCCTGCGACCTTGGTCATCGGATACGACACCGCCCGTCGGATACTCAACGACCCCGCGCATTTCCCCACCGACCCCAGAGGTTGGCAGGGCAGTGTGCCCGCCGACTCGCCGATCCTGCCGATGATGAAATGGCAGCCCGCAGCTCGCTACAACACCGGCGCAGCGCACGCCCGGTATCGCGCGGCGAATGTCGCCGCGCTCAGTGAGGTCGATCTGCCCGCGCTACATGCCATCATCGAGGACATCGCCGTACCGTTGATCAACAGTTTCTGCGAAGCAGGATCCGCAGACATCCTCACCGATTACGCTTTCCCGCTGGTGTTTTCGGTCCTCAATCGCCTGATCGGTTGTCCCGTCGAGATCGGGCAACGCCTCGCGACCGGCACTGCCGCCCGCTTCAACACCGTTCGGGCGGCCGAGGGTATCGCCATGGTCGTCGACGCGCTGCGGGAGCTGATCGCCCTCAAACGCGTTCAACCCGATGACGACATCGCCTCTCGGCTGATCGCCCACCCCAGTGCTCTCGACGAAGACGAACTCCTCGCCGCCTTGATGGGCTTGTACTCCGCCGGAATCGAACCCCAACGCAACCTGATCGCCAACACGTTGCTGTTGATGCTCACCGACACGCGCTTCGGCACCAGCCTTGTCGGCGGCAACCTTTCCACTCGCGACGCCCTCGACGAAGTCCTGTTCAACGACCCGCCCATGGCCAACTTCTGCACTACCTATCCCCGCCAACCGGTCCTGATCGACGACACCTGGCTGCCGGCCGACCAACCGGTCGTCATCAGCATCGCTGGCTGCCACGACGACCCGGCCGTCACCGGCGCCGACCGTACCGGCAATCGCTCTCACCTCGCCTTCAGTACCGGCCCGCACGGTTGTCCGGCCACATCCATCGCCTACCAGACAGTTCAGGGTGCTCTCGACCAGCTCCTCGATGCCCTCCCGGATATGACACCAGCGTGTGCAGCCGACGAGCTGCAGTGGCGGCCAGGCCCCTTTCACCGCGCGCTCACTGCCCTGCCGGTCAGCTTTCCACCAACCCCACCTCTGAATACTGGATTCTGAAAAGACAGGGGCCCCGCGCAGTGGAAGGTGTCCGCACAGGGTCTCGGATGCATGCGAATGGGGTTGGCGCGCAATCCAACCGATTTCACCGATGCTGCCCGGGTGATCGGCCACGCGCTCGATCGCGGTGTCACGTTCCTCGACACCGCGCAGATGTACGGCAATGGCTACAACGAGGTGCTTGTCGGCACGGCCATTCGCGACCGCACGAACGAAGTGCAACTGTGCACGAAGTTCGGCGTGATCGTTCATCCCGATGGCACCTGGACCGCGCGCGGTGACGCCGCGTTCGTGAGGCAATCGTGCGATTCGAGTCTGGACCGCCTCGGCATCGACGTCATCGACCTCTACTACCTGCACCGCCGCGATCCACGGATCCCGATCGAAGAATCGGTCGGGGCGATGGCCGATCTGGTCGCCGCGGGAAAGGTCCGGCACCTCGGCCTGTCCGAAGTGACCGGCGACGAGCTACGCGCCGCGCACGGGGTGCATCCGATTCGCCGGATCTCGGAACGCCTCACATCGGGCTGCGGCATGCTCAGTGCCGCGGCGGGTCGGTGAAGAGCTGGATGAGGTCGCCGATGGCGTGATCGGCTTCGGCAGGGTGCCGGAATCGGCCGGCCGCGTTGATGGTGTATGCATTGCGGCGTCCGACGCGTTCGCGATGCAGGTATCCGGCGGCTTCGAGGTCGGCGACGATGGCTTGCGCAGCGCGTTCGGTGATCCCGACCGAGGCGGCGACGTCACGCAGGCGGGCGGTCGGCTCGCGGACGATGGCCAGTAGAACGTGAGCGTGGTTGGTGAGGAAGGTCCACCCCTTCGTCGCGGGTCCGCCGTTCGGCTGAGCTGCCACAGTCATCTGCACCTCCGTTCTCGGCCTGCGCCTGTCGTTCAATATACGTACTTCGAGACACGGAATCAGCATCGCAACTTTTGACACACGAAGCATACTTCGTGAATAATTTGTCGTAGTTCGAAGGGGAGTACCCGGCGCTCCACGCACCGCCGTCAGTACGAGTCCGGCAGACCCGGGTTCCGGTGGTGCAGCCACTGATTCAGTGGCTCGGGGAGACCTTCGTCCAGCAGCGGCCGGCCTCAGCGTAGGTCCGGCCAAGACGAGAGGTCTCCCTCAGTATGTCCGTGTCCTGGTGGGTCTGGGCCGTACTCATGCTCGCGGTTGCCGCGATGCTGGCCATCGACCTGTTCCTGCACCGCGACAACCACGTCATCGGATTCCGCGAGGCGGCGATCTGGTCTGGCATCTGGATCAGCGCAGGTCTGCTGTTCGGCGTCATCCTGTGGGTGTGGCAGGGCGGTGAGGTGGCCGGCACCTATTACGCCGGCTACCTGATCGAGAAGGCGCTGTCGATCGACAACGTGTTCGTCTTCGCGCTGATTTTCAGCTACTTCGCCGTACCGGCCTCCCTCCAACACAAGGTGCTGTTCTGGGGGGTCCTCGGCGCCTTGGTGTTTCGGCTGGTGTTCATCTTCGTCGGCGCGGAGCTGCTGGAGACGTTCTTCTGGACCGCCTACATACTCGGTGTGTTTCTCATCTACACCGGCTACACGATGGCGTTTCGACCCAGTGAACAGACTCCGCCGGACCGCAACCCGGTCGTGCGCCTGGTCCGCAAGGTGATCCCCACCGACCCGGCATATCACGGGGCCAGGTTCTTCACCCGCATCAACGGCACGCGAAGCGCCACACTGCTTCTCGTGGTGCTCGTCGCGGTCGAGACCACCGACCTGATCTTCGCCATCGACTCCGTGGCGACGATCTTGGCCATCACGACCAGCACGTTCATCGTCTGGACCGCCAACGCGTTCGCCATTCTCGGCCTGCGCAGCCTGTACTTCTGCCTCGCCGGGCTACTGCGCCGCTTCGCGCACCTGCACTACGGACTTGCGGTCCTGCTCGTCTTCGCCGGCTTCAAGCTGATCCTGTCGGAGACCCCGGTCGGCAAACTCCCGATCCCGGTCACCCTCGGTGTCGTCGTCGCCACGATCACGGTGTCGATCGCATGGAGCCTGCGCAGCACCCGTGCCACCGCCACGGAGGCGATCGATGCCGACGAACCGGCCGCCCCCACTTCCACGCACTGACGCAGCGAGCAGCTATATTTGCACCATATCGACTATGGATATTCTATACTTCCCTGCGTGGCCGAGAAGACGACGATCCAGACCAGCACCGAGACCCGAGACCGACTAGCAGCCCTCACACGAAAGGGATCGACCCTGGAGGACACCATCCGCACTCTGCTCAACCGGGACGAGGCGCGTCACGCCCGCCAGCAGATGCTGCTCGATGAGCAATTCGCCGCAGCGCGCCGCGATCCGGTCGCGGTCGCGTGGGCGACGCAGGAGGCCGAGCGGCTGGCTCAGCTGGCGCAGGAGCGTGACGGCGCCCATTGAGCGGATACGTTCTCGACGACACCCTGATCACCGCGTTCGCGCAAGGCAATGCCCACGTCACCCATCTGATCGCCAGCCTGGAGGCACGGCAATTGCGAATGGCAGCGCCCGCCAACGTCCTCGTCGCTGCACAGGCCGGACTTTCCGACGATCAATGCGAGACGCTCAATGCTGTTGTCTCCCACGTCGAGCACGTGATGCTCGACGACCTCGCCGACCTCGATCACATCACCGCGATGGCGCGTACTCTGAGCTGGCTCGGTGAGCCGCACGATGTGGCCGCCGCCCACGCCGCCGCCGTGTCCAAACGTCTCGACTGGCCGGTTCTGACCCTCGACACCGCTCGCTGGCAGCCCATGATCGAGAAACTGCCCTGGAAGGTTCCACTGGTCGAACTGCGCGAGCCCTGATCCCTGCGCGAGCCCTGATCCGGGAGTTGGTGGTTACGGCTGCGGTGTGCCGCATTGGTGTGGCGGTCGCTCTTCGCGGCGAGCGGCTGGCTCAATGGAATCGAGTAGGCGTGTGTTCGTGCAGGCTCGACCACGCGGGGAAGGGATCGGGATAGTCGCGCCAGGTATTCGGTCCCATCGCGAGTTCGGCGTCGGTGAGCACTGCGGTGTCGAGTGCACTTCGGAGGCTGTCGATGTCGAGGCGAATGCCGATGAACACCAGTTCCTGGCCAGGTTGCTCGGTGGCGGCACTCCAATACTGGGCGGGTTCGAAGGTCAGGTTCGGGCCGGCGTGTGACCAGATTGCCGCGAGTTCGGGGCGGCTGGCTATCCAGCAGAATCCCTTGCTGCGTAGCACTGCGCGCAGGTCATCGAGGAGCTGCGCGAGCCGGGCCGGGTGAAATGGCCGGTCGGAGCGGTAGGTACAGCTCCGGATGCCGTATTCCTCGGTCTCGGGAGTGTGACCAGTGGCCGATTCCTCGTCCCATCCAGGTACTTCGGCGGCCAGGACCGGGTTGTAGAGGCCGGTGTCGAGCACGGCGGCCAAATCGACCCTGCCATGCTGAATCCGGCGCAAGTCCGCGGTCGGATTCATTCGGCGCACTGCGGCTTCGACCGCGCCTGCCACCTGCGGGGTGACGAGGTCGGTCTTCGTGAGGAGGAGGACATCGGCGAATTCCACCTGGTCGACGAGCAGGTCGGCGATCTGGCGCTCGTCCCCTTCACCCGCCGCCAGGTCGCGCTCGGCCAGTGACTGGCTGTGCACGACCTCGGTGAGAAAAGTGGAGGCGTCGACAACGGTGACCATGGTGTCGAGCCTGGCCAGTCGAGCAAGAGAGAAGCCGTCCTCGAACTCCCAGTCGAAGGTGGCCGCGACCGGCATCGGTTCGGAGATCCCAGTGGATTCGATGACCAGGTTGTCGAACCGCTGTGCGGTGGCCAGTTTTTCCACCACGTCGATCAGATCTTCGCGCAGTGTGCAGCAGATGCAGCCGTTGGTGAGTTCGACCAGCTTCTCCTGTGTGCGGTCGAGCCGACCTCGACCGGCGATCAACGCCGCGTCGATGTTCACCTCGCTCATGTCGTTGACGACAACCGCGACGCGACGACCTTCCCGGTTGGCCAGAATGTGGTTGAGCAGGGTGGTTTTCCCGGCGCCGAGGAAGCCGGACAGTACCGTCACCGGCAGCCGGGTGTCGGTCACAGCCGGGACGGATCGATCAGGCCGCGCTTGATCGCGGCGACCAGACGCGGCGGCACCTTGCGTTCGACGCCGTCGACGCTGACGGGGATCAGTTGGGGCGCAGTCGCTTTCCATTGTGACCGTCGGTGGCGGGTGTTGGATCGTGACATGCGGCGTTTGGGTACAGCCATGGTGATCAGGCTCCTGTGCCGGGGCGGGTGCGGCGGCCGTAGCGCTGTTCGAACTTCTCCACGCGGCCCGCTTTGTCGAGCACTCGGTGAGCGCCGGTCCAGAATGGGTGCGAATCTGCGGTCACGTCGACCACGATCAATGGATAGGTGTTGCCGTCGGTCCAAGCCACGGTGCGATCGCTGGTCGCGGTGGATCGGGTGAGGAAACGCTTTCCGGTACTGGAATCTTCGACGACTATCGGGTGGTAGTCGGGGTGGATGCCGGGTTTCACGACAGTTGTTCTCCATCTCGCGTGGGTGATGAGGGGGTCGATTCGGTGGCGCCGCACGGATCGTCGTGCCACTCGCCGAACGGGTCGGCGAAGCCCTGCCACGAATCCGGTTGCCGTAGTTCGTGATCGGTGACCAGTGCCCAGCGCAAGGCGCGCTCGATCTCGCTGGGATCGGCGCGATGGACCAGCACGACCAGCGAGGAGTGCCGGTCACCGAAGCGCGGGTGCCAGTTCACTGCGGCCAGCGCGCGCCGCTGTGGATCCTCGACTTCCTGCTCGTCCGGGGTCATCGCGGCCAACCAGCATCCCGCGGGACCGATACGCAGCCCGCCGCCGGCCGATTCCAGCCACAACACGTGGCGCGGTCGAGTCGCCAGCCACACGCGACCGCGGGTGGTGACGACGCCGTCCAGCAATGTGTCGATCGCCTCGTGCAGGCGTTCGGGGTGAAATGGCCGTTGTGCGGTGAACTCGACCAGGCAGACACCGGTGTCGACGTTCAGTGGAGGCGCACCATCCAGCAGCGGGGCGTGTGGATCGAATCCCCGGTCGGCACGCCGCTCGGGCAGGGCCGCGAGGATGGCGCTCATATCGAGGCCATCGGTTGTCCAGTGCCGCACCGCGGTTGGGGCCAGCCGTTGCAGGACCGCTGCCAGTACGTCGGCCTCCAGCGGGTCGGGCCTGCCGAACAGCACCACGGCGTCGGCGTGATGCACCCGCGCGACCGCGACCTGGGCCACGGTGCGGTCGTCGTCGCCACCGAGTTGTTCGGCCAGGGTGTCGTCGCCGGTCGCGTCGGCGAGCCAGGTGGTGGTATCCACGGCCGCGAGTACCGCCGTGACCACCACATCGTGTCCGGCCGGTGCGTCGACCCGACCGGATTGGCCGGTGACCACCACGTGGTCGATGGCCTCGCAGATCTCGGCCGGTTCGAGTGCCGGATCCAGCAGCAGCACGATCCGCGTCACCCACGTGCGATCGGACAGTGTGCGCAGCAGCGGGAGTAGATCCATGCGCAGCGTGCACGACACACATCCGTGTGCCAACTCCACCAGGGTCAGTTGCTCACCGTCGAGTGTGGTCAGCGTCCGGGTGACCACACCCTCGCCCAGCAGGCTCAGATTGTGCACGATCAGCACCGTTCCGGGCTCGAGCAGCGTCTCGCCGAGGTGGCGTACCTCGTTGGCAGTGCCGGCCACAATGACGACGGGGGTCCTGGTGTCCACCTCCACTCCTTTCGGCAATCGTTTTCAATAACTGTCGATCGAGCGTACAGTCCCGAGGAGCAGTTGTCGAAAATAGTTTTCAACAAGAAGGAGTGTCATGTCTGCGCACTGTCAGGTGACCGGGCGAACGCCCGGATTCGGCAAGATGGTCTCGCACTCGCATCGCCGCACCAGTCGGCGCTGGAACCCCAATATCCAGCGCAAGACCTACTTCGCACCCAGCCTCGGCCGACGGGTCACGCTGACCGTGTCGGCCAAAGGCATCAAGGTGATCGACCGTGACGGCATCGACGCCGTCATCGCTCGGTTACAGGCGCGGGGGGAGCGGATCTGATGGCATCCAAGAACACCGAACTGCGACCTGTGGTCAAACTTCGCTCGACCGCCGATACCGGCTACACCTACGTCACCCGCAAGAACCGGCGCAACGATCCGGACCGGCTGGTATTGCGTAAATACGATCCGATCGTGCGTCGTCACGTCGATTTCCGGGAGGAACGCTGATGGCGAAGAAGTCGAAGATCGCCAAGAACGAGCAACGTCGACTGGTCGTAGCCCGCTATGCGCAGCGGCGCGCCGAATTGCGCGCGCTCGCACGGAATGTCAATGCCACCCCTGAGACCCGGGCGCAGGCCCAGCTGGCCCTGCAGCGACTGCCCCGTGACGCCAGCCCGACCCGCCTGCGTAACCGTGACGCCATCGACGGCCGCCCGCGCGGACACTTGCGCAAGTTCGGGCTGTCGCGAGTTCGCGTGCGCGAAAAAGCGCACCGCGGCGAACTGCCCGGCGTCAGCAAGTCGAGTTGGTGAAAACGCTCGTTGGAGGACATATGCGCTCGCCGCCCCCATTGTGCGCAGGGCGCCCACAGGATCCCAGTTCGAGGTCTGCTAATCCTGCGCGATCATCACGTGGTGACCGTCGGGGTCGGTGGCGTTGATGTAGGTGCCCCAGGGGGCGGTCGTCACCTCGGTGACCTCGACACCGGCTGCACGTAGACGCTCTCGGGTCTCGTGGATGTCGGCGGTGGCGAAGTGCAAGTAGGCACCCTCGCCCGGGCGCTTATCGAATGCTGCCGCTGCCGATAACACGATCGTGGTCTGGCCGCCCGGTGGTCGGACCTCCAGCCACCGCGCACCAGGGAAGATTTCTTCGTCCCGTACCACCTGGAACCCGAGTTGGTCGACGTAGAATCTGCGCGACGACACTTGATCGCCGACATACATCACCGCGTGGCTGACATGAGTGATCACAAGTTCCACCTTCCATAACCATCGATCCTGTCCGCTGTCACGATAAGAGATGCTGGCCATGACCGATGACCGACGCACTGATGCCGCGCCACTGAACTCGACTGTACTGGGCTCGACCCGTGCGGCGTCGCATCGCTGACGAACCCGCGATCACCTCCGGGTCTATCCGAGCTCCGAGGCGAAATATGCACTCGCAGAACACAGAATGTCGTTCACACTGTCGATGGTGCTCGACTGACCAGCACTCGAGATACGGCTCGTGATCAGCGCTCCGGGCTGCTACCAGATGGATGAACTCGGTACCGACGACGTCTGAGTTCCGTAGGGTGACACGGTGCGTCGGCAGTCGACGGGGACTGGCAGTACCGGCAACCGAAAAGGATGGTGGCGATGGTGAATTCGCCGAGGTACGCAGTGTGCGTACTCGGTCCCGGCGGAATCGGGGGACTGGTCGCTGCGCTGCTGGCCCGAGCCGGTCATCGCGTGATCTGCCTGGGACGGCCGGACACGGTACGCGCGCTGCGTACCGACGGGATTCGGTTGCACAGCACACAGTTCGGTGAGTTCGGAGTCCAGGTCGAGGCGGACACCGAACTGCGAGAGCGGGTCGACCTCTGCCTCATCACGGTGAAACAGACGGCCCTGACCGCGGCAGTGGAGCGCCTCGCACCGCAGGTGACCGGCGATGCATTGCTGGTGCCGCTGCTCAACGGCATCGAACATCCGGGAGTACTGCGCCGGCGGTACCGGCCGGAGCTGGTCGCGCCAGGGGTGATACGGGTCGAATCGACCCGGACCGCGCCAGGGCGGATCGGCCACGGCAGCGCGTTCGCAGAGATCGACCTCGCCGGGTCTATCCTGGTGCGGGAACGGCTCACTGCGTGGGCTTGGGTGCTCGACAACGCGGGCCTGCGCGTCCGCGTGCAGACCGACGAGACCGCAATGCTCTGGCGAAAACTGTTTGCGCTGGCTCCATTCGCTCTGATGACGACCTGCTACCGGGAACCCATCGGTATGGTGCGTACCGCACACCGTGCGGAGCTGATCGCGCTGCTCGGGGAAGTCGCCGAGATCTGCCGGGCTGGTGGCGTCGAGGCAGATGTCGGTGCGGCGCTGCGCTTCTACGACGGGTTCCCGGAAGGGGCGATGTCCTCCATGCTGCGCGACGCCGCAGCCGGGCGGCCGCTGGAGTTGGATGCCATCGGCGGCGCGCTACTGCGAGCAGGTGCGGAACATTCCGTGCCAGCGCCGTTGACACGAGCCCTGGTGGAGCGGGTGGACGCGGCATCGGTGTGAGGAACCGCCGCGGTGGTGCGGGTCCGGTCAGGCAGCGGGCGGCACTCCGGCGAGGGTGGTTTGCAGGATCCGAATCCACCACTCGATCATCGGCTCGGGTGTGGCCGCGTCCAGCCCGGCACTGCGGCGGAACTCGTTGCCGAACAGCGGCTGGGTAGCCATGGCCTGATGCAGCGCGGCCACCGTGAGGCGGATCTCCTCGCGCGTCGGCGCTCGGTGTCCGGTGGCCGCGCACTGCTGTTGTGCGTCGTCGAACAGCCGGTCCACGACTTCGTCGAGCATGCCGGTGCTGGTGTCACGCCAACCGGACCGGTGTAGCGCGAGCGCCAGCTCGGCGAATCCGTCTGCGTAGAGCCGGTGTAGGGCTCTTACCAAGTCGGCGAGGTCGACCGGGCAGTCGTTCCATCGGTCCAGCACGGCGTGCAGCCCGTTGCGCAACGAAGCGCCACCGAACCGCAGCAGTGCTTCCAGCAGCTGGTCGCGAGTACCGAAGTGATGGTTGATCGCGGCATCGGAGACGCCGATCTCGACGGCGACCGCGCGAACCTGGACAGCGGCCGGGCCACCTGCGGCGAGCAGTTTGCTCGCCGCATCGAGGATCAGCCGCTTGGCCTCGTCGGGTTTGCGTCGCACGCGTGGGGGCACTACGCCACTTTACCTTGACGTGTCGCGGTAAAACCGCTTACCTTGGACCGCAAAGGTACTTGCCTGCACAGGTGGGCCGTGTTGCCCACAGCCGCAACCAGATTCGAGGAGTCACCCGGTGACCCGACCCGACACGACCGAGGAATTGGTCACCAACGCACAGAGTTCGTTCCTCACCACGATGCAGGTGGTGGTAAGCGCGGTGGTCTCGACGCTCGTGGCAGTCATCGCGCTGTTGTTGCTCCCGTCGGGCACACTGCGCGAACCGAAGTCGGTCGGAGGCAGGACGGCCGTGACCGCCGGCTCGAGGAGCAACTCACTATGACCCCGGCCTGGCAGGACGAACCCGCGGACGCCCTGCTCACCTCGGCGCTGCATGTCCGTACGTTGGGGACGGGGCCGCCGCTGATGCTCGTCCACGGTGGACTACCGCCCCGGTGGACCTGGGCACACCAGCTGGAACTCGAAACCGACTGGCAGCTGATGATCCCGAGCCGGCGTGGGTTCTTCCCCAGTCCCGTTGCGCCGAGCCAGGATCTACTCGTCGATGCCGACGACCTGGAGGAGTTGCTGGCGCAGGTGTCCGGTGGCGCTCACCTCGTCGGATTTTCCTACGGCGGCTTGGGAATGTGCATCGCGGCCACCCGGCTTCCGCCCCAGGTGCGGTCACTGACGCTGATCGAGGTACCGCTGTGGACCGCGTCGGGCGGCGACGAATCGGTGCAGCAACTGGCGGCAGTGGCCGAACATTTCGCCAGGGGGGTGCACGACGCGCGAACCGAGCAGGAGTTCTACACCATGGCCGGCATCGATAGCACAATTCTCGGCTCGACAGACGCGGAGATCCATCAGGCGATGGCGCTGGCCCGCAAATTCCGGTCGCCGTGGGAGGCGAACCCGCGGTTCGATCGGATCGTCGAGGCGGGCATACCGGTTTTGGTGGTATCGGGCGACCACAACCCGGCGATGGAGGTGGTGTGCGATGCCGTCGCCCATCGACTGTGCGGCGGACGAGCGTGTCTACCTGGAGCCGGCCATGCGGTGCAACGGGCGCCCGTGTTCAACGGTGTGCTCACCGCGTTTCTGACCGCAGCCGAGAGGCGGCGCAACAGCGGGCAGTGAGCCCGACAAGTCCCCGTGATGTGGGGCAGGAGTTCCTCTCGCTGCCGAAGTCGTTTCGCTGCCGAAGTCGTTGCGAGCGCGGTGGCCCGGTGAACGGCTCTGTATTTGTCGCTCAACGGCACCGATCCGCTCCGATAAGGAATGATCCACCAGTATGGGTAGTTCTCGACGGACCGTGTTTCCCCCGCAACCCCCGATGTCCGAGACCGATGCCGCGAGTATCCGCGCCAACGACTGGGCAGCATTTCGGGAGTTGTCCCAGCTCATGAACCATTGGACGCTCGAGGCATGGCCACCGGGTCGTCGTTCCGGGTTCTACTGGTATCTGACCTTCGACGACGCGGACCTGGCTACCTCAGTGAAGCACTGCCAGGACCATCTCGGTGCCGAAGGGCTGGATCCGGTCCCGCTCGATGGGCTGCACCTCACGATGCTCGGCATAGGTGACACCGACCGACTACCCACGGTACATGTGGAGGAGATCGTGGAGCGTTCGCGTGCCGCGTTGCGTGATTTCGGGGCGTTCGAGATCGTGATCGGGCCGCTGGGGGGGTCACGCAGCGCGATCCGGTTCTCGGTAACGCCGTGGGATCGGTTGATCGCCCTGCATCGAATCCTGCGGGACAGCGCTCGAGAAGTCACTGCTGACCGGGCATTGCGACCGACTATCGACTTTCGGCCCCATCTGGGAATCGGATACTGCAATACCGACCGCCCCGCCTCCACGGTCATCGACCGGGTCCGGGAACTCCGCGCCCTGCCTCCGGTGACCGTGAGCGTGGGATGTGTGAAACTCGTCGAACTGTGGCCGGAAGAGGGAAGGTACTGCTGGCGTGATCATGCGGTTGTCGCGCTGGCACCGGATCCTCGGGTGCGGTGAGCGGTTTGGCCGCCCGTGACCATTCCTAGAGAAAGTCCAGGTAGGTTTTCGATGCCTGGGACGGCACAAGCTTCAGATCGGCTCCGAGCTCGTGTCCGCGCTGCCACACCGACCGGATCGGCCGATCGTCGGATGCAGTGAAGGCTTGTATGCCGAGGTTCATCACCGAAGTCCGGCGGTTCCGGTCCGAGCAGGGCGTGCGCACCACTCAGCGAATGCCGGCCGAACTCGAACTCACACCTGTATTGCAGCCACACGAGCCGGCGATCCGGCAACTGCTCCGGCTCGAAACCCCGGCCGAAGGCATCACCGCCACCGCCACACTGCCCATCGGTGACGCGCGGATCCGCCTCGACCTCTCAAAAGCGATCGACGTGGGCGCCGAACGCCGACGACTACAGAAAGCCCTCGCCGCAGCACAGAAGGAACTCGACACGGCGGCACAGAAACTCGGCAACGAAGGGTTTCTGGCCAAGGCCCCCGGGGACGTGGTGGACAGGATGCGTTTCCTTCCGTCGCAAGATCATGCATGCCGCTCCGCGCCGCCGCCCGGATGGTGCGTTGTATCTGGTGTTGGCAGGCGGTGGCGCTCAGCTGCGGCAATCGCCTCGGCAAACGCAGAGACGGCGGTATCGGCGTCGCCGATGGCGATCAGCACTTCACCCGTTGTGACACGCTCGATGATGTGCCATTGAGGCGCGGCCGGGGCGCCTGCTGTGTCCTGAAGGTGACGGCTTGCCTCGACGGCGCGGCCAGTACCGAGGAGTCCACGCAGCCGGATCTCGCGCAACGTGAAAGGCTGGAACAGTAAGCCGCTTCCCGGATGTCGAGTAGCCGCCGGTAGGTGTCGAGTGTGTCGTCGAATCGTTGAGCGTCGCCGAGTTCGCCGAGCGCCCGGCACAGGAACGCGAGTGTTCCGCCCTGGTCGGCTGGATCGCGAGATAAGTCGAGTGACCGTTGCAACTGCTCGACCGCGGTGGCGAGGTGGCCAGCCTTGCGCAGCTCATTGCCCTGCATGCGGAGAGTATGGGCGTGGAACGCGTCGTCGCCGAGGTGCTCGGCGATTTCGACGGCTTGCCCGGTCCACCGGGCGGCGGAGGCGAGTCGCTCCTCGGGGAGCACAGTGCCGAGAGAGACTCCGAGTGCTGCTCTGGCCTGCGCCAGCAGGATCAGGCTGTCACGTTCCATATGGCCTTCGGCGGCGCGGGCCTCGAGCCGTGCCACCCATGGCCATAGTTCGTTGACTGCTTCGACTGCATGCCCTGCCTGGCGCAATTTCGGCGAGCCGCACCGTGCTGTCGCCGAACTGGAGCATCGCCCGAAACTCGGCGTCGTCGGTTCCCGTAACACCGAGGACGTGTGCGGGGAGCCCGAGCCGGGACGCAATATGTCGACGGGAGGTGACATCGGATATCGCGCGCCGGCCAGTTTCGATCATCGAAACATACGACTTGTCGTAGCCCAGGTGCTCGGCGAGGGCGATCTGGTTCAGCCCGTTGAGGCGCCGATACGCGCGCAGGATGGTCGGCAGGTCCCGGGTAGCTATCGCCGTGGCAGCCTCCGAGCTGGCCCACAGCCACACTGCGGTGACGATCGGAGCGGCGCGCACTGCGGGTTGCGCTGGGGTCGTGTTGGCGGCGCAGGTCGGGCATACGGCGTCGGCGGCGAGCCGGCTGATCGTGACGCCGCATGCCTGGCATCTGAGCCCGTCCACGACGATCTCCTTACACGCTCTCGGCTGCCCTCAACTGTGCGAACCAGGTCATGATCGACCGTTTGTAGTTCTCGGGCATGGTCAGGCCGGCTATCTCGTTCTCGGCGAACAGCCCGACTTCCTTGTGTTCATGGGAGAGCACCGGTTCGGCGTCAGTATCCGGGTAGCAGCCATAGGTCACGATGAACACGTGCCGTTCCGCGGCGTTGATGTAGTAGATCCACGAGTCGAGGATCGGACCCGTGGTGACAGGCCATTGTGTTTCCTCGGTGATCTCGCGGGCGACGCACTCCTCGGGAGTCTCGTCGGGTTCGATTCGGCCGCCGGGCAGCTCCCATTCCTTGCGTTCGTTCTTCAAGAGCAGTACTCGGCCGTCGCGAACAACCACGCCCTTGATCGAGATCGAGTACATGTGCGGAATGTAGCCGGTCATGCCCGAACGCTAGCAGCGCTGGCCGCGTACGGCCGGATGATTGCCGGTGACAATTTGTCAGTGGACCGCTGACCAGCGGTCAGGGGACTGTTATCGCATGTTGGTTGACTTGCAGCAGGATTGGGCGGCGGGTGTGGCGGCCGGGGTCGCGTCCGACGGAATCGCCAGATTCGACCGCATCCGTTCCCGGGTTCAGTTCGTCACGCTCAGCTCGTCTCTCGGCACTGTCGTCCCACATCGTGACAGCGACGGTGACGGGATAACCATGTTGCAGAACCGCGGCAGCGTCGCCCGTCGCATGGGCTTCGGTGGGTTCGGTGCCGGCGCGTTGGCGCCGCACACCGACCGCTCCGGAGTTATTGACCCGCCCGCGCTCCTGCTGGTCGTGTGCGGACGCCGCGCTGTGTCGGGTGGGGAGTGCATTGCAATCGACGGCCAACGCGTCTATTCCGATCTCGCGGCCTGCGACCCGCAGACGGTTGGCGCTGTCGCGGCCACGCACAGCCTTGTTCGGTGGCGCCGCCGGGTATCTCGGGTCGGTGTTCGAGCACACCCAGGGCGGTCGGGTCCCAGTCCGATATCGACGTGATGGCCTCGCCCAGTTCTCGCCCGAGGTGAAGCACTGGTTGCCCCAACTCGCCGAGGCAATCGACCGGCACGCCATCCGGTTCACTCTCGAACCAGGTGACGGTTACGTTCTGCACAATCACCGGTGGCTGCACGGTCGGACCGCTTTTACTGGAGACCGGGTCATGTATCGGCTCAGCCTCGATCCACACCCCGAATTCGCGATCCGCTCAGGGTTCATCGCGCCAACGGTGACGCGATGAACGAAGACGTACGGGGCACCGTTTCGGCACTCGACAACGATCACGACGACGCGTTTCTCGTCCCGCTGGACTCGAAATCGCCTAGGCAAGCCGCGTTGAGCCAGCCTTGCGGCCGCATCTCGCCGTCGTAAATGGCGACGATCGATATCGCCGACAGTGAGCGCGCTTGTTCACCGGGCCTCGCCATCGACATCACACCGAACTCCCACCATGCGCGCCAGCGCGGCGCGAGCAGCTCGTCGACGGGCTCGAACTCATCTTCGTTGAGGTGGTCAACCTCGCGAGCAATCCGCTTGGGCAGCTTGGTCTCAGCACACGGATTCCACGGACTTGCCGGCGCGGGCGATGCGGTAGCGCACCTGCGAGTAGGTCGAGCCGTCTTTGCGCACGCGTACGCGGGGAGTGGTCGCCTTGGGGCACGGGTCCCCGCGTCAGGCCGAATCCCCTCAGAGCCGCGAACACACCCCACACCGATGACGATTCTTGCCCTGCTGCGGTGCGAGCCGGCGGTGTTCGGGTCGGTGGCCTGGGATCCGACGGTATCGCGGACGATCGCGGCGTTGGCCGCTGACGCGCCGAAGGCGTTGGCGGTGATCGCTTCTGCTCGCGTGGTAGCGCGGTCGGCGGCGTGGGCCGCTGCCGGTGAGCACGCTCCCGATCACGGCATCGATGCGGAGAATCCGCTGATCATCGACGTGGACGCGAGTCTGGTCGATGCGCATTCGGACAAGGAACACGCGGCCCCGACCTGGACGAAGGGATTCGGGTTCCGCCCGCTGCTGGCGTTCATCGACCACGGCTCCGGCGGCACCGGCGAGCCGGCGGCGATGCTGTTGCGGCCCGGCAACGCCGCAGGCAATACCGCTGCCGACCACAAGGAAGTCCTCGCCGCCGCGCTCGAGCAGTTGCCGTTCCGGCCTGGGTACCGGGTCGGCCGAAAAGTGCTGGTACGCAACGATACCGGCGGCGGCACCCACGAATTCCTCACCTATTGCACGAACCGGAGGGTGGGGTACTCGCTGGGTTTCACCCTCACCGACGCGCTCGTCGATGCCGTGAACCTGGTTCCGAAGAAGGTGTGGACCCCCGCCTACGACGCCGAGGGCCAGGTGCGCGAGGGCGCGTGGGTCGCCGATCTGGCCGAGTTGTCGGGCTGGCCGGACGGATGCGGCTCATCGTGCGGAAAGAACGTCCGCACCCCGGAGCGCAGCTACGGTTCACCGACGTCGACGGCCTGCGGTTGACCGCGTTCGTCACCAACACCCGCCGCGGCCAACTGCCGGATCTGGAGCTACGGCACCGCCGCCGCGCCCGCTGCGAGGACCGAAGCTGACAACACCTCTCTACCAGCAGTTCCGCTGTCCCCGTTCACCACCCCATCACAGTTGACAAACACCCCAAACCGCTAACTGTGCGGCCTCGCCACTAACACGCTGGCGTTGCGCCTCCTGGTCTGATCACCTACCTGGACAGGGCGCCTCTTCAGGTGGCGAGCAGGGTATCCAGAACCACATCGTTCTCCTGGAAGACAACCCGGCCGGTTTGGGCCAACGCGGCCGCCAGCCCCGGTGGGAGGGTGCCCGGTAGCTCGCCCAGCGGCACCGCCGACGGGCGGTCCCCGGCCCGCTGGACGACCGCTGTGGTCATCGCGGCGAGCCGAGCCCCATACAGGTCCCGAACCTGTTCGGCGATGATCAGCCCGTCCCGGTCGAGATCACCCGCATAACGCAAGGGAACTCCGCAGTCGACGGCACGTTGCAGGAAAGCGTGATCGACAGCTCGCAGGTGCCCGCTGGTGCAGGCCATCGGGTTGCTGAATCCGCCGGCGATCGCGGCTTCGAGAACCGAGGGGTTTTCCACGACGAGCAGGGGAGAGGGCTGGAAATTCGGGGGATGGACCGTGAGGTCGTAGAGCGTCAGTGACATCGGACCTCCGCCGAGCCGAAGGCGCTGGTCCACAATGCCGGTCCCGGTTGCCTGCACATTGAGTACGAGTACTGCCGTGGACAGCCTGTCGGCCAGGATGCCGGCTTTCGCCAGCAGGGCACGCACCGTGTCGGGCCGGACCGGATGCGGCTCGCCGTACAGTTCCGCGACTGCTTCTACGAGGCGGCGTCCGGTGAGGGTGTTCAGGTCGAATGCGTGCGGATCACCCGCGCAGTCGTGTGCCAGCTTCGCCAAGGTCAATGGCGCCGCTTCGGCGTGGCACACGGTCCGGATCTCGTCGAGTGCGGATCTGAGCTGCCGGGATTGGCGGGCGATCGCCTCGATGTCGTTTCCGGAAACTCCGCTCGCGCGGATCCGGCGAGCCAGCCGGGGAACGACAGCTAGATCGGTCTCGATCCGACTCCAAAGCTCCCCTCGCACAGCCGTACTCTCCATACGCGCCAGCGCCCGGTTCACCAGTGGCCGGCCAACGGCCAGCGCCGCGATCACCGGCAACTGCTCTGAGGCGAGCCCGAGGTGCACGAGCAGCTCCCGCAGCGGTACCCGCGTCCGGCTGCCCGTACTCGCAATCGCCGAGTTGCCCCGACGGCGACGGGTGCTGGTGTCGAGCCAGGTGCGCAGCACGGCGACGCCACCAGGCGGCATGCCGGCGACCGTGACGGTCGCGAGCCGCGCTGGTTCCGCTCCCGCACAAAGTCTTTCGTGTACAGCTTCCCACAGTGGGAGCAGATCGGGGTCCGTGGCGAGCGCCCGGACAATGTCCGGCACGGAGGATTCCGTCACGATGCGGTCTCCGCGTTCCCGACGAGCATCGGCTGACCCGATCCGGTCCACAGCCATGGCACTGCGACCCCCACTTCACCGGCATGTGTGACCTGGACGATCATGACCTGTTCTGCCTCGGCCCGGAGAAGCGCGCTCATCTCCGGTGCGGTGGACAGCACGTCGAAGTCCCATGTGCGCAGCAGGGCCAGCAGTTTACGGACGTTCTGCGGGTCGAACGCGGCGTTCATCTCGTCGACGAACAACAGACGCGGACCGTGATAGCCGGGCGTCTCGTACATCGACCACGCCGCTGCCAGCAACGGCAGCATCGTCGCCAGCCGCATTTCGCCGGTGCTGAAGGAGGCGAGCGGGTTCGACCGGGCCGTCAACGGCCGGAACACTTCGGTCGTACCGTCGCCGAATGAGGCATGGGTGATCCTGATATCCCACTCGTGCCAGGCACGGTAGTCGAAGGTATGCGCCACCCGGGCCTCCCAGCTGTCCCCGGTTGCGTCTTCGAGCCGCTGGTGCAGCACTTCGTACATCTGCTGGAACGTCTCGTCCGAGGGCAACGCGCCGACCAGTTCGATCATCTTCTGCGCATCCGGGTCACGCTTGACCTTCCAGTCCACCTCGACACCGACGCGGGCCACACCGGTTCGCACGCCGCCGAGCGTCACGCGGATCTGCCGGACGAGTTCCTGCGCGGCGGCTCGCCGGGTGGCGATTTCCCGGCGCAGCGCGGTGAACATGCTCGTTTTGAGTGTGTCCTTCACATCATCACGGAGGTCGGCTTCGAGCTGCTCCGCGGTCTGCCGCAATGCCAGTACCGTCTCGTGCAGGTCTTCCCCCACGGCGGAGTCCGCAGTGGCGACAATCGCCCGCCGCCAGTCTGTTCCCGGGATCGTGTGCAACGTGATCTGGCGGTCGAATCGAACCAATTCCGCGCTGGTCCTCTTCGCCTCGGCTTCCAGGCGGAGGCGCCGCGCCTCGAGCAGCTTGGCGATATCGTCGCGGGAGTAGTTCCGCCCCTCGGCCGTGAGCATGCGCGACCCCCACGCGAGAGCAGCCGTGAGATTGGCCGGCCGGCCGGCCCCGTCGACGGGAATGCCGTCCCCGACCGTCGCGATCGACTCGTCGGCGAGACGATTCATCTGTTGCAGCCACCGTTCACGCACCCGCTCGGCGGTTTCACGCTGTGGGGTGATGTTGTCGAGCGTGCTGCGGGCACCGGCCGCCGCCACTTGCGCTTTCCCGATCTCGTCGCGCGCTCGCTCGGCTTCGTCTTTCGCCATGTCGCGGGCTTTCCTCGACTGTTCGTGTGCCTCACGCAGCGACTCGTATTCGGCGCCGTGGAGCGCGCGCAGCTTGCGGACTTGCGCCGCAGCGGATACGGCCGCGGTCCGGGCACCGGTTGCCTCCCGCGCCTGCCGCTCCGCGCGTTCGCGCAGCGCGATCGAGGCGGCCGTCTCGGCCCGGGCGCCGGCGCACAGGCTCAGCGTCCGGTCCACGCTCCGCTGCCACGTGTGCACTTGCTCGGCAAACTGGGTGAGCGCGCCCGCGAAGCCCCGCAAGGCGGTGGCATCCGCGGGCAGCGGCCTGCCGCTACCCACATCCACAGCTCGGTCGACCGCCAGGGAGGCTTGTCTCGATCGCTTCTGCGCCTTGCGCATCCGTTCGGTGGCCTTCACCATCTCCGTTTCCGCGGTGATCGATTGCCGGGTCGCATCGTCCTCATCTGCTATGGCCGACAACAGCGCTTCCACCGACGGGAACCTCTGCCGCTCGTCGTCGGCGCGGGATTGCCCTGCTATCGCGGTGTCGAGCCGCTCACCGGCCAGGATCGCCTCTCCCGCTGCCTGTTCGGCCTTCTCCGCGGCATCGGAGGCTGCCGCGGCGGCCTGCTGTGCCAGTGCGCCCGCCTTGTCGAGGTCACTGTTGATGGTCGCGAGTGCCGCAGCGCGGTCGCGCCGGGCCCCGGCCAGGGTTTCGCGGACCGACCGCAGGTCGGCCTCCGCTCGCGACCGGCGCCGCGCAGCCTCGTGATCGGCTTCGCGTGCGGCCAGCTGCGCCGCGTGCGCCTTTCTGCGGGCAGCCTGCCAGGCGGCCGATGAGGGCAGTGCCTCCACCTCTGATTTCGCTTCGTCCAGCGCTTCCTGACGGAGCCGCCGTTCGAGTTCGGCCGATTTCAGGTCGGCGTCGCATTGCCGGAGCCGGGATTCCAGCGCCGCGACCCGCTCCGCGCGCGCTCGTTCTCGTGCGGTGGTGCCGATATAGCTGCAGATGTAGTTCGCCGGGGAGGTCGCGGCCAGCACACCGGTGCGGATGGTGGTGCCCGACGCGGAATCCTCGACGGAGATGCTGCGCAACAGTGACAATGTCCGCGTGGCGTCGATCGGGCTGTCCGGTTCGACGGTGAGCAGGTCGGCGAGATTCGGTCCCTGAGCCGGCAGCTCACCGGTCAACACGGTGTCGCCGGCCCGTGCCCGGCCGTCGGCTGTGACCACAGCGTCCAGAATCCCGGAGACCAGAAGAGCCCCTTCACACTGATTGCGGGTGCCGGCCGGGAGGTCGTCCCGGAAATCGAGCAGGGACCACAGCGGACTGCCCTCCGAGCGGGTCCGCCAGCTCGGGGCCGGCGGCGGCGACGGCGCTTTCCTGGCCTCGATGAGATCCGCGGTCGTCTCCTCGGCGCGTTCCCGGCATCGGGCTACGACGGCGCCGGCTTCGGCGATCCGGCGGTTCAAACGGGCGAAGGTGAGCTGGGCCGCCTCGGTCAGCGCCGTGCGCAGGGGCCAGTCATCGTAGCCGGTGAGTGTGTCCAGCGATCGTTCCGCGACACCTACCGCCGGTACCGCACGATCGAGTCTGTCGCCCGCTTCCGCTCTGGCAGCCGCCAGCTCGGAATGCAGCTGTTGTGCCGTGCCGGCGGGCAATGCGGGCGGAACGAGCCCGTCGCTGTGCAGATGCCGCAGGCCCGATCGCCACTTCCGGACCTCGTCGTGCCATCCGATGAGCGTCCGGAGGAGGTCCCCGGTGCGGTCGAGCTGGGCGAGGAGGGCGATGTGCAGGTGCTCTCCCGCGGCGTCGACGAGGCGATGGTGTTCGGTCTCGGCGGCGCGTTCGGCATCCGCTTCGGTCTCCACCGCGGCCAGGCTCCGCCGGCGGTGCTCATCGTGCCGGACCTGCACCTCCGCGACGACGGCGTCCGCTTCGGCAGCGGCTGCCCGCCGATCTGCGGCGAATACCCCGGCCTGGTCCTTCGATCGGTCGGCGGCCTCTTTCCGGATGCGATGACCGGGTACATCGAGCTGGACCCGGATCGCATCGGCCTGCCGGCCGACCCACTGTGTGATCCGGGCCGGCTCGATCCGGCCCTGGACCGCATCCGGTTGCAGAATCGCGCCGGGTACCGGCGGGAAGAATTCGGCGGACTGCTGCCAGGCGATGATCGCGGCCTCGAGCCGCTGTCCGGCCACGCCACGGGCGTTCGCGCATGCGGTGAGCGTGGCGTTGCGGCGGCCGGCTTCGTCCTCGGCGGCACGGTGCTGGTCCGTGGCTTCCCTGGCCGACCGATCGGCGGCGTTCATTTCGCCCAGAGCGGCGGTGACCCGATCGAGGCCGGCTCGGCGCATGTCGACCCATGCCCGCGGAGTAGCGGCGAGCTCATCGACTGCGATGTCTGCCGGTGGCGCATCGGGGTCGAGGCGATCGGGCCGGGTCAGCTCTGCGGTGGCGGATATCAGTGTGGTGAGCGCGCCCCCGGCATCCACCCTGTTGCCTGTGCGGGAGAGGTCCTGCACCGCCGCAGTCAGGCTCTGCTGCGCCGCGCGCGCGTCCTGGCCGGCTTGGGTGGCGGCCGCGTGTGCCCTCGCTGCGTCGTTCCGACTTTCCTCGGCGCGTTCTTCGGCCGACTTCGCCGTCGCCTCGAGGGCCTCGGCGCGATCTTCGTGATGGGGAAGCTCGGCACCTGCGTGGTCACGTAGTGCCGTCTCGGCGGCGCGAACTTCCCCATCGAGCCGGGAAACCTCCAAGCCTGCATTCCGCCACGCTTCCCGGTGTTTTGCAGCGCTCGACTCGGCGTCGCCGAAGTCTTTTTCCGCGGCTCGCTGGGAGCGAGTGAGGTTGTCGAAATCGGTGTTCGCCGACCGCAGTGCCGCCGCGGTGCTCATCGCCACCGCCTTGCGGTAGAGCTCGTACCCGCGGTCGGTGGCAGCGAGCTTCCTGGATTGCTCCTTCGTGTTCGCGAGCTCACGCTCCAGGGTCGCGATGCGCTGCATCGCGCCGGCGATTTCGTTCAGTTTCGCCTGATCGAGCGCGGGCATCGCGCTGGTGAGTACCTCGAGCATGTCCCGGGCCGAGATCTTCTCCGCCGTCCGGACGCTGCGCAATGTCCGCAGGACACTGAGCAGGGCGTCGTACTGGAGTTCGTCGAGCGGCGCGAAGAGCCTGGTGCGCACAGCCGTGCGGTAACCGGATTCGGGGCCGATCGACCTCAGATGGGCGGCGGCCTTCGACTCGAGACGTTGCGCGTCGGTGAACAGCTCCCCATCGCGGGCGGCGAGCTGTTGGGCGAGGCTCTCGATACTCACCGCATTGCGGTCGGTTCGCAGCGTGAGATGCGCGCCGACTCTGCCCGGGAGCACGAAGAACGCGCGCAGCAGCGATCGAGTGGACGATCGCAGCCACAAACCGGTGGTCACATACTCGGTCGCGCCGGTGACGGAATCGGTGCGGCCGTACTCCAGCCACCACACACCGGTCCTGTCGTCCTTGTCGCGGTTGTCGGTGTGCCGGCTCATCAGTGTTCCCCCCGCGCGGCCCGAGACGCTGAGGGCCGTTTGCGATGTGTCACCATCCAGCAGCACGGTGACCAGCTGGGATGCCGTCAAGGACTTACCGGAGCCGTTGCGGCCGACGAACGCGAGCCAGCCATCGGCGAACAGGAACTCCTCATCGGTCCACTTCCAGCTGTTGAGTACTCCGGCGCGGGTGGGCTGCCAGCGGCCGATGACACCGGGAATGCCCTGGGCGCGAGAGGTATCCGTGGACATTCAGAGTTCTCCTTCGGGGCCATCGAACAGTGACAGCGAGTCTTCTCCGGCGTTCGTGCCGGTAGCGCGGGTCGTCACTGTGATCCGCCACATCCGGACCGCCGGGGTGGGTAGCCACCGGCGGGCGCCGGCGTCGCATGCCTCGTGGTCCGGCGCGATTCCGATTAGGAAGCCCGCTTCGGCCAGTTCACCGGCAGCAGCCTCGGCCAGCATCGGCAGCCGCTGGTCGTACGCCGCGGCCCAGCGTGGCAATCGAGCGCGCACCTGTTCCAGCAACTGCGTCATCTCCTCGAGCGCCACGGGTCGTTCACGGCCGTCACCGGTCGGCGGGCGTTTCGCCAGATGCTCGAGCAGAGCCAGCGCCGCCTGTCGTTCGCTGCGCCGGCCTTGCGGGAAGCCGAGCGCGCTACCGAGCCCGGAGGGGTCGGTGACCTGCCACCAGTCCCGGCGGACCGTGGCCACCAGGCCCAGTGCGTGCAGCACATCGAGCGCGCGATTGCGTCCGGTGGACGTCTGCAGGTAATCGTCCGAGCGTGGATCGGTTCCGGGGTCGTCGACCAGCCGGCGGATCGCCTGCTGACGCCGGCGGGTTGTGGCAGCCCGATCGCCTCGGCGGTCCGGTGCCGCCTGTGCCTGCGTTCCGGGCGGGAAACCGGGGCCGGCACCATCATCGGTGCCCGGGTCCGCCGTCTCGATGTCACCGGCCAGAAGATCGGCCGTCAGCGCCTCGGCATGCCGGTGTGGCGGTAGCTGCGCCAGCTTCAGCAACGAAGGCGAAAGCGAGGAGAACTTCGCTGTGAGACGATCCCTCGATGCCGCGACGATTCCGTCGCCGGCACCCTCGGCGGCCTGGTCCAGGTCTCCTTCCACGGCGATCGTGCCGTCGGCTCGCAGCAACCGCAAGGCGTCGACGAGACCCTGCCGATTCGCGTGTGCCTCTCTCTTGGTGATGCCCTCGCCCGGTACCACTGCGAACCGCGGCAGCAGGCCCTGCTCGCTGTCGGCCGCACACACTTGCGCCACGGCTTGCAGCAGGTCGTTGAGCGTCATCCGTGGCCGGCGCCACAGTTGTTCGCAGACCAAGGCCGTCATGATCAGGACCATGCGGGGAGCCACCGTCCGTTCCCGTCCCGACCGGCGCAATCGTGGTGCGCGTTCGCCGGGCATATCGTGCCTGCGCTTGTGCAACCGGACCATGTCGCCCGGTTCCAGCACATCGAGCGTCCACCCGAGTTCGGTGGCGAAGAACCGGGCCAGTTCGGTCCGCCCGCGGACAGCGGCCCTGTGGAACTCGGGTTCGCGTTCGGCCAGCAACCGGGCTTGCCCGATCAACCGGCGCGCGGCTTCGGCAAGATCGGGATCGAGCAGGCTGTCCTGCCTCATGCGACACCGGAAATCACGGTCGGCACCACCGCGGGCGGCGGCAGCGTCGCTCCGGCGGGAACGACGGTGACCCGGATGTCCGGGGCGATCAGATCCCCTTCTTCCAGCTTCACCAGTACTTTCCGATGACGATCCACCATCCGCACAGCGATCAGCACACCGGCTTCGTAGGCTTCGCATTGCCCGGTTCCGGTCGAGGGATCGATCATGTCCAGCGCCAATTGAATCGCGTCGAACAGGACTGCGGCAGCTTCCCCCTCCAGTCCTGCGAAGTAGCCGACACCCACCTCACCCGGGGTCACCAATGCTTCGGCGCAACGCTGCCGGTGGCGGGCCTGCGCCTTCGCCCCGGCGAGCGCTCGCGCCCGGTGCGCGGTGGCGTCGGCGACCTTCCTCGGCCGGCCACCCACCGGACCGTGCCGCTCGTGCTCCCGCAGCGTCAGCTCCACCGTGAACGGTGCGGCCCCCGCCGCTGCGGTCGTGGCGTGGTCGACATCCTCCTGTCCCCAGCCCGCCACGACATGCCAGGCGGGCCAGTCCCCGAACGCGGCGGCATATACCCGCTGGGCGCTGTCGTCGTCAGCCTGCTGGTGCAGTGATCGGGCGATGGTCCGGAAATCGAGCGCCAGATCCGAGCCACGCAGCCGTGCGTTGTACCGGCGGTCGACAGCGTTGAGCAAGGTGTTCACCGCACCGTATGCGGACTCGATCAGCCTGGGCACACTGCCCGCCGGCGCGAACCAGGCCTCCAGCGCCGACAGCAGCGAAACCCGATCCGTCACCCAGCGCTGCTGAGCGTGCGGCTCCAGCAATCCCGCATGCACGACAGCACATTCCACGACATGCTGGTGACCGATCAGCCGCAGATCGCTCAATGCCGCCTCTACCCGCATGAGCCCCCGGTCGTATTCACGCGCGAATTGACGCAGCGCTTCGACCACCCGGTCCCGGCTGCCGTCGAAGACTTCGTCTTTGGTGACGTCGGATTGCACCAATTGGCCGAGCGCCTCATAGAAGTCGGCGGTGACTCTCTGGAGTTCGGTGATCCGCGTCCCGACATTACCCAGGTCGGCGTCGAGCAATCCATGAGCGGACCGATCACGGACATGCTCCGCGAGGGTCCGCACCGTCTGCTCGACGCTGTCGAGCAGACGTGCGGGCAACTGTAGCGCCCGGTCTGCCGACGTCACGGCGGACCTCACCGCGGCGACGACAGCTCGCCCGCGACGGGTCAGCGCCCATGTCTCCTGCCGGCCCAGAACACCCTGATAGTTGCGTACCGGAGCCGCGAAGTCACGGAACGGCTCAGCCAGACCCCAATGGGACAGCCTATCCAGCAACTCCCGCAACTCGGTGTCGGTGATCGGATCATGAAAGCCGACGACCCGCAACCACTGGGTGATCTCGGCGAAGGTCGACTGCGGACCGCGAGTGCTCAATTCCTCGAGCGCCGCGAGCAGCGCCGAATACCGCTCACGATGAATGTCAACGGACGTCGCGAACGCCGCCCAATCGCCGGGCACGACACTACGCCACCAGCTCGAAATGCTGCTCGTCTCCATATGGATTCCTCCCCACCGCATCCGCGATCGTCACGACCGCATCTCTGCCGCTATTCCGCGGCCCGGCCCCGCTCGCCCATGTCTCCTCCGACCTGACTGCGACACCTACCTCCGGAAGGGAACGAATCGGCCGGCGCACAGTGATTGCGGCACGATCTCCAACAATATGCCGCATCAGCCCCGATGGATACCGGTGGCACCCACCCGATCCACGCCACGCAGAAGAAGCATTCAAAACAAACACTCTGCACGTCAACATCACAGGGAACACCCGAGATGTACGACCTTTCGGCAGAATGCACTCGTGCTGGACGGCTGTCATCCGCTACGGCCACGGCACACACAACACAGCCCCGCCGCCATGCACCGCAGCCCCAGACCCAGGGTTCCCAGCAAGTCGCCCGCAACCGTCTCGGTTCGAGGCGAAAAAGCCGATCACGACACTTCTGGGATTTCCGGCTGCACCTTTCATCCTGCCGTTGGCCACCGAGAACTTCGAGGAATTCGTCGACTTCGGGGCAGTGCAGCCGAGCCACACGGTGCGGATCCGGCGTCACGGTTCGGGGTGCCGAGCTGAATGGAAGTTGTCGCCTGCCGAGGCACCGGATGCCTATGAGCTGACGTTCAAACTTCCCGAGCATATCGAGAACTGGATCGGCGAAGTCGCCGACGAGGAAGTTTTCCGTGCAGTGAAGTTCAAGAAGCAGTTCCTGTCAGATATCACGCTGTACCGCATGAACGGTGCGGGCGTCCATGCTTACCAGTTGCGCTACGAACCCGGTTCGCTGTCGCGGATGCGGCACGGGGATGTGTGATACTCGGCGAGCGGTGCGATAGCGGATCAGGCGCGGCTCCCATCGGGTAGATAGGGACTGGGTTTGCCGTGCCAACTCACCCGCAGAACATCCCTGGCCCGAGTCGCGGCGACGAATAGCAGTGACCGAGCTTTACGGTGTTCGCGAGCATAGCGCGGTGGGTCGCCGGTCCGGTACCGTTCGATGGTGCTGCGCGGAATGCTGCCGTCGTCGGCGCCGACAATGGCAAGACGTTGATATTCCAGACCTTTGAATCGGTGCATGGTGCCGATATGGACCTCACCATCGCCGTCAAGGCCGTCTTTGGTGAGTTCGGCGCAGGTGATGCCGGTGATGGGCGGTGCGGCCGACCAGTTCGCGGTCAGCGACGCAGACCGCGATTCGTCCGCCCGCCATCGTTTCACTATCTCGGTCAGGGCAGAGAGTTCGTCGTTCCAGGTGTCGTATCCAATGAAATCAGGTGGGCAGCCGTGGAGGACGGACCGGTAGCCGGCGAGGGTGGCCGTGCCGTCGTCGAGGTCGTCATAGATGATCGGTTCGTTCGGGTTCACGGGGTCGACGATGCGGAGAGCATGGGCGAGGATTTCTTTGGTGGTGCGGTAGCTGAGGGTCAGTCGTGCGGCGCGACCGCGGATGTTGATGCCGAGTGCGCCGAGAGCGATCTGGTGGTCGTAGATGCGCTGGTGGGTGTCGCCGGCGATGAACATGTCGTTGGGTTGTCCGGGTCGGTCATGGCGCGCAGCATTTTCCAGTGTGCCGGTCGGAGGTCTTGGGCCTCGTCGACCACGATGTGCCGGTAGCGGTAGTTGCGGTAGCGCATACCCGAGCTGCTGTCCAGGCTGCCCGGATCGTTGTCCCGGTCGCGGCGTTCGGCTATTTTCGCGGCGCGTTCGATCTCGAAGCGAGCCTCGCGTTCGGCAGCCTGGCCCCAGGTTTCGATACCGAGTTTGTCCAGGCGTGTGGTGAACTGCTCGACCAGTTTCCAGATATGGGCGCGTTCAGGGCGGGTGAGTGCCTGTCCGCGGCGGGCCTGGAAGTACTGGCTGCGGGTGGGGATGGACTGGCCGAGGATGATCTGCCCCCACTCGTCGAAGACGAATTCGGGTGTGAAGCGGTGGTCGTCGAGTTCGGTCAGCAGCTGGCGTAGTTCGGTGCGAGCGATGGTGTCGAAGACGCGTTGTTTGCCGTGGCTGGATGCGGTGTTCTCGCCGATGACGCGGGCGGCGAGCCGGGTCGATATGCACGATATCGACCCGGCTCAGCCAGCGTGGTTCGAGGAGGGAGGCCAGCCGGTTACGCAGGTCGGTGGTCAGGTTCTTGGTGAATGTGGTCAGCAGGATCGGCTTGTCATCGCCGGATGGCAGCTGTTCAGCGAGGTGCTTGACGCGATGCAGGGCAACGATGGTTTTGCCCGTGCCGGGACCGCCGGAGACCCGGGCGGGACCGTTGTCGTGGCGGTGGACGGTGCTTTCCTGGGTGGGGTGCAGGAAGACTTTCCAGGCGCGGAAGTCGCCTTCTGGGAGGGGTGCCCCACGCACGTCCGAACCACTACACCCATGCGATGCTCCGCGCCGACCTGCGCCGGATCATGCGGCGCCTGCGCGCCGACGCCGCCGAGCGCGGCGAATATCTTCCGCAGAGAGAACGTATTCGTCATCAGCTTCGGCGATCGTCATGTCTTCGGAACTCCTACCTGTCGAACGTCGACCGCTGTCATATTCCGGTCGGTGGAAGGGTGACGCAGAAGGGATGCCCCGCAGGATCGAGCAGCACGCGCCACTTCTCTGGTGCTGGTTGAGTATCGGGTTTTCGGGCCCCGATCGCCAGGGCCGCCGCTTCCGCGTCGTCCAGATCGTCGACGAACAAATCGAGGTGCATCTGCTTCGGAATGGAATCGCCGGGCCAGTCCGGAGACTGATGATTCAGTACCCGCTCGACAATGACCATCACGCCGTCGGCACGCAGGATTACCAGTTCTTCTGATTCGTGAATCACCGTGAGGTCGAGCAGCTCCCGATAGAAACGGCCGAGTTGCACGGTGTCGTCACTGTCGAGCGTAATTGCAGCCAATCGAGCCACTGCCACTGCCATCCCCTCTCATACAGCGAATTGCGGAAAATGTGGTCAATATATCAAGAACTCATGGTTGCGGCCACCGGAGACAGCGCTCCTTGGACGCCGCCGCGACCGGCAGCACATTCACACTGGAAGACCCAAGTCGAGCACGCGATGTATCCGGACCTGAGCCGATGCCGTTGCCCAGGTTGTGATTTCAAGAACATCGGGGTGCCGTTGACCCGGCACGGTCTGGGAGCGGAACCGCCATTCCATGCGGTAGCGGGTGTGCAGCGGTGGGTTGACGGTGTTCCAGGTGAACATCGTGGTGCCGGCCGTGTGGTGGCGTGCTGGTGGGGTGCCGATCGGGCGGGCGTCGGCGGTGGGTAAGGTTTCGATGCCCCACACGACCGGATCCAGCCCGGCAGGGAAACTGAGCTGCACTTCCAGGCGGGCGGTGGGTAGCCGGACGGCGCGTTGGAACCAGCGGCCCCATTTGTCTTCGCCGACGGTGTAACTGTATTCGATCCACACCGATTTGCCGGGGCAGAGCGGGAAGCGGCCGTGGTCGTTGTCGAACAGCAGCCAGAGCTCTTTGAAGGCGTCGTGGTCGTGCTTGACCTCCCACGCCATCGTCTCGCCCTTGCAGGTGGCGGTGAGCCCGAGTTCGTCCCAGGTCAACGGGTTTTCGCGGTAGTGGGCTCTGGATTGTTCGGGTTCGCCGGGGTAGCGGTCGACGCTGATACGGGCCAGGTAGCGGGTGATCGGGTCGGCGCCGGTGTTGTCGAACCCCATCTTCTGAGCCAGCGCGCGTTTGGCGAGGCCGGCGACGTCGCGCCAGCAGGTGATCTCGGCGGCGAACGCTTCGGCAGCGGTGGTGATGCCGTCGGTCTGTGGTGGTGTGTTCAAAGGTGTTCCCCCGCGCCAGATGTGGACCGTGAGTTGAGTGAACCGCGAATGAGTCCAGTTCATCATTCCTTCACGGCCGCGACCAGCGTCTTCCTGAATTGGCCAGGTCAACACCATCGGAGGACATGATGCGGCTGCTGTATCTGCTCAATATCTCCAACCCCGGCCGCCTGTCGGCCGATTCCGGTTTCACCGTCGCCGAACTACTACTGCCCGCCCTGGCCGATCGCGGTGTCGAGATCACCTTCGCCGCGCCGGCCCGGGTCACCGACGAGCGGGTGTTCTTCGAACGCACCACGCCGCCGGTCACGAAGTATCGGACCCGGTTCGGCCCGGAGCTCGACAAGCTGGTTGCGATGGTGCGGCGAGCGCGCCCGGATGTGTTGGTGGTCAACCATACCGAGACCGCGCCCGCGGTGCGGGCCGCGCTGCTGGAGGCCGGGTCGGATGCGGTAGTGGCCGGTTACTGCCACTACCTGCCGTTCTCGGTGACCGATCACGGCGTGGAGGCGGTTCACGCCGATGCGGCACGAACATCATTCCCCAACAACACTTTCGACATCGTCACCGCTCGGATGCGAAACCGATACCACTGACCGCGACAGTCGGATGGAGGAGGCGGCAGACGTACGAGTGCAGGTCGACCACGTCTTTCCCTTCATCTGGATGAACACCGGCAGCTGGCGTGGACCGAACCTGAATCACGTGTGGAACCTTGTCCTCGCCTGCGCCCCATGTAATCTGGCCAAGAGTGGCCGTCATCGCCTCATCGCCACACCCGCTGCGCCGGCGGGCTGCAGCATTTCCTGAACCGGTCGCGGTGGAAGTCCGATGAACTGCGGGACAGGCTGCGCTCCTATGTGGCGACCGCGCTGGCTTGCCCGGATGGTGTGCTGGTGGTCGACGAGACCGGGTTCCTGAAGAAGGGTGTCAAGTCCGCCGGTGTGCAGCGGCAATACTCCGGCACCGCCGGCCGTGTGGAGAACTCCCCAGCTCGGAGTGTTCCTCGCCTACGCTGCCGGTGCAGGGCGCGCATTGATCGACCGAGAGCTGTACCTGCCGGAATCGTGGACCGGTGACGCGGACCGCTGCACCGAGGCAGGCATTCCTGAACAGCGTCGTGAACACCGACATCCGCCGTCTCCTGGCGATAGTCCTCCACCCCGCCCGCACCCTCACCCACGCCCTGGCCAGCTGCCGATGGCGCCGCCGCCACCAGAACTACGCCCGACAACTCCGACATCGAAGACATTCTTTGTAACACAACGAAATACAACTGTCGTGCTAGTTCAGGCCGGCGTAGGAATGTAGGCCCGAGACGACGAAGTTGACGGCGAACATGTTGAAGAGTGTTGTGGTGAGAGCAGCGACGTTGATCCAGGATGTACGAAGGTCCTTCCAGCCGTTGGTGGCTCGGGCGTGCAGGTAGGCAGCGTAGAGGACCCAGGCGATGAAGGAGACCGTTTCCTTGGGGTCCCATCCCCAGAACCGTCCCCACGCGGCCTCCGCCCAGATCGCGCCGCAGATGATGCCGATCGTGTAGAGCGGGAAACCGATGATGGTCGTGCGGTATGCGACCCGATCGAGCAGTTCCGCGGACGGTAGTCGGCCGGCGATCCACGCCAGCGGGCCGCGGGTATTGTGGCGTGCCTTGACGGCGATGACGTGGAGCAGGCTTGCGGTGCTGGCGAAAGTGAGGATTCCCGAGGCAGTGACAATGATCGTGACGTGGATGGCGATCCAGTAGGACCGCAGCGCGGGCACGACCGGCGCCGCGTCGTTGTACATCACCGCGGCGGCGATGAACAACAGGACAACGACCGGAGCCAACACGAATACCGTCAGCTTCCGGATCGGGTACTGCCGCACGGCGATCAACCAACACGCTACGGTAGCCGCGCACAAGAACAGCGCGTACTCGTACAGGTTGCCCAGCGGCCAGCGATCGGTAGCCAGTCCGCGCAGTACGATCGCGGTCACATTCAGTGCCAGTGCCACGATGGTGACCGCAATGGCGGCCCGTCCCGCTCGTTCGCCGAGCGATCGGGTGCTGCCCCGGTCCTCGATCCTGCCGGGTATATCCTGCGTCGATGCTCCGACAGTGACCACCGCCCGGGTCCTGGGGTCTGCAGCGACAGTGTTGCGGACGGACGCGGTCGCGAAGTCGACGACCGAAAGAACCAGCGCAAGTACATAGATCGCAAAGCCCGACGCGAAGGCGTAGTCGCTGTACTGCGCCAATGTGGTGTCGACCGGCATGAGTCCCCCTCGTGACCGTCGTCTACGACTCTGGATCGTAGACTACCGGAGCAGGCCGGTTCTGGTTGCACCCAGCCAACGCGGGCGCTGAAGCGAACTGGGCGACGGTTGTCACCCTGGCTCGGGTCTTTGCGTCAGGCCGAATCCCCTCAGACTCCCTGTGTGTGGACCGCAGGGGATACAGCGGCTATCCACAGAGATTCACTTGGAGAAATAGTCCCGGCTGAGCCTCTCCACCTTCACCGACGGTCGGAGACATGGTTGACGACATCCAGCATGAACCGACGTCGGTGTTGTGCTGCACGGGCGCCGGTAGCGTCCATCGTTATCTCGATTGTCCGGCGCAGCGGGTGTGGCGATGAGGCGATGACGTCGTTGCGGCGGACCAGTCGTTCGACTTCGGCGGTAGTCGGCCGCCTGTCACTCTTGGCCAGATTACATGGGGCGCAGGCGAGGACAAGGTTCCACACGTGATTCAGGTTCGGTCCACGCCAGCTGCCGGTGTTCATCCAGATGAAGGGAAAGACGTGGTCGACCTGCACTTCGGTGGAGAGATCTTCCATCGGTTGCCCGCAGTAGAAGCACCGACCATGCTGGAAGCCCGCAATTGCCCCCCGAATCGAGGTCACCGCCACCCGGCGCACCGGTGTTACGAGGGTCGAAAGTTCCCCGTCGATGTCGACCCCGCCTTGAACGAGTCCGCGCCCGATGCTGGCGGCGAACGAGGCCTCGACGATCGCCCAGCGCGCGGCGAGTTCATCGGCCAGGACTCCCGGATCGGTCGCGATGTTCCGCAATTCGGGACTGAGCCGCACGGACCTATTGGTACCGTCTCCTGAGAGTGCGTAAAACGTATGCGCGACCGCCCCGGTGACGCGTAGGTTGTGGAACTTCTGCATGACCATGGTAGGGATCGATCGCACAGCGGCATCGACGAGGCGGTCGGTGGGCTCACCCGACGCGATCGAGGCGTTGCGCTCCTGCCCGAGGATAGCGAGAAAGTCCCTTTCGCCGACTGTTCCGGGAGGTGCCTGATGCGTGGGCTCCGCACGGTTCACCAGATGCGCCGCATATCGGCTCGCAAGTTCACGCAGGGGAACAACTTCGCGACCAGTCTGTCCGACTTCAAGAAGTGCTGAGCCTAAGGCGAACTTGTAGGTTCGCGTGTTGACGCCAGTGAGGATCGCCAGGCGCCATGATGTTCGCGCTGTTGGTTCGTCCAGGTAGAACTGCATGATCGGAGTATGCCGAGAGGAGCAGACATATGGGCAAGCTCGTCAGGGACAAGATCCCCGAGATCATTCGTGCCGCCGGACGCACACCGAAGACCGCTGTGCTCGATGCCGTTGCCTACGAACAGGCGCTGCACGACAAGCTTCTGGAAGAAGCCGCCGAACTCCACGCCGCCGCTGATCGCGACAGTCGGATGGAGGAGGCGGCAGACGTACTCGAAGTGCTCATCGCCATGGGCGAACTCTATGGATTCACCCTCGACGACGTACAGCGGGCGGCCGAGGATAAAGCTGTCGCGCGTGGCAGGTTCGACAATCGCCTGTGGCTGGAATAGGAACAGCCCCCCGATCCCGCAACCGGCATGTCGGCGCAATCGAGCTATCGAGCGGACATCGGTTGCCATTGCCGCTGTCGTCGGTGGCCTCCATGTGGGGCTCTAGGTAGGCGACCAGGATCTACGTGCGAAAACGCCTATAGGAGCAGTCATTATCTTCGGGATCGCGCGGATCGTCTCGAGCGAGCACCTGTGCGCAGCGCGCCGAGAGCGCCGAGCCAGTCCTTCCGCAAGCCGTCTGCGCGGCGGGTTCGGCTGAGTGGCATTGATGCATGGTCGCGATCAGTCGGTGACGCCTGCGGAGTTGGCCAGGGATCGCAGTGACTGCGACGCTCGGCGCTGCTGGTCGGCTGTGGCACGTACGGTTGCCTTGACCGTGCCCGACGCCCGGAAGTGCTGCGGAGCGGCCTGCCGTGATTCCAGTAGTGCCTCGATGGCCGAGTCCGGGTCTCCGGCCAGGAGGTGCGCGCGTGCGGTATCCACCCAGAAGTAGGTGAGACGTTCGGCCGCGAGATCAGCGGGAGGCTGAGTGTTCCGGGAGATTTCCAGCGCGGTGCCTGTCTCGCCGAGTTCGACTTCGGCGGCGATTCGGTGCAGCTTCACGTTTGCCGGTCCGACCACGGTGTCGAGTACCACCATGTCCGGGATGTTCGCCGCGATCCGTCCGGCCTCGGCCAGGTGATCGCGGGAAACATCGGATCGGCCGAGTGTGGCGGATATCGTGCCGGCACGCATATGGAGCGTTGACAGGACTGCGGCGGCGGTCTGATCCGCCTCGGCGAGCGGGCCGAGGTCGGCGACTGTCCGGTCGATGAGTTTCATCGCCTGGCGTCCGGCGCCGATCCGAGCGAGGGTCGCCGCCTTCAGGTAGTGCACCGACGCCACTCGGAGGGGATCACCGGATTTTGTTGCTGCCCAGAACATTCGTTCGGTCGCGGTCATGCTGAGATCGGAATACCCGAACTTGTGCGCCAGCGGGTTCGCGGCCCGGTAGGCGTCGGTGAGCAGTGCGTAGGCGGGTTCGCCGTGCTCGCGTCCCGCGATGAGCAGTTGGTCGACCAGGCCCGGAAGCGCTTCGCCGATCTTGCCGGTGTGGACGGGAACGGGGCACAATCTCGCGACTACGCCCCTGACCTGCCGTTTTACGGTGTCCGGAGGGGACTTGAACTGCTGTACCACCTGCGACAACACCGCCAACCACGGGATACGCTGGGGTTCACCGGGAATCATCGGGATCTGTCGGGGCCACAGTAGCCCCATTTGTGGACCGCGTCCACACCGCCCGCAGGCACGTCGGGGCGTACCCTGAGCAGAAATAGACCCCGCGACGGCTGCAACCCCGTCCGGGGGTTCGGACTCCTGACGGGGAGGAATCGATGCTCGATCATACCGGTCGTGACCTTGGCGAGCGCCTCGCCTCAATTCGCAAACGGCGAAGCTTGACACAGCCCGAACTCGCCGAGGCGTCCGGCGTCTCACTCTCGACGGTTTGCAAGATCGAGCAACGCGAGAACTGCGCGCCACGTGTGGCGACCCTGCGCAAGCTGGCCGGGGCGCTCGGCGTCCCCACCAGCGTGTTGCAAGGCAACGGCCATAGCGACGCCGAGGATGCGGATCAGGCCACCCTTGACCTGTGGGAGCCGGTACGGCACGCGCTCGCTGCGCCGCCGACGCTCGATGAGGGTGACACGCCCACCGCTGGTGAGGTGCGTGGCGAACTGCGCCGTTTACAGGGCGAGATGGCCGCACACCGATACACCCAGATGGCCGCCGCCATGCCCGGACTGCTGCGTGACTCGGCAGCCGTCGATGACCGCAGCCTGCGGTCTGCCGCACTCGGGATGGTCGGATGGTTGCTCGTCCAGAATCGGCAGTGGGAGGATGCGCGCCTCGTACTCGACGACGCGGTTGCTGCCGCCGATGACGAGGTACTTGCCGCAGGCGCGATCAACACCCGGGTTTGGTCGGAGATCAGGCAGGGCCACCTCGGCGAGGCTCGCACCCTCGCGCTGGAGTGGACAGACCGGATCGAGCCGCGGTTCTCGCGGGCGACTGTCACGCAACTCGCAGTATGGGGCCGATTGTGGATGTATATAGCCACGATCGCGATGCGCGACAACAGGATGCACGAGCACGACGACGCGCTCAGCCTCGCCCGTGCCGCTGCCGCGCGCATCGGATCCGAGGTGCTGGCCGAGACCGCGACAACAAGGACATTCGGGCCGACCACCGTGGAACACCTCGCTATCGAAACCGCGGCGATATCAGAGCAGCCCGGCCTCGCGCTGGCGTTCGCCGAACGCACCCCGCCCGCCGCTTTGCTGCCAACGGCCGCCGGGAGGTTGCGTCACCGGCTCGATCTGGCCAACGCGCACAGCCAGATGGGTAATTGGGGCGACGCCATGACCGAACTGCGCAAACTCTCAACAACTGCGCCGGAATGGCTCGTACAGCAACGCTACGCCCGCGACATCGTGGGCACTATGGTCGAGCGTCGCCGCACGTTGACAGAAGAAATGCGAGCACTCGCCGACTTGGTAGTCCTTGAGCTGTAGCGGGAACTACTAGATCGGGCCAACACGGTCCGAAACTGTCAGTGCGCAAAACACCCCCAGCAGCAAGCCTTTAGAGCAACGCCGACGCCGGATGAGCCCGATATCTCCGGCGTCGGTGTAATCAAAACTCCTCTTACTGCTGGGGGTTACCTATGCCTGCACCCGAAACCATATCGCCACACGAAGCACCGGACACCCCGACCTCGCCCGAGGCCGCGCATTATGTGATGCAGCAGCACCTCTCGTGCGGGGCCGGGACATGCCGCCGCAAGCGCCACGCCTACCGGACACTCGTCGCCGCCGGGGTGATCCGCCCCGACGCCCGCATCACGCGGGCGGCGATCACCGACCCCGGCGGCCAGTGGGCAGTGGATTCCGCCGACTCGCCCCAGCTCGATGGCTGTCGGGTCGCCGATGACCTCAAGGCCCGCATCCACGACTTGACCCGTCTGGCTGCCGCGCTGCGGGACATGCCCGATGACCACACGACTGCCGGGGAGGATCCGATCCGGTGGGATCGGGGTGCCGACGGCATGTTCCACCCTGTCTACGCCGGCGGCCGTAGCGGGCCGGCGTTCACGCAGTTGCAGATGATCGCTGCCGGTGGTGCCCGGTGACAGCGGCCGCGATGCGGCGGGAAGCCGACCTGTGGGACCTGCGCGCCTGTGACTGCGCGGCCGATGAGCACATCACCGGCCCGCGCCACGCCCGGTTCCTGCTGGGGGTGCATTCCGGGCACGGTGGCGCCTGCCGGCCGTATCAGGCTGCGTTGCGGGTGGTGAGGTCGTGACTGGTGACGAGCCGGCCGGGTACGTCGAGTTCGGTGACGGGGGCTGGGCTGTCCTCGGCCCGGACGGCTGGTTGATGGAGGTCGGTACCCGCAGCGATGACTGGCCGCCGCAGGGGCAGCTCGGCGCGGGTAGTGGACATCGCTCCGTTGTCGGTGGTCGATACCGAGGCGGGCAGTGCTGAGCATCGGTGAAGCGCAGGTTCTTGCGGCGCTGTCGGCAGGCTGAACCGTCCTGGACTGGCTGGAGACTCCCGATATAGCAAGGGAGACTGTCAGTCATGGCGGCACCACGGAAGTTCGACGAGGAGACCCGTGCTCGGGCGGTGCGGATGTATCAGGACCGGATCCGCGAGCACGGGGACTCGATGGCCAGCGCGCGCCGGCATGTCGGAGCACTGCTGGATATCAACCCCGCGACCCTGCGGAACTGGGTTACCCGCGCCGAACAAGGCGATACCGGCCCGGCCGCAGCGGCTGCGACCGAGTCCGACGAACTCCAAGCGCTGCGGCGTGAGGTCGTCGAATTACGCAGGGCGAACGAGTTTTGCGGACCGCGAGCGCGTTTTTCGCGGCGGCGGAGGTCGACCGCCGACTGCGGTGATCGTCGACTACCTCGACGAACACCGGGACAAATTCGGCTCTTCTGGGGTACGGCTTCCCGTCACCGGGACTCCCGGACTACCACGCACACGCGAATAGCCGACGCCATTACGGGATAGCTTCCCATCCTGTCCACGGCCGCGATCCACGATGTCCGCGGAGGCAATCCAGCCTGAGTTGCGCCTGCTCGGTGAGTTCGGGTTGTTGACCGGCAGCTTGGGCAGCCATACAGGTCATACGCATCTCTCGAATGTCTCGCAGCAGCGTAAATCCCACCCAGGTGGTGATGTCGTAACCATAGGCCCGGGCGAACTCATCGTTCAGGTCGCGGTCGATCCAGCCGAATGAGCTGTGCTTGATCGCGGTTGAGGTCAGGTCCCATTCGGGTGGTCCGATGGATACGCGTTCCAGGTCGATGAACAGGGTGGTTCCGGCATTCGTCGTGACGACATTGCCTTCCCAGGCGTCCCCGTGGATCGGGGTCCACGCCAGTCCTTCTGGGCGTTGGTCCCAGCGGTCGCGGAGTTCGGTGAGGTGGTGACGCATCCATTCACGGTCGTCGGCGCTTAAGGTGTGCGCGGCATCGATACGCTGGTCGAGTCGGACGAACGGGTCCACTTGCCCCAGGATTGGTGGTGCCTCGAGTTTGTGGAGTGCGCGCAGGGCGCCGGCGATTTCCGTCGCGGTGCCGCCGCGGTGTTCGGGTAGTTCTGCCCAGAAGGTCACCGGATGGTCGTCGACCATGACGAAAGTGGTGGGTATGTCGGCTGGTTCGACTGCCGGCACATTGCTGGCGCGCAGCCATTCGGCGATCCGCAGCTCGCGTTCTGCGGGTGATCGCTGACCGGGCTTGGCGATGCGGGCGACGATCTGGTGTGCCGGCAGTCGGTAGATGCCGTTTTCCGCCACTTTGATCGGGGTGAGTCCGGTTGCATCCAGCTCTACGGCCTCGCAGGCGGCGCGGGCGATCTCGTCGAGGGGGTGACCGTTCACTCGGCGGGAACCTGGTCGAAGGCCAGTCCCGCGTGCCGAGCGTATGCGCGCAGCTCGTGGACGTCCTCGGCTGCGCGCATGGATTTCAGGCCCGCGGCGCGGGCGATCGCGACGGATCCGATCTCGGCTGCTTCGTCGGGGTCGCCCGTGGACATTGTGAGGGAGGCGAGTTTGATCATCGAGATTGTGCGGGAGCGTTCGGCGTCTGCGGTGTGGTCGGCTACGGCGGTTCCGAGCCGGCGGCGGGCTTCGCTGCCGAATTTTCCCTGCACGGCGATATCGAACAGTGCATGTCCGGTGTCACCTGCGTGTTGCGCGGTGTCGTAGTAGTTCATCCAGGTCGGGTCCTCGGCCGGCCGCGAGTGGCTGAACTGGTCGTCGGCACGTCCTACTGCGGTGGTGACGGCTTGCACGTCTCCGAGTTTGCCGTAGGCACGGGCCTGCGTGGTGTAGAGCATCGCGCGCTCGGTGGCGGTGAGGCGGTCGGAGTACAGGAATGCCTTCTGGGTCAGGCGTAGTCCGTCCTTCGGTTTGCCGGTCCAGATGCGGTGGCGGGCCATCGAGGAGAGGATCTTCGCGCGCAGCTGCCACGCGTCGGCTTCTTCGGCGCATTTCAGCGCCAGGTCGAACATGTCGGCGGCGTCGCTGTGTGCGCAGGCGTCGAAAGCCATGAACCCTGCTGTGTGGCTGAGGGCGCCGACCGCGGAATACAGGTCGTTGCGATGCTTCGGAGCGCAACCGGCCCGCAGGTAGGACACGGCGACGCGGAGCTGGGCGGCGACTACTTCGCGTACGAGCCCGCCGCCGTAGAGGGCGTCCCAGCCGGCGAACAGATCGGAGGCGGCGCGCAACTGCTCGATCTCGGCTGTCCCTACACGGGTAGGTATTTCGGTGAGTCGGGTGTCGTTGAGCATCTGGAGGAGGCTGTGAGGCGATGCCGCAGCTGTCGCCGTCACGGCTGCCGCGGCCCGCAGGAAATCGTTGCGGTTCACTTCGTCGAGCGTAGACCCGGCGGGCATTTTGAACCACAACAGCTCAGCGGGGATACGAAGCACCTGTGCCCAGCGGATCAGCTTGGTCAGCAGTTCGGGAGCGGGACCTGTTTCGATTCGAGACAATTGCGCCTGGGTGAGATCGAGCCAATACGCCACCCGTTTCTGCGAGATCGGTTGTCCTCCATGGATCGGGTGGGTGCGATATGCGTAGATGACCCTGCCCATGTGCCAGCTGGAAAGCGCAGCGAGCATGTGCTCGCTCCACCAGAAGTGCGCCGGCATATCCAGCGGCTCGTCTGCGATCGAAGGTGTACAGGCCCCGCACCATTCTGCCGGATTGTAGCGGCTGAGGTGTCCGCCGCAGTGAACGCAGTAGCGGTCTTCGATTTTCCGCGTCTTCATCCCCACTCCACAACGTCGCCCCACACTGTTTCCACCGACGTTATCACCATGCGGCGCAGCGGGTATGCGCCCGACGTATACCCGGAATGCAATTCGTGTGTAGTTATTCTCGGCCCCCTCACGCGATCGTCGTCTCGTCCGGAAATCGAATCTGGAAAGGGGCAAAATGACGTTATCGATCGTGGTTCCCATCCTCGGGCCACCCGCCGCCGGTAAGACAACCCTCACCCTCGCGCTCGAGACCGATCGGCGCCGTCGGGTCTTCCGGCTGCGCGAGCACGTCCCCACCGATGCACTTGCGGCAACGGCCTCGGCGGCCAACCGAGTCGGCTGGATCGACGACAGCACCGTCAGGCCGACGGTTCACAACTACCTCGAGCAGGTGTGTGCCGACAACCTCGTCGACACCGTTCTCCTGGACAACTTCCCAGGGACAACGGAACAGGTGTCGATGTTGATCGACAGCATCGGCGCGGTCGCCCCGCAGTGCGTGGTCGAACCGCTCGAGCTGGCCGTCGACGAGCGAACCCGTAGGAGCAGGGCAAAGAATCGGAGGGTTTGTTATCACTGCGAGAAGGACCCGATCGCCGATCCGCGCATGCCCGCCACCGCCGCTGCACAGAGCGCGTGGATGTGTGGTCGGTGCGGGGGCCAACTGCACCCGAGGCGCGGAGACGCGCCGTCGTTGTTCGCCGCGCGAAGCCGTCGCCACCAGAGCGCTACCGACGCAATCCGTGCGGCGTTCATCAACGCCGGATATCCCGTCACCACTCTCGACGCCAACCAGACACCCGACACGATGGCCGGCCGCGTCGAACCGATGCTGATCAGCAGGAGACAAACCGCATGACCACCGTTCCACTGCCGATGCCGAAGACCGACAGCTACGGTCACGCACGCATGCCGCGGGGCTTGACCGCGCCCGAACCCGACCGCGTGGACCGGGTGGCCTACGGCCGGTACCGCAACGTCTACCTGTACATCACCGAGGCATGCCAGCTTCGCTGCGAGCACTGCTACATGGGCGAACGCCTCGAGCGGGCGCTGAAAATGAACCCGCAGCAGATCATCGACACGCTCACGGTGTGGCGGAAGATGGGCGGCGACAAGCTCACCGTCCTCGGAGGCGAGCCTACGCTGCACCCGTTCTATGTCGACTCCATCAAGATCGCTAGCAAGATCGGTTACAGCCACGTCATCACAACAACAAATGCCCAGCAGCCCGCCCGCAGGAAGTTCGCCCAACTCGAACCGTCGGACTTCGCCTACGTGCAGGTCAGCCTCGACGGGGGTAGCGCGGCGACCCATGACGCAGTGCGCGGTCCGCGGACTTTCGACATCGCCATGGAGACCAGCAAAGAGCTGTGTGCCCGTGGGTTCGACACCCGCATCATCTGCACGGTGAACAAAGCCAACGAGGGCGACGTGCTCAACCTGCTCACCATCGCCGATGAAATCGGCGCGTCGCTGGTGAAGTTCCACGTGTTCAGCACCATCGGCATCGGGCACGGGAACCCGGGCATGGCGATGACGCCACCGGAGTGGGTCGACTTCTGCAACCGCCTGGAGGGCGTCGCGCCCGCACATAACACCCGGGTGTGGTTCCAGCCGACCTACGCTCGCCGCGACCAGATGGATCGCTACGCCGCCGAGGGCTACCAAGGCTGCATCGGCCGCACCCTGGATCGGATCAGCATCTTCCCCGACGGCCGCTCCTACGTCTGCTCCTACCTGTTCGACACCGACATGTACCTCGCCCGAATGAAGGGCAACCAGGTCGTCCTCAACCGCGAGACAGAACGCAACGAGTTCGACCTGTTCACCCTCCCCTTGGTCGACAACGCCTGCGGCGGCTGCAAGTCCTCGGCCTGCTTCGGCGGTTGCCCCGCCGAGGAGATCGTCATGGGCGCCAGCTCCTGCACGGACTACCCCGACATCGTTCCTGTCTGCCGCCTCTGGAAGTCCAGCGCCAAACCTGAATAGGAGAAACCCATGCTCACGTTCGAGACCCTGCTCGAACCCCTGTGCGTCATCGATTGGGACGACGTGGAAGCCGTCGATGCCGCAGCCCGGAAGGTCTTCGGACAGTTTGTCGGCGGCCGGTATGAGTTGCAGCGCGGATTGACCGCGATCCGGGAGGAGCCCCGGCTGATGGCGCTGTGCGAGCACTACGACATCCTCGACAAGCTCGTCCTGTTCGATGACCCCGACACCGGAGTCCGTATGCGGCTCCATATATTCGGTCCCGGCTACCACGATCGCCCACACAACCACCGCTGGACCTACGCCAGCCATATCCTGCGCGGCGAATACTGTCATCGGATCTACAGCCCGGTGGCCCTGCACAGTGACCTCAATCCGGCCACCCTCGACACCATCATGGTCCGGCAGGAACAGGTCGGCTCCAGCTACACCCTGCACCACAGCGCAATCCACGCGGTTGTCGCCGAACCGGGCACGGTGTCGATTGTCGTGCGCGGCCCAGCGATGATGGAGCGATTCCTGGTCATGGACAACAAGACCGAGGAGGCGTGGTGGCAGTACGGCGCGGCAAAGGAACCCCCCGAAGATGCTTGCCGCAAGCGCATGACCGGGCAGCGCTTCGACGAATTGGTTACCTCACTCACTGAGTGGAACGTCATTTGAGTTAGGCCGACGCCGCAGGGCGCTATCGAGAGGGATGGCGCCCCCGCGGTGAACTCGCCTACCAGCCGTACAACGAGAACTTCCGCTCCGCAGCGATATGGTGCATCGCCTCGCGACAGTAGGGGATCATCCGGTCCGGCAAAGCGTCGAGGTAAAACCAGTCCAGATCATCGCATTTGTTGGGCTCCATATTTGCCGGGTCACCATCCCAGTCCTGCACCAGGAAGAAGAACGCCACCCGTCCACCGGAGGACGAATTGTGCATGGCATGCGCGAAGCGAACAGCCTCTGCGCTGATCGTGAGTCCGATCTCCTCTTTCGCCTCCCGCACCAGGGCAGCAACCATCGACTCGCTGGCCTCCAGGTGGCCGGACGGTAGGTGGTAGGCACCGTCCTCGTAGCCGGTGTTCGCACGCCTGCCCAAAAGCACGCGGCCTTGTCGATCGGTGAGCAGTAGATGGACGTCCCCGATCACCTTGTGTCGTTCTCTACCAGCAACCGCCATTGTTACCCCGATCTATCGCACACACGCACCCGATCTGGGCGATGCGTTCAACACCGTAGGCGCACCGCCGGCGGTCACCTATGCATCCGACGTATATCGCCGGACATACCGAACTGGAGAGACCGTGCAGGAATTGCCCCACCGCCCAGCCGAAACCCGGCACAGCTATCCGCCACCGCTCAGAGGACCGATCGCGCGTGTATCGGAGGAGTTACTGCAACGCACCGCAGCGGCGATGCACGACGCGTGGCCCGAAGTCGGCAACCCGACCCAACGCAGCGCACCCTCGTAACAGCGCCCACGCTCTCCGACGGCCTGAGCTACTGCCGATGGACTGATATAGCGATCGTGACGATCGGTCAGGTCCGAAAACCCTGATTCGTCCGATGTCTCGAGGTCAGCCGCCCTTGCTGCTGAATAGAGCAGGGCTCGTTGCATCGTGCCGGTCGCTACCGATACATGCTCCCGCACCCCGAGGAGGCAGGGCGGGGTGCAACGTCGACTGGAAGTCTCGAAACCTTGGATCCGAGACTGGGGTCGAAGCGTCTGTCAAGACGGGCGGGTGATACAGACTGCGACGGCACAGCCACGGACCGGATAGAGCAGAACGCCGCCGGGCCAGCAAGCGGGACGGCGCTTTGTTCTGCGGTTGGCACGGTCTGAGGGGGTCAGGTGGAGTGCACCAGGCTCGCCGCAGCGCCCACCGATACAGCGCCGCGCTCGGGTGAGCGCCGGGGTTGCTGTGGTTAGCATTGGTGTCCGGAGGGGGAATCGACCAGTACGCCAACCTTTTTCAGCACAAAAACTGCTGGTCGTCGGTGGCAAATAGCGGCGGCGGTGCGATTCTGATCAGTCGTAACAGTTTTGCGCTACAGGAGACATGGCCGACGCGCTGTCCCACCGAAAGTCTTCCACCAGTACGCGGCAGCGCCGGGCCGCTGCGCTGATGTTTGATCTATCCATGCAGCAGCCCCGTCGCGTCAGCATCCGGTTGGCGTACTACTATACTGGACAGGCTCGCGATGGACGCGCTCGCTTTCACTCGGGCTCACAACGATTCGGCGGAGTTGTCGGACACTGAAGGTCCAGGGGGAGCGCGCTCGATGGAGGAACTCGGCCTCGATATGGAGGCGCTCAAGACGACCTTCACGCTGGTGCACGAAGCGCCGTATCTGCTGGTGGAGATTCCGGTCGACCGCGCAGCGCTGCTCGCCGAGCAACTGGCCGTGCCGTTTCGGCGCTGCTATGTGACCGACAAGACGCTCGAAGAGCGTCATGCGGCCACGTCGATGCCAAAGGCAGAGATCACACGAAAGGTGCTCCCGGACAGTGGGTCGGTCATGTCCGGGGATTTCGGAGAGATCTTGACCGCGCTGTTTTCGGCTCCCGGGAACACCCGGAAGGCGTGGTGGATCCGAAGAAGTGGCGCCTCAAGGTGGAGCGAACAAAGGCCGCGCCGAAGGCCGATGTCGTGCAGTTCGTCCTGCCAGAGTGGCCGACACCGTCGGCGCGGGATCGTGTGCTGTGCGCGGAGGTCAAGACCAAGGCGACCAAGGGGTCGTTCACGCCGATTCAGAATGCCATCGAGGGGTCGGCCATGGACCGCGCGGGGCGGCTGGTAAAGACGTTGCTATGGCTGCAGGAACGCGCGATCCTGGGTGATCTCGGCACTGTGACCTTGGACCAGATCAACCGGTTTGTCGACGCCACCGACTACCCGCCCGCCCACAGGGAGTTCCGGGCGGTGGCGGTGATCTGCGCGAACCTGGTCGCAGCTGAGACCGCGAGTGTCACCGTGCCCGCAGCGGACGAGTGCGCGCTGATCGTGATTACGGTTCCCGACCTCAAGTCCACCTACCAGGCGGTGTTCGACGCTATTGTCGAAACTGCGGAGTCGGTGGGAGCGGCACCGTGAGAGCCAGCCTTCAACAGTGGGTTGTCGACGCCCAGACCCGGTACAGCTTGCGCGATTTCGGTCTGCAGGCGCGATTGGACGAGATTGCCTACCTGGACGCGCGCGTCATCGACTTCTACTTCTCGCTCGCCGGGGAGCTGTTCCGCAGGATCCGCGATGGGCGCGACGACCACGCCGATTGGGCGGTGTTGGGAAACGCGCTGACATCGGTCAGTCGCGACTTGCAGGGTGAAACGCAGGCGGATGCTCGGTTCTTTGCTGCGGTGGCCTTCTACAGTGGTGGTTATCCCGCCTCCGCTATGGTCACCATGCGTGATGCTGCAACTTACGACGATGACGATGACGAGGTACGCCGGGCGTGTCGAAGCTTGTTGACTCGCAGGCTGCAGCCGCAGGAGCCTGGAGAGATCGCAGGTCTGATCGCCGCGATCCGCAATGGTACCCACACCGGCATCGCCGAGGCGGCCGCTGCCGCCGAGCAGCAGGTGCAGGCAGCGTCGCTGGCCGGCCCCGACGAATGGGTGGCGCAGCGGCTGTACGCGACACTGCTGCACAGGCTCAGCATCGTGAACGTGCGGGCAGTCCTGCCCGATGGCAACTCTCGACGGTGGACTCCGTTGGTCGAGTCGTTCCTTGACCGCAATCCGCCGGTGTGGGAGTTTTCCCTTCGCAGATCGAAGCGATCAGTGCTGGGCTGCTGACCGGCGCGCGGACATATTCGCTGCAAATGCCGACCGGGTCGGGCAAGACCGCCCTGACCGAGACCCTGCTGTTCAGCCATCTGACCGACAGACCAGATGACAGAGCTGTGCTCTTGGTGCCATATCGAGCTTTGGCACGAGAACTGCGTCACTCTCTCGGCAGGCAGCTTTCGCAGATGGGCCTTCCAGTCAGGACTGTGTACGGTGGTACCGTTCCGACACCCGAGGAAGCCGACGACCTCGCCGACGTCCGTGTCCTCATCGCCACTCCCGAGTCGCTCACTGGGCTATTCGGCGCGCAACCCGAACTGGTGGAACAGGTTTCGCTAGTGATGTGCGACGAGGGCCATCTCCTCGACAGCGGCGCTCGCGGAATCGGACTCGAGCTGCTGCTCGCCAGGCTTCGTCGGCGGACACCGGCTCCTCGGATGGTTTTCGTTTCCGCAATCGTGCCCAACATCGAGGAAATCAATGCCTGGCTCGGCGGATCGGACAACACAGTCGTACGCAGCGACTACCGGCGCTGTCGCCGAGTACGCCGTTCTACGGCCTACCCGACCGGGCCGACGACCGGCAGTGGGGCTTGAACTTAAGGAGGTGTCGACAGCTCTACCCGCGCACACTCTCCCCAATTTTCTGCAGCGCACCGACTTCGAATACGTCAAGCCCACGACTGGACGTGCCAACACCTACGACTACACCTCGACCAAAGCCCGAGCGATCGCGGCAGCGCGCAAAGCGCTCGCGATGGGGCCCGTGGCGGTGTTCGCGACCCTGAAATTCGGCACTCAAGGGGTGCTGGCGTTGGCGAATGAACTCATCAACCAAATCGGCACCGGCATCCCGTTGCCGGTGCCCTCGGCACTGGTCGGCGATACTGCGGCGGTAGACGCCGCCGTGGAGTATCTCGAACAGGAGTACGGCCCGGACTGGATCGGCGCGAGAGCGCTACGCAACGGCGCGATCGTTCATCATGGCGACATTCCCCAGGAAACACGTGAAGTGTTGGAGGAACTGCTCGTGCGTCGCGATATAGCGATGGTGATGTGCACCAGCACCCTGGCCGAAGGCGTGAATCTGCCGATCCGAACCCTCATTCTGTATTCGGTGACCCGGCCCGCCCAATCCGATCCACAAAGTCAGACGCCGATGCTGGCACGAGACATAAAAAATCTCGTGGGCCGAGCAGGCCGAGCGGGAAGTTCAACCCGCGGCCTGATCATTTGCGCCAATCCGAATCAGTGGCCGATCATCCGTCCAGTCGCCGCAGGCACTTCGCATGAACCCGCCAATCGCTCGGCACCACCGGCCGTTTCGCCGTGCGCTGTACGGGACGGTGCGGCGGCTGCCGCTGTTCGTCGCGCGACCGCCGCCGCTGCCGACCAACGGCGGTTGTGGCCTAGTGTCCCGCGCCTGGAATTCGTTTCAAATATGAGGTGAGGCGTTCGAGGATCTCGTCAGCGGTCTTGGTCCACACGAACGGTTTCGGGTCCTCGTTCCAGGCAGCGACCCAGTCACGGATCGATTTCTCCAGCGCGGCAACACTTCTGTGGACGCCGCGGCGGAGTTGCTGGTCGGTCAGCAGTCCGAACCAGCGTTCCACCTCGTTGAGCCAGGGGGAGTAGGTCGGGGTGAAATGCATGTGGAAGCGTGGATGTGCCGCAAGCCATTTCACGATGATCGGCGCCGTGTGCG
>NZ_AXVD01000029.1 GCF_000482385.1 Nocardia sp. CNY236
CAAACGAGTTCGGAGTTGTTCTAATGACTTCGTCAAATCTGACCAGAGTTATTTTCAGATGAGGTGATCGTATGCGTACTCTTCGTATCGTGTCCGCCGGCTTTGCTGCGCTCACAATGGGCGCCGCTGTAGCCAGTGGAACGGCTGTAGCAGCTCCGTTGTCCCTGGAACCAGCTGCCCCGGCGACGCAGATTCAAGAGTCCGGGAGTGGGAGTAGTGGCACTGGTAGTGCCGATGCTCTGTTCAGTACCGCCAGCGCGGACCTGCTCGTTGATTTCCTGCGCGGGTGCATGGGTCGCCCGCCCGAGGCCTGCTGAGCCTGCAATTCCGGCACAGTGCCGAATTCGGAAAGTCATAGCTCCGAACACGCGGTCGAGAATCCTGGAGATCGGACCGAAGTGCCGCATTCGGCCGAGAGTGGACGAAGCTCGACGAGTAGGTCGAGTCGATACCGTGTCGTGAACTCGGGCGAATGCCCCGAGACTACGGTGCGGTCATGCTGGAGTGGTGATTCGGAACCTGCGGCGGCGATCGGCCGAACCCCTACGGGTGATGTCGGGGTCGGTGATCGCCCTCGGGCTCGCGTGGTTCGCGGCCTCGTTCGTCTCGCTCTATGAGAGCGTCACCTACGACCGAGACGGGCGTGGCGAGGAATATCTGATCTGGGCGCAGCTTCTCGCCTGGACGGGGATCGCTGCATCCCTGCTCGCGGTGATGTTCTGGATGGGGTTCAAGGCGCGGACTCGCCAGCCGATTGCCTGGACTCCGTTGCTGGCGGTGCCGCTCGTCGTCGGATCCTGGGTGGTCGGCTTCTTGGTCGCGATTGTGCTCGCCTCGATCTGAGCGCGGTGCCTACCTCTTGAAGGGCGCCGCGCAACCGATCAGAGTCGCTCGAGCACGGTGGCGTTGGACAAGCCGCCCGCTTCACACATGGTTTGCAGGCCGTAGCGGGCGCCGCGCTCCTGCATCGAGTGCACCAGGGTGGTCATCAGGCGAGCGCCAGAGGCGCCGAGTGGGTGCCCGAGCGCGATGGCACCGCCATTGACATTGACCTTGTCCATATCCGCATTCGTGTCGTGCGCCCAGGCCAGTACGACCGGTGAAAACGCTTCGTTGATCTCGATCAGGTCGATATCCGACAGCTGCAGCCCTGCCCGCTGCAGCACCTTCTTGGTCGCGGGGATCACCGCGGTCAGCATCAGCAGCGGGTCGTCGCCGGCCACTGCGAAGCTGTGGAGCCGGGCCAGCGGCTTACGCCCGAGTTGCGTGGCGCGCTCGCTGGTCATGATCAACATCGCCGCACTGCCGTCGCTGATCTGACTGGCGCTCGCCGCGGTGACTTCCCAGCCGATCTGTGGAAAACGTGCGGCCATCTGAGGGTCGTAGTAGGCGGGCCGCAGCGTCGAAAGAGTCTCCAGTGTGCTGCCGGTTCGGATGCCCTCATCGCCTTCGAGACCGTTGATCGGCGCCAGTTCCGCGGCGAACTGCCCGTTCTTGGTGGCCGCAGCAGCCTTGTCGTGGCTCGTCAGCGCGAATTCGTCGAGCTGGGTGCGGGTCAGTCCCCATTTCGCTGCGATCAATTCCGCGCTGATGCCCTGCGGCACCATCTCGTCGGGATAGCGCTCGGTGAACGCGGCACCGGTGACATCTTCCGCGCCGATCAGGTTGGCGCCCATGGGAACCCGTCCCATCGACTCCACGCCCGCCGCTATCACGATGTCGTAGGCGCCGGCGATCACGCCCTGCGCGGCGAAGTGAATCGCTTGCTGGCTGCTGCCGCATTGCCGGTCCACCGTGGTGGCGGGCACGGTTTCGGGAAACCCGGCGGCCAGCGCGGCGCGACGGGTCATATTCGAGCCCTGCTCGCCGACCTGCGTGACGATGCCGCCGATCACGTCGTCGATGAGTACGGGATCGATGCCGCTGCGGTTCACCACCGCACGCAGGCTGTGGGCCAGCAGATCCACTGCGTTGACATCGTGCAGTGCGCCGTTCGGCTTGCCCTTGCCGATCGGAGTGCGTACCGCTTCGACGATCACCGCGTCTCTCATGGTGTTTCCTTCCGGACTGCCAGCCAGGCAGGCTCGCCTGGCTATAACACTATATAGCCAGGCTGGCTATACTTTGTGCAAGTAAGGCCGGCTATGATGTTCGTCATGGCAGCAGTGATGGAAGGGCCGTTGGCCGACCTGAGCGCATGGCAGACCGATGACTGCTCGATAGCGAAGGCGTTCGAGGTCGTCGGCACCCGATCAGCGGTGCTGATCCTGCGAGAGGCGTACTACGGAACCCGGCGGTTCGACGGATTCGCGCGCCGGGTGCAGATCACCGATGCCGCCGCCGCTGCACAGTTGCGCAAGCTCACTCGGGCCGGCTTGCTGGAGAAACAGCCCTATCGAGACGAAGGCAAGCGCACCCGGCACGAATACGTGCTGACCCCGATGGGGCGTGACCTGCTGCCCGCCGTCCTGGCCCTCATGCAGTGGGGCGACGCCTATCTGCAACCGGGTCCGCCTCCACTGCAGTTGGTCGACGCGGTGACCGGCGCTGCAGTCCAAGTGCAGGTACGCAGCGAATCCGGTCACGAAATCGATCTCGAGGAGTTGGGTGTGCGGCTCAACGAGGAGTATGTCGTGGCGCGGCAGCAGCGACCGAGTCGGTAGCCGCGCCGTCGGTGAGTGTCACTGGAGTCGACCTCCGTCTACACCGAAGAAGTACACGTGTTCCGGGTCGGCGCCGAGTCGAACACGGACGCCCTTTGCAGGCGGGTTGCGCCAGTCGGCGCGTGCCACGATTGTGGGCTCGGCGTCGTTGCCCTCGGTGACGGCCCGGCCGTAGATGTAGGCATCCGAGCCCAGTTCTTCCACCACGTCGACCTCCATCTCGACTCCGGAGCCGTTGTTCAGGTCGAAATGCTCGGGACGAATGCCCATCGTCACGGTGGTTCCCGCCGCGTCGGCGACCGATCGCGGCAGTCGGATCGCATGGCCGCCCAGCGTTACCGCACCCTCGGCGACCGGGAGTGTGAACAGGTTCATGGCAGGTGAGCCCATGAAGCCCGCGACGAACAGGTTCGCCGGGTCGCGGTACAACTCACGCGGCGCGGCGCATTGCTGCAGCAAACCGTCCTTCAGAACGGCGACCCGATCGCCCATGGTCATCGCCTCGACCTGGTCGTGCGTGACGTACACCGTGGTGGTGCCGAGCCTGCGTTGCAGCTGCGCGATCTGGGTGCGAGTCTGAACCCGCAATTTCGCATCCAAGTTGGACAGGGGTTCGTCCATCAGGAACACCTGGGGTTGCCGCACGATCGCGCGTCCCATGGCGACTCGTTGGCGTTGCCCGCCCGACAGCGCCTTCGGTTTGCGGTCCAGGTACGGTTCCAGATCGAGCAGCTTGGCCGCCTCCAGGACCCGCTTGCGTTGCTCGTCCTTGGCGACCTTCGCCAGTTTGAGGGCGAAGCCCATGTTCTGCGCGACGGTCATGTGCGGGTAGAGCGCGTAGTTCTGGAAGACCATCGCGATGTCGCGCTCTTTGGGCTCGGCGTGCGTCACGTCGTTGTCGCCGATCAGAATGCGACCCTCGCTGACTTCCTCCAACCCGGCGAGCATGCGCAGCGAGGTCGATTTCCCGCAGCCGGACGGTCCGACCAGAACGAGGAACTCGCCATCGTCGATCCGTAGGTTCAACCGATCCACCGCGGGCGTGCCGGCGCCGGGGTAGCGTCGTGTCGCGTGGTCGAAGGTCACAGTGGCCATGACGAACTAACATCCCATCCCGGCGGGAACGAGCCGGACGATCCGAACAAGGGGCGGACAGATCCTACTGGGTTGCGCGCCGCACCGAACGCACGATGTCGCCGATTCTCACTGCGTGGTCGGCCCCGCTCGGGCATGCACACTCGATATTGATGCATGAATGCTAATATGTGATCGATCACACTCTTGCTGATCACCGTAGGAAGGAGGGAGCTCCATGACCGCAGCGCATCAGCAGCACACGGGTCACGACCATGCGCACGGCCCGGACTGTGGGCACCGCGCCATTCGGCACGGCGACCATCTCGACTACGTGCACGACGGTCACCTGCACCGCGAACACGAGGGGCACTACGACGAATGCGAGCCGGCTGGGCACACCGAGTGCGCCGATCACCCGCACCGCCACGGCCCCGAGTGCGGCCATGAAGCCGTCCCACACGGCGACCATCTCGACTATGTGCACAACGGCCACCGTCACGCGGCCCATGACGATCACTACGACGACCACTGAGTCGGTGGCCACCGTGTCGGCGACCACCCAGTCGACGACCACCATGTCGTCGGTGGTCGGTCCTTCGCGGGAGCCCTAGCCCCCGAACACCGGATCTCGATCCCCTCGACGCGCGTGGTCGAGGGGATCGACCGTGTGTGCCGGCGCCCGCCCGACGACAACCCGACGGTCGTGGCCGCGTCCTTCGGGCACCTCGTTCGAAGCCTGGGAACCGCGCCTGTTGGTTGGCTGTTCACACAGTCGTCTCTTCTGGATGGTTCGAATGCTCTACCGTGCGGCCGTCAGCCCAACCCAGGAGTCACCGTGAGTTTGCAACCACTCTCCCTTTTCGTGACGCACGACGGTCGGTCGTCGCGCGCGAATATCACGTGTGCCTACAAGTGCGCGCAAGCGTGCTTTCACGAGGCGCCCAACACCTCGTCCAACGCCTACTTCGGGGATATCGTCAGCTCGCTCAACCGGCGTGGACTGCTCAAAGGCGGGGCGGCCACCGTCTTGGCGGTCGGCGCGGGGACGGTGTTGGCGGCCTGCGGCGACGGCGGCGAATCGGCCGCCCCCGCATCGACGTCGCCCGCAGGCCCGGCCCCCGCGGGTACCGATTTCACCGCCGTCGCGCCGAACACGCACGATGCCGTGGTGATCCCGGAGGGCTACGACCAAGCCGTCGTGATCCGCTGGGGTGACCCGCTGTTCCCGGACGCCCCGCCCTTCGACTTCGACCGGCAAACCGCCGCTGCGCAACAGCTCCAGTTCGGCTACAACAACGACTTCGCCGCGTTGTTGCCGATCGAAGGCAAGCCCAACGGTTACCTGCTCGTGGTCAACCACGAATACACCACCGGTCCGAATATGTTTCGCGACTACGACGAGGACGCACCAACCGACGAACAACTCGCGATCACCCTGGCAGCACATGGATTGACCGTGGTCGAGGTTGTCGGGGAATCCGGTTCGGGCAAGCTGGTTCCCGCGTTCGGCAAGTACAACCGCAGGATCACCGCTACCACCGAATTCACCTTGACCGGTCCGGCGGCCGGCAGCGATTTCCTGAAGACTTCGGCCGACCCGACCGGTACCGCAGTACTGGGCACGTTCGCTAATTGCGCGGGTGGCGCCACACCATGGGGCACGGTGTTGTCCGGTGAGGAGAACTTCAACGCCTATTTCGCCAACGGAGACACCGTGACCGATCCAGCCGCTGTGGCCCGGCTGAAGCGCTATGGCTTGACCAAAGGCACGACCTCCAACAAATGGGAGCGTGCCGACAAGCGCTTCGATCTGGCGCAAGAGCCCAACGAGGCCAACCGATTCGGCTATGTCGTCGAGGTCGATCCCTGGGATCCGAACTCGACGCCGATCAAGCACACCGCGATGGGCCGGCTCAAGCACGAAGGCGCCAGTGTCTACGTCACGCGAAACGGCAACGTCGTCTCCTACACCGGTGACGACGAAAGATTCGACTACATGTACAAATTCGTGTCCTCGCGCAAGATTCAGCCCGGCGCGGGCGCGGCGAGCATGCGGCACAACCTGACCATCTTGGATGCGGGCACACTGTATGTCGCACAACTCACCGGTGATCACCCGGTCAAGATCGACGGCACCGGCGCTCGGCCGTCGGAGGAAGGCTTCACCGGTACGGGCCGATGGATTCCGTTGCTGGAAACCGGCGCCGACGGTGTGGGCAGGTCGCTGGTCGAGGGTATGAGCGCCGAGGAGGTCGCGGTCTTCACCCGGTTGGCGGCAGACAAGGTCGGCGCCACCAAGATGGACCGTCCAGAAGACTTCGAGGCCAACCCGCACACCGGCAAGGTGTATGTCGCGCTGACCAACAACAGCAAGCGCGGCGCCGAGGGGAAGCCGGGCGCCGATGAGGCGAACCCGCGTGACCTCAACAAGAACGGCCAGATCCTGGAGATCGACGACGATCACACCGGGACCACGTTCACCTGGTCGCTGCTGTTGGTCTGTGGCGATCCCGCCGCCGCGGACACCTACTACGCCGGATTCGACAAGTCGGCGGTCAGCCCGATCTCCTGCCCGGACAACCTCGCCTTCGACGCACACGGAAACCTGTGGGTCTCCACCGACGGCAACGCCCTGAAATCGAACGACGGGTTGTTCTCCGTGGTGCTCGACGGGCCGAACCGCGGCCAGACCAAGCAGTTCCTCACGGTCCCACGCGGCGGGGAGACCTGTGGCCCGGTGATCACCGAATCGCGGGTCATGGTGTGCGTGCAGCACCCCGGTGAGTCCGACGACGCAACTGCGGACAACCCGTTGTCGAATTGGCCCGACGGAGGCGCCGCGCAGCCGCGTCCCTCGGTGGTCGCCGTGTGGAAGCAGGGCGGCGGCCGAATCGGGGTGTGACAGCGTCTGGCCCGACGACGGCTCATCGTCCGTGGCCGGCGCTGCTCCTGCGTGAGGTCATGTTCGCGAACGCGGCGAAATCACCCTGGGCGCCGCTGTACACATTGAGGTCGGTGGGTCCTGCGATGCCGGGGATACGACCACTGTCGGTGGTTTGCCAGAACGTCCACGCGGCCCAGCCCCCCGGCACTTCGGGGTGCGGGTTGTCGCGGTAGTCGGCAATCCACAGCGGATGGTCGGAGAACTCGGTTGTGTCGGCCATCGCGCTGCGCCAGAAGGCGGGGTAGGTATAGATGATCGGCACCCGGCCGGTGAGGGCTCTGACCGTGGTCAGATAGCGGCGGGTCCAGTCGATCAGGGCGTCGGGACCCAGTCCGCCGGTGGTCTCGAGGTCGAGCACGGGAGGCAGGTCGAGCGGCCCGTTCTGCCCGAGCACCACGGCCGCGTACAACGCTGCCTGGGGTTCGGGCGGAAGATCGGGCCGGGCGTAGTGATAGGTCCCCCGTGCCAGGCCCGCGGCGCGCATCAACACGCTGTCGGGTATGAAGTAGGGGTTGATGTAGCTGAGTCCTTCGGTCGCCTTGACCATGGCGAAGTCGTAACCTGCGCGTTTGACGGCGAACCAGTCGATCAAACGGCTATCGGTGTGTTGCCAAGACGAGACATCGGGGCCGCTGGGCGCGGCGGTTGCGGGCAGGGCAGCGATCAGCGCGCCGGACAGGGGGATCACCGAGAGCGCTACACCGCGGCGGATGGTCGATCTCCACATAGCCATGCCGACCGACGATAGCTTTTTGATCCGATTGTGACCAGTATTACTAACGGATTGGTTGCTGGAGGCGTGTCATCCTAACCAATCCAATACGGACGCGGCCGTCCACGATTGCTGCATACTACCCAGTGGTTCTCCGGTGAACGGCTCGTAGTATTCGGCGAAACTGCCGTCACTGGCTTGGCGCAAACCCTCGGCGCGCAATGCGAGCGAACGTTCCGCCCAGCCGCGCCGGGCGAAAATCCAGGAGAACAGCCAGCTCATCACCGGCCACACCGGTCCACGCCAGTATTCGCGCGGCCTGAAGTCCTTCGACACGGGCGAGGTCGACGGCGGCAGCGCGTAGCGCAGATCCGGATGTCCACAGAACCGGGGGCCGTCGAACAAGCGCAAGAGATTGCGCTCGGCATCGCGGGGCAGTCCGCCGCACAGCAGCGGCGCGAACATCGCCAGCGTCTCGGTATCGATCCACCGTTGCAGCCGGACGTCGAAATCGCGGGCCGCACCGGTGCGCGCGTCGGTGGTCGCGACGACCCCGGCGCGGAAACGATCGGCCCACGCGTACAGGTCGCGCACGTCGGCGTGCGGTTGCTTGTACTCTTCGCCGATATTGGCCAAGACTTCGCAGGCCAGCGCGAAAATTCCGGTGACGAACACATCCTCGACGGCGAAGCTCATGGTCGAGGCGAGTTGGTAGTCGTCGTAGTTGGCGCGGCGCATTTGCTCGACCAGCCACAGATAGCGGTCGTAGTCGCGGTCGCTGGGGCGTTGCGTCGGGTCGACGACGAGCACGTCCTCGCGGCGGTAGGGAGGCAGATCCCCAGGGACCACGTGCTCGTAGGCGCGATCCCAGCGCGGGGAGTTGTCCATTCCGGACTCCCAGCCGTGATAGAGCGTGATTCGGCCGGTCTGCTTGGGGTCGCGCGCGGATGCCAGCCAACGGTGCCAGCGCACGAGATCCGGCCAGCGCCGATCGAGGAATTCCTCGGCCACCGACCTGGTGGTACGGCCTTGCCGGCGTGAGTGGTCCAGGATGCGCTGCACAGCGATGGCGTGGACCGGCGGTTGGGTGATCCCGGAGGTGTCCGGACCCTCGGGCGCATTGGCAGCCAGCCTGCGACACTCCCAGCGGGCCGGACCGGGAAAGTATCCGTCCACACCGTTGGCGAACACGATGTGGGGGATCATGCCGTTGTTCCACTGCGCCGACAGCAGCGTGTCCAGCTCGATCACCGCCCGTTCCACGCTGAGCGGGGCCAGCCCCACCGCGACGAAGGCCGCGTCCCAGCTCCACATGTGTGGATACAGGCGCGGCGCGGCGCTGGTCATTGTGCCCAGGTCGTTGCCACGCAGCAGGTAAGCAGCGCGGGCGGCGAGCTGAGTGGGGGCGAAGCCCGGATGTGCCATGTTCATATTCTGCGATGCCCCGGGTGATATGTCCGCTCAGGTATGCGTGTCAGGGCACCGTTACCGTGGGCCCATGACTTCAGGCGCGTCTTCGAAACCGACCGCGTTGATCACCGGCGCCAGCCGTGGACTCGGCGCAGCCATCGCTCGTGAGCTCGCACCCAGCCATGATCTGCTGCTCGGGGCCCGATCGCCGCAGTCGCTACGCGGCATCCTGGCCGAGCTTCCGACTGCCCAGGGGTGGCCGGTCGAGCTGACCGACTATCCGGCCGTCGCCGCGGCGGCCGAGTCGATCCAACGGCTCGACGTGCTGGTGCACAACGCCGGTATCGCCGACATCGGCGCGATTGCGGATACAGCGGTCGAGCAATGGCGAAAGATCATGGAAGCCAATGTGTTCGCGGTGGCCGAACTGACCAGACTGTTGCTTCCCGCCCTGCGGGCCGGCGCCGGCCATGTCGTGTTGATCAATTCGGGTGCCGGCCTGCGTGCGAGCGCGGGCTGGGCGGCGTATGCCGCGAGCAAGTTCGGGTTGCGCGCCTTCGGCGATGCGCTCCGGCTCGAAGAACCCCGGCTGCGGGTGACATCGATTCATCCGGGGCGCATCGATACCGATATGCAACGCGCGATCGTCGCCAGCGAAGGTCGCGAGTACCACGCCGAACAGTTCCTCGCCCCGCAGACGGTGGCGCGCGCTGTGCGCGTCGCCATCGACACCCCGCGTGACGGGCATCCCACCGAGATCGTGCTGCGACCGTCCGCGTCGGTGTGACGCACCCGCCGGCGCAGCGGCATTCGCCGCGCCGACCGGGACTCAGGCGACGATGTTCACCAGGCGTCCGGGCACCACGATCAGCTTGCGCGGTATGGCTCCGTCCAACAGCGTGGCGACCTTCTCGTCGGCCAATGCGGCCGCTTCGATCGTCGCGTTGTCGGCATTCGTGGTGACCTGGATTCGACTGCGCACCTTGCCGTTCACCTGCACGGGATACTCCACGAGTTCGTCGGTCAGCAGCTCGGGATCGGCGACCGGGAATGGACCGTGTGCCAAGGATGTGGTGTGGCCGAGGCGGTTCCACAGTTCTTCGGTGATGTGCGGCGCCAGCGGTGCCAGCATCAGTACCAGCGGTTCCACCACCGACCGGGGAGCGCCGTCCGGGTAGGTCTTGGTCAGGTGGTTGGTCAGTGTGATCAGCTTGGCGCCCGCCGTGTTGTCACGCAAGGCGGCGAAATCCTCGTCCACCGCTGCAATCGTCTTGTGCAGCAGGCGCACGGTCTCATCGGTCGCCGCGGCATCGGCGACCCGCAACTGGCCGGTCTCCTCGTTCACCACCAAGCGCCACACCCGTTGCAGGAACCGGTGGGCGCCGATGACGTCCTTGGTCGCCCACGGTCGCGACGTGTCCAACGGACCCATGGCCATTTCGTAGAAGCGGAAGGTGTCCGCGCCGTAGAGATCACACATCTCGTCGGGCGAGATGGCGTTCTTCAGCGACTTTCCGATCTTGCCGTACTCCTGGAAGACCTCGATCTCGTCCCCGGCGCCCGTCGGCCAGAAGAACCGGCCGCCGCGCTCCACGACATCGGCCGCGGGCACATAGGCACCGCGATCGTCGGTGTAGGCGTGCGCCTGGATGTAGCCCTGGTTGAACAGGCGTCGATACGGTTCGGACCCGCTGACCTCACCCAGGTCGAACAGCACTTTCTGCCAGAATCGTGCATAGAGCAGATGCAGTACCGCATGCTCGACGCCACCGACGTACAGGTCCACGCCGCCGGGATCGTTCGGGCCACCGACCTCGGTGCGTGGACCCAGCCAGTAGGCCTCGTTCTCCGCAGCGCAGAAGGCTTCGCTGTTCCTCGGGTCGGTGTAGCGCAGCTGGTACCAGGAACTACCCGCCCAGTTCGGCATGACATTCGTGTCGCGCCAGTAGGTCGCGGGTCCGTCGCCGAGATCCAGTTCGACTCGCACCCAATCGGTGGCCTTGGCCAATGGCGGCGACGGCTCGGAGTCGGCGTCGTTGGGATCAAAGGTCACCGGCGCGAAATCGTCGAGGTCCGGAAGCTGCACCGGCAGCATGGATTCCGGCAGCGCGTGCGGTGCTCCCTGGGCGTCGTAGACGATCGGGAACGGCTCGCCCCAGTAACGTTGGCGAGCGAACAGCCAGTCGCGCAGCTTGTACTGCACAGTGCCGGCGCCGTGGCCGTCGGATTCCAGTCGAGCGATCACCCGCGCGGTGGCTTCCTGCACCGACAGCCCGTTCAGATAGTCGGAATTCACCAGTTCGCCAGCGCCGGAGTAGGCCGCGACGCCGACATCACCACCGGAGATGACCTCTTTGATCGGCAGACCCAGCGCGGTCGCGAAATCCCAGTCGCGCTGATCGTGCCCCGGCACCGCCATGATCGCGCCGGTGCCGTAGCCGCTGAGGACGTAGTCGGCGATGAAGATCGGCACCGGTGTGCCGTCGACCGGGTTCACGGCATAGCTGCCGAGGAAGACGCCGGTCTTCTCCTTGTTCTCTTGACGTTCCAGATCCGACTTGGCCGCGATTGCCGCGCGGTAGGCCGCAACGGCGTCCGAGGGCGAGGCGGTCGGGCCATTGGTCCAGCGCGGGTCGACATTCTCCGGCCATGCCGCAGCGGTCAACGCATCGACCGATTCGTGCTCGGGCGCCAAGACGAGGTAGGTCGCGCCGAACAGTGTGTCGGGTCGAGTGGTGAAGACCTCGATCTGTTCGCCGTCGGCATCGAACCGCACCTGCGCGCCGCGAGAGCGACCGATCCAGTTGCGCTGCATGGCCTTCACGTTCTCCGGCCAATCCAGGCGGTCCAGATCGTCGACCAGTCGGTCGGCGTAGGCGGTGATGCGCATCATCCACTGCCGCAGACGTTTACGGAACACCGGGAAGTTGCCACGTTCGCTGCGGCCTTCGGCGGTGACCTCTTCGTTCGACAGCACGGTTCCCAAGCCGGGACACCAGTTGACCACCGAATCCGTTTGGTAGACCAGGCGATACGAGTCCAACAGTGCGCCGCGTTCGGCTGCGCTCAGGGCGCCCCACTCCCGCCCGTCCGGAATCGGGCGTGCACCGGAGGCGAACTGATCACGCAACTCGGTGATCGGGCGGGCGCGATCGGAGTCGTGGTCGTACCAGGCGTTGTAAATGCGCAGGAAGATCCACTGGGTCCAGCGGTAGTACTCTGGGTCCGTGGTCGCGAACGAGCGGCGTCGGTCGTGCCCGAGCCCGAGCCGATCCAGCTGGCGCTGCATGGTGGCGATATTCGACTCGGTGGTGTCGCGCGGATGCGCGCCGGTCTGCACCGCGTACTGCTCTGCGGGCAGTCCGAAGGCGTCATAGCCCAGCGCGTGCAGTACGTTGCGGCCGTGCATGCGGTGGTAGCGGGCGAAGACGTCGGTGGCGATATAGCCGAGCGGATGTCCCACGTGCAGACCGGCGCCCGACGGGTAAGGGAACATGTCCTGCACGAACAGCTTGTCCGCCGGGGTCGGGCCGGCCAGTGCGCCCACCGGGTTCGGCGCATGGAATGTGCCGCGCTCGTTCCACGTCCGCTGCCACCGGCGTTCGATGCGTCCGGCAAGCTCCGCGTTGTACCGATGCTCTGGTACATCGCTGTCGGTTGCACGTGTGTCCTGCACGGTCCTGCCTTATCGTATGGTCGCCGCGGTTGATCGCCGATCCCTGACAAACTTCGTCTAACAGGGTAGAGCGTCCGGTCGGCGGGACCGAAAATCGGGCTGTCGGGCCCTTCGGCCGTGTCCATCGGCCGTGTCCATCGGTGAAGCCCATCGCCGACCGGTGTGGCGATCGCCGCATCGCCCGGAGCCGATTCCTCGGTGTGGATGCGTTAGCCTGCGAGGATGGTCGTCGTCGCTTCCGTCTTGTTGGTGCTGGCACTCGTCGCTGTCGTCACCGGCGCACTCGGGTTGGCCGGCCGGTTGCCACGCAATCGTTTCTTCGGGGTCCACACCGAAGCCGCGTTGTCGAACGACGAGGCGTTCCGCGTCGCCAACCGGGTCGCCGCCCCCACCTCGATCGGGGCCGGCGCGCTGCTGTTCGCCGGCGGTTTGGTCGTCATGGCTGCCGGCGGTGTCGCTGCGGTGGTGCTCGCCACAGCCGCCGCGGTCGTTGCGCTGTTCGCCCTCGGCGCCGGCGCCAACGCGGCAGCCCAGGTCGCTGCCGCCGTCGCCGGGCCTACCGAGGACACCGGCTGTGGCCAGTCGTGTGGTGCGTGTTCACTGCGCACCGTCTGCCAGCCCGCCACCTGATCGATCGAGCCCGGCGGTCCCCCCGTCGGTGGCGGGCACCTCAGCCGCTGTGCGATGGCGGACGTGGGGCGGGAGTGAGGGCCCGGAGGACAGCGCGGTCGGCGGCCGGGTCGCCCACCGCGACACGGGCGCTGCCGTCGGCGTAGGACTTCCCGGCGATTCCGGCGCGACGCAGCGCCGTGGTGACGCCCGGGCCGGGCAGGTACAAGAAGTTGGCCTGGCTTTCCGGTACCGCGATCCCGCGTGCCCGTAGTTCCGCGCGGACCACGTCGCGCTGCTCGGTGATGCGGCGGGTTCGTGTGATGAGTTCCGATTCGGCGGCGTAGGAAGCGGCCACTGCGGCCACTGCGGCCGTACTCACCCCGAACGGAAGTTGCAGTCGGTGGACTCGTGCGATCAACTCGCTCCTACCCAGGGCGTATCCGATGCGCAGCCCGGCCAACCCGTACGCCTTCGAAAAGGTCCGAAGCACGAGCAGATTTGCATGCCGTGCGATCAGCGGCCGCAGGTCGAAGCAGTCCGCGGCGCCCAGGAATTCGACGTAGGCCTCGTCGAGAATCACCGGCACCCGGGCAGGCACCTCGGACAGAAACGCAATCAGCTCGTGCGCTGGAATCACCGTGCCGGTCGGGTTGTGCGGACGGCACACCACGACCAACGCCGTTCGAGTGTCGATGGCTCGCAACATTGCCGGCAAGTCGTGATCGCCGTGGGAGTCCAACGGCACCGGTACGGTGTGCACCCCCGTCATCTCGGCGATGATCGGATAGCCGTCGAATGTCGGTGTGCCATGAACCATCCTGCTCCCGGGCGTGGCCAGCGTCTGTAGGATCTGCATCGCCACACCGGTGGCGCCAGCGCCGACTACCACCTGATCTGCGCGTACTCCCAGCCGTTGGGCGATCAAGGTCGGCAATCGGCGGGGCACGAACTCGGGGTATCGGTTCGCCTGCGCCGCCGCCTGCTGGATCGCGTATCGCACCGAAGGTAGCGGTGGGAACGGATTCTCGCTCAGGCTCAGGTCGAATCTCGTCGGCACCCGCGTGGAATGTTGGCGCCGGGACGGTCGCGTGTTCTCGGCGAAGCGCACGCTCATCGTGCCGCTCCCCAGCGCACCGCGGCTGCTGCCGCGAAATCGCCCGCGTGCGCGAATGCGGCCATCAACACCAACGACCCATTGGGCAGTCGGCCTGCCCGGTTCTCCACGTCCAAGGTCACCGGAATGGCGGCGGCGAAAAGGTTTCCGCAGGAGTCGAAGGTATCCGGGTGCCGCTGGGGTGACAGCTGCAGAGCATCGCGCCAGTTGCGCAGAAACAGCCGATTCGGTTGGTTGGTGACGAAGGCGTCGACTTCGCTGCCCTTGACCCCGATTCGGTCGCAGACCGCGAGCGCCACCTCGGGAACCAGGCGGTTGCCCCGCGCGAGCACCTTGGTGACCTTGGATTCGGTGAAGCTCACACAGCTCTGTCCCTCGCCGGGTTCCCAGTACCGGCGCTCGCCATTGGTGGAAAACTCCATGTCTCCTGCGAATTCGGGGTAGGTGCGGAATTCGACGTCGAGAACGGGCGCGCTGTCGTCCTTGCGGAGCAGTCCGACTCCGCAGCCGTCTCCGGGCACCGGCGCCTGCGCCAGCTTGCGGATCTCGGTTTGCGTGAACACCGGTCCCGCGCAGTTCTGCGAGACCGCGATCAAGGCGGTGCGGGCCGAGGTGGACTGCAAGATCATCCGGGCCATCGCCATCATGTGCACGAATGCCGCACACCCGCCATTGTGTATGTCGTACACGAACGAGGGACGGATACCGAGTCGTCGCGCCACCTCGGGGCCACACCCGAGCACCGGGTTGTCCGGTAGTTGGGTGTGGGTGAGCAGCACATCGACATCGGCGATCGCGTCATCACCGTGGCGCTCCCGCAGCGGCACAGTGGCCTGCTCGATCATGTCCACCGCGCTCTCGTCGCGACTGACATGGTGTCGGCTTTTCGGTGAGCGGAACATGACGTTCTTCGCCATACGGTCCGAGCGAGAGAACTGGGTGAAGTACTCGGTGCCGACCGGTTCACCAGGCAAATAGCTGGCCACGTCGACCAAGCTGACCGTGGGCGTCATAGTCTGGTCACCTCATCCAGTCGGGCTTGATGGGCAGGCCGTGTGCGGCCCGGTATTCGCAGATCGCGGTGAGATTGTTCATCTCCAGTTGGTGACCCGCCGAGAACATCTCCCAGAAATCGCCGACCCATACCGGTCGATCCGCGGGCGCGGTCTGCGGATACGGGTTCTCGTCGTAGAAAGGGTGCTTACAGTTGACCCACAAGACGACCGAACCCGGCTTGTCGAAGACCACCTGCGCGTCGACCACTCGCAACAAATAGATCATCCACAGGTGTCGGCTCTGGTCCCACGCGCAGTGGTAGTCGACCGTCATCGCATCCGGATTGGCGACGGTGCGGGTGAAGATCTTGGTCTCGGAGCCCAGCCGATCGTAGGCAACCCACAATCCGGGTTCGTCGGAGGGCTCGAACCCGCGCAGGCTGTAGGTCCATTCCTCGAGTGACCTGGCATCGGCGAGGTATTCGTACACTTCCCGCGGTGGCGCGGCGATGTAGCCCTGTACCGGGCAATACTCGCCGTAGATCTGGTCGTGGGGATACACCGATCGCAGCATGTCCATGATGATCGGTGTGGTCGCGTCCTTGTCGGAGTTCTCGATCCGCACTACGTCGGGTACCGCATCCGGCGGGATGTCGCGCAGTGCGGGCAGGGAACTGGTCGTCATGGGTGCTCCTTTCGGCAGGCGCCAGCGTCGGCTGGGTTGCCGCGGGTCACGGGCCGCTGGATTGTTCGACAGCGGTGAGAAATGGTAGGAACGGTGGGATCTCGTCGGGGTCGCATTCGATCGAAACGAAAGCCGGCCCATCGGTTTCCCAACACTGGCGCAGCGCCGCAGCCAGTTCTTCGACGGTCTGTACCGAGAACGTGGGCAGGTCGGGGAACATCGCCGCCATACCCGCGCCGAGGTGGGTAGGGCGAAATCTGTTGAAGCTGTAGCGGTTTCGATAATACAGCTGTTCCCTGGTGACGCACATCGCATGCGCATTGTTGTTCGGCACGACAAAGGTGACCGGCAATCGGTACTCGATTGCGGTGTGTACTTCCATGCCGTGCATGTAGAACGCGCCGTCTCCCCCGATGACCACTGTGCGCCGCGCATCGTTCGCGCGTGCGTTCCGCGCGAACGATGCGCCGATTCCGGCGCCGAATGCGTATCCCATCCCGCCCATCCCGAGCGCGACCACGAACCGTCCGTCGCGCGGAACCCGCAGGTGATGCACTACGGCTGCCCCGGTATTGCCCGCGTCCGCGAAGACGGCAGTGCCCTCGGGTAGCGAAGCGCCGATCGTCTCGACCAGATCCCGGTAGCGCAGGCCCTGGCCGCGGTTGCGCGGCACAGGCAACGGTGTCAGCGGTGCCGGCGCGTCGAGGCGTTCGGATTCCGCTTCGCCGCCGGGTACGCCGTTGGTGAGGTCGGCCAGGGTGCGCGACAGGTCGGTGCTGGTCGCGTGGATCGCCTGCAGGTACGGTGGTGCGGCTCCGATGCTCACCACCGTCCGCTCGGCGAGTGCCGTTTCCAGGCCGGCTCGCGCGGGAACCGGCAGTCGGGTGCCCACCAGCAGGCACAGGGTCGCAGACCGGATGGCCGTTCCCAGGTCGGGATGGCCCATGGTGCCGGCCACCCCACAGAACCTGGGATCGGCATTGTCGTAGACGTCCTTCGCATCGGGTGCGACCCCCACGACGGCGTCCAGTGACGCGGCCGTGCGGGCCAGTGCGTCGCGTGCATCGTCGCGCGCGACCTGGTCACCGGCGATGATCACGACCTTTCCGGCCTCTCGAGCGGTGTCCAGTACCGCGCGTACGCGCGCGATGCCGCTGCGGTCGAGTCGATGTGTTCGGGGTGGCGGGCGAAATGGTGCGGCATCGGCCAGTTCGGCTTGTTGGACGTCTTTGGGTAGCAGCAGTACCGCAGGGCCGCCGCGCCGAGCGGCGGCCACTGCCCTGGTCAGCTGATCGGGTAGGTCGCGGGCGGTACGCACGCGGGCGCAGTAGGTGCTGACCGCGCCGAACAGATCCACCGCGTCGATCGCGCCCGCGCGTCCGCTGGTGTCCTGGAAGGCGCCATTGCCTTCCGAAGCGGTCGGAGGTTGCCCGACCAGCGCGAGCACGGGAACCCGCGAGGCGAACGATTCGGCCAACCCGGCTACGAGATTCATCGCGCCGCCTCCGGAGGTGGACGCGACCACCCCGCACCCGCCGGTGGTGCGCGCGTATCCGTCGGCCATGGTGGCCGCGGAGAACTCGTGCTTGGCGATCACGCCGGTGACGTCGTCGGGCGCATCGAAGATCGCGTCGTACAGGTCCTCGATATTGGCGCCGTCCACACCGAAGACGTGGCGCACGCCGAGCGCCGCGACGGCGTGCACCAGATAGTCCACGACCCGAGTCGGCATAGGCACTCCTTCGCGCTGGATGAGCTGTCTACACGAGTGATACGGGTGCGGCCGTCGAATGGTTCAATATTTGGCTACTCGGATCCATCGGGTTGCGTCCGACCATCGGGTTGCCTCGGACGAGCGCTTGATCAGACCCTGCCCATCAGCACCACTGCGCCGGTCTTGACGGTCCGAATCTCGACCGAGCGGATCTGGTCGGGCGTGTCGTCGACGGTTCGATCGAAGGTCAGCTCGGTGCCGGGACCGGCCGGCCACTGTGCCAGCTGCTGTTGGCGGCCGTCGGCGTGCGTGACATACAGGGCGAAATTCCAGTTGTACTTTTGCTCGCTCGGTCCGTAGCTGCACGACATCACCACTCGCGTCATGTTGCCGTCGGGAATGAGTTTGAAGCTCGCGGTCACCGGGGTCGGCGACAGCGGATCCATTCGTCGCTCGGCGAAGACCTGTTGGGAAACGCCGTCCGACTCGGTCGTATCGGACACCGTCACAGCGATCGGCACCGCGATGGCCACGGCCGCTGCGGCCGCGGCAACGGCTGCGCCCACCGACACCCATCTCGACCGTCGGCGGCGGCGCTCGGTGGCAGCGACAAGTCGCGGCAGCATCCGCGGTGACGACGTCTGTGGCGCCGGCGCAGCCGGTTCGGGGACGCTCTCGGCCACCTCGGGGGGCGGTTCGATCATCGACAGCGCGGTCTCGGTATCCACCATCGCCATCAGGCCGGGCAGTCCTGCGAGTTCGGCCACCGAGGTTCGGCAATCGGCGCAAACCGCGAGATGGCCCTCGTACTCTTGCCGCTCGTCGCGGCTCAGGGAGCCGAGCACATACGACGCATCCCACATGGCGTAGTCATCGGCGATGTCCGTCATGTGTTCGTCACCCCCATCTCCTGTAGTGCGAGTCGCAGGGCGCGCATGCCGTAGTGCATCCGGGATTTCACCGTTCCCGCCGGAATGTCGAGTTCTTCGGCGATCTGGTGCGTGGACAGGCCGCGGTAATAGGCGCGCACGATGACTTCGCGATGGTCCGTGCTGAGCTTGCCGAGCGCATCCGCGACCAACCAGCCGTCCAAGGCGCGGTCGGATTGGTCGGGGAAGGGTTGTTCCGGTGGGCTGTCGGTGCGGATTTCGCGCCGGCTGCGGGCGCTACGGTACTCATCCACGGCGATATTGCGCGCCACGGTGAACAACCATGCGCGCGCCGAGGCCGTGGACTGATCCAAGACCTTCGGCCGTTGCCATGCTCGCAGCAGGGTTTCCTGCACGATGTCCTCGGCCCGTCCCGGATCCCGGACCAGGCCGAGGGTGTATCGCCACAACGCCATGGCATGTTCGTGATAGATGGCCTGCATCAAAGTGGACGGATCCGTGGATCGGCCGTCGTTGCCTCGTCCTCGGCGCACAGGTGCATACCTCTCCGCTGGTGGTGCGGGGACTATGTGCGGGCGCAGCTGACCTGTCACCCATGCTCGGGCCGATTCACCGGGGGGTTCTCATGCCGTGTTCTCCTTCGGTCTGTCGTTCTCTTTCGGTCTGCCGAGGAATACACGGTCTCAATTGCGTTCGAGTTCAATCGGATGGGTGGCGAGCAGCGAGAGGGGTAGCGGTTGACGGCGCAGGACGTCCGCCCAGAGGTCGGCACGCCCGGTGCTGATCGGATCGGACGGCAATGCCGACAACACGATCCAATCGTCGTTGTCGAGTTCGCCTTCCAGTTGGCCGAAGGTCCAGCCCGCGTAACCGGCGAATATCCGGATGCCTTCCACCACGGAACCGATCTGCTCCGGATCGGCGTCGAGGTCGACCAACACGATCCGTCCGTCGATGCGTCGGAGCCCGGCAGCGCTGTCGATGCGCACTCCGACGCGAACGGTACCCAGGCACAGCGCGGCGTCTCGCTTCACCGGACCACCGACGAACAGTGTCCGGGGCGCTGCGACCGCATCCGTCCACTGGGGCAGGACTTCGTGTACGGCGGTATCGCTCGGGCGGTTGAGTACCACCCCGAGGCTGCCCGCCTCGTTGTGCTCGATGATGTAGACGACGGTGCGCCGGAACGTCGGCTCGACCAACTCCGTGGCCGAGACCAACAATGTGCCGGCGCGGACCGCTTGGTCGCCGCGCCGTCTGCGTTCGCCATGCCCGCCGCGAGTCTGCCGATCGTCCGGGTCTTCTGAGCGTGCCACTCCGCCATCATCTCAGCTGTTCGGTGATAATGCGTGCCTCGTGGCCTACTTCTGTGCGCGCGTCGCGCCACCCGGAGTCGGCCCGGCCAGCGCGGACCGACGAGTCACTGTGGCAGGTGTAGCCGATCGCGAGCCCAGTGCGGCACCATCGAAAGGTACTCGGGGCGCGTCTCGATGAAGTGGTTGACCATGGGACACATGGGTAGTGCGCCGAGCTTGTCGTCGCGGGTGCTGTTCAGTGCGGTCTCGACCAACAACGCCCCGTACCCCTGGCCTTGGTACTGCGGGTTGATTTCGGTGTGCACGAAAGCACGTTCCGACGCCGTGTCCTGATACTCGGCATAGCCGACGATTGCGCCGTCGACGTAGATCTCGAAGCGTTCCAGTGCAGTGTTGTTACTGACCTCGGTCGACATGGCTCGACGCTACTCTGTCGGCCGGAATCCGAGAAATACGGCAGCCGCGGGAATGCGCAGGTGCCCGTCCCGTCGGACAATGAGGACATGACGCGCGTGTCGCCGGCCCGAGTGTTGCTCGCCCCCGACAAGTTCAAGGGATCGCTCACCGCGGCACAGGCGGCGTCGGCATTGGCTGCGGGGTTTTCCCGCAGTGCGCCAGGTGTCCTCGTGCGGCAGGTGCCGGTCGCCGATGGTGGTGACGGCACGGTCGACGCCTTGGTGGCTGCGGGGTGGACGCGCGTCGATATGACCGCCCCGGGGCCGACCGGTCTGCCGCGCCATACGTCCTACGCCCGGCATGCGGCGACCGCGGTGGTGGAATTGGCTGCAGTGGTGGGATCGGCCGCGCTGCCCGGCGGGCGACTCGAACCGTTGACGTCGAGCACGTTCGGTCTCGGCGTCGTCGTGGCGCACGCGATGGACCACGGCGCCACGCACATCGTGCTCGGTGTGGGTGGCAGCGCCTCCACCGATGGTGGCGCGGGCATGCTCGAGGCGCTCGGCGCCCGCATCCTGACCGCCGAGGGCGCGCCTGTGCCCGCCGGCGGGGCGGCCTTGGCGCGCGCAACGCGATTGGACCGCTCGGGACTGCATCCCAAGGTGGCCGCCACGACGTTCACCGTGGCCTGCGATGTCGACAACCCGCTGCTCGGGCCACGCGGGGCCGTTGCGGTCTACGCGCCGCAGAAGGGCGCCGGCCCGGCGGATCTCGGCATTCTCGAATCGGCGCTTGCTACCTGGGCCGGTGTCGTCGGCCCCGAATTCGTCGACCGGCCGGGTGCAGGCGCCGCGGGAGGTACCGGTTTCGGTGCGCTCGCCGTTCTGGGCGCGCACATGCGCAGTGGCATCGAGGTCGTGCTCGACTTGCTCGAGTTTCGTGCATTGCTCGCAACCACGACTCTCGTGGTCACAGGTGAGGGCTCGTTGGATCGCCAAAGCCTGCACGGCAAAGCGCCGTTCGGCGTGTGTGCGGTCGCGCGCGCCGCACACGTCCCGGTAATCGCCGTCGCAGGTCGCGCACTGCTGGAGCCCGGTGAGATCGCGGCCGCGGGGTTCGCCGGTTGCTATTCGCTCGCCGAGATAGAACCCGACCCGCGCCGGTCGATGGCATCGGCGGCGGCGTTGCTCGACCGTGTCGCCGGGCGGATCGCGATCGAATGGCTCGGCGCCCCGACCCGGTGATCAGCCGCGGTTGCTCGTGGATGGCCGATCGAGTCGGCGCGAACGGGAGAGAAATTCGATCGCCGCAGCGTAGCCATGGATGCCCATCCCCGCGATCACTGCGGTCGCGATCGGCGAAATATAGGAATGGTGCCGGAACTGTTCGCGGGCGTGCACATTGCTGATGTGTACTTCGACGATCGGGAGTTCGGGAATCACCAACGCGTCACGCAGCGCCACCGAGGTGTGGGTGAGGCCGCCGGGATTGATCACGATGCCCGACTCTGCGCCGCGCGCTCGATGGATGCGCTCGATCAGTGCGCCTTCGTAGTTGGACTGGAAGGTGACGACCTCGTGACCGAACGTCGCCGCGGTCCGTGTGCACAGTTCCACTACGTCGTCCAGGGTTGCCGCGCCGTATACCTCCGGCTGCCGGGTGCCGAGCATATTGAGGTTTGGACCGTTGAGAACGAGAATCGGGCCCGCTGCCGGGCTGTGGGTCGTCCGGCCCGATGCCGGGCTGTGGGTCATCGGGCCCGATGTGGGGCCAGGGGTCTCGGCCATGGGGCAACCTTAGACTCGCCCCACGCGATCAGAGGCCACGCGGTCCTTCCGAGCGCAGGTCGTCGACCTTGCGCATGGCGTCGCGCAATTCCTCCAACCACGATTCCGCGTGCTTGCCTGCCAGCTTCACCGTCCAGGCCAATGCATCGGCGCGCGAGCGGGCAACGCCCGCGTCGACCAAGGTATCGAGGACCTTGCGTTCCGGCTGACGTAGCCGAGTCATGATCGGAACAGCCAGGTGAGTGAACATGATTCGCTCGCCGTCGACCGAGACCCCCCACGCGACGTTTCGCCGGTAGCGGTGCTGCGCTTCGGTGGCAATTCGCATCCGACTCGGTCGGGTGGATTCACGAAACCGTGCGACCGCGCCTTCCTTGGTGGCGCGTGGCACCTCCTCGGTCGGTGTGTCGCTCCCCTCGGACGTGGACTGTTCCAGCTGGGATATCGGCAGTTCACCGATGACGACGATTTCGTCCCGGTCCACTTCGACGATCGGGGTACCGGTGAACCACTCCTGTGGCAATCTTCCGGCGAACCAGTCGGGTGCGTCGGCAGCGTCGGGCAGATCGGCTTGTTGCCAACCGCCCGGTCGACCGAAACCGCGATGCTTACTCGTCATGAGTGATCACCCACCTATAGAGCTCCGATGCTGTCGATAATTACAAGATTACGCCGCAAATCGTGCGGTCGATTTCGCTGTGCGCGAACGTACCGGTGACATCGATGGATACCGTTCGTCGTGTCCGAGATGTCGGATATGGTGATTCACCTTGCAACTTCGCAGATTGCCTCGGTAGTGGCGTCGTTGTGCCACCCGTGACTGTCGAATGATGACGAAACATGCCTCGAGGTGGGTTGTCTCAGGGCGCAATCGGTTGCTGAGCATGGATAACGTCCGCGCTACGGTGCCATCGCGGTCTGATCTTTTCCGGTACCGTGTTCTTGTTGCTGGAGTGACAAGAGTGAAGAGTGGGCGATATGGATGTGTGGGGATCCCGCCGCCTGCGCGTTCGCGGTGTGATAGCACTGTTGGGGGTGGTATTGCTCGCGATCGCGCTTGGGTCGTGCGGGATGCAGGAGAAGCGGAGCGAAGCAGAAGCCGTCGTCGAGCGCTTCGCGGATCTGCTGGACGATCACAATTACGCTGGCGCCGCGGAGTTGACCTCCTACCCCACCGCAGCTACAGCAACATTAGAGCAAATGTTTGCCGGGCTTCGACCCGGCACCGTCGACTACCGCAAGACCCAGTTCATCGGTTTGGACGCGCACTCGGCGATCTTCAACATGGATGCGAACTGGAACTTCGGCGAGGACAAGAACTGGACCTATAGCGTGCGCGGCACCGTGCGCAAGCTGGCGATCGGTTGGCGGATCTCCTGGGAGCCCGAGGTCGTCATGCCGCAGTTGCGGCATGATCGAACCGTCCGATTGGTGCGCACCTTGCCATCGCCGGCGCCGCGGGTCACCGACATCCTCGGCGAGGCATTGATGACCGAGCAGACCATCAATGTCGTCAAACTCGATCCGGCAACCATGCCCGACCCGGTCGCGTCGACGAATGCACTGGCCAAGGCCATCGAGCCGGTCGCGCCACTGATCACGGGACCGTCGATGATGCGGCAGATCGCCACCGCGCACGGCAAGCCGGTGGTCGCGGTGAATCTGCGTGACGGCGATTTCGCCATTTTGAAACCACGAATCGCGACGATTCCCGGTGTGATCATGGAGAAACAGCCGAGGTTGATCTCTGTCGACCGCAGAGTCTGGTCGCCGCTATTGGACGCACTGCGCAAAGTGCACCGAGACAGTCAGCAGAAGTACTCCGGCTGGGGTGTCGAGCTTTTCGACGACACCGGCGAAGTGGTGACCCAACTCGCCGGTGAACAGGGACCGCCCGGGCCGGACATTGCGGGCACGATGGACCAGCGTTTGCAACGCGCTGCCGAAGATGCCGTGGTCAGCGTGGCCACACCGGCATCGATCGTGGCGATTCAGCCGTCGAGTGGGGCGGTGGTCGCGGTCGCGCAGAACAATCAGGCCAGCGATCATGGTCCGGTGGCGTTCACCGGACTCTATCCGGTGGGCGGCGCCATGGAGCTGTTTCGCGTGGTCGCCGCCGCGGACAAAGGAATTGCCCCGCACGAGGTTTCGGTGCAGGATGCGGTCGAGGCGGCCCCTGCGCTAGGGGTGGGTATCGACTTCCAGGTCCCCGGTCTGAACGAGGCAACCGGCCGGTTGGCTCTGGCAGGTCGTAGCGAGCCGGTGTTCCAGGGCAGTGGATCGGATGCCGTATTGGCCAGCACCTTTGGTATGGCGATCGCCGCTGCCACGATTGTGCGGGGGACGATACCCTCGCCGATGATCGAGGTCGGTCGTCCGGCCACCACCGAGGCTCGGCTCGAACCGTTGCCCTCGGGCGCTGTCGATCGGCTGCGTGGCGTGCTGCGTGATGCTACGAACGCGCCGGAGTTGGCGCGAGTGCGCCAGTACCGAGATGTCGTTGCCTATGCGGCGAAAGCAGGGTCGGACGGGTGGCTCATCGGGTCGATGGGTGATCTGGTGTTCGCTGTTCACATCGATGACGTGGACAGCACGAATGCGACGGCCCGGATGGCGGCCCGGATGCTGCAGTCCCTGGCGACATCGCAACCATAGCGACAGCGGACTACGGGCGACTCTGCCGTGCGGAGGTCACCGCGCGAAAGACCGCGCGCCAGCCCAGCAAGAACACCGCCAGCACAGTGCCGGCGACCAGTACGAAACTCACTGCGATGCCCTGACCGCTGAGCACTCGCAGCAGCATGCCGCCGGACAGCGTGGTTGCCCAGACCACAACGCCCGTGGGTACCAGCGCGGTGCCGGCGGGTCGCGTGGCGCTGCCCGAGGTTGCCCACCGGCGCGCGATGATCAGCCACCCGATGGCCAGTCCCGTCCCGAACGGCCACAGGGTACGCACCAAGCCGGCGAGCATCGCTTCGTCGTGGCTGCGTCTGCCGAGCACGCAGAAAAGGGCGACGAGTAGCACGTCCATCGCCAACGGGGCCAATGTCCTCACCCGGGCCAGGGTAGTGGGGCCGTGGCGCCGTACTCCGCGCACCGGCCCCGCTCACAGCCGCCGCTGCTCGAATTCCTTCGCCAGTTCCGCATCCCCGATCTGCGGTCGACGGAAAAGGAACAGAAAGATGACCCAACCGACAATCGCGACCAGGATGAAACTCACCATCCGGTAAACGAACGCTGCGGCGACAGCCTGCGTGGCCGTCAGCCCCGCCGCGGCGGTCAGACCATAGATGAGGGTTGCGTCGACATAGACGATCCCGCCGGGCGCGAACGGGATCGACCCGACGGCTTTGCCGGCGGCGAAGGCGAGCAGCAAGCCCGCGATGCGCGGATCGGCGCCGACCGCATAGCAGGCGACGCCCAGACAGGCGACATCGGCGAACCGATGGACCAGGGCCCAGGCCGTGACCGCCACACCGTCACGCGTGCCGAGGTCGACCGATTCGAGTTGCCGCAGCACGTCGGTGATCGCGCTCGCGCCGTGGTCCTGGGGGCGCTTACGCAACCGGTTCAGCAGCGCCAGTGCCCGACGCAACACCGTCTCGATCGAGCCGGGACGACGCGCGGCGTAATTACCCGCCCAGACCAGGGCGACCACGGCGACCAGCGACACGATCAATTTCAGCGGGCCGACCTGCCCACCGACCGCCAACGTGCCGCCCACTCCGAGTAGTGCCAATCCCACCGCGGCGACCACTCCGGAGAACAACAACTGCCAGGACGCCACGATCGGACTGGCTCCCCAGCGTCTGGTCTGGCGATAGGTGAAGGCGGTGGAGAACACTTGGCCCGCGGGCAGGGTCACCGCCATCGCGGTGGCGCCGTAGACCACCGCAGCCGATGTTCGCTGACCGACCGCGACCCCGCCGGCGTTGAGCAGCTGCTTCTGCACTCTGGCGAAGCCGCTCATCGAGACGGCCTGCAACCAGATCGCGGCCGCCACCCATCCCCAGTGAATATCGGTGAGTTTTCGCCACGACTCGTGCAGCCGTGGCCACAGATACACGCCCTCGATGATCAACAAGGCCAACAACGCGGCACCGAGAACCCACTTCGACCAGCGGAATCGACCGCGGTGGGAGGCCGCCGGGGGCGGCGACGCAGTTGCGCCTGCCGTTTCCCTCTTGGCGGTCACGCGGTCAGCCTAGCGAATCGACCGTTTCCGCGCCGATAGCGTCGGAGAGTTCCAGCGGCCAGGCCAACAGGGTCTTTCTGCGCCTGCCGCGTAGTTGCACCTCGTCACCGGTTTCCCACCGAGTTTGTTCCTTGTCCTCGGCGAAATACAGTGCGCTACCCGAGGCCAATGTCCGCCCAGGCCGTTCCTTGGCCAGTTCGGTGAGTCGGGATGCTTCGTTGACCGGATCACCGATCACTGTGTATTCGAAACGATTCGCCGCGCCGATGTTCCCGGCAACGGCCAATCCGGCCGACACTCCGATTCCAATGTCGAGTCCCGGAACTTCCTGCAGGATATCGCGGAGTTCGCGGGCGGCGGCCAAGGCGGCGGTGGGTGCGTCCGGGCGGTCCAGCGGCGCGCCGAAGATGGCCAGTGCCGCGTCACCGACGAACTTGTTGACGAATCCATGGTGGCGGTCGATCACTTCGACCACGATGCGGAAGAACTCGTTGAGCAGGCTCACCACTTCGGTTGGGGGTCGTTCGGCGGCGGTCGCGGTGGAGCCGACCATATCCACGAACAGGACAGCGACGAATCGGGTCTCGCCGCCGAGTTCCGTGCCATAGTCCAGCGCGCGCTGGGCCACTTCTTCGCCGACATGTTGGCCGAACAACTCTTGCAACTGACGGCGCTTGGCGGCTTCCTCCATCATTCGGTTGAAGCCGACCTGCAGCAGCCCGATTTCACTGCCGTCGAAGACCTCGACCTGGGTGTCGCGGGTGCCGGCCTGTACCCGGTCGATCGCCTGACTGAGTTGGCGCACCGGATCGGAAATGCTGGCTCCGGTGAGCATGGACAACGCGAGAGCCTGCATGATCACCACACCACACAGCAACAGAATGGAGATCGCCAGCGACTGTGCAGAGAATTTCACGTCCGAGGAGATCTGGGTGACGCACAGCAGCACGATGGCGATGGTGGGTGCGAAGGTACCCATTCCCCAGGTCATCGCCATTCGGGTACCGACACCCGGGGTGAGCGTGTGGTCGAATGTTCCCTCGGTCAGGGCCTGCGCCGCGACGGGGCGCAGGATGCGTTCGCCCAGCATGTAGGTGAAGCCGAAGACGATGGTTGCCGCCATGCATTCGGTGACGATCACCGCGGCGGCCAGCGCGGGCGTGTCCTTGATGATCAGCATGGCCAGGACCGCGCCGCCGATCAACCACAGTGCGAGGTGCAGAATGGCCTGGCGCAGTGGAGCGTGCAGTGCGGCCATCTGTTCCGCGCGGCTGGGTGGCCCGCCGCGCATCTGCCAGCGCATCACCGGTCGGAGCATGAATACCGACGCGGTCGCGCTGAGCAAGCCGCCGGTGATGAAGACGAGTGCCGGGCCCAGCAGGCCGGTGAACCTGGCTCCAGAGGGCTCACCCTCGGGGACAGGTAGTCCGTACTGAATGAACGCCCACACCAGAACCGCGCCGAAAGCGTTTGCCAACAGCATCGAGGTCAGGTACAGCGGCCAACGCGTTCGCATGGTCTGTTTGACCGCTTCCAAAGGCGCCGACACGAGGACCAATCTTACGTTTCCAGGACGGGGGAATGTCCGCGGTTCGGGCGCTCGGCTGTGCTGGCTGGCCACGCCGCCGATCGCGCGGCGCCGTGTCGGCGCCGGTTAGGCTCGCGGAGGTGAGCGACTCGAAGCCAACTGCGCAGCACACCAGCGCGCTGTCCCGGTCCGCCGCGGAGACCGTGCACCCGATCGTGCGCGTCGGGGCGGAGTGGGGGTGGCGACTGCTGGTGCTGTTCGGGCTCGCGATCGCGGTCACGACGATCGTGCAGAAGTTCGCCTCCGTGGTCGTCCCGCTGGCCGTCGCGCTCTTGGCGGCGGCGCTGCTCGCACCGCTGGTGGACTGGATGCAGCGGCTGGGAGTGCCGCGTGCGGTGGGTGTTTTCGTCGCGCTGCTCGGTTCGTTCGGCGTGGTCGCCGCCATCATGACGTTCGTCGTCGAGCAGTTCGTCGCCGGTGTACCGCAGCTGTCGGACCGATTCACCGAGAGCATCCATCGGATCCAGGACTGGCTGATCAATGGGCGGCTGCACATGAGCAACGAGCAGATTCGCAATGCCGGCGATGCGGTGGTGAAGGCCATCCAGTCCAATCAGGACAGTCTCACCAGCGGGGCGCTCACGACGGCAACCGTGATCGGCGAGCTGCTCACCGGCGCTTTTCTGACCTTGTTCATCCTGATCTTCTTCCTGTACGGCGGAGATCACATCTGGGAATTCGTCACCAAGATCGTGCCTACCCAGCACCGGGAGCGCGTGCGCACCGCCGGGCAGCTCGGGTTCGGAACGCTGGTGGGCTTCGTCCGCGCGACCGTGGTCGTCGCCGCGGTGGACGCCATCGGGATCGGCGCCGGCTTGGTCGTTCTCGGGGTGCCCCTGGCACTGCCGTTGGCCTCGCTGGTGTTCATCGGCGCGTTCATTCCGATCATCGGCGCGTTTCTGGCCGGGTTTATCGCGGTGTTCATCGCCTTGGTCACCAAGGGTCTGGTCACCGCCTTGATCGTGCTCGGGGTCATCATTGCGGTGATGCAGCTGGAGGGCCATGTGCTGCAGCCGCTGCTGCTCGGACGGGCGGTGAGCATCCACCCGCTCGCGGTGGTCTTGGCGATCGCCGCGGGTGTGGTGGTCGGCGGGATCGCCGGCGGCCTGCTCGCGGTTCCGCTGGTCGCGGTGATGAACACCGCGATCCGGTCCTTGCTCGAGGGACCCGAGGAATTGTTCGAAGACCTCCAGACCGGCAGCGACCCCCGTCGGTTGTTTTCCGCGGCGGCGGACGAGCCCGATCCCGGTCGGTTCGACGTGACGACGACCTTGGTCGAGGCGGTGCATCGTCAGGCGGCCGATCGTGACGCGGTCGCAGACGGCGCGGCCGAGCGCGACTCCACCCGATCCGGCAGCGGGACCGATGGTGCGACGCGGGACTGAGCCGCCGCACGCGAGCGCGTGCTTTTCGGGGCAGAATCAGGAACTTCCCCGATGTTTCAGGGTCGCATGCTCGGTAATCTCGATCGTGTGAGTAGCCCTGAAACAGCGCCCCAACCCGGTGGCGTGCCGCCCGATCGAGAACTACGGGTATCGGATGCGGAGCGCGAGCACGTCGGCCAGCTGTTGCAGCGTGCAGTCGGACTCGGACTGCTTTCGCTCGGCGAGTTCACCGAGCGGATGGACACCGCACTGGCCGCCAGGACGCGCGCGGAAATCAACGCTGTGCTCGTCGACCTGCCCGGCGTGTGGCCGACCCACTCGACGGCTGCCGCGCCGCCGAAGGCCGTGCACCATGCTCCGGACGTCGGCACGAGTGGGTGGGCGCCCCTGGTCCCGGGCTCGAGCCCCCCGGTCTCCGGCTCCGACGCGGTGATCCGCGGACGCTTTGCCGAGGTGCGTCGCCGCGGACCGTGGCATGTGGGGCCGACCCTGCAGCTGAACACCAGGATGTCCGCGGTCGAATTGAATTTCACCAAGGCGATCGTGTCGACCCCTGTGGTCGAGCTCGGTATCGACGACTACTGCAGCTCGATCGCACTGATCGTGCCTGCCGAGGCGACGGTGGACCTGAATCTTCTGGAGGCGATGGGCTCCAGTGTGCACACCGCGGTGCGCGCCGGCGCGCCATCCGGGTCGTTTCACGTGGTGGTGCGTGGTCGTAGCCGGTTCGGATCGGTGACCGTCAAATATCCCCCGGCGGGGTTCTGGCGCCGCCGGTGAGTGGTGCGTCGATCATTTCTGGTCACGACGGCGCAGTAGTTCGTTCACGCTGACCGTGCGTGCCTCGCCGCCATGATGGCGCCCCTTCTCGGAGGTCCCGCGCTCACGGCGAGAGGAACGGAGGCCGGCCATCCAGTCCTCGATGCTGTCGCGGCCGCTAGCCGGGCGCCCGGACTCGACAGCTTCACTGGAAGGTTCTGGTTCGGCGGCTGGTGCGGACGCTGTGGCAGGTCGAGGTGGTGGATCGATCTTGGGAATCCGCATTTCGTCCGCGCGCGTATTCTGCACGCGTGGCGCGTCAGGCGCTGGGTTCGGATGCGCAACGGGGAACGTGACCGGGGTTTCCAGCGCGGGCGGCTGCTGCGGGACTGCCACCGAGGTCGGTTCGGCCAGCGGCTCGCCGAATGGCGTTTCGGACGGCGCGGTTGGTCGAGGGCTCGTCGCCGAGACTCGGCGGGGGCGAATCGGATCATGCTGCGCAGTGCCGGCGTTCGGTGGGGGGGTCGGGGGAGTTCTGCCCGAGTCCCGGGGTGGAGCCGGCTGAGGTGGCGGCTGCGGGGCAGGGGGAACTCGATCCATCCGCTGGGTGGGCGCTTCGGCTTCGATTTCCGCGACGGTGCGCGGCTTACGCCTGCGCGGCACGGTGTTGGCGGCGGCAACCGCGGGAATCTGCATGGTGACCGGATCGGTGACCGGCGTGGTCTTGACCAGGTCCACCACCGAGTCGCCCCGGACATGGTCGTCGTCGAGAATCGGTTCGCCGAGTCCGATCTTTGCTTGGATCTTCTTCATCCAGGCCGGCGCCCACCAGCAGTCGTCGCCGAGCAGTTTCATGGTGGCCGGTACGAGCAGCATGCGCAGTACTGTCGCGTCGATGAACAGCGCGGCGATCATGCCGACGGCGATGTACTGCATCATCACCAGGTCGGAGAAGGCGAACGCGCCGGTGACGACCAACAGGATCAGCGCGGCGGCGGTAATGATTCCGCCGGTCTGGGCGGTACCGATCCGTACGGCCTCGGTCGTACTGGCTCCCCTGCTGCGCGCTTCCACCATGCGCGACATGAGAAAGACCTCGTAGTCGGTCGACAGACCGTAGATGATCGCGATGATCAGCACCAACACCGGCGACGTGATCGGCTGTGGGGTGAAATTCAACAGGCTCGCGCCGTGGCCGTCGATGAAGATCCAGGTGAGGATGCCGAGTGTGGACCCGAGGCCGAGCGCGCTCATCAGGGCCGCCTTGATCGGCAACACCAGGGAACCGAACGTCAGGAACATCAGCAGCGTGGTAACCAGCAGCACCAGCCCGATCATCAACGGCATCCGGCTCAGGAGCGCGTCGATACTGTCCTTCTCGATCGCCGGTTTGCCGCCGACCAGCATGGTGACGCCATCGGCGACGGACATCGACCGCAGGTAATCGATCGTGGCGTCGGCATCGGTCGAGTCGGTCAAGGCCGCTTCGGTCTTGAAGATCGTCTTGTCGTTCGGCGCGGTACTGGGTGGATAGGTGAACGCGCCGGCCAGGCCCGGCGCCTGGCTGGCGTCCTTGATCGTCTGGCCGACCGCGAGGGTCAGGCTGGGGTCGTCGACTTGGAAGACCAATTCGATCGGATCGGCCTTTCGCAGTGGGAAGAGGCTGTCGAATTCTTCTTGTGCGAGCCGAGTCGGGTTGTCCGGCGGCAGATACTTCTCGTTGAGGCCGCCGAATTGGAGGTTCTTGACCGGGATGATCAACAGCAACAGCGCGATACACAGTGGTATCGCGATCTTGAGCGGGTGGCGCATGACCCAGCGGGTGGTCCGGCCCCAGAGCCCGGCCTCCACTTCCTCGGCCGTTTTGGTCTTACGGAATATTTTGAGGCCGAGCAGGTCGACCCGTCTACCGAGAATGCCCAGCAGGGCGGGAAGCACTGTGATCGAGGTCAGGGCCGCCAGCGAAACCGACGCGATGGCGCCATAGGCGAGCGACTTCAGGAAGCCTTGCGGGAACAGCAACAGGCCGCCGAGACTCGCGACGATCATGGTGGCGGAGAAGACCACCGTGCGGCCGGCGGTGATCACTGTTCTGCGTACCGCGGCCGCGGTGTCTTTCCCCTCGGCGAGCTCCTCGCGGAACCGGCTGACGATGAACAGCCCGTAGTCGATGGCCAAGCCCAGGCCGATCATCGAGACCACCGACGAGACGAGCGAGTGCACTTCGGTGAACTCGGTGGCGAACCGGATGATCCCCCATGCGCCGATGATCGTGAGGCCGCCGACGATCAGCGGCAACGCGGCCGCGACGATGCCGCCGAAGACGAAGAACAACAACACGCCGACCGCGGGAAGGGCGAGGATCTCCAGTCGTTTCAGATCGTCGGCCATGGTGTCGTTCAGTGTGCCGCCGAAGGCTTGTAGGCCGGCGACCTGCACATCGACGCCAGGAACATAGAAGACGTCCTTGACCTTGCGGTAGTTACGCACCATCTCGGTGTCGTTGTCGCCTCTGATGGCGACCGCGGCGAAGGCGTGCTTCTTGTCGTCGGTGCTGAAGATCTTGGCCTGCCTGAGCCCCGTTTCGGTCGGCCAGTACGCCCCGATGATCTGGATGATCTCGTTCGGATACTCGCGTGGCAGGCTGTTGAGATTCTCGATGATCTTGCGGCTGAATTCGGGATCATCGACGGTCTTGCCGTCGGGCGCGGTGTACAACAGGATGACGTCGGAGCTGTGATCCCGATTGAACGCGGCGTCTTTGAGGTGCGCGGCGCGCGCCGATTCCGACGTTGGATCGTCCAACCCGCTGGAGCTGAGATGGTCTTCCAATCCGAGGCCGTAGCCGCCCAGAGCCAGCAGACCGGCCACCACGATGCCCAGAGTGCCGAAACGCAGCCGATAGACCAGGTCACCCCAGCGCGTGAACACTAGGCGACTCCTTGGGCCTGGCGGGAGGCCAGCAGTGCCGACAAGGGCCGGAACGGCTGCAACCAGGCGCCCCCTTCGGGCAGCGAATCGAGGCTGACCCGAGGCAGTGGCTCTCGGAAGACACCGGGGATGTCTTCCAGGTCGATGAAGTCGAGCACGTCGGAGGTGACCGCCCAACTGGCGTGTTCGCGGAAGCCGAGCACTTGAACCGGCACACCGCTGCCGGCGAGCTCCTCCAGCGGCTCCCGGAAGGCCTGGCCATCGGCGGAGGCGACCATGATGCCCGCCAAGCCGGCGCCGCGGCGGCGCAGCGCGATGTGGGCGAGCATGTCGGCATCCACATCCGAATCGTCGTCGATCTTCGGCTTCGCGAAGACCGCGTATCCGACGTTGCGCAGTGCCTCCACCCACGGGCGCACGACATCCGCGGTGCCGGGGGCGATATTGGTGAACACAGTGGCTTCGGGTTCGACGCGCTGCGCGCTGGTCGCGGACAGTTCCGCGGTTCTGGCCAGTAGCCACCGGCCCAGCGCGTCGAAGCGGGGGCGGTAGGCCGCGGTGGGCCGACCGCCGAGAATCGCGCCGAGGCCCATGTCGAGATTCGGAGCGTCCCATACCAATAGGACACGTCGCACATCGGGCGCGACGCCGACCAAACCTTCCGGTGCGGTTTGGGGTGCGTCTGTGGCACCGTCGATCGCTCCGTGGGCAATCTCGCTGACGCTCATTGGTCGATCTTCTCCCATATGAGCTCCGTAATGGCGCTTCCGGCGCGATGCGCCTTGCCTTCGAATTTGGTCACTGGTCGTTCGAAGCCGATCGGTGCGGTCTCGTCCCGGTCGGTCTCGTCCGCGCCGGCAGCACTGCGGTCTGCCGTCTGGGGCAGTCTGGCGAGCCGCGGTTCCGACTGCCCGACACGATAGATGTGCTCGGCGTAGCCGGCATGGTCGGTGGCCACGTGCAGCACACCGCCGGGCCGTAGCCGGTCGGCGATCAGCGCGACCGTCGTGGATTGCAACAGCCGTCGCTTGTGGTGGCGCGCCTTCGGCCACGGGTCGGGGAAGAACACCCGCACGCCGGTGAGTGATGCTGTGGCCACCATGTTCTCCAGCACGTCCACGGCGTCGCCGCGCATCAAGCGGATGTTGTCGATCCCGTCGCGTTCGATGCGCTGCACCAGTTGAGCCAGACCGGGCCGATACACCTCGATGCCGATCAGATTCAGGTGCGGTTCGGCTTGCGCCATGGCAGCGGTCGCGGTGCCGGTGCCACAGCCGATCTCGATCACCAGGGGGGCGTCGCGGCCGAACCATCCAGTCGCATCCAGCGGCTCGTCGGCGACCTCACGGCCGATCACCGGCCACATCCGGTCCCAGGATTGCTGCTGAGTCGCGGTCAGCGCGCCCCGACGCGACCGGAAGCTGGTGACTCGTGGATGCAGGCGTGAGCCGGTCCGGTGCCGGCGCGGGTGGTCACCGGGCGCCGACGGTGTGGACGGCGGTCCGGGAACTGACTCGGCAGTAGGGTTCGCGGCGTCGTTCACAATGTCCATTGTCCAGCATCCGGCGATCTGCGCAGCAAGCGGTTGGCTGTGACCGCCGAGCTGGGGATCAGGCAGCGCGCGCTGCGGCGACTCGGGGGGCGGTCACAGACGTTTGGCGCAGCGGGCGCCCCAAAGCGACTCTGGCCGCGGTTGCCGCGATTTCCGCGAGCCCGCGTACCCCGGCTCGCGAGGCCACGACCGACAGCACGGTGGTGTCGCTGACGTCGCTCATCGGTTGCCCAGCGAGCCGGTCGGCCAGCCAGTCCAGGCTGAGCGCGGTCGACAGCGGCAGAAGCGAAAAGTGTTCGCTCAGTCGATCACGCACATAGGCCACCGCGGCGCCGCCGCGGCGATACCGCGCCACATGGCCGTCGATGTTCTCCACGTGAATGATTTGATCGTGGACGGGCTGCACCACCAGCAGCGGGCACTCCGGTGTGGTATTGCCCAGCCGCAGATCGTCGAACATCGAGGCCAGGCCGGGCTCGTCGAGCACATCGGTCAGCGAGCGGCGCAGCAAGCGGTCGACATCGGTGTTGGCGAGTCCGACGATCGCGCCGATCGGGGTGGAGTTCTCCGCGCGGACCACGAAGCGGTGGCCGTTGGGCGTCAACTCGTGGTCGATCACCGAACTCAAGGCGGGATACACCTTGCGCAGGGCTGCGATGACAATCGTGGGCAGACCGGCGTATCGACCGCCGTTGAGCCGAACGAACACCTGGCGCGGGTCGCCGACGGGGGCGCCGAGCACTGCGCCGACGATATCGAGTTCCGGTGCGTAGGTGGGCGCCATCTCGACCGTCCAGGAGCTGGCCATCCCGCCGCCGGAGTAGCCCCACACCGCAACGCGGGTATCCGGCCGCAGCCCGAGCGGGGCGAAGCGCAGCGCGGCGCGGATGCCGTCGAGCGCGCGGTAGCCCGGCTCGCGCGGGGCGCCGAAGTTTCCGTGCGGACCCTCGTGGTCGGCGATACTGACCGCCCAGCCACGGCGCAGCGCGTTCGCGACCAAAGGCCACTCCAACTGGGTGATCGAGCCGAGTGCCTTCGCGCCGTAGCGCAACGCGTACGACGGTGCGCATTTTTCGGAGACCGCGTCCATCGCGCTCTGGAACGCCAGCAAGGGACGATCCTCGGCGGGGTTCGCGCCGATCGGCAGCAGCACCGTGGTGATCGCCGCCTCCGGGGCGCCGTGCAGATTGCTGCTGCGATACAGCAACTGCCAGGCGGAGACCTGCTGGCGGACGACGCCCAGCAGCGCCACGTCGATCCTCCTGCTGCGCAGGATGGCGCCCGGCGGTTTGGCTTCGAAACCGTGCGGCGCTCGATAGAACGGATCGAGACTCGGCAGTAAGGGCTTGCGTCCCCCAGTCCAAGCGGGCGCGTCGACGATGTCGACAGCGTTCGCGGTCATCGCACCCTCCTCGTCATCGAGGTCGGTCGCCGTGCGCAACTTCTCGCCAAGCGCCGGTTATGGTCCCGACCACACGAAGAGGCAGGCTATGCGACCGACCGCGCGTCTGAAAACCCCCCGACCACACCGGGGCCGTGGTACTACACTCCCCGACATGAGTAGACCGGCGGTCTTCATTACCGGCGCCGCGGCCGGTATCGGGCGGGCAACGGCCGTGCTTTTCGCTGCCCAGGGCTACCACGTCGGTGCCTACGACATCGACGAAGTCGGTTTGACCCGACTCGCGGCCGAAATCACCGCCGCCGGCGGCAGCGTGCACACCGGCGTTTTGGATGTGACGAAAGACACGCAGTGGGAGCAGCGGCTCGACGAGTTCTACGCAGAGGCCGGGCGACTGGACATTCTGGTCAACAACGCGGGCATTCTGCGTTCCGGGCGTTTCGAGTCCCTGGCGCTGTCTGCCCACCAACAGATCGTCGAGGTCAACGTCGGCGGTGTGCTCGCCGGAACGCATACGGCTTTCCCGTACTTGCGTGACACCCCGGGTGCGCAGGTGGTCAACCTCTGCTCGGCCTCGGCGATCTACGGCCAGATGGACCTTGCGACCTATGGTGCGAGCAAGGCGGCGATCAAGAGTCTGACCGAGGCGCTGGATCTCGAATGGGAGACCTACGATATTCGAGTCATCGCGATCTGGCCGTTGTTCGTGGCCACCGGGATGGTGGATGGCATGTCGACCGGATCGACTGCGTCGCTCGGCATCCGGCTGACTGCCGACGATGTCGCCGCCGGGATCTGGCGGGCCACTCGCAAGCCCGGCCGCCTGCGGAAAGTGCACTACGAGATCGGCATTCAGGCGAAGGTGTTGGCGACCCTGGCCAAGTACTCGCCGAATCCGGTGGTCAGGGCGGTGAACAAACACTTGGGCAATAGCTGAGCGCCCGAACCGATTCGGTCGCTGGTGTTTCTGACAGAATTGCACATGGTGAAGGGGTGCAGCATGTCGACAGCCACCGGGTCCGATCGGCCGTCGCCCGGGCGTGGCGCGGCTACGCCCGTCCATGAGCGGCTCGACAGTCTCCTTGCCGAGTTGCGCCGCGGTCCGGGGCGAGATCCGAGTATCGGGGATGCCGTTGCGGCAGCCGTCGATGCGTGGCGCACCCCACCGCGGATTCAAGTAGCCGGTCGGGCGCGGGCGGGGCGTTCCGCGGTGTTGCACGCGCTCGGTTTGATGACTGCGCAGGAAACCGATCCGGTCGACCAGCCACAGACGCCCACTCCGGAACTCGATGCGGATATCGTCGTCTACGTCTTGTCGGCGGCGCCGACACCCGCCGATCGCAGGGTGTTGTCGACCGTGCCGCCCGAGCGAACGATCGCGGTATTGAACAAGGCCGATGCGATCGGCTCTCGGTGGGCAGACGCGGTGGCCGCAGCCGAGCACTACGGCGCGCAGTTGGGGGTTTCGGTTGTTCCGCTGGTGGCGTCGCTGGCAGTGCGGACCCGCACGGGCGTTGTGACCGATGCCGACCTGGCTGCGCTGCGCACGCTCGCAGCCGATTCGGATTCGTCGCTGCTGCTGTCGCCGGATCTGTTCATCGCACCGGGCCCCGATGCCGCCGAGCGTGAACAGCTGTTGCACCGCTGGGACCTGTACGGCGTGGCGTGTGCCTGCAGCGCTTTGCGCCACGATCCGCGACTGCCCGCGCCGGCACTGCTGCAGATATTGCATGCCGCGAGTGGCATCGACCCACTCCACCGGTTGTTGCACCGTCTCTATCAACAGATCGCCGCGCTGCGCGGCGGGGACCTGCTCGACGAATTGGCGCGCCTGGCCGCACGAGCAGTCCCCGGCGACGGTGGTCGGGCCCGCGATGTCCTGGAGTCCTTTCTCTCCAGTGACGACGCCGTGTGGCTCGGGCTCCTGGCCGGGCTCGCCCACCCCGATGTCGTCCACCTGACCGTGGACTACCCCGCTGCAGCGCCATTGGACGCCAACGATGCGATAGCTCGCGCCAAACGCTGGCGCGCGGTGGTCACCAGCGACCTGCCCGCCGGGGCACGGCGTGCTGCCCTGCGGGCGCACACCGGGTACGTCCGAGTATGGGAACGGATGAGCGGTGCCGGTCTCTGACACATCGGAATCCGCCGGGGGCGAGCCCGATCGGGTCCACGGTTCCGCAACCGAGCCCATGGTTTCTCCCGACGTCGAGGCAGTGATCGAACGGTGGAATCCACAGGGCATGGCGCTGCTGCGCGCCGTACCGGAGTCCGGCGCGGCGAGTGTGGTGACGATGATCGGACCCGATGACGTGAACACCACGTTGTTGCGTACCGAGCTGACTCGCTTCGAACCGCGTATCGCGCTGTCGGACCCGGTCTCCGACGCGAGCGCGACGCGAGCACTGTCCATGCCCGGCGCAGCGGCGTCGATGGTTGCGCTGATCCTGCTCGATGCGGGCACTACTGTCGGTGTGGACCTGCTGGACCTGATCGGCGCGTTGCGCGCCGACGGTTCCGTCTTGGTGCTGGCGATGAACGGTGTGCATTCCTACCAGGACTGGCGGATCGTGCTCGAGCGCGACCGGGAACTGTTGGCCGCTCGTGGCATCACCGATGTGGACATCGTGCCGGTCTCGGCGCGGCTGGCGACGGCAGCCCGCACCAAGGGGGATGCCGGATTGCTGGATCGTTCCGGCCTCGCTGCGTTGCATCTGCGGTTGACCGCGGCCGCGTCGGGTACCACCGCGACCCGCGGCGACCGTCTGGCCGCGGTGACCCGCCGGGTGCTCGCCGACACCCGCGCGCGGGTGACCGAGCAGATGGAAGCACTGCGCGCGGGCGAGGACGTGGCGCGGTTGCGCCAGGAGCGCGCGACCCTGCTGGCGGGCCGCGACGGCGGACGAGCTACGGCCATGTCCGCGTTGCGCGGCGGGCTGCATCTGGCCCGGGTGGATCTGATGACCGATGTCGGCGCCCGGACCCGCACACTGCACACCACGGCTCGCGCCGAGGTGGACCGCCTGCGCCCGGCGGCTATCCGCGGCTATCCGGACCGGTTGCAGCACGCCGTTGTCGAACTGACCGGCGCCCTCGATCACGCCATCGACCATCGGTTGGCCGAACTGGGCGCGCAGATCGAGGATGCCGACCGGCTCCCGGCGCGCCGGCGCGACCCGGCCCCGCCAGTGGGCCCGGATCCGGAACCCCGCCACCGGGGTGCCGAAGATCACCTCATGATCGCGCTGGGTGCATCGGCCGGTGTCGGTTTGGGTCGACTGGCGATGGCGCCGCTGTCGCTGGTTCCTGCACTCGACATCGCGAGCGTGCCGCTCACGCTGCTGGTCGGCGCGGGCGCGGCGGCCTGGGTGGTCCGCGCCCGTGGACAGGTGGCCGACCGAGCGCATTTTCGGCAATGGATCGCCGACGCGGTGGTCAATATCAAGGCCCATCTCGAACAACGAGTCGCGACCGCGCTGGTGGAGGCGGAGACCGATTTGGCCGATCACGTGGTGCGAGCAAGTACCGCGCGAACCGTGGAGGTCGATCGGCGAATTTCCGAGTTGGAGACGGAGCTGCGCCGGATCGCCGCCAACCAACCTGGTCAGCTCGCGGCGTGTGAGCGAGATATCCGCACACTGGATCACTGGATATCGGTCGTGGAAACCCGTGCTGGAATGGGTACACGGTGAAGAACCCGATGCCGTACTGGTCATCACATAGCGTTAATCTCTAATCAGGAACCTGGGCGTCCGCTCGGTCCCGATACGCCCCAAGCCCAGGGCGTATTGTCGACCGGTCGTAGCGGGTGCCATCCCGCCAACGGTGGCGCTTGGTGCATTCGTGCTGGTCACGGGCCTTGGGCCAGGCGGCGAAGCATCGAACGACCGCCCATCTCAGGAGAGTTTTCATGACCTCAGCGACCATTCCAGGTCTTCGTGGATCCGACGGCGAGGCGCCGACCGAGCACAGCGAACTGCTCGCCTGGGTAGAAGAAGTCGCCGAGCTCACCCAGCCGGATCGGGTGGTCTGGGCAGATGGCTCCGACGAGGAATGGGATCGGCTGACGGAGCAACTCGTCGCGGCCGGAACGTTCAAACGGCTGGACGAGAAGAAGAGGCCGAACTCCTTCCTCGCTCTTTCCGATCCCTCCGACGTGGCTCGGGTGGAGTCGCGCACCTTCATTTGCTCTCGGACCGAGGCGGACGCGGGTCCCACCAACAATTGGGTCGACCCCACCGAGATGCGCGCCACGATGACCGAGCTGTACCGCGGCTCGATGAAGGGCCGCACCATGTATGTGGTGCCGTTCTGTATGGGTCCGCTCGGCGCCGAGGATCCGAAGCTGGGCGTGGAGATCACCGACTCCGAGTATGTCGTCGTGTCCATGCGCGTGATGACCCGCATGGGCGCTGCCGCCATGGCGAAACTGGGCGTCGATCGGCCTTTCGTCAAGGCGCTGCACTCGGTGGGCGCGCCGCTGGTCGAGGGGCAGGCCGACGTGTCGTGGCCGTGTAACGACACCAAATACATCACCCACTTCCCGGAGGACCGGGAGATCTGGAGCTACGGGTCCGGTTACGGCGGCAACGCGCTGCTCGGCAAGAAGTGCTACTCGTTGCGCATCGCCTCGGCGATGGCACATGACGAGGGCTGGCTGGCCGAGCACATGCTGATCCTCAAACTGATCTCCCCGGAGAACAAGGCCTACTACATCGCCGCCGCATTCCCGAGCGCCTGCGGCAAGACCAACCTCGCGATGATCCAGCCGACGGTGCCGGGTTGGCGCGCCGAAACCTTGGGCGACGACATCGCGTGGATGCGTTTCGGCAAAGACGGCCGCCTCTACGCGGTGAACCCCGAGTACGGTTTCTTCGGTGTCGCGCCCGGCACCAATCACAACTCGAATCCGAATGCCATGGCCACCATGGACGCGGGCAACACGGTGTACACCAACGTCGCGTCGACCGACGACAACGACGTGTGGTGGGAAGGCCTGGAGGGCGAGCCCGATCATCTGATCGACTGGAAGGGCAACGACTGGCATCTGCGGGAGACCGAGACGCTGGCCGCGCATCCGAACTCACGCTACTGCACGCCGATGTCGCAGTGCCCGATCCTGGCGCCCGAGTGGGACGATCCACAAGGCGTGCCGATCTCGGCGATTCTTTTCGGTGGTCGGCGTAAGACCACGGTGCCGCTGGTCACCGAGTCCTTCGATTGGCAGCACGGTGTGTTCATGGGCGCGACGCTGTCCTCCGAGCAGACCGCGGCCGCGGAGGGCAAGGTGGGTACGGTGCGTCGCGACCCCATGGCCATGTTGCCGTTCATGGGTTACCACGTCGGTGACTACATGGGGCATTGGATCGATGTCGGTAAGAACGCCGACGCCGCCAAGCTTCCGAAGATCTTCTACGTCAACTGGTTCCGCCGCGGTGGGGACGGCCGTTTCCTGTGGCCGGGCTTCGGGGAGAACTCCCGCGTGTTGGAGTGGATCATCGGTCGTATCGAAGGGTCCGCGCAGGCCGAGCCGACGGCGATCGGTAATGTGCCGTCCGCGAAGCAGCTCGACTTGGCGGGTTTGGATGTCGCCCTTGCGGATGTCGACGAAGCGTTGGCGGTGAACGCCGAGGAGTGGCGCAACGAGATCCCGTTGATCGAAGAATGGTTCGAATTCGTCGGTGACAAACTGCCGACCGGGGTGCGCGACGAGTTCGAGGCGCTCAAGCAGCGCTTGGGCTGACCTTCGCCGAATACCGGAGAATCGCTCACACCATGTCCTCGTGGTGTGAGCGATCGGTGTTCTATGCCGGTAGGTCCCCTGGATCCACTGTTATTCGGCGAATTGCGCTCGGCGGATCATGGTGAGAAAGCCCGCACCGACGAGAAAGTGGATCCGCCCCTCCGGCACTGCTTTCGCTTCGTTCTCCATCGCTGCGAGCGCATGACGTTTGAAGTCGTGGCGCGGGTGACGCCGCAACAATTCGGCGACCCAGTCTCGATCGAATTCCGACAGTCGTGCGCCGATCACATCCGTTCGTGCGCCTGCGGACACGAAACCGCCGGGGTCGGTGAGATCGTCGGCGACTCCGGGGGTGATATGGGCGGCTATGGCCGCGCCGATCGCGTCTGCGCGCGCAGGATCGGCGCCTGCGTCGAGGGCGAACGCGACGGCGCGTTCCGCGCCGGTCACCGCGAAACACCGTCCTGGCGTGGGATGTTCGAGCTGCAGATCGTGGAGTAGACACGAAACGTAGACGAGTTCGTCGTCGTAGGTCGCGCCGTCCAGGTCGGCTAGAACGCGCCCGAAGTAGTAGGTCCGGAACGAGTGCTCCAGCATGTGCGGGGTCAGGGTTTCACGGGCCTCGGTTTCCGCCGCGACAGCCAGTTTCGAGTCGGGCAGCCGCAGGCCGGTGAACTCCAGTGTGCCGCGTCCGCGCCGGCCCAGTGCGAGCCGGGCTCGGTTGAGCGCATCGCCGGGCAGCGTGCGAGCGATCGTCAGTCCGAGTTTGCGGCGCTGCTCTTTGGATAGTGAACCACCGGTGCGGGTGGCCCATTCCCAGTCGATACCCGTCGGCGCAGCCATGGCGGACCTCCTTCGTCGTCGAAACTCTTCTGTGCACATGAGTCAAACGGGTACCGAAGCTCGTCACCAGTGGCGTAAATGCCAGTAATGCTCGAATTCACGCCAAAGTGGACACCGACTCGACTGTCCGGTCCGCCGGAGTCCGGCGCGCCAGGGCGTGCGCATCACGCTATCGGTGGGAGCCGATGGAAGGTTCGACGACGGTGGCGATCCGCAGCACAGCTGCGCAGGCGTATGCGGACGGCGCTGATCTACGCTCTACTCGACCAGCGCACCGATGGCTCGCTCACGTTGACCTATGTCGCGGAGGCATCATGACACTGTCCAGGCAGCATGCTCGAGACGTGGTGGACACCTACATTCGAGCGTGGACCAGCCAAGACCCGGATCTGATCACGACCGTGTTCACCGAGGACGCTACCTATCACGAACGGGTCCTCGACGCTGCGATCGAACGCAGGTCGGGCATTCGCGACTATTGGGAATCGAAAGTTGTCGATGCGCAGGCAAACATCAGTTGCCGGCTGCTGTCGTTGTATGTCGACGCCGACGCGGACACTGCGATCGCCGAGTGGGAGGCGCGTTTCGACGATGTGCCGCAACAGGTTCGGAAAGTGATGCGTGAGGTCGCGATCCTGGAGTTCGAGAACGGATTGATTCGAAGTCTTCGCGAGTACTGGGCTTCGCGAACCGCACTCTGAAAGCGTAATTCGGATGCAACCCACACGATTTCCGGTAGCCTCGGGGAATCCCCCAGGTATGGCATAGGGCCTGGGGGATCTTCAGGTTGTCGATGCGACGCTAGGGCCGAGTCCGGGGATATGTTCGCTTCGGCGTCACCGTGATCACGTCGGCCACCTGGGCCAACTCATCAGGTACCCGTGAGCCGAAGTGCCACACAGTGGGGGTGATCACTGCGGTGACACCGGTTCGATGGACAGCGGCGATCAGCCCCGTGACCGGTGTTTGGGTACGCGCACTGAACACGAGCGTCTTCGTCAGCTCGTAGCCGAGTTGTCGAGCGAGGATGCGGATCTGAGCTTCATGCCAGCGCTGTGTGGCGCCGGAGACGTCGCGGCGCAGGTACCCGAGAGCTTTCGGTCTCGTCATCGGTCCCCCTGTCGCATGGTTGTGTCATGGGGCGGGAGGTTCTCACGGTATGGGCGGGTGCGTAGCAATGCCCTTCCCTCGGCGGTGATCTGCCAGCGGCCGGGGCCGTAAGGCGAGCCGGTCACGAATCCGTCGTATAGCGGGCCGTGTAGCTCGTCGCGAATAGCGGGTGCTGTGAGTCCTGTGCGCTGTCCCAGTTGCCATGCAGTCAGCTTTCGATCGGGTTCACCCGCGAGTGCGGCCAGAATTTTCGCTTGGTTTTCGGTCAGTGCCATTGCCCACTACCACCTACGCTCGGGCGTCGTCGTCACCCGCTCGTGCTGGTGAGTGTTGTCGCTGGTACATGCGCTGATCGCACGAACGAGTTGCTGCACCGATGGCCAGATTCCCGTGCGGGGGAGTGCTACCCACGCTCGCACCAGCCCACCCCCAACGGCTGGGCTGGGCAGGAGGACCGACCTACTCTCCCGCAGTATGCGTGCGCCTGCCCGCTGTAGCTCGTGGTGCAGCAGCATCCCGAATTCGCGATCCGGGCGCACGAGGAAAGTCCACTCGGCTACGCGTGGACGCGAGACTATCGGCCCGATCCCGTAGCCCACTCTCCACATCCACTCGATCACACGCCTGGCCATACGAGCCGGCATGGTGACCGCCCATACCTGCGTGGTGCTGACCGTGATCCGTCCGGTGCCCGGGTGCATCTGTGCCGGTAGCCCTACCTGCCGGTAGGCGCGGCACCACTGCCATGTCTTTGTTTGTGATCGCCTCGAATTCATGAATCCCCTGCTCGTATCGGACCTACTGGGTGCGCCCGACCTTGTCCCGGAGTGTCCCTGTAGCCGATACCGGGACCGGAGAGCAGGCTTCCGAGGGCGGACCTACAGGGTTGTGCTCTCTACCAGGCGCACAACCAGAAGAGCATGTGCATAGCCTGCTGGGCAGAGCTTTTCAGGGAAAGTTCCGTAGAAATCCTCTCGGGTTCCGTTCGCCGTGCAAGTATGGTTCCGGTAGGGAACCGAATCAGCGAAACTCGTTCGGAAGCGGAGGGGAAATGATAGATGACGCTGGCGCCGGGTCTACTCTTGTCCGGCGATTGCTAGGGCGTGAGCTGAAGGGGCTACGCGAGAAGGCCGGCATACCAATGGATGTGGCGAAGGACGTTATATCTGCGGGTAAGCAAACTATTTGGCGCATCGAGACCGGGCAGAATGTCCGTTTGCGTCCGATCGACATCAAGGGTCTGTGCGAGGCGTACGGTGCCAGCCCTGAGCAAACCGAGATCCTGCTGGGGCTTGCAGTAGAAGCCAAGCACAAAGGATGGTGGCACACCTACGGTGACACCATTCCCAAGCACTTCGAGCCCTATGTGGGGCTGGAATCGGCCGCACGTCGGATCAATACGTACCAATCTTCGCTCATCCCTGGGCTATTGCAGACACCGGACTATAGGCGAGTACTGCAGTGGGAGGACTCGCCCTCGATGCCAACCGAGGAAATCGAGCGCGGAATAGAATTGGCGACTCGTCGGCAAGCGAGACTGGTGAGTGACGACAACAACGGGCCGATACTGGACGTCGTCCTCGATGAACTGCCGCTCTACCGGGCTGTCGGTGGGCCGCATGTCATGTCCGCCCAACTACACCACATCATCGAGATGTCCGGCCGACCGAACGTGCGCGTGCGCGTCGTACCAAGGTCGGCTGATATGCATCCCGGTCTGCTGACGGGCAGTTTTGTGCTGCTCGAGTTCCCGAAACACCCAACCGCTCGGTTGACCGAGCCGCCCGTGGTGTATGTCCAGGGACATACGGGCGCGCTGTATCTCGAGAAGCCGACCGAAGTGGACGAGTACCGAAATGTTTACACTCGGCTACAGCGTTTGGCGCTGGATGATGATGCGAGTAAGCGTGTCATCCTTGATATCGCAGAGGAGTTGGCCCAGTGAGCATTGATCTGACGGGGGCGCAATGGTTCAAGAGCAGCCGGAGTTCGCCCAGCCAGGACTGTGTAGAGGTGGCCCACCTCGACGGGGGCATGGTCGGTATGCGTGACTCCAAGGACCCGACCGGCCCTGCGCTGGTGTTCACGCCCGGCGAGTGGGATGCGTTCACGGCTGGTGTAGTGGATGGCGAACTCGATCACCCCTGACATAGGTATCGCAATGTGAGGCGGTCCGTCGGAATTCTCCGGCGGACCGCCTTCAGTACTGGGCCGCCGACCTTGGGCATGACAGCCGGGTACGGAAGTAGAAGTAGGGAGATAGGCGCAAATTCGTGAGTAGCATCGCCGACCCAACCGATGCCGGGATGCTCGATATCGTCGGATTCGATTCGCCGCACCACAGCCGGTCAGTGTCTTATCGTCCGGGAAGCTGTAGGGATGAAATGACATAGCGAGGCGAGCTGGGATAGCAACCATCGTTTCTGCCTCGACGTCGGTCCGCCCACTCCCCTCCGGTGGGCGGACCGACTTCACCATGCCCAAGACATCGGCACATCACCGGAGTTGTCATCAGCATGTGCGACCGGGCCGACCGTGGCACACGTCCGTGCCGACGCGCCAGCGACAACGCCGCCGGAATACCCAGTGCGGCTGCGTCGATGGCGGTACCGGCGACACTGGAGGTCGCTGCGCCATCGACGCTCTGATCGATATCGCACATGTCGCGTACTCTCGCGGGCGTTGGCGGCTTCGAGATCGTATGCATAGCCGTACACCCCATTCTCCATACGCGATCATTTTTGATCGTGTATGGGACCGAGTAAACCATACGACCCCGGCAGCCCACTAGCCGCTTTGGTAGCTGTTGAGTTGCCTGACGTCGATCCGATTCCTTACCGAGCAGTCGGCCCACGTGCTGCAAACACTGTGGCCGTTGTGGCACTCACAGCAGGATGGGACGGGTTCCGCATCGACGTGGATGGGTGCTCGCACCGATGACCGCCAGCCCCTGTGGACGGGCGAGGTCGTCACTCCCCCACACCGATCGGGGCGTGGCAGACTGCGGCACATGACTGATCAGGCGACTCCCACCATCACCTGCGGTGCTCGAGTACGACCCCAACCGGAGGCACACCAGCGGGCCGGACAGATCGCGGCCGCGCTGATCGAGGCCGGCATCGGACGCGGTGACCGGGTCGTGGTCATGGCCCGCAACGACATCGAATTCCTCGAAATTTCGCTGGCCATCGGGTCCGCCGGTGGCAATCCAGTGCCGATCAACACCCGCTGGCAAGCCCCGGAAGTCGCGCACGTGCTCGCCGACAGCGGCGCACGAGTCGCCATCGCACACACCGAGTTCGTGCCCGTGATCGAGGCCGCCCGCGAGCGGGCCGGGGTGGATCCGGTGGTGCTCGAAGTGGCGATGCCGAAGGAAACGATCCACGAAGCGGGCCTGGACGAAACGTCGACCCAGGTGACCGGGCGCCACCCCACGCTCGAGCAGTGGATCGACGCGCATCCCGAACCGCTCGGCCACCTCGAGGGAGCCATCGCCGACTCCATGGGCCTGATCTACACCTCGGGCACCACCGGCGCACCGAAAGGCGTTCTGCGTGAGCGCATGACACCCGCGCAATTGCTGTCGATCGCAGGCGCCACCGCGCAGCGCATGGGACTGACCCCCGGCGGGCAGATGCTCGTCGCGGGTCCGCTCTACCACACCAGTCCGAACGCGGTGGCCGTCCTCGCACTGCGGATGGGCACCAACATCACGATCATGCCGCGCTGGAACAGCGAGCGATTCCTCCAGCACGTCCACGAGAGCAAGATTCAGCAGGCCAAGGTTGTGCCCACCATGTTGAGCAGGTTGCTCGGCTTGCCCGAGGATGTGCGCAACCGCTACGACGTTTCCAGCCTGACCCATCTGATCCACTCGGCGGCTCCCTGCCCGCCGGCGGTCAAACGCGCCGCAATCGAATGGTTCGGCAACGTCCTGTGGGAGTTCTACGGCAACACCGAGTGCGGGACCATCACCTGGATCAACGCATCCGAATGGCTCGAACACCCCGGCAGCGTCGGCCGACCGGTCGACGGCTCGGGGGTACTCGTCGCCGATGAAAACGGCGCCCCGCTCCCGGCCGGTGAGATCGGCCGCGTCTACGTGCGCGGCGCCGACTACTGGCCGAAGTTCACCTACCTCAATCGGGGCGCGCCGGACAGCCCCGTGCAAGACATGCTGTGGGTCGGCGACCTCGGCCGGATCGACGACGAGGGATACCTCTATCTCACCGGGCGCAGCAGCGAAGTGATCAACCGTGGCGGAGTGAACATCTATCCCGCCGAGATCGAGAACGCCATCATGACCATCGAAGCGGTCGAAGACGTAGCCGTACTCGGAATACCCCACACCGGCGATCTGGGCGACGTCGTGGCCGCCTACGTCGTCGCCCGCCCAGGCGCCGTGCTCACCAGCGAAACCATCCACGCGGGCCTGCGTGGGCAATTGGCCGACTACAAGATTCCTGCGTCGGTCACTGTGGTCGACTCGCTACCCCGCGACGATTCCGGCAAGGTCTACAAGCGGCAACTGCGCGAGGCCTACGCGGCATCTCTGCGCGCATAGTGACGGTCGTCGTCGGCCTGGCGAGCCTGCGTGTACCAGCGTTGTTCACGCGCTCGCCGGACCGTCGAGGTGGTTATCCCGATCAACAGCCCGGCCACGATCAGGACCAGCGCGGCCGCTCCTGAAGCAATACTCACCGGCGACGCGGCGGGGATCTTCTGTCCACCGAAGAATCGCACGCACTCGCCGACCAGCTTCCACACAGCCCAGAACAGCCCGCACACACATCCGGCCGCGATTACCCACGGCGCGACGCCACGGCGATAGCGCCAGGTCATGAAGCCGAGCGCGGCGAGTGGAATTCCTTGCCAGGCAGCGAAGACCACCTGGTAGATCAGCACCCGCCAATCGCCGCCGTAGTCGTTGAGGAAGTCGGTGCTCGGCTTCAACTCCGGACCGGGCAGGTGCACCACTCGCAGCACAACCACACTCACGACCGCCGTGATGCCGAGAATCACCAGGTGCCGGCTCATCGGTCCGGAGGCAATCCATCGGGGCTCGCCTGTGCGATGGGCCCAATGGATGGCCAGCAGCAAGGCCAGGACCGCAGTACCGGAGAACACGGTCCAGGTGGCGCCCCAGACTCGCTCGTCGATGGTCAGCGGTTCACGAGGTTGCAGCAGCGCCCCGAGCGGCGCGTAGGTGCGCAAGGTCATCGCGTAACTCACGATTGCCCACCCCATGACCGCGCGTGTCGCAATCCCCTGGACGATCCCGTGTCCGAGCATCGCCGCGCCGACTACCACAACCACCCATGCGATCCACGAAACCATCAGGCGTCGAACTCCACCCGGTCGAAAGTGTTGAACTCACCGTCTAGGGTCGCACACCGAACGCCTCATCCAGCATAATCCGGGCAATCGGGTGGCTAGCGCGTTGCTGATTTCGCCGCACTGCCAACCCGAGTCGCTGGGCGAAACGATCACACGCCGCCTCACGTCGGCGCGACCGCCACGCCGCCCACCGGCTCGTGTACTCGGCCGTCCACGCGGTACGGCTGCACGTGTGCCTTCGGATCAAATGCCAAAGCTCATGACCCACGATGTAGAGCTGATAGTCCGTGCGTGCGTCAGCGGGCGCGAAGATGATTCCCAACCGCCCGGCGGTGCTCGTGACCACCAAGCCCGACAGATCCGTCCCCCGCTCGACTGCGGGCACGACTCGAATCGCCATACCTGCTTCGGTCGCCGCCCGCTCGACAACCGTGTCGACGGTCGCGGGTCTCGTCGGTGGCACGAGCCGTGCCACCACCGCATCCATCCTTCGGTTCCACCACGACGCCATTGCTACTGCCGGGCCTCCGGGTCCACTGATCCCTCCTTCACCACGTCTGCCAGCGATTTCACCAAGCGCAACACTTCTTCACGTGCCGCGGGGGTCAACGCAGCCGACCGCATTCCAACAATCTGGAACCCGCCCTCGGCCAACACCGCCTCCAACTCCTCGTCCAGATCGGTACTCGGCGACGAAGACGAAAAGTGGGTCATGGGCTTACCGAAGAACTCGCCGATGGCTTCCAGGATCCGCGCATCGACCTTCTGAACCTTGCCGGTGCGAATCCGGTAGACGTACTGGCGGTCGATGTCTCGACCGATGCGCTGAGAAACGAAGTCGGCCACTTCCACAGTGGCGAACTTGTTACCCTGGGGCCACCGCTCCACAAACAACTCATCCACCATGTTGGCCAGAGTCCGCGCGGCCTTGGCGCGTCTCACATGCCACTCCTGATGTGGGTTTCCTACCATCACATCGAACCCATCCCGACCGGCTCCGTAGGCCGGTGACATCTCTCATAATGCCACGTCAGTCCGCCGTCGATACGTTCGGTGGCCTCGGTCACCGGGCAGTGCAGACCGTGTGGAATAGGTTGCACAGCATCGGGATGTGGTGTCGACGCCGAGCAGCGATCGGTGGGCCGGTTATCTGCTGGCCTCGCTCGAGCGCCGGGACGTGCCGCCTGTGTGGCCACCCGGGAGCCTTCGGTGCTCCGTGTGGTCGCGAAGCTGGACTCGACCAGATCGCCACCCGACGCCCAGCCGCCTACGATGCGTCCTCGTTGGCGGATGTCACTGCAGGTCAGGGTGATTTATCAGGACTTTTCCCCGGCTGCGCGGTGGTTCTGCTACAGTCTCGGATGTACCTCGGGTACCTGCCGATGTAGTTCAATGGTAGAACTCTTGCTTCCCAAGCAAGTAGCGCGGGTTCGATTCCCGTCATCGGCTCCACAGAAAACCCGCCCTGGCCAGGGCGGGTTTTCGTCAGTTGAGCGCACAGCGCACCGATCCGGATCCAGCGCAGGCAATCATCACAAGCCGTCGATCAGCAATGGGCACCTGGTCTGCATCCGGTAGTTGCATGCACCGCGGATCCGCTTCACGTCTTCAGGAACTCCAGCATGTCTCGTTGGAGAGCAAGGTTGGTCTCTCGCTCCGCGGCCGCCGTGACCCAGGAATGCGTTTGGAGTGGGCGAGTGTCCGGTGGCCAGGCAGCGAGGACGGTGAGGGCGGTGCTGCGACACCGAACAACGCGGTTGCCGAGCGCGACCGGTAATAATGTGCGGCCGACACCCGGATGCTCGCTCAGATTCCAGACGATGGCCTCGAGTGCCCTGTCGGCTTGATACTCCGAGCTCAGGCCGAGCGCTTCGGACGGTCCGGTGGTCAGCTCCTCGAGTGGGAGGAGGTGTTCGGCGAGATCGACAATCTGCTGGATCGTGACCTGATCGGCTTGTCGCATCGCCCACTGCCAGATATAGGCGTTGTAACGATCGAACCGCAAGTGTGCGAGGGCATCGGGAAGCGCGTCCATGCCCAGTCGTCCCGCGCAGGAGAGTGCGACCTCGAACCTGTGGGAGCGGCGCTCGTCGTGCGCTTGCGGATCGGCAGGGTCGGTGTGCGACGTGAGCTCATAGGTCACCAGATCACGCCACCGTTGCTGCGTCGTGAGAGAAGCGTACCGAGCTCGAAGCCGAGCCGGTTCGCCGTCGGGCCAGTCGAGATCGCCACCGGAAAGCCGGCGTTCGAGGGTTAGTGCCGTGTCGAGGCGCCCAAGAGTGGGTTCGGACCGGTCGAGGAGTTCAGCGAAGCGATGCATGACGGGCACCGCGTCGTCGTAGTGGTTCATGTTTTCGGCGGGACCGTCGTTCGCGAGGGCTTCGAGGATGTCGGCGGCACCGTCGATCAGAGCGTCGTCGACGTCATCCTCGAGTAGAGCCTCGTAGAGGCCGCCGGTCGTGGCGGCGATATAGGCGAGATACTCGTTCATCACGTTGTTGCGGAAGCCGCTACGCAACAACCACGCTTTGATGTCGGGATCGGTGCAGCCTGCCAGCCGCTCCACCGCGTGAATACGCCCCCAACCATCGTGCCGCTGCGCCAGCTCGAACACCGCGCGCTGCGGTTCGGGCTGGGTGTTCATCAGCGCGACGACAGCGAAGAGCGCGAATTCTTCCAACGACCCCAGTAACTGCAGCAGCTCGCAGTCGCGTTCGTCACCGCACGTGCCCAGCAAAACGATGCCGAGCTTGGCGGCCTCCCGCTGTGTGGCGTTCTCGGTGACGAATCGCGCTGCCCAGTAGAGCTTTTCGACGGAGAAACGCCGTGATCGCAGCTCTGTTACGAGTTCGTCGGCGACGTCTATCGCCCGTACCCGGGCAAAGTGCGTGAGCAAGCGGGCCGGATCATCGAGGTCGGCGAGAATATGGTCGGTGAGTTCGGCGACCGGTTGCGCTCGAGGCCTGAGGTGATGGGTGCTGATGCCATCGAAGGCAACACTGGGGAGGACGAGTTCGTTTGTTGCTGTCGGCTGCTCGTCCGGTAGCGGGTACCCATTACACGGCCAAGGACCAAGTCCGTGAAGAGCGGAGAGAGATAGTGCGTGGGCCACAAATGTGGCCTCACGGGGGCTCATCGAGCCGGGCGCAGGACGCCCTTTCCACTGAAGATCATGAACCCAAGGATGGCAGCTCGACGGTGCGGACGCAACAACGCGCCGACCAGGCCGAGGTCGCGACCGAGCGGGCCTACAACTTGGTAGAGACCAACCGAGCAGCGCTCGTACATACGTGCCCACTCCGGTGCGGATACTGAACACCGACTCATGGAGAACTACTTCTCTACCCTGAAAACCGAACTGCTCTATCGCCGGTCCTGGCGCAGTTGCCGACACCGGCCGATGTCAGGAGGTCGGCGGACCCGCAACGGACGGTCCGCAGAGCCGAATTCTGTCGGTATCGGCCGCTACGGTCATTGCGTGACTGGAGCACGGTACGAGTTCTCTGCGCAGGTGTGGGAGACCCAAGGGAAGGTCGCATGGTATTTCGTGTCGCTGCCCGAGGCGGTGGCGGACGAGATCGAGGAGCGCTACGGGCATCGCACGGGCGGGTTCGGGTCGGTGCGGGTACACGTGGTCATCGGCAGTAGCCGATGGTCGACGTCGCTGTTCCCGGACAAGTCCCTTGGGACGTACGTCCTTCCGGTGAAGAAGGCGGTGCGCGTGGCCGAGGGACTGGACACCGGATCGACCACAGTGATCGAGATCACTGTAGCGCTGTAGGCAAGCCCTTGCGGCTGATCGGACTCAGCCCGGCGGTTCCACCGAGAAGCACTCACTGGCGATGCGGCCGCTGGCGCCACGCACCTTGTCCGCGTCTTCCTCACTCATTCCGAGCGTCTCCTGATCGGGAGTCGTTTCGTCGTATTCGTCGCTGATCATGACGCGCAGTCCGGCTTGCGAAATCTCTAGATCGAGAAAGATTCCCGCAGCGCAATCGGCCAACTCCGGATTGTCGAGCCCCTTGCCCTGCAGCGACTCGACGATATCGGCCCGTGTCACGTCGGGCTCAGCGGTGTCGCTTCCGCATGCGGTGAATACCGGCAGCGCGATCAGCGCCGCGGCGATGAAGCAGATCCGCACCTGACTCCTCTTTCTCGACTGGCCACTATCAGTGGCGTGGCCACGATAGTGCCCCGCCGCGCTGCACGGTAGTCGTTCGCCGCTGTCGATGCCAATATCCTTGTCGTACACCATTATTCGATGAGACGACGGGGGCTCACAGATCCATTGCCGCTGGCACCGCGGTGTCGATTCGCTCCACAAGGTGTCGGTGTCCACGACCTCGAGGCGGACCTCGAGGCGCTTGTCCGGACATCCGCGAAAGGTCGGGCCGATGCTCCCTACGCTTCGTGACTGCCGCATTTGTCGAATCGAACCGCCGATAGTGTTCGGGAATGGATACCACTATCGCGCTGCGGTTCGACGACGATCGTGCCTACGTCATGCTCGATCGCCCGGACAAGCACAACGGCCTCACCTTGCAGATGATTAGCGACTTGATTGCTAGCGCTCGCGAGATTGCGCGGAGACCGGGGGTTCGCGCGGTGGTCCTCTCCGGTAACGGTCCCAGCTTCAGTAGCGGATTGGACATCTCCGCAGCGGCTGGCGATCCGCTGGCGATCGCTCGGCACTTCCTTCCCTGGCCGCTGCGCGGCACCAACTCCTTCCAGGAAGCGTGCTGGGCGTGGCGTCGGCTTCCTGTGCCGGTGATCGCCGCAGTCCACGGGCACTGCTTCGGCGGCGGGTTGCAGCTCGCGCTCGCTGCCGACGTTCGGTTCGCCACGCCCGACGCGGGGTTCTCCGTCATGGAGGCCAGGCACGGCCTCGTCCCGGACATGACCGGGGCGGTAGCACTGTCTCGGCTGGTAGGCATGGACAAAGCGCTGTTGCTCACGATGACTGCGGATGTCGTCGACGCTGCGTACGCGGCGCAGATCGGCTTGGTCACCGAGGTGACGGCCGACCCGATCTCCGAGGCGGAGAAACTCGCCGACCGCATTGCGAGCCGGCCGCCGCACACGGTCGCGGCAGCCAAGCGGCTGTTCGATCGCAGTTGGCACTCCTCGGTGCGGCGCACCCTTGCCTTCGAGCGCGCAGCTCAGCTTCCCCTGCTGCTGCGCAAGGCGGTCAGCAACCGATCAGATCAATAGCTGAATATTCGCCATTCCGGGATATGTGCCGCATACCCAGGCGTCGCGCTGTTAGGCTGCTGAAGATTTGCCAGCCAGTCGACTAGTGGTGCGCGGCACCCCTGCGAAGGGTCTGTGTATCGCGGGGCCTCTGTGTTTCGCACCGCTCTCGGCGATAGACCGGAGGGCTCACAGACTTGATCAAGACCGGATCCTTGTTGCTGTCAGCGCTGGTGGGTGTCTCGGCCTTGCTCTGCACGACGGCCGCCACCCCAGTCATCGCCAATCCGAACGCCGTCAACCCGATTCCGGTAATCAACGGGACGACCGGGTTGCCGAACCTGATGGGCCGCACCCAGGCGGTCTTCCAGGTGACCGGGATGGCGAGCCCGAACAGCACCCACACCTACAACGTTCTCGGCACCGACCTGGGCATCATGTGGGACAACGGGCGCGGCGAAATGCTCGTCGCGTTCGGTGACACCGCCGGATTCGGCCTGCCGAATCTGCTCTCGGGCAGTGTATGGGCCTGGCGCAGCAACATCCTGGTGCGCAGCCATACCAAAGATCCTTCCAACGGAATCTATTTCGACAGCGTGGTCCGCGACGGGTTGGGCCAGGCGCGCGATCTGATTCCCAGCCCGAAGATTCCTTTCCTGGAGATCAGTCGGATTCCGACGGCAGGAACGTCGGTTGGCGGCGTGCAGTACATGAGCCTGATGTCGGTGAAGAGCTGGGACGATATCGGTCGGTGGAGCACCAACTATTCCGAGCTGGCCGTCTCCGGCGACAACGGTGAGACCTGGGCCGAGCTTCCGGAGACTCGGCGACCGAATACCGGCGGCAACTCCAAATTCCAGATGAATGCCTTCCTCGCCGACGGCGGGTACATCTACGAATACGGCACTCCGTCCGGGCGCAACAATGCGGCCTACGTCGCTCGTGTTCCGGCGCGGGATATCACGAATCTCGGTGCGTACCAGTACTGGGACGGCGCCCGGTGGCAGCGGAACGTGGACGCGGCCGCGCCCATCATGGGGGGCGTGAGCGAACTGTCGGTGATGTACAACGACTATCTCGGACAGTACATTTCACTCACCACCGACCCGTTCGACTCCGTGGTGATGCGCCGCGCGGCGTCGCCGGCCGGCCCGTGGAGCGGCCCGGAGGTGTTGATCGACACCCGGGAGCTGCCGAGCGCCTACGCCCCCTCGATCTTTCCGTATCAGACCGGGCGCGACCTGTATTTCCTCACCACGGTGCACAGCCAATACAACGTCTTGCTGATGCGCACGACACTGTAGGCCAAGGCCATTCGGTCGGGCGCCTTCGCTCGGCCGACGCGCGCGCCGGCCGGGTGACGGCGCGCAGCGATAGACTCGCGGCATGGATGCGGCAGACTGGGACGAGCGCTATGCGCAGACGGAACTGGTCTGGGGAGCGCCGCCGAACAGCACGGTGGTCGAACATGTCTTCGGGTTGCAGCGCCGCACGCCACGGTCGCCGTCCGCGGCGGGCGGTGAGCCGCCGGAACTCCCCCGCGCACTCGATCTGGCGTGCGGCGAAGGCCGCAATACCCTCTGGCTCGCCACACACGGCTGGCAGGTGCGCGCGGTCGACTACTCCCAGGTGGGCATCGACAAGGGCCGTACCGTTGCCGCGCGCTTGTCGCGTTCGGTGCGTGGCCGGATCACCTGGCAATGCGCCGACGTCACCGATCTGTCCGCGGCGGGAGTCGTCGGGCCGTTCGAACTGGTGCTGATGGTGTTCCTGCACCTGTCGGCCGAGCATCGCCGCGCGGTGCTGCGGGCCGCGGTCGATCTGCTGGCCACCGAGGGCACGCTGATCGTGCTCGGGCACGACACCCTCAACCTCACCGAGGGTTTCGGCGGGCCGCAAGATCCGGCACTGTTGTTCACCCCCGACGACATCGTCGCCGATCTCGGTCCGGCAGTGGACGACGATCGGGTCCGTGTGCGGGTAGCCGACCGGGTGCTTCGCCCCACCGAGAACGGTGACGCCATCGACGCCTTGGTCGTCGCGACTCGTCCGGTCGAGTGACGATGGCAGATCGGGTGGCCTGACCTGGCCCGGCGTGGATCGGATCAGGACCAGCGCGCCAGCCACGGGGTCACGGTCTCGGCGATGAGATCGAAACCGGCGCGGAAGGAATGCGCTTGGCCGGGGATCACCTGGACGGTTGCCGCATCGCCTGGATCGGGGATGCCGAACGGGTCGTTGGCGCCATTGATCACCAGGACGTCGATGTCGCCGGGCGCGCGCAACTCGTCGCGGCGAGACTTCTCCGGCTTGCCGGGCGGGTGTAGGGGGAAGGAGAGCGCGAGCACGGCATGAGCCTGCGCTGCGACCGCGGTGCGGCAGGCAACCCGCGCTCCGTTGCTGCGCCCGCCTTGGAGCAGCGGCACAGGGAACCGCTCGCGCAGATAGGCGACGATTTCGAGCCATGCGTCGTCTTGCTTGGCTGCCGATCCGGGCGCTCGTCGCCCGGCTACGCGGTAGGGCTGGAGCACGCGCGCCACCCCGCCGCCCACCTGGAGTGCGCAATCACGGACAACGAGAAGGTCTTTGGTGTCGACACCGCCACCGGAGCCATGAGTGAGCATCAACAGAAACGCCGGATCGCGCGGCTGGTCGAGTTCGAGTTCCGCCGGTCCGGCAGGTGTTTCGATGCGCACACCTCACAGTAGTACTGTGGGTGCCGCCGCGGTGGCACGACATCTCCGCAGCGGAGAGCGCCACCGTTCTAACGGTGTAAAACACGTCACACTTGTGTGCACGGCTCTTTGACTCGTCATTACTCCCCGGTAATATGCAGGGGTAAGTTACCCGCGAGTAGCATGCGGAAGACCGGTGTGATCACCCGGTTGAGCGAACAACGGGCGGGAACGGCAACCGACCGACCGCACCAACTCAACGGAGAGTGAGTACTGACAATGGGCCACTACAAGAGCAACGTCCGCGACCTGGAGTTCAACCTCTTCGAGGTCTTGGGCCTCGACTCCATCTTGGACAGCGGCGCCTACGGCGATCTGGACACCGACACCGTCAAAGAGATGCTCAACGAGGTGCGTCGCCTGGCCGAAGGCCCGCTCGGGGAATCGTTCGCCGAAGCCGACCGCAACCCGCCGGTCTTCAACCCCGAGACACACACCGTCGAGCTGCCCGAATTCTTCAAGAAGAGCTACCGCACCATCCAGGACGGCGGCTGGGACAAGCTGGGCGTCGCCGAGGAACTCGGTGGCCTGGCGATTCCGCGTGCCGCCAATTGGGCCATCGCCGAGCTGATGCTGGGCGCGCAGCCGGGCGCGTTCCTCTACAGCGCCGGCCCCGGCTTCGCGAACATCCTCTACGACAACGCCACCGAAGAGCAGAAGGGCTGGGCGAAGATCGCCGCCGACAACGGGTGGGGCGCCACCATGGTGCTGACCGAGCCGGACGCCGGCTCGGACGTCGGCGCCGGTCGCACCAAGGCGATCAAGCAGGAGGACGGCAGCTGGCATATCGAGGGTGTCAAGCGGTTCATCACCTCCGCCGACGCCGATGACCTGTTCCCCAACATCTTCCACTTGGTGCTGGCTCGCCCCGAGGGCGCCGGCCCGGGCACCAAGGGGCTGTCGCTGTTCTTCGTGCCGAAGTTCCACTTCGACCACCAGACCGGCGAACTCGGTGACCGCAATGGCGTGTTCGTCACCAACGTCGAACACAAGATGGGTCTGAAGGTCTCGGCCACCTGTGAGGTGACCTTCGGCGGGCACGGCATCCCGGCCAAGGGATGGCTGGTCGGCGAGGTGCACAACGGCATCGCGCAGATGTTCGATGTCATCGAGCACGCCCGCATGATGGTGGGCACCAAGGCGATCGCCACCTTGTCCACCGGTTATCTGAACGCGTTGGAGTACGCCAAGCAGCGGGTCCAAGGTGCGGATCTGACCCAGGCGACCGACAAGTCCGCGCCGCGGGTGACGATCACTCATCATCCGGATGTGCGTCGGTCCTTGGCGATGCAGAAGGCCTACGCCGAGGGGCTGCGTGCGGTGTACCTCTACACCGCGGCGCACCAGAACGCAGATGTCGCCGAGCATGTCTCCGGTGTGGATGCCGAGCTCGCGGCGCGGGTCAACGATTTGCTGTTGCCGATCGTGAAAGGTGTGGGTTCGGAGCGGGCCTATCAGTACCTGACCGAGTCCTTGCAGACGTTGGGTGGTTCCGGTTTCTTGCAGGACTACCCGATCGAGCAGTACATCCGGGATGCCAAGATCGACTCGCTGTACGAGGGCACGACCGCGATCCAGGCGCAGGACTTCTTCTTCCGCAAGATCGCCCGTGATCGTGGCGTGGCGTTCGGCCACCTGGCCGGCCAAGTGCAGAAGTTCATCGACTCGGAGGCGGGCAACGGCCAGCTGAAAGGTGAGCGCAAGCTGCTGGCGACCGCGTTGGAAGACGTGCAGGCCATGACCGCCACCTTGACCGGTCACCTGATGGGCGCTCAGCAGCAGCCGACCGAGCTGTACAAGGTGGGCCTGGGTTCGGTGCGGTTCCTGCTCGCGGTCGGTGACCTGCTGGTCGGCTGGCAGCTGCTGCGCCAGGCCGAGATCGCCATCGCGGCGCTCAACAAGGGCGTGACGGGCGCCGACGAGGCGTTCTACAAGGGCAAAGTAGCGGTCGCACAGTTCTTCGCCCGCAATGTGCTGCCGGAACTGACCGCCACCCGCGCGGTGCTGTCGAACCTCGACAACGACATCATGGAGCTGGACGAAGCGGCGTTCTGATCCGCTCTTCGGCTCACCGCAACGGCCCCGTCCCGCACCGCGAGTGCGGGACGGGGCCGTTGGCGTAGCTGCTGCCGTCAGGGCCGGGCCAGCCGGTACAGTCTCCGGGGTGACTCGACCGACGCGCTGCCCGAGGGGGAAGTCCCGGATGAAACGATCGCTGTCTGCGCTTGCCTCCGTCGCGGTGGTGTGTCTCGTGGCCGCCGGGTCCGCCGGCGCCGATCCCAATGACGTGATGCCGATTCCGGCGCTCAATGGTGTGCACGGTCTACCGCAGTTGCCGGGACCCACTCAGGCGGTGTTCCAGGTGACGGGGATGGACAGCCCCAACCGCACCCAGGATGTGAATGTGATCGGCACGGATCTGGGCATCATGTGGGATGACGGCAATGGCCACATGCTCACCGCGTTCGGTGACAGTGCTGGGCTGGGTCTGCCCAATCTGCTCGCGGGCAGTGTGTGGGCATGGAACAGCAATGCGGTGTTCCGCAGCGGGATCCCCGACCCGGCCCAAGGAATCCATTTCGACAGCGTGGTGCTGAATCCGTTGCCCAGCCCGAAGATTCCGGGTATCGAAATCAGTCTCATTCCCACGGCGGGGATCGCGGTCGATGGCGTGCAGTACATGAGTTTGATGTCGGTGCGCGAGTGGGGCGATCACGGTCGGTGGGAAACCAACTACTCCACGCTCGCTGCCTCGCATGATGGCGGCCAGTCGTGGAACCCGCTCACCACCACTCGCCGCGCCAATACCGACGGCCATGAGAATTTCCAGCAGAATGCGTTCCTCGCCGCCGACGGCTACATCTACCGCTACGGCACGCCGGCAGGCCGCGACAACGCCGGGTTCGTCTCTCGTGCACCGCGTTCGGCGATCGCCGATATCGATGCCTACGAGTATTGGGACGGTGAGAATTGGCAGGCGGGTGAGGCTTCTGCGGCGGCCCCGATTGTCGGTGGTGTGGGTGAGTTGTCGGTGGCGTGGAACGGGCATGTGGGGCAGTACGTCATGTTGACCACCGATCCAGCGACGTCGGTGGTGATGCGGACCGCGCCGGCGCCGGAGGGGCCGTGGAGTGCACCGCGGGTGTTGGTGGATTCTGCTGCGCTGCCTACGGCCTACGCGCCGATGATCTTCCCGTACCAGACGGGTAGCGATCTGTATTTCCTGTTGACAGTTCACCGACAGTACAACGTGATCCTGATGCGGACACCGCTGTAGGGGAGGGAAGCCCGACCGCGTTCAGCAACGTGTCGGCAGCGTGCCGATAGCGGTGATCTGTCGACGGCGGTCGAACTGGCCGTCGGCGACGTCCTTCGTGAAGCGGGTGGTTAGTTTCGCGGATCGGGAGGAGATCTCTCGGCGGTTCACGATCGATGAAGCGGGCCGGAGATCGCGCGGTCGCTGGATCGACACTACTCGGTGGTGAACCGAAAGATCGCCCAGGGTGGTGGCGGGGCCGATCTACAGGTGCACTACGACTTCCTGAACCGGGCAGTTGGCAGAAATAGCCCTTCAGGCTGCTGTCCGGAAACAACCGGGCGCCTCAACCAACGTGCACTGTGTCCATTGTTCAATTACGAAGCCAATTGTGCCGGACCGAAGATCCTGAAGGAGATTGGCGCTACCTATAGGGGCGTATTCCTACCTTGATTCCAGCAAATCTTTTGTTCGATAATAGAAGCTGCTCGGTGCTGATCGACCTCGAGATATCTAATGTCGTGACCCGACCCCTCCAGGCGGTAGAGTTGAGAGGTTTTCGTCCAATTCAATTCAGAATCCAGACTCTCATCAACTGGCAGAGAATCCTGGTTGGCAAGAAAATAACGTCTGATCAACTTCACCTGAGATGTACCCGAGGTATCCGCTATGTCTGGTATTTCATAGAATGTCTTGTAGCCGGGAGCGCTGAGCATGTCATAAGCATCGAGAGTAACTTTAGACGTAACGAGAAAAGGGTCGAATCTCATGCTCGATTCAATGCTCGAGACAGGAATCATAGAGCCCTGTAAGTCGATAAACTCTTCGAGCCAGAAGCCGCCACCGCGCTCAAACATTACGATGAGCGGCTCGTACGGGCAGGGGATTTCAACTGAAGCAATCTCGTTGGAACTGTCTATCAGCCCCGCCCATCGGACGGCACCTCGAACCGCTCTCGCAACAAAGACGCCGAGATTGGAGGATCTGATCAAAAACTGTTCTAATTCACTATCGATTTGGCGGCCCAGATGGAAGTCTGGCGCAATATATTCTGCAATGTCAAACAGTGGCCAGGGGCAGTCTAAATCATGGAGTTTGACCCACAGTGCGGTACGTCTCAGATACTCCCACATGAGTAGGTTCCTGGAGTACCGACTATTGATCGCTCCATCCAAATTGTCCCACTCGATCGCTCGCAGTCGCTTTAGAACATTGAGTGGTGGGACATCATTCATCGAACGTTCCTTCTGCTTTCAGTTTCCGAATTATTTCCTTAATAGTATCATTGAGCTCGATGAGGTCGCCACCTAGAGAAATCGACGGAGCCTCAACTCCAAATCTTCTCTCCCATTTTAGTGTTCCATCTGCGGGATTGGGGGCGAGTTCATGAGCACCGGCGCCTATTAAGTTGTCGGGCACCTTGATTCGACCCCAAGTATTTTCTTCCAGATAGAATCCCCATGCTTCACGAACATCAGGTAGATACGGGATCCCGGCTCCCGTTAATCCGCGCTCGATGTATTCGTGTGCAATTAGGTGACGGGATTCTTCAAGCTCGCTAGCGTCAAGTTCTCCCGATCTGGCATTCTGTCAAAGTATTGCTATATATTCGCGGGGGGGTGAAAAGTCCTTTGATAGATGTTTCCGGCGCTACCAAGACCTCATGTCGTGATCGAAAAAGATGCGTTTTGACGCCCGGAGTATCGACTCATCAACGCCGGTGTTTTTGGAGACAATAGGTTTGAGTGAGATTGAAGATCGAATCGGCACGCATCGCTAGAGGTATGGGTTATTAACCAGGAGAGTGCGGGGTGTGACTTGACTCAACAAGTGCATATGAACCTCTGCATCCAGGATCTCGATGTTCTCAGGCATCATCGTCCCGCCGAGGGCGGGAACCGGTACGAACCCATACATGGTTTCAGAATCAACAGGACCCAACCTCTTCAATACTCGTTTGAAGAGGCCTCGGTCGTCCTCGCCTTCCAGGTCCATTCCTCCTCGTGCGTCTGCTATGAACGATACATATATTTGAAGATCCTTCTCGAAATCATTGGACATTTCGTCTGAATTGTCGGTGGGCATAATCTGACCAACGCAGGGATACATTGTAATGCTCATACCCGTGCGCTCACCCCACAGCCTCATTTCGCCGAAAGCCGATCTGGTCACCGCAGTCCATTTGTCGGAACCGAATGGCAGTTCGAGGTCTGATGTCCACTCATCGACGACCGATTGCCACTTGATGGGATCGCAGATCCAGTACAATCCGTTCTTGAACCCTGAAAACCCCAGATCCTTCCACAGTTCGAGCAGGAAACCTGGAACGGCGTCAGCGTATGTGTCGAACCGATCCGCTGGTACAGGATTGCGGAATGTCGGTTGTCCCCACGCTTCTATGACACTACTGACGGAAATTGGCATACTCCACCTCAAACTCACAGTTGTTTTCGGCAGCGTCAAGTGAACGACACTACAGGGCATGATGGTCCTGGTCGTGGGGATAGTCCGACCGCCCTGGATGAGCTATTCGGTTGTGGTCTGTTCTTTTTCGCGTGCGCGTCGCCATTCTTCGAAGGCTGCGAGTTCTGTGTCGTAGCGTTGGCGCATCGGCCCGTTGTTCGGGACTCGGTAGTACCACCAGTTCTGGCCTCGGTGCGGTTTGCGTATCTGTCGTGCCAGCCACGCGAGCTGGTCGTCGATGGTGATGCAGCGGTAGCGGTGATCATAGCTGGACAGCCACTCTGTGACCGGTGCGCGTACTGTCGGGTCCAGGTGCTCGATCGTGGTTTCGATGAGATCCCGGAACCGGAACCCCTCGCTGAAGCCGGCGGCGTCCCAGATATCCCATGGCAGGGCCGTGGACGACTGGTCCTGCTCGATTTTCAGCACCGTGGT
>NZ_AXVD01000030.1 GCF_000482385.1 Nocardia sp. CNY236
GCGGGTGGTCGGCTACTTACTGCCCGCCGTCCATTCCATGCCGAATCCGTAGGCCTGATCGATCTCCTGCTGGCCACCGCGAATGTAGCGGACCTCGCGGGTGACTGTCAGTTCCCGGCCATTGCACTCCAGCATCGCGATCGCGCAGGAGATGGCCTGGTCGTCCGCTGAGCCGAGTTCGATTTCGATCTGTGGACCGGAGGTGGGGAAGAGAGTCACAACACCGTTGGCCTGCGACCAGTTCGGGACACCTTGATAGATGAAGGCGAAGATCAGGATGCGCCGGAACTTGGTGATGTCGGCGAGGTTGATGTGCAGGTTCTCTCCCGCGGTGTTGTTGCCGCTGCGGTCGTCCCCGTCGAGGTGGATGAACGGCGGCTCGTTGAGCGCACCGAACGAGTTCCCGAGTGCCTGTACTACCCCCTTGGTGCCGTCGGCCAGCTCGTACATCGCACCCAAATCCAGATCGATGCTCGGTGTCACGGTGGCCTTGAGCTTGGCGAGGAACCCTTTGTTCGGCATTGCAGCGCGCGCGGTCCAGTTGAGGTTGACCCGCATCGTGCCTTGTCTGTCACCGGACTTGGCCAGAGAAACCGAGGGTGTGGACTTGTCGAGGGTGACTTTGTCGAGGTTGATCGCCATGATTGGTTCTCCTTGTGATAGGGATTGCGCTCGCTCATGGGAACGGGCGCAACAGCTCGGGTTGGTCAGGCGTTCGAAGACGCTCGCTCGTCACGCGGCGGCCGCTCCAGTGCCAGCGGCCCGACCAGCAACATCATCTATCACGAATCCGGTTCGAGTACCAGCCACCACGGTACAAGGGGATCTCCGATGATGCCGCCGCTGTTGTACTGAAGACCACGATCGCCGTGGGGATAGCGAATCTTGATTGCCTGCTTCAGTGTTCGCATCTACTTGTGTAACCCAAATGCCCTCGATGTCGCCGACGGATGTGGTTCGTGTTGTGCGTCATTCGTCTCGGTCATGGTTCGTCGGTACAGGTCTGCCAAGTGTCGCTCGGGCAGCGTGGCGCTCAGGGCGATTCGTCACTGTGTGGCAGGCGCGGGAGGTCGATCGGCTGTGTGATCGGGTCGCGGTCTTGGAGGCACAGAGGGCAGCGAGCACGGGGCGGGAGCTGGGACACCGCAATGATCGGCGTCGACGCACGTGTGCTGGACCAGGCGGTGCGGGACGAGGTGCTCGACCGCCGGGTGGAAGTCCGAGGCTGGCAGAAGCAGCACGAGCGCTACGAAGACGAGTTGGACAATCCTCGGGCTCTTGCGCTGCCGGACTGGGCGACGCTGACCAAGCTCGCGACGACACGACCTCCGGCACACCGGGCTCACCTGGTTCGCCGATGCCGGCGTGCCATTGCATTGGCTACGCGGGTCGCCGGTCACCGAGATCCCCGCATCACAGTGCGCTACCTGCATCCTGACATCAAGTCCCTGCAGGGCGATGGCAGCCTGCTGTCGCTACACCTTCGGTCCGCAACTACGGATAGTCAGATAAGAACGAGTCCCCTCCGACACAGGTCGGAGGGGACTTCTGTCTGTCGGGCTGACAGGATTTGAACCTGCGACCACTTGACCCCCAGTCAAGTGCGCTACCAAACTGCGCCACAGCCCGTCGCGTCCGTGGTTCGGGCGCTCGAAGAGACTACCGCATATTGCCGCAGGGGAGCCAATCGCCTTGTCAGAGCACCCAGGATGGCCGTGTATGTTCTGCTTCCCGGGGTCGACACGACACCGATAGACGCTGCGGCCGGGAATGGCCACCGTGATCGCCGCGTCGACCATTGGCAGCGTGTTTTCCCGCATCATGGTGTCGACCCGGGTCGCTGTGGTGCCAGCGAGGAAACTGAGATCGTGACCGAGGTCGGTAGTGCGTTGATCGTGGTGGATGCTGCAAATGTCATCGGGTCGCGGCCGGACGGGTGGTGGCGTGATCGCCCCGGCGCGGCCCGACGTTTGCTCACGGCGATTGTCGGTCTCCGAGATCGCAACAGTCGGTTCGATGAAGTGGTGGTGGTGCTGGAGGGCGCGGCCAAGGCCGCGGTTACGGGCATGCCTGATCTACATGTGAACGCGGTCCGTGTGGTGCTCGCGGATGGCTCCGGTGACGACGCGATCGTCCGTGTGGTGAGTGCAGCACAGGGGAGCAGCCGCTACCATTCGACGACGGTCGTGACCGCCGATCGTGGGCTTCGCCGCCGGGTCGAAGAACTCGGAGCGACCACGGTTGGTCCCCGCTGGCTGTTGGGTCGCATCGAATCGGTGTAGTCGAACGCCAGCAGTCCCCGCGGCCCGCGGCCGAGAGGGTGTCACCGCACCGCGGAATCGTGAGCTGCACATGCTGTGTGGAAGTGCTCGGTACGTATCCGGCGTTTCACCCTTCTGTCCAGTCCGTTTTGCGGCAGTCTGAGTGGTATGACCGTCTCCGACACCGATGGCACCGCACTGCTGTATTCGATCGAGATCTCCGAGCCAGGCTACTTCGGGAAGTCGTGGTGGCGGATCGCGAGTGCCGGCGAGCCTCGCCAGGTTGCCGCCGCGCTGACCGAACTGGCCGTTCGTACCGAACGGGATATCCAACGAGGCAGAAAGGGTGGTCGTTGTTGGTATCGCTATGACGTGCGGTGGTCCGACGGTGCTGTGTTGGAGTCGTTTCAGGGCGCGATTCGGTCGGTGCTGATTCCCGGCGAACTGCGGTGTCTGGCTGTCGCGCTGTCCTCGGCGGTGGACCTCGATCTCCGGTCGGCTCAACAGCCGCCGCAGTGAGCGTTGTTCTGAGAACGAATGTGCCCCAGTCGACGGTTGGGCACCACGATGGCGCTCAGTCGAACAGGGCAGATGCCTGCTCGTTCTCGACGTCGTCGCGTCGCCGGGGTTTCGCATCGGTCCTACTGGAATCGGGATGCAATGGGTCGAGGTCTGGGTCGGTGTCGATCGTGCTGCGTAGCGGGCGGTTCGGTAGCAGTGCGGTAGCGACGACGGCGATGACGGCCGCGGCTGCAGCAATGAGGAAGATCCTTCCCGTTGCGTCACCATAGGAAGCACGCAGAACCGCGACGATGGGCGCTGGCAAAGATTCGAGATCCAGGTTGCTGTCGGCGGAGGATTCGATCGGGATGCCGATGTCGGAGAGCCCTTGCGCCGCGAGCTCGTGCACGCGGGTAGCCAGCACAGAGCCCAGTACGGAGACTCCGATCGCGCCACCGAAGGTGCGGAAGAAAGCGACGCTGCTCGATGCCGCGCCGATATTGTGCACACTGACCGTGTTCTGCACTGCCAGAGCCAGATTCTGCATCATCATGCCGATTCCCAGCCCGATGATCAGGATGTATCCGCCGACGAGCCACAAGCTCGTCGCATGGCCGATCGTCGAGAGCAGACCGAACCCCAGCACCATCAGCACGGCTCCGCCGACGACGAATCCCTTCCACTTGCCGCGTCGCGTGATCAGCTGCCCGGAGCCCACCGATGCAAGGAACATGCCGGTGACCAGAGGAATGACCAAAACTCCCGCCATGGTTGGTGAGTAGCCGCGCGCGGTCTGAAAGTACTGGCTCAGGAAAGTTGTCGCACCGAAGATGCCGATGCCGACCGTGATCGAGGCGATGATGGCCAGACCGGTGGTGCGTTCGGTGACGATCGCCAGCGGAATGATCGGAGACTTGGCTCGGGCTTCGACCCACACGGTCGCGATCAGCAACAGCACGCCGGTCGTGACATAGACCGTGGACTCGATCGACCACCACGCGTAGTAGTCGACCTTCCCGGCGAACGACACCCACACCAGCAGCACCGATACACCGCCGGTCAGTAGTGTCGCGCCGAGCCAGTCGATCGACACGTCTTTACGGACGGTCTGCAGCCGCAGGGTGCGTTGCAGCAGCACCATCGCGATCACAGCGAGCGGCACGCACACGAAGAAGCACCAACGCCAACCGAGCGGGCTGTCGACGATGACCCCGCCGAGGATAGGGCCGCCGGACATCGCGACTGCCATCACCGCGCCCATATATCCGGAGTACCGTCCCCGTTCTCTGGGCGCGATGATGGAACCGATGATTGCGACGGTGAGTGCGGTCAGTCCGCCCATACCGACACCTTGGACGACCCGCGCGAGCAAGAGTACGGTCACGTTCTCGGCGAATCCTGCGACGATCGAGCCGACGACGAAGATGATGATCGCCGACTGGACCAACAGTTTTTTGTCGAACAGGTCGGCGAATTTCCCCCAGATCGGGGTGGATGCTGCGTTGGTCAGCAGAGCCGCTGTGATGACCCAGGTGTATGCGGTTTGCGATCCCTGCAGATCACCGATGATCGTGGGTAGCGCGGTGGCGACAATTGTTGTGCTGAGCAGCGCCGTGAACAGTGCCGCCAGCAATCCGGTCATTGTTTCCAAGACTTCCCGGTGGGTCATCGCGGAAGGGTCGTGCGGCACTGTCGCGTCTACAGAACTGGACATCTACTTCTTCGACTCCTGTCACACCGGCTGTTGTGTGCTCGGCGACGCACTGTGCGTATATCCGGCCAATGCGGCCCTGAGCTTGTGGATCGCCTCGCGCGCGCGTTCGGCTTCGTCGTCGCTCCAGTCGGAGAGGACGGCTTGCAGATCTCTCGCCCGCGATATCCGAATTCGCCGCAACAAATCGCGTCCTTCGTCGGTCACCTGAATGAGAGTGGCTCGGCCATCCATCGGATCGGCGTGTCGGCTGACGTAGCCGGCGCCGACGAGGTCGGTGACGTGCCTGCTGAGTGCGGATGGACTGATCCACAGGTCCCCGGCCAGGTCCACTTGCCGGCATGGCCCTTTGGTCTTCAGGACCGCCAGCACCCCGACTCCTCCTGGAAGGAGGTTCCCCTCCTCCGATGGTTTGAGGGCGACGCGGATCGCCCTGCTCATCAGATAGAGCTCGTCGATGAGGCTCTGTGCCGTATCGGGTGAGACCGTCATGCTCGCTCCTCGCGCACGATTAGTTGCTTGTGTTACGCAACTATATGGTAGCTGGTTACCAACCCGAAAAATCGTGGGGTGAATCGCAGAAAAATCGGAGAGATCGGCGTATTTCTGGATTCTCGTGGTATTTGTGGAATAAGCCAGTCCGACACTGCGGTCGTCTGGTAGAAGGCGAGGCATCCGCGTTGCTCGACTCCGAGCGCGGGCATCCCGCAGGTATGTGCATCAGCGCAGAGGAACATCATCGTGATCGAGAAACCCGAAGCGCGCGCCCCAGGCAACGAAGATCGAGACCGGGTCGTCTGGCCCGACCCCAGCCCCTTGAGTGGCTGGTGGGCAGAGGTCATGGCCCCGCGCAGGATAGTCCGACCGTCCACCCCGACTACCGACCCAAGCCGCAATTGAGCAGTCCGGCGGGGGTTGTTACGCCCAATCTGGGCCATGTCGATCTGTCAAGTGACAGGTGTGGTCCAGAGTTCTTGTGCAGACAAGCTAGAGTGGGCGCCGCTCGCGCGCGCTCACCGGACGTGCCCGAATGGCCGAGCGCAGCAGCCTACTCCCTCGTGATTCGACTCGAGGCCGGTGCTGCCCCTGATGATCCTCCGTCGAGCTCACCCCGTCGACCTCGGGCGCACCAGGCATACGCCTGAGCCGGTGGAGAGCGAGTGCCGCGACGACGCCGATTGCGCTCAGGCCAGCCCATACCGCCCAATCTGCCCCAGCGTCGCGGGCGGCGTCGACCACAGCACCGGTTGTCAGATTGCCGGCGAGGATCCCGATGCCGACCACGGTGTGATAGAAGCCGTAGTGCGTCGCGACGAGTCTGCCTCGGGAGAGTGTGACGACGGTATCCATTTCGAACGGAAACACCGCTGCGGTGCCCAGCGCCAGCAGCGCGGCCGCGGTCAACAGTGCACCGATCGCGACGGGAGCGCCGAACCGGGCAGAATCGGGGATCACCATCAAGGGGAGGAACGATACCGCGAGAACCGCGACGCCGATGATGAGGCCCCTTCCGGTGCCGAAGTGCGCCTGCAGCCATCCGGTGACGCGCAACTGTCCAGCGATCGCGACCAACCCGGACACCACGAAGACTGCCGATACCACGAGTTGTGACTGCGCTCCGGCGATGAACTCCGCTTGTAGCGGCAAAACCAGATAGATCTGAAGCGACAGCAGGTATGACCCGGTCATTGCCAGTGCGAACCAAACGAACCGACGGTTGCTCACGACAGTGCGCCAATCGGCGAGCACCGAAGTCTGCTCGGCTGGTTCCTCGGGCCGCCGTGCGGGTAGCGCGAACAGTTGCGCGATCGTCAGGGTCGCGAATACGGCGGTTGCCACGCCGGCGGTCACGTTGAAATCGAGCGACATCAGCGCGAGGCCGACCAAGGGACCGGAGAGAATCCCCGCCTGGTAGAACATGTTGAATATGGCGAACGCCTCGATCCGCCGTTCCCCCGCATCCAATGCCAAATAGGCCCGCACGGCGGGGTTGAACAATGCTCCAGCGAAACCAGACGCGGCCGAGGCCACCAGCAGAGCCGGCAGTGAGGTCGCGAACATCAACAAGGCGAAGCCGCCAGTGCGTACCAGCAGGCCGGCGACGATCAACGGCTTGTATCCCAACCGGTCGGCCAGCGTACCGCCGAACAGGAACAAGCCTTGTTGGGAGAAATTCCGCACGCCGAGGACCAGGCCTACCGCCCATGCCGCCAGACCCAACGATCCGGCCATGTACCCGGCCAGATACGGCATCAGCATATTGAAGCCGAGGTTGATGCCGAACTGATTGATCATCAACAAGCGTGCGGCGACGTCGAAACTGCCGAATTTCCGTAGTGCGTTCACGATGGGGGCTCCGGTCCCGAATCGTGCGCGGTCTCACTGATCGGTTCGGGGCGCTTTCGGGTGACAGTTGTCGTGGCGCCCGAGACCGCTGCTGGGTCGGGGAAGAAATCGAGCACAACCTTGGCCATGGCTGTCGCTTTCTGTATCGAAACCGTCGGAGGACGGCTGATGACGGAAACCACGGACACCAGCCAACGGGGACACCGCGTCGGCCTGGCGCTGGCCGGTCAGCGTCGGGCGATACAGAACAGGGTCACGGTTGCGCGTCCGCCGGAGATGGGCGCCTGGACCCTCGGCGGGCCTCGAAGAGTTGCGCAGTTGGGGTGAGCGACAGGTGTGGCGGCGTAGGTGACCATCGAGCCGTGCGCCGACGCGAGTAGCAGCGACGCGACCTTCCCGCCGCCGGGGTGCACCGACCGCATGATGCAAGGCGTGACACAATGAGCGCCGAGATGAGTCGAAGAATTCAGCATCCAGTGAGAGGAAATCTCGACTGCTGGGCGCTCGAGCTGAGCTGCTGCGCCAACCAACGTGCTCGGGTCGGTACGAGCAATAGTCCCTGCGCCGTCGAACATCGGCACGACCCACAACACCGCAGCAACCAATGCCGCTACGGGGCCGACACGCCGTGATCGACTACTGAGTCTCACAGTGAGGCCGACTATAGCAATCAATTCTGAACGTGATCTGAGTCGCCGGTCGGGAATAGGATGACACCAGCAGCGCCGTGTGTTCGGCAGAAGGGAGCGGTAATCGCATACCGTTGTCGATCGATTGTTCAGCCGTATACGGTTGAACATCGATTCGGAATTGCGGATGCAAACAATCTGCTTCAGGCGTATAAGGTGACGAAGCGGTCGAGGGACCGCTGGATATCGCCTTTGACGGCGCGAGCGACGCCCATGCCGATCGGTCCGAACAACGGTGCTCCACCGAGTTCGAGTTCAACCGTGACCGCCGAACCAGAGCGCATCGGAGCTACACCTAGTTGTAACCCCATTTTGGTTCCGCCTTTGCCGGCGCCGACCAGCTGGAGGCGACGTGGCGGTTCGACAACATGCACCGTCCAGGTGATCAGGTCGCGCAAACCCCTTACCGAGGCGATACCGACCATTTGCGCGCCGACGGTCAATTCGGCTGGTACAGGGCCACACCACGTTTCGTGAATCGTCAGCCATTTTCCAAGGTCACGAAAGTTCGCGGCATGCGACCAAGCCGTTTCCGGGGGGATCGGAACATCGACCGTGACCTTCAGCTTTGCCATGGATACAATGATATCCAATGCAGATCCTTCTTTTCGAGGCTGCGGCCGAGTCGGGTGTGCATCTGGGCGGCACCAGCTGATTGCAGTGTCGTCGAGTCGAAGACAGTCTTGGTTTCCATCCATTGTCGAGTTTTCGGCCGGTACGGCGCCGACGAAGTGCATCACCACGGTGGCTCAGGGAATTTGCCGCGCCGGAATTGTGGCGGTGACATCGGCTGGTCACCCGCATGGCTCATAAGCCTCTGTCCACGCCCTGGCTGTAACCAGGGTGTGGACATCGACAACCAGGGTGTGGACATCGACCACGTCGGCGCGCTTCCCGACTTCGGTCGAGGTTTCGGTATTCGGGTAATCGCGCCGAGCACGGTGATGTTCGCTGGCGGGGCGGTCTTCACGCACCCAACGATCGGTCGGTACGGTCGGTGGTTGTAGCGAGCGCGCACAGTGTCCGGGGCCACCGCGGTGCAGGTGGCCGAATGAGCCCGTGGGGCAGGCAGCACATCGTGGCGCATGCGCGTCGGCGTACACCGAGGCCGAGCTCGGGATGTTGTTCGATGCGCTGGCAGCTTGGCTCGGGACCGATGTCGAGGGTGATGAAGCTTTCGTGATCTGGTCGTCGAGTCCGATTTTCGTTGGCATGGTGAGGCATTGACGACTGGTAGATCACCAACAGCCCGACCCCGAACGCGGTGCCAACCTCGACGACGACACCGCGGTCCAGGTCTGGGACTGGATACCTATCCCGGGTCGTCTGGGCCTGCTCGACCAAAAGTAGTGTCCGCGAATACCGGCCCCCGCAATACCCACGAGACGCGGGCACGTGAGGCCATCGCCGGCACCGCGACACGTCGTTTGTCCACGTGAACCGAAAGTGTCTCGGCGAACTGCAGAGACTTCGCCCGAATGCTGCTAGTGTGCGAAAGGTCGGGTTCTGGTCGCCGTTCGGGCATGCTCCGCATGGTTGGTGATGCACGCGTAATCACCTGTCCTGTAGGCACTGTGGAAGGCGCTGGGCTGGAGTGTCGGTGTCGATCCGGGCGCCAGAGCTGCGACGCGGACTCCGCCGACCGGTCCGTCTATGGTCGGCAGGCGAGGAAGGCGAGCGAAGCAGGATGGCGAAGGGCCGATTCCTCGAGACCAGTCGACGACGAAAGAACTGATGAATCAAGATATCGCCGTGGTGCTTTCATGGATCCTTGCCGCCGCTTTGGCGATCGCTATAGCGGCGGCGCTCTACGCAATGCAATACGCCAGGGCTCAACGGGTCAAAGTCGATGCTCTGGCCCGGGAACAGCGTGCGATGGAGGACACGCTCGAACGGTTTGTCGCCACCGCGCTACCCGCAGTGGCCGACTCGATACGGCAGGGTGAATCCCAGCCTCCTCCGGTCGAAGTCCAGGCTGGCATGGAGAATTCCCGGCTGGCGCAGGCGCTGCGCTGGATCGGTGAACGGTACGCCAACGATCTGCGCCTGATGCGCTCCGAAGCCGAAGAATTGGCCAACGGTGAAGCGCAGCAGGCGATCAAGGCTGCCGACGAGTCCGCGCGTACCGAAGTCGCTGGCGCGGCACGGCAGGCAACCAGCGCGGCGGTGCGTTCGTTCGGGACCTCGGTGGTCAGTCTGGGCGCCGATGTCAGCCAGGTCGTGAGTGCCGCCTTGCGCGAACACCGCGACGACCAGGTGTACGAGACCCTCACCCGGATCGATCACACCGTGCAACAGATGATCCGTCAGGCTCAGTCCTACGTGATCGTCTGTGGTGGACTGCCCGGCCGTCGCTGGCCTGCGCAGTCGTTGACCGACGTGGTCGGCGGCGCCATCGGCCGGGTGCGCGAGTATCTGCGAGTGCGACCCAACCAGCTCGATCGCGTTGTGATCAGCCGTGCGGTGGAACCGCTGGTGCATACACTGGCAACCCTGCTGGACAACGCATTACGGTACTCTCCACCGACGTCCTATGTGGACATCAGCTTCCAGGAGGGCCACCACGGTGTCACCGTCATCGTCGATGACGCGGGCGTACGGATGAACGCCGAACAGATGGAAGAAGCTCGCCAGGTACTCGCGCACGAGCGGCCGGTCGACATCCATCAACTCGGGCCGTCGCCGAAGGTCGGCTTCCCTGGTATTGCCGCGTTGGCCCGCCGCTACGGCTTCACCGTCTACATCGACGGGCCGAACGTTTACGGCGGCATGCGCGCAATGGTCTACATCCCGGAGTCGCTGCTGGTCAGCCCCCAGAACGTTCAGGAGGTCGCGCCGGTGATCGAGGCACGTCCGGAACCGGTGGCCGTTGCCGTACCGGATGCGGCGCTCACGCTGGATGCACAGCGGCGTGAGGACGACAAGCCGTTCTCGGTGCACGAAGTCACCAGTGGTGGCCTACCCAAGCGCCGCCGCCGGACCGTTGCACTGGCCCCGGTCGGACCACGTACCGAACAACCCGGTCGCGCTCGCCCCGAGATTGCCGCAGCCTGGCACACCGGCTCCAGGAGCGGCCGCAACGCCACATCCGACGATACGGAAGGGATGACATCCTGATGGCCACACCCGTGACCGACAGCAGCAACAAACTGGGCTGGCTACTCGAAGATCTCGACATCTCCGGTGTGCGGTTCGCGGTGTTGCTGTCCGACGACGGCCTGCGGATAGCGCACTCCACCAGAATCACCCGCGACGAAGCGGAACGTTTCGCCGCCGCTGCCTCCGGTCTGCGGTCGCTCGGCAAGGCGCTCGGTGAGTTCTGCGGTGACGCGCACAACGGTGTGCGGCAGAACATTACCGAGTACGACCAGGGAATGATCCTGATCACCGCCGCGGGTGAAGGTGCACTATTGGGTGTCGCAACGACTGCCGATATCGATATCGGTCTCATCGCGCATCGGATGAACGAACTGGCCAGCCGGGTAGGGCATGAACTGAGCAGTCAGCCACGCAACCGGGCAGACGGCGGCGGAATGTCATGATCGAGCGCAGCGAGCGAGTCGATGGCGCTGTCGCCCTGGGCACAACAGCGCCGAGTTCGGATTCGGTGCCGTCGTGAGCAAACATCGTCGTGATCCGGACCTGGTCCGCGCGTATGTACGCACCGGGGGACGTACTCGTCCTACTCGCGAGCTGGACTTGGTCACCTTGGTCTTGACCGCCAAGGACCCACTTCCCGGCGCTTCGCCCGACGCGCGCCGGGTCATGGCTCTGTGTAGCCGCCAAGGTGCGCTCTCGATAGCCGAGATCGCGGCGTACCTCGACCTACCGCCGTCCGTGGTGAAGATCATCGCGTCGGATCTCATGGACGGCGGGCATCTCGTCACTCCCACCCCGGCCGAAGCGTTGCCGGAGATCGCCCTGCTGGAGGAGGTACTCAATGGGCTCCGTGCTCTCGCCGTCTGACCGTTCGGTCGACTACGTGCCGGAGACAGTGACCCGTTCGGTGAAACTGTTGGTGGCCGGAAACTTCGGCGTCGGTAAGACCACATTCGTGAGCAGTATTTCGGAGATCAAGCCGCTGCGCACCGAAGAGACCATCACCCAGGCCAGCGTCGGCGTCGATGACATGGCAGGCCTACCAGGAAAGTCGCAGACCACTGTCGCGATGGACTTCGGTCGTATCACGCTCAGTTCTACGCTAGCGCTGTATCTGTTCGGGACTCCCGGCCAGCAGCGTTTCGTCCCGTTGTGGGAGGAGTTGGCCCGGGGGGCGCTCGGAGCCCTGGTGCTGGTCGACACCCGCCGGATCGACAAGTCCGATGAGGTCCTTTCGGTGCTCGAAGAGCGGGGAGTTCCGTATTCGGTGGCGGTCAACCAGTTCGAAGGAGCACGGCACTTCCCGCTGGAGGAGGTCCGTGATGCGCTGGACCTGGAACCAGGAACACCGCTGACCACACTGGACGCGCGAGACCGCGGCACATGTTTGCATTCGCTGATCACGCTCGTCGAATTCCTGTTCCACCGTCTGGAGTCTCGTTCTTGACCGCACAGCAGGCGCCCGCCGCCTCCAGGTCGACGGGCGGTTGTCCGGTCGGGCACACATCGCAGCTCGGTTCCGACGAGGACCGTGTTCGGGTGTATTCACCGGAATTCGCAGCGGATCCACATGGCGCCTACGGAGAAATGCGTAGGCGCCACGGCTCCTTGGTGCCGATCGAACTGTCGCAGGGGGTTTCGGCCACACTGGTGATCGGGTACCAGGAAGCTGTCCGGATCCTGAACGATCCGGAGCACTTTCCGGCCGACCCCCGCATCTGGCAGAAGAGTCTTACCTCGGATTCGCCCATTCGCCCGATGATGGAGTGGCATCCGAACGCGCAGCGCAATAGCGGAGCGGCCCATGCGCGCTATCGAGGGGCCTACAGCACGAGCATCGAGGGTATCGATCTACACGAGCTCCATTCCATGGTGGAGCGGTTCGCCGTTCCGCTGATCAACACCTTCTGTCGAGCTGGTACTGCGAACCTGGTCACGCAGTACGCGTTTCCGCTCGTGTGCGCAGTGTTCAACGAGATCGTCGGCTGTCCGTCGGCGCTCGGGCACCGCGTCACGGCCGGCATGGCCATGCTCGTCGAGGCCGTCGACCCGGTCGGCGGGATGCGAATGCTGTCGTCTGCGTTGACGGAGCTGATCCGGCTGCGGCGCGCAGCACCCGGTGACGATGTCGCGTCGCGACTGGCCCATCATTGGTCCAACCTGACCGACGACGAGATGCTTTCTCAGCTCGTCGGTCTCTACGGTGCGGCGATCGAACCACAGCAGAACCTGATGACGAGCGCTGTGCTGTTGATGCTCACCGACGGTCGTTCCACCGATGACGTTCTCGACGGCGGCCTGTCGTCGCGTGATGCACTCGATGAGGTGCTGTTCAGCGACCCACCGGTGGCGAATATGTGTATTACATATCCGCGGCAACCGATCGTGGTCGCTGATACCTGGTTGCCGGCGCATCAACCAGTGCTCATCAGTCTCGCGGCCTGCAACAACGATCCGGCGGTCCGCAGCGGTGACCGTACCGGCAATCGCGCCCATCTCGCGTGGGCCGTCGGCCCGCATGCCTGCCCGGCGAAAACTGTGGCGTCTGTGGTCGTTCGAGAGGCAATCGATCAACTTTTCGATGCCCTGCCCGACATGCGGCTGGCCGTGCCCAGGAGCCACCTGTTCTGGCGCCCGGGTCCCTTTCATCGGGCATTGGCGGCCCTGCCGGTCGTATTTCCGAAGTCTCCCCCGTTGATGATGTGAGGGGAGTGTCCACGAGAGCTGTTCATGCGATCGAAATTCTGTTCTGAAATGTGCATATTCCCTGGTCGTCCGGTTGGTGAGGCAGGGGAACTCGCGGTACGGGCTGGACATGCCTCGGTCGAGCCGCATTCTGCGTCCAAACGGGATATGCTCTGTACCAAGGGGATATGGCACCGAGACGGAACCCGGGCCCACACCAACCAACTCGACGCACGTGATCGAGGCACGTGCTTTCTCAGTCTGACCGCGCGGCTTGGCCGCGGAGCCGGTCGACTGGGCGCAATGGCCACCGGTATGTCGATACAGCAGGAAGGGAGGTAGCCACCTCGGAGGTCGGCCACTACCTGCCCCTCGAGACAGGTGCCGATCCGACATGGAGCCCGATCCGACCGCACCGACTCGACGCATGTGCTCGATGGGCGTACCGACGCACATCGGCCACGCTCATCGACCGTTCGTCCCTTCTGGAGTCTCTTTCTTGTGACCACGCCACAGTTTTCGCCACTCTCCTCGGCATCCGCGAGTGGTTGCCCTGTCCAGCACGGCTCGCCGATCGACACCGACCGGCCCCGCTATGCCTTGTATTCGGAGGAGTACGCTGCGGATCCGCACCGGGCCTTCCGCGAGATGCGCCGCACCTACGGGCCGCTCGTCCCAGTGGAATTGGCGCCGAATGTGCCCGCCACGTTGGTGATCGGCTATCATACGGCGCTGCGTATCCTCAACGACCCCGAGCACTTCCCTGCAGATCCGCGCACGTGGCAGAAAGGTATTCCCGGCGAGTGCCCGGTGCTACCCATGCTGGAGTGGCGGCCGAACGCATTGCGCAGCTCAGGTCTGGAGCACCTGCGCTATCGGCAGGCAAATGTGGCGAGTATCGGCGAGATCGATTTGCACGCGCTGCACAGCACCGTGGAACAGATAGCCCTCCCGCTGATCAATGCATTCTGTGAGGACGGTGCGGCTGAACTGATCAGCCAATACGCCTTTCCGCTCAGTTTCGCTGCGGTGAACGCCATACTCGGGTGCCCCGCGGATATCGGCCAGCAGGTATCGACCGGCATGGCCGCCATCTTCGAGGGTGTCAACGCGGACAAGGGCAACGCGATGCTCAGCGACGCACTGTTCAGCCTGGTGCAGCTGAAGCGAAAAGAGCCCGGGGACGACATCACTTCTCGCTTGTTGAGTCATCCGTCGCAATTGGATGATATGGAGATGATCCACCAGCTGGTCACGCTGTACGCCGCTGGGATCGAGCCACAACAGAATTTGATCGTCAACACACTGCGGCTCATGCTGACCGACGACCGTTTCGCGGGAAGTTTTTTGGGCGGAAGCCTCTCCACACGTGACGCCCTCGACGAGGTGTTGTTCAACGACCCGCCGATGTCGAACTATTGCGTCAGCTATCCCAAGCAGCCGATCTTGATCGATGGGGTGTGGTTGCCCGCACACCAACCGGTATTGATCAGCATGACCGGCTGCAACAACGATCCCGCGATCGGTTTCGGTGAAAGCATCGACAATCGCGCGCATCTGGCGTGGAGCGTTGGGCCGCATGCGTGCCCGGCCCGGTCGGTCGCCTATCTGGTCGTCCAGGACGCCATCGATCAGCTGCTCGACGCGCTGCCGGAGCTGAGGTTGGCCGTCTCGCCCGAGCAGCTGTCCTACCGGCCGGGTCCGTTCCACCGAGCCTTGGTATCGCTTCCCGTCGTTTTTCCGAAATCCCCACCGTTGAATGTGTATTAAGGAGAGGCCGATGAACGCTCAGCCCCTAGTGCTCGACCCGATGGGCGCCGATATCCAGGGTGAGTCCGCTCGTATTCGTGACCGTGGTCCAGCCACCCTTGTCGAGCTGCCCGGTGGAGTGCAGGCATGGTCGATCACCGACGCGGCCATCCTCAAGCGGCTGCTTGCGGACTCGAGGGTGTCGAAGGACGCCAGGCAGCACTGGCCCGCATTCATCAACGGGGAGATACCACCGGATTGGCCGCTGTATCTGTGGGTGGCCGTGACCAATATGTTCACCGCCTATGGCACAGATCACCGACGGTTGCGCAAACTGATCGCACCCGCGTTCACGCTGCGCCGCTCCCAGGCAATGCGTCCGATGATCGAGCAGATCACCGCGGGCCTGCTCGACGGACTGGCAGCGAAAGCGTCCGACGGTCCGGTGGACCTGCGGGAGGACTTCGCCTACCCACTGCCGATTCAGGTGATCAGCGCACTGATGGGGGTTCCGGAGTCGTTGAACAGTGGTCTGCGCGCCTGCGTCGACGGCATTTTCGACACCTCGCTCAGTCCGGAGCAGTCGCAGGCCAACTACATGGAGATGTACCGGATTCTCGGAGAACTCATCGCCCTCAAACGTGCAGAACCGGCCGATGACATGACCAGCCTGTTGATCGCCCAACGTGCCGAGGAAGACGGTGCGCAGTTGACCGAACAGGAACTGCTCGACACGATGCTACTGGTCATCAGCGCCGGTCACGAGACCACTGTGAATCTGCTCGACCAAGCGATCTTCCTGTGGCTGACTCGTTCCGACCAGCGCGGCGAGGTGCAGGCAGGACAGGCGACCTGGTCGGACCTGATCGAGGAATCACTGCGGTTCGAAGCTCCGGTGGCGCACCTTCCGCTGCGCTTCGCCGCCGACGACATCGAAATCGATGGCATCAAGATCGCCAAGGGGGACCCGATTCTCGCGTCGTACGCTGCAGCCAACCGCGATCCGAAGCTCCACGGCCCGACCGCCGACGAATTCGACGTGCTGCGGCCCAGTAAGGAGCACATGGCTTTCGGTTATGGGGTGCATCACTGCCTGGGTGCGCCGCTGGCTCGGTTGGAAGCCGAGGTTTCGTTGCCGGCCCTGTTCCAGCGCTTCCCCGCTATGCGTTTGGCCGCGGACCCCAGCGATCTGGGCGCGGTATCGAGCTTCATCTCCAATGGCCATGCTCGTCTCCCGGTCGACCTGGAGCCCAGAGACTGATTCGCTCCGATGCCGCCCCGAGCAGCGTGGCTGGGGGCGGCGCAGGTCCGGGACGTTGGTTCGATGCGCTGGTCCAGTGCGACCCCCTGTGCTCACCAGTCGATCACGCCGAGGTCGTGTAAAGTCCGGAACACCATCAGCGATCCGGGAGCGACGTGATCCATGGCGGCATATTCACCGCCGCTGAAGTATCGGAGTTCAGCGATTTCACTGGCTGGGTGCGGTTGTTCATCGAGTTCGGCGGTAAAGCAGGTCATATGCAGCCGGGTCCCGGGGGTGTGCCCATACGCCTCGGAATGAAATACTCCGAGTTCGTCGAGTGAAATGACGCCGACACCCAGTTCTTCCCGCACTTCACGACGCAGCGCGGCCTCAGGCGTTTCACCAGGGTCGATTTTCCCGCCGGCCATGTAGAACACGTCCTTGCCGATCGATCGTGCCTGGAGGAGCCGACGATCTTTGATGTGGGCCAATGCGGCGGTGCGAATCACCGCCCCACTGTACTGAGCTGATTCGATCGGACAGCAATGTGATCTTCAGGCTCGACGCGGGTGTCTGCGCCGGTTACAGCTGTGCGGTTTGTTCGCGAGGCGGCAGTCCATCGGCTTGACGGAGGACGTCGGCGACGGACTCCAGATAGAGCAATGTCCGCAGCGAGACCCCATCGACGGCTTGTCCGAGCCGACGCAGTGCGGAATTGTCCAGATGCGCAATCACTTCGGCGTCCGCCGTCTGGTCAGGGCCTGGGTCGAAGCCGAAATAGCCGGGGTCCAAGCCGAAAACCTGCGCAAGTCCGGCACGGGCAGGCTCCGGGAGCGTCGTGATCTCCCCCTGCCGGACTTGCGCCACATAGTGGGGCGAAAGCTCGTATCCGGCGGCGGTCAACCAGGACGCGACGGTGTCGTCGTCCAGCGGGCGGCCGTGCGCGCGTTCCCACATCTCGAACGCAAGATTCAGCCGGTTTGGGATATCGATGTCCACGACCGCCTTCCTTCTGGCAGTATCGCCTGTCGAGGGGTCATACATGCACTCGACCGTAGCGTGGCTGTGATCGATCGCTGTGATTTCATGGCAAATGTCCGGTTGCATAGGGGAAAGAGCGGGCTCGTTCCCTGATTTGCCCGCCTGGCGGCGTCGAGGAGGCCTGTATGCGGCTCAGCACCGGGGAGGCCTACCGGCGATTCACTGCCAGTCCGGTCGCGCGATTGGCCACGGTGTCGGCTGCTGCCCGCCCACATCTGGTTCCCGTCGTGTTCGCTGTCGTCACCGAGGTGATCTATACCGCAGTCGACAGCAAACCGAAGACGACCACGGCGCTACGCCGCCTGGCCAATATCGCAGCCAATCCAGCGGTTACGGTGCTTGCCGATCGGTATGACGACGACTGGAGCAACCTGTGGTGGGTTCGAGCCGATGGCGACGCGCGCATTGCCGGTGCCGCCGAGGCGGACTTGGCGAAACAACGCCTGGCCGCTCGATATCCGGCGTATCGGCATCAGCCGCCGCCGGGACCGGTTATCGCCATCGACGTCGAACGCTGGTCGGGCTGGTGTGCCGACGAACGGAGTCATCGACCTGGATGAGGGAATGGGCGGGCTTGCTCGATTTGCGCGGCAACCGACAGAATCGTTGTCTCACCGTTGGTCGGCCCGACAATTTGTACCGACAAAGGGAGTCCGTCCTCTCCGACACCTGCTGGCAGGGCGGCCGCCGGATGACCGGTGACGTTCCACAACGCGGTATATGCGGCCATCGGAATCGAGACCCGCATGGCGCCCAGGGTGTTGGTCCCGTCGAGCGCCCCCAACAGCGGTGGGCGTCCGGCCGTGGTGGGGGTGAGCAGCAGATCGCACTCGGCGAAGATCTGCTCGACCTTGGATCTCGACGCTTCTCCCCGTCGTATGGCCCATTCGATGACCGGACCCCGCGCCCAGGCGCCGACCGCGAGTGATTGCCTGGTTCGACGTTCGAGTAGTTCGGGGTGATCCACGGCGGGAAGCTCGGCACGGATTCCGCCATAGACCTGCGGAAGGAAAGCGTGCGCCGTGACTGGATAGTCGGGGTCGACTTCCATCACCGTATGCCCCAGCCCCCGCAGAAGTTTTGCGGTGTCGTGGACGGCTCGCGTGTGGATCGGATCGGGTTTCACCAGCGGCAGAGGAGCCTTCGTGCTGTAGCCGATCCGTAGCGGTCGGACCGGTCCACGGGCAGCTGCTTCGAACGACATCGTCGGTTCCGGTGCACGGAATCGGTCGGTGGGAGTGGCGCCGCGAATGACGTCGTAGATGAGCGCCGAGTCCAGCACGCTGCGAGTGAGTGGTCCGGCAACTCCCAGCGCCCACCACAGATGCCGATGCGGGGCGAGCGGTACGCGCCCACGTTGCGGTTTGAGCCCGAAGACTCCACAGCAGGCCGCCGGAATCCGGATCGAGCCACCGCCGTCGCCGCCGAGCGCCGCAGGAACCAACCCGGCCGCCACTGCGGCCGCCGAGCCGCCGCTGGAGCCGCCAGGGGAACGCGCGTGGTCCCATGGGTTGTGTGTCATCCCGAAGGTGGTGGACTCGGTGAACGGCCACTGCCCGAATTCCGGCATTGCCGTCTTCCCGATGATGATCGCCCCGGCGGCGCGCAGCCTGCGTACCATCTCGGCGTCCGCCGCCGCCGGCGTCGAGTTCGCTCGGGTGCCGAAGGTGGTTACCACGCCCGCGACGTCGTACTCGTCCTTCACAGCGATCGGAATGCCGTGCAAGGGGCCGAGGTCGCCGCCCGCGGCGCGCTCCCGGTCGCGTTCACTGGCTGCTGCCTTGGCTTCTGCTCGCAGTACGCGAACGAAGGCGCCCAGGTCGGCTGCCGCCTCGATGCGGTCCACGGTCGACTCCACGAGCTGCTGCGCCGTAATGGCTCCTCGAGCCAATAACTCACGCTGCTCGACCACCCCCAATGCGGCAACCTTCTCCAGATTCATTCGCTTTCGCTCCTTCCGACTCCGACCAGCCGTTGTCCTGAGCTGTGATCGTCCATAGCCGCACCTCGACGATAGGGAGCCCAGAGACCATCTGACAATGAACGAATGGATATGCGTGAGTGCCCGATACCAACCCGGCCGCTGTGACGAGAAATGTGCTATCGAGAACGGATGAAGCCAGTTCGTTCCTCTTACGATGTGGTGATCGTCGGTGGAGGCCACAACGGTTTGGTAGCCGCCGCGTACTTGGCGAGGGCCGGTCGGTCGGTTCTGCTGTTCGAGCGGCAACCGCGCATTGGGGGAGCTGCGGTGTCGGCGCGGGTATTCGCGGGTTTCGATGCGCGGTTGTCGCGCTACTCGTATCTGGTGAGTCTGTTGCCCCGATCGATCGTGAACGATCTGGGGTTGCGGTTCGTGACCGCCCGCCGATCGGTTTCGTCGTACACGCCTGTCGGTGAGCAGGGTCTGCTCGTCTCCTCGGCGCACGCGCGGACCGAGGCGAGCTTTGCCCGGTTCACCGGTTCGCAGCGCGAATTCCGCGCTTGGCAAGGGTTCTATGGCGCGATCGGGCGGATGGCGCGCCGGGTGTTTCCTAGCTTGACTCGGCCACTGCCGTCCAGAGACGAGCTGCGGACGATCGTCGCGGACCAAGCTCTGTGGGAGGGGGTCTTCGAGCGGCCGCTGGGCGAGACGATCGAATCGACGTTCATCGACGACACGGTCCGCGGCGTGGTCCTCACCGACGCATTGATCGGCACGTTCACTCGGGCACACGATCCGTCGCTACGGCAGAATCGCTGCTTTCTGTATCACGTGATCGGCGGGGGCACCGGGCAGTGGGAAGTACCGGTCGGTGGGATGGGAGCGCTCACCGATACCCTGGCCGTGGCGGCGAGGTCGGCGGGTGCGGAGATCATCACTGCCTGCGAGGTTACCAAGATCGACACCGACGACACTACGGCGGAAGTCGAATTCTGCGAGGGTAGGGTCGGTGCGCGCCACGTGCTGGTGAATGCCGCCCCGTTTGTGCTCGCCGAGTTGTTGGGCGATTCGACACCGCGGAAGCCGGCGGGTGCGCAGTTGAAGGTGAATATGTTGCTGCGCCGGTTGCCACGGCTGCACGATCTCCATGTCGGTCCACGCGAGGCCTTCAGCGGAACCTTCCACCTCGGTGAGTCCTACACCCAACTCGACCGTGCCTACCGTGAAGCTGCGATGGGCCGTATACCATCTGTGCCGCCCGCGGAGATCTACTGTCACACGCTCACCGACCCGACGATCGTGGCGTCCGACTCGGCCACTCGTGGTATGCACACACTGACGCTGTTCGGTCTGCATGCGCACGCAGACTTGTTCGCTGTGGATCCGGAGGGCGCGAAGACAGGCATGGTGAATGCTACTCTTGCGCACCTGGATTCGGTTCTGGCGGAGCCGATCACCGACTGCCTGGCGGTCGATGAGAATGGCGCGCCCTGCATGGAAGCGCTGACTCCGCCGGACCTCGAGCGCGAACTCGGCCTGCCCGGTGGGCACATCTTCCACCGAGAGCTGGCATTTCCGTACCTCCCGAATGAGGCAGACCCGACCGATCCTGCGACGCGGTGGGGGGTGTCGACCGATCATCGCAACATATTCCTGTGCGGGGCCGGGGCGATTCGGGGTGGAGGGGTCAGCGGTATTCCCGGGCACAACGCGGCGATGGCCGTGCTCGAGGACGGCCACCCGACGTGGGCTCGCACCTCGATTTAAGCCCGCAGCCCGACCTTGGCATTGCGTCCGCGGGTTTCGGTGGCGATGGCAGCCTCGGCCGCGGACTCCAACGGGTAGGCGGCTTCGATGTCGATCGGCACCACGCCTTGCGCAGCGAGTTTGATCAAGTCGCCGAACACGCGCATGAACTGCATATCTGGGACCAAGTCGATCCGGCTTCGCGCCCAGTATCCTTCGATCACGGCTCGTTTGAAGATGAGTGTGTCGGTATCGAGCTGCATCGATTCGCCTGCCAGGTCACCCAACGAGATCAGCCTGCCTTCTTTGGCCAGCAGCGTCAGTTCGTCGCCGGTGGCCTTACCGCCGAGCTGGTCGATGGCCCGCGTGATCGGCGCACCCTGGGTGACCGCCTCGATCTGATCGAGCCAGCCTTCGCTTTCGGTGTCGAGCGCTGGATCGAAGCCCAGTTCGTTCAGCGCTGTGACCGCGGCAGTTCCGCGCACCAGGCTCAGCACCCGCAGACCTCGTCGCCGAGCGAGGAAGTTGACCAGTCTGCCGAGCGCGCCGTTGGCAGCATTGATCGCCAGCCACTGTCCAGGTCGTAGAGCCACACTTTCGAGCAACACGTACGCGGTCGCCGGCATGACGTAGAGCTGGCACGCGACTTCGTCGGACACGGTATCGGGCAAGGGTACGGCCACCCGCGCAGGAGCCAGGAAGTACTCGGCCCAGATGTTCTGATCCTTGTACACCGTCACTCGGTCGCCGACCGCCAAGTGGCTGACACCTGGGCCGAGCGCGTCGACCCGCGCGACGGCTTCGGTGCCGGGGGTGGCGGGCAGCGGCGGCTTGTATCCGTAGAGGCCGCGCACGATCTCCAGATCATGGTGATGCACCGGGGAGAGTATCAATGCGAGTCGTACCTCACCTGGCCCCGGCTCCGGAATGGGGCGCTCCTCGATGGTCAGCACGTCCCCTGGTTCGCCGAACTTTTCGTAGACGACGGCACGCATATCCGCTCCTTGGTGATCAGTCTGCGGCGTCGAGAACCTCCACATCGATATTGCCGCGGGTCGCGTTGGAATACGGGCACACCTGGTGCGCCTTGTCGGCGAGTGCCGGCGCATCCTCACGGAACAGACGAGGAAGCGATACCTCTAGGATAACCGTCCAAGCACACCCACTGGCGTCGTTCGATGCGATGGCCGATTCGGGGTGGCGCAGGTTCGAGCGGTATTTCTGGGAAGACGGCGACTGCCGCGCACGAGGAGGGTCAGACGCGCAGTGCGATCTTGCCATTGCGTCCACGGGCCTCGGTGGCGACAGCGGCCTCGGCCGCGGACTCCAACGGGTAGGTGGCTTCGATACCGATCGGTACCTCGCCCCGGGTGGTGAGCTCGATGGAGTCGCTCAACAGGCGCACGAACTCAGCCGTCGAGAGCGATTCCAGCCGCCTGCGCGCCCAGTAACCTTTGAGCAGGGCTTCTTTGAAAATGAGTGTGCCCGTATTGAGCTGCATCGGCTCGCCCGCCAGGTTACCCATGGAGATCAACTCGCCTCCCTTGGTCAGCAGTGCCAATTCGTCGCCGATGGCCCTACCGCCGATCTGGTCGATGGCCCGGGTGATCGGCGCACCGTGAGTGAGCGCCTCGACCCGATCGAGCCAGCCTTCGCTTTCGGTGTCGAGCGCTGGGCTGAAGCCGAGTTCGTTCAGTGCGGCGACCGAGGCGGACGAGCGGACCAGATTCAAGACCCGCAGACCCCGTTGCCGAGCGAGGAAGTTGACCAGTCTGCCGACCGCTCCGTTGGCGGCGTTGATTGCCAGCCATTGTCCGCGGTGTAGGCCGAGGTCTTCGAGCAACACGTGCACGGTCGCCGGCAGGATACACACTTGAGCTGCGATTTCGTCGGGCACGGCATCCGGCAACGCAATGGCCGTCTGCGCTGGAGCAAGGAAGTACTCCGCCCAGACGAACTGATCCTTGTACACCGCCACACGGTCGCCGACCGCCAAGTGGCTGACACCTGGGCCGAGCGCGTCGACCCGCGCGAGGGCTTCGGTGCCTGGGATGGCGGGCAGCGCCGGTTTGTAGCCATAGAGACCGCGCACGATCGCCAGATCATGGTGATGCACCGGGGACAGCATCAATGCGAGCCGTACCTCACCTGGGCCCGGCTCCGGAATGGGTCGCTCTTCGATGGTGAGCACATTCTCTGGTTCGCCGAACTTTTCGTAGACTACGGCACGCATATCCGCTCCTTGGTGATCAGTCCGCGGCGACGAGAACCTCCACATCGATATTGCCGCGGGTCGCATTGGAGTACGGGCACACCTGGTGTGCCTTGTCGGCGAGCGTCTGCGCATCCTCTCGGGACAGATGAGGAAGCGACACTTCCAGCGTAACCGTCAGACCGTAGCCGCCGGCGTCGTTCGACCCGATACCCACCTTCGCGCCAACCGCCGAGTCGTCGATGTTGGCTCGTTCCTGTGTGCCGACCAGTCGCAGCGCCGAATGGAAGCACGCCGCGTAGCCCGCGGCGAACAGCTGCTCGGGGTTGGTACCGGTGCCGGGGCCGCCCATTTCTTTGGGAATGGACAGGCTCAGGTCGATCTTGCCATCGGACGTGCGCGTGGATCCGTTGCGCCCGTCGCCGGTGGACAATGCCTCGGCGGTGTAGAGGATCTGCACTTTACTCTCCTTCGGTGATGTGGGACATCAGTGATCTGGTCAATCGTGGCAGGGTGTCGTGGAGCATTCGCAGCTCATCGGGGGGCAAGGCGAAGGCATCGAACATCTCGGTGGGGATGCAGCTCGCTTCGGCGCGCAGGGCGCGTCCCTGTTCGGTGAGGCGGATGTCGACGCGACGTTCGTCGGTCGCGGCCCGTCGTCGCTCGATCAGCCCGGCTGCCTCCAGCCGTTTCAAGAGTGGGGAGATCGTCCCGGAGTCCAGCTCCAGTGCTTGGCAGACGTCGCCCACGCTGCGGTTGTCACGCTCCCACAGGCTCAGCATCACCAAGTACTGCGGGTAGGTGAGCCCGAGTCGCTCCAGTTTCGGGCGGTAGGCCGCAGTCATCGCCCGGGACGCCGTGTAGAGCTTGAAGCACAGCTGCGCATCGACGGTGAGATGATCGGTCACGAGAAATAATGTAGAGGAAAACTATATGGTGCACAATATATAGATTACGTGTCGGTCGTCACTCCATTTCGTATCGGCTGTTATGAATCGGCGAGCCCAGCGGGTGGGCCGTCGTTGAACGACCCATCCGGCGAGACTCACACCTGCGATTGCACCTGCGTAGCGATCAGCTCGAGATGGTCGAGATCGCTCAGGTCCAGCACCTGCAGATAGATGCGGCCGGCGCCGATCTCGGCATACCTGCCGATCTTGTCCACCACCTCGGCCGGAGATCCGGCCAATCCATCGACTTTCAGGTTCTCCACGTCGCGCCCGATTGCCGCGGCTCGCCGCGCGACGTCGGCATCCGTGGCGCCGACACACACCACGAGAGTGTTGGAGTAGGTCAGATCGTCGGCTGCTCGGCCGCGCGCCGTCGCGGCGGCGCGCACTATTTCGAATCGCCGCGCGCTGTCCTCGACCGATGCGAACGGGATATTGAACTCGTCCGCATACTGGGCGGCGAGCCGCGGCGTGCGGGTAGGGCCGAAGCCGCCGATCAGCAACGGCAGCCGGTCCTGCTTCGGTTTGGCCAGTGCAGGCGAGTCGACGAGTTGGTAGTGCTTGCCGTCGTAGCTGAACGTGGAGCCGGGTTCGGTGGACCAGAGCCCGGTAATTATCGCCAACTGCTCTTCGAACCGGGCGAACTTGTCCGCTGGATAGGGGATGCCATACGCGGTGTGCTCCGAGGCGAACCAACCGGTGCCCAGGCCCAACTCCACGCGTCCGCCGGACATCTGGTCCACCTGGGCCACCTGGATGGCCAGCGGTCCGGGCAGCCGGAACGTGGCAGCAGTGACCAGAGTGCCCAACCGAATCCGGCTGGTTTCCCGCGCCAACCCGGCCAGTGTGATCCAGGCGTCCGTGGGTCCGGGCAAGCCATCGACATCTCCCATGGCCAGATAGTGGTCCGAGCGGAAGAACGCGTCGAAGCCCAGGTCTTCGCTGGCTTTGGCGACGGTCAGCAAGGTGTCGTAGGTCGCTCCCTGCTGTGGCTCGGTGAAAATGCGCAATCTCATGGGACCATGGTGCCTACCGGGCCGGTCGCGCTGTTCACCGGTGCCCACTTCGGGCTGGCATCGACCGTCCGGGTGTCAACGCGGTGTCGCGCCGCAGCTGAAGGATGCGTTCGGCCAACAGTTCCCGACGATGCCGCTGATCAGTAGCATCGAACCGAGTAGGAGCGAACCCGTCGCAATCGCGCCGAACACGACGACCCACAGCAGCCCCGGCAATCGGGTGAGTCGAGCGAGTTGATCGGCATCGGAGTCGATCTCGCCGTACCGGGAACGTTGCCGGGACCGCGTGCGCTGCAACTCGACCACCGGACGTGCCCCGGCGAACAACAGAAACCAGGTCCCCAGGTAGGCGAAACCGGCCTGCAGCGTATCCGATCCGAACCAGGAGACGCCGAAGACCGCCGCACCGAGAGCGAGTACGGACACGACACCGTGTATATTTCTGATCTTGATCAACAGCGCCGCGAGTAGCGCGACGACGGTCCAGAGCATCAGCGTGATGCGATCGGCGCCCAACAAGGCGGCGAAACCGAGACCCAGCAACGGCGGCGCCGGGTAGCCGGCCATCGTCGTCAGGATCATCCCCAACCCAGAGGGTCTTCCGCTCGACACCGTCAGGCCGGACGAATCCGAATGCACGTGGATCCTGTTGAGCTTCCTGCCGGTCGCCAATGCAGCCAGCGCATGCCCACCTTCATGCGCGATGGTGACGATATGGCGAGTGGCTCGCCATATCGTGGTGGATCCCACGAGCAACAGGGCCACCATCGCGACCGCGGCCACCAGCCATGCCGGCGGTGGTGCTTGGGTCGTCGTCAGACGGTCGGCGATCGATGCTCCCCGCTCGACCCATTCCACGCTGTCCACCTGCCGCACCTCACCGTTGGCCGAATCTCACGATCGGCCAGAGGTCGCCACCTGACCGATAGTCGTCAGGTGGCGACGGATTCGTGGCGCGCTGCGCTGTGCCGACCACATGGCCGCTGCACTCGGCAGTGGCCATGACGGCAGGATAGACCACTGCCCGGCAGGTCCGGACGTCGCTGGGTCATGGCGGGTCCGCCCCGGTTCGTGGCGGGTTCTGGTCGAGTACCGCCAACTCGTCGTCGGCCAGCAGCCGTGAGCGAGTCAGAAATCGCACGCCTTCTGGAGCCTCCAGAGAAAACCCGCTGCCCCGACCCCGGACGACATCAACGGTGAGGTGGGTGTGACGCCAGTACTCGTACTGGTCGGCGCTCATCCAGAACGGGGTGTCCGCATCGAGGCATCCCAGCAGCACATCCGACGCGCCGACCCGAAATTCGCCGCGCGGATAGCACATCGGTGCACTGCCGTCGCAGCAGCCGCCGGACTGATGGAACATGACCGGACCGTGCTGCGCAATCAGCCTGCGCAGGAGGTCCGTCGCGCCATCGGTGATGTCGACACGGCAGACGGGATCGGGCATCAGAAGAATCCCTGAGCATTCGGGGAGTAGCTGACCAGCAGGTTCTTGGTCTGCTGATAGTGGTCGAGCATCATGCGGTGGTTCTCGCGGCCGATACCGGACTTCTTGTAGCCGCCGAAGGCTGCGTGCGCGGGGTAGGTGTGATAGCAGTTGGTCCAGACCCGGCCGGCTTTGATCTGCCGGCCGAGCCGGTAGGCGGTATTGACATCTCGGGTCCACACCCCAGCGCCCAAGCCGTAGAGCGTGTCGTTGGCGATTTCCAGCGCCTCGTTGGTGGAGTCGAAGGTGGTCACCGCGAGCACCGGCCCAAAGATCTCCTCCTGGAATATCCGCATGTCGTTGTGGCCGCGGAAGATCGTCGGTTCCACGTAGTTGCCGTCGGGGTATTCCTGGACTTTGCGCGGACCACCGCCTACGAGCACCTGCGCACCTTCGCGGCGTCCGATGTCGATGTAGGACATGATCTTCTCGTACTGGTCGTTGCTGGCCTGCGCGCCGATCATGGTGGCGTCGTCCAGCGGATCTCCACTGGTGATCGCCTTGGTTCGCTCGATGCATCTGGCGATGAACTCGTCATAGATCGACGAATGGATCAGCGCGCGCGACGGTGCAGTGCACACCTCGCCCTGATTGAGTGCGAACATCACGAATCCCTCGACTGCCTTGTCCAAGAAGGCGTCGTCGGCCGACACGATGTCGGGCAGGAAGATGTTCGGACTCTTACCGCCCAATTCCAGCGTGACCGGAATGATGTTCTCGCTCGCGTACTGCATGATCAGTCTGCCGGTTGTGGTCTCACCGGTGAAGGCGACCTTGGCTACCCGCGGGCTGGAAGCCAGAGGTTTGCCTGCTTCGACGCCGAAGCCGTTCACCACATTGAGCACGCCGGGTGGCAACAGGTCCGCTATCAGTTCGGCCACTTTCAATACCGATGCCGGAGTTTGCTCCGCTGGTTTGAGGACCACGGCATTGCCTGCAGCCAGCGCCGGCGCGACCTTCCAGGCCGCCATCAGGATGGGAAAATTCCACGGGATGATCTGACCGACCACCCCGAGCGGTTCATGGAAGTGGTAGGCGACAGTATCCCCGTCGATCTCGCTGATGCCGCCTTCCTGGGCGCGGATGGCCCCGGCGAAGTACCGGAAGTGATCGATTGCCAGCGGCAGATCTGCCGCCAGCGTCTCTCGGACCGGCTTCCCGTTCTCCCAGGTCTCGGCCACGGCCAGCATTTCGAGATTGTCCTCGATCCGGTCGGCGATCTTGTTGAGGACATTGGCTCGCTCGGTAGTCGAGGTGGCGCCCCACGAATCGGCCGCACGGTGTGCGGCGTCCAACGCGAGGTCGATGTCGGCGGCCGAGGATCGTGCCACTTCGCAGAAGGTCCGACCGTCCACCGGGGAGGGATTCTCGAAGTAGCGCCCCTCGACCGGGGCGGTCCATTCGCCGCCGATGAAGTTCTCGTAACGTGCAGCGAACTCGACGACGCTGCCCTCGGTTCCGGGCTTTGCGTAGCGCATGGCGGGTGACTCCTCGCTGGTTGCGGGTGGTAATACACGGCGACTCAGCCGTGATACAGGTCACTATGCACGGTCAAGGTTGATGAAACATTGAGGAGTGCGTCGCAGCGCGCATCGAATGGGAAACACCTGGGTAGAGTTCAGCTCCGCAGCGCGCTGTGCAGCCGGGCCATGGCAAGTGAGCGCCGACCGTCGCCTGGCGGCAAAAGGGTCAGCGCGTGTTCGTGGATCTCGGCGTCGTGCGGGACTCGTTCACCGAATCGAAGCGCATGCTCGGCCGACCCGCTGCTCAGCACCGCAGTGCGTACCCCGACCTCCAGGTAGTCGCGCCACTGGGCGATCCCGGGCGTCTGCGACTCGGGTAGCAGCGGCCCGCGATACAGCTCGACGGCCGTGGTGGTGTCGCCGGCTTCGAGTGCGGCGAGCACTTCGACCGCGTCGCAGGTCAGCGGGCTGGTCAGTCGGTAGACCCGGCTGGTGATGTCAGTACCGGTCGCACGTCGCAGATGCGACATCTCGGACTTGAGGGTGCTCGCGCCGACCGGTCGATCCCCATATACCGCGAAATGTAGGCGCTCATGGGTGTATCCCTCGGGTTCGAGCGCCAGCAGTGACAGGATCTCCAGTTGCCTGGGGCGCAGCCGTACCGGCGTGCCGCCGCGGGTCAGCCGGCCACTACCCAGACAGGTCAGGCGGACTCCCGGTGGTGTGGGTGCCTGGTGGCGCAGCGCGGTCTCTATAGCGGTGGCCAAAGCGCGGGCGGTGGACATCGCCAGTGGATGGGCGCGGTCCCATGTGGTGGACAGGTCGAGGACGCCGAGTCGACGACCGTCCGCGTCCCGGATCGGTACGCAGTAACACACCCACCCGTGTAGGGCCGCCACCAAATGCTCCGCGGAGAACACGGTATGGGGCCGATCGGTGCGCAACGCCAACGACAGCGCGTTCGTGCCCATGTGCGCCTCGTCCCACCGGCCGCCCGGCGCAAAGTTCAGCTTCTCGGCGCGACGGCGCATGAGCGGGCCGCCGCACGACCACAGGATGGTGCCCGTCTCGTCGGTGATCGCCGCGACATAGCCCGCGTCTTCGGTGATACCGCGCAGGTGGTCGCTGAGCTCGGCTACCGGCGTGCGCAGCGGAGAGTCGGCCCAGCGGGCATTCACGTCGGCGTCGACGAGGGGTGCCTGCTCGCGTGTGGGATCGACGGTGCGCAACGACCGTAGCCACGATTGCGCGACTTCGCGACGCAGCACGGAATCACCCTGTGGTGCTCCGGAGGGTATCCATTGGGACCATTCTTGTTCCAGCGCAGCTCGTCGCTGCGAGAGGGAACGGCGCATCACCATCTCGCGGATCCTGTGTCCTCGCTCGGATCGTCTACATCTGCGCTCCATCGTGCCATGCACCGGTCCGGGCGGCGGCGCACCGCGACAGCTGCGCCGGGCGAGTGCCCCTGGTGAGTACCGTCGGTGCATTGACATCGAGAGAGGAGTCTCGGGGATGATCAGTGTCGATGTGTTGCTCGACGCCTTCGGGCGGATCCGAGAAGTAGTGCACGAGGCAGTGGACGGACTGGGGGAGGATCAGCTGTGCTATCGGATCGATCCGGGGGCCAACTCGATCGCGTGGTTGGTCTGGCATCTGACCCGGGTGCAGGACGACCACATGGCCGACGCTGCCGATATGGAGCAGGTCTGGACCACGCAGGACTGGTACGACCGATTCGGTCTGCCCATCGACAAGGCGGCGACCGGGTATGGTGACGGCCCTGCCGACATCGCCGCCGTTCGTGCCCCGGCCGAGCTGCTCGCCGGCTACTACGATGCGGTGCACGAACAGACTCTGCGATTCGTCCGGACATTGCGTGACGCCGACTTCGAACGCATCGTCGATACGCGATGGGATCCGCCGGTGACACTGGGGGTCCGGTTGGTCAGCGTACTTGCCGACGATCTGCAGCATGCCGGCCAAGCGGCTTTCGTCCGTGGGGTGGTCGAGCGCACGAGATGATCACCGATCGGCGCTCGAGGGCAGGGGATCGAGCGCCCCTGGCAGGCGCGGACCAGTTCTCGTCCCAGGCCGGAGTATCGACGCGCCAGGCGTGGTCGGTTGGTCGTGAGACCGTGGTGGGAGCTCGGCGGACCGATCGAGCTCCCACCACAGGTTCACCTGTCGTTCACAGGACTTCGGCATACATGGTGCCGTCGAGGATGCCGAATTCGACTTGCCCGGGAAACAATGGCCGTGCGCCGGTGGCGTGTCTGGCGTGTTCGAGCGCGATGGTGTCGGCCGCCCATTGGTGTAGGGGCTCGGGTACCCGCAGGACTCGGTGATCGGTGCAGCGGATGTATGGATAGCCCAACCCATCGGCTCCCGATAGCGGGCTGTAGATTTCGAGGGCGGCGATATCCAAGATCAGTCCGGTATGTGTGGCGGAGGCGACGGTCGGCGGCTGCAGTTCGATGTCGTCCATGACCGAAGACGGTAGCTCGAAGTATGCCCAAAGCTCGTGATTCTGTGCGTATGTCTGCGGAGTTTCACGATGGCGCGCTGATGCGCGTGCTGCGAGCGCGCGCACGAGCGCCGCCGGGTCCCAGCACGGCCGCGAGGTGGGTCTCGACATGCCGAGTGCGAAGCGGGGGTCTACTATCGGGCCGCGTGAAAAGAGCTGTGCCCGTTGAAAACCCGGCACAGATTCATTGGTGATCGTACTTCGGGAGGATGTTGGGACGTGCTGTATGGAGTGGTAGTGGTCATCGTCGTCGTGTTGTTGGTCGGGTCGGCCGTGGCGATGGTGTGGGATCCGTTCCGTGATGAAGAGCTGGGTGAGGTCGATCTCGATGGAGTTCGACGAGACACGACCTCAGCGGCGCATGCCAGCCACAGCGGAGTCGATTGGCCGCGAAAGGAAATGATGCTCAAGGATTCCAGGTGATGCGGCCGCCTTGGAAGTCTTGGGCCTTGCCGTCGTCGTAGTCGTATTCGTCGCTGGTGGGGTAGCCGTAGCGGCCGGATTCGGCGCCTGCGGCTTCCCAGGTCCCGCGGATAGCTCCCCAGACGATGTGGGCATCGGTGCGAGGAGACCAGTAGATGGCCCCGCCCCCGAAGAGGTTGTAGCGGCCGCTGTCGGTCCGGGCAGGGGTTTCGTCGGTGATGGGAAATCCCAGCGGGCCGCTCTCCCAACCGTAAGAACCCCACTTCTGGCGGATTGCGCCGCCGATCTGGTGTGCGGCCGTGCCGACGGACCAATAGATGGAGCCGCCGTGGAAGACGTTGTAGCGGCCCGGCTTCGACGGCGTCGCTCTTTCTCGGGTCACCGGATATCCGAGCTGTCCACTCTCGTAGCCCAGGGTTGCCCACTTGTCGCGGATCGCTCCACCCACTTGGTGGGCTCCGGTATCGGCCCGCCAATAGATGGAGGACCCGCGCTCGAAGACTTGAAAGCGTCCGCCCCGGGCCGCAGTGGATTCGGGAGAGATGGGGTCGCCGAAGAACGCGGGTCCGCCAGCCTGGTCGTATTCGACTTCGATGGCTCCGCCGACGTCGTAGGGACCGATGGGGCGGGCAAGGGCTTCTGGAGTGCCGGCGGCCAGCAGCCCGGCCATCACGGCAACGACGATGGCGACGCCGTGGCGGTGCGGGCGATGGTGCCGTGCCAAGTGAACTCCTCGAACATCTGATGCCGGGCGGGGGTGGAGCCGAATCCGTGGTCACGTGCTGGGTTCAACCTACTCTTCGGCACGCTGAGGTCGCCGGATCGGTCGCGACCCGGGCAGGACGGTGTCCTCGCAGGTGAGGCAGGTCTTGGCGGACTAGAGTGTGGTGCATGACCGAGTCGATGCGAATTGTGCTCGCTTCTCGGCCGGCGGGCCCACCGATCCCGGAGAATTTTCGGACCGAGACCGTGGACACCCCGGCTCTGCAGCCGGGACATGTGCTGGTGCGGACGTTGTTTCTGTCCCTGGATCCGTATATGCGCGGTCTGATGAGTACGGCCGAGTCCTATGCCCCACCGCTCGAGATCGGCCAGGTGATGGCCGGCGCCACGGTAGTCGATGTACTCGAATCTCGAGACCCCTTGCTGGAGGCGGGCGATATCGTGCTGGCCTTTACCGGCTGGCAGACGCACGCGGTGGTCCCTGCCCAGAATGTGCGAAAGCTCGAACCGACAACCCTGCCGTTGTCGACCGCGCTCGGCGTGCTCGGGATGCCGGGGTTCGCCGCCTACGCGGGTCTGCTCGAGATCGGCAAGCCTTCGCCGGGCGAGACCGTGGCGGTCGCGGCGGCGACCGGGCCGGTCGGTTCGGCGGTCGGGCAGATCGCCAAGATCAAAGGCGCCCGCAGTATCGGCATCGCAGGTGGCGCGCGCAAGGTCGCCTATCTGCGAGAAATCGGTTTCGACGCTGCGCTCGATCATCGCGCCCCGGATTTCGCCGACCAGTTGGCGGCCGCTGTCCCCGACGGTATCGACGTGTATTTCGAAAATGTCGGCGGGGCAGTGGCGCAGGCGGTCTTTCCCCTGCTGAACAAGTATGCACGGGTACCGATCTGCGGCATGATCGCGGACTACAACGCCACCGGCTCGCCACCGGGTCCGGACAGATTGCCCGCCTTTTATCACCGCATCCTGATCAAGAGTGTCACCGTGCGCGGGTTCCTGCAGGACGAGTTCGCTCCCACGCTGTACCCCGATTTCCTGCGCGAAATGGGCGAATGGGTCGCCGAGGGTCGCGTTCGCTACCTCGAGGATGTCGTGACCGGCTTGGACGCTGCTCCTGAGGCTTTCATCGGACTGCTGGAGGGACGCAATTTCGGCAAGCTCGTGGTGAAGGTCGCCGAGTGAGCCCCTGCGCATGGGGCCACCGCCGCCAGCGATCACCCGGGCGCGGCGGGTCGAAGACCGGGCCGAGTTGGACCGGGCCGAGTCGTGCGCAACGGTGTGTCGCGAAGTAGGTCGAATAGCGATGCGGTCTAATTGACCACGTCACGCGCAGTGCGACAGTCACCCCACACGCCACAGAGGATACGACCGCCACCTGGGCGGTCGGATCGGCGTGCGTGGTCGACTCGCAACAACCGTGGCGCGTCGGACTCCCGGCAGCGCAGCTCTTTCTCCCGAACCTGTCTCCAGCAGCACCGCAGTATGCGAAAAGGAGCACGAACGTGAGTATCATTCTTGCCTCGCTCCACGAGGTCGTTGTCGCGCAGATAGAAAATCCGACCGCGGAAGCGCCGCCGATGGCCGACAAGTTGATGCAGATGGGCCGGTATTTCACCTGGTTGGTCCAACTGTCCGGTGTCACCGCGATCACCTATGGCGGAGGCAGATTCGCCTGGGAGAAGTGGAACGGTGGTGGCCTGCAGTCGCCCAAGATGATCGCCAGTGCTATGGCCGGCGGCGCCGTGGCGACAAGCGCCGGCACGATCATGAACGCCGTAATCGGGTAGCCCGACGCCATCGTGACCACTGCAGTATCGGTCTTCCTCATCGATCGCACACACGTTCGTTGCCGCGGCGGTTAGGCTCGTTGAGGTCACTCGATTGCGGCGATCCATCGTCGGGTACGGCGAGATCGTCGCGCAGTCGGGTTCGTCCGACCGGGTCGGGTCCCTCCGAGCACGACGACAGCGCACTCCCGCGCGCAGTGTGGTTCTGGCTCCTGGCAGGCTGACGGTAGAGATCGACATCGGTTGGGCGCCGTTGGCGGCAGCACTGCCGCAGTCGTCAGGGAGGGCGGCAGCACGACCGCAGTCGTCATGGAGGAAGGGAGCACGGGGTGTCCATCGAACTGCGCGATCACAGCGGTATACCCATCGGTTATCTCGTCATGGCATTGGGCTGGGACCCGATTCGGCGCTGGTTCCGAGAACGCGACATCGACTTGAACGCTGCCGCGTTGTTGTTTCGTGGCGAACAACTGACCGATGTCGTCTACCACGAGCAGCTGGAATCTCGAGACGGCTCGGTTCGCCACCACGGCGACAGCACCACCGGTGAAGGTAAGGGCGACAACGAGATCATCACAGTCGACTTGGCCACCGTCCCCGCCGAGGTCTCGACCGTGCTGTTCCTGGTGACCTGCTACAGCGGCCATACCTTTGCCGCTGTCCGGAATGCGTTTTGGCGCATGGTCGATGGCGGCTCCGACACCGAGATCTCTCGCCACCAACTCAGCGGCGTCGCTGCCACCGGACTGGTGATGGGTACGGTGGTCCGGGCCGATGGTGGCTGGAAGTTCCGCAACATCAACGAGGGAATCCCTGCGCAACATCCGGTCGAGGCCGCGCCGTACCTGAGGCAATACCTGGGGTGAGCAACGGCAGTGTGCGGCTGCGACATCGGGATCGGCGACATCGGGATCGGCGACATCGAGATCGGCGCGACATCGGGGTGATTCCTCAACGGTGGTCGATGTGCAGTCGAACCATGGGTAGTGCCTGCACGGGTGCGCCGGTCGCGTGTTCGATGACGGCCCGCAGCTTCTTCCAGGCGCGTGGATGCCGACGAATGTACTCGTCGAGTGCCGTCGCGGCCTCGTCGCGGGTCAGCTCGATCGCGGTGGCCGGCAGGCCACGACGCAGCCCGGTCCACACCCGCGCCCTGGAATGGACTCGAATATTGCGATACCACTGCGCCCGGGCACCGAATCCGGAAACGATAACGTATTCGTCGCGCGCGGGGCGGTCGACGACCTCCAACACGACGTAGCGTCGGGCGCCACTGCGCCGGCCGATGTGTTCGAGCATCAAGAGTTTGGGGCCGAACACGAATCCGAGCCCGGCGCGGTAGAGACGAATGGGTGCCCGAACCAGCCATCGGGTGCGCATGGCACGGGCGCCCAGCGCGCCCGAGGATTCGGTTGTGGCCATGTGAGGCTTCTCCTTTGCTATTGCGCTCGCTCGCGGACGACACGAGCGATGTCGATGCGCTGTAGGAAACGCAGGGCAGGCAGTTGCGACAGTCCGGCTGCCACGAGAACCGCCGCCACCGCGAGAGCGGGCGCCGACGCCCCCAGAGACAGATGCATGGTGAACATGTCGCTGCTGAACGACCTGAGAAACGCCCAGGCCACCGCAATTCCGGCGCCGAGTCCCAATGGAGTGGCCAATGCTGTGGCCGTGAGGTTCTCGGCGGCGAGCGCGGCGGTGAGTCGTCGGTTCGCCACGCCGGCTGCCCGCAGGGTGGCCAGTTCGGTCGTGCGTTCGGCCAGATTCACCGTCATGGTCACATAGATGACCGTGAAGGCGAGGATTGCGCCGAAGCCGAGCATGACGGCAATGAAGACCCAGAACAGCCCGAGAAATCGGTCGAAGGTGGCTCGCAGCGCGAGCGTATCCGTGTAGGCGACCGTGCCGGGCAGGCGCGTGACCGCGGCGCGGATGTCGTCGCGGTCCGCACCGGGTGCGAACCGTAGCAGATAGGTGGGCAGTGCTGTGGGCGCGATGATCCGGGCGGTGGTATCGGTAGCGTAGAGGACGGTGCCGAGTGGTTCGTCCACGAGTGCGGCGAGCCGGACTTCGCGGGCAGAGCCCCCGGATGCAGCAACGACTGTGAGGGTATCGCCCACGTGGACGTCGAGTCGCTCAGAGAGCGCGGATCCGGCGACCAGGCCGTCGGTGGGGAGGCCGGCGGCGCCACTGACGGTTCGGAAGCCGTGCATCGTGGTATTCGGCTGCAGCCCGGTGAGCGTGGTGGTATAGCTTCTGCCGTTGGCCTGCACCGTGACCGGGGCTGCCAACCCGGTTTCTACCTCGGCGACACCGGGTACCTGGTATAGCGCTCCGGTGTGCTCGCTGCCCTCCGGAGCGACCACCACGGTGGCGTCCTGACGGTTGACCTGCTCGAACTGCACGGCGACGAGAGTTCGCATGCTGGTGACCATGCCGACCGAGGCCAGAATCAGCACCAGCGCCAAAACGGTGCCGGTCATCGTGGCCAGCGTGCGGCGGCGGTCACGGGTGAGCGATCGGAGGGTCATCCTGGCCACTGCCGGAAGTCCGGTCCAGCGTGCCGAGATTCGCGCAAGGGGGCCCGGATGCAGCAGATGGACCCCGTTACCGCGCATGGCCTGTGCCGGGGCGGTGCGCGCGGCCGCGAGCGCTGGGGCGACCGCTGCGAAAACGCCCGCGGCCAGACCGAGGCCCAGTCCGATCGTCAGGGTGGATATTCGGTGCTCCACGACGGTATCCGGGATGCCGATCACTCCGGTGTAGGCGCGGGTGACCACGGCGGTGGCCGCCGTACCCAGGGCCGCGCCGGCCACACCGCCGATCACCGCGACGATCATGCTGTAGGTCACGTAGTGGCGGATCAGCGCGCCACGGCGTGCGCCCATGGCCAGCAGTGTGCCGATGACCGGACGTTCGGCGCGTACGAGTCGGGTCAACAGTACGTATTCGGCGATCCCCGCGGCCAGGAGAAACAACAGCGGGAACCCGACGGCGATCTCGGAGAATGCGCGGAGGTCCTCGCTCAAGGCCGCGTCGGAGGGCTGCTCTGCGCGCGTAAGGACATCGTTGGCGCCGCTCGACCGCAGTAGCGCGGCGACCCGATCGTGATCGGCAGCAGTTGCGGTCGCCGACATTTCGACAAGGGTCTCGGTGGGTCCGGTTCGCCCGGAAAGGCTCTGGGCTTGCAGCGGCGCGGCGAAGGCGATCGCGAACGAGTGCGGGTCGGCGAACAACTCTTGCCGGTTGCGCGCCGGCCAGAGGTATTCCGGAGAGTGGCCGACGCCGGACACGATCACCCGCTGCCATGCGCTGCCATCGAAGACCTGGAATCGGTCGCCTACGCCCAACCCGAACGTGTCGGCGGTGTGCTGCTCGATGACGACTTCGTTCGTCTGCCCGGAGTCGGGCAGTCGTCCCGCGGTGAGGTCGATGTCGTTCACGCCGGAGTTCGGGTCGGCAGCGAGCCCGCTGATCCGCCCGAGCAGCTTTGCTGTGCCGATCGTCATCGGGACGTCGGCTCGGGTGCGTACCGACACGCGTGCGACCCCGCTGGTTTCGCGGACGGCCGCCGCGGCTGCGATCGGATCGCCGCCGGTTGCGGTGAAGTCGGCGAAATGCAGTCGTGTGTAGGTGCGTTCGTAGGAGGTCGACAGGTTGCGGAAAGAGTCGTAGCTGGCGACGAACAGCAGCACACCCAGCATGACCGTTACCGCGATGGCGGCCGCTTGTGCCGGTCGGCGACGCAGATCGCGGCGCACCTTGCGGGTCAGAACTCCGGTTCTGATCGGTCGCACGGCGATCACCACCGTACCGAGGCCGCGTCGGTCGGTGTGGCGTTGCGGTCGTCGGCGACGACGTACCCATCGCGCATGTGGATGATGCGGTCGGCGATCGCGGCGGCTGCTTCGTTGTGGGACACCATCACGACCCCACGCCCGGCGCGCGTGGTCCGCTGCAGCAGCGCCAAGACCTCGCGGCCGGTGGCGACGTCCAGAGAGCCGGTCGGTTCGTCGGCCAGCACCAGGTCCGGATCGGTCGCCAGGGCACGGGCGATCGCTACCCGTTGTTGTTGTCCACCCGACAGTTGGGCCGGGAAATGGTTCGCGCGATCGGACAGTCCGACTGCCGCGAGTAGTTCGGGTATTCGGTCGCGGTTGCCGCGCCCGGTGAGCTCGACGATCGCCTCGACATTTTCGCTGGCGGTGAGGCTGGGAATGAGATTGAAGAATTGGAAGACGAAACCGATATGGACGCGACGGAATTCGCCGAGTGTGGCAGGCGGCCGGCCCGAAATATCCTGTCCGGCCACGACCACCGTACCGCTGTCGACGGATTCGATGCCGCCGATCACATTGAGCATGGTGGTTTTGCCCGAACCGCTGGCGCCCAGGACGGCAACCAATTCACCGGGGGAAATGTCGACATCGACATCCCGCAACGCGTGCACGGTGGCCTCGCCGGCGCCGTAGGTCTTGTGCACGCCACGCAGTCGGATTCCACCACGGTCGGCGGCGATCGGTTGCTCATTCATCACCGGGCTCCTCGGGTCGCGCAGTCGCGGACAGTCCGGCCAGCCGGCGCAGCGGGCCCGCGATCCCGAGTTCGCCCAGCCCGGGATCGATCAGCCGATGCAGCACGAGTCCGTCGAACGCCGCCAGCAGTACGGCCGCGGTTGCGCCGGCGTCGGTTGTGTCGGCGTCGGTTGTGTCGGCGGCGCGCAGCCATGAGGTGACCGTGCTGCGGAATCCACGCAGCAGCGAGCCCAACTCTGTGCGCAGTCGCGTATGGCGGGTTGCCGCCAGCAGCATTTCGCTGACGACCCGGGTGTCCATGTCGGCGGCCGTGTACGCCGTGATGGTGCGCACCAGGTGTTCCACCCGGGCGGGGCCTCGCTGTTGCAGGACGTGGTCGAGTAGGTCGGACCCCATCTGCCGAATCAGGCGCAGCGACGCGTCGATCAGCAGATCGTTCACCGAGGCGAAGTGGTAGTGCACCAGGCCTGGCCGCAGCCGTGCTCGATCGGCGACGACGCGAGTGGTCACCGCGCCCCAGCCTCGCTCGGCGATCAATTCGACTGCTGCGTCCATCAGCCGCTCACGGGTGTCACGGCCTTGTTCGGTGGCGGTCACCATGCTCACTTCCTCGTGGACGGGTTCGCCGGGCATTCACTTTGGGCATACGTCCAATCGTAGTCGAAAGAAGCATACTGCAACAGTTGCTCAGTGCACTGTTCTTCTACTCCGGCCAGGTGTCGGGGGTGGGCTTCGTAGCTCGTGCCGTGAATCGGCAAGAGGGAAGTCGGGATCACGGTCGGCGGCCGCGGCCCGGCACGTGTCCTCCGCGGAGGAGTCGAGGACGGATTCAGAGTTGATACGTGTCGACTTCGGCAACCACGGTCGGTTCACCACCGGCGGCGCTGAAGGCATTCAGGGCGCGCACCAATCCGGACCGGTCGGTTGCCGGCATACGATCGACGACCGTGGCTATTTCCGCACGTCGCCGAGCGGTCACCGCGTCGACGACCTGGCGGCCACGTTCGGTCAGCGCGATGATCAGCTCGCGGCGCGAGTCCGGGTTGGGTTTGCGATCGATCAGGCCGGCGGTGACCAGGCGCTCGACCATCCGGGTAGCTGTCGACGGCTGTACGGTCAGGATCTCGGCCAGCGTGGCGATCTTGGCGGGTCCGCGGGTGGACAGGACCACCAACATCCGGAACTGGGGAATGGTGATCGTCTCGTCGACATGTGCGATCGACTGGGCCGACAGAGCCACCAGCAGGCGTGACGCGGTCAGCAGAGCGTCGGTGATCTCGTCTGCCGACTCCGCGGTGGCCGCATGCTGCCGCGCCATCGTCGTCTCCGTTCCTCGATGAGGGGTACCGCCATCATGCCGTGTCCGCGGGCGATGTACCGACCAGGCCTCTTCGGCCGTTGGCGCGTCCCAGGCGGCGGTGCTTCGAACGAACGTCGCGAACCACTATGGCGCGCGCTGCGGGACCCCGACTCCCGACCATGGGGTGCGACACCGTAATCGGTGGGACGATCGCCGCTGACGCCTGTCGGAGTTCTCGCGCCACGACCGGGCATTGTCATCAGATCGTAAAGTAGCCGATAGCGGAACCGCAAAGTATGCCCGAAAGCCTTAGTGGGCTATGCGAGGAGCTGACCGAATGATCGAACGGGCACAGATGAACAAGCCGAGGCGTGGATTGCGGCGGGTGATGGCTGCCGCATTCGCGATGGCGACCCTGGCGGCGTCGGGCTGCGGATTGGGGGGCGATGATGGTGCAGCTGTCACCTACGAGGATGCGAAGTCATCCGGAAAGATCAAGGTCGGCTTTGCGAACGAGGCGCCGTGGGCGTACCTCGACGCGAACGGTGAACTGACCGGATATGCCCCGACAGTGGCGCGCGCGGTGTTGGAAAACCTCGGCATCGACGAAATCGAAGGCGTGGTGACCGATTTCGACGGTCTCATCGACGGCGTGCGTGCCCAGAAATACGCTTTCGTCGCCGCGGGTATGTTCATCAATCCGAAGCGCTGCGAAAATTCGGCGTTCGCCATTCCGGACTACCAGGTGGGATCGTCATTCCTGGTGCCCGAGGGCAACCCACGCAACATCACTCGATTCGAGGACATCACTCGAGAAGATGTCCGGATCGCTACGCTCGGCGGCGCGGCGGAGAACGACTATGCCGAACGAGCAGGTGTGCCGGCCACCCTCATCGAGCCGATGGCCAAACAGGACGACATTCTGCGAGCGGTGAGCAACAACGACGTCTACGGCAGTGCGATGATCGATGTCACCGCGTCCTGGCTGGTGCGCAACAATCCGGATACGAACTTGGAGGTGACTCCGTCGTTCCAGTTCAACAGTAAGCCCGACGTCGGCACCTTCAACTTCCGGCTCGATGACGACGAGTTCCGCGAAGATTTCAACCGGGAGCTGCGCGCACTACACGACAGTGGTGAATGGCTGAAGCTGGTCGAGCCGTTCGGTCTGACTGCGGTCAACGAACCGGATCCGACCGCGACCACCGAAGAGTACTGCGCGGCCTGACCTTTGACCGACAATTTCGACGTCTATCTGGAGCGCATTCTCGAAGGGCTGCCGTTCACGGTGTGGGCGACCGTGGGCGGCATCGCCCTCACGGTAGTGTTGTCGTTCCTCTCGGGTTTGGCGCTGTTGTCGCGGTCCGCATGGCTGCGTGTCCCGGCACGGCTGTATGTCGAAGGGTTCCGTGGCAGCTCGGAGGTCGTGCAGCTGTTCTTCTTCGCGGTGGCGGTACCGATCTTCTTGGGTATAGCGCTCGGGTCCACCGCCGAGGGGCTGTTGATCATCGGGATTATTGTGCTCGGTCTGAATCATGGCGCCTACGGCGCCGAAATCGTTCGTGGTGCTGTCGCTTCGGTGCCACGCGCTCAGGTCGAAGGTGCGATAGCGATGAATCTGTCTGCGCCGCAGCGAATGTGGCGGGTGATCTTGCCGCAGGCTGTAGTGGAGATGTTGCCGTCGTTCAACAACCTGTTCATTCAGCTACTGAAGGGCACGGCACTGCTGAGCTTCATCGCGGTTCCGGAGATCTTCAAAAAGGCAGATGAACTGCGGGCGGTTCCGGCATTCTCGCAGGAACTCGGCATCATCTACACCATCGAGCTGCTGTGCTATTTGCTACTCGCCGTCTTGATCACCGTGATCATGCGGGTGCTGGAACGGTTGGCCGCTCGGCGGATCGGCCGCCGCCTGCCCGCTCGGTCGCGCCGATGGACGATAGCGGTGAGCAGCTGATGGAGAAGTGGCGTTGGGAGCGGTTTTTCGAAGCCTTCCCATATATCTGGGACGGGCTATGGGTGACCGTCCAATTCACCGTGCTGGGCTCGTTGGTCGCCTACATACTCGGGCTGATCTTCGCAATGATCCGGCGGATGCGGATCCCGGTGGTGGACCAACTGCTGTGGGCGTTCATCGAATTCGTGCGCAGCACGCCGCTGCTGGTCCAGATATTCGTGCTCTACTGGGTGGTGCGCCCGGAACTGTTCGGCGCGCTGTCGATCGACAATCAGCGGTTGCTGGTCGGTGTACTGGCGTTGGGTGTGCATTACGCCTGCTACACCGCCGAGGTCTATCGTGCCGGCATCGATGCAGTGCCAGCGGCACAGTGGGAGGCCGCCACCGCGTTGAATCTGCCTCGGGCGCGGGCTTGGACAGATGTCATTCTCCCGCAGGCGATTCCACGGGTGCTGCCGGCGCTCGGCAATTACACCATCGGGATGTTCAAGGAGGTGCCGCTGCTGTCTTCGATCGTCGTTCTCGACATGGTGTATCAGGTCAAGACCGTCTATGCCGCGGACACCGGGGGCGCTGGGCCCGAGGCGTGGGTAGCAGTTGGGCTCACCTTCCTCGCACTGAGTTACCCGTGCTCGATCCTGGTACGAAAGGCGCAAGAACGTGTTGGAGCTATCGAAGCCAAGTGAGCCCGAGCAGACCGGGGACGCCGATGTGCGACCCACGGACCCGATGATCGAGTTCACCGATGTGGGAAAGACCTACGGCGATGTGGTGTGCCTCGAAGGACTCGACTTCACGGTCCCGTCGGGCGAGTTCGTCTCCTTGATCGGGCCGTCGGGTTCGGGGAAGACAACAGTGCTGCGCCTGCTGATGACGCTGGAGCGGGTGAGCTCGGGGACCATCCACGTGGCCGGGAAGCCGCTGAGCCACATGCCCAAAGGCAAGCGTATGGTGCCGGCCGACGAGGCCCACCTGCGGCGGGCGCGGCGCTCGATCGGCATGGTGTTCCAGCATTTCAACCTGTTCCCGAACATGAACGTGCTGCGCAATATCACCGAAGGGCCGGTTCGCGCGCTCGGTCGTTCCAAGGACGTCGCGGAGGCTCGCGCCCTCGAGTTGTTGGAAATGGTCGGGTTGTCGGACAAGGCCACAGCGCGCCCGACCCAACTGTCCGGTGGGCAGCAACAGCGCGTGGCGATCGCGCGAGCCCTGGCGATGGACCCCGAGGTGTTGCTGCTCGACGAGGTCACCTCGGCCCTCGACCCCGAACTGGTCACCGGTGTGCTGCATCTCCTCCGGGATATCGCGGCCACTACCGGCATCACCTTTCTGTGCGTCACCCATGAAATGCGTTTCGCGCGTGAGGTATCCGATCGTGTGATGATGCTCGACCGTGGTCGCATTGCCGAAGAAGGCCCCGCGGAACAAATCTTCACCGACCCTCGGGAGCCGCGCACCCGTGAATTCCTGCAGGCGGTGCTCGACCGCGATTGATTCGCGGGCACACTGTCGCGATGCGACGGGGAGCTCTCGTTCCCGTCGTCGGTATTGTGGCCTGTGATGGTTGCACTCCGTAGGAGAGGTGACTGTCCCGTTATGTTGCGCGGCTGTGTGCGGTCCTGCGGCTGCGCCGTGAACCCAGCTCACTGCGGTTGCGGCCCAGAGGAGATGCCACTACTTCAGCGCCGTCAGGACCGCTTCGACTGCTGCCGTTGGTGATTCGGCCTCGATGGCCGACGAAACCGGATCTCCGGCTTCGTTCAGTATCGTCCATCCGCCGAGAGTGACGACGGGGATGCCACGTCGGTTCGCGAGCGCCAGCTCCGACAGGGTGCCCCACGATCCTCCGACAACGATCACCGCATCGGCGGACCAGACGAGGATCGCGTTGCGCGCCTCCCCCATGTTCGTGTACAGCACTGCGGATAGTCCGGCGCATGCGTTCTCTGGGTCTGTGTCGGGGCGAATGCCGACCACCAGACCGCCGGTGTCCGAAGCCCCCGCGGCGACCGCGGCCATGACCCCGGATCCGCCACCGCACAGGACGGTTGCGCCCGCTGTTGCGAGCAGCCTGCCCACTTCCCGTGCATTGGTCGTGTCTATTTCGGTGCAGTTTCTGGGGCCGCACACAGCGATCTGAATTGGGGGCACGTTACTCCTCGACTACTGTCTTCGGGGTGCGCGGAATGGGTGGTGAACAGGGTAGTGCTCTCGACGGGTAAGTGCGTGACTCGCGTGCATTTCGCAACTACGAAGTCGAATACGACAATTCTGCTGTGGAATTATAGCGATGTGAAAGCACGCTGAGCGAGCGTGTCGGGTCGACCTGCCCGACCGGTGGTAGAGTCGGCGATGTGACTGCCGGGTCGGCTATACGCCGTGAGCGAGAAGGGTTCCCGGCCGCTCCTTGACTGTGGGGCGGGCCCGCGGCCCGCCCCACCTCCATGGATATCGCGCCAGATCCACGTCCATGGAGAGAAGGAGTTTCCACATGTCGCATCCGCAGGTGGATGTGCGTTTCGACCACACGATCATCGCCGCTCGGGACAAACACGAATCCGCGCGGTTCTTCACCGAGATCTTCGACCTGCCCGAGCCGCAGGACGCAGGGTTCTTCGTCGCGGTGTACCTGACCGACGGTCGGGTGCTCGATTTTGCCGAACCACCCGTAGAATTCGCTGGCCAGCACTACGCATTCCTGGTCAACGACGACACGTTCGATCGGATCATGGACCGCATTCGTGCTCGGGGTATCACATATTGGGCCGATCCCAGGATGCGCAGACCAGGCGAGATCAATACCAACCACGGCGGCCGGGGCGTATATTTCCGCGATCCGGCCGGCCACTATCTGGAGGCGCTCACCGCGCGTTACGAGGGCTACCCCGCCCTGACATGATGGCTCCGTGCTGCGCCGGCCGTGGTCAACCGAGCTGGGCTCCGATGGAGGAGTACTGGGATGCTATAGGAGTGCTGGGACTTCTTGGTGGCCGTTGATGATGAAGCTCCATAGTGGCCGCAGGTCGGCGGGGTCGGTGGCAAGGCGCAGGTCGGGGAATCTCTCGAACAGTGCTGGTAATGCGACTTCGGCTTCGAGGCGGGCCAAGTGCGCGCCGAGGCAGTAGTGGATGCCGTGGCCGAAGGCGAGGTGTGTGGTGTTCTCACGGGCGGGGTCGAATTCGTCGACGTCGCTGCCGTGGATGCTCGGGTCGCGGCCGACACCTGCCAGCGACGCGATGATCGCATCGCCTTTGCTGATGTGTACGCCGCCGAGGGTGATGTCCTCGACGGCGAATCGCAATGGTACGTGTGCCAGAGGTGGCTGCAACCGCAGAGTCTCCTCGATCACCTTCTTCCAGTGCAGGTCTCCTGTGGCCGCTGCGGCGTGGTGGCCGCTGTCGCTCAGCACAGCGACGATTGCATGGTCGAGGAGGTTTGCGGTCGTTTCATGTCCGGCAGCGATCACCAGCATCAGGGTGTCGATCAGTTCTCGATCATCGAGCCGATCATTGTGGTCGTGGGCGTTGATCAGATCGGTAGTCAGGTCATCGGCGGGATTGTCGCGCTTGTAGGCGATCACGCTGGCGGCAGTCTCGCGCAGGCCGGCAAAGTTTCGAGAGATTTCCTGTGCGGTGAGTGAGGTGTCGAGGGTGCCATCGGCGTAGACGCACAGTTGGTCGGCGAGCTTTTCAGGGACGCCCATGAGTTCATTGATCACTCGGATCGGGACCGCGCAGGCGAACCGGTTGCGTAGATCGACCGGGGTTCCGGCCGGCGTGGCAGCCAAGTCGTCGAGCAGCGTGGCAGTGATCGCTTCGATGCGCGGTTGCATCGCTGCAGTGCGGCGGGGATTGAAAGCCGGGGCGACCAGTTTCCGTAGCCGTTGGTGGTCGCTGCCGGTCGCGGTCAGCAGGTTCTTCACCGAAACCCACACATACAATGGCCATGCCTCGGAGACGTCCCCGCGGATGAAGGCCGGCCAGTGTTGGCTGGCGTCCTTGGAAACCCGGTTGTCCGTCAACAGTTGTTTGAGCAGTGTCGCATCGGTTACCGCCCATGCCGGGACACCCTGCACCTCGACGTGAGTGACAGGGCCGTTCGCGCGGATGTCCCTCAGCTCGCGGAAGATGTCTCTGCCCGTGATATCCATCTGCAGTGAAGTGCTCATCCATCATGATCTCTCCAAAACGCTTTCAGCGGAGCGGTTTTGGGCAGGTGTGAGCGAGCGACTGCCAGTGCGGTCACCCCAACGACGCCACGTGGTGTACGTCGCAGCTCAGGAGGCGATCGCCTCGGGGATGCCCAACAACGCCGCTTGTACCTGGTGTAGCCGGTCGATGTCCCCACGCACCCCGGCGACGTTGTCGTTGTACAGGAATCCTTCGCCCAGTCGGACCAGCGCGTAGGCCAGGAGCGCTGGTTCGAGCGGTGGCCGGTAGCCGTCCTCGTGTGTGGCGCGCACGATCAGGCCCCGAACGACGTCGACGACCAGTGGCTGCACTGGTCCGTCACCTGCGGTGAGGATACGCAACCCCGACAGCGGTTCGTTCTCGAAATAGCGCCGGAACGGCTCGTTGTCACTCATCCAGCAGTTGACCCGATGCAACACGTCCAAGATGCGTCGGGCGCCGGTGGACCGGCGCCGCGCGTCCGCGCGAGTGAGCAGCGCTTCGAACTCCGCAGCCAAGACCGCGCCGAGTACACCGTCGCGTGAACCGAACCAACGGTAGATCGACGCCCGGCTGAGTCCGAGTCGCGCGGCGATCGACTGTATGTCCACGCGCTGACCGGACAGAAACGCCTCGCGCGCATGGTGAACGACTTGTTCCCTGGTCGCGGACGCCGGTCGGCCGGGTGGGCGGGTCGCGCGTTGCTTGGAAGACACCACGGCGGAATGATACATTCCTCCGCTTTTGTATCAAAAAGAGCTCAGAACCAGGCCTCGTCCATCTGTACGGTCGTCGTGTCCAGGCGAGCGAGTACATCCAGAGCCGCCGTGGTCTTCGGCAATTCGAAACGGTAGAAGTACCGCGCGGCGTGCCGTTTGCCATTGTAGAAGTCGTCGAAGTGCTCAGCGGTGGCGTGAAACTGCTCGAGCCAGATCCAGGCCAGCACGATGTGACCGAACGCTTCCAGGTAGACCGAACTGTTGGCCAGCGCGGCTTCGATGTCGCCGGAAGAGAACAGACCGCCGGTCACCTCGACCAACCGCTGCCACGTCAGGGCCAGTTGGTCGCCGAGCTCGGCCGCCTCTCCACCGGCCGCGCGCGCCGCAGCGATCGTCGCCTCGACGCGCCCGCCCAACGCGAGGAGACTGGCGCCGCCGTGCTGGGTCACTTTGCGTCCCAGCAGATCCAGGCCCTGGATGCCGTGTGTGCCTTCGTGGATCGGGTTGAGCCGGTTGTCTCGGTAGTGTTGCTCGACGTTGTATTCACGGGTGTAGCCGTAGCCGCCGAGCACCTGGATCGCGAGGCTGTTGGCCTCCAGGCACCATTGAGCGGGCCAACTCTTGGCGATCGGTGTGAGGATATCCAGCAGCAGCGTCGCTGTACGGCGATCGTCGTCGCCCTCGCCGGTGCGTTGCTCATCGACCAGCCGGGCGCAATAGAGCACCAGGGCCAGGGCGCCCTCGGCATAGGCCTTCTGTGCCAGCAGCATGCGCTTCACGTCCGCGTGTTCGATGATCGGCCGCTGTGGCGCGGACGGATCGGCGGGCATCTTGGGGCGCCCCTGTGCCCGGGTGCGGGCATAGTCGAGCGACTCGAGGTAGCCGGTGTATCCGAGCGCTGCGGCAACCAATCCGACGCCGATGCGCGCTTCGTTCATCATGTGGAACATATAGGTCAGCCCGCGATGCGGTTCGCCGACCAGATAGCCGATGGCGCCAGGTGCGCCGTCCGGTGTCCAGCGGCCCTCGCCGAAGTTCAGCACGGTGTTCACCGTTCCCCGGTAGCCCATCTTGTGGTTGAGTCCGGCCAAGGCGACGTCGTTGCGTTCGCCGAGGGTGCCGTCGTCGCCCACCAAGAAGCGCGGCACGACGAACAGCGAGATTCCTTTGGTTCCCGGGGGGCCACCCGGGATCTTGGCCAGCACCAGGTGCACGATGTTCTCGCCGAGCTCGTGGTCGCCCCCGGAAATCCACATCTTCGTGCCGAACAGTCGATAGCTGCCGTCGTCTCGGGGCTCGGCCCGGGTGACGACGTCGGCCAGTGACGATCCGGCCTGTGGTTCCGACAGGCACATGGTGCCGAAGAAGCGGCCGTCGAGCATCGGCCGGACGAACTTCTCGACATACGCCGGCCCACCGTGAGCGAGGAGAAGATTCGCGTTGGCCACGGTGAGGAAGGGGTAACCCGCGGTTCCTGGGTTCGCGGCCTGGAACCAGGCATAGCTCGCTTGGGTCACCGTGACCGGAAGCTGAGCGCCTCCGAGGTCGTAGTCCATTGCTGCCGAGGGCATTCCAGACTTGGCGAACGCGGCGAGCGCCTCGGCGACCTCGGGTATGATGGTGACTCGTTCGCCGTCGAAGGTCGGTTCGTGGGCGTCGTTCAACTTGTTGTGCGGCGCGAAGTACCTACTGGCCAGTTGCTCGCTCAACTCGAGTGCGTCGTCGAACGTCTCCCGCGAGTGTTCGGCATACCGTTCGCGCGTGGTGAGCTTCTCGACCTCCAGCCATTCGTAGAGCAGGAAATCGAGATCGCGCCGGGACAACAAGGTCGACCGCATCAGCCCATCCTTTCGAGACATGTTCGTCTCTATGCATCGTATGTGGGATGGGCGCGCGCAGCCTCGGTTGGCAGCCGATTCGTCCGGCGGTATCGAACCCACTCGGCGCGGCGTGCGATGGGGACAATGGAGCGTGTACTCGGTCGACGTTCGGGGGTGCCGAGCCGAAAGGCAGCCGATGTCGGATGTCGCGGTGCTGATGATCGACATGCAGAACGGCTACCTCGCCGAGGACGGGCTACGGGATGCGCTGGGATGGCCGCCGATCGTTCGACTGAACGAGGTCGTCGCCGAATGCGCCGCACTGCTGGCCGCAGCGCGAGACGCAGGTATCCCCGTGATCTACTCCCGGCAGGTCAGCAGCTCGGCGGGGGAATCCTGGTGACCAATCCACGTGCGGCCGAACATTTGGCGCTCGCGTGCGGCCCGCCTGCCGCTGCTGTCGGATACGCAGTGGCGATGGCGTACCGAGCTGATGGCCGCGGTGGCGCCGCGACCCGGTGACTTCGTGCTCGACAAGACGCGACGCAGCTTCTTCGCCGACACCGAGCTCGATGCGCTCTCGAGCGGTCTCGGTGTGCGCCGTCTCGTCGTGGCCGGGTTGCAAACGAACGTGTGTGTGGAAGCGACTGTACGAGACGGATTGGAACGCACCTACGCGATGGCGGTCGCCGAGGACGCGGTGTCCACCGATGGCCCCGCACTGCACGAGGGAGCACTCGATTCGATGCGGGTGCTCTACACCGAAGTTGCGCCCTGGAGGGAGCTGCTCGCCGACGGCGCGCCATGGGATCGTGCCTACACCACACCCAACTATGGTCGGGATCCGACCTATTGGTGTGAGCCGGACGGTGGGATCCGGACGGTGGCGGTGACGAATTGCCACAGACGGCCGACGGCAGTGTGGATCGTCGGTCGCGGAGTGCGGCCGACCATGGTCGCGAGGGCGCTGCGAAGTCCGCCGACGAGAAAAGCGGCGACGAGTTCGACGTCCAGGTCGGGTGAAAGCGCGCCACAGCGTTGTCCATCACGGAGGTTGCGCACGGCGCCTTCGGCGACGCGCGCCAGGTAGGCGGCTTCCAGTTCGGCGATGGCCGGGTGTTCGACGCCGGTACGCATGATCACCTCGGTCAGCGCGTTGTCGAAGTAGTACTCCACCATGGCTCGGGTCCGGTGATGTTCACGCTGGATCCAGTCGCCGCAGCTGTGATCGGCAGTGCGCAGAGCGGCCTCGGATCCATCGAAGAACTCACTGTAGACAGCGGCGAGCAGCCCGGTCTTCGATCCGAAGTGGTGATACACCGCGCCGGTGGACACACCCGCGCGCTTGACCACCGAGGACAAGTCTTCGACGCGGCCGTTCTCGATCAGTTCGGCGCGTGCCGCATCGAGTAGGGCGCGACGAGCGATGGGCGGCCGCGCCATCAGCCTGCCTTCCGCTCGTCGTCGGTGATTCGCGAGGCTCTCGTGATCTGCACTGTTCCGGTGTCCACACATTGTCGTCGGGTCGAGCCGCAGGTATTGACATACCGAGGCAGCGCATGCCAGGTTAACATAACATAGTTACGTTATGGAGGCAGGGTAGTGGAATACCAGACGCTGCACATGCGGGTGCGCGATGCGGTCGCGACAGTGACGTTGAACCGTCCGGAACGGCTGAACACGATTGTGCCTCCCATGCCAGAAGAGTTCGAGCATGCAATGCTGGCCGCGGCGGCGGACCCGGACGTGAAGGTTGTCGTCCTGCGCGGCGCCGGCCGATCATTTTGTGCTGGTTACGATTTCGCGGAGGGCTTTCATCACTGGGATGACCGGATCACCACCGACGGCCGATGGGATCCGGGCAAAGACATGCTCTCCGGGACAGTGGTGGGGCCGACGGCGAGGTTCATGTCGATGTGGCGCATCCCCAAGCCTGTTATCGCGCAGGTGCACGGCTGGTGTGTGGGCGGCGGCAGTGACACCGCCCTGTGCGCGGACTTGATCGTGGCTTCGGAGGACGCGCGAATAGGCACCCCGTATTCGCGGATCTGGGGCGCGCATCTATCCGGAATGTGGACCTACCGGCTGCCGCTGGCCAAAGCCAAGGAATACGCGCTCACCGGCAAGCCGTTGTCGGGCGTGGACGCCGCCGCCGTCGGACTGATCAACAAAGCCGTGCCGTTCGATCGACTCGAAGCCGAGGTCGCTGAACTGGCCACGCAATTGGCGTCTCTGCCGGCGTCGCAGTTGGCGGCGATGAAGATGATCGTCAACCAGGCCTACGAGAACATGGGCCTGGCCTCCACTCAGACGCTCGGCCCGATCCTGGACGGGCTGATGCGCAACACTCCCGACGCTGCCCAGTTCATCGACCGTGCTGCCACGGAAGGAGTCGCGGCCGCCACTCGCCAACGTGATCTGCTGTTCGCCGACTACAGTCGAGCTGGTCCGCATGATCGGCCCAACAAGGACAACGTCATCGAAATCGACTGACCTGTAGCTGGGCGGGAAACCGTCGTGGACGACGAGCGGCCCGACACTCTGTCATTCGGTTTGGCCAACGGCTACTGTGGCAGACATCATCGCCTCTGCTCCGAGGCGCCTGCGGGTATCGATTCATTACTCGGCCGAGTGATGGAAAGGGGCACGACGGGTGATCAAGGTACTGGTGTCCGGCTTCGAGGAATTCGGTACGACTCCGGTGAACCCGGCTCAGGGGGTCGCCGAAGCGCTCGACGGCACGAAGATCGACGATGCCGCGATCACTGGTCTGGTCGCGCCGAGTCGATGGTTCGACTGCATCGACGCCGTCGCCGACGCCATCGAACGGATCACCCCGGACATCGTCGTGATGCTCGGCGAGTACGGCGGGCGATCGATGATCACCGTCGAGCGCATCGCTCAGAACTACAACGATTCCGCCCGCTACCAGGTGGCCGACAACAGCGGGCGGGTGCTCGAGGGTGAACTCACCGACCCCGACGGCCCCGTGGCATATTGGTCGACACTCCCAGTGCGTGCGATGGTCTTGGCGATGCGGGAGGCCGGAATCCCCGCAGACATCTCCGACGCGCCCGGCACGTTGATGTGCAACCACCTCTTGTACGGGGTATTGCGATTCGTCGCGACGCGCGATGTGCCGCCTCGAGTTGGGTGGATCCATCTCCCGCACCTTCCAGAGGTGGCCGCGCAGGAGGGCAATCTCGGGGCCCCCAGTATGTCTCTGGCCACTTCGACTGCTGGGGTTCGTGTCGCCATCTCCGCGGCCTTGGGGCACGCCGCGGACGTCGACGCCCACGTCCACTCACGGCTGCAGATCTGAGCGCGCCGTCGCCTCGCTCGACACTTCTCGTCTGCGCGGGGTCGCGCGAAGCGGCGCGTGTCCTGTCCCACCGGGCACGGGCTCAGGCCGATCGAGCGAGCCGAAAGCCGAGGTCGTCGATGCGGAAGGTCGGGTGGCTCTTGCGTCGACAGGAGGCCCGGCACGCGCGAGGCGGGTCGAAAGCGCCTGCGCCGCGGAATACCCGGTAGGGACCATAGACCTGCGGGTCGTAGACGTCCCAGCACCATTCCCAGACGTTGCCGATCATGTCGTGCAACCCCCAGCCATTGGGGGTTCGAGTGGCGACGTCGTGCACTGTGTCGCCGGAATTTCCTCGATGCCAGGCGATCTCGTCCAACTCGCCGTAGCGGGTGTGCACGCTGCCGGCCCGGCATGCGTATTCCCACTCGGCTTCGGACGGCAGACGGTATCCATCGGCTTCCCAATCGCAGCTCACCTCGTGCGCGTCCGGTTCGTCTATCCGCGAGTAGCACGGTTCGAGCCCCGCCGATAGTGACAACCGGTTGCAGAAGCGTATGGCGTCTATCCACGAGACTTCGGTCACCGGCTGCCGCCGTGCCACAGAGGCTGCGAGAGGTGCACCCATGACGGCCGCATACAGTTCGCGCGTGACCGGATGTGGGGCCAATCCGAAGCCCGCGAGCTCGACCTTCCAGTGCGTCCTGGTCCCCTCGTCGCGCAACACGATCTCTCCGGCGGGAATGTCGATCAGGGGTGCCATCGGACGCGGGGCTCGTTCACTGTTCATCGCGGCCTTTCCTTCTGGATCGGCAACGCGGCTGTCATCCACAGCACCATCATCCACAGCACCATGCTCCCTCGTTCGACAGCACCGACGTGATCGGCCCCTCGGCGAAGATCCGGATACCGGCTGTGAAACTCTTTGTTGGTGAGCATCGGCGACATCGATGCGCTGCACGGCCACAGCGAAACCGAAGAATCGCGGTGCAAACCGTTGTCGCTCGGGTCGTCCGAGTCGACTACTGCGGGGCTCGGCCGGTCGCCGGGCTCTGGTTCAGTCCGTGCGGGTCACCCGCGCGATGATGGTCGCGGCCATCGACGCCGGGTCCCCATGGTCGGGTCTCAGGACGATGTCGGCGTTCGTCGGCGTCTCGTAGGGGTCGTCGACACCGGTGAAGCCGTGGATCTCGCCGGCGCGCGCCTTGGCGTACATACCTTTGGGGTCACGCGCTTCGCACACGGCCAGCGGGGTGTCGACGAACACCTCGAGGAATGGGATGCCCGCCGCTTCGTGTGCAGCGCGTACTCGGTCCCGGTCGGCGCGGTACGGGCTGATCAGCGAGACCACCGCCACCACTCCGGCATCGGCGAACAACCTGGCCACCTCGCCGACGCGGCGCACGTTCTCGGCCCGGTCCGCGGCGCTGAACCCGAGGTCGGAGTTGAGCCCGTGGCGTAGGTTGTCACCGTCCAGCAGGAAGGCCGGCCGGCCGGCGGCAACCAACCTGCGCTCCAGTTCCACGGCGACGGTGGATTTTCCGGAGCCCGACAGACCGGTCAACCAGACCGTCAGGCCGCGGGTGGCGCGCTCGTCACGTTCCACCGCTGTGGAATGCCATATCACTCGCGCGGAGGGCAGGCTGGGACCGGTGATCATGCCTGCGGCGACCGTGTAGTTGGTGGTGTCGTCGACCAGGATGAAGCTGCCGGTGGTGCGGTTGCGCCGGTAGGGGTCGAACAACAGTGGCTGGCGGGTGCGTAGCTGTACGCGGCCGATCTCATTGAGCGACAACGTCTCTGCGTGCTCGTCGCGATGCAGGGTATTGACGTCCAGCCGGTAGTCCAGAGAACGGACTTCGACGGTTCCTGTGCGGGTGGTGTGTCGGATGGTGTAGGTCGCGTGTGGGGTGAGTGCTGTGTCCTCGGCGAACCAGCACACCATGGCATCCAGATCGCTGCCGGCGTGTGGGCGGTTGTTGGGACGGCAGATCAGGTCTCCGCGAGAGATGTCGAGTTCGTCGGCGAGCTGAATGGTTACCGCTTGCGGGGCAAAAGCTTCCGTGATCGGCGCTCCGCCCGGCCCCCAGATCGCGGCCACGGTCGTGGTGAATCCCGAAGGCAGTACCGCCACGTCGTCACCCGGCTTGAACACCCCGCCTGCCACGGTGCCCGCATAGCCGCGAAAGTCGTGCTCATGTCGTCGGGTGACGTATTGGACCGGGAAGCGCGCATCGATCAGGTTGCGGTCCGAGGCGATGTGCACCTGTTCCAGATGGTGCAGCAGGGGAGTGCCTTCGTACCATGGCATGCTGACGCCGTGGTGCACGATATTGTCGCCGTGCAGTGCGGACACCGGCACGAAGGTGAGGTCGGCGACGTCGAGCTTGGAGGCGAATCGGGTGAACTCCTCGCGGATCTGCTCGAACCGCTCCTGCGCCCAGTCGACCAGGTCCATCTTGTTCACGCACAGCACCATGTGCGGTATGCCCAGGAGGCTGGCCAGGAACGCATGACGGCGGGTCTGCTCCACTATTCCTTTGCGCGCGTCCACCAGGATCAGCGCCAGGTCGGCGGTGGATGCGCCGGTCACCATGTTACGGGTGTACTGCACGTGGCCGGGGGTGTCGGCGATGATGAACTTTCTTCGGGGAGTGGCGAAATAGCGATGCGCTACATCGATGGTGATGCCTTGTTCGCGTTCGGCGCGTAGGCCGTCGGTCAGCAGTGCCAGGTTCGGGTAGTCGTCGCCTCGGTCGCGGCTGGTGCGTTCCACCGCGGCGAGCTGATCGGTGAAAAGCGTCTTGGAGTCGAACAGCAGTCTTCCGATGAGGGTAGATTTACCGTCGTCGACGCTGCCGGCGGTGGCCAAGCGCAAGAGTGTGGATTTCATCAGAAGTAGCCTTCGCGTTTGCGGTCTTCCATGCCGGCTTCGGAAATCCGGTCGTCGGCGCGGGTGGCGCCCCGCTCGGTCACGCGAGCCGCGGCGGTTTCGGCCACCACCTCCTCGGGTGTGGTCGCGGTCGATTCGACACACCCGGTGCAGGTCGCGTCGCCAACGGTGCGGAACCGCACCGTGGCCTCGTAGGGTTGTTCACCATCGAGGAGTTGGAGAAAACGAGTGTGTGCCAGCAACATGCCGTCCCGCTGCACCACCGCCCTTCGATGTGCGTAATACAGCGGGGGCAGCGGGATGTTCTCCGCGGCGATATAGCTCCAGATATCCAATTCGGTCCAGTTCGACAGTGGAAACACACGGATGTGCTCGCCTGAGCGGTGCCGGCCGTTGTAGAGATTCCACAGTTCGGGCCGTTGCTGGCGCGGATTCCACTGGCCGTATTCGTCACGGAAGCTGAACACACGTTCCTTGGCGCGGGCCTTCTCCTCGTCTCGACGGGCGCCACCGAAAACCGCGTCGAACGACCCCTCCTGGATACAGCGCAGCAGCGTGGCCGTTTGCAGTCGATTGCGGGAGGCGCGCGGCCCGGTTTGCTCGACCACCCGGCCCGAGTCGATGTCGTCCTGCACGCGCCCGACCAGTAGGCGCAGGCGAGCCGCCGTCGCGTCACGATAGGCGATCACTTCGTCGAAGTTGTGCCCCGTATCGATGTGTAGCACCGGGAACGGTAGTGGCGCGGGCCAGAAGGCCTTGGTTGCCAGGTGGACCATCACCACCGAGTCCTTGCCGCCGGAGAACAGCAATACCGGGCGCTCGAATGTTGCTGCCACTTCACGGAATATGTGTGCCGACTCGGCCTCGAGCGCGTCCAGATGGGGGAGCTCGTAGGTGCTCGCAGTCGACTTTGCGTACTGGATCACACTAGAAAACTAGAACACGTTTCCATCGCTGGTCAATGGTTTGTGGCCGCCGGAGCTGACGGTCACTGCGTCGGCTGCGGCCACCAGGGCTGCACCGCGCCTGGCGATCTCCGCTCCGGTGATCGAGGCGCCGACATACATCGTGAGCACCATGTTCTGGCTGCCGTCTCCGCCGTATGTCGGTGCGGCGAGCAAGCTCACCGGGTGTTCCTTGCGTGGGCGCAGGTCCGACCCCAGGTAGACGCGTTCACCAAGGCTCGTAACCAGTTCGCCGACCAGTTCGCGCAGTTCGGAGGGCAGGTCGTGATCGGCGACGCCAGCCAACAGCGCGTAGAGCCGATGGCTGGCCGTGGTCGTGGCCTCCACCAGAAATCCGCGGGTTCGACACTCGTCGACGACTTGGCGCAGCCGCGCCTCGTCTTGCTGGAGTGGCACCACGGGCGGCGTGGCCAGCCAGGTGTCGAATGCCGCGTCGGTATCCCAGAGGACATACATCAGACCCACCGGAGGGGCGAAACGATAGGCTGCGCCCACTTTGACCGTGCCGGGACCAGTGCTCTCCAGCACCATGATCTGCTCGCCGACGATCGCCGAGGCGGTGCAGGTCGTGCGGTATCGCGCGGTGAGTTTCTCCAGTTCGGCGCGGGCGAGCGCGGAGATGGCGAAGCTATCTTGTGCAACGCGGCCCGCGGCGATCAGCGCCGGCCCGAGCCCGTAGACGTGGGTGTCGGGGTCGCGTACCAGGTATCCGCCCGCGGTCAGTTCCGTGAGAATGCCCAGGCACGTCGGCTTGGTCAACTCCAACGCCCGAGCGAGTTCGGAGAGGCCGAAGCGTTTGCCGCCGTGTTCGACGAAGAAGTCCAGGATCTGGACCACCCGGGCGGTGGGTGCAGACCGACGGTTGACCATTGACCACTCCTAGAACACGTTCTAATATTTTCTCTATCGAAATGTACCAGATCGGTACATATATGGAACACTCGGGAGAGGTCTCGTGCTGACACAGCCGTTCGCGGACGCCATTGCCGCCGCCGAGCAGATCATCACCGCAGCCGCGCATGTTCGTTCCGAACAGGACCTGGTCGAGGGCTACGACTACCTGGCCGGCAGCATCCGTGCCTCATTGCAGATGGCATGGGCCTACGAGCGGGACTTCCCGTTTTTCGTGCAGTCCACCGGGCCATACACGAAGATGGGGCTGGACAACCCGGACACCCTCTACTACCACTCCTACGTACGGTCGGATGCGGAATACCTGGTGACCGGCGTCCGCGGCACGACCCGCGATCTGAGTTTTCAAGTGCTCAACGGCGACTACTCGCCAGTGGACGTACCCGACAGTCTCACCGCGTTCGATGATCGAGCATTCGAGATCGGCCCCGACGGGGGCTATCAGATCCGGTTCGGGCCCGACGCGGCCCGGCCCGGCTACGTGCACCTGGGTCCCGATGCGGCAATGCTCATCGTGCGCGAGGTCTACAGCGATTGGGCCACCGAGAAATCGGGCACGATCCGCATCCAACGCGTGGATCGCATCGGTGACGCGCCGGCGCCCCCTACCAGAGACATCCTCACCAAGCGCTACGGTGTCGCCGGCAAAATGCTCGTGTCCCGGTTGCGGACCTTCCTCGCCTTCCCGGAGTGGTTCTACCTGAACCTCCCGGTGAACACGATGACCGAGCCGAGGCGAACGCCAGGCGGGCTCACTACCCAGTACTCGTCCGTCGGCCACTACGACCTGGCCGACGCCCAGGCGATGATCATCACGGTGCCGAAATCCGATGCGCCGTATCAGGGTTTTCAGCTCGGCAGTATGTGGTACCTATCGCTGGACTACATCAATCACCAGACCAGCCTCACCGCCGACCAGGCCCGCGAAGACCCCGACGGGATGATTCGGCTGGTGGTCAGTGAACGTGATCCCGGTGTGGCCAATTGGATCGAACGCACCGGCCACGCGCGCGGATATCTGCAGTTACGCTGGCAGCGGCTGTCGCGAGACATGACACCCGAGGACGGCCCGACGGTAGAGGTGGTGTCAGTGGCCGACCTGCCCGAGCGGTTGCCGTTCTACGATCGCGCCCGCACTACCCCGCAGCAGTGGCGCGCCCGAATCGCGGCACGGCAGGCGGCCGTTGCGGAGAGGATGCTCGGCTGATGCTCTTGCAGGACAAAGTAGTCGTGGTCTCCGGCGTCGGACCAGGGTTGGGACGCGCCATCGCCATGCGCAGCGCGCAGGCCGGCGCGGATGTCGTACTCGCCGCTCGGACCGAGTCCCGGCTCATCGAGGTGGCCAAGGAGATCACCGAACTCGGCCGGCGTGCTGTGGTCGTTCCGACCGACGTCGATGATGATGCGGCGGCGGCCAATCTGGTCGAGGCCGCGCACAGTGGTTTCGGCCGGGTCGATGCACTGGTGAACAATGCCTTCGCCATCCCGCCGCTGGCCGACCTCGCCGAGGTCGACCTCGACCGCGTGCGCGCTGGCTTCGAGACGAACGTCTTGGCAGCACTACGGCTGACCAGGCTGTTCGTGCCTGCCCTGGCTCGCACCAAGGGCTCGGTGGTGATGATCAATTCGGCCGTGTTGCGGCACTCACGGCGCACTTTCGGGCCATACAAGATGGCCAAGGCCGGGCTTCTCGCCTTGGCGCAGAGCTTGGCCACCGAACTCGGGCCGCAGGGCATACGGGTGAACTCGGTTGCACCCGGCTACATCTGGGGTGACAACCTGAAGTGGTATTTCGGCTACCTGGCGCAGCAACGGGGAATCACAGCCGAGGAAGTCTATGCCGAGACCGCGAAGACCACCGACCTGCGCACGTTGCCCGAGCCCGACGAGATCGCCGATGCCGTCGTGTTCTTCGCCTCCGCTATGGCGCGGGCGATCACGGGGGCGTGTCTGGATGTCAATGCCGGCGAATACCACCACTAGGCGAGGCATGTATCGCAGTCGCGACGCACACGCCACCCGACCCGGTGCGGATATCCGGCACCACCACCGAGGAGATGACCGTGATCGGTAGGAACGACATTGGGACCATCGATGATCTACACGCATCGGCGAGCAAGGTCGTCGGCCTGGACGACTTCGGGAACGACGACTATCGCGAAGGACTCGCGGTGCTGCTCACGTCCTATGCCGCCGACGCCCAGCTCACGCCGCTGGGCAACAAGGTCAATCGCGCCTTTCTGCGTGGCGCGCTGATCGCCCGGCTGCTCAGTGAGGCTGCCTGGCAACGATTTCCAGAACACGCCGACATTGCGATCGAACGGCCGATCTTCGTGACGGGTCTCCCGCGGTCGGGTACGACCGCGGTGCACCGCCTGCTCAACGCGGACCCGGCGCACCAAGGGTTGGAGATGTGGCTGACCGAGATGCCCCAGCCACGCCCACCGCGGGAGACTTGGGCGGACAATCCGATGTACCAGCGGCTCGCGGCGGCCTATGACAAGCATCATGTGGAGCACCCGGAGTTCATGGGTGTGCATCACATCTCGGCGGATCAGGTCGAAGAGTGTTGGCAGTTGCTTCGACAATCGGCCATGTCGGTGTCCTACGAGTGCCTGGCGTACCTACCCGGTTATTCCGAATGGTTGCGCCACCGGGATTGGACTCCCGCCTATCGCAGACACAAGCGCAATCTTCAACTGATCGGGTTACCGGACTCCGGCAAGCGCTGGGTGCTGAAGAATCCCAGCCACCTGTTCGCATTGGATGCCATCTTCGCCGTCTATCCAGATGCGCTCATCATCCAGATGCATCGTGATCCGCGCAGCATCATCGCGTCGGTGTGCAGCCTCAACGAGCAGGCCTCGGGGGGGTGGTCGGAGAAATTCCGCGGGTCGGTTGTCGGCGCGACCCAGTTGGATCTGTGGGCTCGCGGCGCCGACCGCTTCCTCGCCGATCGAAAACGCTACGACCCGGCGCAATTCTGCGACATCGACTACGACGAGTTCGTCGCCGACCCGCTCGGCACGGTGGAGTCGATCTACCGGCGCTTTCGATTGCCGCTGACCCACGAGGCGACGACCGCCATGGAGGCACTGCACGTGCAGAGCACCTCCGGCGCCGCGCGGCCGGCGCATCGATACACGCTCAGCGACTTCGGGCTCACTGTTCACCAGGTGGACGCTCGGTTCAGCACGTATCGGGAAGCGCACTTCACGGCGCGATGACAGTTCGCCCTCGGCTCGCAGGATTCGGATCGAACCGACGGACGGGCGCGGTCACCCGGATCAGGGCTGACCGACTTTGAGCACGATGAACAGTGCACGAGCTTCCGCGCACAGTCGTTCGCCGTCGTGCAGTGTGGCACGGAGGTGGAGCTTGCGCCCTTCCTGTTGTTCGACCCATGCGTGCGCTGTCAGGTCGGTGTTCAGCGGCGTGATCGAGCGGTAGTCGGTGGTGAGCGAGGCGGTCCTGGTCACTGCGCCGGCATGTACCGCCGCGGCCATGCCGAGCAGATCGTCGAAAGCAACGGCGATCTGACCACCATGAGCAGCGTTGTTTCCGCCCAAATGGAAGGTGCGGAAAGTGAGGCGCGCTTGGAGACCTTGCTTGTCGATGTGGTCGATGGTGTATGGCGGCAGTGTGATGTTGCCGCGGGCAGGCAGGTCGAATCGAGTCCAGGTGGGCGTCGACCACTCGTCTACCATGGCGTCGTCGAGCTTGTCGTTGAGCTGCTTCAGCATGCCGATCGCCTCCATTGCGAGGTCGTCGGAGGGGCTGGCCAAGCGGACGCGGTCCATCAAACCGCGAACCTGTTCGATGAACTGGCCGTAGTGCGGCCCGCCGCGGGTGATGTCCGAATTCTTGGCAGCCTCGTGTGCGGCGGTGAGTTCGGTCATCGGCCGGAACCCACCCTCGTGGTGTTCTCTACTCGGTAACGCGTCGTCGTCGGCACTCGATCTGTTCATAGGACCAAATTATCGGTTGCCCGATGGATGCTTCTCGCGTGGGTCCGACCGGCGGCGGTGCAGGATTGCGTGCGTCACAGTGACGGCCACGCGGTGGGCTGGCGCGCTGCACGGGCAGTCCACCGCCCTTCGTCGTGGCGGACCTCGACCGGATGATCGAAGGCTGCGGTCACATTCCGAGTGGTGATCGTTTCCCTCGCGGGGCCTGCTGCGACTGTGCGGCCACCGGCAATGAGCAGCGCATGGGTGGTGGTGCTGGGAAGTTCCTCCACATGGTGGGTGACCAAGATGGAGGCCACCTCCGGGTGCGTTCGATCGAGGGTGTCGAGAGTGTCGAGCAATTGTTCGCGGGCGGCGACGTCCAGGCCGGTCGTTGGCTCATCGAACAGCAGCAATCGAGGCTCGGCGACGAGTGAGCGGGCGATGAGCGTGCGCCCGCGTTCCCCCTGCGACAGTGTGGGCCAGATGTCGTCGGCCTTGCCCGCCAGCCCGAGGGTGTGGATTATCGCGTCAGCGCGGCGCGTCTCCTCCCGCGACGGCGTCCACCGCATTGGAGTGTCGATCGTGGCAGTGAGACCGGTCAGCACCACCGCGCGGACCGACAACGGGGACCGTAGCGGGTGACGCGGGTTCACGTGGCCGATATGACGGCGTATGCGTTGCAGTTCTACCCGGCCGAGTTGCGCGCCCAGCACGCGTACCGAGCCCGATGTCGGGAACGTGACCGCGCCGCAGAACCCGAGCAGTGTGCTCTTTCCTGCTCCGTTGGGGCCGAGCAACGCCCAGCGTTCGCCGGCGTGCACGGTCAGCGAAATACCTTTGATGATCTTTTGTCCGTCGCGACGGAATGTCACGTCGCTCAGTTCCAGCACCGGGGTGTCGATCATAGGAGAGCTTCTTTCGGAGAACGCAGGTGCACGCGACGGCAGTGGCTTCTGTCGCATTGGTGGGCCGGCAGTCGTCTGTGCGTTCGGCAGACTCGACGAGCTCCGGCCGGTCGCTCGTTGCCGGGGCACACGCTGTGGAACAGCCGAGTCGGCACATCGACGTGGTGGTCGATGGCAGCGCCGGGCGAAATGCCATATCAGTCTAGCGGTTCGGGTCGGTGCCGCTGTCGGCATCCTGCCCCTCACGCTGGTCCGGGCCGGCCCATTCGACGTGTGATACCAGCTGGAACTCGACAGACGGAACCAATTCGGCGCCGATACAGCCATGGCTCGCCGACTCCAGCGTATTTCCGGTAATCGAAGCCGCAATGGGGGAGACTGGCGCGATGAGCATCGACCCCACCGACGTGCGTATCCACGCGGGAGACGGGATGCCGTTGCCGGAGTTGACCGAGGCCGCACTCGGTGATCTCCTCGACACGCCGCCCGGCCGCGATTGCCCGATCCTCGAACTGAGCCGAGGCGGCTCTCACGAGATTCGGGCCAAGCTGCTACCCGATGGCGTCTACGAAGTGGAGCACCGAGCCGGTTCGGCGGCCGAGTCCTTCCAGATGTATACCTCGGATGCGGCGTTGGTCCGAGATGTGCTGTGGGCCTGGCTCTCCGGCGATCCCTGGTGGCGTGATGCAGTGGCGTGGTATCCGGTCGATCCCGCGATTGCGGAGCTTCGTGCGGTACACGACGAACTTGCTGGACTCCTGGACTGCCTGATCGGGATGAACGATGCCACTACGGATATGGACGCCGTGCTGGCACGCGCCGATGAGCTGTTGGCGTCGGAACGTTCATCGGAGCAACCGATTTCCACCGGTCAGGATTGATGCCACGCGACTCCCGCACGGTTCGGTTGTCCCCTTGGACCGTGCGGGAGCCCGATGGGTCGTGTCTTGAATCACAATCGTGGCATTCGGCGATTCAGGCAGGTTGCTCGGCGTCGCTGACCTGCGAAAAAGTGCGCTAGCCAGGCGATTTGACGTAGCGTTCTCCGCCGCGTAACTTATTGCGAGTCAGAGCGACACGGACACCGACCCGGGGCCGGAGAGCGTAGCAGAAATGATGCGCTCGGGCTGGGGTGAACGAGGTTGGACGAGGAGCGCCTGGCGGTTGCATTGGTTCGGTTTTGTTCCTGGCTTGTGTGGTTGGGTTCGGGGCTGGGCTGTGTGTGCTGCATGGAAGGCCTGGTGATGCCGGGTTGGATGTGTGGTGTGTGTTCTTTGAGAACTCAATAGTGTGTCGATGAATGTCAGTGCCGAAATATTGTTTTTGGTTCCGTGTTCTTCATGCCCCCGTATGGAGG
>NZ_AXVD01000031.1 GCF_000482385.1 Nocardia sp. CNY236
AAGGCCCCCCACAGACCATGGGGTTGATAGGCCGGAACTGGAAGCACGGCAACGTGTGAAGGTGACCGGTACTAACCGGCCGAAAACTTACCCACAAAAACACACCCCGCGTCCACTGTGCAGCATCTGAAACAACACACAACACACAACCGTGTGCACAGTTTCACAACGTTACGGCGGCCATAGCGGCAGGGAAACGCCCGGACCCATCCCGAACCCGGAAGCTAAGCCTACCAGCGCCGATGGTACTGCACCCGACAGAGTGTGGGAGAGTAGGACACCGCCGAAACACACCACCGATAGGGGACCCACAACCGGGTCCCCTATCACCATTTCCACCACCATTCCGCAGCGCGATACAACGAATGCCCGATACGACGAATCGACCGTCGGTCCGCTCGCTGTTCGTCGCTATCTGCGCCGAGCCGATGCATCGTCGGCGTTACCCGTGAATTCTCGAATGATCACACCTATGGGCGGATAGCGGCGTCCTTTCCGCACTGGCCTACAGTGCATGAGTGCGTCTCGTGATTGCTCGCTGTCAGGTGGATTATGTGGGGCGGCTGACCGCCCATCTCCCGATGGCTCGTCGACTATTGCTGATCAAGGCCGATGGTTCGGTGCTGGTGCACTCGGACGGTGGTTCGTACAAGCCGTTGAACTGGATGAGCCCGCCGTGCCGATTGGAAGAACGCACTACCGACGCCCAACTCCCGGATGACGGCGCGGCGCTCTGGGTGGTCAGCAACAAGTCCGGAGAAGAGCTCCGCATCCTCATCGAAGCGGTGGAACACGATTCGTCCCATGAACTCGGAGTCGACCCTGGATTGGTGAAGGACGGAGTGGAGGCGCATCTGCAGGAATTGCTCGCCGAGCATGTGCAGACCCTCGGCCCGGGCTACACGCTCGTCCGACGGGAGTACATGACCGCGATCGGCCCAGTCGACCTCTTGTGTCGGGACGGCGACGGCGGCACTGTGGCGGTCGAGATCAAACGGCGGGGTGAGATCGACGGGGTGGAACAACTCACGCGGTACCTCGAACTGCTCAACCGTGATCCGCTGCTCGCTCCGGTCGCTGGAGTTTTTGCCGCCCAGCAGATCAAACCCCAGGCGCGCACCCTTGCCGAAGATCGTGGCATTCGCTGTCTCACACTCGATTACGATGCGCTACGCGGCACGGAGAGCAACGAATTTCGGTTGTTTTGATCCCCGGGTGGGCGGATGCGGGTCGAGGCCGATTCGGGGTCACGTAATAGGCTGGCGACATGCCCCGGAGGAAACCTCGATCGGATCGGTCACGCGCGGTCGGCGCACCACTGGGGGACGTGTTCGGGCGTATCGACTCGGGTCCAGCCGGGGACGAAGACTATCTGGTTCGGGTGATTCCGGCTGCCCGCGCACTCAAGGCATATCGCTGCCCCGGGTGCGATCATGAGATCGCACCCGGGGTCACGCATATCGTCGCCTGGCCGGCGCACAATGGCGAAGACGATCGACGGCATTGGCATCGTGGTTGTTGGAATGGACGTCGGACCCGCACGATCACCCGACGCTGGTCCTGACCCCACCCGATGCTGGTCGTGAAACCAACTGCTGTCGCGAGGCCCGGACGTCAGTTGCCGACGTCTGCACTCTCGCGATCGTCGGTATCGATCTCGTTGTCGTCGCCGGTATTCTCGGAAAGCGCCTTCTGCCGGGAACCGCTGACCGATTTGGTCTTCCCGCCGACTGCCTTGCGCTGATCCGGAACACCATCGAGCAGTTCGCTCTCTCGGTTGACCGCGGCGAGCATCGCGGGCACCGAGTCCAGCTGGCCACGGATACCGAGCAACTGGGCGAGCACGCGTCCGCGCAGCACGCGCATTTCTTCGGCCAATTCTTTCGCGTGCGCGATCTTGCGTTCGGATGTCTGGGTGGCCGAGGTGATGAGTCGATTGGCTTCGTCGGTCGCGTCCTTGATCCGCTGTGCGGCCTCGGCGCGGCTGGTGGCCTCCAGCTCCTCCATAGCGCGGGTGAGTTTGGTGCGGCGTTCGGCCATCGTGGCCTCGAAATCCTGCTGGCTGGTCTTACGCTTCGCGTCGGCTTCCTTCGCGATGCGGTCGGCCTCGGCCTGGGCGGCCTCGATGATCTTGGCCGACTCGGTACGCGCATTGGCCAGGGTCTGCTCGAATTCGATCTCGAGCGCTTCGCGCTTCTCTTTCGTCTCCGCCAGCAGCGACTCGTACTTGCCGCGCATCTCGGTGGCCTGCTGCTCGGCGATCGACACCATCTCGGCTGCTTCGGCCTGGGCGAGTGCGCGTACCTCGGACGCCTCGTCGGATGCCAAGCGGAGCATGCGAGAAATGCGGTCGGACATACCTTCCGCAGTAGTCGGCGGCACCGAGAGTCGGTCGACTTCCTTGCGAAGTTCGTCGATCTCGTCGCGTGCGTCTTCCAGCTGGCCTGCGAGGTTACGTGCTTGTGCCGCGGCGGCATCGCGGTCGGTAGCGGTGACTCTCAGCTCCGCGTCGAGGCGGTCGAAGTAGTTACGCACCTCGTCTTGCGCATAACCCTTGCGCACAACGGTGAAGGGCAGCGCAATGAAGCGATTGCGAGCGGACTCGGGTGACGACATGGCACACAAACTACAGCCTGGAGACAATCGATGGTGACTCGACTGCGAATGTCATTCCAATGAGTCGCCCGAGTCCGATTTTCGATATTAGTCCGTAACATTCGGGTCGGGTTCGACCAACTCGATCAACACCCCACCGGCATCCTTCGGGTGGATGAAATTGATGCGAGAGTCTGCAGTTCCGTGCCGCGGAGTCTCGTAGAGCAAACGTACACCCCGAGCGTCCAGATAGGCGGCGACGGCATCGATGTCGGTCACCCGACAGGCCAGTTGTTGCAGGCCGGGGCCGTTGCGGCCGATGAACTTCGCAATGGTCGAATCCGCGTCGAGCGGGGCCAGCAGTTGTAGCGCGGTGGCCGTGTCCGAAGCGCTGGGCAGCGCGAGCATCGCCTCGTGTACCCCCTGCGCTTCGTTGATTTCCCGATGGGTCTCGATCATGCCGAGGTTCTCGGTGTACCAGGCCACCGCGGCGTCCAGATCGGGTACCGCGACGCCTACGTGGTCGATGGCGGTCACGTAGTCCGCGGGGAAGAAAGCTGACGGATCCGTAACGGCGTTCACCAGTCGAATCTACCGCGCCCTGGCCCGTACTGCGGTAGCCGTACCGGCTACCGTTGAGTTGTAGGCCTGCTGCTGCGCCGCCGGGCAGCGCGGGCAGGTTCGATCTACGAATGCGAGGCTCGTCGTGACCACTTCCGTGATCATCTCCGGAGCGCGTACGCCGATCGGTCGGCTGCTCGGGAGTCTGAAGGACTTCAGCGGCTCCGATTTGGGCGGTTTCGCCATCGAGGCGGCGTTGCAGAAGGGCGGTGTCGCGCCGGACCAGGTCGATTACGTGATCATGGGGCAGGTGTTGACCGCAGGCGCGGGACAGATTCCCGCTCGGCAGGCGGCGACGGCGGCGGGGATTCCGATGGACGTACCCGCGCTGACGGTGAACAAGGTGTGCCTGTCCGGAATCAATGCGATCGCCCTCGCCGATCAATTGATCCGGGCCGGCGAGTACGAGGTCGTGGTCGCCGGCGGCCAGGAGTCCATGAGTCGGGCGCCGCATCTGCTCGAGAAGAGTAGGGAAGGCTTCAAATACGGCGATGTGCGTCTGCGGGATCACATGGCCTACGACGGTCTGCACGACATCTTCACCGACCAGCCGATGGGTGCGCTCACCGAGCAGCGCAATGCGACCGATCGCATCGACCGGGCAGATCAAGACGCATTCGCCGCAGCCTCGCACCAGCGGGCGGCGGCGGCCTGGAAAAACGGCGTGTTCGACGACGAGGTGGTCCCGGTTTCGGTGCCCCAGCGCAAGGGTGATCCGCTCGTGGTGAACACGGATGAGGGCATTCGTGCCGACACCACAGTCGAGTCGTTGGCCAAGTTGCGCCCCGCGTTCGACAAGAACGGCACGATCACCGCGGGTACGTCCTCGCAGATCTCCGATGGCGCCGCGGCAGTGGTGGTGATGAGCAAGGAGAAGGCCGAGTCGCTGGGCCTGAGCTGGCTGGCGGAGATCGGTGCGGCCGGCGTGGTCGCCGGACCGGATTCGACGCTGCAGGACCAACCTGCCAACGCGATCGCCAAAGCGTGCGCGCGAGAGGGCATCTCACCTGCCGAGCTGGACGTGGTGGAGATCAACGAGGCGTTCGCGGCGGTCGGGATCGCCTCGACCCGCAGGTTGGGGATCGACCCGGCCAAGGTGAACGTCAACGGTGGCGCCATTGCGATCGGCCATCCGCTGGGCATGTCGGGCGCGCGCATTCTGCTGCACGTGGCGCTCGAGCTGAAGCGCCGCGGCGGCGGCATCGGCGTGGCGGCGCTGTGCGGCGGCGGCGGTCAGGGTGATGCGCTCATCGTTCGGGTCTGATCGCGGGCGCATCGTCGCGGTGTGATCCGGTCGACTACGACGATGCGTAGTGCATCCTGCAGAATGGTGCGCATGGGTAATGTCTTCGACCTCAGCACGGTAGCCAAGCGGTTTCGATTCATCGCAATGCTCGAGGCGATTTCCTGGGGGCTGCTGATCATCGGCTCGGTGTGCAAGCGCCTCCCCGAGCCGGTGCTGTGGCCGGTCAAGGTGTTCGGCTTGTCGCACGGCATCGTCTTCGTACTATTCGTGATCACCGCGATCGTGGCCGCGCGGGAACTGAGCTGGAGCCCCAAGACCACTGCTTTCGCGCTGTTGTCGAGCCTCCCGCCGTTCTGCACGGTGTTGTTCGAGGTCTGGGCTGCGCGTTCGGGCCAGATGGGTGAGCTGAGCATCGCGACATCGGCGGAGTCCGAAGCTCCCGCATCCGTGCGGTCGTGACAAACTAGGTGGCGTGAATCGACCAGTCGCACGCCGCCCTTCACCCGCTGTCGCCGCCGCCATGTCCGGCGCGGTCGATCTGTCCAGCCTGAAGCAGCCTGCAGGGGCCGCGGCCGGTGCGACCGGCGCGGCCGCGGGCGACCATGCCGTCACCGAGGCCGATTTCGAGGCCAAAGTGCTGCGTCGATCGATGCAGGTGCCTGTCGTGGTTGCGTTGTATTCCCAGCGCAGCCCAGGCAGTGTCGAATTGGTGAAGACGCTCGAGCGGTTGGTCGCCGCCGACGCAGGTACCTGGGACCTGGCGACCGTGGAAGCCGAGCCCAATATGCGTATCGCTCAGGCGCTGCGGGTGCAGGGCATTCCAACGGTGGTCGCGATCGCGGCGGGGCAGCCGCTGGCCGATTTCGAAGGAGCACAGCCCGAGCCGCAGGTGCGGCAATGGCTCGATGCCGTGATCGAGGCGGTGGCCGGCAAACTGGAAGGCGACGCCCCGCCACAGGAAGTCGCGGAAGATCCACGATTCGCGGCTGCCGAGGCGGCGCTGCAACGCGGCGATTTGGCCGAGGCCGAAGCGGCCTACCAGGCGGTTCTCGCTGAAGAGCCGACCAACGAACAGGCCACGGCAGCGTTGCGTCAGCTGCGGTTCCTCGCTCGGGCGCAAGAGGTGCCGGAGTCGGCCATTGCGACCGCGGACGCCGATCCCGCCGACATCGATGCCGCACTGGCCGCTGCCGACCTCGAGCTGTACCAGCAGCGGCCGGACGCGGCATTCGATCGCCTCATCGCCGTGGTCGAGCGCAGCGCGGGTGATGAGCGCACCACGGCGCGTACCCGGCTGTTGGAACTATTCGAACTGTTCGACCAAGCCGAGCCGTTCGTGGTCGCCGCGCGCCGGAGGCTGGCCGCTGCGCTGTACTGAATCGACACCCCCGCCGCCAGCGAACCGACCCCGCTGTCGGCGAACCGACACACTGTCGCGCGTTGCTCAGTGGCTGTCGTGCCGACCGACTCACTCGGGTCGTAACCAGATCGCGGTGTTGGGTGCGAGCCTTACCGTGGTCGACGCCGGACGACCTTGCCATGGATCAGTGGTGGCCGCCACCTCGCCGACATTCCCGATACCGGAGCCGCCGTACTGAATCGCGTCGGTATCGATGATCTGCAGCCAGCGTCCCGCGTGCGGGAGGCCCACACGGTACGCCTCGTGCGATGATCCGGAGAAGTTGTAGATGCACGCGACGACGTCGCCATCCGCGGCGTAACGCAGAAACGCCAGTACGTTGTTCACTCGGTCGTCGGCTTCGATCCAGGCGAAGCCGCCCGGCGCGGCGTCCTGGTTCCACAATGCGGGGTGTGCCCGGTAGACGGCGTTCAGGTCCCGTACCAGGGTCGCGACTCCCTGGTGCAATGGGTTGTCCAGCTCGTACCAATCCAGGTCACGGTCGTGGGACCATTCGCGAAACTGGCCGAAGTCCTGGCCCATGAACAGCAGTTGTTTGCCGGGGTGAGCCCACATGTAGGCCAAGAGCGCCCGCATGCCGCCGGCCTTGGCGAAATCGTCTCCCGGCATTCTGGACCAGAGCGTGCCCTTGCCGTGGACGACTTCGTCGTGGCTGATCGGCAGCACGTAGTTCTCGCTCCAGGCGTACACCAGTGAAAAGGTGATCTCGTTGTGATGCCAGGCGCGGTGCACCGGGTCTCGGCCGAGGAAGCTCAGGGTGTCGTGCATCCAGCCCATGTTCCACTTCATGGTGAAACCGAGGCCACCGACCTCGGTCCCCCGGGTGACGCCGGGCCAGGTGGTGGACTCTTCGGCAATGGTGGCCACGCCCGAATACAGATGGTGCACCGTTGCGTTGAGCTCTCGTAGGAAGTCGGCGGCCTCCAGGTTTTCTCGGCCGCCGTGCACATTGGGCTCCCACTGACCTTCCGTGCGTGAGTAGTCCAGGTAGAGCATGGACGCGACGGCGTCGACGCGCAGGCCGTCGATATGGAACTCCTCGATCCAGTAGCACGCATTGGCCACGAGGAAATTCCGTACTTCGTTTCGACCGAAGTCGAACACGTAGGTACCCCAGTCGAGCTGTTCGCCGCGCCGCGGGTCGGCGTGCTCGTAGAGCGGGGTGCCGTCGAACCGAGCCAGCGCCCAGTCGTCGCGGGGGAAGTGCGCGGGAACCCAGTCGAGAAGTACTCCGATACCGGCCGCATGCATGTGGTCGACGAACGCGCGAAAATCGTCCGGTGAACCGAATCGTGCGGTGGGCGCATAGTAGGACGTGACCTGGTACCCCCATGAGCCGCCGAAGGGGTACTCGGTGACGGGGAGCAGTTCGATGTGGGTGAATCCGGTCTCGCGTACATAGCTGGCAAGCTGTCGGGCCAGGTCGCGATAGTCGAGACCGGACCGCCACGAGCCGAGGTGGACTTCGTAGATACTCATCGGTGCGTGCGTCGGGTCGGTGGCCGTGCGGTGATCCAGCCAGGCGCGGTCGCGCCACACATAGCGGCTCTCGGTGACGATCGAGGCCGTTGCCGGGGGTGGTTCGGTGGCGAATGCGAGCGGGTCGGCATGATCGACGGTCCGTCCGTCCGCGCCGTGTATCCGGTATTTGTATTTGGTACCCGGCTCGACGCTGGGGACGAAGATCTCCCAGACTCCCGATGTTCCCAGCATGCGCATCGGCGCGGTATTGCCGCTCCAGTTGTCGAAGTCACCGAATACCGTGACCCCGCGCGCGTTCGGCGCCCACACCGCGAAGGAGGTTCCCGCCACCTCCCCGTCGGGGGTCTGAAAGCGACGTGGGTGGGCGCCGAGTACCTCCCAGAGCCGCTGGTGACGTCCTTCGCCGATCAGATGGAGATCGAGTTCGCCGAGTGTCGGCAGAAAGCGGTAGCCGTCGGCAGCGACGAGGGTGCGCCCATCGGCATAGGTGGTCACGACACGGTAGTCCATCCGCTCGGTGTGGGGCACCACCGCGGCGAAGACACCGTGGCCCAACGATTTCAGCGCGTGGTCGCGCTCGCCGATCCGCACCGACACCGCATCGGCGCGCGGACGCAGCACCCGCACCACAGTGCCTTCGGGATGGGGGTGCGCGCCGAGCACGGTGTGCGGGTCGGTGTGGGTGCCCGCCGCGAGCAGCATGAGGTCGCGGCGTCCGATCACCATGACCTGCGATATGCCAGCTCGGTCCGGGTCGGTTGCGACACCGGGGGCAGCGTGAGGACATGGGCGACCGCGCGGGCCGGATCCAATCGAACGAAATTCTGCCTCGCCCAGTGGTACTGCTCGCCGCTGACCTCGTCGACGACCACCAGGTGGTCGTGCCACTCGTGGCCGATCGCGGGCAGGTCGAGCGAGAGTTTTCCCCACTCGGTGCCGAACGGGTTCAGGTTGACCACAACCAGCACCGCGTCGCCGCTGGTGGGATCGACTTTGGAAAATGCGAGCAACGCGTCGTTGTCCACGTGGTGGAAGTTCAGACAGCGCAACTGTTGCAGGGCAGGGTGCGCGCGGCGGATCTCGTTGAGTCGAGTCAGCCACGGCTCCAGTGATTCTTCCCGCGCGAGCGCCTCGGCGAAGGGCCGTGGGCGCAGCTCGTACTTTTCCGAGTCGAGGTATTCCTCGCTACCCGGACGCAGCGCTCGGTGCTCGAACAACTCGAAACCGGAATAGACACCCCAGGACGGAGCCAGGGTAGCGGCCAGCGCCGCGCGAATGGCGAACATGCCCGGCCCGCCGTGTTGCAGGCTCTCGTGCAGGATGTCCGGAGTGTTCACGAACAGGTTCGGGCGGGCCTCGTCGGCTTTCGCCGCCAGTTCCGTACCGAATTCGGTCAGCTCCCACTTCGTCACCCGCCAGGTGAAGTAGGTATAGGACTGGCTGAAACCGCGCCGCGCCAACCCGTACAGCTTGGCCGGTCGGGTGAACGCCTCGGACAGGAAGATCACCTCCGGGTCGGTGCGGCGCACTGTCGCGATCAGCCATTCCCAGAAGTCGATCGGTTTGGTGTGCGGGTTGTCGACGCGGAAGATTTTGACGCCGGCGCCGATCCAGTGTCGGACCACGCGCAAGATCTCGGCGTACAGGCCGTCGGGATCGTTGTCGAAATCGATGGGATAGATGTCCTGGTATCGCTTGGGCGGGTTCTCCGCGTACGCAATGGTGCCGTCGGGCAGCGTGGTGAACCATTCCGGGTGGGTTCGCACCCAGGGATGGTCGGGCGCGCATTGCAACGCGAGATCGAGCGCCACCTCCAGGCCGAGGCGTTGCGCTGCTGCCACGAACTCGACGAAATCGGCCCAGGTGCCGAGGTCGGGATGTACTGCGTCGTGACCGCCGTGTCGCGAACCGATCGCCCAGGGTGAGCCCACGTCGTCCGGTTCGGCGGTGAGTGCATTGTTGCGACCTTTGCGGTTGACCTCGCCGATCGGGTGAATGGGCGGCAGATACACCACATCGAAGCCCATGGCGGCGATACGTGGGAGCTCTTTGATCGCGGTCGTGAAGGTGCCGTGGATCGGTGCGCCGTCGGCGTCGCGTCCGCCGGTGGAGCGGGGAAAGAATTCGTACCACGAACCGTAGAGCGCTCGCCGCCGCTCGACATCGACGGTGTGGCGCCGGCCGCGGGTGACCAGATCGCGTAGCGGTGCGGCCCGCAAGATTTCGATCGTGTCGGTGGCGAAGGCCGGCGCCACGCGCGCGGGCAGTTGCTGGTCGCTCCGCAAAGCGGCGGCGACCGCGTGCAGGTGCTCGAATTCCTTCTTGGGAACGGCCTGTGCCGCGCGTACGAACAGCCGGGCGCCGACCTCCAGATCGTTGGCCAGGTCGGCGGCGCATTGGCCGACGGCCAGTTTCGCCTCGATCGCGCAGCGCCAGGTGGCCAGCGGGTCGCTCCATCCTTCGATACGGTAGGTCCACGTCCCCGGGGCGTTCGCGCAGAAGGTCGCGTTGAACACATCGGGTTCGAAGTCCGGGCTCATCCGGATGCGAGTCGGTCGGGACGTACCCGGTGGGTGGACGACCACTGTGGCCGCGACCGCGCCCTGTCCTTCCCGCCACACCACGGCGCGGACCGGGAAGACCTCTCCGACCACTGCCTTGGCAGGTCGCCCTCCGGGGATGGACGGAGCGGTGTCATCGATGGCGATACGGCCGGTCACGCCGACCAACCTACCGGTTGCGGACGGCGAGGAGCGGTTGGCGGGCACTGTGGGCGCCGACCACGGGGCGATGGACCAACCCGCTGGTCAGGGCGCTGCACGGTCCGTGGTGGGTCCGTCACGGACCGTGCTCGATCCGTGTAGGTTCTACCGAATGAAGGCATTGCGCCGTTTCACCGTCCGTGCCCATCTGCCCGAGCGTCTGGTGGCCTTGAGCGAGCTCGCGACGAATGTGCGGTGGTCGTGGCATCCACCGACGCAGGATCTGTTCGCCGAGTTGGATCCGCAACGGTGGCAGGAACGAGGGCATGATCCGGTTCGTATGCTGGGGGACGTGCCTGCGGCGCGGCTGGACGAGCTCGCCGCCGACTCCGAGTACGTCGCCCGGGTCGACGCCGCGGCCGCGGACCTGCGCGAGTACTTGGCTGCGCCGGGGTGGTTCCAGCGTCGAGCAGCGCTCCAGCCCGCCGGAAGAGTACAAGGGGTGCGTGGCATTGCCTACTTCTCGATGGAATTCGGCGTTACCGAGGTGCTCCCGAACTATTCGGGCGGATTGGGAATCCTTGCCGGTGACCACCTGAAAGCTGCTTCCGATCTCGGGCTTCCGCTCATCGGGGTCGGATTGTTGTACCGTTCGGGCTATTTCAGGCAATCGTTGTCGGCCGACGGGTGGCAGGCCGAGCACTATCCTGCTCTGGATCCGCAAGGGCTGCCGTTGCGGGCGCTCACCTCGGGTGGGTCTGCGGTACTCATCCGGGTGGCCATGCCAGAGGGGCGGGTTCTGCGGGCGCGGGTATGGGTCGCGCAGGTCGGTCGGGTGCCCCTGCTGTTGCTGGACTCCGACATCGCCGAGAACGATCCGGAGCTTCGTGCGGTGACCGATCGACTGTACGGCGGCGACCAAGAACATCGAATCCGGCAGGAGATTCTGGCCGGTATCGGCGGCGTGCGTGCGGTGCGCGCATATACGTCGGCGGCCGCCGTGCCCGCACCGGACGTATTCCATGTGAACGAGGGCCACGCGGGTTTCCTCGGCCTCGAGCGAATCCGGGAGTTCGTCTCGGCGGGAATGGATTTCGATTCCGCGCTGGCAGCGGTGCGCGCCGGTACGGTGTTCACCACGCATACGCCGGTCCCCGCCGGTATCGATCGATTCCCGATGCCGATGGTGCGCCGCTACTTCGGGGGGGCGCACGGAGAGTCCGATTCCGCCTTGTTGCCCGGCCTTTCCGTGGACCGAATCGTCGCGCTCGGACGTGAAACAGACCCATCGGTCTTCAATATGGCGCACATGGGATTGCGGCTCGCTCAACGGGCGAACGGTGTGTCGACCCTGCACGGCGAGGTGAGTCGGGCGATGTTCGCCTCGCTGTGGCCGGGATTCGACCCGGCGGAGGTGCCGATCGGCTCGGTCACCAATGGCGTGCACGCCACCACATGGGCGGCCCGCGAGTGGGTGGACAAGGCGCGAGTGCTCATCGGCGCAGAGTTGGTGGAGGAAGCACGTGGCTGGGAACGGTTGCACGATGTCGATGCGACCGAGCTGTGGTCGACCCGCAACACTCTGCGTGCTGCCCTGGTCGAGGAGGTCCGTCGGCGGCTGCGTGCGTCGTGGCTGGAGCGGGGCGCGGCCGAGGCCGAACTCGGGTGGGTGCGTGGGGTCTTCGACCCCAACGTGCTGACCATCGGGTTCGCCCGCCGGGTGCCGACCTACAAGCGTCTGACGCTCATGATGCGCGATCCGCGCCGGTTGCGCGCCCTGCTGCTGGACCCGCGCCGGCCGATTCAGGTCGTGGTCGCCGGGAAGAGTCACCCGGCCGACGACGAGGGAAAGGCCCTCATCCAGGCCGCAGTGCGTTTCGCCGACGATCCCGAGGTGCGCCACCGGATCGTGTTTCTGCCCGACTACGACATTTCGATGGCTCGATACCTCTACTGGGGCTGTGACGTCTGGTTGAACAATCCGCTGCGTCCCTTGGAGGCGTGTGGAACCTCGGGTATGAAGTCGGCGCTCAACGGTGGGCTCAACCTGTCCATCCGCGACGGTTGGTGGGACGAGATGTACGACGGTGACAACGGGTGGGCGATTCCGACCGCGGAGGGTGTCCGCGACGAGAACCGTCGCGACGACCTGGAGGCCACCGCCCTCTACGACGTGCTCGAGCGCACCGTCGCGCCACGCTTCTACGATCGCGACGCCTCCGGAATGCCGGTGCGGTGGGTGGAGATGGTTCGCCATACTCTGCAGACCCTGGGGCCGAAGGTGCTGGCTTCCCGGATGGTCCGTGACTACGCGATCGGGTACTACGCGCCGGCCGCGTCGGCCTACCAGCAGGCAACGGCAGAGGATTTCGCCGGCGCCCGCGCGGTCGCCGAGTACCGCCGCCGGGTCGAGTCCGCATGGCCGGCGGTCAGGGTGATCCAGGTGGACAGTGCGGGATTGCCCGACACCCCGATCATCGGCGCTCGATTGTCGCTCACCGCACGGGTCGAGCTCGGCGGGCTACAGGTTCGTGACGTGGTGGTGCATGCGGTGCTCGGCCGGGTGTCCGCGACCGACGAACTCTCCGACATCACGACCGTCTCGATGACCCACACCGGGTCGGATTCCGGGGTCGAACTGTTCACCGTGGACACACCGGTCCCACTGTCGGGGGCGGTTGGCTATACGGTGCGTGTGCTGCCCCACCACGGGTTGTTGGCTTCGGATGCGGAGCTCGGTCTGGTGTCCGTGGCGCGCGCCTAGATCGGATGGCCCTGGTCACATCGGGCGCCCAGGCCCACGGTCGAGTTGCCCGCACAGAAGAATCGTCGGCTACCGTGCCTGGCAAGCTCGCAATGCTCTCGACTGGAGTCAGCCATGGTCACCGACGTTCTGAATCGGACCCGCGTACGTTTCGACAGCTATTTCGGGGTCCGGTCGGCGGGCTCGACCATACCGCGCGAACTCATGGCGGGGACGGTCACCTTCCTGGCCATGGCCTATGTGCTCGCGGTGAACCCCGCGATACTCGGTGATCGAGGCGCTCTGGGCGAGCAGGGCATTCCAATGCAAGCAGTCTTCACAGCGACCGCCGTGGCCGCTGTGTTAGGCACCGTGACCATGGCGGTGTGGGCACGGTATCCGGTAGCGCTGGCCCCGGGCATGGGGCTCAACGCCTTCTTCGCGTACTCGGTCGTGCTCGGTATGGGGATTCCATGGCAGGTGGCGTTGTCGGGGACGTTGCTGTCGGGGGTCCTGTTCTTCGTCCTCGCGATCACCAGGATTCGTGAACGGATCCTCGATGCCATTCCGATGCAGTTGAAGCTCGCAGTCGGTGCGGGTATCGGGCTGTTCGTGGCATTTCTCGGTTTGAAGAACGCCGGGATCGTGGTCGACAGCGAGGCGACATTGGTGACCCTCGGCGACTTCACCGAGCCCACGACGATGCTGGCATCGTTCGGTCTGCTCGTCACGGTGGTGTTCCTCGTGATCGGCTGGCGCGGTGCGGTGCTCTACGGCATCGTGCTCACCACGATCATCGGCATGGTCAGCGGTGTGGTCGACACGCCGAGCGGCGTGCTCGCCGCTCCATCGGGACTCGGGGATACCTTCGGCCAGGCGATCACCCACCTGCCCGACGTGTTCACCACGAAGCAGATGGCCGTGGTGGTGTTGACGATGCTGTTCGTGGACTTCTTCGATGCCTCGGGCACCTTGATCGGCGTTGCGAACCACGCCAAGTTGCTCGATGAGAACGGCAAGCTGCCGCGGGCCGCGAGCGCTTTGGCGGCGGATTCGGTCGGTACCGTCGCGGGCGCCGTCATCGGTACCTCGACCACCACCGCCTATGTCGAGTCGACCGCAGGTGTGTCCGCGGGCGGTCGTACAGGTCTGACGGGCCTCGCCACGGCAGGTTGGTTCCTCGTCGCGATGTTCTTCTACCCGATCTTCGCCGTGGTCGCGGATTCCGGTGCGGTGACCGCGGCGGCGCTGATCGTGGTAGGTGTCTTGATGGCCCGGTCGCTCGGTGAAATCGACTGGAACCGGTTGGAGTACTCGGTGCCGGCTTTCATCACGGTGGTGACCATGCCATTGACCTTCTCGATCGCCAACGGCCTGGCCATGGGCATGCTGTTCTTCCCGATCGTCATGGCGGCCAAGGGGCGCATCAAGGACGTTCACCCGGTCATGTGGGCGCTGATGGTGGTGTTCCTCGGCTACTTCTTCTTCCTGGCCGAGTAACCGTTCCGACTCCGGCGTAACATCCCGCGTGACGGAACACAGTGTGGACTGTGCGGGGGACCGGCAGAATTCAAAGCGAAACCTTGCCACTTCTCGTCATCTCGCGCAGTGACGATAGTCGAGTACGACGTAGCGTAAACGGCGACCGTAAAGGTGAGAACTCCCATGACCAGCAAACCCCTCGCAGAACGAGCCAGAACAGCTGGAGAGTTGGATGCGATCTCCATGGACCTGGGCCTACTGGTCATTCGCGTGGTCTTCGGTGGGCTGCTCGTCGCGCATGGTACACAGAAACTGTTCGGCTGGTGGGATGGGGGCGGCTGGCGAGGCACGGCCGACGGTTTCGAGCAGATGGGATACAACCCCGGCGAGGTCTTCGGCACGTTGGCCGGCCTGACCGAAGTCGGCGGCGGTCTGCTACTGGCGCTGGGCCTGCTGACGCCGCTTGCCGGAGCTGTCGTCCTCGGCACCATGCTCAACGCGATCAATGCGATGTGGAGCCACGGGCTGCTCGGTGGCTACGAGGTGCCTCTGGTGTTCGCCATTGTCGGTGCGGTCATACCTTTCACCGGGTCGGGCAAGTTCGCCATGGATGCGGGTCGCCCGTGGGAGCGTCACGGCTTCGTGTGGGGTGTGGGTGCATTGCTGTTGGCGCTCGTGACCGGTGTGCTGACGTTGATCTGTAAGTGGGCGCTGTGAATCTGTGATGTCGGCGGGGAGTCACAAAGCGGTCGGCCGCATCGTCGTACTGCTGTGACGTCCCGCGACAGCGTAGGAGGAGAATCGATGACCGTCGAGATCAGCAACCCGGTCGAGTTGCCGGATCCGACCCCATTCGGCTACAGCCACGTGGCGACAGCGCGCGGGGAACTGGTGTTCATTGCCGGGCAGTACGACTATGGCGCCCAAGACTCCAGCGCCCACGACGACGCGGTCGGCGTGGGCTTCGCGGTCCAAGTGGACAATGCTTTCGCGGCGCTCGAGACCGCGCTGCGTTCGGTGGGCTTGGATTTCGCCGACATCGCCCAGATGCGGACCTACATCGTCGACCACGATTCGGACAAGTTGTCAGTGGTCGGGCGGAAGACCGCAGCGATCTGGGGCAATCGGGCTCCGGCCCAGACTCTGACCGGAGTAGCCGCACTCGCATTGCCCGGCATGTTGTTCGAAGTCGATGCGGTGGCCGTTCGCGGCTGAGCGATCGCGCGGGGTGCGTGCCGCTACGGCCGGGTCTCGGCGAGGCGGCGCAGTGCCCCGAGCACCACCTCCGGGTCGGCAGTTTCCCAGAAGGGCGGCAGTGACGCACGCAGATAGCCGCTGTATCGAGCGGTCGCGAGCCGGGAATCGAGCACCGCGACCACGCCGCGATCATCGACACTGCGCAGCAGGCGTCCGGTTCCCTGGGCGAGCAGCAGCGCCGCATGCGCGGCGGCGACAGCCATGAAGCCGTTTCCGCCACGCGACTCCACCGCGCGCTGCCGGGCCGTGAGCAGCGGATCGTCCGGGCGGGGGAATGGGATGCGATCGAGGATCACCAGGCTCAGGGAAGGCCCGGGGACGTCGACACCCTGCCACAGGGACAGTGTGCCGAACAGTGAGGTCTGCGGGTCGGCAGCGAACCGCTGGACCAGCGCGCCCGTGGCGTCGTCACCTTGACACAGCACCGGGGTGCTCAACCGGCCACGCAACGCCTCCGTCGCGGCGCGCGCGGCGCGCATCGATGAGAACAGTCCGAGTGTGCGCCCTCCGGCCGCGGTGATCAGCCGCTCGATTTCGTCCAGGTAGCTGGATGCGAGCCCCTCGCGACCCGGGGCGGGCAGGTGTGCCGCGACATAGAGGATTCCCGACGCGGCGTGGTCGAACGGCGAACCGACATCCAAGCAGTTCCACCGGATGGCGTCGGCATCCGACGGTGCTTGGGCGCCGTTGGCCATGGCCGGGTCGGGGCGATTGCTCGACTGCGCCGGCAATCCCCACGTGGTGGCGAGTCCGTCGAACGAGCCGCCGCTCTGCAGTGTGGCGGAGGTCAACACGACGGTCGCGGCGCCGAAGAGTCTGCTGCGCAACAGGCCACCGACCGACAGGGGAGCCATGCGCACCGTTCGGCGGGTCGTGCCGCGGATCTCGTCCGCGGCCAGCCAGACGACATCGCGTCGCGCGGCCGGGTCGGCTGCGTCGAAAGCGGTCAGTGCGCGGACTGCGCTGTCGTGCACGTCCTCCACAGCGGCCAGCGCCAGATTGCGGGCGGCCGCGTCTGGATCGGCCTGAGCCGGGGTGCCGCCCTGTGGCCCGAGCGCGGTGCGCGCGTTCCACGCGGCGTCGCGGACGGCCGCCAACACCGCGGAGACGCCGTCGGGCAACTCGTCCCAACGACTGGCGGGCAGCTCGTCCAAAACGGTGTGCCAGGCTTCGGCAGCACCCTCCAAGCGGTCGATTTCGCGCTCGTCGACGAGTTTGGCACACCGTCGAGCGGCCGCGCCGATCGCAGTGGGAGACAGTTCCGCCGTGGCCATACCGGTCACTCGGTCGACCAGATCGTGCGCCTCGTCCACGATCACCACGTCGTGTTCCGGCAGGACCTGAACCTCGCTGATCGCGTCGATCGCAAGCAGTGCGTGGTTGGTCACCACCACGTCGGCCTGCGCCGACTCGGTCCTGACGCGTTCGGCGAAGCAGTCCTGACCATAGGGGCAGCGCGACTTTCCGAGGCATTCGCGCGATGACACGCTGAACTGCCGCCAGGCGCGGTCGCTCACCCCGGGGGTGAGTTCATCGCGGTCGCCGGTCTGGGTGTCGGAAGCCCATTCGGTGAGCCGCGCCACCTCGCGGCCGAGGCGCGAGATCGCGAATGCGTCGAACAGTTCCGCTTCGGCAGGATCGTCCGGGGGCGTGTTGTGCAGTTTGTTCAAGCACACATAGTTGTTGCGGCCCTTGAGGATCGCGAACCGAGGGGTCCGTTTCAGCGGAGTGCTCAACGCCTCGGCCAATCGCGGTAGGTCGCGATCGATCAGTTGCCGCTGCAAGGCGATGGTCGCCGTGGAGACCACGACCGTACGGCCGCTGCGCACGGCATGTCGCAGACTCGGCACCAGGTAGGCCAGCGATTTGCCGGTCCCGGTCCCTGCTTGCACCGCGAGATGCTCCTTGGTGTCGATCGCATGGTCGACCGCCGCCGCCATGGTCATCTGTCCGTCCCGCTCGGTACCACCGAGGGCTGTTACGGCGAGGGCCAGCAGGTCGGATACGGGTGGCAGCTCGGACACGTCAGCACCTTACTCGGTCTCGGTGACAGGGCGGGAAGGCCCAAGTCGGGGTCGTCGGAGAAGTGCGTACCGGGGTCGATGTGGTAATCCCGGGTGGCGACGACTGTGCTGTAGTTCGACGCCGCGAGGTGCGCACTGATCCGGGCGGCCACGGCGGCGCCGCCGTCGACCGCCAGCGGGCCGCCTTCGCAGAAATCGTTCTGGACGTCGACGATGATCAATGCTCTGGTCACGGTGTACTCCCGCGCAACGGTCAGGCGCCCCCTTCCGATTCTGCCGGTCGGTCCGATGGCGGCTGCACCCGGTGCGGGGTGGCGGGCAATGGCGCGGCGAAATGTGGACCGGAGACGAAGGTGGTGGCGATGGCCGGCTCGCCTGCGGATAGCTTCAGGCCTTCCCAGGGCAGGCTGAGCAGGCCACGAGCGACCAGATCGCGGCTGTCGGACAGCGATGGCAGGTGGTGTACCTGCTCACCGTGCCGTACCAAGGGGACGAGCAGTTCACGGGCCTGCAAGCCGTTTGCGGACGGTGGCGGTCCGGCGGCGGGATACACGATCTCCTCGACGATCGTGCCGGTCTCGCGCGCGAGGCGGATCGCTTTCTTGGCGCCGCCGCGTGAGCGTTTGTTGCTGCTGCGTTTGGCAACCGGTGCTCCGTCGACATCGACCAGTTTGTAGATCATCCCGGCGGTCGGGGCACCCGATCCGGTCACCAACGCCGTGCCGACCCCGTAGACGTCGACTGGTTCGGCACGCAGCGCCGCGATGGAGTATTCGTCGAGATCACCGGAGACCACGATCCGAGTCTTGGTCGCGCCGAGCGAGTCGAGTTGGTCGCGCACCTGCCGAGCCAGCATGCCGAGGTCGCCGGAGTCGATGCGTACCCCGCCCAGGTCGGGGCCTGCCACCGCGACGGCGGCCGCGACGCCTCCTGCGACGTCGAAGGTGTCCACCAGCAGGGTGGTCTCACTCCCGAGTGTGCCTACCTGGCCGCGAAACGCCTCGGCTTCGTGCGCGCCGTCGGGTCCGCTGTGCAGCAGAACGAATGCGTGTGCGCTTGTTCCGGCGCCTGGAATACCATAGCGGCGCACCGCCTCCAGGTTCGATGTGGCGTCGAAACCAGCGAGATACGCGGCCCGAGCGCTGTCGGGTGCGGCGCGCTCATGGGTGCGGCGCGAGCCCATTTCGATCATGCGGCGGCCTGCTGCCGCGCTCACCATACGCGCAGCCGCGGAGGCGATCGCGCTGTCGTGGTTGAGAATCGACAGGGTCAGCGTCTCCAACACCACGCACTCGGCGAAGCTGCCGCGCACCGACAGGATCGGGGAGCCGGGAAAATACAGTTCGCCTTCGAGATAGCCGTCGATGTCGCCGGTGAATCGATAGTCGTGCAGCCAGTCGAGCGTCCGGTGGTCCGAGAACGACGCGGCGACAGCAAGGTCGGCATCACCGAATCGGAACCGGCGTAGCGCGTCGAGCAGTCTGCCCGTTCCGCCCACCACACCGTAGCGACGACCGTTTGGCAAACGTCTAGCAAGCACTTCGAACGTGCAGCGCCGCTCCGCCGACCCATCGTGTAGCGCGGCGGCGAGCATGGTCAGTTCGTACTGGTCGGTCAGCAGCGCCGTGCTGGTGACTTCGTCACGCAGGTCCACGTGGCCACTGTAGACATCCCGGTCCGATCGCTGGGGGTATACCGCGCCGGCATCGATACGGTGAACCCGCGACGCGCGAGTCGTGGCTGCGTGGGTGTTGTTTATCGATGAACGCGTCGTACCCTTGACGTTATGGCCTTGTGCAATGTAGTCCGAGGTGACGTCGTGACGGCCGCCGCGAACGCGACACTGTCGGCGGCACAGGCGACGCCCGAGGCGGTCGAGTACACCGAGATATTGGAGGCGGAGGACCGTCCCTGGGTGACCGTGGTCTGGGACGACCCGGTCAATCTCATGCACTATGTGACCTACATCTTCCAGAAGTTGTTCGGCTACAGCAAAGCAAAGGCGACCGAGCTGATGCTGAAAGTCCACAACGAGGGAAGAGCCGTGGTTTCGTCGGGTTCTCGCGACAAGATGGAACACGATGTGCAGCGACTACACGCGGCGGGCCTGTGGGCAACCATGCAACGGGATGACTGACCGGACGACTACTCTGACGCCGTGCGTAAGTGGAGCAGGAAGAACTCGCTGAGTGGTCTCAAACTGCGTTCCGAGATGGACGCACGCGAGGCCAACGTGCTGCGGTCGCTGGTGGGTGCGGTGTCCGGGTTGCTCACCGAGCGCGCCGAGTCCGCCCCCGAAGACGACTTGGCGGCGCTGACCGGCCTGCGCTCCGGCAATACCACCCCGCCCGAGGATCCTCGGCTACGCAGACTCCTACCGGAATTCCACCGAAGCGAACCCGGTTCGCCCGATGCCGACCGCGCCGACCTCAACAGTGCGTTGCGTGGCCTGCACGAGCCGGACATCATCGACGCCAAGCTGGCGGCCGGCTCGGTGGTGCTCGATACCGTGCCGAATTCCGGGGGAAAGATCGTGCTCACCCCGGAACAGGCCCACGCATGGTTGACCGCGCTCACCGATGTTCGGCTGGCGTTGGGCACGGTGCTGAGCATCGATGCCGACACCCCGGACCAGCTCGACCCCGGCGATCCACGGGCCCCGCATCTGGACGTCTATCACTGGCTCACCTGGATGCAGGACTCGCTACTACAGGCTCTGGCTCCGTGATCGGTATGCGGTGAGCGCCAGCGTTCACCGGCGAGCAACGCCACCACGAATTCAGGAGCACAGATGACGCAAGCCCCACCGGGACAACGTAATTCGCTCGCCGACGTTGCAGGAATGCTGGTCGGCCACCATCATGTTCTCGACCCGGACGCCACGCTCGGTGCCGGGGCGGCGACCGGATGTACCGTGGTGCGGGTACCGGTGGGCGCCGTGGCGGCGGTGGACGTGCGCGGCGGCGGTCCAGGCACACGAGAGACCGATCTGCTCGACCCGATGAACAGTGTTCGTCGGGTCGATGCGATTGTGCTGACCGGTGGCAGCGCTTATGGTCTGGCTGCGGCCGACGGAGTGATGCGCTGGCTGGAAGACCACGGGGCGGGAACCGCGGTGGACCCAGGGGACGCGCGCCACGTGGTACCCATCGTTCCCGGCGCCGTGATCTTCGACCTCCCGGTCGGTGCATGGGATGTCCGGCCGACCGCCGAGTTCGGCTATCGAGCCGCTGCGGCCGCGGGGCTCGACTTCGCCCGCGGATCGGTCGGCGCCGGTGTCGGCGCTCGCGCCGGATCGATCAAGGGAGGGGTGGGGACGGCGAGTGTCGTCGTGACGCAGGGCGCGGCGGCCGGCGTCACGGTCGCCGCACTGATCGTGGCCAATCCACTTGGCTCGGTGTTCGATCCGCGCACGGGATTGCCGTGGGGCTGCGGAACCGACGGACCCGATTTCTTTCGTCTGGGTACTCCGAGTGCCGAGCAGGTGACTTCGGCCAATGCGTTGCCGGTGAAGGGTACTGCACTGAACACCACGATCGGCGTGGTCGCCACCGACGCCGCACTCGACCCGACCGGGTGTCGCCGGGTGGCGGCGACGGCGCACGACGGTTTGGCCCGGGCGGTGCGTCCCGCGCATTCTCCCTTGGATGGCGACACCCTGTTCGCAGTGGCTACCGGGACGGTCGCCACGGGTGCGCGCCCCGCGCCGGCGCCGGACTTTCGCGCCGATGTCGCGGTCCTGGATCAGGTGTGCACCGCGGCTGCATTGTGTGTCGAACGCGCTGTCGTCGACGCGATCTGCTGTGCGCATACCGTCGCGGGTATTCCGTCCTACCACGACCTGTTCCCCGGTTGAGCCGTCGGAGAGCGCCCTCGCGGGCCGGAATCGGGGACCGGTCGAACCGGCGGTGGGAATATCCGAATATCCTGGCTCGTTGTCGGCTGCGATGGGTTGGCGTTGTGGAAAGGTGTGCTATCCGTGCTGGTGATCAGGGCCGACCTCGTCGCGGCGATGGTGGCGCACGCGCGCGCCGATCACCCGGACGAGGCGTGTGGGGTCATTGCAGGTCCAGAGGGTGCGGATCGACCGGAACGGCTGATCCCCATGGTCAATGCCGAACGCTCGCCCACGTTCTACCGTTTCGATTCCGGTGAGCAATTGAAGGTGTGGCGAGAGATGGACGAGGCCGACGAGACGCCGGTCGTGATCTATCACTCGCATACGGCCACTGAGGCATACCCGAGCCGGACCGACGTGTCCTATGCATCCGAACCGTTCGCGCACTACGTGCTGATCTCCACTCGCGATCCGGAGCAGCACGAGCTGCGCAGCTACCGGATCGTCGACGGCGAGGTCACCGAAGAGCCGGTGCGCCTGGTCGATGCGTACGAGACCTGAGCCGATGCCTGGACGGGAATGCTCGACCGCGCGACCACGGTTGGTCTGTGCGTTCGCTTGTCCGTGAGTTCGTTGCTCATCTATGAGATCAGCTCATCTGTGAGATCTACCCCTCTGTGAGATCAAGGAGTACCGATGCCGGTAACCGTGTCCATCCCGACCATCATGCGTGGCTTCACCGGAGGTGAGAAGCGGGTGCACGCCGAGGGCGCCACAGTAGCCGCGCTGATCGAGGACCTCGAGGCCAACCACCCCGGCCTCGCCGAGCGTCTGCTCAAGGACGGCAAACTGAACCGCTATATCAATATCTATGTCGACGACGAAGACGTGCGATTTGCCGGTGGGTTGGCGGCCGAAGTACCGCAGGGCGCCAGCGTGACGATTCTTCCTGCTGTGGCCGGAGGCTGAACGGTCCCGTGGCGCGTTACGAATCGCTGATCGCAGCGCTGGGTGATACCCCGCTCGTCGGACTGCGAACTCTGTCCCCGCAGTGGGACGGCGACGACCATGTTCGGCTATGGGCCAAGCTCGAAGACCGCAACCCGACCGGTTCCATCAAGGATCGGCCCGCCCTACGCATGATCGAGCAGGCCGAGGCCGACGGACGACTGCGCCCCGGCTGTACGATTCTGGAACCTACGAGCGGCAATACCGGTATCTCCCTGGCAATGGCCGCGAGGTTGAAAGGCTATCGGCTGATCTGCGTGCTGCCGGAGAACACCTCGGTGGAGCGACGGCAATTGCTCACCATGTTCGGTGCACAGATCATCGATTCCCCGGCGGCGGGCGGCTCCAACCAGGCGGTGGCGCTGGCCAAGCAGATTGCGGCGGACAATCCGGACTGGGTGATGCTCTACCAGTACGGCAATCCGGCCAACGCGCTGGCTCACTACGAGAACACCGGCCCGGAGATACTGGCCGACCTGCCGGAGATCACCCACTTCGTCGCCGGTCTCGGTACCACCGGCACGCTGATGGGTGTCGGTCGGTTCCTCCGAGAGAAAGTGCCCGGGGTACAGATCGTCGCGGCCGAGCCGCGATACGGCGAGCTGGTCTATGGCCTGCGGAACATCGACGAGGGATTCATCCCCGAACTGTATGACGAGAGCGTGCTGACCACTCGGTTCTCGGTCGGTCCGCACGATGCCATCCAGCGGACCCGAGACCTGGTGCTCGAAGAAGGTATCTTCGCGGGGATCTCCACCGGCGCGGTCCTGCACGCCGCACTCGGTGCGGCTCGAAAGGCGGTGCGCGCCCACGCGCGTGCCGATATCGCGTTCGTCGTTGCCGACGGCGGCTGGAAGTACCTGTCCACGGGCGCCTACGACGGGACCGTGGAAGAGGCGGAGGAGCGGCTCGACGGCCAGCTCTGGGCCTGATTTCGGTCCGGGCCGGTACTCTGTGGGTACTGCGGGGCCGCGACTCCGCGCGGCAAGGAGGTGGCCATGACCGGCGCGCAGAGCGGACCGTCGTTCGACTCCGATCCGCTGGGCGCGCCGCCTGCCCGACTGCGTCGGCCGAACGGCGAGGCCGATCCGGTCTCACCGAACTCGAACAGAGGTTTCGTCGCCATGAGGCAGCTGTGGCTGCGCGCCGCGACGATCGTCCTCGTATTCGTCGCGCTGCTCTACGGCATCGAGGGTGTGGACCACGCGCTCGGCGATCGGTTGGAACAAGCGGGCATCGAACCCCGTACGGGCGACGGACTGTCCGGTATCGCATTCGCACCGGTACTGCACGGCGGGTGGGACCACCTGGTCGGCAATACCCTCCCGGTGCTGGTACTCGGCTTCCTTGCGCTGGCGGCAGGCATCGGCCGCGGTCTCGCCGCGACCGCGATCATCTGGCTCGTGGCGGGGGTCGGCACCTGGCTGACCGGGGCGACGGGCACCACCCACCTCGGCGCGTCCATGCTGGTGTTCGGCTGGCTGGTGTTCCTCATCTCGCGGGGGTGGTTCAGCCGTTCGATCGGACAGATCGTGCTCGGCTTGGTGGTGCTGGCCACCTATGGGTCGCTGCTGTGGGGCGTCTTGCCAGGACCTCCTGGAATCTCTTGGCAGGGACATCTTTTCGGCGCATTGGGTGGACTGTTCGCTGGCTGGGTACTCTCTGGTGATGAACGTCGACACCGTCGCGTGGCCCGGACGCGAGTCAGTGCCACGCCACGCTGAGTGCGCTGCCCGCCAGGAAATGTGGGGGATCCTTTCTTGAACGAGAGTTCCTCGTGGCAGCATGAGGGCATGCGCCTTACCGTCCTCGGGTGCTCGGGCAGTGTGTCCGGCCCGGACTCTCCCGCATCGGGGTATCTGCTGACCGGTCCGGACATGCGCCCGACAGTGCTGGATTTCGGTCCAGGGGTGTTGGGTGCGCTGCAGCGCTATGCCGACCCCGGCGCCGCCGATATATTCCTCAGTCACCTGCACGCCGATCATTGCATGGATCTGCCCGGCCTGTTGGTATGGCGGCGTTACCACCCGACACCGCCGGCCGGGAAAGCGGTGGTGCGCGGTCCCTCGGATACCGCTCTGCGTATTGGGCATGCCTCGGCCGAGGTCGGAGGAGAATGCGACGACTGGTCCGATGTCATCGACATGCACCCATGGATCGACGGTGAGCCGGTCGAGTTCGGGCCGGGACACACCGTGACCGCCCGCCGGATGTATCACCCGCCGGAGTCCTACGGTCTCCGGATCGTCACTACGACCGGACGAGTCTTCGCCTACACCGGCGACACTGCCGTGTGCCCGCAGGTACAGGAGTTGGCGCAAGGGGCCGACATCCTGATGGCCGAGGCGTCGTGGACGCACGACCCGGCGAATCGGCCTGCCGGCGTTCATCTTTCGGGAACCGATGCGGGTGTGATCGCCGCGAAGGCCGGGGTGAAGGAGTTGTTGCTCACCCACATACCGCCGTGGACCTCTCGCGAGGATGTGATCGCCGAGGCGAAGGCGCAGTTCACCGGTCCCGTGCATGCGGTGGCGCCCGGCGAGACATTCGATCTCTGAGCTGGTCTCAGCCGGCACGCTCGGTCGGTGCGGTACCCATCGGTGATCGCAGGCCGGACGCGGGCTCTGCGCAGCGCGACACGGGCCGGCCAACCGGCCGTGCCGCGGGTCCGGCACACGACACGCAGTAGGCTGTGGCGGTGTCGAGACGAGCCGATGGCAGGGCGGATGACGAACTCCGCGAAGTCCGGATCACCCGGGGATTCACCACGCATCCAGCAGGGTCGGTCCTGGTGGAATTCGGGCAGACGCGGGTGATGTGCACCGCGAGTGTGACCGAAGGGGTGCCGCCGTGGCGCCGCGACTCCGGATTGGGCTGGCTCACTGCGGAGTATGCGATGTTGCCGGCTGCAACACACACCCGTAGCGGTCGTGAATCGGTCAAGGGCAAGGTCGGTGGCCGGACTCAGGAGATCAGCCGTCTGGTCGGTCGCTCGTTGCGCGCATGCATCGATCTGGCCGCCATCGGCGAGAACACCATCGCCATGGACTGCGACGTCCTGCAGGCCGACGGAGGAACCCGGACCGCCGCCATCACCGGTGCCTATGTTGCGTTGGCCGATGCGGTGACCTTCCTCGGTGCGGCGGGCGCTCTGGCCGACCCACAACCGATTTCGTGTGCGATCGCCGCAGTGAGTGTCGGCGTGGTCGACGGCCGGGTGCGTTTGGACTTGCCGTACGAGGAGGATTCGCGGGCCGAAGTCGACATGAACGTGGTGGCCACCGATACCGGAACGCTGGTGGAGATCCAAGGCACCGGCGAGGGCGCCACCTTCCCGCGCTCCACGCTGGACAAATTGCTCGATGCTGCGCTCGCCGGCTGTGAGCAGCTGTTCACCGTGCAGAAACAGGCCCTGGCACTGCCGTACCCCGGGCTGCTTCCCGAGCCGATCGACGCGAAGAAGAAGTGATGCCTCGTCGTGTCCTCCTGGCCAGCCGCAATGCCAAAAAATTGCACGAGTTGCGCCGCATTCTCGAGGGCGCAGGACTCCATGACATCGCGGTCGTCGGGTTGGACGATGTTTGCTCGTATGCCGAGGCTCCTGAGACCGGTGCGACGTTCGAGGAGAACGCGCTGGCCAAGGCGCGCGACGGCGCTGCGGCCACAGGATTGGTGTGTATTGCCGACGATTCCGGCCTCGAGGTGGACGCCTTGAACGGGATGCCGGGCGTGCTGTCGGCACGGTGGGCGGGCGAGCACGGCGCGGATACGGCCAACACTGCGCTGTTGCTGGCGCAACTCGCCGATGTTCCGGATGAGCGGCGCGGGGCGCGGTTCGTCTCGACCTGTGCTTTGGTGGTGCCCGGAGGTACCGAGACCGTGGTGCGGGGTGAATGGCGCGGTTCGATCGCGCGGGAGCCGGCGGGCGATGGAGGTTTCGGCTACGACCCGATATTCGTCCCGGCGGGTGACACCGTCACGGCCGCGCAATTGGCGCCCGGCGTCAAGGACTCGGTGTCGCATCGCAACCGGGCGCTGATGCAGTTACAAACCGCCCTGGCTGAGCTCGGGGACTGACCTCGGGCCGGATCGGGCACGGCTCCGGATGTAGGTCACAGACCGAAGTCCTGCTTGACCCGTTTGGCATTGACATGCTCGACGAAGAAGGACAGCAGCGGGATGGTTCCGGCGAGCAGAGTGCCCACCGTGCGCAGCACCGGCCAGCGGACTTTGACCGCAAGGTCGGCTGTGACCAGCAGATAGATGAAGTACACCCAACCATGGACCACGGCGATCCAGCTGGGCGGGTGCGCGCCGAAGCCGTACTTGGCGATCATCTCACCGGTGAGCAGCAGCAGCCACAGGCCGGTGATCCAGGCCAATGTGCGATAGCGCACCAACGCCGCCGCGATCTTGGTGACCTCTGCCGGGGGGGTGGACGCAACAGCGGTCTCGGTGGAATTGTCACTGGTGGTCAACCGGCGCTCCTCTCGTGGGTGGGCTGGCTCGCCATTCGGACCTGCGCGGTGCTGTTCTCGGCGCTGTGCGCGGTGATGTCTTCGGCGCTGTGCGCGGTGATGTCTTCGGCGCTGTGCGCGGTGACGTCCTCGGCGTAGAGCGCCGCGAGGTACCGGTTGTACTCGGTGAGCACAGGGTCCTCGTCCCGAGTAGCTTTCGGGCGCTCGGGCAACAGACCAGCTGGGATCTCTCGGGTGCCGACTGTTTTCGCAGCGCGCTCCGACACTGCGATCGCGGTGCCGCTCTGGGGGGCGCCGTCCTGGGCGACGGTGTCCGCGCTCGCTTCCCGCTCGAGTCGGACGAACCGAAGGTAGGCGAAAACGGCAAACCCCGCGAACAACGGCCACTGCAGTGCGTAGCCCAAGTTCTGCCCGGTGCCGCTGGCGGACTCGAATCGCTCCCACTGCCACCAGGCCAGCGCCAAGCACCCCAGCGTGGTGACGATCACCAGCGCGACGAGAGCCGGGCGATTGTGTGCCGAGCGGCGTGAAGATGCGGACACGGACTCTACGGTACCCGTCCTACTACGCGGACCGTAGAGCCAGGTGCGCGCGTGGGCAGTGGGCTCGTGAGGTCGTGGTCAGAATCGGTAGGTCACCCTGGTCCGCTGCTCGGACTGTGCCCACAATTGCTCCCACAGGCGCTTGTTCTTCGACAAGCGAGTAGAGGAGGACTTCCCCACCGGTCCCTGGGTCCCGAAAAAGCGAGTCGGGCCCCAATAGACGTCGGGGTCGGCATCGGGCATGGTCGCGGCGAACAATGTGGAGTGTGCGGCCATCGCGGGCGGGTGCCCGACCAGGCGGATGAACGGCTTGGTGACATAGTCGAGTGGGGTCTCGGTGTGGGCGAACAGATCGGTGGCCGCCGCGCCGGGGTGCACGGCATAGGAGCGTTTGGCCGATCCGGAGTCGCTCAGCCTGCGCTGCAGTTCCCGCGCGAACATCAGATTGCACAACTTGGCCTGCGCATAGGCGAGGCCCCGAAGGTACCGCCGGTGCTCGTAATCGAGGTCGTCGACACGCAGTTTCGGGGCCATCAGGTGCGCGATGCTGGCCAGCGTCACCACGCGGTCGGCGATCCGATCCAGCAATAGTCCAGTGAGCGCGAAGTGCCCCAGGTGGTTGATCCCCCACTGAGCTTCGAACCCGTCCTTGGTTCGCGAGAACGGCAGATTCATCACACCCGCATTGTTGATCAGCACGTCGAAGGCATCGCAGTCGTCGGCGAACTTGCGAATCGAGGTCGAGTCGGACAGATCCAGTTCGGCTACCCGGACGTCGCCGTCGATGCGAGCCGCGATCTCCTGCGCTGTGGTCGTATTACGGCAGGCCATGATCACGGTTGCGCCCTTGGCTGCGAGGACTTCGGTAGTCACCGAGCCCAAGCCGCCGTTTGCGCCGGTCACGACGAAGGTGCGCCCGGATTGATCTGGGATTTCTGTAGGTTTCCACGCCATTGCACCGACACTACCGGGGGCGATCGCCCCCGGGAGGGGTCTGGGTTGTCGGTGCATGGCAAGTGGGCGGGTGACGATTGCGTTCGCCATCCCGGAGTGCGATCAGGGACACGTGTTCAGTCCCCGAACCATGGTCGTTTTTTCTTCCGGTGTGACCCAGAGATCGTAGGCCGCCTTCACCTGAATCTGCCTGGTGAGATACGCGCAGTGGAAGTTCTTGTTCGGTGGCAGCCAGTCCGCGGCGTCGGAGTCGCTCTTGGCTTGATTGGCGGGGCCGTCCACGGCCAGCAGATTCAGGGGATCGTTGGCGAGTGCGCGGCGGCGTTCGGCCGAAAGCTGCTGCGCTCCTTTCTGCCATGCGTCCGACAACGCGACGACATGGTCGATCTGCACCTGGGCCGAGGTCTTCGTGCCGCGCTCGAAGCCAATGGTCTGCCCGGTGTAGGGGTCCTCGAGTGTTCCCGTCGCGACGACACACTCGCCCGACTTGAATGTCACCTCGGTCAAGTCGCGTTGCAAAATGTCGTTTCGAGTGTCGCAACCATTGTTGCCGCCGGGAACCGAGACCTTGTCGGTCCACGGAGGCCCGAATTCGTCACGATCGTAACCGGTTTGCGCGGCGCGGTCGGCGACTCGAAGGGAACTCAAGACGTCCAGGGCCCGGCTACTGGGAATCGAGGCAAGTGTGGCCTCGCACCCTGGGTTGGCGGGATCGCACTCCGGTGCAGCGTCATCACCACCTGGGTCCAGATAGTAGACACCCAACCCAGCGAAGACCGCGATTACGAGGGTGAGTAGTGCCAGTCGCTGCTTCGGGGCGATCGTCATCGAACATCCTCACGTCGACCCCCCTGCGTAACTGTGACCGTCGACAAGATACCTGGTAGCGGTATCGGTCGAAAACCATGGGTGTCTGGGGAATTCGATGTTTCCGGATCGGGGCGCAGACCGGCCTGGGCCGCCTCGAGGTCCGGGTCGACGCTACTGGCCGTCGTGTGCTTGTGCCGTAGGGGGAATTCCGGTATCGAGGAAGAGCGTCAGGCGATCGACGCGTGCCGTGTGCTCGACACAGCGCTGCAAATGATGCCCGATCAGGGCGCTGGTGATCGTCGTGTCGGGGGATTGTTGCACCGCACGTTCGCACAATGTCGAATGCAATCGGTGACCGAGCGCCTCCATCGATCGTCCCATCGGTTCGGCGGCTTCCGTCGGCGGCTGCTGCCCCGCCACGGCCCGGCCGGCGCGCGCCGTGCTCTGCGCCGACAGCTGCCCCATTGCGGCAAGGATGCCGAGAATCGGTTCTCGTGCAACATGTTCCGGGTGGCACTGGTACACGCGATCGGCTATCTCACTGGCGAGCCGTCCGACCAAGGACAGCTCGCTGGCGATCTGGATCGCGGTCACCACCCGCCGCAGGTCGCGCGCGACCGGCGCCTGCAAGGCGAGTAGCACTACCGCACGCGCTTCGCAGGCGCCGTGCATCGCGCGCAACTGCTCATCGAGAGCAAAGGCTTCGTAGGTCGCGGTGAGATCGGCGTCGACGAGCCCGTCGGTGACCCGCGCTACGGCGTCGTGGGCGAGAACGCACATCCGCGTCAGATCGTTGGTCAACGCGATGAGCTCGGAAGTGAACTGGGTCCGCACCGCCAAATTCTCGCCCATCGGCGGGCGCCAGGGTGATCCTTCGTGGGATGTCCGTGGGTGAACGAGGTAGGGATTCGCGTACACGGCGGATGGATCGCATGGTGCGCAGACCAGCGTCCGGCCGGACGCTAAGAGTTCGCTGGAATCATGGAGGGATGACGCGTCTGCTGGCCCGACACTGGACGACCTCGGTTCCGCTGTTGGCCGCCGTGGTCTTGGCGATCGCGTGGGCGACCCACCCGTCGGGATCTGCTGTGATCGTGTTGGTGGTCGCGCTCGCCGGGGCGGTGCTGTCGGCCGTGCAGCACGCCGAGGTCGTGGCGCATCGCGTAGGGGAGCCGTTCGGATCGTTGGTTCTGGCAGTTGCTGTCACCGTGATCGAAGTCGGACTGATCTTGACATTGATGGCTTCCGGTGGTCCCGATGCTTCGTCATTGGCTCGCGATACGGTATTCGCGGCGGTGATGATCACGTGCAACGGCATTTTCGGCTTGTCGCTACTCGTGGGCGCCCTGCGACGACGAGTTGCGGTGTTCAATGCCGAGGGCACCGGCGCGGCGCTTGCGACGGTGGCGACCTTGGCCACCTTGAGTCTGGTGTTGCCGACATTCACCACCAGTAGGCCAGGGCCGGAGTTCTCCGGGTCGCAGCTGGTCTTCGCGGCAGTCGCGTCGTTGTTGCTGTACGGATTGTTCGTGACCGTGCAAACCGTTCGGCACCCGGATGATTTCCTCCCGGTCGAGGAGAGCGAACTCGAGCACCACCATCATGCGCCCCCGTCGATACGCACCACCTCGCTGAGTATGGCGCTGCTGATGGTCGCACTGGTCGGTGTCGTCGGTTTGGCGAAGATGGTGTCGCCCGCGATCGAGAACGACGTGCGCGCCGCAGGTCTGCCCCGCTCGGCAGTCGGTGTCGTGATCGCGCTGCTGGTGTTGTTGCCCGAGACGTTGGCCGCGCTACGCGCCGCACGCCGCGATCGCGTCCAGATCAGCTTGAACCTTGCGTTGGGTTCTGCGATGGCCAGTATCGGTCTGACGATTCCGGCGATTGCCGTGGCGAGCATCTGGTTGCACGGTCCACTGGTGCTCGGGTTGGGTGCGACCCAAATGGTTCTCCTGGCGCTGACGGTGGTCGTCGGCGCACTCACGGTGGTGCCGGGTCGCGCTACGCTCCTGCAAGGCGGTGTGCATTTGGCGGTGTTCTCGGCTTTCGTGTTTCTCGCCGCCAGTCCTTGACTCGAGCGTTCGGCGGCTCGAGCGGATCGGGCGCGCACCCCGTGCGCATTCGGTGTGCCGGTAGGCGTGGCAGCACCCGGTTGCCATTTCGGTTCAGCGGGGGTGTCGGGCCTCGTAACGGGCGCGTTCCAGCTCTCGTTGGCGCACCTTGCGCGGGTTTTCCAGATCCGCTGGCAACCCGTGCTTCGTCAGCCGATGCGCCCGGTTCATCGGCATGAACGCAACCGTATAGAACGTTGCGAGCAACACGGCGAGGCAGGTCGTGGCAGCCCGTAGCCACACCTCGCCAGGGATCAGGATAGCCACCACGAACAGTGGGCTGAGCGGTACCAACCCGCGCACTACGTGCCGGGCAACCGCATATCTACCGGTCAGGTCGTTGCGCACCCAATCTCGCATGGAGTCGGGTAGTCGGCGTCCGAATGCGTAGCCGATCCATTGAACCGGGTTGGGGCGGCGCTTGTCTCGCGTCATGGTTGTGCTTCTCCGTCGGTGGCGGTGAACGAATCGGACCAGCCGTCTGCGGTGAGTGCCGCACGGCGGGCCGCGTCGTTCACCCGGGTGAGTACGTCACGGAGTTCTTCGACGTCGGCCATGGTTACACCGAGACGCTGTACAACTGCGGGCGGGATCCGTTCTGCACGCGCGCGCAGTGCGGCTCCGGCCGCGGTCAGCTCCACCACCAACGTGCGTTCGTCTCGACTGTCGCGGCGCCGAGTGATCAGTCCGGCGCTTTCCAAGCGCTTGAGCAGCGGTGACAGCGTCGGCGAATCGAGTTGGACGGCATCGGCTATCGCCTTGACCGACATCGGCGCCTCGCCCCAGAGTGCCAGCATGACCAGGTACTGCGGATGGGTGAGCCCGAGTGGCTCGAGGAGTGGTCGATAGACCGCCAGCACTGCGCGATTGGCCACGGCCAGCGCGAAGCACACCTGTCGATCCAGCTGCAGTGGATCATCGATCTCGATCTCCATTGCCCTTCCTCGTCGGCGGTTCTGGGTTGTCGGTCGGTTCTGCCGGATTGATTTCGTGCATGAATACTTCATGCACAAACTATCATCGGTGACACCTCGGGTGAATTCCAGGTCCACACGTCGGTCGTCGTTATCGTGGGTCGCATGCATAGCGACGCGGGTGAGCTGCGCATCGACGAATGGGACGTCGCCCGTGGCTTCGCACTGTGCGGAATTCTGGCGGTCGACAGCTGGCGGATCACCGGCTTGGCCACTACCGACGAGTGGGGCGTGATCCTCCCAGCGAGGCACGTCTTGGCCGTGGTCTTCGAAGGACGGTTCCTACCGATCTTCTCGTTTTTGTTCGGGCTCGGATTCGCCGTGCTGCTCGACCGTGCGGTCGAGCGCAGTGGCCGTCCGCGACTCGTGTTGGCCCGCTATCTGATCGCACTCGGGGTGCTCGGTGTGGTTGTCCAGCAGGTCCAACCACGAGCGATATTGTTGCCCCACGCCTTGGTCGGCTTGCTGATGTTGTTGCCCGCGGTGACACTTCCGGGATGGATGGTCGCGGTGGCAGGAGTAGTCGGTACTGCCGGCGTTGCGTCCACTTTCGGTGGAGAGTTGGCCCTGGTGCCGGGCGTGTGCCTGCTCGGTATGGCCAGCGCGCGGTTCGGGCTTGCGAATGTGTTGCGTGCAGGGCGGTGGCGGATCGGTGGGGTCTTCCTCGTCGCACTGCCTGCCGCAGTCGTGGCGAGCACGTGGGAGTCGCGCACAGCGAATCTCGAGCTGTGGTCGGGACCGACGACGGCGGTGGCTGCCACACTCGGCGCTCTCGCCTACTCGACCGGGCTTCTGCTGTTGTTGCGAAGCGAACCGGGGCAGGTGCTCGCGGAGGTTCTTCGGCCGCTGGGCCGGATGACCGTGACCAACTATGTCGGCGGCACAGTGACGATCGTGCTCATCGCACCGCACCTGAAACTGTCCGGCTCCAGCGACTATGCGACACCGTTGGGATTGGCGGTGGGGGTCGTGCTGGGACTGGTGCTCGTGAGCGCACTGTGGTTGCGGGTGTTCGCCTACGGGCCGCTCGAATGGGCATGGCGTTGCCTCACCTGGTGGACAGTGGGCGCCTTCTGGCGCAGCCGCAAGCCCGAGTACCGATCCTCATAGGGAGGAGGGGGATTCACTCGCTGAGTTCAGGTTTCGGCCGGGCGCCGCATTCCCTCGGCCATCGACGTCGGATCGGCGATCGTCAGATTCCGGCGACTCCGGCCAGCTCCCCGATGCCATAGGTGACTGCCATCGCCAACGCCCCTCCGACAACCACCCGCACTACAGCGCGACCGACCGAGCTTCCGCCCAGCCGAGCGCTGACCGACCCGGTCAGCGCCAGTGCGGTCAGTACGGCAGCGAAGGTCACTGGGACGCGCACACTGGTCGGCAACAGCACGATGGCCAGCAGTGGGAGCAATGCGCCGAGGACGAAGGCCACAGCCGATGCACCAGCCGCCCACCAGGGGTTGGTCAGCTCGGTGGGATTCAGACCCAGTTCGGCCTCGGCGTGCGCGGTGAGCGCGTCATGCGCGGTGAGTTCTTCGGCAACTGCGCGTGCGGTCTGCGGGGTCAACCCTTTGGCTCGGTAGATCTCGGTGAGTTCGACCAACTCGTAGTCCGGATCGTCGCGTAGCTCCCGACGCTCGGTCGCGAGCAGTGCACGCTCGGAGTCTCGTTGGGTGCTGACCGAGACATATTCGCCGACCGCCATCGAGATCGCTCCGGCCGTCAGGCCCGCAATTCCCGCGGCGAGCAATGTCGAGGTATCGGTTGTCACCGCCGCGACGCCCACGACGAGGCCGGCGGTCGATACGATGCCGTCGTTGGCGCCGAGCACGCCGGCGCGCAGCCAGTTCAGTCTGGACGCGAAACTGTCGCCGTGTGGTTCGTGCGGACTCGGGCCGGGTGTGCCGATCGTGCGGTCCATGTCGCCGACTATGTCATGCGGTCGATTCGACGGTCCCACTGCGACGCGCAGACGTCTTTCAGGACAGCGAATTCGGCGCTGGGCGGAGTATCGTCGAAGTGGCGGGCGCATCACCCGTTCGGCCGATATTCCTCTCTCGCAGGTGATCCGCGACCGACTCCACAGGAGACTCCATGGCAGGCGATTGGAACACCCAGATCATCGAAGAATTTCGCGCCAATCACGGCAAGGTCGGTGGTTTCCTCGCGGCCCATGAGTTGTTGCTGCTCACCACCACTGGCGCCAAGTCGGGGCTGCGGCGGACAACTCCCTTGGTATTCATTCGGGACGGTGACGATATCGTCGTCGTTGCTTCCGATTCCGGAGCCGCCACCAATCCCGCCTGGTTCCACAATATCCGGGTAAATCCCGAGGTGACCCTCGAAGTCGGCGGCGAGGTCGTCCAGGCCAGGGCTGCTGCGATCACCGAGGGCCCTGATCGAGACCGACTGTTCGCCGCGATGGTCGAGGAGATGGACAGGTTCGCTGGCTATCAAGACCAGACCGACCGAGTCATTCCGGTCGTCAAGTTCACCCTGCACTGAACGAGGTGGTCCGCCTCGGGATGCGCGCCGGCAGATGGTGTGCCAGGCGGTCCGAGTGTCAGCCGGCAGCGATCTCCGTGATCAGCGTTCGGTCGCTGCCGGTCCGGGTTGTAATGAACTGGGTGAACTCACTCGGCTGTTCACCGGGAAACTGTTGGGTCAGACGAACTTCCCACCGTGCATGGCCTTCGGCGCTCTGTCCGGCCGCGGTGATGAGCACGCAGTATCGGGTGCCGAGCGGCACCAGGTCGATGCCACGCTGTATCTGGTCGGCTGTCGACACCGCTGCATCCGGGGCGACCACTGCCCGGGCACGATACCCGGAACGTTCTGCATAGTAGGCGTATTCGAAGGCGAGGATGGCATCCGGACCATTGCCGGTGCCGCCCGGGGCAGTGCCGGAGACGGTGTCTCCGGTGCGCTGTTGGGCACACCCTGGTGTCGCGATGGCCGATGGTGAGTCGGCGCCCACAGTCGGGGTTGCAGTGACCGGTGCCGAACCACCCGGCGTTCGTGCGGCGGTCGTTTCCTTCGCAGGAGTATCGGACCCATAGGCGATGGTCAGTGCGATCGAGCCGGTGGCGACGGCGAGCCCGAGCACGATCAATACCAGCAGCGGTCTGCTGCCACGCTGCCCATCGGGCGCGCGCCGCGCGTGCCGAACCGGAGCGCCGGGGTGGGGTCCGGATCGATTGACGATCCCCGGTGTCCGGGACTGGTCGTTGTCGGGTTTCGGCGACTGCGGTGCGGCCGATGACGTCGGCTCGATCGGTACACTCGCCTGCCGTGCGGCAGGGGAATGCGAGTGCATGTCGGTCGAAGGCGCCGTGTCGAGCCATTGCGCCCACTCGCCGAACTGGGGTCTGGCGCTTTCCTCGTATGAAACAGCCAGCCGCGCAGTGTCTTCGGCTTTCGGCTCGCGGCGGCGAATCTGTGCGCGCCGGCCAGGGCGGCGACGGCGCTTCACCGCCTTCTTCGACGGGGTGCGCAGCATCGGGAGGCCGGTATCGAACGGGTTGTCGGGAACTGGGCCGTGTCTCGGGTCGTGCTCCTCAGTCGGCGTCATCGTCGAACTCGCCCAACACCGGAACCACCGTGGTTCCGGTAGCAGGAACTGTCACCCCGAGTTGGCCGTCGCGCGGCTTGTGTTGTTCGTCGCTTCCAGCCGAGGGTGGCGCCGGTGGCACCATCATGCCGCCGGCTGGGCCGGGGTGGCCAGCGTGATCGGGCTGGCCAGGATGGCTGGGGCGAACAGGCGGCGGTGGTGCGGAGTCGACCATGGGGGGCGGGCCGCCGGGGGGCGGCTTGGCATCCATCTGAGGCAGGTCCGGCTTCGCGCTGGACAGTGCATTGCCGAACGGGGGGTTGCCGAACGGGGGGTTGCCGGACGCGGAGTGGCCGGGTGGGGCGAACGCGCTGGTTCCGGTCGAGGGTTCGGAATCCGGTGAGCGGTCGAGGGCGTCGAACAGCTTCGCGGAGTCCGTCGAATCGCCGTTGTTGGCCGCCGAATTCGCATCGGAGCCGGGGTCGACCAGTTCCGGAATCGCCGATGCCGCCACGGTATCGATCGCATGAATGCCGACCTCGGTGATCTTGTCGATGAGGTGGGTGCCGATATCGACTCCTGCGGTGATGGCCGTGGTGGCGAGCTGTACGCCGGCGGCGATGAGCTGCTGCTGGAGTTGCAGTTGTGCGGCCAGCGCCGGGTCCATCGGTTGCTGCCTGGCCGCTGGAACCGGTTCCGCGGGGTCGGGGAGAGATCGGCCCGGGGAGTTCTGCTCAGGGATCCGATCGGTGGTGGTTGCCGATGGCGTGGTGATCGTCAGTGGCCCCATGTCATCGAGCTTCCGGACGTGGTCGTCCATCTCGGACCGGGCGGTGGTCACGGTGTCGATGGCGTCGCGCAATGCTTGGGCACCGCGGACGACTATGGCGTCGGTCTCGGGGGCCGACGTCGCATTGTCCAGAATCGTTCGTGCGTCACGCCGGAACTCGGCAATGATCTCCTCGACACGCTTGGCTGCGTATCCGGAGGTCGCGTGTGCATCGGCCAGGACCGACAGATAGGCGGGGCCACGGTCGGAGATGTCGCCGATCTGGGTCTGCGTCGTGCGCAATGCGGGTACCGTGGCATCGGCGCCGCGCGAAGTCCACGTCGACTCCAGCGCGTGCAGTCCGTCACGGTGCGGGCCTTCGGAGTCGACCACCTGCGCAGTGGCGGATGAAAGTGCCTCGGTAGCAGTCACATCGGGTGCTTCGGCGCCGGAACCGAGTGTAGCGCGCAAGGTCAGCAGCGGACCGACCAGAGCGGCGATGATCGGCGGGTCCACGCCCGGCTCGGCGCTCGGCGGGCGCGGGTTCTCCGCCGCCGGTTCGGTGGCGGAAGTTCGTTTTCGTAGTCCCATCATGGTTCTCACACCTGCGTATGGTCGGTCCGGCTGATAGCGGTCGCCGTCGTCGCGTCGATGTCGCTGACATGCTCGGTGTATTCGCGCAGTACGTGACCATATGCGCCGACCAACTGCCCCGCGGTCGACAACGCCTGGGCGTGTTCGGACACCGCCGCGGTGAATCGCGCCGCGAATTCCGCTCCGACCAGCCCGAGATCGGTGCTCAGCTGCTGCGGGTGCACTGCACCGGAGACGACCGCGGCCGCCGATGCCAATTGTTCGGACACCGCGTCCGCAATCGCGGTGTAGGCGGCCACTGCCGCCGGGTCGAGTCCGAGTGTATCCACCATTCCCCTCCCAGATCTCGGGCTGTCGTTACCACACCATGACCGACACTCATCGCCCAGGGTACTGTGCCGGTGGGTGCTGTGCCTCGAATCTCGGAGGGTCCCTCTGGTCGGGGACGGTCGGGGAGACCATCTCACCATCGCTGTTCGCGTGGAGCCAGCGCCGCAATGCCCGTCGTGCCGGGGTCGGACAAATGCGCTGCGAGCAGCCGCACGCGTACCTTCTGTTCGGCCGTGGTCTCTTCGGGGTGATGGATTTCGATGCTCAACCGGTTGTCGAACGTGCTGACGATGATGGTGCCACTCAACTGCTGGAGTCGGTGCCCGGTCTTGTCCGGCTTGCCGAGCATGATGGAGCGGAAGTCGGTGACGCGCAGCCCGTCCGGCATCGTCGGCCGACGCACCCGCCCCCAGTTGGTCGCGAGCACCACTCCGTGTTCATGGGGTGGGGGGCCGGCGGCGATCTCCGGGATGTGCAGAGGGGTTTGCTGCACGATACCGACATCCAGACCGCGGCGCAGCGCGCCACTGATGTCACGCGCCAGGTCGCTCAGTGACGCGTCGGGTCCGGGCGCCGGCACGAAATTTTCGAAGCCGAGCACGTTGGTGCCCTCGGTCATGCCGATCGGCGGCCGCACTCGGGTGCGCAGATCCACCGAGTAGGTGTACCTGAGTTCGGCCAGGGGTAGTCCCCGTAGTTCGGCCTCGGTGAGCAGGATCGCGGCGGAGGCGAGTCCATTGATCGTGGTTCGTTCCCGCCGCCCGAGCGCGACCAGCGCCGCGGTCTGCTGTGAGCTCAGTCGACAGCGCGCCGTGCGCGGAAGAAGATAGTCGGGATCGATCGGGGTGGACGTCATTCGGGTGGCGCCCGCGAGGCGAGGTGGCATCGCCGGTAGATCGATCTTTTCGACCCCGCGCTCGTAGAGCAGATCTTCGATCGACCGCGGAAATCCCCCTGGCGTCGTTTCGCGCACTCGGCCGTGAGTGTGGTCGGAATATCGCGACCACAACTCACCGAACACCTCCAGCGAGTGCGAAGCATCAGCGATACTGTGGTGAGTGACCAGTGTGACGGCTGCATGGTCACCATCGCGCACGACACACAACGCGCCGAGTGCTCGCCGCTGATCCAGTCGGGCGCCGGTGAGCAGGTACTCGGGGTCGCCATCGGCGACCGACATCTCCGGCGGCGTGCCGGGCGATTCGAGCAGCACGTGTCCGCCGTGGTCGTCCTCCACCAGTCGTGCGCCGAGGACCGGGTGGGAGCGGAGCAGAGATTCGAACGATGCGGCCAGCGCAGTCAGGTCCAACCGACCCGTCACCCGAACCGAATAGCCGACGAGGACTTCGCTATTGGCGAAGATCGCTTCGCTCGGCGCCAGCGGACGGATGACGGTCGCTGCGGTCATGTCGGTTCCTCCACCTGAGCCTGTCCCCGAGGCCGGCCGGCAACTCGGACGCGCCGAGCTGGCCGGAACTGCGCCTCTATCGTGTATCGGGGAATCCGGCAGCGTTGTTTCCCGTCGTCGCCGCAATTTCTCATCGTTGCCGCAATGAAACCTTGCTGCGCAAGCAGTCGTCAGCCGGAACCTTGTGCGTGTTCGGTAGGGCTAGAGCGATAATATAGAGCGATCCCCCCGAGGAAGTTGTCGTCATGACCGAACTCGTTACCTACCAGCTCGGCAACGGCGTAGCCACGATCACGCTAGACGATGGCAAGGCGAATGTCATGTCCGAGAAAATGATTCGTGCTGTCGCCACTGCATTCGACCGTGCCGAGGCCGATCGGGCAGTCGTCCTGCTCACTGGGCGGCCAGGCATGTTCTCCGCAGGCTATGACTTGGCGACTTTCTCTCGATCCGAGGACGAGATTCGCCAGACGCTGCGCGCGGGTGGAAATCTGATCCATCGTCTACTCGGATTCCCGCTGCCCGTGGTTGCCGCCTGCTCAGGGCACGCGATCGCTCAAGGGGCCTTCACGTTGCTCGCCGCGGACGTGCGCTTCGGCATCGCGGGAGATTTCAAGCTGGGTTTGAACGAGGTCGCGATCGGACTGACCATTCCGCATTATGGGGTCGAAGTCGCGCGGCATCGACTCACCAGGCCAGGGTTCGACCGTGCGATGAACACCGGCATCCTGGTGGGCCCCGAGGAGGCGAGGGAGCTGGGCTTCCTCGATGCCTTGGTCGCCGACGCGGACGAGTTGCACACGCGTGCAACAGCGGAAGCCCACAGGTTGACCGAAATCGACCTCGGGGCGCACGCCTGGACCAAACTACGGGTGCGCGCCCAGGTGCTCACGGCAGTACGCTCCGGTATCGATTCGGAGTTCGGCGCCTAGGGCGGGTCGGCCGCACGCGGTGATCTATATCACGTTCTGAGGCTACCCTGAGTAACCGTCCATAGGTTATGCTCTGCACATCAAATGCAAATATGCGCATACATTATGGGATGCGCGCGCAATACGGTGACGCGAAAGGTTTTCGAGGCGATGGGACGTGGCAGCGAGCATGGAGATGGCCATGCACACGGGCATGGGATCTCGGGTTCGGCCGACCGTAGGTGGCTGATGGTTGCACTGGCTCTGATCGTCGGTTTCATGTCGATCGAGGTCGTGGTCGGCATCATGGCCAATTCGTTGGCGCTGATCTCCGATGCGGCGCACATGCTCACCGACGCAGTCGCCATCGTGCTCGCACTGGTCGCCATCCGGTTCGCCGCCCGCCCCGCGAGTGGCAAATACACCTATGGCTTCAAGCGCGCCGAGATTCTGTCCGCTCTGGTCAACGGCGCCACTCTCCTTCTGCTGGCCGCCTGGCTGCTCTACGAAGCCATACGCCGACTTCTGGAACCACCCGAGGTGACCGGTGGACTCGTCCTGGTGACTGCGCTGGCGGGTGTCGCCGTCAATGTCGTGGCCACCGTCGCGATCAGTCGGGCCAACCGTTCCAGCCTCAATGTCGAGGGCGCCTTCCAGCACGTGCTCAACGACCTGTACGGCTTCATTGCCACCGCAGTCGCTGGCGCGGTCGTGATGACCACTGGATTCGCCAGAGCGGACGCGATCGCCACGCTGATCGTGGTCGCACTGATGGTGAAGGCGGGATACGGACTGGTTCGTGAGTCCACGCGGATCTTCCTGGAGGCCGCGCCCGCGGGCATCGATCCGGACGAGCTCGGCGGTCACCTGGTCGATGTCGAGGGAGTCGACGAAGTGCACGACCTGCACGTGTGGCAGATCACCTCCGGCGACATCGCGTTGTCCGCGCATGTCCTAGTACAGCCCGGCGCCGATTGCCACGGTTTGCGCCAACGGGTCGAGCGACTGCTCGCCGACGACTACGCCATTACCCACACCACCTTGCAGGTCGACCACAGTCGGGCGGTCGCCGGCTCGGCGGGCGCCGATCTGCGGCGTCGTCTTCCGGTGGTATCGCAGCATTGCGCCGAGGCGCACGGCCTGGTACACCGCGACCAGTTGGTGAACGTGGCCGGTTGATGTCCTCCGCCGGGCGAATGTCGACTACCGTGGCAGGATCTCGGCGAACTCGATCGGCACGTGCGCGGGACCGCGCAGGTCGACATGGTCTCGATATGGCGGCGGGTCCACCGTCAGCTTCGGCGATTCGACCCGTTGCACCAACCGGGTCAACGCCACCCGTGCTTCCAGGCGTCCCAGCGGCGCGCCGAGACAGAAGTGGGCGCCGAGCCCGAAAGTCAAGTGATGATTGTTCTTCCGCATCGGGTCGAACCGATCAGGATTGTCGAACTCCGCCGGATCGCGATTGCCCGCGGCAGTGAGCACGATCAGGGTATCGCCTCGCCGAATGTTCATCTCGGGAATGTCGTCGGCGGCGACGCGCGGCACGAACTGGACCGGCGGGTCGTAACGCAACGTCTCCTCGACCACGGCTTCGGCCCGGCTTGGGTCCGCACGAAAAGCATCCAGTTCACGCCGATTGCGCAACAGGGCCAACATGGCATTGGCGATCAAGGTGACTGCGGTCTCGTGCCCGGCGACCAACAACAGAACACACGTCGAGTTCAGCTCCGCACGGGTGAGCTTGTCCCCGGCATCCTCGGCGGCAATCAATTCGGAGAGCAAATCTTCACCGGGAGCATCGCGCCGCCGCTCGACCAGCTCGTCGAAGTAGGAGATCAACGCAACCCCCGAGGGCTGCAGCTCGGCGGGGTCGCCGGTGTATCGGGCGGCTGTTTGTGCCGATGGGTCCAGCGCACGGCTGGCCAGTACGGACCAGATGTGCAGCCGAGCCTCGTCCTCGACCGGGACGCCGAGCAGCTCACGGATGATGGTCATCGAGATCGGGTACGCAAAATGATTGACGACATCGAGAGTGCGGGCGCTGGCGCGCTGGTCGAGCAACGTATCGGCGAGCTCGGTGATCCGTGGCTCCAACCGCTGCACGATGCGCGCGGTGAATGCTTTCGACACCAACCGACGGAGCCGAGTGTGGTCGGGCGGATCCAGGAACAAGAACATCGGACTCGACGCGACGTGCCCGTCCCGTTGCGCGGCACCGGTGCCTTGCAATGTGTCACGCCGCAGTTGTGACAGGGTGCGATCGGACCGCACTCGCGGATCACGCAACACCGCACTGCAGTCGGCATAGCGGGCGATGACGGCGGCGGGCAGGTTCTGCACCCGGAAGGGACTGGCTTCGCGCAACTGTGCGAAGAGTGGATAGGGATCCGGACGCACGGAAGGATCGAGCATCCGCAACGTGTCGCTTACGCTTGCCACCACAGTCCCCTGTCCGACCCGGGTGTTTCGGGTTCGTCGACGGACATCACCACAGTCATGCTAATCCGCTGTGGGAGCGGATTCGGGCAGAGTTCGCAACTATCTGGCAACACTGCCCGGGTGTCGATGCCAAGCTGTTAGCGCCGCGGCCTGCAAAGTTGGATACGACCGTCCCGTGGATGGTCGGTGTGGATCGCTGCTGTGCGCCGACCCGGCATAGCCAGTGGCCGGCGTCGTCCAGCGCAATCGGATCAGGCGATAGCCGCAAGCCGCGCCGCGTTGGCGGCTTCGTCGTCGGCTGCTCGGTTGGCGGTCAGTTCGGCCGCTACCCGGTCACGGTAGCGGCCGATCTCCCGTTCGGTCTTTTCGGCGTCCCAGCCGAGGCGGGCGCCGATCAGCCGGGCGACGTGTGGGGCGGCGGCGAGTCCACGATCGTCGGCTTCGATGGAGATGCGGCAGCGGCGAGTGAGCACATCGTCCAAGTGCACAGCGCCCTCATGAGTCGCCGCGTACACCACCTCGGCGCCGAGGTACTCCGGTGCTCCTGCCAGCGGCATGCCCAGATCGGGCTCTCGGGTGATCAGATCGAACAGTTCGGTGACCACCGAACCATAGCGGCCGAGCAGGCGTTCGACCGTGGCCCTCGGTAACCCGGTGCGCTGGGCGAGACCGTCGAGGTCGGCGACGAGTTCGTGATAGCCGACCGCGCCCAGCAGCGGTAGATGCTCGGTGACCGACGGTGCGACGGCTCGGCCGAGCCCCGCGACCGCGGCGTCCACCACATCGGCCGCCATCACCCGGTAGGTGGTGTATTTGCCGCCGGCGATCACGAACAGCCCGGGAACAGGCTCGGCGACCGCGTGCTCGCGCGAGAGTGTCGCGGTATCGGCCGACGCGCCCGATAGCAGTGGGCGCAGTCCCGCATACGTGCCGACGATGTCGTCACCGGTGAGCGGCTCGCGCAATACCTGGTTGATCTGGTCGAGAAGGTACTGCACATCGGCATTGCTGGCCGCGGGGTGGTTCTTGTCCAGTGACCAGTCGGTGTCGGTGGTGCCGATGATCCAGTGGCGATACCACGGGATGACGAACAGCACGCTCTTTTCGGTGCGCATGATCAGTCCGGTGTCCATATTCAGCCGGTGGCGGGGCACCAGAATGTGTACGCCCTTGGACATGCGGACCCGGAAGGGGAATTCGACGCCGGTCAGCTGGTTCATCTCGTCGGTCCACACGCCGGTCGCGCTGATCACTCGGCGTGCACGAACGGTATGGGTCCGGCCGGTCTCCATATCGGTGACCTCCGCGCCGACGACACGCTCCCCTTCGCGCAGCAATCCGGTCACCTTGGTACGGGTGAGCACGGTGGCGCCGTGCTGGGCCGCGGTTCGGGCGATCATCATGGTGTGGCGGGCATCGTCGACCTGTGCGTCGAAATACCGAATGGCACCGGTGAGCGCCTCTGCGCGGAGTGCCGGCGCCAACTCGAGGGCACGAGTACGAGATAGATGCCGATGCATGGGCAGTGCACGAGCGCCGCCGATGGTGTCGTAGAGGGCGACGCCGGCCCCGATGTAGGCGCGCTCCCATACGCGGTGACGCAGCGGCAACATGAACGACACCGGACGCACCAGATGGGGGGCGAGCCGCTGCAGAAGCAGGCCGCGTTCTTTCAAAGCCTCACGCACCAGCCAGAAATCGAGTTGCTCGAGGTAGCGCAGGCCTCCGTGAATGAGTTTGCTGGAGCGGCTCGAGGTGCCCGCGGCGAAATCCCGGGCCTCCACCAGGGTGGCAGTGAGTCCGCGTGATGCCGCGTCCAAGGCGGCGCCTGCGCCGACCACGCCACCGCCGATGACGAGCACGTCGATCTCGGTGTCGCCGAGTGTGTTCACCGCGTGGGCGCGGTAGTTGGAGTCCAATCGTGCGGACACGGTCGTTATGTCTCCTCGTTCGGTGATGGTGATTTCAGCAATCGTGGTGTTCGTTCGGCCGCCGGGTCAGTCGTCGACATCGATCCAGTCGAGGGTGCGATCGACTGCTTTCTGCCAGCGCGCATAGCCTTGCTCACGCTGCTGCGGCGACCAGGTGGGCTCCCAGCGTTTGGCCTCGTGCCAGTTCTGCTCGAGTTCGTCGGTGTCGGTCCAGAACCCCACGGCCAGTCCCGCAGCGTAGGCGGCGCCGAGTGCAGTGGTCTCGGCGACCTCGGGGCGCGAGACCGGCACACCGAGGAAATCGGCCTGAAGCTGCATGCACAACTCGTTCGCGGTAACGCCGCCGTCCACGCGCAATACGTCCAGTCGCACCCCGGAGTCGGCCTGCATGGCCTCGACCACGTCGCGGGTTTGGTAGCAGATCGATTCCAGTGTGGCCCGCGCAAGGTGGGCGTTGGTGCTGTAGCGGGACAGACCGACAATGGCGCCGCGCGCGTCGGAGCGCCAATACGGCGCGAACAGACCGGAGAACGCCGGGACGAAATACACACCGCCGTTGTCCTCGGCCTGTCGAGCCAGTGATTCGCTCTGCGCGGCACCGGAGATGATGCCCAGCTGATCGCGCAGCCACTGCACGGCCGAGCCGGTCACCGCGATCGAGCCCTCCAGGGCATAGACCGGTTTCGCCGAGCCGAACTGGTAGGCAACCGTGGTGAGCAGGCCGTGCTGGGAACGTACGATCTCATGTCCGGTGTTGAGCAGCAGGAAGTTTCCCGTGCCGTAGGTGTTCTTGGCCGATCCGGGACGAAAACAGACCTGTCCCACAGTGGCGGCTTGTTGGTCGCCGAGGACCCCGGACAATGCGACTGCTCCGCCGAACGGTCCATCGGCACGAGTGGTGCCGAACAGATTCGGATTGGCCGACGGCGCAATTCGCGGCAGCATGGTGCGCGGGATACCGAACAGGGACAGCAGCTCGTCGTCCCAGTCCAAGGTTTCCAGGTTCATCAGCATGGTACGGCTGGCATTGGTCGGGTCGGTGGCGTGCACACCACCGTCGACGCCCCCGGTGAGCTGCCACAGCAGCCAGCTGTCGGTGGTACCGAACAGCGCGTCGCCGCGTTCGGCGTCCGCGGCGACGCCTGGAATATTGTCCAGGATCCAGCGCAGTTTGCCGGCGGAGAAGTAGGTGGCCGGCGGAAGCCCTGCCGTGCGCCGGATGACATCGCCGTGTCCGGCGCGTTCGATCTCGGCGACGATCCGATCGGTTCGAGTGTCCTGCCAGACGATGGCGTTGCCGTACGGGCGCCCGGTCTTCCGATTCCACACGACGGTGGTTTCGCGCTGATTGGTGATGCCGACGGCGGCCAGATCGCTGGCAACGAGGTCGGCCTTGGTGAGGGCGGTCTGGATGACCGCCCGCGCTCGTTCCCAGATTTCGGTCGGGTTGTGCTCGACCCAGCCCGGGTGCGGCAGGATCTGTTCGTGCTCGAGCTGGTGGCGGGCGACTTCGTTGCCTCCATGGTCGAACACCATGAAGCGGGTGCTGGTGGTGCCCTGGTCGATAGCGCCGACGAATTGGCTCATCGTGGTCCTTCCCTGACAGATGACGGCCCTGACAACTGACGGTGCTACTCCCATGGGGGCGAGTCCCATGGGGGCGAGCGCGGCCATGGTGAACGGAACCCGACCATGGTGGACAGAACCTATGCCGGAACGCCGCAGCGATACATACTGGGCGTTCGACAATGTCGAACAGCTCGAGCACTGGTCGCCGACAGGGGAATGGTGCAGCTCACACATTGTCGAATGCGGACCTACCCGATAGGTTTCCCGGCATGCCGGGCCCGATCCAGTCGATCGAGCGGGCGGCAGCCGTGCTGCGGCTGCTGGCCCGCGGCTCCGGCCGCCTCGGTGTCGGCGAAATCGCCGGAGCCCTCGATTTGGCCAAGCCGACCGCGCACGGCATCTTGCGTACCTTGCAGGGCGTCGGGTTCGTCGAGCAGGACCCGACGAGTGGGAGGTACCAACTCGGTGCGGCGTTGCTGCAGCTGGGCAGCAACTATCTCGACGCCAACGAGCTACGTTCCCGGGCGATCAATTGGGCCGATGCGCTGGCTGCGCGTACGGGCGAATCGGTGCGCATCGGTGCCTCGATGGACGGCGCGGTCGTGGTGGTCCATCACGTGTTCCGGCCCGACAACAGCGACCAAGCGCTCGAACTCGGCGAACGCTTGCCGCCACACGCCGCCGCGCTGGGCAAGGTGCTGCTGGCCTACGACATCGAGCTGGCCACAGCCATGCGCGATGGTGACTTGCCCGCGCACACGCACCGCACACTCGTCGATCGTGCCGCACTCGGCCGGGCGCTCGCCGAGGTGCGAGGTGTCGGATGGGCCGGCGACGTAGAGGAATTCCGAATGGGACAGGCGGGCATCGCGGCCCCGATCCGAGGGCGCGGCGGACTCGTCGTCGGCGCCATCGGCATCACCGGTGCAGTGGATCGGTTGTGTGACGCGCACCTGCGGCACCGGTCGGCATTGGTCGGCCGAGTACTCGACGCCGCACGAGCGATATCGAGGGATCTCGGTGCGGGGTAGTGAGTTTCGCTGGATCGACGTCCGCCGAACGTCGACGAGGAGCGGTCGAGAATGACGCAACAGTATGTGCTGGCCATCGACCAGGGCACCACCTCCACCCGGTGCATCTTGTTCGATCGGCGCGCCCGGTTGGTCGGCGTCGCGCAGCGCCCGCACCACCAGCACTATCCGCGACCGGGGTGGGCCGAGCAGGACGCGATGGAGATCTGGCGCAATGTCGAGCGAATCGTCCCCCAAGCACTGCGGGATTCCGGTGTCGCCGCGCAGCAGATCGCCGCGCTCGGCATCGCCAACCAGCGCGAAACCACCGTCGTCTGGGACCGCCGCACCGGCCGGCCGATCCGGCGGGCAATCGTGTGGCAGGATGTGCGGACCGAAGAATTGGTCGGCACACTGCAGCGGCGTGTGGGCGCGGAGCAGATCCGTCGACGATGTGGTTTGCCGCTGGCCACCTACTTCGCGGCGCCACGCCTGCGCTGGATTCTGGACAGTGAACCGGGCCTGCGAGAGCGCGCCGAGCGCGGCGAAGTGTTGTTCGGCACCATGGAAACCTGGCTGATCTGGAACCTCACCGGTGGAGTCGACGGGGGGCTGCACCTGACCGATGTCACGAACGCCAGTCGCACACTGCTGATGGATCTGAGCACCCTTACCTGGAACGATGATTTGTCGACCTTCTTCGGCATCCCGGCGGCGATGTTGCCCCGGATCCAACCTTCGACCGCACCGTACGGTGTCACCAGTCGAGTAGTGCCCGGAATTCGGATCGCCGCCGCGCTCGGCGATCAGCATGCCGCACTCTTCGGTCAAACCTGTTTCGCCCGTGGGGAAATCAAATGTACCTACGGCACCGGTGGATTCCTGATGATGAACACCGGAAGCGAGCTGGTGCGCTCCGAGCACGGCCTGCTCACGACGATCGGCTACCAGATCGGTTCCGAGCCGGTATACGCATTGGAGGGACCGATTGCGGTCACCGGATCACTCGTGCAATGGGTTCGGGACAACATCGGCCTGGTGGCCAGCGCGCCGGAGATCGAAACTCTCGCTCGTAGCGTCGACGACAATGGCGGCTGTTACATCGTGCCCGCCTTTTCCGGGCTCTACGCACCGTATTGGCGCAGCGACGCTCGCGGCCTCATCGCTGGGTTGACCTCCTACATCACCAAAGGTCACATCGCTCGGGCTGTGCTGGAGGCCACCGCGTGGCAGACCCGTGACGTGGTGGAGGCGATGAACGCCGACTCCGGTCTGCGGGCCGAAGCATTGCGCGTGGACGGCGGCATGACGGCGAACAACCTGCTCATGCAAATCGTGGCCGATGTATTGGACCTCGCCGTCCTGCGCCCGTTCGTCGCCGAGACCGTCTCGCTCGGAGCGGCATATGCCGCGGGGCTGGCTGTCGGATATTGGCCCGACCTCGAGGGGTTGCGCAGTAACTGGCGCCGTGCCGCGCAATGGGTTCCGCGGATGGAGCCGGCGCACCGCGCCGACGAGTACGACAACTGGAAACGTGCGGTCGAGCTGGCCTCCGGGTGGTTGCGCACCCCGCCGCACGATCGGTGAGCGAGACCGGCGTGACAAGTCGAGTAGTCGACTACCCGCGACATCCGAATGTCGGTCTGCAGAATCGGTCACCACAATGTTTCCGCTACAGGGTTTTGGAGGAGTTCGGATGGCTGGATATCGCGATTGGTTGGCGCCTGCGCCGAATCCGGAGCCGCCGTTGGACAGTCGTCGCACCGAGGGTGGGAATACCACGCGCGATCCAGCGACCGCACGCGCACAACCGTGCCGGTCACGCGTACCCGCTGTGCCGGCACGAGTGAAACCCGGCGCACCCGGCGCACTGCACCGTGGTCGTCGACTCGACGTAGGTGACGAACAGACCCGAGCGGCGGCGCGGCGTTTCGCCGAGTCGGCGGTGCGGGTGGTGCTCGAGGCACTCGATCGGCGCAGGCCGGTGTCGCAGTTGAAGGTCGTCGCCGATGCCACGGTCGTCTCGGCGGTACGCACGTTGATCGGTGGGGATCTGGTGCCGGGTCGTCGCAAGGGGGTCGCGGTACCGGTGCGAGTGGGTGTGGTGTTGGTCGATACCAGGACCGCCGAGGTCTACGCCGGATATACCAGGGGCGGACGTCATTTCGCGCTGGCGGCGCGAATTGCTCGGACCCGTACCACCGGCTGGCGGCTGACAGCGCTACGGGTGCGATGACGGCGCCGGCCGTGTCGGTCGGCGAATCGGGTGCTACCGAATGGAACCGAGCAGCGTAGCTGCTATCGAGTGGAACCGAGCAGCGTAGCTGCTACCCAGGGGACTCGAGCAGCATGGCGATGACGTCCGCCCATTGATCGATGGTCGTGGTGGCCACGCGTTCGGTCGTGCGCAACGGACGAGACATCGCGATACCGCGCAGAATCGCCACCGTGAGAGTGCGGACGGCTGGATACCGTGGGTGAACCACGAGGTCGGGACCGAACAGCGTGTCGATCACCCGGTGCAGGTCGCGTCCGGCGTGCTGTTCGGCCGCATGCAGCGCGGTGGCGAGCGCGGGATCGGTGCGTGCGGCGGCCCACAGTTCGAATTCGGCCTGTGCCGCGGGGCGGGCCATCGACTCGTACACCGCGCTCAGGGCGCGCACCACCGGATCGGTGTTCTCGCCGAGCCGCTCCGCGACCTGGTGCACTGCGGCTTCGTTGAGGGTGACCAGGTGGGCGACCAACTCGGGAACCAACGCAGCCATGGTGGGGAAGTGGTGCAGTAGGGCCCCGCGGCTCACGCCCGCTGCACGCTGGACAGACAGTGTGGACAGGGCGCGGTAGCCCTGAGCGGCGAGCAGGTCCGCAGCGGCATCGAGGATACGGTCGCGGGTCGCTCGTTTCTGTCTCGCACGAGATCCTTCCATTCGGTTACCTCCGTTCCGGCTCGGTGTCGGGATCGACGACCAGTTGACAGTCAGTATTGACTGTCAACTGGTCGGTGCACCACACTGTGGCCACCAGGACTAGCGCCGATGGGTATCCGGGGCTAGCACCGAGTCGAAGGGAACAGTAATGACCAACGGTGAAACCCGAACCGACGACGGTTCGGCCGCGTGGTATCGCAACTGGTCCGAGGGGCCGGAGTCGCCCTGGGCGGGCCGGACCGAGCCGGAAGATACCTGCGCGTATCGAACGTTGACTTACGAGCGTGACGGTCGCATCGCGCGCATTACCTTCAACCGGCCCGAGAAGGGCAATTCGATCACCCCGGACACGCCGCACGACCTGGCACATGCGGTCGAACGCGCCGACCTCGACCCGCGGGTGCATGTGATCTTGTTGTCCGGACGCGGCAAAGGGTTTTGCGGTGGCTATGACCTGAGCATGTTCGCCGAGCAGAGTTTCTCGGTAACCCGCGAGTCGCACGACGCGACGGGTACGGTGTTGGATCCGGTGGTGCAGGGGCGCAATCACGACCCGTCCCACAACTGGGATCCGATGATCGATTACGCGATGATAAGCCGATACAACCGTGGCTTCGCCAGCTTGATGCAGGCGAACAAGCCGACCGTTGCCAAGCTGCACGGTTTCGCAGTCGCGGGCGGCACCGACATCGCACTGTTCGCCGACCAAATCATCTGCGCCGACGATACCAAGATCGGATATCCGCCGGCGCGCGTGTGGGGCATCCCGGCCGCGGGTATGTGGGCGCACCGACTCGGGGATCAGCGAGCCAAGCGACTGCTGCTGACCGGCGATTGCCTGACCGGCACTCAGGCCGTCGACTGGGGTTTGGCGGTCGAATCCTGGCCCGCCGACGAACTCGATGCGCGCACCGAGGATTTCGTCGCGCGCATTGCCCGCATGCCGGTCAATCAGCTCATGATGGCCAAACTGGCGCTCAACTCGGCGCTGTACGCGCAGGGCGTCAACACCTCCGGGATGATCAGCACCGTTTTCGACGGCATATCGCGGCACACGCGTGAAGGCCACGAATTCAAAGCGCGTGCTGCCACGGTCGGATTCCGTGAGGCGGTTCGAGAACGCGACGAGCCGTTCGGCGATTACAAGCGCAGTGGACCCGAGCGGTAGCCACCTCGAGCCGAGCCCTGTCGGGTGATACTGCCCGTGTCGGGCGCCGGTGATACTGCCCGTGTCGGGCGCCGGTGATACTGCCCGTGTCGGGCGCCGGTGATACTGCCCGTGTCGGGCGCAGGTGACACTGCCTGAACCCGGCGCAGCCGAATCACGTCTGCTTCCAGTTCATTCGGCCGACGTGATCGGCGTCGATATGCAATGTTGTTACCTGGCAGTGGCAATGGGTGCCGAGCAGTGGCATCGAGAAGGGACCCACGGTAGCCGACGAGGCACCGGTAAAGGGGGCGTGACGAGGTCGTGTCATCGAATCCATCCATGCCCGGCGGCCGGCGCACTCGTACTCCTCGATCTGGGCCGGAGGGCGCGCCCACATGGCCGGGAATGCTCCCGCCGCGACAACCGTCGCCCACTGTTCGGCGCGTGGTCCACGCCCGCGGCCGGACTTCGCGTCATCGGCGTCGAGCCCGGCGCGCATGGCTGGTCGGAGGTGTCGCAGTGGCAGCCTCGTTGGCCGTTGTCGTGCTGGTGCTGGCCTATACCGACGCGGCGTCGGGTCCACCGCAGTCGATGACCGTCGCCGACCCGGCGGCCATTGCCGATCCGGTGCTCGGTGGCAGCCCCGGTTGTGAACCGACCCGCGGTGATCTAGTGGTTCGCGGGAACGGCACCGGTTCGGTCGAATCGGGTCCGGATGTGATCCTGGCTTTTCAACATGCCTACTACGTGGCTCGTTCAGGGACCCTCGCCCGGGCGCTGACGACCGCGGATGCCGCACTGCCGCCCGCGGCGGTGATCGACGAGGGGATCGCTTCCATTCCCGCCGGAACACAACACTGTGTATTGATCACCCAGATGCTGGACGGTCGCCACGACGTGTGGATCACCGAACAGCGACCGGGTGCAACCAACTACACATATCGCCAATTCGTCACTGTGGCAACCAAGGCCGGCAAATTCACCATTGTCGCGATCACCCCGCCGTCCTGATTCGTGCTGATCGTCAGCGGGGCGCGTGTTGCCACCGATGGATGCTAGAAATTAGCTATTATACGACCGCCGGAGCGGTCGATCGGCGGAACGCAGCGCATGGCAGGTCGATTCCAGGGGAGGTCGTCGGTGGGCGTCGCACGATACGGCATGGTGGTTGGCGTAGTGTTCTCGGTGCTGTGGGCATCGCCGAGCCCCGAGTCGTCCGCGATGCCGGACATCGGTGCGGCCACCGAGCCGGCGCTGCCGGCATATGACGAGTTCTACCGGCCATCGGCTGATCTGGTTGCGTCGGCGCATCCGGGTGACATTCTCGCTGCGCGGCCGATAGAGATCGCGAGCCGGCTGCGCGAATCCCTCGGTGTCCGGGCGTGGCAACTGTCCTACCGATCGAACAACAGCGTCGATCAACCGATAGCGGCAGTGGCGACGGTGCTGAAGCCACGTGGCGGAATCGGAAAGCTGGTATCGCTACATGCCGCCGAGGACTCCACTGGGCAGCACTGCGCGCCGTCGTACACAGTGCAGCGGCCGGCCCACGCGGGACTGCTGGATGGTCAACTCGACCCGCTGCGCGGTGCACCGGCGCTGCTGGCGCAGGGATGGACGGTGGTGTTGCCCGACCACCAGGGCCCCGACGCCGCCTTCGCTCATGGGCCACTGGCTGCCCGCATCGCCTTGGACGGGATCCGAGCCGCGGAGAATTTCGGCCCGCTGCGCTTGCCTGGCGCCGACACCGAGGTGGCGATGTGGGGGTATTCCGGAGGTTCGATCCCGACACTGCACGGTGCGGAAATACGCGCTGCCTACGCACCGGAGGTGAACATCGTGGGCGTCGTCTCCGGTGGCACCGACGTCGACCTCGAGGTTCTCGCGCGAGAGGCGAACAAGGGGCCCGGTGCCGGTCTGGTCACGGCCGCCATCATCGGACTCGCTCGCGAGGAACCCGCATTGGAGGCATATCTCCGCGCGAACGCCACCCCACGGGGACGGGAGGTGCTGGCGGCGAAGGACCGGACCTGCGCATTGCGCCACGTCGCGATCGAGCCGTTTCTCGATATCGATACTTTGGTACAGGGCGGTCTTCTGGACGCTCCAGTGGTCCGTGAAGTATTCGACCGGACCAGGATGGGAAAGGCCGTCCCGGATTCGCCGGTCTTTCTCTATCATGCGGTCGCGGACTGGCTCGTGCCGATCGGTCCGGCCGACGATCTGGTTGCGACCTATTGCCAGGACCCGACCGCACGAGTCACCTACGTTCGCGATCACGCCAGCGAGCATCTGACGCTGAACTCGCTTGCCGAACGCCGGGTGGTCACGTGGTTGCACGAGCGATTCGCCGGCATTCCGGTCGAGAACGGGTGCACGACAACGAATGTCGGATCGATCGCCCTCGGCCGCTGAGTCCGGTCCGGCGCGACTCGTTCCCCCGAGCAGCTACTGGATTCCGGCGATTCTTCGGCAGCGATCGTCCAAGTAGTTGATCAGCGTCCAGAAGTCCTTGAACGCGGGGTTGGTGGTCTGTCCGTGGTGGTATCGGTAGTAGATCTGCTGAGCAATTACTGCGAGCCGGAACAAGCCGAAAACCTCGTAGAACGGCCAGTTGTCGGCGGATCGACCGGTGCGGTCACAGTAGTGTTGAACGATTCGGGCGCGGGTCGGCATTCCGGGCAGGTGACTGGGTTGGCGACGAGATGCCCGCATGAGGTCGTCGTCATCGGCCTGCACCCAGTAGGCCAGTGCGCCACCGAGATCCATCAGCGGATCGCCCACGGTGGCCATTTCCCAGTCGAGTACGCCGACGACCGAGCCGGCGGGGTCGAGCACCAGATTGTCCAGCCGGAAGTCGTTGTGGATGATGGTGGCGGCGACATCCGCGGGCTGGTTGTGCTCGAGCCATGCCATCACTGCGGCGAAGTCGCTGACGTTGTCGGTGCGCGCAGCGCCGAACCGGCGCGACCACCCGGCGACCTGACGCTCGACGTAGCCGGCGCCCTTGCCGATCTCGGCAAGTCCGGCGGCTTCGGGATCCACGGCATGTAGTTCGATCAAGCAGTCGAACGCGGTGGTCGACAGCCGTCGTGCCTGTTCGATGGACAGGCTCGTACCGTCCGGGAGATCACCGCGCAGGATCGTGCCCTCCAGCCGTTCCATCACATAGAATTCGCTACCGATCACGCTGGGGTCGGTGCATCGGGCGATCATGTGGGGCACATATGGGTAGTACGGACGCAACCGTTGTTGCACCAGGAACTCACGGCCCATATCGTGCGCGGACGCGGCTTTGGTTCCGCCGGGCGGGCGCCGCAGGATCAGATCTCGGTCCGGATAGTGCAGCAGATAGGTGAGATTGGATGCCCCACCGGAGAATTGGCGCACCTCTGGTGGTCCGCTGAGCCCGGGCACCTGCTGCGCGAGCCAGGCGTGCGCGGCGGCGACATCGAAGGCATCCTCGGTGCGTACGGTGGTGGTCTCCGGCTTGTTCATCGGTCGGTTCCGTACTTGCGCAGTTCCTGACGGGCGATCACTCCGAGGTGTACCTCGTCGGGACCATCGGCGAAGCGGAGGGAACGAATGCCCGCGAAGGCTCGCGCCAACGGGAAGTCATCGGATAGCCCGGCGCCGCCGTGCAGTTGGATCGCCATATCGAGCACCTCTTGAGTCATGCGTGGGACAACCGCTTTGATTTGAGAGACTTCGCTGCGCGCGCCGGCCAGTCCCTTGGTGTCCAGTAGCCACGCGGTGTGCAGGACCAGCAGGCGCGCTTGGTCGATCGCCAGACGTGCGTTGGCGATACGCTCCCGGTTGCCTCCCAGGTTGGCCAGTGGTTTGCCGAACGCCGTGCGCGAGAGACTTCGACGGCAGGCCAGTTCGAGTGCGCGTTCGGCCAGTCCGATCGCGCGCATGCAATGGTGGACACGGCCCGGGCCGAGGCGTCCCTGCGCGATCTCGAATCCGCGTCCCGGCCCGGCGATCACGGCATCGCGCGGAAGCCGCACATCGGTGAAGGTGACCTCACCGTGCCCATATGGTTCGTCCAGGTAGCCGAAGGTGCTGAGCATGCGCTCGATCCGGACGCCCGGCGTGTCCACGGGAACGAGCACCATCGAATGACGCCGATAGGCGTGTGCCTCGGGGTCGGTGAGCCCCATGAAGATGACGAACTTGCAGTTCGGATGGCCGATACCTGTACTCCACCACTTGCGGCCATTGAGCACGACGTGCTCGCCCTCGATGGTGGCGGTCGCGGCCATATTGGTCGCGTCGGAGGAGGCGACCTCGGGTTCTGTCATGCAGAACGCGGAGCGAATCGCGCCGTCCAGCAGAGGGCGCAGCCACTCTCCTTTCTGCTCCGCGCTGCCGTAGTGCACCAAGACCTCGGCATTGCCGGTGTCGGGCGCATTGCAATTGAACACCTCTGGTGCCCAACTCGACACGCCCATGACCTCGGCCATGGGCGCATAGTCGACGGTGCTCAGGCCGGCGCCGAGTTCCGGATCGGGGAGGAAGAGATTCCACAGCCCGGCATCGCGCGCTTTTTGTTTGAGTTCATCGACCACCGGGGGGACCGCCCATGGCGAATCCCGCAAGGCAGCCGCGTGCGCTTCTTCGCGTGGCGCTATCTCGTCGCGCACGAATTGCCGCACCTGGTCGGTGAGCCGGGCGGCCCGGTCGGAATGCGTGAAGTCCATACCCATCCTCGAGGTTTGCTGAGCCATAGCGCAGCGTCTGATCTGGATGTCGCTCTGCTCCGACTATCGGTAGCATACTATTGAGCATTGCTCAATAGTGAGGACTCGACGATGGAGTGCGGTGGATGACCGATACGACCGCAGGGTCCGGCCGTCGGCGCTCGGCCGAGGACCGACGCGGACAACTGATCGGGATCGGGTTGGGGATGCTGGTCGACCGTCCGTGGCACCAGATCACTGTGGACGCGGTCGCGCACCGTGCGGGTATTTCGCGCGGGCTGCTGTTCCACTACTTTCCGACCAAACAGGACTACTACGCACAGCTCGTGCGCGCCGCCGCCCGCCGATTTCTCCGCGCTATCGACTCCGACCCTGGTGCCGACCCACTGCGGTCGATGATCGCCCACTTCGTGAGATATATGCGTCGACGCAGCGGCCCGGTGATAGGTCTGCTTCGTGCGGCCGGGCAGGACCCGGTAATCGAGGCGATCATCGAACAGTTGCACGACGAGCTGACCGACCGGGTATTCGCCGCCCTGGGTCGGGCCGCACCGTCCACGGCCGAACGTCTACTGGTCCGATCGTGGTGGGCGATGGCCCAGGAACTGACCGCCCAATGGTTGGTTCGTGACGATGTCGACCAGGACCGGTTGGACGAGCTGCTGTTCATCACATTGTCGCGGGTGCTGGACTCGGCGGCTACTCGGCGCACCGCGGCACGGTAATTCCGAACGCTGCGCCGCAGGAATCCGCCTTTCGGGAACACGGTTGCCACCATCACGTCGGATCATGTGCCAGTGGCAAATCGATAGTTTCGTTGTCGGCGGTGTATCGAGTATTAATTGGGGTTGTGCGGTTCCTATACGCGATCGTTTGCCTGCCACCGAATCTCCCGCGTAGGGAGGGTTGATGGTTGTCGAACATCCCATCGAGGATGAGGTTACCCAGCTGGCGAGGCGGGTCGAGAAGGCGCGTGGGCGACTTGCCTACCAGTTCGACCCGGCGCTGACCGAGGCTTTGTCGGAAGACGAACTGTACGCCGAACGCGAACTCGCCGAACGGATTCGCACGCAGGAGCGCGCACAGCGCTGGAAAGAGGCGCAGGCTGCTGCCATGGCATCCGACCGCGCCCGGCATACCACCGAAGCGATCGAGAAGGCCGATATGCGAGATCTCCTGCTCGCCCGCAAGGCGATTGCCGCGCAGCGGCGCGAATCCAGCCCACATGCGAAGCTGGCGTCACTGTATCGCCATCGGTCCTGGTCGTTGCGCGCTCTGGCCGGTGTGGTGGCGGCGGGCATGTTGTGGTCGGCGGTCAATGTGCAGCACAACATCGCGCCCGGCGGTCCGAGCGACCCGTTGTACTGGTTCAGCTACCTCCTCGAAGGCATGATCAGCGTCTGCCTGATCATCATCATGATCGGTACCAACAAGGTGGCCGAATGGGGTGTGGCCGACAACCGGCGGCAAGTCGCCGCGGCCGAGATCGCGCTGCTGACACTGACGATCGGGCTCAACACCTACCCGTATTTGCGGGCCGGCGCTTGGTACGACGCCGCGGTGCATGCGATTGCCCCGGTGATGATCGGAGTAGCGCTGCTCATCCACGATGCGGCGAGCGCACGCTATGGCCTGGCCATTGCCCGGGCCACAGAGCAGCTTCGGGAGCTGCCCGACCCGGCCGAGCAGATTCGGCGCACGCTGCCCCGATATCACGTTGCGACTGCCGCACAGGCAGCGCCTCCCAGCGAGGTGGGCGCGCCGGCTCAGCTCGAGCCGCGGGCCGATCGCTCGGTATATCCCGACCCGCTGGCGGTCGACGAACCCCCGCTTGCGCCCGAGCCGACCGTTCCGGTCGATGTCGAGCAGACCGACACGCAGCCCACACCGGTCGAGGCGCCACGAAAACCAGTGTTGCCGATGACCATCGAAGACCTCGACGCCATGGCGGGAGGAGAGCAGCCGCCCAGTGCTTCGGTGCCGAGAACACATCGAGACACCAGCTCGACCGGCCTGGCCACGATCAATGGTGCATCGGCCGATGCACCCGCCGACCAGGACCGCGTGGCGGCGACAACGGAGTCGAATCCCTTGCCGGTCACCAGTGAGCCCGCACAACCCTCGGCGGGTACCGAAGCGGCCACCTCCTCGGAATCGGCTCGCCCGCAGAAGGACACGGTGAAACCGTCCACCTCGGTGTCGGAATCGTCGCCTTCGGTATCGCGATCGACTACGCCGGTGACGAAGACCGAGACACTCCCCGCGAGGCCGGAAGATGCTCGAACGGCCCATCGTCCGCCACGTGATGCCGGCAGCGCCACTACGCGAGCGAAGTCCGAAAACGGCCATGGCAACGCCACTCCCGATGTCGTGGGATCGCCGCCCGCGCAAGCACCCGACATCTACGACACCGGCTCGTTCCGTGTCGCGGACATCCTGGAGCAGGAACTCGCCGAACTGCAGGCCGAGCGTCGTCGTGCCCGTACGGGCAGACAACGCTCCACCTCGGCCGCCAGCCACGAGTCCTGACCCGAGATCTGCCGATACCGTGGCCGCGAGTCACCCACAGTGCTGCGAGCCGCCGCTGCTGACAGCAGATCTGCCCACAGCAGCGTGCGCCGGTGATCTCGTGGCGCGTGGGCCATGGTGGAGGCATGGCCCACGATGACAAGATCCCGTTGTTCACCTGGCGGACCAGAGAGCAACTGCTCAGCCGCCGCATAGTGGTACTCGATGGTCCGCTCGACGACGACAACGGCACCCTGCTGATGACGCAGCTGCTCACCCTGGCCACCGAGGAGTCGGAGGCGAGCATCTCCCTGTGGATCCATTCCCCGGGAGGATCGGTTCCGTCGATGCTCGCCATTCGCGACGTCATGCGGTTGCTGCCGTGTGAGGTTTCGACCCTGGCGTTGGGATTGGCATGCAGTGCGGGGCAGTTTCTGCTGTCCGCGGGCACTCGCGGTCGACGCTACGCCTTGCCGCACACTCGGATTCTGATGCATCAGGGGTCGGCGGGTATCGGCGGCACCGCGGTCGATATCGAGGTCCAAGCCGATGATCTGCGCTACACCGTCGACACGGTGCTCGGCATCATCGCCGAGGACACCGGTCAGCCGTTCGATCGGATCTACGAGGATTCGTTGCACGACCGCTGGTTCACCGCCCCGCAAGCCGTGGAATACGGCTTCATCGACCACATCGTCGATTCGTTCGAGCAGATCGTGTCCCAACGCCACCGCATCGGAATCTCGGTACGAGCTGGCGCCGAGGCGGATACACCATGAGTAGTTACACCATCCCCAATGTGATCGCCCAGCATCCGCGCGGCGGTGAGCGAATCACCGACATCTACTCGCATCTGCTCGCCGAGCGAATCGTCTACCTCGGGACGCCGATCGACTCGGGTGTGGCCAATGCACTCATCGCACAGCTGCTACATCTGGAATCGGAAGGCCCGGAACAGGAAATCGATCTGTACGTCAACTGTGAAGGTGGTGATCTGCCGTCGATGCTTGCGGTGTACGACACCATGCAGCACATCGGGTCGCCGGTACAGACGACGTGCGTCGGCCAAGCCATCGCGGTCGGCGCTGTGCTGTTGGCAGGCGGTGAGCCAGGTTCTCGTGCGATGTTGCCGCATGCGCGGGTGGTCCTGCATCAGCCTGCTGCCCGTGGCCAGGGAGCGATTCCCGACCTGATTCTGCAGGCCGATGAGCTGGTTCGGATGCGTGCAGAAATCGAGTCCGTCCTGTCGCGGCACACTGGGCAGTCGGTGGAGAAGCTGCGGCACGACACCGACCGTGACCGTGTGTTCACGGCGCGTGCGGCGATGGAGTATGGACTCGTCGATCGGGTATTGGGACAGAGCTGAGTGGGCAGGTAGGAGCCTCCCGTGAGGTCTACCCGCCGGCTGGCACCGCCGACTCGGCTGGCAGAGCCGACTCGGCTGGCAGAGCCGACTCGCCGGCTGGCACCGCCGTCAGGCCGTGCGATCCGGCGCCTTCGATGATCGCGTTGGCGACCACGGCGCCGGCCTGCTCGAGGCTGAACGAGCGCCCGAGCTTGAGCGACATCAAGTCGATGTCCAGGCGTTGGCCGACCAGCGAGCCGAATTCGGCCCCCATCAGCGAGTCCAATCCGAGCTCCGGCACCGGGATGGTGAGATCGATCGAATCGGCTTCCACACCCATGACCCCGGCCAGCTGTTCGGCGAGCATGAACGTGACGACCTCGTTGCGTTTGGCTTCGCCGAGTGCGAGCAGATCGGCTCGCAGTTGCAGGGAGGCGGAGTCCTGCTGTGCGGCGGTCGCGATCATGTTTTCCAGTCGACCGGTCTGGACCACGCGTTCTCCGCCGGAGGCCACGACCCGGGACCACGTGATCGGGAACAGATCCACTCGAGTGACACCCAGTCGCAGTGCTTCTTCCAGGTATATCGGACCTTCCTCCATGTCGACGCGATCGAATCCGGCATTGACCAGGTAGCGGGTCAGGTTGTCGTCGGTGGCCAGCATGCCCGCACCGGTCATATGACCCCAACCGACCGTCAGCACGTTGGCGCCTTCGCGAGCGATCGCTTCGGCGAACGACTTCACGGCCATATTGGCCGCGGTGTAGGTGTACTGGCCGATACCACCGAAGATGGAGCTGCCCGAAGAGAACAGAACCAGGAAGT
>NZ_AXVD01000032.1 GCF_000482385.1 Nocardia sp. CNY236
CAGCCCTTCCGCCGACCACGCTGCCGGTTTCTCGGGGTCGAAACCTGCCGAGCGAAGGGCGGCGGGCCAGTCTTCTCGCAGATCGACCGTCACCGGTCGCCGGTCGCACGTGGGTTGGGCGTGATGCTCGGTGAGCACCACCTGTTTGAATTCCAAGACCTTCGACTGGTCGATTTCGAACACCGCGGTATCCGCAGGCCAGTCGAGGCGATACGCTCGCGCGTCCAACCCCGCGGCAACGATCACCGCCTGCCGGATTCCGGTCGCCACGGCCGAGCGGAAGAACTCGTCGAAGAATTTGGTACGGATCCCCATGAACCCCGGAAACAACGGGCTTCCAGTCAGCTGCGAAGGGTCGGCCAACAGCCCTGTGAAAAACGGCTCGCCAGCCGCCTCGACGAACCATGGCGCGAAATCATCGCGTATCAGCGGGTCGGGAATCGACGCCTCCAACGCCCGAAACGTAGCAGCCGCCAATGCCGTGCGCCCCACACTGCTGACGATATCCCACGCGTCTCCCTCAGTACGCATAGCAGAACACCTACCGATCATGTCGACAGACTCGGATGTAACCCCGACCAGGAACGACGGCGACCCATACCTTGACGCTCGACGCCTATGCCTCGAACCACTCGTCTTTAGCCTGGAGCTACTCGAGCCTCAGCCTGGAGCTACTCGAGCCTCGAGCTACTCGTCTACACCAAGTCGGATTTGCTCAACTGCCTGCGATTCTACGACTACATTTCCCACATCGAGCAATGCAGCATTCCTGAAGCAATATGTCCTCTCGCGCGACCGCGACCTCGGAGGCCCGCCCACGCTCACCACGTGGCTCGATGTACTGCTCGTTGCAGGTGAACTCGAGCTTTCATCAAGGCGATTCGGGCGCCCTGGCGGGTATTCGGCCCGAGTGGCCTACGGGGCGCGCCGTGCGGCTGGCCTCCTCGGCCGGTCCGGTTCTTCACCCTGTCCGCACGCAGTGTGCGCCACTGCGGGACCGTCGGCCCTTCAGCGCCGAGACGAACACCTCGATATCCGGCGGCTTCTCGGCGACCCCGGGGCGGGGATATCGAGTATCGAATACGTACCGACGATGCAGTTTCATTGCTTCGAGAAGGGGAACGGTCACAATGGAACACTCTTCGTTATTTTCTGTTCGCTTCCGGTATTTTCAATGGTTCCAACATTGCGAAATACTGGGGGTTGACAATGGGGCAGAGACCACCTACTGGCTCAGGATAGCCACCGAGAATCGAGGTGCAGGATGTCCAGTGAAACTGTCAAACCGATGTTCGAAGAACTCTATGGCGAGGAGGCGCCGGGGGACGCGCCGTCGGCGTTGACCCCCTGGGATATCGGCGGTCCGCAGCCGGTGGTACGGGAGTTGGTGGCCCACGGCGCCGTGCGCGGCGAAGTTCTCGACCCAGGAACCGGTCCAGGCCACCATGCGATCTACTACGCCTCGAAAGGCTACTCGACCACAGGGATCGACGCGTCGCCCACGGCGATCGAACACGCCGAACACAACGCGCGCAGGGCCGGGGTGAAAGTGGACTTCCGCCTGGCCGATGTGACCGCACTCGACGAGTACGAGGGACGATTCGACACCGTCGTCGACGGTGGGTGCTATCACACGTTCGTCGATGACGAAGACACCCAGGAACTGTACGCGCGGGCCTTGCATCGAGCCACCAAACCCGGGGCCCGCCTGTATATGTTCGAATTCGGCCGCCACAACGTCAACGGCGTGCAGCTACCAGGGCTGTCGGCAGAGACTTTCGAACGGGTGCTGCCCGCGTCGGGCTGGCGGCTGGACTATCTGGGGACCACTACCTACCAGGGGCGCCTACTGCCTGAGTTCTTCGCCAAACTGTCCGAGCAATCCGAACAGCAATGGGCCGCGGCAATGGCTGCTGTGCATGCTCGACTCCAGGTCATCGGTCCGCTGTTGGAAAACCATGTCGTCCATATGCCGTGCTGGTCCGTGCACGCCACGCGCATCGATTGACGCCCGACGGCCCTGTCCGAGTTGCGCGAGGAGTCGCTCTGGGCAGCGCGGACACCACCGCGTGACCGGGAAGGTGGATACGCCGGGAGGGGTTGGGGCGTATCCACCTTCGCGCCACGGCGTCGGCTGAACCAGCAGCAGGCGCGGGCAGCATCGGGACTCGACCGACGGAAGCGAAAACACTGAGCGTCCCCCGCGAAGCCCGACCCGCCACGCAGACTAATGCCGTCATCACCCCGGCAGTGCAGAAATCGTAGATATACCCGCCGACCACAGCCGCCGGGTCGCAGGGCGCCGATCCAGCCACCAGCTGTTCATCGAGCACCGATCCCAATCGTCGCCATCCGGGCCAACTCCTCGGCCATGGCGGGAGTCGGCGGCTCGCCGAGTAGCCCGACATGGAAGAACACCGTGCCGGCCAGCATGTCCAGTACCAAGTCCACTGGCACGCTGCCGATGATCTCGCCCCTGCTGCGAGCGCGGTCGACGACCTCGGCCAAGCGGGCCTTGGCCGATGCGAGCAACACTGGTCGCACACGCCGGCGCAGTGCGGGGTCGGCGGCGAAGTCCGCCAGAAGCCCAGGTAGTGCTGCGGCCGCAGCAGGCGCGCCGAACTCGGCGATCAATGCCTGCGACAGCGCCGCAATGTCTGCCTCCATCCGGCCGGTGTCGGGTACGGGTGCGGTATCCACTGTCGTGAACACCGCCTCGTAGACCAGCTCCGCTTTGCCCGACCAGCGACGATAGATGGTGTCCTTCCCCACACCGGCTCGTGCGGCGACAGCGTTGATCGAGGTAGCGGCATACCCGACTTCCTCGATCAGCTTTGTCGTGGCACGCAGGATCGCCTGGTGGGTGCGTTGGTTGCGAGGACGCCCTGGAGACGCTTGCGCAGTATCCACTCGATAACCATACTGGTCTACCTGTTCGATAAATAGTCCGTGGCATATTCAGGATCTGCGGGTATCGTCGCGCACAGGCCGACAAATAACTATCGCGCTCGCACATCCCTGCGAGCCTCGGCCCGAGATCGTGTCGACAGCAGCAGTACGTGGGCTGGTGGAGCCGCCCGTTGCCGGTTCCTCGGCGGATGACTCAATGGCGAGAATCCTCGGTGCAATAGATTGGATTACAGAACAGAGGCAAGAGCCGTGACTGCGAGCACACATATTCGCCCCATGATGCAGAGCGAGCAGGGATTTGCGCGCGGAAACATCTACGTAGGTTATTCGGTCCGCGTATACGGTCGGCTCGATCCGGCCGCATTGGCCACCGCATACGATGCATTGCGGCGGCGCTTTCCGGTGCTGGCGGCGCACATCGAAACGACCGATAGCGGCTATTTCCTGGTCGAATCCGCTGGTGAATCGCACGCTATCAAAGTGCTCGACGGACCAGCCGAATCGCTGCTCACCGGAGTCAATCCGGATCAGCGCGAGGCGCTGGCAGTATTGACGGTTCGACATTTTGGTGACTATTCCGACGTCACGCTCTTCACACATCACAGCATCGCCGACGCAACCCATTCACTGGAGCTCCTTGCGCAGCTGTGGTCGTTCTACACCGATGCCGTGTCCGGTGGTGGCATCGGAGTGGTCGAACCCCAGCCGTATCCGATCGCGGTCGAGGATCTCCTGGCGGCACGCGGGTTCGTACCGACCCCGGTGCCCGAGGCGCCGGACGACATCATTGCGCCCGTCGCGATCGAATACCAGGACGAGTCGCAGCAACCCCTGCACAAAGGGCTCAGGCTCAGGTTGACCGAGCCGGAAACGACCGCGCTGATCGAATACTCGCGTCGCGAACGCGTCACCGTTCACGGATTGCTGTCCGGGGCCATGTTGATCGCCGAGGCGAAACTCCACGACCTACCGTTGACGAGCCTGACATTCATGTTCCCGGTGAACCTGCGGCCGCGGCTGAGTCCGACGGTCGGGGCAACCGAGGGCACGAACGTATTGGGAATAGCCAACTACGTGCCCACCGACACCGTGGCCGCGGCCGTCGTCGACTTGGGACGCGCAGTGTGTGATCAGCTGCGCGCAGGGTTGGACAGCGGTCTGATTCAGCGAAATCCACCCTATATTCCGGGAACGGCCCCCCAGGGCCTGCCGCCAGGACCCGGACAGCTGTGGGCAACGAACTGGGGGCGCGTGCCGGCACTGCGCACACCTCCGGACCTGCACATCGGCGACTTCCGATCGGCGTTCGACATTTCATGGCCCGCGGATGATCTCGCAGCGAACCAGCCGACCTGGCCCGCGACGTACGTCGTCACCACGTTTCTCGGTCGGCTGAGCCTGGAAGTGCATCACGACGAGAAGGCCACTGAAGAATATCAACGCCGGATGAGCATTTTCGGGTCACTTCTGCGCGGGTTCCTATCGACTCTGAGATAGTGGGTCCGTCGTAGCGACTTTCGGCGACGACACCGCAACCACCACATCGCACGCTCGGGCGTTCCGGCCGGTGGCCATACCCGAAAGGGAACCATGAACCGCTACAGCCTGCGCGGGAAAGTCGTCCTGATCACTGGCGCGACCGGCGGCATCGGAGCCGCCTGCGCCCGCCGCCTGCGCGGCCGCGGAGCCCGGTTGGTCCTGGTCGACCTGAACCAGTCCGCTCTCGACGCACTCACCGTCGACCTCGGCACCGACACCGTGCTCGCGGTCGCCGCCGATGTGACCTCGCTCGAGCAGATGCGCTCGGTCGCTCTCCAGGCAGTCCACCGATTCGGACGCATCGACGTCGTGTTCGCCAATGCAGGTATCGCCGCCGATCCACCGGTCACCGTCGCCACGGCCGATGTCTCGACCTACGAGAAGGTCCTCGAAGTCAATCTTCTCGGTGTCTGGCGCACCGTCAAAGCCTGCCTGGACGAGGTCATCCGCAACCAGGGCTACATTCTCGTGACCGCTTCGACCTACGCATTCGTCAACGGCGTCGTCAACTCCGCCTACGCCACCTCCAAAGCGGCAGTGGAAATGTTCGGCCGATCCCTGCGTGCCGAACTCGCACACACCGGCGCCCGCGCCGGTGTGCTCTACCCGGGTTGGGTCGCGACACCGATCGCACATGCCGCCTACGGCGGCAACCGGACCGCCACCACCATGGCCAAACGCGCCTTCAAAGGCCCGCTGGGAAAGCCGATCGAACCAGATCGGATCGCCCGCGCGGTCACCGCCGGAATGGAACGACGAGGCGCACGGATCGTCGAGCCCCGCGTCTGGGTGCCGATCTCACTGATGAGGGGCGTCTTCGCCACCGCAACCGATGCCTGGCTCGACCGCGATACCACCTTTGCCGCGCTCACTCGACGCCTCGAAGCCGAAACACGGCGCTGAGTACATGCCGTCAGTCGGCGTCGAGATCGGCTGCAACGAGATCGGCGATCCGTTCGAGAGTGGGCTGGTGCTCACTGGTGACGATCACCGTGGTTCCCTTGCTCGCACCGAGCGTCATGATCATGAGTCCCGAACCAGCGTCGATGGGCTTCCCGCCGGGTAACGACAATGTGACCGCGATTCCGGCTGCCTGTACGGTGTCGGCGATGATGGTCGCAGGTCGGGCATGCAAACCGAGTGCAGAGCCGACCTCGACGCTGATATGGCCCATGGTGGTGAACTCCTTATCTGTGACGACAGTGCGCACGACGGCGAGCAGGGGTCAGTGATACGGCACGACATCCAGGGCCGTGACGGACACGACGCCCGGGTCGACGTGGTGGGGGCTGGGCAATTCGGTGCCCGGCAAGGCCGCTGCCGCGCTGCCGTAGGCGACCGCGAGGCGCAATCGGTCGGCGGGTGCGGCGCCGGCCAGATCCGCCAACAGATAGCCCGCCAGTGCGGCGTCGCCGGCGCCGACCGTGCTGCGGGGAGTGATGGCGGGCGGCGTGGCATGCCAGGCGCCCTGCGCGGTGACGAGCACCGCGCCGGCGACGCCGAGCGTCGCGAGCACGGCGTCGACACCGCGAGCCACAACGGACGCAGCCGCCGGTACCACGGTGACCGGCCCGTGCAAGCGCGCCGGGTCGAGCCCCGTGAGCTGGGCGAGTTCGTCGGCGTTCGGTTTGAGCAGCTGCGGCGCAGTGGATTCGAGACGCCTCGCCAACGCACGCAGCGGGGCGTCGGACGTGTCGACAGCGACCCGCACACCGCGCAAACGATGCAGCAATTCGACATACCAATCGTCGGGCACAGACGGCGGTAGCGACCCGGACAGCACCACCCAGCGCGCATTGCCTGCCAGTTCGACCAGTACATCGGCCAACTGCCGCCGTTCACCCGCGGTCAACGGGTGTCCTGGCTCGTTGATCTTCGTTGTGGTGCCGTCTATTTCGGTGAGCGTGAGGTTGATGCGCGCCGGGCTGGCGCACGGTACCACCCGATAGTCGAGGCCGGTTTCGGACAGGGCGCGCACCAGCAGGTCGTCGCCGGTGGCAGGCAGCACCGCGGTTGCGGGAGTACCCGCTGCAGTCAGCACGCGTGCGACATTGACACCCTTGCCGCCCGGATGGCTCGTGACGGCCAGCGCGCGCTGCACTTCGCCGCGGCGCAATGCCCGAGGTAGGTCGACCGTTCGATCGATGCTCGGATTCGCAGTGAGAGTGACGATCACGCGATCACTACCTCGACGCCGCAGTCGGACAGTGCGCTGCGCGCCGACCGCGGCAAGTCGTCGTCGGTGACCAGGACGTCACATTGTTCGATCGGCGCGAACCGGATCAGATCCTCTCGACCGACTTTGGTGGAGTCGGCGACCACGACAACACGATGCGCGCTGGCCACCATCATGCGCTTGATCGCGGCTTCGTCCGCATCGGGAGTGGACAGCCCATGCGCCACGGTGAGCCCGTTGGTCCCGATGAAAGCGACGTCGAGACGGAGCTCGCCCAGCATGCGGATGGCGTCGGCACCGACCACCGCTTGGGTGATTCCGCGGACGCGACCACCGATCAGGTGCAGCCGGACATTGGCATATATGCTGAGTCGGGCCGCGATCGGGACGGAGTTCGTTACCGCGACCAACTCACGATCGGTGGGCAGATGGGCTGCCATGCGTCGGGTGGTGGTACCTGCATCGAGCAGAATGCTCCCGCCGGAGGGTGGTAGAAAATCCAGTGCCGCCTTGCCGATCCGATCCTTCTCCACCGCTCGGCTACCTTCACGCTCGGTGGTGCCGAGCTCGACCGCCGTCAGCGTCGCCGCCGGCACTGCTCCGCCGTGCACCCGGCGGAGCAGTCCGCCCCGATCGAGGACCGCCAGGTCGCGACGCACGGTCTCGGTCGTCACGCCGAACTGCTCCGACAGTTCGGTGACGGATACGCGACCGCGTTGCCCGACCAAGACAGCGATGGCCTGCTGCCGCTCCTCGGCGTACATCCGAAACCTCCAGACTCGGTGTCTGTTTATTTTGTTTTATGCCTGAATATGTTGCTTTGTCAAGAAATTCACGTACTATGGATCACATCACACCCGCGACCGGCCTCGCGCCGTGCTCGCGCGACTACAGCGTAGAAGAGCAGCCCCATGACGCGACCGATGCCGAAAAGTGCCGATATATCGACGCTCCACGGCACTCCGGCGGTGCCCGGGGTTGTCGCCGCGCCCACTGTCCGCCCGGCGCCGCGCATACGAATCGACACCGACACCGAGCCGGTCGCCGTCGCCGATCGAGAATCAGAAGTTCATGCGCTACATCGAGCCGCGCGCAGTGTCGCCGAACGGTTGCACGATCGAGCAACGACCTCCACCGGAGTAGCCGCCGAGGTACTGTCCGCGAACGCGGCGATGGCGGCCGACCGGGGCTGGCTCGGCACCGCAGAAGATCTGATCGGAACCGGAATGCACGCCGCCCGCGCACTGGTCGCGGCTACCGACCAGTTCGTCGACATGTTCCGTACGCTCGGGGGTTCGATGGCCGAACGCGCAACCGATCTGCGCGATGTCTGCGACCGGGTCTTGGCCGAACTCGCTGGTACACCGGAGCCCGGGATTCCCACCCCCGAGCGAGCTTCGATCCTCGTGTCCGACGACCTGGCGCCAGCCGATGCCGCCGGCCTCGATCCGAATCTCGTTGTCGGTCTGGCTACTTCACTCGGTGGACCGACCAGCCACACCGCGATCATCGCCCGCCAGCTCGGCATTCCGTGTGTTGTCGCGGTCGACGGTCTCGATGAGATCGCCGCCGGAATGAAGGTGCTGCTGGACGGATCGACCGGCCGCCTACTCCTGAATCCGGATCCCGAGACCGCGGCACGGGCCGTCACCGCCTACTGCGCATCGGTGGATCGGACCACCCGATGGACCGGACCCGGCGCGACCGCGGACGGACATCGGGTCGAGGTTCTGGTGAACGTCCAAGACGGCGCTGGAGCGCGGACAGCTCGTCGCGTTCCAGCCGAAGGTGTCGGATTGTTTCGCACCGAATTGTGTTTCCTCGATCGCGAATCGGAGCCAACGGTCGAGGAGCAGATGACCTGCTATCGCGAGGTGCTCGACGCCTACCCCGAGGCGAAGGTGATCATTCGAACGCTCGATGCCGGGTCCGACAAGCCGCTGCGGTTCGTCGGCCATTCTGCCGAGGCCAACCCCGCGCTCGGTGTGCGCGGATACCGAATTGCCGCGCGTGAAAGCGGCCTGTTGGAACGTCAACTCGACGCGGTCGCCGCGGCCGCAGCCGACAACGGACACGCCCCCTGGGTCATGGCGCCGATGATTTCCACCGCGGCCGAAGCGAAGGCATTCGCCGACCCGGTCCGTGCCCGCGGTCTCGTGCCGGGCGTCATGATCGAGGTACCCGCTGCCGCGCTGATGGCAGAAGCCATCCTCGAGCATGTGGACTTCGCCTCGATCGGCACCAACGATCTCGCCCAGTACACCATGGCCGCCGATCGAATGTCACCGCGACTGGCCTCGTTCACCGACCCCTGGCAGCCCGCAGTGCTCGACCTCGTCGCACGCACCTCGGCTGCCGGCCACCGCCTTGGCAAACCCGTCGGCGTGTGTGGCGAAGGCGCGGCCGACCCGTTACTGGCCTGTGTGCTCGCGGGTTTCGGCATCACCTCGCTCTCGGCGGCCGCCACTGCGATCGCCGCCGTGGGGGCCACGCTGGCCACTGTCACGATCGACGACTGCCGCCGCGCTGCCGCGGCAACGCTATCGACGACCGATCCGCGCGCGGCCCGTGCGGTGGCGAGATCCATCATCGTGGGGGATGCATCCTGGTAGGGCGGCCGACGATGTATATGAACGGACTCATATCGGCGCCACAGCACCTACGCGGGCGACCGATGTCCACCGTTCCTCTACCGGAACCCGCACAGCTGTTTCCGGCGATCTCCGGTCGCACCACCAGCGCCTTACCGCTGGTCGGGTGGGCGCGCGAACTCGGCGACCTGCACGCCGAACTGTTACCGCCGCAGCTCGATCAGGCGACGCAGTCACGCACCGTCGACTGCGAGCACATTCGGTCACTGATCGACAAGGTCGTCGACGAGATCGATGCGTGGGCCGCACACAATATTCCACGCACGAAAAGCGCCCGCAAACATACGCACTCGCTGGGCGAGGTGATCAGCCATATCGCCAAGACCTACGCCGAGGCCTGGTGGACGGTACTGCATTCGACGGATGTCGAACTGCGCCATCGGGCGTGGTCACATCTCGGTGAAGCACGCGAGGGCTATGCGGACATGGTCGATGAAATCCGCGCGCGGCAACTCCAACTACCGCTCGGGGCCAGCGGGATTCGTCGAGGTCGAGTCGGATGACCTGAGGCACCGCTCCAGAGCGCTGGCCCGCGGATCGAACCCCGCGGATCGAACCCCGCGGATCGAACGCAGCCCTGTCGAGGTGCAGCGCCGAGGGACAGGTGACCGGGTGGTCGCGACACCGCCGCGGGTCACTGTGGAGAGGCCGACCCGGGGTGCACAGGCCCGGCACTACCGCCGGTCGGTTTCCCCGAGCCGCCTCTCGAAGACCCGGAGCCCCTCATTGCACACCGGGTTCTCCCCCCGGGGCGCGGTGAACCCCGGGGTCATCTCATGTGACCGCCCCTGGAGGATCGCATCTCACAGGGGCGAGTGCACGTCAGTTGTGGCTGGTGATGTGGAAAATTGCCGCGATCTCGTCGGGAGTTCGCGCCGCACGCAGGCGCGCAACGTGATCCTCGTCCACGAAGACTTGGCCGATACGGTTCAACAGAGCCAGATGATCACCTCCGGCTCCGGCGATTCCGATGACGAACTCGACCGACGTGCCGTTCCAGTCGATGGGGTCCGGATAGCGCACAACCGAGATCGCGGTCCGACGAATCATAGTTTTCGCTGCATTCGTGCCGTGTGGAATCGCGAGACCATTGCCCATGTACGTGGATACCGACCGCTCTCGCTCGTGCATGGAGTCGACATACGATGCGTCGACCGCGCCTGCGTCGACCAAGAGTTCACCAGCCTCGGTGATCGCCTCGGCCCTCGTGGCAGCCCGACCTGAAAGCACAATCGAGTGAGGTGAGAGCACACCGTTCCCCCCGATCTGGCTGCCGGCGACCGCCTCACCCTCTGCGGGGGAGTCGTCGCCCTGCGCGAGCAGGCCGACGATTTCGTCGTATGCCGGACTGTTCATGAAGTCGTCGACGAAAACATGACGAGCCGAAGGCGTTCGCGCCCGGGCTCGTTCGGCCAAGTTCCGGTGGGTGACCACGACATCGTAGCTGTCGGTGAGATTCGAGATTGCTTGGTTGACCACACTGACCTCGGAAAATCCTGCACGCCGGATCCGCCTACGGAGCATGGAGGCCCCCATGGCCGAGGACCCCATGCCAGCATCACAGGCGAAAACGATGCGGGACACCGCTGGCTTGGTGACCACATCGGTGGAAGCGAGCGCGACGGAGGCAATGGATCGCCCGCCTTTCATCACCTCCATGGCGGCAGTGGCCTCGGCGAGGTCGGGCTCGCCGGTCACTCGCTCGGCCTTCAGCAGCACAACTGCGACCATGAAGGTCACGGTGGCCGAAGCGATGACCGAGAGGACGACTCCGAGGTAGCTGTCACTGGCGGTCTGCGCGAGCACCGCGATGATCGATCCGGGCGCTGCGGGCGCGCGGAGCCCGGAGTCGAACAGCACGTTGATGAAGACACCGGTCATCCCACCGGCGATGACGGCCAGGATCAACCTCGGCTTCATCAGCACGTAGGGGAAGTAGATCTCGTGAATGCCACCGAACAAGTGGATGATCGCAGCGCCGGGAGCCGACATTTTCGCCGCACCCCGACCGAACACCGCAAAAGCCAACACCAGGCCCAATCCCGGACCTGGGTTGGCTTCCAACAGAAACAGAATCGACTGGCCGCTCTCACTGGCCTGGCTGGTACCCAACGGCGTGAGGATGCCGTGATTGATAGCGTTGTTGAGAAACAGCACCTTCGCGGGTTCGATGAACACCGAGGTCAGCGGCAGCAGGCTGTGGCTCACCAGGAAATCCACGACATTGCTGGCGAACCGGCTGAATGCGGATACCACCGGACCGATACCGAAGAAGCCGATTACAGCCAAGGCCCCGCCGCCGATCCCTGCCGAGAAGTTGTTCACCAACATCTCGAAACCGGGACGGATCCTACCGTGCCACAACGCATCCAGCTTCTCGATGACCCAGCCACCGAACGGACCGATGATCATCGCACCGAGGAACATCGGCACATCTGCGCCTGCGATCACACCCATGGTGGCGATCGCACCCACGACCGCGCCGCGCGTGCCGTAGACGATGCGACCACCGGTCGCCCCGATGAGGATCGGCAAAAGGTAGGTGATCATCGGCGCGACGATGCCGCCCGAGTCGTAGTCGCCCCACCCGCCGATCCGGGCGACCCAACTGTCGCCAGCCCATCGATCGGTCGAGGCCGTGATCCAGCCCTTCTCGATGAACAACGCCGTGAGTAGTCCCCAGGCGATGAAGGCGCCGATGTTCGGCATGACCATGTTCGACAGGAACGTGCCGAATCTCTGCACACGCGCCCGGGCAGCACCGACCCGGGACTCCGCTGGGGTGATCGTCATCTCGTTTCCTAGCCGCAGCTTGACAAGCCATGTGGTGTGAGCCACTTCGTAGGCTGTAGTAGACCGCATAATCGGGCAAGCTGACAAGCGATCGGGCATAAACGGGTACCCAATCATGTGGATTCGCGCCCGAATCGCCGCTACGGTAGACCGAAGCGAACATCGCCCACCAGGCGATACCACGGCGGAAGGAACACCGATCCATGAAGGCGCTGCGCTACTACGCACCCGAGGATGTCCGCTTGGAGGAGATCCCCGAGCCGGAGTGCGGTCCGGATGAGATCAAGCTCCGAGTCCGCAACTGTTCGACCTGCGGAACGGACGTCAAGATCTTCTACAACGGCCACCAGAACCTCACTCCGCCACGCACCATCGGTCACGAAATCACCGGGGAGGTCGTCGAGATCGGCTCGTCGGCAGCCGAGCCGTACCGAACGACTTGGCAGGTCGGCGACCGCGCACAGGTCATTGCGGCGGTGCCGTGCGGCCACTGCCACGAATGCGCGAAGGGCTGGATGGCGGTCTGCCAGAATCAGACATCGGTGGGGTACCAGTACGACGGCGGGTTCGCCGAATACATCGTGGTGCCCCACCAGGTGTTGCGGGTCGGCGGCTTGAATCGAATCCCCGACAACGTCGGATACGACGAGGCCTCCGCGGCGGAGCCACTCGCCTGTGCGATCAACGCCCAAGAGCTCCTCGGGATCGAGGAGGGGGACACGGTGGTCGTCTTCGGCGCCGGACCGATCGGATGCATGCACGTTCGCGTGGCACGCGGGGTACACCGTTGCGGCCAGGTCTTTCTCGTCGACGTCAACGCCGAACGCCTCGAGTTGTCGGCGAAAGTGGTTCAGCCCGACGTGATGATAGATGCCGCCGAAGTCGACGTCGTGGAGCGAGTCATGGAGCTGACCGGTGGTCGCGGGGCCGACGTGGTGATCACCGCGACCGCGGCCAACATCACCCAGGAACAGGCCATAGCCATGGCTGCACGCAATGGTCGCATCTCGTTCTTCGGAGGGCTACCGAAAGCCAACCCGGTCATCAGCTGTGATTCCAACGTGGTGCACTACCGTCAGCTGCACATCCATGGGGCCAACGGGTCTGCGCCCGAACACAACAAGCGCGCCCTCGAATACATCTCGACAGGGCAGGTGCCCGTCGAAGACCTCATCACCCATCGCATCGGCCTCGACAGCGTGCTGGATGCCTTCTCGATCGTGAAGAACGGCAGGTCCATCAAAGTCACCATCGAGCCGTGACCGAAGTCCCCGAGCCCCGCCGCCGCGGTGGCGGTCGAACAGCTCGGTCGTGACGCCGTCAGGACAGCGAACGCCCCGACCTCACCAGCTGGCGCCTACTTCCTGAGCACGAGCAACGAGGCCGGGAAGCTCGGCCATCTCTGTGAAGACGACCGTGTCGGGCCCCGCCAACCAGCCCTCGGGCGTCAGCCCTCCCGCGAAGCCGAACGCGCGCATGCCCGCGGCGCGGGCGGCTGCTACCCCGTACTGGCTGTCCTCGACGACCACGCATCGGCTGGGGTCGACCTCCATCCGAGAGGCGGCATGCAGGAAGAGATCTGGTGCCGGTTTACTCGTCGTAGAGGAGCTGAAACTCCGACTCATCCACCCGAACTGCGAGGCGTTCACTGTCCAGCAGTACGCCGTCGCAGTCGAAGATGACAAGGTCGATCGAATCCGTCATTGCGCGCAGTGTAGCGAAGCATCCACGCCCCTGGGACACCATGGCAGCGCCCAGGGAGACCTCGGTGCTTTGCAGACGGCAGCGACCCTTATCGTGAGGCGCTTTCGGGTTGTAGATGTGCGAGCAGAAGTTTGATCAGCAGCACGGGAACGAACCACACGATCGCCGCAGGGACGTCTGCCACAGTCAGGATGACGGTCGAGGCCACGGTGGTCACCGTGAATCCTGCCGGCCGCCGTAGCGATGGTGGCGCGACAAGCACGACAACAGCGCCCACAAGCACGGTCAGATACGTGGCCAGCGCTGTCCACCAACCGAACCCGGGGACTGTCCACGCCACCACGAATGGTTGGATGTGCAGGGCAACGAACACGAAATGGTGCCGAGAGGTCTGTCCAGGGCGGTACCACCAACGCTTGGCCGCATCCATCGCATTCGTGGTCGCCCCGCCGAACAGATCGAAACCGACCAGGCCGAGTACGAGCAGTACCCAGGAGCTGTAACCCGCATGTGCGCCGGCGGCAACGGCAACCAGCGTTCCGGTCGTGGCCGCGCCGTAGCCGAGAAGTCGATCCGGGGTAGTCGCATCGGGGCCGATCAGGTTGGCGTCGACGCGCTGGAGTGCAGGGGAGATGTTCACGATTTCTCCTGAGAGCGAAGGCCGTTGAAACACACATCGATGATCGTGTCGGCCAGGTCGGAAACCGGCAGTGCTGGATCGATCAGCCACTGCAGCAGACATCCCTCGACGACACCCACGACGACAGTGGCGTAGGACTCGCCCAACTCCGCTCGAAGCGCGCCGTCGGTGGCGGCCTCGGCGAGGAGCGTGGCGATGGTGGAGCGATAGCGTGCGTAGACGCCGGCGATGTCCAGAGGCATCCCACTGCCACCGTCGCGGCCAACCGTCCACAGGTCCAGCAGAATCCGTGACAATTCGGGCTCGCTGGTCAGCATCGAGAGCATGGCACGGATGAGGTGTTCGAGGCGATCGAGTGCCGGCTCGTGGCCATTCGAGGCGCGGTGCAATCCGGTTGCAGAACGCTCGGCGAACTCGTCGAACGCGGCCCGTAGTAGAGCCTCTCGACTGTCGAACGCCAGGTACACACTACCTTTGGCGATACCCGCCTCTATAGCGACATCCTCGATCCGGCTGGCCGCGAACCCCTTACGCGCGAACACTCGAACAGCTGCACCGAGTATCTCCGCTCGCCGTGCTTCGGAATCGACTCTCCGCGGTGACATCACAACCTCCTCAATAATGACTGACTAGTCAGTCATTATTGAGCATCGACGCGCACCGGTCAATGCCTCCTGAACGTGTGTGGACCAGCGGTGATGGCGGGCTGTCGGTGTCTGGTGCAACTATCTCGATTGGTGTCCAGTTCACTATGGCGGGACATCGGCTGGTGTGGAGCCGGTGTGCGGCGTCACGGTCCACGATCGAGGCCGCGGTGACCACAACGACCAGCAGCAGGCCGTTGGTGTCGGTGGCGATGTGGCGTTTGCGGCCCTTATCTTGAGCTTTCTGATCTTGTGGCTGTCTGAACTGCGGTGATGTGCCGTGTGCGGCCGTCACCATCGGAGTCGCTGATGCCGATCCTGCGGTGCAGAGCACGCAAGGGTCCGGGAGCCCACCAGTTGAACCGACCGGCCAGTCGCATGAAGGCGGGCACGAGTGCCCCCCGGACCAGGAACGCATCCATGAGGATCGCCAACGCCAGACCGACACCGATAGCCTTCAGATAGACGATGCCGGAGATAATGAACCCGAGGAAGACCACGGCCAGGAGGATCGCGGCTGCGGTCACCAGACGGCCAATCCGCTCCAGTCCACGGGCCACGGCGAGGGTGTTGTCGCCGGTGCGGTCGTACTCCTCCTTGATCCTGGAAAGAATGAACACCTCGTAGTCCATGGACAGACCGAACGCGATGCAGAAGAGCAGGATCGGCACCGTCCAGGTGATGGTGCCCGTGGCCTCGAACTCGCCGACGATCCCCTCGAGGTGACCGTCCTGAAAACCCCAGACGAGTGCGCCGAAGGTAGCACTGAGACTCAGGCAATTGAGCACAATGAGCCATTCCGCGCAACGTTTTGATCACAAGCGGTGATCATGTGGTGCGGTCGTGTTCGCTGTGGAGCAGGACGAGTGCGGCGGCCACGATCTTGCCGATGCGCCATGGGTCGAGGCTGATGTTGCGCAGCGCCTTGAATGTGGTCTTGAGCAGGGAGTTTCCGCGTTCGCCGATGGCTCGCAGGCTGTTGTGGGCCTTGTTGAACTGCTGCTGGATGGCGGTGAGCCAGCTGTTCTTCGGTTTCTTGAACGCCACGGTGATGGTGCTGGACTCGCCTTCGTAGCCCAGATCGCCGAGGGGGCGCAGATCGGTGCCGGCCTCTCGCAGGCAGGGCAGGAGTTCGGGGTGGGTGCGTAGTGCGGTGGTGTCGTGCTCGCGGCCGGGTCGTACGGGCGAGGTCCAGATGGGCCAGCCGTCGCCGACGGTGATCACCTGGATGTTGCCGCCATGGTTGTCGTGCTTGGCCGACCACCAGAGATCCACGCCCGGTGTCGGTCCGGGGGTGCGGCACCGGTCGGTCTCGATCAGCGTGCCGTCGATGTTGACGTGGGAGTAGCCGGCGGCCTTGGCAGCGAGCAGGGCGCCGTGCAGGCTGGGTGCTTGCGCGGCGAGCACGTCGATGGCTTCGTGCAGGTAGTCGTAGCCGGTGGACACGCTGATCTTGTTGTCGGCGGCGAGTTGCTTGATCCGGGTGCCGTCGTAGAACCAGCGCAGGGTCAGGATCGCCTGGTCACGGCAGGTCAGTGACCGGGTTCGGGCACGGGTGCCGCGGCGGGTGCGTTCGGCGTCCAGTAGCCCGGCCAGGCGGTTCACCGTCTCCTCGCGTACCGGCAGCACAGCGGTGTATGTGACACTCATGTCGACGCAGGACCTCTATGAAGTTGATCTGTGGAAGGACCACTTCGTATCGAGGTTCTGCGTCTTCTCTTCGTACCGGACCTGATCTGGCGCGTCTCACGCCTTCCCGGCATTCCAGACAGCTACCGACTGCTACCACCCGCTTGCGCGGAATGGCTCAGTGAAACAGAGGTAGGCAGGTGAGGGGCCGCCTGCCTACCTCTGCGCTCGGGGGTGTGCACAGCTCAGGGTCGGTGTTCCTTGACGATCTCCGCCGGACGGTCCTGAGGATGAACGCCGGCGTCAGCGCTGGTCGCAGTGCTGGTGTCAGCGCCCGTTGCAGTGCTCGTGTCCGCGCCGGTGTCAGCGCCGGTTGCGGTGCTCGTGTCCGCGTCGGTGTCCGTGCCGGTGTCCGGGCGCAGGTGCCGCAACATGATCGCGGCCAGCACGGCCATGATCACCATGATCACCGCTCCCGCCCCGGCGGCCAGGCGCATGCCCTCGGTGAACGCCTCACGCGCTTCCTGCAGGAGCGGGCCGCCGAGCTGTGCCGGCAGGTGCATCGCCACTTCCATGGCGCCACCGAGGGTGTCCCGGGCGGCTTCCGCGGCGTCGGAGGGAAGGCCCGCGGGTACGGCTGTGTCCATGCGGGAGTGGTACACAGCCGCGCCGATGCTGCCCAGCACGGCGATGCCTATGGCACCACCGAACTCGGAGCCGGTCTCCGACAACGCCGATGCCGCGCCCGCCGACTCGGGCGGGGCCGCTGCGACGATCATGTCCACGGCCAGCGCGCCGACCGCGCCCGACCCGCCCACCAGCAGGATGAAGCCCACGCCGAGGGCGAGGAGGGAGTCCTCCACGTACACCTGGGTCAGGACGGCGAAGCCCGCCGCCATCACCCCGATCGCGCCCGCGACCACGTACCCGGGGCGCACTCGGCGGACCAGCAGCGTGCCGGTCGTCACGGACAGGATCATCGCGGGGGCGATCAGCAACGTCCACAGCGCGGCAGTCAGCGGACGCATGCCCACCACCAGTTGCATGTACTGGGTGCCGAAGAAGCCGAAGCCCACCAGGGCGAAGATGCTGAACACGTTCGCCAGGACCGACATGCTGAACGCGCGCCCGGCGAACAGCCGTACGTCGATCAGCGGATCGGTCAGGCGGCGCTGGCGGCGTACGAAGATCGTGCCCACCACGAGCCCGAACAACGCCGTCAGCACCGGCAGCGGCGCGAAACCGTCCTCGGCGAGGATCTTCGCGCCGTAGACGACCGGCAGGACGGCGGCGAGTGACAGCGCCGCGCTGAGCAGGTCGAACCGGCCCGGATTCGGCGCCTTGAACTCCGGCAGCAGCAGGGGGCCGAGGATCAGCAGCACCAGCATCACCGGCACGTTGATGAGGAAGACGGAGCCCCACCAGAAGTATTCCAGCAGCAGGCCGCCGAGCAGCGGGCCCAAGCCGGCGCCGCCCGAGAAACCGGCGGTCCACACGGCGATCGCCGTGCGACGCTGCCGGTCGTTGTGGAACATGTTGCGAATCAATGACAGCGTAGATGGTGCCAGCGTGGCGCCGGCGAGGCCGAGCACGGCGCGGCTCGCGATCAGCATCTCCGCGCTGTCCGAGTACGCCGCGAGCGCCGAGGCGACACCGAACGCCCCGGCACCGAAGAGGAGAATCTTTCGCCTGCCGATCCGATCGCCCAGGCTACCCATCGTGATCATGGAGCCGGCCAGCAGGAAAGCGTAGATGTCCATGATCCACAGGAGCTGCGCACTGCTCGGTGCGAGGTCCGCGCTCAGGTTGGGCAGCGCGAAGAACAGCGCTGTCATGTCCATGGAGATCAGCAGCGTGGGTATGACCAGCACTGCGAGGCCGATCCACTCGCGCTTGCCGGCCATCCTCGTGTCAGCCATGGCGGATACTATACATTCGTATTATACATTCGTATTATATGTTCGTATAGATTCTCGAACGGGAAGATGGCGACCATGGGACACCGGGAAGCCCTGCTGGTAGGCGCCAAGATCTGCCTCTACGAGCGTGGCTACGGGCGTACGACCGCCCGCGACATCGTTGCCGCCTCCGGCGCCAACCTCGCCTCCATCGGCTACCACTTCGGCTCGAAGGAAGCGCTGCTCACGACGGCGATCATCGAGTCGTTCGCGGAGTGGGGTGTCGAGCTGGACGCCGTCATGCAGTCGCTGTCGTGGAACACCACGGCGGAACCGATCGAGAAGTTCGAGATGGCCTGGACCCGGCTGATCGACTCGTTCGTCACCCACCGTCCGCTGTGGGTGTCGAGTGTCGAGGCGTTCGCCCAGGCGGAGCACATCCCCGAGCTCCGCGAGCAACTCTCGGCGAGCTTCGAGGAGACCCGGGCCGGCATGGCCGCGATGATTATGAGCGTCGCCGAGAATATCGACGAGAGGTCCGCGCGCAACATCGGCTCGCTCGTGCTCGGACTCCTGCCCGGGCTCGCGCTGCAGTGGCTGCTGGACCCCGACCGTGCGCCGACCGGTGCGGACCTCGGCGATGCGATCCGGACCATTCTGCAAGGCCTCGACAGCGGCACCACGGACGTCGGGGTGGGCATCGCCGCTCAGGGGAGCTAGTTTTCTCTAGGGGGCCCGTAGGGGTTTTCGCTGCCGTCCCGGCCGCCATAGTGTCGCGGCACAAACGCTGTTGAAGAACGCGGCGTGGCCGATCGGGAATCGCGTGCATCTCGTCTTCCAACGCATTTCCGGTCTACTGTGCTGCGCAGATGTTGACTCTTCGCATGTTTGTCGCCGGATGATCGGGGCTGGACGCCGAATGGAGCGAGAATGCGATTCCTGCCGGAAAGCGAAGACGTCAGCGCGGCCGTAATCGGGCTCGCATACGTGGGTTCGTGTGTCGCCGGGGCGCTCGCCGAGCGCGGCGTACGCGTGGTCGGTGTGGACACCGACGCGAGACTCACCCGCGAGTTCGCCGAGCGGCACTGCCGATTCAGTGAGCCGGGCCTGCCGGAGCTGCTCTTCAGCGGCCTCGACTCGGGGGCGCTGCGGGTGACGACCGACTACGCCGAGATCGCCGGCGTCGATGTCGTCATCGTCGCCGTCGGCACGCCGATCCGTGAGGGCGGCGTCCTGGAGGACACCCAGCTCAGGGCGGCTTGCGAGAACCTGAGCGGGCACCTGCGCGAGGGGCAGCTGGTCCTGCTCAAGAGCACCGTGCCGCCGGGCATGAACCGCGAGCTGGTCGTTCCGCTGCTCGAACGCAGCGGCCTGACGTGCGGCGTCGACTTCGGGCTCGCGTTCTACCCGGAGCGGTTGTCCGAGGGAACGGCGCTGCGGGAACTGCGCAGTTTCCCCATTGTCGTCGGTGGCTGGTGCGTCGACAGCGCTGCCGCTGCCGAGGCGTTCTGGCGCCGCGGTGTCGGAGTCGACATCATCCAGTGCAGTTCGATGGAAGCCGCCGAGATGGTCAAGCTCGCCGCTGGTCGGTGAACTCACCACCTGGTTGCGGTCCGGCCTGATCGACACCACCGCGGGGGTGGGGTGGGTGTGCAGCAAGACCGAGCACCTGCGCGGCAATAGTGACCAATGGGGCACCGAACCCGATTTCACGCTCATCGACCACCGAGTCCGCAACAACATCAGTGGCTGGTGGACGGTGCTGCCCGGCAAAATGACCCTCGCCCTGCACGCCTCCCAGGCAACTGCCACTGCCGTCACCGGCGTCGAACCGCACCTCGGGTTGCGACCTCGGGCTGCCGTCGCGCCATGCCAGATCGATGATCTGGTCGAGGTCACCCCGTGGACCGCGCACACCGAAGCGAGCACGCGATGATTCCCTCCTTCCCCGCCAGGCACGGACAGGTGAGCGGACACAAGGCCATCACGCTCCTCGCCCCCGGCATCGACCGGAACCACGGCGTCCGCCGCCGGGTCGAGCTGGCGCGGTGGTCTACGAGCAGCCGTTGCACACCCAGCCGGTGTTTTCCGAACTGGATGTGGGTGACCGATTCCCGCTCGCCGACGAGTTCGCCGCTCGCCATCTGTGCCTACCACTGTGGCGATCCATGACCAAGGACACGGTCACCCGCGTCATCGAGACCATCCACACCTGCCTGAAGTGGTGAAATGCGTTTCCCAACATCATCATTACCGGAGAAGCCGGATTCATCGGCGGCAACCTGCTGCGCCGCATCCGCTCGCAGGATTAGCGCTCGGTGACCTCCCCAATGCCGAACGCTACTACACTGTCGACACCAGCATCTGGAACCAGCACACCCACGCCCGCGTCTGGGCCCTCGAGGCCACCGAAACCGGTCTGCTCCGCTGGAAACTCGGCAACCACACCGACGCACTGAAAATGTGGCGGTCTGCGCTACCGATCCTGCATACCGTCAACTCCGCCTGCACCACCAAAGCACTCAGCAAAGTCCGAACCGCCGCAACCGAACTCTTCACCTCCACCGAACCGCACAAGATCCCGCATTCTGACCAGCGACGCCTCAGACGCGGTCAACAACCGGCTGGGTACATCCGATAGAACCTCCTCCTCTCAGTGCGGCGTAGCATGCCATCCCCTCCGACCCCCCACCGGATGACTACCGCTGTGCCCGCGCGACGGTGCTGTCACCCTCGGGCAGGGGGTCTGCCGCGTCCGCCTCGGTCGGTTGCGGGTATCTGTCGTGCGTGGCTCGGGCGCGATCCAGACGATGCAGTGCGAATGCTGCGGCCCCACCGACCATGGTCAGGCCGGCCCACAGCGCCCAACCGAGTCCCGCGTCGCGCGCGGCGCCGACCACAGCTCCGGTGGTGAGATTGCCGAAAAGAATGCCCACGCCGACAACTGTGTTGTAGAACCCATAGTGGGTCGCAACCAGCTTTCCCTCCGAAAGGGCCACGACGGTGTCCATCTCAAAGGGGAACACCGCCGCTGTCCCGACCGCCAACAACCCTGCGGCCATCAGCAGCGCCCCAGCCGCGACCGGAGGGCCGAACCGGTGCGGGTCGGGGACGATCACCAGCGGGACGAACGCGGTTGCGAGAATCCCCAGCCCGACCACCAGGCTTCGCCCGGTACCCCACCTGGCCCGAAACCACGCCGTGATCCGCAGCTGGCCGAAGACCGCCACAACACCGGAAACCACGAACAGCGCGGAGACCAGAACCTGCGCCCGCGCACCTGCGATGAATTCCGCGTGCAGCGGCAGTGCCAGATAGACCTGGAACGACAAGACATAGGTACCGACCATCGCCAAGGCGAACCAGACGAACCGGCGATTGGCGAGTACTATCCGCCAATCCTGGAGCACCGAGTTGCGCTCGCTGTCGCTGTCCATGCGCCTCGTCGGTAGGGCGAACAGTTGCGCTGCGGTCAGGATTGCGAATACCACCGCTGCGACGGCAGCGGTCACCCGGAAGTCGATCGCCATCAATGCCAGGCCGACCAACGGTCCGGCCAGAATGCCTGCCTGATAGAAGATGTTGAACATCGCAAAGGCTTCGACTCGCCGCTCACCCGCATCGGCTGCCAGATAGGCGCGCACGGCCGGGTTGAACAACGCGCCGGCGAATCCGGTGGCCGCCGAAGCGATCAGCAGCCCCGGCAGCGAGGTCGCGAACACCAACAGCGCGAACCCACCTGTGCGCAACAGACAGCCCGCGACGATCAATGGTTTGTAGCCCAAGCGGTCGGCCAGGGTGCCGCCGATCAGGAACATTCCCTGTTGGGAGAAGTTCCGTACCCCCAGCACCAGTCCGACGGCCCAGGCTGCCAGGCCCAGTGGCCCGGCGAGATAGCCGGCCAGGTAGGGCATCAGCATGTAGAAGCCGAGGTTGATCCCGAACTGGTTGATCATCAGCAACCGCGCTGCGGGATCGAAGCCGCGGAATTTCGCAAGTACGGTCACCGCGCGGGTCCCCCGCTGTGGGCGAGGCGCCTCGGGTCGACAACCGTGGTGGTTCGGGTCCACGACTGCACGATGCGTTCGGTGGGATATTCGATGGTGTCCGGCTCGAGCGGGGGCGGCGAGTCGAGCAGGCCGTGATTATTGCAGTACGCGTCGTTGTAGATGGTGTCGAAGTAGCGGTTCGGTCCATCGGGGAAGACCGCCACGATCCGAGCGTCGGAATCGTGTGTTCGGGCGGCCCAGCCGGCGACGAGGGCGACAGCGCCCACGCTCCACCCTCCGGTCGCGTGATGCGTAGCGGCCAAGGTTCGGCACGCCCAGACCGCCTCCGACGGCGCAACCCAATGCACCTCGTCGAAAGCGCGATAGTCGACATTGACCGGATAGATGCTCGATCCGAGCCCCCGCATCAACCGTGGACCTGCGGGCTGACCGAATATCGTGGAGGCCACGGTATCCACGCCGATCAGCTCCATCCCCGGTTCGAACCGGCGCAATGCCCGGGCGACCCCGGAGGAATGACCGCCGGTGCCGACCGCGCACACCAGCACGTCCACCCCGCCGAGTTGTTCGACCAGCTCGAGCGCCAGCGACTCGTAGCCATCGACATTGTCCGGATTGCGGTATTGGTCCGGGCCCCACGCATCGGGCTCGTGAGCGAGCAGCTCCATGACCCGGTCACGGCGAGCCTGCTGCCAGCCGCCGGTCGGATGAGGTTCGCCCACCATGTCGACCTGCGTCCCATAGGCGGTGAGCATGCGCGCGACCATCGGCTCCAGCCCTGGGTCGGTCACCACGGTCACCGGGTGGTGGGTGACGATCCCCGCCAGCGCCAATCCCAAGCCCAGCGTGCCACTGGTGGATTCGACGATCCGAGCCCCCGCAACGAGATCACCACGCTCCTCGGCCCTGCGGACCATATGGAGTGCGGGCCGGTCCTTCATCCCGCCGGGATTGAATCCTTCGAGCTTGGCCCAAAATCCCCGCCCTTGGGGCGCGATCGGCGCACCGACCCACAACACCGGGGTGTTGCCGACCAGCGAGTGCGGGGAATGGGCAGGTCCTGGCGCGCTCACCAGAGCTGCCGAGCGATCGTTGAATGCGTCGAGAACGACCTTGTCCATCACGTTCGCTTTCTGTGTCGGACCGCCGAGACGGCGGTACTGATGTGAACGGGCAGCGGACACCGGCCAACGGCAAGTCGTCGGCCTGGCGCTGCCCGATCAGCAGCGAGCGATACAGAACCGCGTGAGGGTGGTCCGGCCATCCGAGGCCGGTGGCCTCGAGATCGGCGGACCGCGCACCCCGGCGAACGCGCGCAGGGCAGAGGGAAGAACGGCCAATGCCAGCGCGAAGATCAGCAGTTGCGGCCCGGGATTCCCGGTGACACCGCGCAACACCGTCTTGGCGAGGCAGTGATCGAAATGGGATGGACAGTGGTCATCGGAAGCCGAGCGGATCGCAGCGGGTAGAGGACCGTCGGCAACCGACACTGCCAGGTGCTCGACGGCTGGGTACCTCGGCATATGGTTGTGTGTGTCATCGTGCGCCATCGAACAATCGACCATCAGCACGGCGAGCAGCACCGCGGCGAGCAGCGCCACCGCGGAGCCAGAAGGTCGGAATCGGCTGGCGAGTCTCACCGCGGCCGATCGCAGTTCTCCCGACACCCTAGCGTTTATACCCCTTAGGGGTATAAACGGCAAGTAGGGGCGCCCGTGGCGTGTCGCGCACTGGCGCGCACAGATCCTCAGCGGGGGCTGGGCCGATGCCGGCCCTGAGGCCGGCAGCACATGCTGGCCGAATCCGCGGTATCCGCACATCCGTGGTCAGCGAACGTAGGACAGGACGCTCATCATTCCGGCCTCGCCATGATAGGCGTTGTGGCAGTGCACCATCCATTGGCCGGGATTGTCGGCGTGGAAGTCGACCTCGACCGTTTGCCGAGGCAGCACGATGGCGGTGTCCTTGCGTGGCCCGACGCCGGTCGGTGTGACCATTTGGAAGGTGTGACCGTGTAGGTGCATCGGGTGGAACATCATCGTTTCGTTGATGAAGCGCAGCCGGACGCGCTGCCCCTCGACCACGTCGAGAGCGGTGTGTTCATCGAAGACCCTGCCGTTGATCGTCCAGACGTAGTCGCGCATATGCTGCCCCAGAGTGAGGTCGAGGGTCGTATCCGGGGCACGGTGGTCGAGTCGCGCCGAGTCCGAGGCGGTCAACCGATCTGCGGTGAGCGGCGCCACCGACAGCTCCTCCGGTCGCACCGCAGCAGGCGGCGGTGCGCCGCTCCCGGTCCGGATCAGAGCGAATCCCTGTCCGCTTTTTCCTTCGGCGGAGGCGACGAGCGGGAACACGCCGTCACCCAATTCGATGATCGCGTCGTAGCGTTCGCCCATACCGATGAGCAGGCTTGCGGTTGTGACCGGCTGCACGGGGTAGCCGTCGGTGTGCGTGACACGCAACTGGTGCCCCGCCACGGCGACACGGAACGCGGTGTCGGACGCAGCGTTGATCATACGCAGGCGCATACGCTGGCCAGGCTTGGCCGCGAACGTGACAGGATCGGCCTCGATGCGGCCATTGACCAGGTAGTACGGATAGTCGGCGATGTCACCGGCGTCCGACCCCAAAGGCGTGTCTGGGTGGGTGGGCACGACCATCGACGGCGCGCCGTCGTGGTGCATGTCCTGCATACCGCCGTGGCCCATCCCGCTCATACCCTGTGCCTGCAGCTGCCGTAGCTGTTGGTTCGGATCCCGCCCGTCGACCCCGTCGAGCCAATCATCGAGCACGACGACGGCCTCGATGTCGTAATCTCGGCCGTCGGCCCGGTCCTCGACGATCAGCGGTGCGTACAGGCCGCGATCGAGCTGCACACCGACATGCGGGTGGAAGAAGTAGGTCCCCGCATGGGGGACGGTGAACTCGTAGTCGAACCCGGCTCCGGGTTCGACCGGGGGCTGTGTGAGGCCGGGCATACCGTCCATGTCGTTGCGTAGCGCGATGCCGTGCCAATGAACGGTGGTGGGTTCGGTCAGTCCGTTGGAGAGGGTGGCGCGCAGGACGTCACCGCGATCGACGCGAATCGCCTGGCCGGGCAGGTCCCCGCCATAGGTCCATGTTCGAACCTGGACTCCGCCGAGGTCCACGGTGGCGGGCGCCGCGCGCAGCGACACCGGCCGAATTCGGGCATCCGCCGCGCGGCGGGCGTTCTCCGCGGCACGGACCGGTTCGGAATCCGGCTCGACGAGCGCTCGGGGACGCGAAGGACCTGCAGAACAGGCTGCGAGCGCGGCGGCTGTGGTGGCGCCCATGCCGAGGGCGAGGAACCCGCGGCGGCTGATCGGCGCTAGGCGTCGAATCTGTCTGGCGGACATGGATTCTCCTGCTGGTCTGGTCGGCTGCTGCCGGTGCGGCACACGGCCGTGGGATGGTCCGATCCTGGTTCCACGCAAAGGCTCGGGCGTGCGGCACCACTCGCCACATTCTGGGGCGGGCGCGTGCTCGTCATGTCGCAAGATCCCCCCCAAAGCGGCCTCTGCATGGTGTGACTTGGCGGATGGGACCGATCAGATTCGCAGGACGGACGGCTCGGAATGGGTCCGGATGGCCCACGGTGGGGCACGCCCGCCGTGCGCGCGGCCCAACCATGGATCGGGCGGGTATCGCTCACCGACACCGACGGCACAATCGGTGAGCAACCTCGAATCGATACCGAACTGCACCGCGGAGAGAATGAAAACGCACCCGTGCGCGTAGTGGTTTCCAGGGCCGTGATCGGCGGCCGCCGTGTCCGATGCCTCCGCGGCGAGATCCCGCGGCGCTGTGACCACCTCGCTGGTGGCTTCAAGGGAGCGATGATGGGGTGCGGAGCCGATCGAGAAAACACCGACGTGCATGGTGACGATGCCCAACACCAGCAGGAGGAGCACAGGGGGAACGAAACCCCGGAACAGCGCGCGCACCCCATGCGGCCGGACGATTCCGGACGCTCGCAGGGGCACAGGCTGGTCGATCACGCTGCCAGCATAGCGACCCGACCACATAAACCCAGCGGGGGTATCATGCGGAACACGACCTTTCGGACATGCGCAATGTGCAGCCATCAGTCGACGATGCCCTGATCCACCAGGTATCAACTCTGACAATACGCCGATTGGGGCACACGTATCGCTACCAGAACCTACCCCTACCCGGTATATACAAAGGCAGAGGAGGAGCGGGATGACCGACGAATCCGGTCTCAGCACCGCCGTGCTCGATGTCAGCGGCCCCGGCTGGGCCAGTCAGCAGAACCGGGTGACCAGGGTGCTGAGTCGCCGTCCGGGGGTGTTGTCGGTGCAAGCCAACCCGGTGTCACAGACCGCCACGGTGGAGTTCGACTCGACACGAACCTCGCTGAGCGAGCTTCGCGACTGGGTGCGTGACTGCGGCTTCCATTGCGACGGCCAGTCCGTGCCCGCCCATTTGTGCGATCCGATGACCGAGCCCGATCCAGCAGCCGTCCTCGAGTCGTCGGTGGTGACCGAAGACACGCATATCGATCGTGGTTCCGCCGGCCACACCCCCGAATCTCGGATGGAGGACACACACCGCGGTCACGCTGGACACGCGGGAATGTCCATGGCGGCGATGGCCACGGACATGCGCAACCGATTCCTGGTCGCGCTGGTGTTCTCCCTGCTGGTCATGGTCTGGTCACCGATGGCCAGCGACATGTTCGGCCTACACGTGGCGACACCTTTCGGGCTGCGTCAGGACCTCTGGGCGCTGGTGCTGAGTCTGCCGGTGATCTTCTACTCGGCGGTGATCTTCTTCACCGGGGCCGTGCAGGCGCTGCGGGCACGCACGCTGGACATGATGGTCCTGGTCGCGGTCGGCATCGGTGCAGGGTGGCTGTATTCGTTGGTGATCAGCGCGACCGGCGGCGGGGAGGTGTTCTACGAGGCCTCGACGATGCTGGCGACGTTCGTTCTGCTCGGGCATTGGTTCGAGATGCGCGCCCGCGGTGGCGCCAACGATGCGATCCGCACTCTCCTCGACCTCGCACCACCCAAGGCCGTCGTCGTTCGGAACGATCGGGAAACCGAGGTGGCTACCGCAGAGGTCGTGGTCGGTGATCTGCTGCTGGTACGTCCGGGCGCACGGATTGCGGCGGACGGTGTCGTCGAAGGCGGCGACAGCGAGGTCGACGAGTCGATGGTCACCGGCGAAAGTCTGCCGGTGCACAAGGAAGCCGGCTCATCGGTGATCGGCGCGACGATCAATATCGATGGCGTACTGCGGGTGCGCGCCACCAAGGTCGGCGCGGACACGGCGCTGGCGCACATCGTGCAGTTGGTCCAACAAGCGCAGAACTCGAAGGCCCCAGGACAGAAGCTGGCAGATCGCGCGGCATTCTGGCTGGTGGTGGTCGCATTGCTCGGCGGCGCGCTCACGCTGGGTGCGTGGTTGTTGGCGGGAGCCGCCTTCGCCACGGCCATGTTGTTCGCCATCACCGTCGTCGTCATCACGTGTCCCGACGCGCTCGGATTGGCAACCCCGACCGCCATCATGGTCGGCACAGGGCTGGGCGCCGGACGCGGCGTGCTGTTCAAGAATGCCCTCGCGCTGGAGTCTTCCGCGCGTATCGACGTTGTCGTGATGGACAAGACCGGCACCCTTACCAAGGGCGAACCAGAAGTCACCGACATGGTCACCGCCGGCGGTTTCGCCCCAGAGACAGTGTTGTCACTGGCGGCCGCAGTGGAGCGCGAATCCGAGCATCCGCTGGCCCAAGCCATCGTGCGCGACGCCCGAGACCGCGCAGGGATCGGCCTGTCCACCGCGCAGTTCGAGAACGTCCCAGGCCACGGCGCGATCGCGGTCGTCGATGGTCGCCGAGTCGTGGTCGGCAATCTTCGATTGCTGAATCGGGAAGGCATCGAACTCGGCGCATTGGCTGCGCCATGGGATCGACTGACCACAGACCGGCACACCGGCGTCCTGGTCGCCATCGATGACCAACCTGCCGCCGCGATCGGCATCGCCGATGCTCCCCGGGAGTCCGCAGCCGCCGCTGTCGAGCAATTGCACGCTCTCGGTATCGAAGTCGTGATGCTCACCGGCGACAATCGCGCCACCGCCGAGCGCATTGCAACAGCGCTCGGCATCGACTCGGTGATCGCCGAGGTGCTACCTGGAGACAAGGCCGCAGAAGTCGCAGCGCTGCAAGCGGGAGGCCGCACGGTCGCAATGGTCGGCGATGGAGTCAACGACGCCCCGGCCCTGGCCCAGGCCGATCTCGGTATCGCAATCGGCGCAGGGACCGATGTTGCCATCGAAACCGCCGATGTGGTGCTCATGCGATCGGATCCGCTCGACGTGCCCATCGCACTGCGCATCGGCCGCGGTACCGTACGGAAGATGCGCCAGAACCTGGCGTGGGCCGTGGGCTACAACAGCATCGCCTTGCCGGTCGCCGCAGGTATCTTCGAACCCATCGCTGGGTTCACGCTGCGGCCGGAGATAGCCGCCCTATCCATGTCGGGGTCTAGCATCATCGTCGCGGTGAATGCACTGGCGCTCAAAGGTCTACGGTTGCCAGGAGCGCCGAAAAGCTCCTCGAGCTGACCCGGGGGCGCTGCTCAGTGCCGTTACCACCAAGCGCCATTACCACCAACCTTCGTGGCATGCTCGACGATGATCGACGGCAGCATGCGTCGGGCAGGACACGATAGGAGATCCAATGCACAGCAGTGAAGAGTTGTCGCCTTGGCTGCGCAAGCTTCGCACCGGGCGAGACCGGAAGCCGACGGTGGTGTGTTTTCCTCCCGGTGGCGGATCGGCAACGAGCTACAACAGCCTCGCCAAGCACCTCAGGCCCGACCTGACCGTGTATGCCGTCCAGTACCCGGGCCGGCAGGATCGACTCGGCGACAATCCGATTCCCTCGATCGCGAAACTGGCCGATCACATCGTCGATGCGATAGCCCCTCTCTTCGGCAACAACCTGGTGCTCTTCGGGCACAGCATGGGCGCCACGGTCGCCTTCGAGACTGCTCGTCGGATCGAAGGCCGCGGGCAATCGATTACGGCGTTGTTCGTATCCGGCCGGCCGGATCCGGTCTTCGCCGACCAGGGAAGGCTGCACCGCGCGTCCGATAGCGACCTGATCGCCGAACTCGAGCGGCTCGCAGACGACCCCGCCTCGGTCCGGATTCTGCGTGATGAACCCAGTCTCGCCGAGGTCGTCCTGCCTGCTGTCCGCAATGACTACCAGGCCGTCGAGACCTATCGATACCAGCCAGGTGAGCAACTGCGCTGCAACATCGCCGCGTTGCTCGGGCGCCAGGATCCGACGACGACTCCAGGACGAATCGGAGAATGGTCGAAACACACTACCGGCAGTTTCGAGCTTCGCCTGTTCGACGGCGGCCACTTCTATCTGGACAGGCTCGGTCGCGAGATTGCAGACTTCATCGAACAGAAGCTCGAAGCGGCCCATTGAACGAGTCGCTACCGTATGTCGAAGCGACACATCGGATGTACGGCGGATAATACGGCCGGGGCGAAGGCCAGGGGAGAAATTCCCGCTGGGTGGCCGATCTTGGATCAGCGCTACCGCAATCGATATGCGTTCGCAGGACGATTCCCGACGGCCAGGGAATTGCCGCTCCGTCTCCCGTGCACCGGATTACGCACCTACATCAACTCGACTTCGTCGAATCCTACGGTCAGGCTGTGCCGCTTCTCCTGCAATATTCCTCCTTCACGGTGGAGAAGACCCTCGCCGAAATCGATGCGCAGCCGCGAACGGCGGACGTCGACTTCCCGCACGACGGCACAGACACCGCTGAACGGCCCCTCCGGGAAATAGACGACATCACCCGGCCCGTATTCCGTAGACCCCATCCCGCCACAGTAATCGACGTTGTGGTTCTATCGCAGCGCCAGCAGATCGGCACGGGCGCTCGCTCACCGATCGGTCGTACCCGGTGCGGACGAGTGGGCTGCTGTGATCACGCCTTTCACCTACGTCCGACGTCGCGTCCCACTCCGTCGATCGACGCCGCGGTCAAGACCGTGTCCAGTAGTCCCGGGAATCGCTGGTCGAGTTCGTGGCGACGCAGTATGACGAAACACCGGGTGCCGTCTTGCCGGGTTCGGGTGATTCCGGCATCACGTAGCACCCGAAGGTGATGGCTCAGCGTCGATTTCGCTACCGGAACCTGCAGTTCTCCCCACCCGCGTTCGGTGTTGTCGGCCAGCTGCAGGACCACCCCGACCCGGATCGGATCGCTCAACGCGGCAAGCACCGCCGTCAGCCGAATATCGGACACCTCCGGATGTTGTGGTTCGCGCATACCGAGCATGCTATCTTGTTCGATGTTCCACGAACATCGAACATAAGGGTGGTATGCGAATGGGTCGCTTCGACGACCGGGTTGTGATCGTGACCGGCGCGGGGACGGGGATCGGGCGGGCGACCGCGATCGCGTTCGCCCGAGCCGGCGCCCAGGTGCTCGGTGTAGGCCGCCGGCAAGCGTTACTGGCCGACACGGCAGCCAATCATCCGGCGATCGAGGTCGCAGCGCACGATCTGCGCCGTGACGGCGAGGCCAACGCAGTGATCGCCGCGGCCGTCGCACGGTGGGGCCGGGTGGATGTGTTGGTCAACAACGCCGGGGCGACGATGTTGATGCCCTTGGCCGACGTGACGGCCGAACGCGTTGCCGACCTGTTCGCCCTCAACGTCATCGCCCCCAGTGTGCTCGCAGGTGCTGCGTTGCCGCACCTCCGTCGGACCCACGGCAGCATCGTGAATGTGTCGAGCACCTATGGGCATCGTCCGATTCCCGGCGCTGCGCACTACGCCGCCTCCAAGGCCGCCATGGAGCAACTCACCCGCAGCTGGGCCCTCGAACTGGCCCCCGAGGGTGTGCGGGTCAACGCCGTGGCACCCGGCCCGACCGAGAGCGAAGCCCTGGCCGCAGCCGGGCTCGCCGACGACGTGGTCGCACAGGTCGAACGAGACGAGGCAGAACGTATCCCGTTGGGGCGCCGCGGTGTCCCGGCCGAGATCGCCGATTGGATACTGCACCTGAGTGATCCGGCCGTGTCATGGATAACTGGTCAAGTTGTCACCGTGGACGGTGGTCTCGAGCTCGTGTAGGACCGAAACGACCCTCGTTCGATGGGAATGAAGACGAGGGCGCCCGTCCCGTGAAATCGGAGTGCCGCCACCGGGACAGCAGTGTTCGAACCGGGTTCGATGAGCCCTGCGTGGTGGCGGCACTCCGGCAGTAGCTATTTGGTGAGGGCCGACAGCTTCGGGTCGGTGGCGTATGCCTCGGCCGCGTTGGCTTTCGTGACGATGACCGGCGGAAGCAAATAGGCCGGAACGATCTTGACGCCGTTGTCGTACGAGTGTTCGTCGTTGACCTCCGGGATTTCACCGCCCTGCAGCGCCTGGACCATTTTCACGGTCTGCGCGACCAGTTTGCGGGTGTCCTTGTCGATCGTGGAGTACTGCTCGCCGGCCATGATCGACTTGACCGACTCGACTTCGGAGTCCTGGCCGGTGACGATGGGCAGCGGCTTGCCGGCGCCCTTGATCGAGGTGATGATCGCGCGAGCGAGAGTGTCGTTCGGTGACAGCACCCCATCGAGGGTCTTGTCACCGGAGTAGGTCGAGGTCAACAGCGAATCCATACGCTGCTGGGCGACTTCTGACTTCCAGCCCTGGACCGCGGTCTGCTTGAGGCTGGTTTGGCCGGATCCGACAATGACGTCACCCTTGTCGATGAGTGGCTGCAGCACATCCAGGGCACCGCTGAAGAAGACGCCGGAGTTGTTGTCGTCGGGCGAACCGGAGAACAGCTCGATGGTCCACGGCCCTTCGGGCTTGTTCGCTTTCATGCCATCCACCAGGGCTTGCCCCTGGAGCCTCCCGACCTCGCGGTTGTCGAAAGCGACGTAGTAGCCGACGTCCGGCGTATTGGTGATGAGCCGGTCGTAGGCGAGGACGATGGCGCCCGCCTCTTTGGCTTGCGCCACCTGGGTGGACAACTGCGCACCGTCGGCGGCGCCGATGACGATGACCTTCGCGCCCTTGGTGATCATGGCCGATATCTGCGCCTGCTGGTCGGCGACCGTGGACGAAGCGCCCGCGTACTGCACATCGGGTTGGAATCCAGCTTCGGCGAGTCCATTGGTGAACAGGTCTCCGGCGAGCACCCAGTTCTCGGATGTCTTGGACGGCAGCGCAACACCGATCACCGCGTCGGAGGCGAAGCCTTCACCCGAGCCGCCGCCGCTGTCGCGTTCGTTGGAACACGCTGCAGCGCCGAGCGCCAGCATTGCCGCGGCGCCGACCGCGAAAGCCTTCGTGAGGCGTCTGTACATAGTTCGTGACCTTTCTTGACCAACTGCAGGGGTGCCCGCAGTTCTTGCCAGGGGAGAAGCGAGTCAGCGTGCCGCGACCTTCTGGGTCTGGCGCACGGGTGTGGGCGGGCGGGTCGCGGGTGAGTCCCCTCGACCGAACATTCGCATGATCGAGCCGATGATCGAGAACCGGCCCTGGTTCTTGTTCCACAGATCGATGGCGACCGCGAGCAACAGCACCAGACCCTTGATGATCTGTACCAAATCCGATCCGACACCCATGAGTTGCAGGCCGTTGTTGAGCAGCGCCATGACACTGCCACCGACGATCGAGCCGCTGATGGTACCCACACCACCGGAAACCGCTGCGCCACCGATGAATACCGCGGCGATGGCGTCGAGTTCCCAGCCGAGTCCGTCCTGCGGTCCGGAGGCTGCCGAACGCGCCACGAAGATGATGCCCGCGAGTGCGGCGAGGATCGACATGTTCATCAGGACGAAGAAGTTGACCCGCTGCAGCTTCACCCCCGACAGTTCGGCGGCGCGGCTATTGCCGCCCACCGCGTAGATGTGGCGTCCTCCCACGGTGTTACGCGTATAGAACGAGTAGGCGATGACCAAACCCACCAGAATGATTCCCGACACGGGAAAGCTGGTTCCGACCCGGCCGCCGGCGAAACGCAGCGTGGCGAACACGATGACCCCGATCATGACGGCGAGCCTGATTCCGGTCACCCAGATCGGCACCGGCTGCGCACCCATTTCTCGCCGGATCTGCCGCGCACGCCACTCGCGCCACACCACCGCGACACACGCGGCCGCGCCCAGTAGGAGAGTGGGGTTGTTGTAGCCGGTGCTGGGACCGACTTCGGGCAGAAATCCGGCGCCCAGGACCCGGAACCCCTCCGGGACCGGAACGGTGTCGGCGTTGCCGATGAACTGGTTGCCACCACGAAACAGCAACATGCCCGCCAGCGTGACGATGAACGCCGGCACTCCCACATACGCCACCCAAAAGCCCTGCCAGGCGCCAATAGCCGCGCCGACCAGCAGACCCAGGACGAACGCCGCCGGCCACGGCAGGTCGAACGTCTGCATCGACTTCGCGACGACGATGCCGGTGAAGGCCGCGACCGAACCGACCGACAAGTCGATGTGCCCAGCGACGATCACCATCAGCATGCCGATCGCGAGGATGAGGATGTAGGAGTACTGACTGACCACCGCGATGAGGTTGCTGGAGGTCAATGTCAGACCGTCGGTCAGGACTTGGAACAGCAACACGATCGCCACCAGCGTGAAGATCATGCCGAATTGGCGAGCGTTGGAGGTCACACCTCCGAGGAGATGCTGTCTGAGAACGGAGAAGTGACTCATGAAGTGCGCGTTTTCTTGGTAGAGGTCATCTGCTTCATCAGGAGTTCCGGCTCGGCCTCGTGGCGTGGCAGGTCGCCGGTGATGGTTCCCTCGAACACGGTGTAGATGCGGTCGCACAGGCCGATGACCTCGGGCAGCTCGGAGGAGATGACGATCACGCCCGCGCCCTGGTCGGCGATCTGCTGGATGATCCTGTATATCTCGTATTTCGCGCCCACATCGATTCCGCGTGTCGGCTCATCGAGGATCAACAGCTCTGGACCGGTGAACATCCACTTCGCGAGAATGACCTTCTGCTGGTTGCCACCGGACAACTTCACGACGTCTTCGTCGACTGTCGGCGCCTTGATGCGCAAACTCTTGCGATAGTCGTCGGCGACTCGGTGTTCTTCGACCGCGTCGACCACGCCGTGCCGGGAGATCTTCGACGGCTTGGCGGACACGACCGAGGTCTTGATGTCGTCGAGGAGATTGAGCCCGATCGCCTTGCGATCCTCGCTCACGTAGGCCAGGCCGTGCTCGATGGCGTCGGAGACCGACCTGAGCTGGATCTGTGTGCCGTTCTTGTAGACACGGCCGCCGAGCCAGACCCCGTACGAGCGGCCGAACAGGCTCATGGCGAGTTCGGTTCGGCCGGCGCCCATCAGTCCCGCGAAGCCGACGATTTCGCCTCGACGGACGTGGAAGCTCGAGCCTTTGCACACCAGCCGCTCGGTGGAGATCGGATGGCGCACTGTCCAATCCTGGATCTCGAAGAACACCTCGCCGATGTTCGGTGTGCGCTCTGGGAACCGGCTGCTCAGTTCGCGGCCCACCATGCCGCGCACGATGCGGTCCTCGTTCACCTCGTTGTCGCGGATATCGAGGGTGTCGACCGTGCGCCCGTCGCGCAGGATCGTGATCGAGTCGGCGATCGCCTCGATTTCGTTGAGCTTGTGCGAGATGATGATCGATGTCATGCCGCGGCGTCGGAACTCGCGCAGCAGATCGAGCAGATGCGCAGAATCGTCCTCGTTGAGTGCTGCCGTCGGCTCGTCGAGGATCAGTAGCTTCACGTTCTTCGCGAAGGCCTTGGCGATCTCGACGAGCTGCTGTTTGCCGACGCCGATGTCCTTGACGAGGGTATCGGGATGTTCCTCGAGACCCACCTGCGCCAGTAGCTCGATCACCCGGCGCTGCGCGGCTCGCCAGTCGATCCTTCCACGCTTGCGTGGTTCGTTGCCCAAAAACACGTTCTCGGTGATCGACATACCGGGCACCAGTGCGAGTTCCTGGTGGATGATGACGATGCCGGCCTGCTCACTGGCGCGTATGTCGCCGAACCGGACTTCCTGGTCCTGGTAGACGATTTCGCCGCTGTAGGTTCCGTGTGGATACACACCGCTGAGAACCTTCATGAGCGTCGACTTTCCGGCGCCGTTCTCCCCGCAGATGGCATGGATTTCACCCGCACGGACCGCCAGGTCGACCTCGGCCAGGGCGGTGACACCGGGAAACGTCTTGGTGATCGAACGCATCTGCAGGATCGCAGGGGCGGTCACGACCGAGGCTCGCTGCTCGAGACGTCACGACCAGACGGAATCGGCCTCCGAGAGACGCGGTTTGGCGGTGACATCGATCTCCTCCGAAGGCCTTGCTCTAGTGATCCCCTGCACTTCAGAGTGAGCGGTCTCACACCAACGGGGCCGACTGTAAATCTATTTGCTTTATGAAGTCAACCCGTAGATCGGAGTATATGGTCGATCCAGCAGCAGCCCATCCCATTTTGTAAATCTATTTGCCTTACTAAGTGGCTTTGGGCAAGATGAGCGGCGGACAGCAGGAGGATCCGAGTGCGGCAATCAGGCACGAATCTGCCCAAAGTAGGGCGGTACAACCGAGCAGTCGTGCTCGACCGAATTCAGCTTGCTGACGGGATCAGCAGACAGGAGATCGCTCAGCACACCGGCTTGACGGCGCAGACGGTCTCCGGAATCGTGCGCAAGCTGCTGGACGAGGGCATTGTGCGCGAGGACGGCGTCGACCGTAGCGGCGGTGGTGGGCGACCGCGCACCAGACTGCGGATCAATCCCGGTGCTGGGAACGCGGTCGGACTGCACTTCGATCCCGCTGAACTCACCTGCGCCGTAGTCGATCTACTCGGTCGGCCACTGATCACCCAGCGCCGCCCGGCTCCGCTGGGAACCGCGCCCGCAGATGTGGTCGCAGCGATGGCAGACCTGGTTCGGGACGTACTCGCCGAGGCGGACCTGCCAAGGAGCCGAGTACTCGGCCTCGGGCTCGCCTGTCCCGGCCCGATCGACCAGGAACTGGGCTTCGTCGTCGAGCCGCCCCGGCTCGTGGGCTGGAATCGGGTGCCGCTCCAGCGGATGTTGTGCGAGGCGACAGGCCTACCGGTGACGATCGACAACGACGCCACGGCAGCCGCCATCGGTGAACGGTGGGCCGGCGCCGGGCGTGGCGTCGCGAATTTCGCATACTTCTGCATCGGCACCGGAGTCGGCGGCGGACTCGTTCTCAACCATCAGGTCTACCGGGGTGGCTCGCTCAACGCGGCAGAGTTCGGTCACACATCGGTCCTCGAGGACGGCCCGCAGTGCTATTGCGGCAACCGCGGCTGCCTCGAAACTCTGGTCAGCCCTGAAGCAATCGTCGCCGAGACCTACCGGCGACTGCAGCAGCAGCCGACCGACACCGTCCTGCTGGAACCGTTCCGCCGCGATCCGGACATGCTCAACCACGCCGTCGTGCGAGTGGCTGCCGCCGACGGAGATCCAGTTGCCGCCGCGGTGATCGATGAGGCCGCCCAACGGGTCGCCTCGGTCGTGGTCAATGTCGTCAATGTGACCGACGTGGACTTGATCGTGCTCGGCGGCCGCGGCATCCGCCATGTCGAGCAACGCTATGTCGACGCCGTCGCGACCGCGGTTTCCACCAGACCGTTGTCCCGACACATCCGTGTCGTCGAGGTCACGCATTCACCGCTGGGGCCGGACGCCGCTGTTGTGGGCGGCGCCGCACTCGTTCTGCACCATATCTTCTCACCACAACTCTCGGTGCTTCTTCCCAACTGACCACACGCCACGAAGGACAATTCCATGGTGCAGGAAGTCGTGCTCGCGGTCGACATCGGCGGTACCAAGATCAGTGCCGGCCTGGTCGGACCGGACCGAAAGGTCCGCAGGCACATCGTGATCTCCACACCCGCCAACGAGCCCGACATCGGCGATGCCCTGCAAGGGTTGCTCACCTCGGTAACCGACTACACACGTCCCGCCGCCATCGGAGTGGCCTCGGCAGGCCCGGTCGATCCACAGCACGGCACGGTCAGCCCGATCAACATCCCGGCATGGCGGAACTTTCCGTTGGTCGACCTGGTGAGCGCTACCGTGCCGGAACTCCCGGTGACCTTGGTCGGCGACGCCATCGCAGCCGCGGTGGGGGAGCATTGGGTCGGCGCCGGGCGCGGCGCAACCGCCATGCTCGGAATTGTCGTATCCACCGGAGTCGGAGGCGGTCTCGTCCTCGACGGGGCGCCGTACCCGGGACCGAGCGGCAACGCGGGCCATCTCGGCCATATCGTCGTCGACCCGGCAGGTCCGCGCTGCTCCTGCGGGGCAACCGGCTGCGTCGAGACCTATGCCAGCGGGCCTTCCATGGCCCGGTGGGCCCGTGAGCACGGCTGGAGCGGACCCGATGCCCGCGCGCTCGCCGCCGACGCTGCCGGCGGAAACACCGTTGCCCAGCGCGCATACGATCGCGGCGCCGAAGCACTGGCGCGCGCCATCACCACAGCCGCCACGCTCTGCGATCTCGACCGCGTCGTGATCGGCGGCGGCGTATCGGGTGCGGGACGAGTGCTGTTCGCGCCGCTGCAGCGACACCTCGACCGACTGTCCACGAGTGATTTCGCGGGACGGACAACCGTCTATCCCGCCGCACTCGGGGGGCACGCCGGTCTACTCGGCGCTGCGCACAACGCACTGTCGGCTGCCAGGACGGCACCCCGACCCTCCGACATCCTCCTTCGCTGACTGCTGACCCACAACCCTGGCCACACCTTTCGTCGGGCTCGAGTGGTATGTTGCCCCGTCAGGAGGCGAACTGGCAGCAACGTGACCTCTACCTTTCGGGCGGTGCCACGTGGGAGTCGGCTTCGGGATGCGAGCAGCCCGGCTTCGTGTCGCCTTGGTCCGCCGCGGTGTGCCGCGCAGTGCCGATGTTGCGGGACGTCGCTGCTGAGCTGCGAATTTGTCGAACCCACTCGTGGGCGGCTGTCGACGAGACGACCAGGCCTCGAAAAGGCGGGATAAAATTCGTGTCGGATGTCGAGAATGGCGTGACGGCTCCGTCCCAAGGCGAGCGGCCGACTATCGTCGCAGACCGGAAGGGAGAACGACATGGCGAAGTACCTGCTTCTGAAGCACTACCGAGGCGCCCCTGCGCCGGTCAACGACGTACCGATGGACCAGTGGACGCCCGAGGAGACCGAGGCGCACATGCGGTACATGAGAAATCTCGCGGCCAGCTTGGCACGTAGCGGCGAGCTCGTCGACGGCAATGCCCTGGCGCCGGAGGGCACATGGGTCCGCTACGACGGCGAGGGTGCGCTTCCCGTGACCGACGGTCCGTTCGCCGAGACCAAGGACCTGATCGGGGGCTGGATGAGCATCAAGGTCGACTCCTACGAGCGCGCCCTGGAAGTGGCCGGCCAGTTGTCCGCAGCGCCCGGTGCAGGCGGCAAGCCGATCCACGAGTGGATCGAAGTTCGTCCGATGCTGAGCGCACGCCCGACCGGCACCGAGTAATGGCCGCCGGCGTGGTGGACGAGACCCAGCTGCGGGACCTGATCCCCGACGTATTGGCAGCCCTCGTCCGCCGCGGCGCAGACTTCGCTACCGCCGAGGACGCCGTCCAGGAGGCATTGGTTCGGGCCATCGAGACATGGCCGAACAAGCGTCCCGACGATCCCAAAGGCTGGCTGATCACTACCGCGTGGCGTTGCTTCGTCGACCTCGCACGGTCCGACGTCTCGCGCCGCCGCCGTGAGACTCGGGTCTTCAACGAGCCTCCACCGGGACCGACCTCGTCGGTGGACGAATCGTTGCAGCTGTACTTTCGGTGCGCGCACCCGACGCTCACCCCGGCGTCGGCCGTCGCCCTGACGTTGCGGGCTGTCGGTGGCCTCACCACGCGCCAGATCGCGCGCGCATACCTCGTACCAGAGGTAACAATGGCCCAGCGAATCAGTCGGGCCAAACGTATCGTGAGCACTGTGCGGCTGGATCGTCCCGGCGACCTACGCACGGTGCTTCGCGTGTTGTATCTAGTGTTCAACGAGGGGTACAGCGGTGACGTCGACCTCGCCGCAGAGGCGATCCGACTCGCACGGCAGCTGGCCACGGCCAGCGGTGACACGGAGGCAGCGGGACTGCTCGCCCTGTTCCTACTCCACCACGCGCGACGACCGGCCCGTACACGCGCCGACGGCAGTTTGGTGCCACTATCCGACCAGGACCGCCGCCTGTGGCGGAGCGACCTGATCGCCGCGGGCGTGGGGGTGCTCCAAACTGCGCTGGCCCGTGATCAGCTGGGGGAGTACCAGGCGCAGGCCGCTATCGCCGCGCTACACGCCGACGCGCAGACTGCCGACGAGACCGACTGGATTCAGATCGTCGAATGGTACGACGAGCTGCTCCGTTTCACCGATAGTCCGATCGTACGGCTCAATCGCGCTGTCGCCGTTGGTGAGGCGAATGGGCCGCAGGCGGGGCTCACCGCGCTCACCGAAATCGACCCGACTTTGCCCCGGTATTCCGCGGCCGCCGCCTATCTCCACGAGCGAGCCGGGGATGTTGTTACGGCAGCACAGCTCTATGTCGCGGCTGCCGCGCAGGCGCAAAATCTGCCCGAGCGAAACCATCTCACGCTTCAGGCAGCTACGCTGCGCCACCGACTCTCAAATGAAGGCGGTTGAGGACGAGCCCACGGTCTCGGCGAATTTCCGGGGAGCCCGACGTTCAGGAGGACTGCCGCACTTCGATCTACCCGATAGCGCAGGAAGTTCCTGACCAGGCTCGACAAGCACGTGCCGGCCGAGCTGGACGTGCACCTGATCTGTGACGACTACGGCACTCACACGGCGCCGATCATCGTTGAATGGCTTGCCGCACATCCACGATTCCATATGCATTTCACCCCGACCTACTCCTCCTGGTTGAACGAGGTGGAACGCTGGTTCGGGCTGCCGACCGACCAGCAACTCCGCCGTGGCGTCCACAGAAGCGTTGCCGCGCTGGAGAAATCGATCCGTGACTGGGTCGCTACCTGGAATGAGGACCCGACGGTATCGTGCCCAGCTCTGATCGACTTTCGTAGGGGGTGGCTGGATCCGTTCGGCTGAATCGCCGAGGTGGGCCGGATACCTAGGTTCGGTGCATGCGATACACAGTTGGGGTGCTGGTCGCGCTGGCCGGGGTCGTGAGCGGGCTCGTCCTGCCGGCAACGGCCGTGCCCGCACCGGCACGGAACACCGTGCTCGCCAGGGCATTCGACGAGTATCTGGCACGGGCGGTGGCCGATACCGGTCTGCCGGGTGTCTCGGCGGTGATCACCCGGGACGGGGAGATCGTGCACGCGGCGGGATACGGACGCGATTCCACCGGGGCGGCAATCACCGCGCGAACGCCAATGCGGATCGCTTCGCTGTCCAAGGCGTTCACGGCGACGGCGGTGATGGCCTTGGTCGAGGACGGCGCGATCGGGCTCGACCATCCGGTGGCCGACCAGATACCCGAGTTCCGCACTGGTGATCCGCGCTCGGCTCGAATCACCGTGCGCCAGCTGCTGAATCAGACTTCGGGGCTCTCCGACCGCGGCACCGACATCCGCGCTACCGAGACCGCGGAGTCACTCGAGCAGTACACCGCCACCCTGCGGACCGCAACGCTCACCGCCGAGCCGGGCACCCGCTGGGAATACACCAACGTCAACTACAACGTCGCCGCGCGATTGGTCGAGGTGGCGAGCGGCACGACTTTCGGGGAGTTCCTGCGGCAGCGGATCTTCGCGCCGCTCGACATGCCCGACTCAGCGGTAGACGACGACACTATTACTCCCGCGCAAGGTTTCAACTCTCTGTTCGGCCACTGGATCGCCCGCGACGAACTGCCGGGCTTCCTCGACAACAGCGGCAGCGGCGGCGTGATCACCACGGCCGCCGATATGGGCCGCTGGCTGATCACCCAGTCCGGTCACGGCTCGCAGCTGGTGGGTCCCGAGAGCCTGGCGCTGATGCACGCCCCGACTCCGGTGCGTGACTACGGCATGGGCTGGGGCCTGGACACCGAGCATGACGAACCGCTGCTCACCCATTCCGGCAATCTGTTCACCTACACCTCGGCCGCTGCGCTGGACCCGTCCACCGGCCATGGCTTCGCGGTCCTCGCCAACAGCGCCGCCCTGCACGACAGCGCATACGAGATCCTCAACGGGCTCGTTGCGCTGGGCCGGGGCCAGCAGCCCGCACCGCTCGTCAACACCCGGTTGCGCATCGAAACCGGACTCGCGGCGGTCCTGGCGGGCGCGCTCGGCCTAGGCGTCGCCGGGGTGGTTCGGTCGCGACGATGGGCCACACGGCGCCTGCGCACCCGGTGGTGGTGGACTGTGCTGGGCTGCGTCCCCCCTGCCGCGCCGATCGTGCTGTTCGCGAGCTACCCGCAGGCGCTGTCAGTGCTGACGAACGGGCGCACTGTCACCTGGGCACAGCTCACCTTCTTCCCCGCGCCGCTCACCATAGCCCTGTTGACCTGTGCGTTCGCGGGTGCGGGGACACTGGCTGCCCGCCTGTTGCAGGTGCGCTGGCTAGGATCGCTCCGATGAGAAAATACGCCGGACTCGCGCTGATCGCGGGCGCGTGCGCGCTGAACGGCCTCTTCCTCGACGCCCTGCCCCTTTGGCGCCAGGCAGTGTTCGCCGGACTTGCGGTCGCCGCGTATCTGTACGGCCGCCAGGTGCCGGTCACCAGGGGCTGGCTGGTGCAGGCCGTCGTCGCAGTGCCCGCCCTGGTCTATTGCGCCGTGAACTTCTCCGTCGGTATCGGGGCGATACTGAGTCAGGGTGTGTTCGTCGTGCTGCCGTGGCTGGCCGGAGGGTTCCGGCGGCAGCAGGCCGAGCTGATCATCGCGGGCCGCGAGCGGGCCGCCCGACTCGAGCAGGAGCAGGCCCTGATCGGCGAGCGGGCTGCCCTGCGCGAGCGCGCCCGAATCGCGGCCGACATGCACGATTCGCTAGGGCACGATCTCGCCCTCATGGCACTTCAAGCCGGAGCACTTGAACTGTCCACCGACCTCACGGAGTCGAATCGAGCTGCCGCGCAACGACTACGGGCCGCCGCTGTCACCGCCACCGATCGCCTGCGCGGCACTGTCACGGTGCTGCGTGACGGTGCCGCGTGGTCCACGCCGCGCGACGATCCCGTCACCGCGCTGGTGGAACGCGCCGTCGACGCCGGGATGCGGGTCGATCTGCACCTGCCAGAAGACGGGACACCCCTACCGCCCCTGACGGATCGCGCGATCTACCGGGTGATCCAAGAATCCCTGACCAATGCCGCGCGACACGCCCCCGGCGAGTCGGTGCGGATCACCGTCCATCGAGCACAGGAGGACACAACCGTCACCATTGTCAATCCTGTGCGGGCCAGTATCACCCAGCCCGCCGCACCCGGTAGCGGCCTCGCCGGCCTGCACGAGCAGGCGCGCCTTGTCGGTGGCACGCTGACCGCCGGCCCCGAGGGCCACGACTTCGTCGTACGTGCGCAATTCCCTTCGGCAGCACCGTGATACGGGTTGTTCTCGCCGATGACGAAGCGATGATTCGCGCCGGTATCCAGTCGATCCTCGCCACCGACCCCGGGATCGAGGTCGTCGCCGTGGCCGGTGACGGCCGGGAAGCGGTCGAAATGACTTTCGCGCACCAGCCCGATGTGGTGCTGATGGATGTGCGGATGCCACGCTTGGACGGCCTCACGGCTGCGGCCCAGGTGCGGGAGGTGGCCAAGGTCATCGTCCTCACGACGTTCGACGAAGACGACTACGTGACCGCGGCACTCGACGCGGGTGCCGCCGGATTCCTGCTCAAGGCGTGCGATCCGCAGGAACTGCTGCTCGGCGTGCACGCGGTCGCTGACGGCGGCGCCTACCTGTCACCGCGCATCGCAAAGAAGGTGATCGCACGCTGGGACGAAGGCGGATTCGCCAACGGATCCTCGGCCCGGGAGACAATCACCGGACTCACCGAGCGGGAGCGGGCCGTGCTCGCCGGTGTCGGGCGCGGGCTGTCCAACCATGACATCGGCGCGGAACTGTTCGTGGCAGAGTCCACGGTGAAGGCCCATGTGAGCGGCATTCTGCGGCGCCTCGGCCTGAACAACCGGGTTCAGGCAGCCATCCTCGCGCACGAGGCTGGTCTCACTGGGCACTGACTTGCCCCGGATCTCGGCGCGCCGGGCGCCACTGGGGTCACAAGAGCGATTCACGGCCTATCTGACCGAGCATTTCGCTGGAGCGTTTCCGATTTGGTTGGCGCCGCAGCAGATCCGAGTGATCCCGGTGATGCCAGCGGTGACACCGTATGCACAGGAGGTCAGTGATGTGCTGTTCGATGCCGGGTTCCGGGTCGAGGTCGATGAGAGTGACGGTCGACTGTCCGGAAGGGTAAGAGCCGCGGCGACCAGGAAGATTCCACTGATCGTTGTCGTCGGCCGGCGGGAGGTCGAGTCACGCAGCGTGACTGTCCGCTATCGGTCCGGCGCCGAACAGTCGATGACCCTGGACGAATTCGTGTCGACAACCCGGCAACTGGTCGACTGCAAGAGCCTCGAGTGGGCTGGCCACGTGACGAAAGACTAAACGGAGCCCAATCCTATTCCCTCGCCGAGATGAGTCCATTGGACATCATCTCGGCGAGGAATGCAGTCACGTCGGCTGTAGCCGCGGCGTCATCGGTGGTGAATCCAGCCTGCAGAAGCGCGATCAGGTGAGCCGCGTCGGCCCTCGATTTCGGCACGTACGTGCGTCGCCCCGCTACATCCACATACTGGGAGACACCAGGCCAAGCTCGTCCTTTACTTTGTCGGCGGCTTGCTTCACGGGCGCACGATTGGTCGAGATCTTCCCGTCACTGGAAACGATCGTGCCTCTCCATATCAGCGCATTGCGGTTCCAGTCAATTGCGGTTGCCAGACGCTTGTACTGCTCCTTGCGCCACTCAGCATCCTGGCTCTTCCGGATTTCGTAGGCGACACGGGCAATGACGACAAGACCGGTGGCGGTCATGTTCACGTACTTCTGCCGGTAGTCCGGAATCATGCTCGCTGGTCCGCCCGAAAGCGGCAGCTGGACGATGTCGCGCCACGGATCCATGTGCTCCGTCAGCACGTCGAGCAGTGCGATCGTGTCGGCGACGAACTCCTCCCGGAGGGCGGGCGTGCCGAGCAGCTGCTGGCTTTGCTTGGCAACCGAGGCTTCGGCGAGCGCATAGTCGGCGAACAGGAACTCCTTGGCGAACTGCCGAATCTGGTTCAGCAAGAACACCGACTGAGACATTTTCGACAGGGTCTTGGACGTCGTATCGACCCGATCACAGAGCAGCGTGGACTTCTCGACAAGGTCGGTCAGGACCGCGTTGAGCGGTTCGCGTGTGTTGTACACCGCCAGGAGGCTCGCCGGGATCTGCTTGGTCTGAGCTGCGTCGGCGAAGTCCTGGTGAATGCGCTTGGTGTCCGACTCGACAACGATGACAACTGCCAAGCTGTCTCCGTCGAACCGCTGGTCCGGATCATCGACGAGCCCGACGATCGCAGTCTTGCCCGATCCAGTGCCCTTGATCGCCACGACGCGATGCTGCCCGTCGGTCACCTGAAAGCGCGTGTTGTCGCCGACAACCATGAATCCCAAGCGGTACTTGAAGTTCCCGCGAGGGACGTGGAGTGCCGGCAGTTCGCGCGCGTTCAGCGTCAGCGGCGGCAGGATGTAGTCATCTGGATTCGTCTTGACGTAGCTGTTGATCGTCTTGACGTGGTCCGTGATAAGGGGGCGGTTGGTGGCTTTGGCCGGGTCTCCTCCCTTCACAGCCGAGTCCGCCACCACCTGGTTCGCGAGGAACCCGTAGGGAAACGCGGTCGAGATCATCGTGCGCCCACCCTGAACGAACACCGTGCACGGAAACACTCGCGCTCCGGAAGCTGCTGCGTCGGACGAGGCCGCCTGCAAAGCTGCGTCCAGACCGTCGTGGTAGCGGAGGCCGAGTTCGTCCTGATTTGAAGTAGCCACTGTGGGGTCCCGGAGTCGTATTCCAACGTGCCGGCTAGCACGTCACACGTAGCGTAGTCCAATCCAGATCCCCTGGGTCGGCTCAATATTCTTTGTGCCCGTACATGTTTCGACGGACACAACGGCGAACCCGCCGATGTCATGCCTTCGTGTTCCCGTCCCTAGTGCCGCATCACGCAACGTTTACCGTGCCGATGATGTCGCGTAGCCGCTGATCTTCGGCGTGCGTGTTGCGCCAGATGACGTAGCGGGGATCGTCGGCGTGTACGCGATCTCGACGTTGTTCACCTGCCCCCACCGAGCGACCCGTTGGTACCCGCACTCGCACTGCCACCCGACCAGGGTGACCCGCTCTGCCACAGACGCGACGCAACCGGTTGGCGTGCCGACCACAACAGGGCAAAGGTTCCCGGGCGCGGCACTAAGGCCGCGCCGAGTTCGGGCATGTTTATTTCCGTGACCGCGTTGTATGAGCGGCATCGGCTTCACTGCTCGAGAATGTCGTGAGCACGATCGATGGCCTGTTCCTCGAGTAGGTCGGCGTATTCCTCACCGTCGTAGCACCATCCGTCGGCGCCGAGGATCGACCAGGAACCGTCGATGTTGTGTAGGTGGCCGATGGGATCGCCCAGCGACATCTGTGTCTGTCTCGCGCTGCGGATGTAGGCAGAAGCGGTGAGTGCCTGCAGGCACTCGCCGCCGTGTCCGCGGTGGATGCAGAGGACGAATCGGGCCTGCTCGAGAGAGGTTGGTGCGGTCTCGAGGGCGCAGTCGTTGTACTGGTGTCGCCACAGATCGTGGAGTTCAGTGCTCATCGCGCGGACGTCCTGATCGTCGTGGGGGGACACAGACGTGACGCCAGTAGTCGCGGCGCACCGCGTCCCACAGGCGGTCGAGTTTCGGGAATCGTTCCCGTGATGTCACCAAGTCCGGTGCGGCGGTGGGGGTATCGATCGCTATCAATGGTGGACCCGGTGTCGTGGTGACGCGCATGATGCGGATGCGGGCGTTGTCCCACCGCCACACAGCCGTCCAACCGTCACACTCAGTGCGGAACTCGATCATCTCCCCAGCCCTCCTTGCAGCGGATCGGGTGACTGGTCGCCTCCGTCGTTCCGGGCATCGGAGGAGGAACTAGCCTGCGGGGACGTTTCGGAATCCAGCGCATTCAGGCCTTCCACAACACGAGCCATCACATCGGCTGGTGGTGGGTCGTGGGCGGTTGTCTCCCAGCCGTACTTGGCGGCGTACTCACCGGGCGCCCGTACCCGGTGCTGCGAATGGTCCATGTCAAGACTCCAGTTGTCCGAATCCGGGAGATTTGGCCGCCAACGTGTTTCGACCCGACTGAGTGATCTGGTAGCGACCTTGCCGGACACTGGCGAAGATCAGATCGCGGCGAGTCAGATCCGCAATCGTGCGCTTGGCCATCCACTTCGTCAGATCCGCCGCCGCTTCGATCTGCGTCCTGGTCAGCATTCCGCCGCAGTTCAGTGCCCTGAGCACACGCCCCTGAGCGATGGAAAGACTGCCGCCGTGATGTATCCGCGCATGTCGGGCTCGATGTGGGTTGCTCTCGTTTGCCATGTTCGCCCCTTGACATCCAGATGTGCGGAGCGCCAACGCACTCCGCATCGGAGAGTGTGTCGACGGTTCCAACCAGGTGATGGCCGACACATTCACACCATAAGTGCCACACTCTTTAAGCGACAACGTTTTGCTGAAACTTGGTAAGACTTCTGATGTTAATTAACATATTTGGTGGATGGGTAGGTGCGTGTAGACCCTGTATCGTCTATTCACATCGGCTCATCTCGACCGGAGAGGGGACATGCCGTGGCACCGATGTCATCGACTGTTGCGCGCTGGGAGTTGTACGAGCGGCTACGGCGCAGGCAGGCCGACCTCGGGCTGATCGGCACCAAGATCGCCAAGCAGCTTGGTTATGCGCCGAACTACTGGTACAAGATCGAACGAGACCGTATGGTGCTGCCCGAAGACAAGCACGTGGCGCTGCTCGATCTGCTCGAAGTGGATGGCGCAGAACGCAAGAAGCTACTCGAGCTGCGCGCGCTGGCGAAAACCCGCGGTTGGTGGGACGAGTACACCGGGCTGTTCAACGCCGAGCACACCCGGCTGTGGGGACTCGAGTACGGCGCGGAGGAGATTTCGTCGTTCGAGTCGCTGCTCATCCCCAGCCTACTCCAAACAGACGACTACGCGCGCAACCTCATTGCTGGAGACCAGGTCATAGTCCGTCGACCGGAGGTCCGGCGGCGTGTTCAAGCGCGAATGAAACGACAGGAACGCATAGGCGGCGATGACCCGGTCCGCCTGAACGTAGTGATCTCCGAAGCTGCACTCCACCAGAAAATTGGCGGTACCGATGTCCTGCGCGCTCAGCTGGAGCACCTGGTCAAGGTCATCACCATACACGACACAGTCGAAGTGCTGGTCCTTCCCTTCAGCTCCAGCGGCCCCGCTTTGGGTGGTGCCCCTTTCCACATCTTGGATTTTCCCGGCGATCAGGCCGCGCCATTGGGCTGGCATGAATCAGCCGTGGTCGCAGAGGTAATCGAAGACCCCACGACGATCGAAACCCTGACGGCAGCGTTCGGCTCTGCCGCACAGGCGTCGCTATCACGCGAAGACTCACTTGCACGGATTCGCGACGTCATCACACAGATAGGATCACCCTTATGAGTAGCACCAACACTCCCCGCCGCGGCTGGTTCAAGTCCTCGTTCTCGGCATCCTCGAACAACTGCGTGGAAGTAGCATTCGACGGCAATATGGTGCTCGTCCGCGACGACAAATACGACGGCCCCGCAGACCTGCAACCCACCATCGCCGTGCCCACGCCCGCCTGGACGACGTTCCTTGAACTGACTCTCGGCAGCGAGATCCAGGGCGATAGCCTCGCTGTCCCCAGTATTTCTATGGACAGCCACGGCGCCGTAGTCCGCGATGCGGTCGGCACGACGTTAAAGTTCACCCCAGCCGAATGGACTGCCTTCATCGCCGGCGTCCGCGCCGGTGAGTTCACCCCGGCCTCAGTCTGACCGCATCCCGATGTAGAAGATTGGAACTCATGTCGGAGACTTGGGCGTGGCTGCGATGCCCGACCTGTACGAGGCGACCGATTCCGAAGGTGAGCTGCTGGTCGCCTTGACCGCCGAAGCCCTGAGCACGTAACCCTCCTGCCCGGCTAGGACTTTGATGACGGTGCCGCTGTCCAGGACACGTGCTCCGGATCAACTCTACCGACGATGGAACCTGGATTCTGGATACCGCAATGGTTCCGCTGTCGGAGCACCGCCATGAGTTGCATCTCATCGCTAGCCACTACGCCCCGCCGGCCGGCGTCTGACCCAGATTCATCGCGCATTTTCCCGAGCGGGATTTCCACACGACCTCATGCTCGAACACGGCGAAGCTGCCCGATTTGATCTGGAGGGAAAGGCCGGCAATCGATACGTTTCCGGCGACGTTTCAGCGCGGTCCCCGCCGCCCCGATGACGAACTGACAAACAATCGAGGTGCGGGTCGCGACCCGCACCTCGCCAGACCTTGGAGAACCCGATGACCACGTTGTACACCCGCAGGTCTACCGCGCCGGCGCACCCCCACGTGCGTGGGGAAGAGCATGTGGGGTCGGTTGCGGCGTGTCGACGAGCCGGCGCAAAGACGAAACGATTTCGCCGGTCAGCTGATCACCCGGCGGCGCACCCCCACGCGCGTGGGAAGACACATCCGGTGCGCCTCGCCGTGGACGGCCCGCGGCGCACCCCCACGTGTGTGGGGAGGACTTTTGGGACTACGGATTCAGGCACCATCCCGACGGCGCACCCCCACGTGTGTGGGGAGGACACTTCGCGACCTGGTGTTATGTAGGCGCTTTGGTGGTTTCAGAAGTCGTAGGGTGCTGGTTCGATGTCGTGGTCGGGCGGGAGGAAGCGGATGAGTTGTAGGCCGTCGTAATCGGTGACGCGACGGCGACGTTGGCCTGCTGTCGAGATGATGAATTGTTGTTCATTGGCGGTGGGGTGGATGCATACGGCTTCACCGTCGCCAACGGAATCCGCGACGGCGTTCCACAGCTCGGTACGGACTCGCGCGGAGACCGCACCGACGTAGAGTCCTGGGGTCGGTTCGATGAGCCAGCGGCTGAGGGCTCCACGGACGTGGCTGGGGACCGCGGTTGTGGAAATGACGATGAATGTCGCCATGAGCTCACGACTCCTCGCTCAGATCTGCGTAGTTGGTTCCGGAGGGAAGTTGGCCGAGCTGCGGGTCCCAGAGGTGGGTGATACTGGTGGACCGGTCTATTTGCGAACCGGCATGTTCTGGGGAGACTACTTGCTGGATGGAGGTGACGATTTCGGGCATGAGTTTGAGAAGTCGGAAGTCTTCACGGAGTCGGCGCCGTGCTTCGCGTTCGGGATCGGTAGAGGCGTGGAGGGAGAATGCGAGCGGCACAGTAACCCGCATCTTGAACAGGTCGGCGATGTCGTAGACGAACGCCATTTGCGTGCCACTGTGAACGAATCCAAGCGCAGGGGAGCACCCGAGAGCGAGTACAGCGGCGTGTACGACGCCATACATGCAGGAATTCGCCGCTGAGAGAGCAAGATTGACCAGATCTTGAGCGTCCCACGCAGTGGGATCGTAGTTGCGGCGGAATCGTTTGATTCCGTATTTCTGTGCGAGCGTGCGGTAAAGCACCTTGACACGCTGGCCTTCGAGCCCTCGTAGTTGGGCGATGGTTGCGCCCGTGGGGGTATCGCCGAACCGGTGGGTATACATACGGGTGGCGACGCCCGTGCGTGCGGTGGTGTCCGCCCAGGCGTGGGCTTGTCGTTCCAGCCAGGTGGTAGTCAAGGAGGCAGGCAGGATTCCGGCGTAGCTGCGAACCCCGCCGGCCCCGACGCAGACGAGGCTGGTGCCGTGTCGGGCGAAGGTGGCCAGTGCTGGTTGGGTGATGGAGGTTCCGGGTCCGAGCAGGACGCAAGCCAAGGCAGCAGTCGGGAGGTAGACGCGTTCGGTCCCGTTGGGGGTCTCGATTCGGCCGCATACACCGGTGTCGTCTTGGACGATTCGGACCGATTCGAGGTAGAGAAACGACAACGAGTCGGCAATGCGTGGGAGCATCGCCAGGGTAGGGGTACCGAGCTTGCGTCGGGCCGCCGAAGGGGGGCTCACCGGACTACCGCCAGGCTGAGCAGCCCGCATCCATGTGCTCTTCCGCGCCCGATTCCGCCGGTGACGGCGTTGCGAAGCGCGTGGGAGTCGGTGATTGTGGCGATACCGTCGAAGCGGGTGACGGCGTGCCGGATGCGATCCCCCGGGGTGCTGGCGATGCGCTTCCCACGGGCATCGGGAAGGTCGAGCAAGGACACTGTATGCAAGTCCAGGCCACATCGTTGGGCGCGTTGTTGCCACCAAGTTTGGGCGTCTTCGCCTCGGAGCGCGACGAGCTTCCCGGCGCGTTCGGAGGTGCGGCCGAGTCGTTTGGAGGTGTTGGCGGCAAGACGGTAACTGATTGTGTTTCCAGTGACGAGGCGGTCGAGTAGGGGCGTGAGCTCACGGGTGGCGGTGTCGCCGTAGGTTGGGGGAAGTTCGCTGAACTCGGGGTAATGGCGGCTTTGGACGAGTAGGTGTGTTCCGGTGCGGGTCTCGTCGATGCGATAGAGCAGACCTGATTCGGCACGAGGAGTCGGCCCGAGTTCGGTGGGCATCATCCGCATCAAGCGTTGATGGAGCCCGACGATGTTGTGCAGGTCACGGTGTACCGCTTTGTCGCGCAGGTTGAGTCTGATCCGGGTGAGCCAAATGGTCATGACACCCCCATGTAGGTCAGCAGCGCGGTCCGATACGAGCCCGGTGCGCGGTGCCACAAGTCGCCGGGGACACCGGTGAACCGTGCCACCGCCACGGAGCGTCGACGGTACCGGCGTTGAAGTGGATCGAAAGACTCAGGGATGTCGGCCAGTTCGGTGACGACCGCGTCGGCGGATGGGTCTTCGAGTACGACGTCGATGCTCTCCTGCGGTGGATGGTTGATCGGCACCCGGCGACGGAGTTCCTCGAGCGGTTCCGTGACTCCTGTGCGCAGCAGGACGGGTTGGTCCGGTGGGCATGAACGCCGGCCTAGGTAGGGCTGCCAACGGGGCCGGGTCAACGCTTCGGCTAACGGGTGCACGATGTTGTCGGGGCCGGCGACCGCCACGGTGAACGCGGCGTCGGACAGGTAGTAACGGTGAGTGACTATCGTGCCTTTGCCGGGTGCACGTCGTTTGCCCTCAGCGGTGCGGGGGGTGAGTGTCGGGTCGCCGCCGCCGATGGTGTGGAAGTCGCGGATCATCACTCCGGGACGGTCGATACGGACGGTGATTTCCAATGGGTCGAACTCGACCAGCGATGCGCCGCGCTCGTAGCCTTGTGCAGCGGCGAACATGCCGATCAGTCCCGAGCGGGTGGGAAACGGTTGAGTGTCACGGCTGGTGAACGCCGAGTGCTCTCCCCAGCTCTGCAACGGTCCGGCAAGTCGCAGGATCAGAGCGGTCACTGCCGCTCCTGCCCGAACGCTGCCCCAACGGCCTGGTCGATCAGCTCGCGGAACGAGCCCTTGGCGGCGCCGAGGCCTTCGAGCTTGCTGGCGTCGATGTCGGCATATCCGTCCCACATGATGTCGTCGGCGCCCCACAGGCGGCGCATCTGTGTCGCATACAACGACAAGTGCTCGCGGGAGCGCTTGGCGTAACCGGACTCATCGGCCCGGACCGGGGCTTCGAACGCGCCGGCGAAGGACACCGGCCGGTCCGAGCGCACTGCGACGTGGATCAGATCCGGCAGCGTTTGCGCGGCGGTGGAGCGCTGCTTGCCAGTCGGCATCGATGTGGCGAAGGCACGCAGGAACTGCCGAACCAACGTTTCGGCCATATCCGGGTCGGTCGCCCCTACATGGGTGTGCAGCGACCGGACATCGACGTTGGCGTATCGGTAGAACACCCCGGCGGAGAACTCGGCGCTATTCATATGCGCGCTTCCCTGTACCTCCGCCGGACTCCGGTCGTCGACCGCAGTGAAAAAGTCGATCTCGGGAGTGGTGGTGTGAGTGGTGAATGCGTGCGCCACCTGGACAGCGCCGTCGACATCGGCGCCGGGCAATTCGGCCAGCATCCGCCCGAACAGATGGATCGTTGCGTTGGTGGTGGCCAGGACTTGCGCGACACGGTCCCAGGGCAACGCCGCAGTCGGTTTGGACTGTCCTACTTTGGCTTCGATAGCACCGCGATGCTGCTCGGCGAGATCGGCAAGCTCATCCAATGCGGCAGTCGGCAAGTAGAGCAACGCCGAACTGCGTCCCTCCTCGTCGGTTTTGAGGCCCTCCTTTTTCGGACTGGCCTTGACCGCGGATATCAGCACTTGGGCGCCAGCGGCATCGGCGAGATCCTTGGACCAGCCGCGCCGCTGCAAGCGTTCACTGACCTCCTGCGGGACATGCCGAGTTCGCATCGCTTCCTGACCCACCGCGGCTTCGACCGCGTGCCGGGTCACCCGCTTCCAGGATTGGCTCGAGACGCGAGTGCGTTCGGTTCCGCCGTAAACCATCTGTTTCGGCGACCCGAGATCATCACGATTGATATTGCTGTACGGCAGGGATTGCAGTAAATGGACATCGATGATCAGCGGAGAGGTCACGAGGGTTCACTTTCGGAGTCGGAGTCGGAGTCGGAGCCGGTGGTGGAGTTCTTTTTCGCCCGTTCAATAGCGTCGATGGTGCGGTAATAGTCCTGCAGCCAACGTTTGACGATCCCGTCGCGGTCGCGTGGCCAGCACGCGAGATCGACCAATAGCTGTGACCAATTCACCGGGACGAGCTCGGCCCGAAGATGCATGATCACACGAGGTAGATGACGATGAACACCGTCAACAGGCTGACGGCACAAAACATGCAACCGGCTTTCGGTCGTACCGGGGTTGAGAATTCCCTCCCCAACAGCCCGTCCAAGGGTGGCGCCGAGCGTCTCACGTCGCCTCACGAGGCCGTGTTGAGGAGGGCTGGTCTTGTCGGCGTCAGCGTCGAGTGCGGCGCGTGGTTGCGCCGCCATCATGGCTGCGATGGCGTAAAACGCTCGCTCGCTGGCGGGTTCATCGCTGCGGCGGACGAATCGTGCAACCACAGCGTGGGCTCTCGAGGTATGGATGTCTTCGGGGGATCGACCCAACGCGCGACGTAGTCCGGCGCGGTCGCCGGGGTTCGAGAGGATTCTCTTCTCGGTCCACCCGACAAAAGCTTCGGCGCGCGCCGGGAGACCAAATCGTTTGGTAGTGGCCACCTATTTCTCCTGAAAGGTGTTCGGGTTCTGCGCAGCCCGGTCGATCTGTCTACGGGCTACTTCGATTGCACGACGAATTCGAGGGCGGGGCCGGCGTTGTCGGTCACTGCGTCGAAAGCATCAAGAGCGAGGCGGACGAACGGGCGGACCGATGAAGTGACCGTCGCCTGGGAGGCCTGAGCCCAGAACTCGCGCTCTGCCGCTGGCCAGTACCGAGCGGCGGCCAACTCGGGCCATGGTCCATCGGGCACCTTCGTCGTGTCCGGGCCGTCGTTGCCGGGACTGTTCACCGCGACCCACGCATTACGCAATGCCGTTGTCATACGCCATGCCGCCTGTTCGGCGGCCTCACGTATGCGACTCACCTGGGCTGCGGCCTCGACATCGTCGAGTAGCCCCAGGACCGGCGGCGTCGAGGCCGAATACCACTGCCGATCGTTGACCTGGGACCGGTCCTGGTCGAAACCGAACGCCTGCACCCGAAGCCGCGACAGAACCGTCACGTCGAAGTGCATGGCGCCCTCGAACACTTGCGGCTGCTGCCGATGCTCGATCCCGACGTTGTGCAGGAGCAGCCCGTCCAGGTCCCGCCATAGCGCCCGGCTCGCATCTGCCGGCCGCGCATACTGCTCACCCTTTTTCGAGGTCTGATAGATCGCGAAGGGGTCTTTCATCGGCGGATGTGGATGCCGCCATGCCCAGGTCGAATAGGCATCGATCACCGCGGTCTTGTCCTCGGACGGCACCAGCAGGATGCCATGGCGGAACCGGCCGGCCAGACGCCACCCAACATCCCCGCCCTCGGGCGGCACGGACAGCGGATCGTGCAGGGTTTCGGCTTCCCACACGGCTACCCCGCTACCACCGGAGCCGACAGGGGCCGGGATGCCTGCAACCAAGGACTCGAACAAGTTCGTTCCAGTCGGGTGATACGACACCAGACCGCGAGCCGGACCCGAGGTCATATTTGCCTCCGACCTGCCCTCGACCGTACGGGTCGTGCAACGTCCCGGCGCGCCGTAGTAGAGCTGAGCGACCAGGTGCAACACAGCGTCCTCCACCGGGACGGGTACCGGCAGCTTGTCGTGATGATGGCTCATCCATGGCTGGTTGTTGCCCGACGGCCGCCCGAACACGAGTTTGTTCAAACCACTAGGAGCCGAGCAGTCCTGGGACAACCGAGGATCCTGAAGAAATGGACGCTCCGGGTGGAACAGGAAGAACCGCTCGGAGTACTCGTCGAAATAGTCTTCGACCCGTTCGAGATCGAAATGCCCCTGCGCGAAGACGTCGTTGCGCCGCGCGAACCACCGCGATGCTTTGCCAGGGGTATCCAGACCGGTGATGCGGGCAGCCATTACCGTCAGGATCCGCCGTAGCCCTGCCGCTGCCGGGGGCAAACCAACTGCGAGGTCGGAGATCTTGTGCGCCCGCGTGAACAGCTCCCGGAGCCCGACAGTGTCGAGGCCATCGTCGTCCTGGACCGGGATGTGCTTCAGTACCCGTAGGTCGATAGCCTTCAAAGCCATGTAGCACTAGCCCAATCGGGACGGGGGAGTGGGCGGCGACCATCCCTCTGTGAGCACAGGCTGGCTCGTGCAATCTGTAGAGCAAACATGTCGAATTTCTCTCCTCATGTCAGTGGAATTGGGTGAAACGCAGACGGCTCGGCCCTACCACGGCGAGAACCGCGAGGATCCGGACAGTTCACCGCAGCTGGCGTGTGCTGCCGCTACATACTGGTGGTTGTGGTGACGCCCCAGGCCAGTCATACAATGCTGTAGAGCTACTTTTCGCGTCGATACAACCCGACGTCGGGGTCGAGTTCGCAAACCCGGTGGCCGAGTTCGGCTTGTCCTGGCACACCAGGCAGTTCGGTGAGAACGATCAGCTTCCTCAGGTATGGGTTGGTGCTCCATTCGCGTGGCGGTTGCTGCTCAGGGGTGACATCGGATACCCAGGTACCAGGAACCGGAATCGACTTGCGCAGAACTGTTTCGACTTGCCGCTTGGTGAAGCGTTGCCGCGGGCCGGCTCCTCGTTCTGGCAATGGGATCGTGTGCTGGCGGTCGAGCCATCGCTGTCCGCCGCTGTCCGCAAAGCACCAGACGACCTGCCCAGAATCGGCGCCCAGACGAGTGCTGAACAGAGCATTGTCGAGGTCGCGATCGGTAAGTGGAAACAGATCGATCAGGTCGTCGGGTCCCGGTATGGAAACCATGTCGGCGAGACCGCGTTCCACCTGTGCGTTGGCGATACGTTCGATATCGTCATCGGCCATGGTTCCGTCGGCGAACGTTTCGTCGTAGACCTGCTCCATCAGCGGCTGCACCGCAGAAGGGACCGCGACCGGTTTACCGTCGAGCGCGACCAGCGCCTCATAGGTGCGGCGCAGCAATGCCTCGGAGTAGTACCGCCACGACATCGGACCGGTGAAACCGACGTCGCCTTGTTGCGGTGTCAGGACCACGAGTCTCGGCGTCGCCGCCCATGCGGGTCGCTGCGCGCGATTGTGCCGGTGGCCCCTGCCCGCACGTTGCAACAGCAGTGCCAGCGGGGCGATGTCGCTGACGATGAGGTCCAGGTCGATGTCAATCGACTGTTCGATCACCGCTGTCGCGACGACGATCCCGCGTGGTCGGGGTCCATTCTTGCCATAGGCGGCAACTACTTGATCGGTGATCTCGTCACGCCGGTCAGCGGGAAACCGCGAATGCAGCAGCATCAGTTTCGGCGCCACGGTGTCGCGCACGGTCTCGGCGAGCCAGGTGGAAAGATCTCGATATACCTGCTGCGCTTCGGCAACGGTATTGCAGACGATTCCCACGCAACCAGAATCCGTTTCGAGCACTGGGGTCAGCAGTTCACACAGCACCGGCATCCGCTCCGGTGATCTTTCTCGGCCCAGGCCCACCACACGTAGGTCGATATCCAGGTCGAAGGCACGACTCGAGGTTCGGTGGGTCTCCACTGAACCTTCATTCCCGTCCGCGAACAGCCAACCCGGGTAGAAGAAGTCGAACTCGCCACGCAGACCGACACCCGCACCAGACAGATACGCCTGGACCAAGTGCTGCGCAACACGTTTGGGTACAGTGGCCGATAATAGGACAACCGGCACACCAATTCTGCCGAGCCAGGTCAACAATCCGCACAACAGTCGCTGCATGTACGCGTCGTAGGCGTGAACCTCATCGACCACCAACACCTTGCCGGCCAAACCCAGCATTCGCACCATGTTGTGCCGGCCTCGAACCCCCGCCATCAATGCCTGGTCGATGGTCGCCGCAGCCCACGGCGCCAACAAACCCCGCTTCGCACCCAACAACCATTCGGTGATCTCCACACTCGCCCGGATCGCCGCCGCCCGTCCAGCGTCCTGCTCCGTAACCACCTCTCCGTCGCCTGGAAGGTAGGCAGCATTGAGCCAAGACGTGCTGTGGAGCAACGCCAAAAGCGCAGAACCCGCAATCCGGCGGACACCATAGTCGGACAACCGCCTGTACATCTGATTCACCGTCGACATCGTCGGTAGACTGAACAAGATCCCTGGCGCACCCGCTGAGGCACCCAGCAACCGAGCCCCCGTCAATGCCGCCTCGGTCTTGCCCTCACCTGGGGGAGCAGGAATCAACAACAACCCCGGACCGCCGGTGAGCAGGCCCGGCAGATTCGCCTCGATCGATGCCTGCAGATCGTTGGGTGCAAACCCGTGCTCCTCGACGAAATCACCCGGCTGCAACACCAGCCGACTCAACCCGGCCTCACACAACAGCCCCGGCGCCTGCCGCACCGAACTGCTGTAGTGCTCGAGCAACGACGTCGAGCCGCCATCCGCGGGCCTGCGCGTCAACTGTGCTTCGATGAAGCCCACTTGGCTCACCAGCCAGTCCGCCAGGATCACCACACCTGAAGCCAACGCGGCAGCATCCGCATCGAGATACTCGATCGGTGAGGGCGACCCGACAATCCGATACACGACCCGCACCAGATTGCGCCGCTCGCTTTCCCACCGCCCGGCGCCGAGCTCCGGCACCACCCTCAACGGATCGGCGTTCCGCGGATCCATCCCGAAAAAGCAGCCATGATGGCCGCCCAGCAACTGGGCGACCGACCGCGCCACAGCATGCTGGAAACCCAACTCGACCAATGCTGAAGGCAACCAGACATGCACGGCGAAATCATGTCCGCAGCGCCCACCGGAGCTGGCCGGATAGTCGCGCGCAGCCGCGAACGCCGCCCCGTCCTGCTCCTGGAACGACGCCATCACCTTACCGATGTCGTGCAGCGCGGCCCAGAACACGACCATCTGCCTCGCGTGGGTTTCGTCGGTGCCCATCCCCTGAGCAAGGAACCGGCGAAACCCCGCCGACAGATATAGGTCCCACACTGCTCCGGCGGCCGCACCTGCGTCCAGCAGATGACACACCACCGGATATGGCGCTGTCAGGCCGCGAGACTTGCCCCACAACCCGAGATCGACCTCCAACTCGTGTCCCACGATGCTCCTGTTCCCCAAGCGATCTCATCGAACCGCTGTCGCATCCGGCTGAATACTGACCCTCTGGTTCCGGGTGAATATTGACCCACCCGTGAACGATCATGAGGTGTTGAACGTGGAGGACTGGGCGGAGATCCGCCGGTTGCATCGCTCGGAGGGTATGGCGATCCGGGCGATAGCTCGCCGGTTGAAGATCTCGAAGAACACGGTGAAGAAGGCGCTGGCGGCGCATGAGCCGCCGCGATATCGGCGCAAGCCGAAGGGTTCGGTGGTCGATGAGTTCGAGCCGGCGATCCGGGAGTTGCTGGCGGAGTTTCCCGATATGCCGACGACGGTGATCATGGAGCGGGTCGGCTGGCAACGGGG
>NZ_AXVD01000033.1 GCF_000482385.1 Nocardia sp. CNY236
CCTGGCCCGCACCCTGCCGGCCTACATGCTGCCCACCACCTTCGTCGTCCTCGACCGCTTGCCCCTCAACGCCTCCGGCAAACTCGACCGCACCGCCCTCCCCGCACCCGCACCACAGATCACACCATCCCGCTCTCCGAGGGGCGCGGCGGAAATACTTGTCGCGGAAACCTTCACGGCGCTGCTCGGTGTGACCGGCGTCGGAGCGGACGACGACTTCTTCGCCTTGGGCGGCAACTCGCTCAGTGCCACCCAGCTCGCTGCCCGGTTGAGTACGGCGACCGGCGTCGAGGTCGCCGTGCGCACGATATTCGACGCGTCTACCGTGCGCTCGTTGGCTCGGCGGATCAGCGTCGATCGGCCGAGCGAGGCTTCGTCGGCCCGGATGCCGTCGCTTGCGGTGCAGGAGCGTAGCGAGCCGGTCCCGGTGTCCATCGCACAACAGCGCATGTGGTTCCTCAATCGGTTCGACACCGCGAGCGGTGGATACAACATCCCGTTCGCGTTGCGCCTGAGCGGAGCGCTCGAGGTAGCCGCTCTCGCGGCGGCCATCGCAGACGTGTTCGCACGGCACGAGACTTTGCGCACGATCTATCCCGAATACGATGGCGTCGCATCCCAAGTGGTACTTCCCGTCGAGACCGAGCCGGTCGAGCTGGAGGTGCGGTCGGTCCTTGCCGCCGAGGTGGCCGACCGCGTCGCACGCGCGGCGCGGACCGGTTTCGACGTCACCACGCACGTGCCGTTGCGTGTGGAGTTGTTGCGCGTTCGCGACGACGTGTCCCCTGATGGGGGACAGGTGCACATCCTGGTCTTCGTCGTGCATCACATTGCCGCCGACGGGTGGTCGTTCGCGCCGCTGACCCGAGATCTCGCACACGCCTACGTGGCGCGTTGCGCGAACGAAACACCAACGTGGCAGCCGTTGCGCGTCCAGTACGCGGACTTCGCCATCTGGCAACGCGGTGCTCTCGGCTCCGCCGCCGACCCGGATTCGGCGATCTCGCGCCAGCTGAGCTATTGGACCGATCGGTTGGCCGGACTACCCGAGGTGGTGACCCTACCGTCGGATCGGCCCCGGCCTGCGGTCGCGACGAATCGGGGCGGCGCCATGACCGGTCGTCTGGATGTCGCCCTGCACGAAGGTATTCAGGAGCTCGCTGCCGCGCATCGGGTGACGCCGTTCATGGTGCTGCACACCGCCTTGGCCATCGTGCTCGGTCGCTACGGTGCAGGCACCGACATCGTGATCGGCACCCCGGTCGCGGGGCGGGGTGAGCAAGCCCTGGACGATTTGGTCGGCATGTTCGTCAACACGCTCGTGCTGCGCGCCGAGGTCGCGCCGGACGCGAGCATCGCGCAACTGCTCGCTGCCGTGCGAACCTCCGACCTCACCGCCTATGACCATTCGGCTGTGCCGTTCGAGCAGTTGGTCGAGACCTTGAATCCGGTCCGTTCGCAGGCGCACGCACCGCTGTATCAGGTTGCGCTGACGGTACAGAATCATGCCGCGCCACAGTTGCAGTTGCAGCAGTTGGCTATTGCCGCGGTCGAGGTCGGTGCGGCGCCGATTCAGCTGGATCTCGACTGGACACTCACCGAGCGCCATACCGCCGACGGGGCGCCGGACGGCATCGATGTGCACCTGCACTATGCCCAGGACCTGTTCGACGAACCGACCGTTGTGGAGTTCCTGGCCGTCTACCAGCGGGTGCTGCAGGCCATGCTGAACGATACTCGCACGCTGGTCGGTGACATCGAGTTGATGTCGGCGACCGAACGCAGACTGTTGTTGTCGGAGCGCAACGCGACCGCGCACCCCGTGCCGGCACAGACGTTGGACGATGTGCTGACCGCGCGCGTTGCGGCCACGCCCGACGATGTCGGCGTGCACTACGAGGGCGCCGAGCTGACGTATGCACAGTTCGCCTCCCGGGTCAACCGACTGGCGCGGCGGCTGATCGCCGAAGGCGTGGGGCCGGAGACCATCGTGGGTTTGGCCGCGTTGCGTTCGGTCGACATGCTCGTGGCGATGTATGCCATCGTTCGTGCGGGCGGGGCCTACCTGCCGATCGACCCCGCACATCCTGCCGACCGCCTGATGCAGGTGGTCGAAACTGCCGCGCCACGGCTGGTATTGACCGCAGGTGGGGCGGTGCTGTCCGAACTCGACGGCGTGGGCGTGCTCGACCTGGACGAACTCGAACTCGAGGGCCTCGACGACGGGCCGGTGTCCGACGACGAACGAATCGCGCCGTTGCGCCCGGACAATACGGCCTATGTGCTGTTCACCTCCGGCTCCACCGGTCGACCCAAGGGCGTCGCCGTAGCCCATCGTGCGATCATGAACCAGCTGCGCTGGCTGGAATTCCGCTACGAGGTCACCGCGTCCGACCGGATTCTGCAGCGAGCACCGCTGACATTCGACGTCTCGGTCTGGGAATGCTTCCTGCCGATCGCGGTGGGAGCGCCGGTGGTGATCGCCCGCCCGGCCGGCCACCTGGACCTGGCATATTTCGCCGATCTGTTGCGCACGCACCGGATCACCATCGCCGAATACGTACCGTCGGTGTTGGCCGCCCTGATCGGTGAGGGCATGGGAGACGCGCTGCGCTCGTTCCGTCACTTGCACTGTGGCGGTGAGGCGCTCACCCCGGATCTGCTCGAGGCGCTCCACGGCAGCTTCGACGGCGCCGTGCACAATGCCTACGGTCCCACCGAGGCTGCGATTTCGGCGATCTATCACGAATTCACCGATGCCGATGCGGAATCCGGTCGTGAGGTGGCGATCGGTCGTCCATGCTGGAACACCCGGGCCTACGTGCTGGATGGCCGACTGCGTCCGGTCCCGACCGGAGTCTCCGGTGAGCTGTATCTGGCCGGAGATCAGCTGGCCCGCGGTTATCACGCGCGCCCAGGGCTGACTGCCGAGCGGTTCGTTGCCGATCCCTTCGGCCCGTCGGGACAGGTGATGTACCGCACCGGCGATATCGTGCGCTGGAACCGCGATGGTGACCTGGTATACCTGGGCCGTAATGACTTCCAGATCAAACTGCGTGGTCAGCGCATCGAACTTGGTGAGATCGAGGCCGTTCTTGCCGCCGCGGCCGGGGTGACGAACGCCGCGGTGGTCGTCGCCGCCGATACCGCGGGTTACGAACACCTGGTCGGCTACGTCAGCGGCGCCGGTTGCACTGCGGAAGCGGTACTCACCGAGGTCCGCGCGCAGCTGCCGGCGTATATGGTGCCCTCTCAGCTGGTCGTGCTGGACGAGATGCCATTGACCACGGTCGGTAAGTTGAATCGGTCGGCGCTGCCGGCGGTCGAATTCACCGGCACCGCCACAGCATTTCGCGCCCCGCGGGAAGGGGCGGAGGCGGTGCTGGCCGCGTTGATCGCCGACTTGGTCGGCGCGGACCGGATCGGCGCGGACGACGACTTCTTCGCCCGCGGTGGAAATTCACTGCTGGCCATGCGATTGGTCGCTCGCGCGAACACGGCACTGGGCTGTGCCCTCACCGTTCGCGAAGTGTTCGAGGCGCCGACTGTCGCCGAGTTGGCGCAGGTGCTCACACGAGCCATGCGGCCGGAGACCACCACGCGGCTGGCGCTGACATCGCAGGCGCGGCCGGCGCGCATTCCATTGTCGATGGCGCAGAACCGAATGTGGCTGCTGCACCGGCTCGACCCCGACTCGAGTGTCTACAACCTGCCGATCACCATGCGACTCACCGGCGCACTCGACCGCCACGCCCTGCAGGCTGCCTTGGGTGATGTGATCGATCGGCACGAAGCGCTGCGCACCGTGTTCCCGGCCGACGAGCAGGGACCTGCCCAGGTGGTGCTCTCTGGCACGGACCTGCCCGAACTGGAATTGCCGGCGATCGAGGTGTCGGAGTCCGGGCTGCGCGCAGCGGTACTGGCCGCGGCCGCCGACAGCTTCGACCTGGCGCGCCGAATTCCATTGCGGGTAATTCTATTCCGCGTTACACCCGGAGATCACGTGCTCACGGTGGTGGTACACCACATCGCCGCCGACGGTGGCTCCATTGCTCCCTTGGCGCGCGACCTGATGACGGCCTACACCGCTCGCGCGGTGGGACAGTCGCCGCAGTGGCAACCGCTGGCGGTCCAGTACCCGGACTTCACCCTGTGGCAGCACGAGGTGCTCGGTTCGGCAACCGATCCGGATTCCGTGCTCTCGGGTCAGCTCGACTATTGGCGAGCCGAGCTCGCCGGACTCGCGCCGGTCCTGGAGTTGCCCGCCGACCGCCCGCGCCCGCCAGTGGCCACTGGGCGAGGCGCGACCGTCGAGTTCGCGATCCCGACGGATCTGACCGGCTCGCTCACCGACCTCGCCCGCGGGCACGGGGTATCGACGTTCATGGTGCTACATGCCGCGTTCACGACCTTGCTGGCTCGGCTGGCCGGCGTGGACGACATCGCCGTCGGGACCCCGGTGACCGGGCGCGGCGAAGAAGCGTTGGACGAGATGGTCGGCATGTTCGTCAACACACTGGTACTACGCACACCGGTCGCGGCGGACACGTCGTTCGCTGCGTTGCTCGGCCGGGTGCGTGCGGTCGACACGAGCGCCTTCGCGCACGCGGAGCTGCCCTTCGAGCGACTGGTCGAAGAACTGAATCCGGTCCGATCACAGGCACATTCGCCCATTGTGCAGACTCTGCTGACCTTCGGCCACCGCGACGACACGGTATTGCGCCTGCCCGATCTCACGGTCTCGGCATACCCGTTGGACAACCAGGTCGCGCAGTTCGATCTGGCCATGGAAATCGCCGAACACGGCGCGAGAGGTGAGGCCACCACACTGGGCGGAGTGGTTCGGTACGCGACGGATCTGTTCGACCGTGACACCATCGAGGTGTTCGCAGCGCGCTTCGTTCGTGTGCTGCAAGCGGTGGTCGCCGACCCAACCGTACGGGTCGGCGATATCGAGCTGTTGGATGCGTCCGAGCGTGCGTTGGTGCTCGACCGGTGGAACGACACCGCGGTGCCGTTGGACCCGGCTGCGACCCTGCAATCGCTGTTCGAAGCCCAGGTGGCCAGCACGCCGCACGCGCCGGCAGTCACGGTCGAGGGCCACAGCCTGTCCTACCTCGAGTTCGCTGGCCGGGCGCGTCGATTGGCGCGCTGGCTGGTCGACCAGGGTGTCGGTCCCGACACCCCGGTCGCCGTCGGCATGCGTCGTTCGCTGGACCTGATGGTCGGCATCTACGCGGTGACTCTCGCTGGCGGCGCGTATGTCCCGCTCGATCCCGATCACCCGGCCGATCGGCTGGACTATGTGCTGACCACGGCCCGGCCGGTATGCGTGCTCACCTCGGGTGTCGATCTGGAGGTGGACACCGCGCGCCAGGTTCGGCTCGATCGGCTCGATCTGACCGGCTACTCCACCGATCCCTTGACCACGCGTGACCGGCTCGGCTGGCCGCGAGCCGACCACACTGCATACGTGATCTTCACTTCGGGCTCGACCGGCCGCCCCAAGGGGGTTGCGGTCTCGCACGCGGCGATCGTGAATCGGCTGGCCTGGATGCAAGCGGACCACCCGTTGTCCGCGCAGGATGTGGTGTTGCAGAAGACGCCGGTCACGTTCGATGTATCGGTGTGGGAAGTGTTCTGGCCATTGGCTTTCGGTGCCCGTGTAGTCGTGGCGCGCCCGGAAGGGCATCGGGACCCCGCGTATGTGGCGCAGGTGATCGCCGAGCAATGCGTGACGACAGTGCACTTCGTGCCTGCGATGCTCGGCGTGTTCCTGACCGAACCGAGCGCCGCGCAGTGCACGTCGCTGCGCCGGGTGTTCTCCTCGGGTGAGGCATTGCCTGCGGTGGCCGCGCAGCGTGCGCGAGAGGTGCTCGGCGCGGGGGTGCACAATCTGTACGGTCCCACCGAGGCCGCGGTCGATGTCACTGCGCACGAGGTGACCGATGCGGACCTGGTCACCGTGCCGATCGGCCGGCCGGTGGCCAACACGCGAGTACTGGTGCTGGACGCACGGATGCGGCCGGTGCCGGTCGGTGTGCCCGGTGAGCTGTACCTGGCGGGCGTGCAGGTGGCTCGAGGATATGTAGCGCGGCCGGAGCTGACCGCGGACCGGTTCGTGGCCGATCCGTTCGGACCTGCCGGGACGCGGATGTATCGGACCGGGGACCTCGTGGCGTGGCGGCCCGATGGCGAGCTGGAGTATCTGGGCCGCACTGACTTCCAGGTGAAGGTGCGCGGCCTGCGCATCGAGCCGGGCGAAATCGAGTCGGCATTGACGGCATTGGATTCGATCGCGCAGGCCGTGGTATCGGTGCATGCCGACGACCGTCGGGGTGACCAACTCGTCGCGTACGTCGTCGCTCGACCCCGGCACACGATCGATCTCGACAGTGTGCGCACGGCGGTGGGCGCCGCCCTGCCCGCCTATATGGTGCCCGCGTCGTTCGTGGAGTTGGACGCCTTCCCGGTCAACGCCTCGGGCAAGCTGGACCGTAGGGCGCTGCCCGCACCGGTGTTCGCCACCGCCGAATACCGTGCCCCGCAAACCCGCGTGGAGGCGACCGTTGCGCGGATCGTCGCGCACCTGCTCGGCGTCGAACGCGTCGGTGGCAACGACGACTTCTTCGCTCTGGGCGGCAATTCGCTGCTCGCGACCCGGACCGTGGCTCGGCTCGGGGCCGAGTTGGATGCCCAGATCCCGGTACGCCTGCTGTTCGAGGCGCCGACCGTCGCTGCGCTGGCCGCGCTGGTCGAACAGCTGGTCGGCACCGGTGGCAAGCCCGCGCTGGCCGCGCGACCGCGTCCCGAGCGAGTGCCGCTCTCGCCCGCGCAACAACGCTTGTGGTTCCTCAATCGCTTCGATCCGTCCGAAACGGTGTACAACATCGCCGTGGTGGTCCGCCTGACGGGAGCTCTCGACCAGGACACCCTGGCCGTCGCCCTCGCCGACGTGACCGGCAGGCACGAAACGCTGCGGACCGTATATCCCGACCTCGACGGTGTCGGTTACCAGCACATTCTCGATCCAGGTCCGACGCCGCGGATTCAGCGCTTGGACACCGTGGACGCACTCGGCGCATTCGTATCGGCCCCGTTCGACCTCACCGACGACCTACCGTTGCGCATCGGACTGGTGACCGTGTCCGATCAGGATCGGATTCTCGCTCTGGTGGTGCATCACATCGCGGCCGACGGGTTCTCGATGGGCCCGCTCGCCCGCGACGTCGCCGCGGCATACTCGGCGCGCGCGGCGGGCGTCGCACCGATGTGGACCGAGCTCGACGTGCAGTACGCCGACTATGCGCTCTGGCAACGAGAAGTGCTCGGCGCCGAGGACGATCCGGAATCGGTGGCGGCCCACCAACTGCGCTACTGGCGGCGGACGCTGCGAGGTCTGCCCGCGCACGTGGATCTGCCGGCCGACCGGCCACGCCCGGCCGTCGCCTCGCACGCGGCGGCCAGTATCACGACGACGCTGTCGGAGGACCTGCGCGCCGGGATCGCGGCTGTTGCTGCGCGTCATGAGGCCAGCGAGTTCATGGTGGTGCATGCCGCGCTGGCCACCGTGCTCGCTCGGCTGTCCGGGACGACCGACATCGTCGTCGGCGCACCGATTGCTGGTCGGGGCGACGCAGCACTGGACGACCTGGTGGGGATGTTCGTCAACACCCTGGTGTTGCGCGCCGAGGTGCGGGGCTCCGATACCTTCGCCGCGGTGCTGGGCCGGGTACGCGAGGCAGACCTGGATGCTTTCGCGCACGCCGACATTCCGTTCGAGCGATTGGTCGAGGCGCTCGACCCGCCGCGCTCCCAAGCGCGACATCCGTTGTTCCAGATCGCGCTGTTCTATCAGAACCTGGAGCCGATCACCGCGGACATGGCGGGTGTTGCGGTGTCGGAGTACGAATTCGACTACGAGACCAGCCCATTCGACCTGCAGCTGACCATCGGTGACGGCACGCTGCGGCTCACCTATGCGACCGACATGTTCGATGCCGCCACCGCGGAAACGTTCGGCAGGCGCTTCGCTCGCGTGCTCGCCGCGGTGATCGACGACTCCGACCAGGTGGTCGGGGACATCGATCTGTTCGATGACGGCGAGTGGCACCGTGTGGTCACCGAGTGGAACGATTCCGCGCACACGGCGTTCGGCGCCGAGATGTTGCTCGATGAGTTCGAGGCCCAAGCTGCCGCCACGCCCGACGATCCGGCGCTGGTGTTCGTGCCCGACACCACCACGACGGCAACGGCGGACGAGATCACCATGAGCTATGGCGACTTGGACCGGCGTTCCAACCAGTTGGCTCGTCACCTGATCGCCACGGGTGTGGGACCGGAATCGCGCGTGGCGCTGGTGATTCGACGATCGCTCGACCTGGTCGTCGGGATGTATGCCGTGCTCAAGGCGGGCGGCGCCTACGTTCCGATCGACCCGGACCATCCGACGCAGCGCAACGCCCACATCCTGGACTCGGCGCGGCCGGTCGTCGTGCTCACCACGACCGGCGACCGGATCGACACCGGCGAGACCATGCCGACGGTCCTGGTCGACCGGGTCGCGCTACAGGACTACCCCGACGATGCGATCGCCGCCGAGGAACGCACCGCGCCGATACACCCGCTTCATCCGGCCTACGTCGTCTTCACCAGCGGATCCACCGGAAGACCCAAGGGCGTCAGCGTGTCGCACGCCGCGATCGTCAACCAGATGACCTGGATGCAGTCGCACTATCGACTCGACGCCGAAGACGTCTACCTCCACAAGACCGCGACCACCTTCGACGTGTCGCTGTGGGGGTACTTCCTTCCGCTGCGCGTCGGCGCCACCGTCGTGTTGGCTGCTCCGGACGGCCACCGCGACCCCGGCTACCTCGCCCACACGATTGCCGAAAAGCAGGTCACGGTCACCGATTTCGTGCCCTCCATGCTGAGTGTCTTCGCCGGGCATGTCGAAACGACACGCCAGCGTAGCGACCTGGACTCGTTGCGTATGCTGTTCGTGATCGGCGAGGCATTGCCCGCCGAAGCCGTTCGCACCTTCGGCGCGGTGAGCGCCGCCCGGCTGCACAATCTGTACGGCCCCACAGAGGCGGCGGTGAGTATCACCTACCGCGACGTCACCGGCGAAATCGACCGCACCGTGATGCCGATCGGCACTCCGGAGTGGAACAGCCGGGTGTATGTGTTGGATTCCCGATTGCGCCCGACACTGCCAGGAGTGGCCGGTGAGCTCTATCTGGCCGGCGTGCAGTTGGCGCGCGGCTACCACGGCCGGCCCGACCTGAGCGCGGATCGTTTCGTGGCCAACCCGTTCGGTGCGCCGGGTGAGCGGATGTACCGCACCGGTGACCTGGTGCGCTGGGACGGTGGGGACTCCGCTGAGCTGGTGTACCTGGGCCGCACCGACTTCCAGCTGAAGTTCCGGGGCCAGCGTGTGGAACTCGGTGAGATCGAAGCGGCGCTCGCCGCCGTTCCCGCGATCGCCCAAGCGGCGGCACAAGTGGTCACCACCCCGGCCGGCGACGACCAGCTGGTCGGCTACCTGGTCGCCCAACCGGGTGCCGTGCTGTCGGATGCCGAGGTTCTCCGCGCCGTTGCGGCCACGCTCCCGTCGTACATGATCCCCTCGGCGCTGGTGACCATGGACGAGTTCCCGCTCAACGCCTCCGGAAAGCTGGACCGAAAGGCCTTGCCGGACCCGGTGTTCGACCGGGTCACCTATCGCGCCCCGGCGACGCCGGCCCAGCGGTTGGTGGCCGAGGTCTTCGAATCGGTCCTCGGTGCCGGACCGATCGGCGTCGACGATCACTTCTTCGCTCTCGGCGGCAACTCGCTCAGCGCCACCCGCGTGTTGGCCCGGCTCGGCGAGCGACTCGGGCGCCGGGTCCCGGTCCGGCTGCTGTTCGAGGCGCCCACAGTGCACGCCCTGGCTGCACTGGTGACCGTGCAGGACACCCACGAGCAGTTGGCGCCGCTGGTCGCGGGGCCGCGGCCGGCGCGAATCCCGCTGGCGCCGGTGCAGCGTGGCATGTGGTTCCTGAACCGGCTCGACCCGGTCTCGCCTGCGCACAACATCCCGGTCGCACTGCGTATCGAGGGCGAACTGGACGTTGCGGCGTTGTGCTCGGCATTCGACGATGTCGTGGCACGGCACGAGACACTGCGCACGATGTATCCGATCGACCCGGCGGGAGTCGGCCACCAGGTGATCCTGTCGCCGGAGGCCGCGGGGGTGCGCTTGGCGCTCGAATCACTCGACGGTCGCGCAACGGCGGAGCGGATCGGCGAATTCCTCGGCGCCGGATTCGACGTCACTGCCGGTGTACCGGTGCGTGCGGTGCTGTTGCGCGAGCACGACACCAGTCACGTGGTGGTTGCCGTCGTGCACCATATCGCGGCGGACGGCTACTCCATGGGACCGCTGTTGCGCGACTTGGTGGCGGCGTATCTCGCCCGCGTCGATGGCTCGCAGCCGCTGTGGCCCGACCTCTCGGTGCACTACGCGGACTATGCGCTGTGGCGCACAGCCGAACGCGAGTCCGCGCAGGCCCGCGATCTGGCCTATTGGACCGAGACGCTGCGTGCATTGCCCGGCGAACTCGAGTTACCCACCGATCGTCCGCGTCCCGCGGTGGCGAGCAAGCGCGGCGCGAGCGTGCGAGCCAGAATTGGCGGCGACATCGCCTCCCGGGTGCGCGATCTCGCAGCGCGATCGGATGCGACACCGTTCATGGTGGTGCACGCGACGCTCGCGGTGCTGCTGGCTCGCCTGACCGGCTCCGACGACATCCCGATCGGTACCCCGGTGGCCGGCCGTGGCGTGGCGGCATTGGACGATCTGGTCGGCATGTTCGTCAACACCGTGGTGCTGCGTACGCGGCCGAATCAGGATGGTTCCTTCATCGATTTGTTGGAGCAGACCAAGGAGGTCGACCTCGCCGCATTCGGCCATGCCGAGGTGCCGTTCGACCATGTGGTGGACGAACTCGACGTCGAGCGCTCGCAAGCGAGACATCCACTGTTCACGGTGGCGTTGAACTACCCGGCCGCCGATGCGGATCTGTTCGCGGTGCCCGGCCTCACGCTCGGCGCGGTCGCGTTCGACGAGCCGGTCGCTCGGTTCGACCTGCAGTTCACCGTGGCTGCCGAGCCGGACGCAGAAGGTCATCTGGCCGTCGAACTCGACTACGCCACAGACTTGTTCGACGACGGCACTGCGACAGCGATGCTGCGCCGTTTCGGCAGACTGCTCGGCGCGCTCACAACGGAACCCGACCTCCCGATCGGGGCGGCCGACCTGCTGGCGCCCGCCGAACGCGCCGAGTTGCTCGGCCGTCGTGGTGGTGCGCCGGCGCCGGCACGCACGTTGGCGCAGCTGATGGCCGCCGCGGTCGCGTTCGACCCCGATGCGGTCGCGCTCGTCGAGGGGGAGCGGCAGATGAGTTACCGGGTGCTGGACGAGCAGTCGTCTCGGTTGGCCCGAGTACTCGTCGGACGCGGTCTCGGAGCCGAGGACGTGGTGGCGGTGGCGGTGCCGCGCTCGATCGAATCCATGCTGGCGTTGTGGGCGGTGGCCAAGACGGGCGCGATATTCGTCCCCGTCGATCCGACCTACCCGGCGGACCGTATTCGCCACATGCTCTCGGATTCCGGTGCCGCGCTGGGCTTGACGATCGCGGCGCAGCGCGCTGCGCTGCCCGGTGACCTCGACTGGCTGGTGCTCGATGCCCCTGAGACCGCCGCCGACACGAGTCGCACCAGCGCGCGCCCACTCGGCGCCGACGAGCTGTGTCGGCCCGTGCGGGTGGACAACCCCGCATGGATGATCTACACCTCCGGCTCGACCGGAATTCCCAAGGGAGTCGTGGCCACGCACGGTGGTCTCGCGGGAGTGGCTCGTGCCCAACGAGATCGGTACCAGGTCACCGCCGACGCCCGCGTCCTGCACGTGTCCTCACCCAGCTTCGACGCGTCCATGCTGGAGCTGTTGATGGCCTTGCCCGCGGGCGCGACGCTGGTGATTGCGCCTGCTGGGGTCTACGGCGGAGCCGAACTGACCGCACTGCTGCGTGACCAGCGGGTGACCCATGCGTTCGTCACCCCCGCGGTGTTGTCGACCCTCGATCCGACGGACGCGAGTGAGCTGCGTCAGCTCACTGTCGGCGGTGAATCGTACGGCGCGGATACGGTGCGCCGGTGGGCTGGCGAGCGATCGTTCTACAACACCTATGGTCCGACCGAGACCACTGTGATCACCACCATCAGTGCGGCATTGCGGCCGGGTGACCCATTGGATCTGGGCACGCCGATTCAGGGCATGTCGGCGGTGGTGCTCGATGCGCGACTGCGGCCGGTGCCGGTCGGCGTGACCGGTGAGTTGTATCTGCGGGGTCCGGGCCTGGCCCGGGGATACCATGCGCGACCAGGTTTGTCGTCCTCCCGTTTCGTCGCCGATCCCTACGGACCCGCCGGTGGACGGCTGTATCGAACCGGTGATCTGGTGCGGTGGCTGCGATCCGGTGCGATGAGCTATGTCGGACGCTCGGATCACCAGGTGAAGGTGCGCGGCTTGCGCATCGAACTCGGCGAGATCGATGCCGTGCTCGCGGCACACGAGACTGTCGATACCGCAGTCACCGTGGGCCACACCGATGCTTCGGGAGCGGTTTCTCTGGTCGCCTACGTCGTCGCGGCAGGCAGCCGCACCATCGATACCGCCGAGCTGCTGGCCCATGCCGCCCGCTCGCTGGCGCCCTATATGGTCCCGAGCAGTGTGCTGGTGCTCGACGAGCTGCCCTTGACGCCGGTCGGCAAGCTGGATCGAAAGGCATTGCCGCAGCCCGAGTTGCATGCCGCGCCCTTCCGGGCTCCGCAGACCGAGACCGAACTGGTGGTGGCGCAGACCGTGGCCGAAGTGCTCGGTCTCGAGGGCGACGTGGGTTTGGACGACGACTTCTTCGCTCGGGGCGGTAACTCGCTGACCGCGACCCAGCTGGCTTCGCGGCTGGGTGCTCGCCTGGGGGTGGGCGTCGGGGTTCGGGTGGTGTTCGAGCATCCGTCGGTCGCGGCGCTCGCTCGCGCAGTCGCCACCCTCTCGGGTGAGCGTTCCCGGCCGGTGCTCGCCCGGCGTTCGAGCGCCGCTCCGGCACCGCTTTCGCTGGCACAGCAGCGGATGTGGTTCCTCAACCGGCTCGATCGGCAGTCCACCGCGTACAACATCCCGCTCGCGGTGCGGCTGACCGGGGAGTTGGACATCGCCGCGCTCAACGCCGCCATCGGCGATGTCGTTGCCCGCCACGAAGTGCTACACACCGTGTACCCCCAGCACGAGTCCGGACCGGTGCAACTGGTGTTGCCCGCTGACGCGAACACGCCGGTGCTCGCGCCCATTGCGGTGTCCACCGATGATCTCGCCGCGGCCGTCGCGGATTTCGTCGGTGGCGGTTTCGATGTCACCGAAGCCATCCCGGTGCGTGCCCGGTTGTTCGCACCGGTCGACGGCGAAGCGGGCGACGCGGGCACCGACCATGTGCTCGTGGTGGTGGTGCACCACATCGCCGCGGACGGTTCGTCACTCGCTCCCTTGGCGCGTGACGTCATGGTCGCCTACGCCGCCCGAAAGCGGGGCGCGGCGCCAGAGTGGTCGCCACTGCCGGTGCAGTACACCGACTTCAGCATCTGGCAGCGTGAGCTGCTCGGCGCCGAGGACGATCCCGACTCGCTGCTGTCGCGCCAGATCCGGTTCTGGAGTGAGACTCTGGCCGAGCTGCCGGCCCAGTTGACCCTGCCGGCGGATCGTCCACGCCCGGCGATCGTCTCCACACGCGGCGGGCATGTCGATTTCGCAATCGACCCCACGGTGCACGCACAGCTGATCGACCTCGGCCGCGGATCGGGGGCGACGGTGTTCATGGTGATGCACGCGGCGTTCGCGGTGTTGCTGGCCCGATTGTCCGGCGGGGACGATATCGCTATCGGCACCCCGATCGCTGGTCGTGGTGAAGCAGCCCTCGACGACGTGATCGGCATGTTCGTCAACACCTTGGTGTTGCGGACCCGGGTCGATGCCGGCGACGGATTCGCCGAGCTGCTCGAGCGGGTACGCGCCACCGACGTCGCGGCCTTCGCGCATGCCGATGTGCCGTTCGAGCGCTTGGTCGAGGTGCTCAATCCGGAACGCTCCACCGCACGGCATCCGCTGTTCCAGGTCGGCTTCTCCTTCCACAACCAGACCGAGGCGGACTTCTCGTTGGAAGGACTGACCGCCACTGCGGCCGATTTCGAATCCGAGGTCTCGCAGTTCGACCTGCACCTGGTGATCACCGACCGTTACCGCGCGGATGGCACGGCGGCGGGCATGGCCGCGTCGATCACCTACGCCACGGCGCTGTTCGACGAGTCCACGGTGGCCGGGTTCGCCAATCGCCTACAGCGGTTGCTGCGCGCGGTCTGCGCGGACCCGCGACGGTCGGTCGGGGACCTCGCGCTGTTGGATCCTGCGGAGACCGAGCGCATGCTGGTGGCGTGGAACCGGCCCGAGCGCAGCTTCACCCCGGCGACGCTGGTGTCGGCATTCGAAGCGCAGGTCGCCCGAACACCGGAGGCGGTCGCACTGGTCGCCGGCACGCGGACGGTGACCTACCGCGAATTCGGTGCGCGGGTCAACCATTTGGCACGAGTGCTCATCGGGCGTGGAGTCGGCCCGGAAACAGTGGTGGCGTTGGCCATGCCGCGCAGCGTCGATCTGCTGGTCGCAATGTATGCGGTGGTGACGGCCGGCGGCGCCTATGTTCCTTTGGATCCGGCACACCCGGCCGGACGCACCGAACGGGTGTTGTCGGCCGCGAGCCCTCAGGTGGTGCTCACCTCGGCGCGAGCGCCGATGTCGGCGGCAACCGTGTCGAACAACAGTGTGGTGCTCGATATCTCGACCGTGGATGCCATGGCGGCCGATCGGCCGGTGCGCGACGACGAAAGGCTCGCGCCGCTGTCGTCGGCGAATACCGCCTACGTCGTGTTCACCTCCGGTTCGACCGGGGTACCGAAGGGGGTGGCGGTCCCGCATGCCGCCATTGCACACCAGTTGGACTGGATGCAATCGGAATACCCGCTCGGCGCCGACGACGCGGTTCTACTGATGACCTCGGCCGCATTCGACCTTTCGCTGTGGGAATTCTGGTGGGCGCCACGTGCCGGAGCCCGGATCGTGCTCGCACCGCACGATGCCCAGCGCGATCCGGCGGGCCTGCTCGATGTGGTGCGTGCCGCCCAGGTGACGACACTGACCGCGGTGCCATCCTTGCTCGCAATGGTGGCCGAGGCTTCGGGATCCCGTCGCTTGCCGCCTTCGCTGCGCAGGCTGTTGGTCATCGGTGAGCCGCTGCCCAGCCCGACGGTCCAGCGAATCGAGGCGCTCACCACGGCGAGGATCGACAATCTCTACGGGCCGACCGAGGCCGCCGTCTCGGTGACTCGGTTCCGGACGACCGGCGCGACCCCGCATGCGCTGGTACCGATCGGCACCCCGGAATCAGGCAACCAGGTCTACGTGTTGGACGACCGTCTGCATCCCGTTCCCACTGGGGTGACCGGCGAGCTCTACCTGGGTGGCGCGCAATTGGCTCGCGGATACCACGGGGCTACCGGGCTCACGTCCGAACGGTTCGTCGCGAACCCGTTCGGCGTCCCGGGAACGCGGCTGTACCGCACCGGCGACATGGTGCGCTGGGGAGCCGACGGCAACCTCGAGTACGTCGAACGGCGCGACTTCCAGGTGAAGGTGCGCGGCTACCGCATCGAGCTCGCCGAGATCGAGCATGCGCTGCGCGCACAGCCCGGGGTCGGCGAGGCGATCGTCGTCGCACACGACGAGCATGGTGAGAATGCTGTGCTCGTAGGCTATTTCACCGCGGTCGAACAGCTCGATCCAGCCGACGTGCGAGGCGCGCTGGCCGATACCCTGCCGAGCTATATGGTTCCAGCGGTGCTACGGCGCCTGGAGTCGTTGCCGCTCACCCCCAACGGCAAGGTCGATCGGGCAGCCCTGCCGCGCCCCGATCTGGGCGCCGGCGCCTTCCGTGCACCCGAAACCGATCTGGAACATCAGGTGTGTGCGGTGTTCGCCGACGTGCTCGACGTCGAACGGATCGGCTTGGACGACAACTTCTTCGAACGCGGTGGCAACTCGCTGCTGGCAACTCGGTTGGCGACGACCGCAACTGCGGCGCTCGGCGAACAGATTCCGGTGCTGTGGTTGTTCACCGCGCCGACCCCAGCTCGCCTGATCACTCGGTTGGAGCAGCACTGGGCCGGCCGTGGCCGGGTACATGCCGAGGCCGCGTTCGACGTGATGCTTCCGCTGCGGACGGGCGGTGCGCGTGAGCCGCTGTTCTGTATTCATCCCGCCGGAGGAGTCGCGTGGTCGTTCGCGGGCCTGGCGGCTCATCTGGACCCCGATCGGGACGTGTACGGCATCCAGTCGCCGGTTTTGAACTCTGCGGCCCAGCTGCCCGAATCGATCGAGGATTGGGCGCGCGACTACGTACGGCAGATTCGCACCGTCCAACCCGAGGGGCCGTATCACGTGCTGGGTTGGTCGTTGGGTGGTGTGCTCGCCCATGCGGTCGCGGTGCAGTTGCAGCAGCTCGGACAGCGGGTGGCGGTGCTGGCCATGATGGACAGCCGGCGCGACATCGCGGCCACCGAGCAGGTCGCGGCGCCGGTGGCGGATCTGCTGGGCGGGTTGCTCGGTGACGCGGCCTCCGACGCAGACGCCGAACTCGAGCTTGCGCAGCTGGCCCACCGGATCGCCGAACTGCCCGAGCCGTTCGCCTCGTTCGGTGTCGATCGTCTGGAGCGAGTGGTCGCCGCGGGCGCCACGTCGCTGACCTTGATCCGGCGCTACCGGCCACGTCCGTTCAAGGGCAACCTGGTGTACTTCACCGCGGGGCTCGACGACCCGACCGGCGCCGCGGGCGCCGCAAGTTGGGCGGACGCGGTCGACGGCACGGTGCACAACCATGCGGTCCAAGCATCGCATTGGCGGATGACGTCGGAAGCCGCACTGGCTCGAATCGGCCACGTGCTCACCGCAGTGTTGGCCGATGCCGACCGGACCTGAGCCACCCCGCCCGGATTGAGGAACACCCTACTTCGACGAGGAAGAAGGCGCACCGAATGGACAATCGATTCGACAATGACGAGGTCCAGTTCTATGTCCTGGTCAATGCGGAGGGCGACCATTCGCTGTGGCCGGTCTTCGCCGCTGTGCCCGGCGGCTGGACCGTCGCCTACGGCGCCACCGACCGCGCAGCTTGCCTACGCTATGTGCAAATGCACTGGCGGGAGCGGGGTCCCCACGTGCTCATCGATGTCATTTCCAGTCCGGGGCACTGACTCCTGGGTAGCGCGCGAAAGCCCGGTAACTGGCTCGGCCGCAGCCTGGCGCCCACCGGAGGTCGGCGCCAGGCGTCGAGAACGGCTGCGCTGATCAAGCGAGCGCGGCCAATTCCTCGAACTCGCTGTCGGTCAGGGTGACTCGTGCCGCGGCGACGTTCTCTTCCGCATGGGCGACACTGGACGTGCCGGGAATCGGCAGCATGACCGGTGACCGGCGCAACAGCCATGCCAAAGCCAGCTGGGCGGGCGTGGCGCCACGGTGCGCGGACATGGCTGCCAGGGGGCTTTCCGGACCGGCGAGCTCCCCGGTGGCAATGGGATACCACGGGATGAACGCAATGTTCTCCCGTTCGGCGTAGTCCAGTACGTCCTCGTCGCTGCGATCGGCGAGGTTGTAGAGGTTCTGCACCGAGACGATGGTGGCGATCTCGCGTGCTCGACGCAGCTGCTCGACGGTCACCTGGGACAGGCCGATATGGCGGATCTTGCCTTCCTGCTGTAGCAGAACCAGTTCGCCGACCTGGTCGACCAGCGGAACCCGGGGGTCGATCCGGTGCAGTTGGTAGAGGTCGATGCGATCGACTTCGAGGTGGCGCAGGCTCAGTTCGGCCTGCTGACGCAGGTATTCCGGTCGGCCCACCGGACGAAAGATCCCGGGTCCCGGCCTGGTCATGCCAGCTTTGGTAGCGATCACCAGGTGTTCGGGATAGGGGTGCAGCGCGGCGCGGATCATGTGTTCGCTGACGAACGGACCGTAGGAGTCGGCGGTGTCGATGAAGTTCACGCCCAGCTCGACAACTCGGCGCAGCACACGGACCGCCTCGTCCGGGTCCTTGGGCGGACCCCAGATACCGGGCCCGGTCAGGTGCATCGCGCCGAACCCGAGCCGATGGACGGGAAGGACACCCCCGAGGGCGAAGGTGCCGGCAGCTGCCGCGGGTTGGGCGTCGAGATCTGTGCTCATGAGATCGCTCCTTCCGGCGTTGGTCAGTGCGTGGCTGCTGGCGTGACCGGTGGGCCGATGCGCGCGACGAGCCACTCTTGGCGCAACAGTGCCGCGGTCGGGTCGATTCCCCGACCTGTGCGTGCGTCCCGGTTCAGGGGTGGTCTCGTGGCATCGGTCGTGGGTTCGCGCGGTACCGGGCGGCTCGGGATGGCCGACGAGGATGCTACTGCGCTGGACGACCGAACAGTGCCAGCTGCATCAACAGCCGCACTCGGTCCGGCGCGGCCAGCGGCTTGTCGCCGAATGCGCGGCCCAGATCGACGACGATCGCGAAGGCCGCGTGCACCAGGATGCGGGACTCGGCCGAGGTGAGTTCGGGGCGTACCTCACGTAGGAGCCGGGCCCACTCCTCGATGCCGAGGCGCTGGATATTGCGCAGCACGGTGCGTTCCTCGGCCGGAACGTGCTGAAATTCCGTGTAGTACACGAAGCTGAGGGCGCGTTCGGCGAACGATCCGGCGACGTACTGGGCGATCAACGCGGTGAGTGCCTCTTCGGAGTCGCGTGCTGCCGCGATGGTGGGGCCGATCACCGCGGACACTTGTTCGGCAGCGCGGCGGAACGCTGCGGCGAGAATGTCGCTTTTGCCCCGATAGAACCGATATACCGCGGACGCGGCCGACAGGCCCGCGGCGGTGGCGATGTCCTCCACACTTACATTCGGGTAGCCGCGGTCATGGAACAGTTCCACTGCCTTGCGGAGCAGGAGTTCGTGTTTGAACGAGTCCGGGATCACCACGGGCGTGATCTTCTCGACCGCGTGTTCCGCCGGCAGGTCCGCGGACACGATCGACCAACATGCCGAATGCAACAGGCGGGCAAGTGATTTCGCCGGCACTGTGGTGTGGTGGTCGGCGATACTGGTGATCGTGCTCAGCAATGCGGCCTGGAGTACTCGCAGGTCGTCGTCGGAGGTCTGCGGGCGCAGCGTGGCCACGCGACTGCCCAGGGCGCCGAGGACTGCTGCCTGTTGGCGCTCGAGGGTGGCCTGGTCCTCGGATTCGAGGTACCTGCCCTCCCACCGCACCAGGGTTGCTGTCGGACGGTTGTCGATCGTGACCGCGATCAGTGCGTCGAGCACCTGGCGCAGTTGCTGTTCGGCCGGTCGATCCGCCCAGTCCTCGGACAGTTCGACCGATTCGGTCATCGCGCGGCCCACCCGCAGCAATTCCTCTCGGAACAGGGCGTATTTGCTCGGGTAGTGGCGATACAGCGCCGCGGAGCTGATCCCCAAGCCGGAGGCGATGTCGTCCATGCTCACGCCGTGGTAGCCGAGGGCGCCGAACGCAGCAGCCGAAGCGGCTGCGATCTGTGCTCGGCGATTCTTCGGCCTGCGTCGGATCTCCCGAGGTGCCGAGTCGCCGTTGCTGACCTTCCGCGCCGTAGGGCGGTTGTCGACACTCATGTCGAATATCGTAACGAGCTGGTCGTATGGCGGGATTTCCGCGTCAGGGACGGATCGTGCGGTACCAGTCCAGTAGCGACGGGTCGTCGACCGCGGTGGGTTCGGCCACGCTGCCCGGGTCGGCGCCTTGGAAGAGCTTCTTGATCGGCACCTCCAGCTTCTTACCTGTGCGGGTATGCGGGATACCAGGGGCGTGGATGATCTCGTCGGGCACGTGGCGTGGTGACACCTCGGCCCGGATAGCGCTGGTGATCCGCGTCTTCAGCTCATCGGTGAACTCTGCTCCGGGCGCCAGCACCACGAACAGCGGCATCCAATAGCCGCCGTCGGGTTGCTCGGCGCCGATCACCAGCGCCTCGGTGATCTCCGGCAGCTGTTCGACGCACTGGTAGATGTCCGCGCTGCCCATCCGAACGCCATGTCGATTGAGTGTGGCGTCGGAGCGTCCGTGCACGACCACGCTGCGCCGGTCGGTGATGGTGATCCAGTCACCGTGTCGCCAGGTGCCGGGGAACATATCGAAATAGGCCGCGTGATAGCGCTTTCCGTCGTCATCGTTCCAGAAGGAGACCGGCATGGATGGCATCGGAGCGGTGACGACGAGTTCGCCGACCTCGCCGCGCACCGGTCGTCCACCGTCGTCGTAGGCATCCAGGTGGACGCCGAGATAGGGCGCCGACAGCTCGCCCGGCCACACCGGCACGGTCCGCACGCCACCGACGAACGCCGACACCACGTCGGTGCCCCCGCTGATCGCGCTGATCTGCACATGCTCGCCGATATTCGTGCCCAACCACAGCGCCGACGACGTGGGCAGCGCAGACCCGGTGATGCCGACGGTGCGGAGTGCGGACAGGTCGTGGTCGGAGCGTGGCACGGAGCCTGCCTTGATGCAGGCCAGCACATAGCCGGGGCTGGTACCCAGAACCGTGGCGCCCACGTCGGCGCCGATGCGCCACAATGTGTCCGGGCTGGGATGGGCAGGACTACCGTCGTAGCAGACGATCGTCGCGCCGGCCAGAAGTCCCGCAATCTGGAAATTCCACATCATCCAACTCGGGGTGGTGTACCAGAAGAACGTGTCCTCGGGGCCGATATCGGTCTGCAGCGCAACGGTTTTGAGGTGTTCGAGCAGGACGCCGCCATGGCCGTGCACGATGCCCTTGGGTAGCCCGGTCGTCCCGGAGGAGAACACGATCCACAGCGGATGGTCGAATTCGACGGCCTCCGTGGCCAGTGCCGGTGCCCCCGTCGGATCGGCGATCGCATCTGTCCATGACAGTGTGTCCGGCAGCTCGAGCCCGAGCCTCGGCACCACCACCGTGGCAGCCGACGAACCCAGACCGGCACGCAACTGCTCGATGTCGGCGCGCTTGTCGTACGTCTTGCCGCCGAATCGGTAGCCGTCCGCAGTCACCAGCACCGTGGGCGCGAGTTGCCCGAATCGATCCAGCGCCGCCTTCGGCGAGTAGTCCTGCCCGCAGGCGCTCCACACCGCGCCGATACTCGCGCTGGCCAGAAAAGCCACGACCGCCTCGGGGACGTTCGGCAGGTACCCCACGACGCGGTCGCCGGGGCGCACGCCCAGGGAGCGCAGTGTACGGGCGAAGGCTGCGGTCTGGTGGAGCAATTCGGCCCAGGACAGCTCGCGAATCGGACCGTCCTCGCCGACCGCGACAATTGCGGGTCGGTCGGTCCGCAGGTGGCGGATCACCTGGTCGACGTAGTTGAGTCGGGTGCCGGGAAACCAGTGTGCACCGGGCATGTCGGTGCCGGTCAACACCTCGCCGGCGACGGGACCGAGGTCGAAGTAGTCCCACACTGCGCGCCAGAACCCGGCGAGATCGGTCACCGACCACTGCCACAACGCATGATAGTCCGCGACCGGCTCACCGGTGCGCTCGGTGACGGAGCGGGCGAAGTCGGTGATTCTGGCCTCGGCGATGTCTCGCTCGGTGGGTACCCATTGTGGTCGCATCGCGCTCCTCGTGGCTGCGGGACTCGGTCTTCAGGCGCGCTCGGCACGCCGGACGATCTGCTCGGCGTGCCGGAAGACGGGGCCGTCCACCATTCTGCCCTCGAAGGTGAAGACGCCGCGATGGTTCGGCGCCTCCGCCAGCAGTCGCCGTGCCCAGTCGGCCTGCTGGTGCGATGGCGTATAGGCCGTTCGCAGCACCGGCACCTGGCTCGGATGGATCGCCACCTTCGCGTCGAAGCCGACGGCGACTGCATCGTCGGCCTCGGCGGCCAAGCCGTCCAGATCGCGAATGTCCAAGTACACCGAATCCAGCGCGAACTTTCCATACGCCTTCGCGGCGAGCAGCGTCGTGGAGCGCACGTGCCGGGCCACGTCCCGGTAGGCGCCGTCGGCACGCCTGCTGGAGGTACCGCCCAATGCTGCGACCAGGTCTTCGGCGCCCCACATGACGCCGATCGTGTTGCGCTCGCGCACCGCGTGTTCGACCCCGAGCGCGCCCGACGGCGATTCGATCAGCGCGATCACCGCCCAGTCGCCCAGCGCGGTGATCTGTTCGACCGACTCGTATTTCGGCAGCATGATCCGCTGGTAGTCGGTATCGGCCAGCGCTGTGAGATCGAGTGCGTGCTCAGTAGTGCCTGCCGGGTTGACGCGCACCACCGTGGTCGCGGGATCCAGTGGTGTGTCCACCAGCGCGGTGCGCGCTGCCGCCTTGGCGTCGTCGGCGACACCGTCTTCCAGGTCGATGATCACCACATCGGCTGCCGCCGCTGCTTTGGCATAGCGCTCCGGGCGATCGGCCGGGCAGAACAACCACGCCGGACCCGCCATCTGCCAGGTCATCGGGCGCCCTGGTTCGGGGCCTTGCGGACCAGTGTGCTGCGGACCGCGGTGGCGACGATGTCACCGTGTTGGTTGCGTGCGGTGTGCGCGAGGGTCACGATGCCTTCACGCGGGCGGCTGTTCGACTCCCGCTTACCGGTGACCACCGTTTCGGCGTACATGGTGTCACCGTGGAACAGCGGCTTCGGAAACGCAATGTCCGAAAAGCCGAGATTCGCCACCAGGGTGCCCTGCGTCAGTTGGGCTACCGACAGTCCGACCAGGGTGGACAACGTGAACATGGAGTTCACCAGCCGCTGATTGAACGGCGGCTGTCGCTCGCTGAACGCCGCGTCCAAGTGCAGTGCCTGGGTGTTCATCGTCAGGGTGGTGAACAGCACATTGTCCGCTTCGGTGATGGTGCGGCCCGGCCGATGCTCGTAGACCACGTCGGTGTCGAATTCCTCGAACCACAGTCCCCGCTGCACGACGGTGTGTCGGGTCACAATCCCAGCTCCCGGCCGATCAGCATCAGTTGCACTTCGGTGGTGCCTTCGCCGATTTCCAGGATCTTGCTGTCGCGGTAGTGCCGGGCGACCGCGTAGTCGTTCATGAAGCCGTAGCCGCCGAAGATCTGCGTCCCGTCGCGTGCGTTGTCCATGGCGGCCTCGCTGGCCACCAGTTTCGCGATGGACGCCTGCTTCTTGAACGGTTTGCCCGCCAACATCAGGGCCGCGGCGTCGTAGTAGGCCGTCCGGGCGGCGTGCGCCCGAGCCTCCATCCTGGCGATGGTGAAGGAGATGGCCTGGTTGCGCCCGATCGGCTGGCCGAATGCCACGCGTTCGGCGGCGTAGCGCACGCTCTCGTCCACGCACCCTTGTGCAGCGCCGACCGCGAGCGCGGCGATGGCGATCCGGCCCTCGTCGAGAATGCGCAGGAAGTTCGCGTAGCCGCGTCCACGCTCGCCGAGCAGGTTCTCTTCGGGCACGCGGACGTCGGTGAAGCTGAGCGGATGGGTGTCCGAGGCATTCCAGCCCACCTTGTTGTATGCGGGTTCGGCGACGAAACCGGCGGTGTCGGCCGGCACGAGAATGGTGGATATCTCCTTTTTACCGTCGGTCTGTCCGGTCACGGCGGTCACGGTGACCAGGACGGTGATATCGGTGCCGGAATTGGTGATGAACTGCTTGCTGCCGTTGATGATCCACTCACCGCCCTCGGCGATCGCGGTGGTCTTGGTGCCGCCCGCGTCGCTGCCGGCGCCTGGCTCGGTGAGCCCGAAGGCGGCGAGATTGCGCCCGCTGGTCAGTTGCGGCAGCCATTCCTGTTTCTGCTTGTCGGTGCCGAACCGGTAGATCGGCATCGCACCCAACGACACGCCTGCTTCCAGCGTGATAGCCACGCTCTGGTCGACTTTACCCAGTTCTTCCAGTGCGAGGCACAGTGCGAAGTAGTCGCCGCCCATGCCGCCGTACTCTTCGGGGAACGGCAGGCCGAACAGCCCCATGTCGGCCATTCCCCCGACCACGTCGTAGGGAAAGGTGTGATTCGCATCGTGGGTGGCGGCGACCGGTGCGACCACCGATTGTGCGAAGTCGCGCACGGTCAGCGCGAGGTCGCGATACTCCTGCGGCAGGGCGCCGGTGGACAGGAAGTCGGTCATGTCGGAATTCCTCCGGGTTCGGTCGGTGCGACGTGATTCTGTCGATCCGCGGCGACGACGCGCGCGAGCACCTGGTCGAGGCGCACCTGAGCGCCGGCCTCGACCAGCAGTTCGACGGTTCCGGCGACCGGCGCACCGAGCGAGTGCTCCATCTTCATCGCCTCCACGATGATCACCGGATCGCCAGCGGCGACGGTGTCACCCGAGCCGACCGGCGCCGCGATCACCGAGCCCGGCATCGGACTACGAATCTCGGCGTCACCGACGTGGGCGTCGTCGCCGCGGGCGCTGACCTCGGCGACCTCGCGCAGCGCGACGGTTCCGGACGCCCCGGCGATCCACAGCAAGTCGTCGTGTTCGGCGATCCGGTAGGTGCGCCGCAGGCCGGCCGTGGTCACGGTGAGCACGCCGATGTCGGCGGTTCCGGCGAAGGTCGCGGTGAGGGTGGTTGCGTCGCCATCGCCGATCCGTACCGCACCGTCGTCGGGTGTGCCGGACAGGTGGATGTGCTCCACCCGGTCACCGCCGGCCAGACGCACGGGAGTCGATGCGTCGTCCCCGATCCGCCACCCGGACGGGACCGCCCATGAATCGACCGGCGTCGTCGGCCAGCGGCGCAGCCAGCGGTAGGCTGCAGCGGCCACGAACTCGTCGTCGCCGATGTCGGGCGGACGAAAGTCGGCCACCCGCCGATCGAGCAGGGCGGTGTCCAGGCGTCCGGCTGCCACGTCCGGGTCGGCCAACAGGAAGCGCAAGAACGCGATATTGCTGGGCACGCCCAGCAATACGGTATCGGCCAACGCCCGGTCCAGCTTCGCCAGCGCGGAGGACCGATCACCGGCGTGCGCGATGACCTTCGACAGCATCGGGTCGTAGTCTCCGCCGATGTTCGCACCGATCCGCAACCCCGAATCGACCCGCACCCCTGAGCCTTCCGGTTCGACGAGGTCGAGGACCGGACCACCGGTGGGCACGAACCCACGCGCCGGGTCTTCGGCATACACCCTGGCTTCGATGGCGTGGCCGACCATGCGGATATCGTCCTGCCGTGCCGCGATCTGCTGCCCGGCCGCGACCCGAATCTGGCATTCCACCAGGTCGATTCCAGTGACCAGTTCGGTGACCGGATGCTCCACCTGCAGGCGGGTGTTCATCTCCATGAAGAAGAACTCTTCGGGCTGGTCCGCGGAGACGATGAACTCCACAGTGCCCGCGCCCGTGTAGTCCACACTGCGCGCGGTGTCGCAGGCGGCGGCACCGATCTTGGCTCGGGTCGCCTCGTCGAGCAAGGGCGAGGGGGCTTCTTCGACGACTTTCTGGTGGCGGCGTTGCAGGCTGCATTCGCGCTCACCCAGATGCAACACCGTGCCGAACCGATCGGCGAGGATCTGCACTTCGATATGCCTGGGTCGGGTGACGAAGCGTTCCAGGAACAGTGTGCTGTCGCCGAACGCGGCGGCGGCTTCGCGCCGCGCGGCCCGCAGCGCGTCCGGCAGTCCCGCCGGCTCGTCCACCCGACGCATACCTTTACCGCCGCCGCCGGCGGAGGGCTTGATCAGTACTGGATATCCGATCTCGGCGGCCGCCGCGATCAGCTCGTCGTCGGTGAGGCCGGGTGCGGCGATACCGGGTACCACCGGGACGCCGAAGGAGGCGACGGTGTTCTTCGCCGCGATCTTGTCGCCCATCACTTCGATCGCCCGGGCGGACGGGCCGAGGAAGACGATGCCCGCCTCGGCCAGCGCGGCGGCGAACGCCGCATTCTCCGACAGGAATCCGTAGCCGGGATGCACCGCCTGCGCTCCGGTGCGCAGTGCGGCGGCCACGATCGCGTCGATGGCGAGGTAGCTGTCTCTGGCAGGGGCGGGACCCAGGCGCGCCGCGGTATCGGCTTCGTGGACGTGTCGGGCGTCGGCATCGGCGTCGCTGTAGACCGCGACCGAGCGGATCCCCATGGTGCGCAAGGTGCGGATCACCCGCACCGCGATCTCGCCACGGTTGGCCACCAGCACGGTGTCGAACGCCACGGGAATGGAGGTGTCGAGCATGCCGATCACATCCGAAACACGCCGTAGGCGACAGGTTCCAGCGGCGCTTGCGCGCACACCGACAGGGCCAGGCCGAGCACCGTTCGGGTGTCGGCGGGGTCGATGATGCCGTCGTCCCACAGCCGTGCGGTGGAGTAGTAGGGATTGCCCTGGGCTTCGTATTGGTCCCGGATCGGGTTCTTGAACGCTTCCTCGTCGGCAGCCGACCACGGTTCACCCGTGCTGTCGAGTTGATCGCCGCGCACCGTCGCCAGCACCGATGCCGCCTGCTCGCCGCCCATCACCGAGATACGCGCGTTCGGCCACATCCACAGGAACCGTGGCGAATACGCGCGTCCACACATCGAGTAGTTGCCGGCGCCGTAGGAGCCGCCGATGACGACCGTGAGTTTCGGTACCCGCGCGCAGGCCACCGCGGTGACCATCTTCGCGCCGTGTTTGGCGATGCCGCCTGCTTCGTAGTCGCGGCCGACCATGAAGCCGGTGATGTTCTGCAGGAACAGCAGTGGGATGCGGCGCTGGTCGCACAGTTCGATGAAATGCGCCCCTTTCATCGCGGATTCGCTGAACAACACCCCGTTGTTGGCCACGATGCCCACCGGATGCCCATGGATGCGCGCGAATCCGGTGACCAAGGTCGTGCCGTATTCGGCCTTGAATTCGTGGAAACTGCTGTGGCCGTCGTCGGCAGCGTCGACCACGCGATCGATCACTTCGCGCACGTCGTACGGGGTGCGCAGATCGACCGGAACCACGTCGTAGAGTTCCGATTCCGGTGCCGCGGGCGCGATGGTGGGCCGAACCGTCCAGGGGGTGTCGGCGCGGGGGCCGAGTGTGGCCACGATGCGACGCACGATCCGTAGCGCGTCCTGGTCGTCGTCGGCCAAATGGTCGGTGACGCCCGACATCCGTGCGTGCAGATCCCCGCCGCCGAGCTCCTCGGCAGTGACAACTTCGCCGGTCGCGGCCTTCACCAGCGGCGGTCCGCCGAGGAAGATCGTGCCCTGATTGCGCACGATCACGGCTTCGTCGCTCATCGCCGGTACGTAGGCGCCGCCCGCGGTGCACGAGCCGAGAACGGCCGCGATCTGTGGAATTCCCTTGGCGCTCATTGTCGCCTGGTTGTAGAAGATGCGCCCGAAATGCTCCCGGTCGGGGAAGACTTCGTCCTGGTGTGGCAGGTAGGCCCCTCCGGAGTCGACCAGGTACAGGCACGGCAGCCGATTCTGCAGCGCGATCTCTTGCGCACGCAGATGCTTTTTCACCGTCATGGGGTAGTAGGTGCCGCCTTTGACCGTGGCGTCGTTGGCCACGATCACGCATTCTCGCCCGGATACTCGGCCGATTCCGGTGATGATCCCGGCGCCGGGCGAGTCGTCGCCGTACAACCCGGTGGCAGCCAGGGGCGACAGCTCGAGGAAGGGGCTGCCCGGATCGAGCAGCTGGTCCACCCGCTGTCGAGGCAGCAGCTTGCCGCGTGCGGTGTGGCGTTCGCGAGCCTTGGCCGGCCCGCCGAGTGCCGTGGCGGTCAGTCGGGCACGCAGATCGCGCACCAGCGCCGAGTGCGCGGCGCGGTTGTCCACAGGCGCTTCGGTAAGGGTCATCACGCCATCCTGTCATCCAGTTAGTCGCTGATAACTGGAATTCAGGTTAGTGTTGGTTAACCGAAATGTCCACCGCGACGGAGGGGACTCTGTATGACCCAAGCGGAATCTGTCGCACCAACCCGTCGTGACCAGCGCAAAGCGCAACGTCGGGCGCAACTGCTCGAGGCGGGCGCCCAGCTCATTGCCGAGCGAGGCTTCCTGGGCGTGCGCCTGGATGATCTCGGGGCCGCAGTCGGTATCAGCGGACCCGCGGTCTATCGGCACTTCCCGAACAAGGAGGCATTGCTGGTCGAGCTGCTCGCCGGGGTCAGCCAGCGGCTGTTGGAGGGTGGTAGCGCTGTGGTGGCGTCGACGAGTTCGGCCGAACAGGCGCTGTCCGGCTTGGTCGACCACCATCTGGACTTCGCGCTCGGCGAGCCCGAGCTGATCCGCATTCAGGACCGTGATCTGGACAGTGTGCCCGGCGCCGCGCGCCGCGAGATCCGACGCACCCAGCGGCGGTACGTCGAGATCTGGGTGACGGTGCTGCGCGAACTGCATCCGGAACTACCGGAGCAGACGGCGCGCGTACAGGCACACGCCGCCTTCGGCCTGATCAACTCGACACCGCACAGTGTGAGCACGGCGACCGCCGTCCGGGCTCGGCCGGTCCTGCGCCGCATGGTGCTGGCCGCCTTGAACGACCGGGCGCTCGGCAGCAGCTCCTGACGATCTCGCACCCAGCGTCCGAGATCGGGCGGTTTTGGATAGTTATGGTCGCCGTGACCAGGTCTGTTCGGGGGTGACGGTGTTGAGGTCGGCTACCGCGACGAGTCGAGCGGGCACGGTGTCGCCGAAGTGGTCGAGACCGGGGACGAACACCGCTTCGGCGTCGGTGGCGAGCACGACAGCGATCAGACGCTGAACACGGTCGTCGGTGCGGTTGGTGAAGGTGACGGTTTTGAGCAACCGGTAGCCGTAGCGGCGCGCCAGATTCCGAATCTGGGTTTCGTGCCATTGCTGCCGGAAACCGGACACGTCGCAGCGCAGATAGCCGATAGCGGCAGGTTGAAGTCTCATGCGTGCTCCTCGGGTGAGGTCGTTGCTGCCCACAGTCCGGGAACATCGACACTGTCCGCGCCTGCGGCGGCAAGCATCTGCGTCCACGAAAACCGATGGCCTACGTGGCCGTCGGTGTAGATCGGGCTGAACGTTCCATCAGCACGTCGAAACCAGCGGGCTGGCTTCTCGACCGCTACTGGTGTTTCGGGCATTTCTCGCAGCGCGGCAGCCAATCGGGTCAGAACTTCCATCTCGGCTTCTGGCGACGAGTCGCTAGGTCTGCTGGGTCGCTGCCGCCGTCGAACAGGCTTGCCGCTACTCATCCGCACATCCGCGACCAGATACGCTTGGATTGAGAGAATTTCGAGCGACAATCGCAGATCGCCCGGTTTGTTCGTGGTATCTGGAAAGCGGCTATCGCACACGGTTTCCGATTGCTGGTCAGCCATTTGGGTCGGCTCGCCGACGAGTCTTCTCATGACTCGAAACAACTACGGCGTGGCGTCCTCCCGCGACCCCATCACGGTCACGCCTAGCGCGTGTCGGTCGCGCACTGCAGCGTCCTGTCGCTTCTTTGTCACATCCTCTACGCTGAACTGTGGCGCGCTACGACGGAGGGACGTGAGTGCAGCGAAGGCAATCAGGCTGAAAAAACTTCTTCGGGAACGTCATTGGCAGAAGTATGCGACCTTCTGTCGTGAGTATGATCGAGCGGCAGGTCTGATCGACACCGACCTCGTCGGTACCGCCCCGAGTCGAGGTCAACTTCATCAGTGGTTGGCCGGTGAGCTGAAGGGCCTTCCCTACCCGGACCACTGCCGCATCCTCGAAGCCATGTTCCCCGACTGGACTGCTGCAGCGCTCTTCGAGCTCGTTCCCGACGATGATCTACCTGTTTCCGACAAATCAGGAGTCGGTCAGCTGGTACGAGCTGTCAGTGAAGCTTTTCGGACTCCCGACGCCGATCGATCCGAATGGACCCCAGCGGAATCCCACCAACCACACGGCGCGGTGAGGCTCGACGGAGCCTTCCACTCGGCGGGCGATGAGATCCCCGATTCGCTTCAGCGCATCACGAAGAAGCTCGTTGCTCTCGCCCGTGTCCTGCGGCTGCCACCTGAAGAGTCCGCCCGTATCGCCAGCCTCGCCGGTCAACTTGTGGAACTCACGATGCAAGTCGATATCTCGATTGGCGAAGGTGGACAAGGCGTCGTGCGCTACCAGCACGAGTTGTTCAATATGAGTAGTAGGCCCATCACCAGAATCCCACGTGAGGTGTGGTTCGAGCACACACCCAATTCCATCGCGATCGCGCCGATGTCCGCTGGCCACCGCAAAGTACTGATCCAGCGGATTCATGACACCACCGGTTTGGCCAAGTTCGCGTGCCAGATATCGCCACCGATTCAGCCCGGCGATACCGGCACCATCGCATACGAATGCACCGGAGGACAGTTCGTGAGTGATCACTATTGGCGTCAGTGCATTCCGCGGTACACCCGACACGTGACGCTCACCATTCGCCACAATTCTGTTGGTCGGCTGATGTCCTACACAGTCCTCGAGGAGCAGGTGAACGGTACCGAGCAATCCGTATCCGAGGATCTTATCTGGGACAATGACGGAACGGATGTGGTCGTGACTCTCACCCGGAACTACTTGCGGCCCGGGCAATCGGTCACCCTGCGATGGGAAGTCGAACACATCGAGCGATCCAATTGAGTCCTGAACCGGCTGCCAGGAGAGAATTCATGTCATCCACCGCGGCCCGCGTCCACGTTCTCCGGTCGGATATTCTCGGGCCTGGGGGCCTCGCATCAACAACCACGATGCCGTTGTTTGCATATGGAACACTCCAGATACTCGAGGTCGTGCGGACGCTGATCGGTCGAGTTCCACACACGCGACCCGGCGAACTCGATGACTGGATCTGTGCTCCGCTCCCCTTTCGGCCGTATCCGGGACTTGTCCCAAGGCCCGGAATCAGGACAGTCGGTCTCACGTTTACCGACCTCACACCGACTGAGTGGATGCGGTTGGACCGTTTCGAAGATCCTGACTACTCGTTGGAACTCGTCACACTGAACGACGGCACGGAAGCGTGGGTGTATGCCTGGCAACTCGAGGTCAGCCCGGGTACCTGGAACTGCCGTGAGTTTATTGTCCGGCATCTGGCAGAGTATCTCGAACGATGCAGGGACTGGCTGAGTCGAGACGGTGATTGACAGCTCCAAAGCACGAGTTGCGCAAGGCTTCTCGTCGTTCCAGGCGGATATCGATTCACACTACCGCGGTTGCCGATGAGCCCTGAACTTGCCGGCCGAGGGCGCCGCAATGGCAGCCGTGTTGGCGGCTCACGAAGTAGAGCCAGAGCGACACAGCGAGAACCCGTTGTTTCGGTTTCTCGGCGTGCTGTCGCGCGGGGATCGGGTGGTTTGTGGAAGCCCATGGAGATGAGGCGCGAACCAACAGCAGGTCCTGTGCCAGTCACCGAACGCTGCCTAGCGAGTATTCGACTGCGATGATGCCCACCGTCCCGGACCGTTGGCGTACATCGGCACCGCCTATACCTCGGTGAAAGCCAGCCAGTGTTTCGGCGTCGGCTAGGGCAAGGTGAGTGCCCGATAGATACCGACCACGGTTGCTGCGCCGACGATCTGACCGCGGTCGATCATCTGCATCGCGCCATCGAGTGGTATCCACCGAATCACCTCGGCCTTCCATATCCGGGTGCGTTTCGGTGAGGTCTGCGCCGCGTGCAAGGTAGATCTCCTGCGGCTGGTCGAGTGTGCCGACGGCCGGCTGATAGGTCACCAGGTGCTGCATCGACCGCGGACGCCAGCTGGTCTCTTCCTCTACCTCGCGTGCGGCGGCATCGGCGACGTCTTCGGCGTGGTCGACGTAGCCTCCGGGCAGCTCCCACACCCACTGATCGATGATCCACCGGTGCCGGTACATCAATAGGACCTCCCGGTCGTCGTTGAGTACCAGCGTCATTGCGCATCGGGGCATTCGAGCGACATATTGAGTGAACTCGACTCCGCTCGGCAGCCGCACGTCAGCTGTTGACAGCCGGACATGGCGGTTCTCGTCCACCAGGTTCTCACCAAGAATTGTCCATCGGGTGCCGGTCACACTTTCGACGGTAGTTCAGACGTACCAAAGCCTCCCTTGCTATCGAGTTCCGAGCTCGTTGTGCCGGCGCGGACGCGGTCCGGGGCGATCTTGCCGAGTGCCGGAGGCGCTACCGTGTGGCGGTCAGCACCAAAGGATTCGGCATCGAGCGGGCGCTCAAGTGGTGATAGCGAATACGCCGGTGGGGCTCGTGGCGAGCACGGTGGGCGTCGCGGTCCCAGTGATCGGGGCCGACACGATCTGATCGGTGCCTTGGTCGGTGATGAACAGGGTGCTGCCGGAGACGGTGATATCCGTTGGGAGCGACAGACCGGTTACCAAGGGGGTCGCCGTTCCACCGGTGACCGGCACCGTCGATACCCGGGCGGTCCCTTGCTCGCAGATATAGAGCAGCTCGCCGACCCGGACGAGGCCAACGGGAGTACTCAGGTCGGTCGCCACCAGAGTCGGTGTGCCACCGTTTCGTGGCACCGAAAACACAGTGCCGATGAAGTTGGTATCGGTGAAGAACAGCAGGCCGCCGTAGGTGTAGGACAGTGGATTGCTGGTGCCGTTCAGCAGGGCGGCGACGGTGACGTCGACGGTTCCGGTGCCGGGTGGGGCAATGGCGTCGATCCGTGTGTCGGAGACGATGGTGAAGGTGGTTGCCGTCGACCCGAACCGCACGATCAACGGACCGACGCCAGTGAAACCGCTGCCGAAGATCTCCACCGTGTTGGCCCCGGCTGTGGGTCCTGAACTCGGTGTGAGCGAGGTGAGCACGGGTGCCGTTGGTAGACCCGCCGCGACCGGCGTCATTCCTGGTTGGGTCGGCGCCCCATCGGTGATCCAGAAGATGCCGGTGGGGCTGGTGGCGACCATAGTCGGGGTGTCGGTGCCGGTGATCGGTGCCGACACCACTCGATCGGAGTGGCCCGGGTCGGCGATGAACAGGGTGTTGCCGGAGACGGTGATATCAGTGGGGAGCGACAGTCCGGTCACCAAGGGGGTCGCTGTGCCACCGGTGACCGGCACCGTCGACACTCGATTGGCAAAGAACTCGCAGAAGTACAGGAGGGTTCCGACCCGGACGAGACCTTCGGGAATGCTCAGTCCGAACGCGAGCAGGGTTGGTGTGCCCCCGGTCTGCGGCACCGAGTACACATTGCCGGTGTCGATCCCATCGGTGAAGAACAGCAGCCCGGCGCCGCCGTAGGTGTAGGGCAGCGGATTGCTGGTACCGCTCGGCACGGCGGCGACAGTGACCTCGACGGTGCCGGCGCCAGGTGGGGCGCTGGCGTCGATGTGAGTGTCGGAAACAATGGTGAAGGTGGTTGCCGTTGTACCGAACCGCACGGTCGATGGCACTCCTTCGGTGAACCCGCTTCCGAAGATCTGCACCGTGTTTCCCCCGGCCGGAGGCCCGAAACTGGGGTTGAGCGAGGTGAGCACCGGTGCCATCCAAGGCCTCCGAGGGGAAAGATCTCGTCTTGCAGCGCATATCCATCGGCTGCGATACCGCTGTATCCAGTAATCCACTGGCGGTGGCGTTTCCGCAACGCATTGCCGGTCGCGGTTGCGCAACGAATCCGGGTCCGGTTTTCGTCTCGGACTCATGGCTGCGGCCATCCGGTCCCGAGATGACAGCGGCTGCCGCTGAGGAGCCGGGTACGAGAAGCACAGCGGCCCGGTCTCCCTCACATGTCGGGGTACTCCGTGTGGATGTCGCCGTCGAACAGTCTCCACAGGAGCGCATTCATCTTCGCGGCGGCTGGTGCGTGCCGGGTCAAGATCGCGGCCACCACCGGTGGCACGTCCTCCGGGATGTGACCGGCAGCGCACCGAAGTACATACTCGTTGCGGGTGATGGAGCCGTTGCTGGGCGACATCGGTATCCCGCAGACGTCGGTCACCAGCCAGTTGACCAGTCGCATGGCGGCATAGTCGGCGTCATGGTTGGTGTGGCGTTCGACGAAGTCGCGCTCGGCGGCCGACAGGTCGAATTGCGGCGATGTGGCCAGCCCGAAGTCGCTGAGGTAGATCCGCTCCAGGTCGGTGCGCATGTTGCCGAAATGTCCGTCCATGTGCAGCAATTCCCGATCGCGCAGGAAAGTCACGATTTCCGAAAGTTGTCGTTCGACCGTGGCGGCCTTGCCCACGGGGTCTTCTCGAAGCCAGTCTGTAATCGGGTGTGGAATGTATTCGCAGAACAGCACGAGGCTGCACGGTGCGGCGGCCAGCGCTTCGAGCCGGGCTCGCACGGCCGGGCTGTCGCCCTGGTAAGCGACCACGGTGTCGATATCGGCGTGTTCGGCTGCGACTGCTGAACGGCCGGGTAATACACGCCAGTGGTAGAGCACAGGGAACGACTGTGTCTCGCCGGCCAGAACCGCGTCGGTGACGATGATGTTCGCGGCCAGCTCGCGCCATGCGTTATAGCTAGGGCCGCCGATGCCGTACTGGCAGAACATCGGCAGGTCGAACAGGTTCGCTGTGGAGCCCGGATTGGCGAGCTCCCGGTCGGACAGTGGGATGCGTTTGGTGAATACCGGAAAGCTGTCGATGTCGATGATCGCAGAGGCCCCACCCACACTCACGGTTGTGACCGGTGAGGTGTCGACGAGCTCGGTGAGCTCGAAATCACTGCGGGAAGCCAAGAACGTCGAGAGTCTTTGGTGGCGGGCAGTTCTGACAGCTGTCATTGCACGATTCTGCCACCGGCCAGTACTTCGACTGGTGGCACCGTCATCATCGAGGTCGGCCACGGAGGCGAGACCTGTGCCCTGATGTACGGACCGTCTATCAGACGATCAGCGGATTCTTCAGCAATTGCGCACGCGTAGCACAACGTATACTCTAAGCTAGACGATCTTGATGGGGAGGGAAATCGTTTTGCGCACAGTGTCAGACATCTTCGATCCAGCTCTATATGCGGCGACGCGCCTTCCCCGGGAGCACGCCGAAACCATGCCTTTCTGGGTGTATACCGACCATGCGTGGTTCGAGCGGGAGATAGAGACCATGTTCCGTCCTGCGTGGCATTTCGCAGGACTTGCCTCATCTGTGGGCAAAGCCGGCGACTTCTTCACCTTGCGTTTGTTGGGTGAGTCCCTGCTGGTTGTGCGTGGGGACGATGGGGAAGTGCGTGTATTCCGTAATTCCTGCAGTCACCGCGGATCTTTGATCCTCGACCAGGAGGCAGGAAACTGTCGTGCGCTGCGCTGTCCCTACCATTCTTGGACGTATTCCCTCGAAGGGGTTCTCAAATATGCACCAGGGCTCGACCAATACGGCCGACACGAGCTCCCAGGGCTGGGCAAGAACCTGGTTCGGGTGCCTTCCGGGATCCGTGAGGGGCTGATCTTCGTGCATCTTGGAGATCTAGCGAACTCGCCCACTCTCGACGACTATCTCGGCAACTTCACTTCCACTGTCGCGGTTCCTCACCAGACCGCGCAGATGATTGCGGTCAACCAACGAGAGTATGTTCTCGATTCCAATTGGAAATTGTATGTCGAGGTCGACATGGAAACGTTGCATACGAAACACATCCACCGCAGTTCGATCGGCGCGCAGCCAGTGACCAGTCCTCTTTCCGAGGGCAACTGGATCGGTGTCTACCACGAGTCGGAACACACTCCGGCTCTGCATCCGAGCGAGCGACGTACTGGCTTTCCCCACACCAGGGGTCTGACCGGCGCGGCCTCTCGAGGCACTCATTTCTCCATCCTTCTGCCTGGGTTCTTTGTCGTGACTGCGCAAGACACAATGTGGTGGATCCACAAGATTCCGGAATCCGCGACTCGCACGCGAGTCCGCGTCGGTTACTCCTTCCCTACCTCGACGACCGAGCGGACCGACTTCGACGAATTGTCCAAGCGTTACTACAAACGGCTCGACCAAGTGATCGAAGAGGACGACTGGATCACCGAGCATCAGCAGAAAGGTCTGAACTCCTCGGCGCCGGGTTGTTATCTGCCCGAGGAACACGTCGTCCACCGCTTGGACAATTGGATATTGGATCAGGTCCTTGGTGCATAGCCTTCGCACTCGTCGCCTGGCAGGTTGGTCGGTGCTGGCGGGTTGCTTTCTGCTCGGGTTCTTCCATCGGTTCGCTCCTGCCACATCGGCAGAGGATCTCTCCGCCGATTTGGGAGCCAATGCGACCACGCTGGGAACGCTTGCCGCATGGCATTTCTGGGTGTATACGGTGGCGCAGATCCCAGCGGGGATATTGGTGGACCGCTACGGCGTCCGATCGTGTGTTGCCGCTGGTTCCCTCGTGACCGCAGGCGGATCCCTGGTGCTGGCCGGTGCGGTGAACCCACCGATGGCTTCGGTGGGACCGATGCTGACCGGCGGGGGTTTGTCGGTGGTGTTCGTCGGCATCATGAAGTACAACGCGTCCTGGTTCCGCCCCGAAAGCTACGGCCTGGTCACTGGTGTAACGATGTTGGCGGCCACCTGTGGCGCGATCGGAGCAGGTTCACCTACCGCGTGGTTGCTGGAGCGTTGTGACTGGCGGCAGATCTTTGCGATGGCGGCGCTGGCCGGACTCGTCCTGTCGGTTGCGGTGGCCGCTGTGGTGCGTGATCGGCCGCCATACGGCTTCGGCACACAGGCCGGTCGCGCGAGTCGAGTTCGCGGCGGTCTACGCGCCGCGCTGCGACGGCGCGAACTGTGGCCGTTGCTGGCGGCGACCGCTGGCACGAACGGCACCTTCTACGCCTTCGCTGGTTTGTGGGGTGTCCCGTTGCTCACCGAAACTCGCGGGCTGTCCAACACTGTTGCCGCCGGATACACCACTGCGGCGCTTGCAGTGTATGGCCTGGGTTGTCTGGCCATCGGCGTGTGGTCCGATCGGATCGGGCGCCGCAAACCTTTTCTGCTGGCCACCAGTTGGATGGCGGTGGCCGGCTGGATGGGCCTTGCCCTCCTGCCATGGGAACCGGGCTGGCAAGGCCTGGGCCTGTACATCGTGGTGGGTGCCGCCGCGTCTCAGGTGACGGTGTCGTTCGCGGCGTTGAAAGAGTCCGTTCCCGTCGAGATCGCGGCTACCGCTCTCGCAGTGCTCAATGCCGGAGTTTTCGTTGCATCGGCTGTGCTACAGCCGATGTTCGGGTTCATCGTGGACAGCGGCTCCGGCTGGAGTTGGGCTTTGGCCCTGATGGTGGGTATCTCTTTGTCGGGTCTGCTTGCTGTGCGCTCCGCCAGTGAAACATGGTGCAACACGCTGCCCTCCACTCATTCCGAGCAGCACGCTCTTTCGACCGATGGCAAGACCTGAGCTTCGAAGCTTGTGACTGTGGCGCGCTCGTGGAGACGATCCAGCTGGGTCCAGAGGTTGCGGTCTCAGTTGTCGCGGGTTGGGTTTCGTTTACCGCGACGCCCGGACCGTGACGTAGGCGGCCCTATCCACCCGTACCACGCGGTCTCCCATCCTCGTGGTCCTGTGCGGCGGCTACTGGGTCCGGCCCAGGCGATATAGCCGTCCGGACGGACGAGGACTGTGGGTCCGGTCTCCGTTCGGCGGGCCTGTGCGAGCGTGGTATCGAGGACCATGGTCATGGGCGTAGCACTCGAGAGCGGCGTCGATGGCGGTCTGTGGCGCGATCATCACATAGCGGTAGCGGGAGGGTAGGTGGGACAAGTCGACCGCACCCCCGAAGAACAGGTCCACGTGGTCGGCGGTGCCAGCGTCGGCCAGCAGGCCTTCGGCGAGCCCGCGACTGTCGAGTACCTCCAGGGTTCGTGCCATGGTGGCGAATGCCCGACTGGACGGGTTGATCATCGGTCGGCGCTCGAGCACTGTGACGGAGTGCCCGGACCGTGCGAGATCACCGGCGAGCAACATTCCAGTTGGGCCGCCACCGACCACGAGCACCTGTGTTTGTTGGATCTCGGGGGAAGTCACAGCTGTCCTCCTAGGGGTGCGCCAGCCGCATCACAATCTCTGGCATACCCGGGCACCCCGTGAGCTATCATGAGCAGCTCGATTTCGATCCGGGGTCTCGATTCGTGGTCGTGCGCTCGGACCGGATGTGAGCGGGTATATGTCGACACCTCGCGCAACGCTCGATGAGCCTATTACTCGGTGCGCTGCGCGAACATTGCGAGCCCAAAAGTTCGGATAGTACTGTCGTGTAGGGCGTTCTACGCAATGTCGGCGCGATCTGGAGGGGATATGCTGATCGAGCTGGCGGTTGGGGATGCGTACGGGGCGGGGTTCGAATACGCCGATCCGGACTTCATTGCCGAGCGCAACCTCTTGACGGGGTACGTCCAGCATCCGACGCATCTCGGTGTGCGGCCGGGCGCCTACACGGATGACACTCAGATGACGCTGGCGATTGCGGAACTGCTCATTTCGGGGGACTCATGGGGTCGAGAGGCGCTGGCCGAATGTTTTGTGCGGGCCTATCACCGGGATCCGCGTGACGGTTATGCCCGACGTTTCCAACTGTTTCTCGACACCGTACACAGCGGCGCTGACCTCTTGGCCCGTATCGACCCAGTGAGCGACAAGAGCGGTGCGGCAATGCGAGCTGGGCCGATCGGACTGTTGCCGACCGTGGACGATGTCCTGCACTACACACTGGAACAGGCGCGCATCACCCACGACACCGCGGACGGGATCGCTGCCGCGCAGGCCGCGGCGCTGGCAGTGCACTACTGTCATCATCGACTCGGGCCGGTCGCGGAGTTGCCGGAGTGGATTGGGGCAGAACTCGACCGGAGTTGGGCGCGACCGTGGCGCGGCAGAGTGGGATCCAAGGGCTGGATGAGCGTACGTGCGGCGCTCACCGCGCTGTCGATGAGTACCAGGCTCAGCCAAGTCTTGCACACCGCGGTGGCCTGGACAGGAGATGTGGACACAGTCGCGACGATCGCGCTCGCCGCCGGTTCTCGCGCGACAGATATCGAGCAGGATCTGCCGAACTCCTTGGTCGATGGTCTCGAGAACGGTGCGTACGGTAGGGATTACCTGCGGCAGGTGGATACTCGCCTGCTGGCTGAATTCTCCTGATCGATACTCGCTATCGAATACGCGCCGGTGCAAGCGGGTGGGCATCGACCTCGGCCTGTTCGGCGCCGACAGGACCCTCGCCGCCGCGTGACGGCGCCTAGCTGCAGAGGGCGCGGTCAATCTGGCGCCTTGGGCGCCAGTCGCCGGCCCACGCGTCGAGCTGGGCAAGACATTCGAGAAGTGTCGTGCCTTGCCCAGTGAGTGTGTAGCCGTCGCCGGCATGCTGGACGAGGTCTGCCTGTCCGAGCTCGCGAAGTCTGTCTGCCAGCACGCTCGATGAGACGCCGTCGCATCGGTGCTGTAGCTGGCGAAAGGTCGGAGTCGAGTTGTCCCGGAGCTCCGCCGGCACTACGATCTGTCCGACGAGACATGGGCGAACCTGGCCGCTGTCGCCGATGAGGATGCGCTGCTCGAGCTGGTCTTGATCTGCGGCTGGTACCACGCCATCTCGTTCGCTGTCAGGGCGCTTCGGTTGCCTCCAGAGCCTGGCACCGAGTCGATCGCCCCACTGGCGCAGATGAAAGAGAAGGGCACACAACCCACATAGGCCGGCGCACCGGGGCACGGTCGCGCAGTGACCGACAGTTTCGACTATCCAACCCGAACCGGCATGTTTGTGCGTACGGAGCCGATCCGCCCTGCAGAATCAGTCCCGGACCGACCCCTCCGGCCACACCACGGTGACCGGTACCCGCCGCTCGTGCGCGGCAGCGACCACATCGGCTGTACCGCCGTAGCCGCGCGCAGGCTTCCCATCCCACACCGCGAACAGTTCATCGGCCTCGTCGAGCATTCGAATGCTGCCAGCTTGGTGTGCCTGTGAATTCGACTCCACACGATCCAGCTCGATCACCTCATCCGCAGCGGAGAACAACTCGTCGTACACGGGGTGATGTATATCGGGAAGGCTTTCGCGGTACTTCCGGGCGGGTACGACAACCACCAGCGACCCACCGAAGTCGAGAATTGCCTGCGCGAACAGAGAATCGGCGCCGTCTGCCAGGCAGCTGACACCGACCAGCTCCCTGCCTGCGTGGGTACCGAGCTCCGCGCGCAGCCGGGCGTCGATCAGGGCAGTGGTTTCCTTGGACAGACCCCGGTGGCCGGTGATGGCTATTCGTGTCATCGTTCGACCGGCACGTAGAGGGCAGCCAATGCGTCATCGAGAGCCCGGACTTCCTGGCTACGTGCTGGGAGGCTGGCCCGGTATTCCCTCGCGAGCCTGGTGATCCGCTCGCTGCGGTACCGCAGCCCGGTGTGCAACGCTTCGGTAGCCAGGGCGCATCCGCCTTCGACGTCGCCCGTGCGCGCCAGAACGTGGGCCTGCTCGACCTGCGCGAGAGCACGGGGTTTCGCGGCGGTGAGTGCGGGCTGTGCGGCCATGAATGCAGCGCGGGAGCCGCGGTGGTCACCGATCCGGGCCAAAGCGCTGGCTTGGTAGCGGGCTGCCTTCGGCCCGCTGAACACGAATACCCAAGGCCACCTGGGCTCACCGCGTTGGCGATCGGCCAGCCGTTCGGCGCGATGCAGCGATGTAAGAGTATTGGCTCGGTCACCGGTTGCCGCGTACGCGACGGCCAACAGTGACGCCATCCATGCGGCAGCACTGTCGGGGACGGCGCGGTCCATGTACGACGAGGCGGTGCGAAGAAGCGTCAAACCGGCGTGTGCATCACCGGTCTCGACGGCATAGTGCCCGAGACTGGCAGTCATGTAGGAAACCAGAAGGGGATGGTGGGTGCGTTCGGCATGCCGGATCGCCTCTGCGTACCGACGACGCGCGGTCGCGTCGTCGCCACAGTCTGCAGCCAGCCACGCGGCCAGGCCGGCGACTTCGGACAACGCCCGGAATCCGTTCGAAGAGCTCAGCCGGTCTCGTACGACATGGTCTACCAGATCGAGGTGTGCTTCTACGGCCGGGTGAACCTGGTCGGACGGTACCGACGATTCCATGCGTCGGTAGTGGCCGGTGGGGCCGGCGATTGCTTCGATCAACTCCGTCCCACTGGGTGCATTGGCGCGTACTGCGCTCGCTCCAGCAGCGAGCACGGCACCTCGAAGGAACTGTTTGCGGGTCACATCCTTGTCGCCGGTGAGGGGGCGACGCCGACTGAATCCCAGCTCGGCATCGGATGCCACATCGAGGATTGCGCGCAGAGCTGCACGGTAATACGTTCGCGGCCACGTCGTTTCGCCGCGCTCCCATTTGCCGATATGACGCTCGTCCACGGCGCCGCGGGTGTTCGTGGCCCGGAACACGTGGTCGTTGACGGCATCTGCCAGCTCTTGGCGAGTCATCGGATGACCTGGCGATCCCGGAGATTCGATCCGTAGCCGTGCTTGGAGGAGTAGGTCGTTGCGTCCGGTCACGGGCATCGCCTCTCTTCCGAAACTGTCCTGAAGATAGCCGCACGTTCTGTGTAGGTGGCCGACCTTCCCATGATTTTCCCAAGGTATTACCACCGACACGCAGTCGTATAGCTGTCTCTCTGCAGAGAAGCTGAAGGCAGCAGGGCGCGAGGCCTGCACGATTGCGAACACGACACACGACGCCGGCCGGTGACCTCGTATCCGGACATCACCGCTACTTCGAAGGGACGAGCATGACGATGAAACCGGCAGCTATCGGATACCTGCGTCGCGACGTCTCCGGTATCTCCCAGGGGTGGCACGAGATGCAGATCCGCAGTCTCGCGCGATGTCTCGGCTACGACCTGTCCAAAACGATCGTGTTCGGCCCGGGCACGGCAGACCCGGTCACACAGTTGATCGTCGCCGCACGCAAGACCGAGGCCGAGGCCGTGTTCGTGCCGAGCCTCTGGCATCTCGGCGACCATGTGCCCAGCGCGCTGGTCGACGTCGCCGATGTGATCACGGTGATTCCCCGGTACACCTACTCACGCAGACTTTCGAACCCGTCCAGGAATTGAGTCGACCCACCGGGCGGTACCTTCGACCGGGCAAGTCGCTGGCTTCTGGGTGGTTTCGAGGTCGGTAGGAATAGGCTGGGTCGGTGGCCTCGTTATCGGATCCCGATGTTCGCGCCTTTCTGACCCGTGGCACTCGTACCGGCAAGCTGGCGGTGGTGGCCGCTGACGGCAGGCCGATGGTCACGCCGGTCTGGTTCGTCCTCGACGGCGACGAGTTGGTCTTCACGACTGGAATCTCGAGTGTCAAGGCCAAGGCGTTCGCCCGTGACGGACGCGTCGCAGTCTGCGTCGACTTGGAGGAACCTCCCTACGGGGAAGTGCAGTTGCAGGGCAGCGTGACGCTGTCGAAGAATCCCGATGAGTTGTTGCGGGTCGCCACCGAGGTGGGTGGGCGCTACATGGGGCACGATCGGGCCGTGGAGTTCGGCACGCGCAACGGCGGCCCGGGCATGATCGTGGTCCGGTTGCGGCCGTCGAAGGTAATCGCCAACTTCGACGTCACGGCCTGAGCAATCCATCGCCGGTGCGAGCAGCGGCGGCAAGGCCGCAACCCTGCGTGGTCAGCGATCGGCCGAGGCCTCCCTCGGCGAAATTCTGGTGTGCACGAGGTGGTTAGACTCGCCCGCATGACCGTGCACTTCATCGGGGCCGGGCCCGGCGCGGCCGATCTGCTGACGGTGCGGGCGGTCGAGTTGCTGCGCGCCGCGCCGGTTTGTCTGTACGCCGGTACATACCTCGACCCCGAGGTGCTCGCTCATTGCGCGCCGGATGCCGAGCTGATCGACACCCGGCAGATGGACCTCGATCAGATCACCGATCACTTGGTGCGGGTCACCGAAGCAGGCAAGGATGTAGCGCGCCTGTGTTCCGGGGATCCCTCGCTCTACTCGGCGCTCACCGAGCAGACCCGCCGGCTGGACGCGCGCGGCGTGCCGTGGGATGTCACGCCGGGAGTACCGTCCTACGCTGCTGCCGCCGCATTGCTCGGCGCCGAGCTCACGGTGCCGGAGCTGGTGCAGTCGGTGGTGTTGACCCGCACACACGCACGCTCGACCGCAATGCCCGAATCGGAGGCACTGGCGAACTTCGCCGCCACCGGCGCCACGCTGGTGCTTCATCTGGCGATCACTCGCGTCCGCCCGGTGGCAGCCGAACTGGCCGTCGACTACGGGCTCGACTGTCCGGTTGCGGTCGTCTATCGCGCAAGCCAACCCGATCAGCTGGTGTTGCGGGGCACTTTGGCCGACATCGCCGACCAGGTCGAGACCGCTCGACTGCGGCAGGCCGCCGTGATCCTGGTCGGTCGTGCGCTCGCACCGGGTGTATCGTGCGCCGAATCACATCTTTACGATCCGGCGCGCGATCGCCCAGCGACCGAGGGGTCACCGCGGTGACTCAGCCGGCGGGTATCCCACCGCCCCTCGGACGATCACCACATTCAACTGCGGCGATGTTTGTTTGCTATATCAACGATTGGTTGGGTGTCGGATGCGACTGTAGATTGTTCCGGTGATTCGTAACGGGAGCCCCGGCGCAGCCGGCAGGTGGGCGCTGGGCATGGTCGAGCCCATGTAACAAGATCGCCCTGTTGAACAGATAATTCGTATGGGCATTTCGCCCTATTGACACAAAACCTGATTGACGTAGGAACTGAATCCGGAGACGCCAGGCGTAACGCCCGAGCGGCGGCGTCCGTTCCGGATGGGTCGGGGAGCGCTACGTGGTGTTCCGGAAGTGAGGTTACGGTTGAACCGGCTGGATTTCGGCGGAGACGGCGAAACTGGTAACGAACGGGAGCACACAGAATCCGGAGCGGGATCCGATCTGTCGGGGGCCTTTCCCTTGTCTCCTGCCCAGCTGGGCATCTGGTACGCGCAGCATGTCGACCCGCGGGTGCCGATCAACATTGCACAGTACGTCGACCTGCGCGGCGATCTCGATCGCCCGACGCTAGTGCGGGCCAGCATCGAGGCCTCGAACGAACTCGGCTCGGGTTTTCTGCGTGTCGGCGAGCGTGGCGGCGAGCCATTCCAATACGTCGACTACACCGTCGCCGAGACAGACAGACTGTTCTACCTGGATCTTCGGGACGAAGATGATCCGAGAACCGCGGCGATGGCCTGGATGCGCGCCGACTACAGTCGCCCGCTGGACCTGATTCGCGACCGGTTGATCAAGATCGCGGCCCTGCAGCTCGCTGATGGCCATTGGTACTGGTATCTGCGGTCGCATCACATCGCTCTCGACGGATTCGGCGCGATGACCTACCTCACTCGGATCGCCGAGCTGTACACGGCATACGCGACCGGCGTCGAGCCCGCCCCGAGTAAGGCCACCGACCTGCTCACGCTGTATCAGCAGGAGATGGCCTATCGCGGCACCACGCGGTTCGCCACGGACAAGACGTATTGGGGCGAACGGGTAGCGGGGCTGGAAGAAGGCACCAGTCTGCAGGGCCGGACCGCGCCACCGGCGCCGATCAACGGGATCTCCAGTGCCGCGCTGTCGGATGAGCAGAACGCGAAATTGAAAGCCGCCGTGGCACGTCATAATTCGTCGCCCGCGGCCATGCTGCTCGCTGGTTTCGCGGGCTATCTGGCGCAGTGGACCGGTGCCGAAGACGTGATCGTGAGTCTTCCGGTCACCGCGCGCACCACCGCTGCGATGCGGCGTTCCGGCGGCGTCACCTCCAATATCGTGCCACTGCGCCTGCGGGTCGGGTACGAGACCACCATTGCCGAACTGGTGCGTCAAGTGGCGGTCGAGGTATCGGGTGCGCTGCGCCACCAGCGGTACCGCCACGAGGACATTCGCCGCGATGCGGCCGGCGAGGGTGTGGTGACCACGGAGTTCTTCGGTCCGTGGGTCAACATCATGCTGTTCCAGAACGAGATCGTCCTCGGCTCGATCGTGGGCCAGATGTCCGTGCTGTCCACCGGCAGCATCGAGGATCTGGGCGTCAACTTCTACCAGTCGATCGCCGGATCACGCACACACATTGACTTCGAGACCAATCCCAACCTCTATACCGAGGACGAGGCGCGTCGCCATCACGGTCGCTTCCTCGAATTCTTCGATCGCTTCCTCGCCGCCGACAGCCACGAGCCGGTGTGGACGTTGCCGGTCGCCACCGCCGACGAATGCGAACAGACACTGCTGGATTGGAACGATTCTCAGCAGGAGGTTCCGCGAACCACCCTCGCGGCACTTCTGGACGAGCGGACGCGGTTGGCCCCGCAGAACGTCGCGCTCGATTTCGAAGGCGCGACCCTCACCTACGCGGAGTTCGATGCGCGGGTCAATCGACTGGCGCGCTTTCTGATCGCCGACGGTGTCGGCCCGGAATCGCTGGTAGCCCTGGGGATGCGCCGCTCGCTGGATCTGGTGATCGGCATGCACGCGGTGTTGAAGGCCGGCGGCGCCTACGTGCCGATCGATCCCGATCACCCGGCCGAACGCACCGCCTACATTCTCGACAGCGCAGCGCCGGTATCGGTATTGACCCTGTCGAGCGACGAGTCGACCTTGCCCGACCGCGTTCGCCGGATCGCGATCGACGTTCTCGATGTGTCGGCACACTCCGCCGCCCCGATCACCGACACCGATCGGCTCGCGCCGCTGCGTCCGGACAACACCGCCTACGTCATCTACACCTCGGGGTCTACCGGTCGCCCCAAGGGCGTGGCGGTCACGCACCACGCGATCGTCAATCAGCAGCTGTGGATGCTCGACGAATACCGGTTGACCGCCGAAGACGTCTACCTGCAGAAGACTGCGACCACATTCGACGTGTCGTTGTGGGGCTATTTCCTGCCGCTGCTGGCGGGTGCGACGCTGGTCGTCGCATCGCCGGACGGGCACCGCGACCCGCAGTACATCGCAGACACGATCGAACGGCACGGCGTCACCGTGACCGATTTCGTTCCGTCGATGCTGACGGTGTTCCTCGCGCACGCCACCCGAGCGCAATGCGCCACGCTACGTGCGGTGTTCGTGATCGGCGAGGCACTGCCGCCGGAGACCGCAGCGGCTTTCCGTGCTATCAGCCCGGCCGGACTACACAACCTGTACGGCCCCACCGAGGCCGCGGTGTCGGTGACCTACTGGGAGGCCACGGCCGCCGACACGGTGACCGTGCCGATCGGCATCCCGGAGTGGAACGTCGAAGTCTATGTATTGGATGCACGGTTGCGTCCGGCGGCGATCGGTGCTCCTGGCGAGCTGTATCTCGCCGGCCGTCAGCTTGCTCGTGGCTATCGTGGTCGCCCGGATCTGAGTGCGGATCGCTTCGTCGCCAATCCGCTGTCGATCACGGGCGAACGGATGTACCGCACCGGCGACCTGGTGCGGTGGAACGGTGCCGGCACACTGGAATACCTCGGCCGCACCGATTTCCAGGTGAAGTTCCGTGGCCAGCGGATCGAACTGGGTGAGATCGAGACCGGTCTGTTGGCCCATTCGGCAGTCGGCCAAGCCGTGGTACAGGTTGCCGACACCGCGACCGGTCAGCAGTTGGCCGCCTACGTCGTGCTCACCCCGGACCACGTGGTCCACCCCGGGGAGCTGTCCAGCTTCATCGCGGACAGACTGCCCAGCTACATGGTGCCGGCGTCGATCATGATTCTGGACGCCTTGCCGCTCAACACCAGCGGCAAGCTCGATCGCAAAGCCCTGCCGGAGCCGGTGTTCGACTCCGCCGCAGCTAAATTCCGCGCCCCGCGTACCCAGGCCGAGCACGTGGTGGCGGGCATCTTCGCCGACGTGCTCGACCAGGACCGAGTCGGGATCGACGACAACTTCTTCGACCTCGGTGGCAACTCCTTGGTCGCAACCCAGGCAGTGGCGCGCATCGGTGCGGCGTTCGGTACCCGGATCGGCGTGCGCGCGCTGTTCGAGACCCCGACCGTCGTAGGGATTGCGCACGTGGCGCAGTATGCGGTCCCGGTCGACGGGTCGCGCCCGCCGCTGGTGGCCCAGCAGCTGCCGGCCCGAGTGCCCCTGTCGCTGGCTCAGCAGCGCATGTGGTTCATCAACCAGTTCGACCCGACTGTGCCCACCTACAACCTGCCGTTCGTCGTGCGATTGCGCGGCCGGGTGGACATGGCGGCGTTGCAGGCGGCGTTGTTGGATGTGGTCGAGCGTCAGCAGTCGCTGCGCACCATGTTTCCCGACTCCGGCGACGGCGGATTCCAGCAGGTGATTCCGCTCGACGAGGTCGATCTCGGCCTCTCGGTCGAACCGATAGACGAGACCGATCTATCTGACGCGCTGATCGAATTCGCTGCCCGCGGCTTCGACGTCTCGCACGAGCTGCCGATTCGGGTGCGAGTGTTCACCGTCGCCGACCCGAGCGCCGACGACAACACCTACCACGCAGTCGCTTTCGTGGTCCACCACATTGCAGCCGACGGCGTCTCGTTCGGACCGCTGGCGCGCGACATGGCCGCGGCGTACTTGGCCCGCGCCGAGGGCAGGGCGCCGAGCTGGGCGCCGCTGCCGGTGCAATACCAGGACTTCAGCCTTTGGCAGCGCGAGCTGCTCGGGGATGAATCCGATCCGGCGTCCATGGCCTCCCAGGAGATCGCCTACTGGCGCCAAACTCTGGCGGGTCTGCCAGATCAACTGGACTTGCCCACGGACCGCCCGCGCCCGCCGGTGCAGAGTTTCCGCGGCGGCCGGGTGAGCTTCCAGATCGATGCCGAACTGCACCAACGCCTCGCCGCACTGGCCCGAGCGCAGGGTGTCAGTCTGTTCATGGTGCTGCATGCGGCGCTGGCTGTACTGCTGGCGCGGTTGTCCGGGACCCGGGACATCGCCATCGGCACCCCGGTCGCGGGACGAGGCGAGCAAGCGCTCGACGACCTGATCGGTATGTTCGTCAACACTCTCGTCCTGCGATCCGAGGTGGACGGCGGCGAGACGTTCGCCGAGTTCCTCGGCCGCACCAGGGACGCCGACCTGTCCGCCTTCGCCTTCGCGAACGTGCCGTTCGAGCGCTTGGTCGAGGTGCTCAACCCGACGCGCTCCCAAGCGCGTCACCCACTTTTCCAGGTGATGTTGTCGTTCCAGGAGATGTCACACGCGACGTTGGAGATGCCTGGCCTCTCGGTCACCGCCGACGAGCTCGAGGTGGACATCGCCAAGTTCGACCTGCAGTGGACGGTTACCGAGGACCACGGTGTTCGCGGTGAACCCGCCGGCATGACAGCGGTGGTCTCCTTCGCCACCGACCTGTTCGACGCCCCGACGGTCACCGAGTTCGGTCGTCGCTTCGTGCGTACGCTCGACGCCGCCGCCAGCGCACCGCAGACGACCGTGCGCGACATCGGGATTCTCGAGAGCGCCGAGCGTGCTCGCGTACTGACCGCGTGGAACGACACAGGTCATGCCGTCGCGACGACCACTGTGCTCGACTTGTTCGAAGAACAGGTGCGCGCGCAGCCGGAGGATCCTGCCGTCGTATTCGACGGCGGCGCGGGTGAGTTCGGTCCCGAGGTCGAACTGTCCTATGCCGAATTCGCCGCGCGAGTCAATCGCCTGGCACGCAAACTGGTCGATTCCGGCGTCGGTCCGGAATCACTGGTCGCGGTCGGTATCCGACGATCGGTGGACATGCTCGTGGCGATCTACGCCACCCTGACCGCGGGCGGCGGCTATGTGCCGATCGACCCGGATCATCCGGCCGAGCGCACCGAGTACGTGCTGGACAGTTCGTCGCCGGTCTGTGTGTTGACCACCACCGCCGACCCCGTCTCCACCGTGAGCGTTCCGGTGCTAGCGGTGGACGACCTCGATCTCACCGAGTACAGCGACGCGCCGATCACCGACGCGGAGCGCCGCGCACCGTTGCGCCCGGCCAATACGGCGTATGTGCTCTACACGTCCGGCTCCACCGGTCGCCCCAAGGGCGTGGCGGTCACCCACGCCTCGGTGGTCAACCAGATCGCCTGGATCACCGCCGAATACCGGATCGGTCCGGCCGATATGATCCTGCAGAAGACGCCGGTCACCTTCGACGTCTCGGTGTGGGAGCTGTTCGCTCCGTTGAGCGTTGGCGCGCACATGCTGATCGCCGCACCGGAAGGGCATCGCGATCCGATATATCTGTCGGACATCATCGGGCGGCATCGGGTGACGATGACCTCCTTCGTACCCTCGATGCTTTCGGTGTTTCTCGGAGCGGCCTCCTCGGCCGAATGCGCGTCGCTGCGTGCGGTCCTGGTAGCAGGTGAGGCCTTGCCGCCCGAGACGGTCGCCGCGTGGCGGCGGTTCACCAGCGCTGCGGTGCACAACCTGTACGGCCCCACAGAGTTCACTGTGCACGCCACAGCGTGGCACCTCGCCGAGACGTCCCCCACCGCAGTGCCGATCGGTCGTCCGGTGTGGAATGCGCAGGCCTACGTGCTGGACGAGGGGCTGCACCCGGCTCCGGTAGGCGTACCCGGCGAAATGTACCTGGGCGGTGCGCAGGTCGCCCGCGGCTACCATGGCCGCCCCGACTTGTCGGCCGATCGCTTCGTCGCCAACCCGTTCGGTGCGCCCGGTTCCCGCCTGTATCGTACCGGTGACCTGGCGCGGTGGGTGCTGCCACGTGATGCCGAGCCGGGCGACCGCGCGGTGCTGGAGTACATCGGGCGCACCGATTTCCAGGTGAAGTTCCGCGGCCAACGTATCGAACTCGGTGAGGTCGAGTCTGCCCTCCTGGAGCACCCGTCCGTTACTCAGGCAGTGGTGGTCGTCCTGGACACCGTGGCCGGTGACCAACTGGTCGCATACGTGGTCACCGCAAGTGGACCGGTGGATCTCGACAGCATCAAGAACGCGCTGCACCGTACGTTGCCTGCCTACATGGTGCCCTCGGCGATCGTGGTGCTCGAGGAGTTCCCGCTCAACGCCTCCGGCAAGCTGGACCGCAAGGCGTTGCCGGCCCCCATGTTCGAGGTGCGCGAATTCCGCGCCCCGACCACACCGATCGAGGAGATCGTCGCACAGACCTTCGAGGAGGTGCTCGGCGTCGCCCGTGTCGGGGTCGATGACGATTTCTTCGAGCTGGGCGGCAATTCATTGGTCGCGACGCAGGTCGCCTCGCGCCTGGGCATCGCATTGGATACCAGAGTTCCGGTGCGCATGCTCTTCGAAGCATCCACGGTGGCGGCGCTGGCCGCACGGGTGGAGTCGCACGCCGGTGACGGTGCACGCACAGCGCTTGTCCCCAGGCAGCGCCCGGAGCAGGTGCCGTTGTCATTGGCGCAGCAGCGCATGTGGTTCCTCAACCGATTCGATACGGCCTCGGCGGTCAACAACATCCCCGTCGCCATCCGCCTGTCCGGCGAACTGGACGTCGCGGCGCTGCAGGTCGCGGTCATCGATGTGATCGATCGACACGAGTCGTTGCGGACCGTTTTCCCGGAGACCATCTCCGGCCCGGTGCAGGTGGTGCTGGACGCGGCGCAGATCGTGCCCGACCTCACTCCGGTGCGGGTGTCCGAACGCAGCTTGATCGACCACCTGGTCGATCTCGCTTCCATGGCCTTCGACGTAACCGATGAAGTACCGCTGCACGCAAGACTTTTCGAAATCAGTGACACCGAGTACGTGCTGGGCATGGTGGTCCACCACATCTCCGCCGATGGCTGGTCGATGGGTCCGTTGTCTCGCGACGTCATGGTTGCCTACGCCGCCCGCACGTCATGGGAAGCGCCGGCCTGGTCGGCGCTGCCGGTGCAGTATGCCGACTATGCCTTGTGGCAGCGCGAGGTACTCGGCTCCGAAGACGACCCGAACTCGTTGATTTCGAAACAGATTCGGTATTGGTCTCGTGAACTCGCTGATCTGCCGGACGAATTGGTGTTGGGGTCGGATCGGCCTCGGCCTGCGGCGGCGTCCTATCGTGGCGGCACTTACCCCTTCGTGATCTCCGGCGAGGCCCAACAGGCTCTGGGAGAGCTGGGACGCAGGTACAACGCCTCGCTGTTCATGGTGCTGCACAGTGCGCTGGCGGTGCTGCTCGCCCGTTCCAGCGGGGCCAGCGACATCGCGGTCGGCACGCCGGTCGCGGGGCGTGGCGAAGCCGCGCTGGACGACATGATCGGCATGTTCGTCAACACCTTGGTGCTACGCACCGAGGTGGACAGTGCACGTCCGTTCGCGGACTTGTTGGCCCAGGCGCGCGAGACCGACCTGCACGCATTCGCGAATGCGGAGGTGCCATTCGAGCGTTTGGTCGAGGTGCTCAATCCCGCTCGCTCCCAGGCGCGTCACCCGTTGTTCCAGGTGATGTTGACCTTTCAGAACACTCGACACGCCAATCTGGAGCTGCCCGGCCTCTCGGTCAAGAGTATCGACTACGACGCCCGCCTGGCCAAGTTCGATCTGCAACTCACTCTGTCCGAAACCCAGGATGAACTGGGTGATACAGCCGGTATGTCGGCCGAGTTCTCCTACGCTCTGGACTTGTTCGACGAGCCGACCGTCGCGGCATTCGCTCAGCGCCTCGACCGCGTCCTCGCGGCCGTCACTGCCGACCCGGACGTAGTGATCGGTGACATCGATCTTCTCGCGCCCGAAGAGCGTGCGCGGTTGTTGAGCGAGGTGAACGACACCGCGCGTGAAGTGCCGGCCCAGACGCTGGCTTCGTTGTTCGATGCGCAGGTAGCCGCGACGCCCGAAGCCATCGCGCTGGAGTTCGCCGATGAGCGCTGGACCTACCGCGAGCTGCACGAGCGGGTCAACCGCATTGCGAGGACATTGATCGGCGCAGGCGTCGGACCGGGAACGGTTGTGGCACTCGCGCTTCGACGTTCGACCGAACTGGTTGTCGGAATGTACGCGGTTGTGCAGACCGGCGCGGCCTACCTGCCGTTGGACCCGGATCAGCCCGCCGACCGGATCGACTACATCCTCACGACCGCCCGGCCCGAGATGATCTTGTATCGTGAGGCGGACGGGTTCGGACTGGACTGGCAGTCGTCGGTTGCACTGCTGTCCATCGACGGCATCGAGCAGCAGCCCGGATTCGCTACGACCAGCGGTGCGCCGATAGTCGATCATGAACGCACTCGACCGCTGCGGCCGCAGCACCCTGCGTATGTGATCTTCACCTCGGGATCCACCGGGCGACCGAAGGGCGTCGTGGTCGGGCATGCCGCGATCGTGAACCGACTGCTGTGGATGCAACACGAGTATCCGATCGGTCTCGATGACGCGGTCTTGCAGAAGACGCCGGCCACATTCGATGTGTCGGTGTGGGAGTTGTTCTGGCCGCTACAGACCGGAGCCAGCATGGTCGTCGCGCAGCCGGACGGACATCGTGACCCGGTGTATCTGGCCCGGATCATTGCCGAGAAGCAGATCACGACGGTGCATTTCGTTCCATCCATGCTCTCGGTGTTCGTTGCGGGGTTGGAGACCGAGAACAATGAGGAGCTGCTGGCGCCTCGCCTGCGTCAGGTGTTCACGTCGGGTGAAGCGCTGCCCGCCTCGACCGCGGCTCGGTTGCGTGCGTTGACCGGTGCGCGGCTGCACAATCTGTACGGACCCACCGAGGCCGCGGTCGAGGTGACATATCACGAAGTCACCGATGCCGACACAGTGTCGGTGCCGATCGGCCGGCCGGTGTGGAACACCCAGGTCTTCGTCCTCGATGGCCGCTTGCATCCGGTCGCGCCGGGGGTCGCGGGTGAGCTGTATCTCGCCGGTGATCAGCTGGCGCTGGAATACCTGGGGCGCCCGGACCTGACCGCGGATCGGTTCGTCGCCAACCCCTTCGGTCCCGCGGGCGCCCGCATGTACCGCACCGGTGACCTGGTCGCCTGGCCCACCGCGATGAACGTCGCGTCGAGCCCAGTCGGTGAACTCGCTTACCTCGGCCGTACCGACTTCCAGGTGAAGCTGCGGGGCCTCCGCATCGAACTCGGTGAAATCGAGGCCGCCCTACTGGCACAACAGAGTGTCGCGCAGGCGGTCGTCGTCGTGCGCTCCGATGCGCATGCCGGCGACCGCCTGGTGGGCTATCTCGTCGCCGAGCCGGAGGCGACGCTCGACGCCGACGAGGTGAAGATGGCACTGGATGCCGTGCTGCCCGGCTATATGATTCCGTCGGCGTTGGTCGAGCTGGAGTCGTTCCCGGTCAACGCTTCCGGCAAGTTGGACCGCAAAGCGCTGCCCGCACCGGCGTTCGAAGCCGCCGTGTTCCGCGCACCCTCGACCCCGATCGAAGAAGTCGTCGCGGAGGTCTTTGCCGATCTGCTCGGCGTGTCCCGGGTCGGTGTCGACACCAACTTCTTCGAGTCGGGCGGCAACTCGTTGGTCGCCACGCAGGTAGTCGCGCGGTTGAATGCGGCATTGGGCACGGGAATAGGTGTGCGCGCGTTGTTCGAGGCGCCAACGGTCGCCGCTTTGGCCGCTCGGGTCGAATCACACGGGACCGGTGCGCGCCGAGCTCTCACGCCGCAGGTGCGACCGCAGCATCCGCCGTTGTCGCTCGCGCAGCAGCGCATGTGGTTCCTCAACCGATTCGCCGCCGAGATCTCCGAACCCGCGGTGACCACATCGCGTAGGGCGGCGGCCTACAACATCCCAGCCGCGGTGCGGCTGCGTGGTATTTTGGATGTCCCGGCGATTCGTGGCGCGATCGCAGCTGTGGTGGCACGACACGAAGTGCTGCGCACCATCTACCCGTCCCAGGACGGCGTGGCCTATCAGCGAGTGTTGTCCGCGACGAAGGCTGCCCCGGATCTCGACGTCATCGACGTCGCCGAGGAACGATTGCCGCACGCCCTCGATGAGTTCGTCGGACGTGGCTTCGACGTGGCAACCGAGCCGCCGGTACGTCTGCGCGCCTACCGACTCGCACCGAACGATCATGTTCTGGTCGTTGTGGTGCAGCACATCGCGGCCGACGGCTTCTCGATGCGTCCATTGGTGCGCGACTTGATGACCGCTTATGCCGCGCGGACGTCGGGCGCTGATCCCGGCTGGCTTCCGTTGGCGGTGCACTATGTCGATTTCGCGATGTGGCAGCGAGATCTACTCGGCTCCGAAGACGATCCGACCTCGTTGATCTCCGAGCAACTCGACTACTGGCGCGCTGCTCTCGCCGGTCTGCCGGACGAATTGCGCCTGTCTGGCCGTTTGCGACCTGCGGTGGCGTCCTACCGTGCCGGTACCCACCGGTTCGACGTGCCCGGCGAACTGATCGAAGCACTGAACAGGGTCGCGCACATGCATGGCGCAACTCTGTTCATGGTGGTGCACACCGCGTTCGCTGCGTTGCTCGCTCGGTTGAGCGGCTCCGGTGACATCGCGGTCGGTACGCCGGTCGCCGGTCGCGGTGAACAGGCGCTCGACGACCTGGTCGGTATGTTCGTCAACACTCTGGTGCTGCGCGCACAAGTACACAGTGCCGAGTCGTTCAGCGACCTGCTCGGTCAGGTCCGTGAGGGCGATCTGCGAGCCTTCGCGCACGCGGACGTGCCGTTCGAGCGGGTGGTCGAGGTGCTCAATCCGACCCGCTCGCAGGCGCGCCATCCGCTTTTCCAGGTGATGTTGTCGTTCCAGAACCTCGGCCGCACCACTCTGGAACTGCCCGGTCTCGTTGTGTCCGATCTGGGCATCGACCAGCCGGCGGCGCAGTTCGACCTCCAGCTCACGCTCAGCGAAGCGCCCGGCTCCGAGTCGGCGATGGCTGCCGAGCTGGTCTACGCCACAGACCTTTTCGACGAACTGTTCGCCAGTGCCTTCGCCGAGCGTTTCCTCCGCATCCTGTGCGCCGTTTCGGCCGATCCGTCGATTGCGATCGGCGACATCGATCTGTTGGACGAGAGCGAACGGGTATTGGTGACCCAACGGTGGAACGACACCGTATTCCCGGTCGACGCGGCGCTCACCTCGCCCGAAGGCGGCGCTGCCGCGACGCTGGTTTCGTTGTTCGAGGCGCAGGCGGCTCGTACCCCGGATGCCGACGCGCTGAGCTTCGAGGGGACGAGTCTGTCCTACACCGAATTCGCAGGTCGGGTACACCGTTTGGCGCGTTGGCTCAAACACGCCGGCGTTGGCCCGGAGTCGTATGTCGCGCTCGGTATGCGTCGTTCGGTCGATCTGGTGGTCGGTATGTATGCGGTGCATGCGGCGGGTGGGGCGTATGTTCCGTTGGATCTGGACCA
>NZ_AXVD01000034.1 GCF_000482385.1 Nocardia sp. CNY236
TGATCGTTGCCGCGGGGTTGGACGCGCGAGCGTATCGCCTCGACTGGCCTGCGGATACCGCGGTGTTCGAAATCGACCAGTCGAAGGTCTTGGAATTCAAACAGGTGGTGCTCACCGAGCATCACGCCCAACCCACGTGCGACCGGCGACCGGTGACGGTCGATCTGCGAGAAGACTGGCCCGCCGCCCTTCGCTCGGCAGGTTTCGACCCCGAGAAACCGGCAGCGTGGTCGGCGGAAGGGCTGCTGCCCTATCTTCCCGGCACTGCGCAAGACTTGCTGTTCGCCCGGATCGATGAACTGTCCGCACCCGGCAGCCAGCTCGGTCTGGAGGTCTTCATGGCAAGTGGCGATTTCAAGAGTATTTCGGACTACGAGAAACAGATGACCGGCCAAAGTCCCTTCGGTGGCGTCGACCCGGACGAGCTCTTCTATGACGATGAGCGCGCCGATCCTGCGGTGTGGTTGGCGGACAAAGGCTGGGTGGTCCACCCGTTCTCGCTCGAGGGACTCACTCTGAGCTACGGACGTGCCATTCCGGAGATGCCCGACGAACTCGGCCGGATGATGAAGCAACCGAGGTATCTGACAGCGACGCGCTGACTCCTATGAACCTCGAAGTACAGTGGGTTCCCGCCACTGCCGCGCGCAACCACGATCTCCCGTTGCTACCGTCGGTGGGTGTCGAACCGTCGATCAGATGTGACCGCCTTGGTGGTGCAACACCATCGAGATCTACAATCGTGGCTGAACAATGCCGATGAGGTTGCCCTTCAACGGTTCCTGAACGCCCACGACGCCGAGTTCACCCTCGTGACCGTCGAGGGCACTGTCGCGACTCGCGCTCAACTCGATGACATGTTTCATGGTGTCGGTGCAACGGCGCCGGACACGACCATCGAAATATCCTGGGTGACGGTGCTCGAGGCCTCGGGAGATCTGCAGTTGCTCAGGTGGGAAGAGCGACACAGCGACGTTCATGGATCTTCGACTCGCGTCGTGACTGGGGTGCTCCGCGCCGACAAGTGGCTTTCCGTGCACGAAACGCTCATCCGCACCTGACATCTTCCCCGCCTCCCTGTGGCAGCTGTCGTTGTGGGTTCACTGGTCTGTAGCGCGCTGCCGGAGGACCTCTCGTGCTGTGGTCAGCGCGTTGAGAGCGGCCGGGAAGCCTGCATACAGTGCCATCTGGATGATCACCTCGATCAGCTCGACTTGCGTACCACCGGTGTTGAGCAGGCCGTGAATGTGGATCCGCAGCTGAGGGTCGACCGTGCCGAGCGCGGTACAGGCGGCGACGGTGACCAGTTCGCGCTGGCGCAGATCCAGTCCGCCGCGCGGGTAGACATCGCCGAAGGCGAACTCGACGAGAAACCGCCCGAGATCGGGGGCGATGTCATTCAGCGACTCGATAACGTGCTGTCCGGCGCGGCCGTCGACCGTGGCCAAGGTCGCCAGGCCACGCTCCCACCGATCCATGCCGCCGAGATCGGCGCGCGTGACATCCGGTCGGATGCCCCGTTCGGCGAACACTGTCTTCGCGACGGTCAAACCGTTGATCGAGGCCGGGAAACCTGCATACAAGCACACATGCACAATGGCCTCGACCAGTTCGGTCGGACTACAGCCGACATTGAGCGCACCGTGCAGGTGAAATGCGAGCTGCGGAGCCGCATTTGCGAGTGCGGTGAGTGCCCCGACAGTCACCAGCTGACGCTCGGCCGGGGCGAGACCTGGGCGAGTCAACACATCGCCGTAGCCGAATTCGACCACGAACCGCGCCAGGTCCGGCGCGATATCGGCCAGGCCGGTCACGATCGACGGGGCATCGGTGTTTTCGATCGCGCACAGCGCCTCGTAGCCCCGGAGGAACCGATCGCGCTCGTCGTGCATTGCTGTGTCCTTCCATGAAACATCGCGGCACTGGCCAGGTACAGGGTAGTCACGATGAGAAATGGTGCATATCTAGAATATTCGGCGTGAGCGCGCCGGAGATGGTCCTCAGCTATGTCAATGCCCTCAAGTGGCCACTCCTCGGCCTCGCTGTGATCTTCTGGCTTCGGCAGTCGATCGTCGAATTGATCGGGCGTATCGAGTCGGCACGGTTCGAAGGGGCGGGAGTGTCCGCGGAGCTCGAGGCCCGGGCAATTCAGACCGCTGCCGCTATCGAAGTTGCAGGGCGTGACCCAGATTTTGCGGTGTCTCCTCTCGACGGTGAGCTGCCGATGTCGGACGATCACAGCGACGCTGGTACGGGCAATGGTCGTAGCGAGACGACGGGCGAGCCGAGGCGCCTGGTGTACGTATCGCACACCCCCGCAGTCGCCGCCGCGATCGGTCTGTCCGAGGCTGATCGTCGACGTGTCGGTCATCAGGTCACACGCATGAAGCAGTTCGCCGGTGTCGAGCCCGATCTCGTCGGCATCGCCGAGAACCCGTGGCAGGCAATGCTGGCCGAGAACTCGGCGGTTGTCGGTTTCGTGCAGAAATCCTACTGGGACCGAAATATCGGATACACGCCTGTGCTGTGGCCGGGTGCGTCTGTCTCGCTGCACGCGACCTTCCGCGACCTGGAGCAGTTGGTTCGCGAAGCCGACGCGCGGCCCCGGCAGGTGACACGTGGCGCCGTTGTCGAGTTCGATCGAGCCGCGCGCTCATGGGTCGGCCAGTACGCGGTGTACCTCGAATCGATACTGATGTATGCCGACCGACTGCGAATGGGCGGGCACACCGCGTCTTCACCACGGCCGTCGGAGGCGGTGAGGGACTCCGAGTAGCACGCAGGGACCTGCTCGGCCTCGTCGGATACCTGGCCCGCGGCAACCCTGCACGCAGAAGTGGACCATCTGGTCTGCGAAGGGCGTCGACAATGTGGACCCGGTGTCGGGCACCGAACGAGCCACATGACAGCATGGCCCGTATGTGAGTATGTCGACCGACTCGCGGCCGTGGGCGTGGTAGCAGCGAATGGTGCCGCGAGGCCATCGCCGGCGCCGAGGTTGTACGCAACGTCACGACTGCACACGGGCTCGACTTTCGGCTTCGAAGTCCGATGTGGCAGTGACAAGCCGGATTCGGTGGTCGATCGGACCGGGGGCGGACTCGGATGCCCGGTCGCGGCCAGGGCTTGTAGCCGATAGGCTATGCCCGATCGGGGCAACTCACAGGCGGGCCCCTGACATCTCGAAGGTGCGCTCTTCTTCGGATAGGCAATGCAATCCATCGTTTCTAGCGTTGGGCCATGCCTACCGAGAGGAACGGTTATGACCCAGATACCGACCGCCTATACACACGACGATGCAGCTGTTGTCGATATCGTCAGCCGTCGGCAAATCGTCAACGAGTCCGCGGTAGCCGAGGTGAGCGAACACCTTCACCGCGCAGTCACACGAGCGATCTGCTTCATGCAGGACAACTTGGCCGAGCCGATCACAGCCGACGAGATCGCTAGAACAGCACTGTTCAGTAAGTATCACTTCACCCGCGTTTTCCAGCGGGTAACTGGGGACTCCCCGGGGCGCTACCTCACCGAACTCAGGTTCGAGCGCGCTCGCGAACTTCTGCTATCTACTGACCTCAAGGTTGTCGACATCTCATACGAGGTCGGATTCGCGAGTGTTGGCACCTTCAGCACTCGGTTCCGCGAACGTACTGGCGTGTCGCCGAGCGCCTTCCGGCAGCACTTCCGAACCGCAACCCCTCGGACAGTCTACGAGCGCCTCCCAGCCCGGTGCAAATAGCCTGAGCCTTCTCTGTAGCATCTTTGCGACAATCACCAGTGAGTTGATGGCCGCCCCGAGCCACGCCGTGTGGCGTGGCTCGACTGCGCCTTCTGAATTGCGCCCCCACATGCTTCGAACCCGACCTACTCTTCCTGGTCGAACGAGGTCGAACGCTGGTTCGGGCTGATGACCGACCAGCAACTCCGTCGAGGCGTCCACAGAAGCGTTGCCGCGCTGGGGAAATCGATCGTGACTGGATCGCTGCCTGGAATGAGGACCCGAAACCGTTCGTGTGGACCAAGACCGCCGACGAGATCATCGCCTATCCCGCCCAAGCACTGGCGTTCTTCCATTCCTGCCCGGCCGACGCGCTGGTGATCGGCTCGCACATCGTCACCAAACACCACGGGCGGCGGTGAGGCCCGATAGTCGAACCGCTGACGCTGCTGGCCGAGCAGGTCACCACCCACGAAACATACTCCGAGAACCGATTCGATCTCCGCACCGACGTGCGGGCCGCCCTGACACTCTCCAGTGGTATAGGTCACGACACTGACCGCGGCACCATTGGACATCGAGGCCGCCACGGAGTTGATGCGCATCGAATGCGGGCACGCCGCTGTGTGGCGGCGAGACAACACGCTGGTCCTTCCCACCCCCCGAGAGTGTGCTGCGCTACGCGGACGTGCTCGCCCGATTCGCGTGCGGTATCCCCGACGACTCGCCGCACGGCCCGCAGATCGCGCACAGCGTCGGTGTCGCGGTACGCGACTGGTTTGCCCGCCACAGCGGACCGTGGCGCGACCGCTAGGGCTACACCGTATTGACCGGCGACACCTAACGCGGGGCCGCCGCCTGACCGACCTGGCTCCAGTCGACGCCGAGCTCGCCCTTGTCGGCGATGATCTGCTCCCACCACATACGGTGCTCGACATACCAGGCCACGGTCTCGGCGATCCCGGTCGCGAAATCATGGGTCGGTGCCCAGCCCAGCTGGGACTCGATCTTGTCCGGGTTGATCAGATAGCGACGATCGTGATTCGGCCGATCCGGGACGTGTGTGATCCACTCATCCGGATTCAGGCCGAGTGCGGTCACCGCCATGGCGGCGATGTCGATATTGGTTACCTCGAACCGGGCGGACACGTCGAAGATCGGCAGCAGCCCCGGGTCGGTTGCCGCCGCGGCCGGGATCGCGTCGAGCTCGGCATGCAGCACCCGGTGCACCGCAGCGCAGTGATCGGCCACATGCAGCCAGTCCCGGCGCTGTAACCCATCACCGTAGACCGGCACCTTCTTCCCGTGCAGCACATTCGTCACCGCGAGGGGAATCAGCTTCTCCGGCAACTGGAACGGGCCATAGTTGTTGGCGCAGTGCGTCATCCGGATATCGATTTCCGGATAGGTCTGCATGTAGGCGCGCACCATCTGATCCCCGGCCGCCTTCGCCGCCGAATACGGAGTTTTCGCGTTCAGCGCCGACCGTTCGGTGAACCATTTGTCTCCCTCGGCCAGTTCCCCGTACACCTCGATCGTGGACACGTGCACGTGCGAGCGGACCGGCACCAGGCGGCTGCACTCGGCCATCACCTGCGCCCCGAGGGCATTGCTACGCATGAACGACGACGGACCCAGAATCGCGCGGTCGTTATGCGACTCCGCCGCGAAATTCACCACATAATCGGGCCGGTAGCGGCGGTAGAGCGCTTCCATTACCTCGAAGTCGGCGATATCGGCCTTCTCGAAGGTGATCCGGTCGATCACCGCATCCACGTTCGCGAGATTGCCGGCGAAGCCGATGTAGTCCACCGCCACCACCTCGGCGCCGGGCTCCCACTCCAAAAGGAGGTGCACGTAGTTGGCGCCGATGAATCCGGCGGCGCCGGTCACGAGGTAGGTGGGCATGTCAGCCGAGCCTAGCCGAAATCAGTCCGGCGATGCTGAGCGGATGAGCGCCACCGCCGTAGCCGCGGCGCCAAATACATCACCATCCCCCGAATCGCGCAGGTGATCACTAGCGCGAAGAAGATTGCGTATGCGACCTGGGCAGCGATGAGAAGCCCGTATACGCCTGCGACTGTGAGCCCGAAGACCACCTGGCCTCGTGTCGAGATCGGTGTAGTACCAGGATCGGTGATCATATAGTTGGTGAAGAGCACAAACGCGACACCGGTCATCGCCCCGAGTACCGAAATGAAGACGTCATCGGCCCAGATCGAGCGCACGAGACCTTGCAGGACGAATCCACCCACCCATGCGGCGATCAACGGCATCTTGCCGGTGAGCTTGCCATTGAGCATGGTGCCTGCCATCAACACGCCGAGTGGGATCAGAACATCGAGCGCGGTGCCCGTGTTGTTCAGAAACATGTACGGCGGCGCGAAGCCCACCAATGGGATGAGCAGTAGGGCCACCGCAATGCCCGTGTTCGATGGATTGAGGTAATGCCTGAGACGACCCTTCACCCGCACTCGAAACACGTACTTCGAAGCGGCCGCGACGGTCACCGCGAACAGAAAGGGCCATAGAGTGCTTGTGTAGATGAGCATCGAGCAGGCCAAAGCGGTGATGTGTGCTGGTAGCAGGAAGTAGAACAGTTCGATACGGCCTCCGGCGTATTCGGGCGCTCGCTGATGCGCCCACGCGTCGAACATCTCCAGCAACAGATGCATTACGTAGCTGACGGCAACAGTGGCGATCGGTACGATTGGCGCTTGCTCGAACCCAAGAAGCAGGTGTCCGAGCACGTTGAAGGCGGTAATCGAAATTGCAAACCGCAAAAGCGCTTTACGTCGCCGGTCCACAGGTTTCGGGAGGGCTTGTTGCGTCGGGGTGACGTCGTCGGCCACCGCTCCATGCGCCACTTTCGACGCGATCTGGATAGTCATGGTTGCACCTTCAGTGTGGTCGTCGGCTCGTCGGGATCGACCAGGTTTTCCAACGCGAACGTGCGCTGGTGTAGCTCGCCGTCATGGCGCCACGTCACGGTTGCACTGAGTGCATCGCGACGCTGTGCGTCGGGGATGCCGAAGTGTGCTATGTCGTCGGTGACCCCAGAGTGTCCGTTCGCGGGGTACACCTGCGTTTCCCGGCGATAGCCGCCCTCTCCTTCAAGGATCACCGTCGCGCCGATCACTGGCGTGGACGCGCCTCCGACTCCTTCGGCTACCACTCTCAAACTGACCCGACGGTTGTCGGTCTCGGATGTATTCACATAGGCATACGAATCCTCCCACTGGTTGGCCACCAGGAAGTCCCGCAGCCCGTCGCCATTGATATCGGCGGTGGAAATTCCGCGCGAGACCTCGTCGCTGAAACCGATCTGCTGACCGATGTCGACCCACTCGTCGTTCATTTCCCGCCACAGCCGGTTGGGCTCATGACCGGACAGGTCGTCCCCCTCCTCGATACGCAGCCACAGCTCGGGGTATTCGAGGATCTGGTCGTTGCCCATCGCGGTTTCCTGCAAACGTGGCCATATGTTGCGAGTGCCTTTGATGAAACCGGTCGCCTGCAACAGGTCATCACGACCCTCGTTGAGGATGTCTATGGTTTTGATGTCCCACGACCATCCGCTGTGTGCGATACCGGTCTGCGCGGAGCGGTCTGTGAATGGAACTTCGCCCTTCAGCAGATCTTCGGGTTCGCCATCGGGGTAGAACGCAAAATTCGACTCCTGCAACGCCCATGGGCTGGTGATGTTGCTGACAACCATCCGAGGCAACTCGTCTGCCCCGGAGTATGAAAAAGCAACCCCCATACCCTTGAACGAGTCGTGGCCGAGGACGGTCGATCGACGCTCGGTGAGAGAGCGACGATCACGCACCGACTCGAATCGAACGTCACCGGGCTTCGACCGGTTGACCAGCAATTGGTCGGGACCGAAATCGTTTGCCACGTACGCTTCCGGCAATCCGTCTCCGGTGAGATCTTGGAACCCGAACGATAGAGTCCACGAACTGGCCGATTCCTTCGGGATGCGGTTGCTGACGTCGATGAATTCCGGCATCTCACCAATGTCGTCGACGGGGTTGCCGAGGAAAAGACGGTTGGTACCGGCATTACGTGCCTTGTTCATCCCGTCTTGCATCCGAATCCGCGAGTCGGTGGCAGCAGCGGGATCGAGCACACGTGCTCCGTCGGGAAAGTAGTTTCCCACCATGATGTCGAGGACTCCGTCGCCATCGATATCGGCAATGTTGAGCGCGGTCGAGTTCCACACATTCATGGGGGTAACGAGCTCGGTCGGCTCGAAATCGGCGCGCCGAGGTGTGCCAGCATCGCCTGACTCGCGCTGATTGAGAAACAGTACGGGCGAGCGGCCCCAGTAGTAGACGATGAGGTCTGTGGTGCCGTCGTGATTGATGTCGGCGGGTACACAGCCTATCGGCGCCATGGTGTCGTCGTAGCGTAGACCGTCGGGTCGCAATTCGAACGGCTCGAACGGCTCGCCCGTACTGCCCGGCACGGGAAACACCCGCACCTCGTCGTCGCGTGGGTCGGTGGTGCACGCGTCGCCCGCGTGGCCCTGGCCCCGTAGGTCCATCGATCCTACCGATGCCCCGACCGCGGAGATCCACGGCCGAATGGGCTCGAAGTCTTGTGCAACGGGCCGCACACGCTGGTTGGTCGGCGATGGAGGCAGTAGGTGACGGTCGAAAGTTACCTCCGCCGAGGCCCGACCGACCAACGCGTCGCTCGGCCCTGCCGGTATTAGGGTCCACGTGCCCAGACACAGCGCTATCGATAACGTAGGTACCAACAAACGTCTCATTGTCGCTCCATTACGGTCTCGCCTCTCAGGTCCGTGACTCCATCCCAATGGACCAGGCTTTTCACGGCATCTCGTCCTGTGCGCGCTCGGTGACCCAGACGGATTCGTGGAACTCGGGACCGGTGTTCTCCTGCGCGTCCGCGGCCGGACCCACCGTCCTGCACAGGTATGCGGAATTCATCATCGCTGCCGGGCTGCGTGCTTGCGACCTGCCGACTCGTCCACGTGGTCTCGTTGGATGGAAAGACCGGTGGGCGCCGGATCAGGACCCAGGTCGAACCGCCGAAGGGTGGCCAGGCGAAGGCACCCAAGGGTGAAAACCAGAATGCCACTCGCGAAGAACGCCGCTTCACTGCGCCCAATCGGCACCAGGGCGACCGTCGAGACGAGTTCCACCGTGATCAAGACGTAGAGGATTCGCGCGATCGACGCACTCGAAAGTCGGGTACAGATCAGCGCACCCAAGGGGGCGCCTATGCACACCACTGGCACCGCCGCAAGCCACATGTCCACGACCGGACCCGTGAAAGAGCCTTCGATCGATGAGGCTGCGAATCCAGCGAGCGTCACCATCGTCATCAGGACGACTGTCGTTGGTGTAACGGTCTTTTCACTGACCCGAAACAACAGCACGAGAGCCACGAACATGATGGTGTTCTCTCCGACGGCGGCGATACCCGACAGCAACCCCCCAATGCTGCCGGCCAATACGAGCACGGCTTTGTCCTGCAACGGCAACGCCGGTTCGCCCAGATCCGTTCGCCGCTCGAAGATCCGTGGACGTCGGGCGGGACGATAGCGTCGACCAATGATCAGCGCGATCATGAGACCGACGAGGACCGCGGTGAAGAGCAGACGCACATGAGGTGCGCTGACCCGGGGCGCAATATGCAGAAAGCTGAAGACAACGGCGACTACACCGGGTAGTCCGCCATAGGCGAGTGCGGCCCATTCCAGCGGTACCCGATTCCACAGGATCGACAGGCTCGCGGCCGTCATGCCGACGCTCTGGATCGCGAAGCTGAACAGCCGGGCATCCTCCGGCGGCACGGCGAGCACCTTGGTGAGGATCGGAAAGGCCACTGCCCCGCCACCCTCCGACGTACCACCCCCTACGAGAGAGCCCAGCGTCATCGTGAGCGACACCTGCCAGTGCTCTCCGATGGCCTCGACGGCGCGTGAGCCGCCGATCGCTGCCCAACCTGCGATCACGATCGCACCGAGCACAATATTGACGGTCATCATCCGGCGGAACGAGACACCGTGGGTGTCTTTGTCATCGGTCGATCCCATAGCGACTACCGCTTCCTCACTCAGGCCCCATCCAGCTGGGTCGGCGATCTTCCGGCGACACTAGGGCCCAGCAGTACCCCCACAGCTCTCATGCATTGCCGACGTTGTAGCAATCGGTAAGAGGTTCGTGACGACGTGACGTGCGATCGTCGTCCCATCTGCTCGACCAGCCCGACCAGACAAGGAACCACCGATGACCACAGTGTCCGATCCAGCCGTCATCCCCCAGCGCATCATGGATGCCTGGAAGAACAACGACGCCGCCGGCTTCGCCTCCGTATTCACCGAGGACGGCACGATGATCCTCCCAGGAGTGCACCAGAAGGGGCGCAACGCCATTGCTGCGTTCATGACCGAGGCATTCGCTGGCCCATACGCCGGAACTCAGGTCATCGGCACGCCGTTCGACGTCAAGACCCTGACCGACGATGTCGTCATTCTCTTCACCCAAGGCGGGATACGTCCGACCACCGCCGACTCACTTCCCGATGGCGCATGGGTCCGGGCGACGTGGGTTCTGGTGCGCGATGGCGATTCCTGGTCCCTCGCGTCGTATACGAACGCACCGTACTGACCGACCCGGCCTGCTCCTCGAGGTGATCGAGACACGCCGACCACCCTGTAATACCCACGACAACGACGTGGGCAAGGGATGACCTGTCCCCTGTGGTTCGCCGGGGTACGCGTGTTGCAGGCGTGGCTGCGTACCCGGCGAATGCCCCTCGTCACCGAGCCGGAGCGCGCCGACCACAGGGCACTGGGTACCCCATCGGCCATCGGGCCCTTCCCAGGACAGGCTGGAACCGCTGGTGGGAATGGCAACTACGCCAATGCTGCTCGGGCTACGGTCCGTCGTGCAATCAGATAGGGTGTCCCCGGCATCGTTGTCATGGACATCCTCGCCAAGGCTCGGGTCCTGCGCCCAAGAACCGGCCGTAGCGTCAACCGACGGTTCGCCTCGGCTAGCCACAGCGTGGCTTCCAGGTGTGCCAAGGAGGCGCCGGGACAACCACGGGGTCCCAGGCCGAACGGCAGGTATCTTCCGCGGTGGTCATTGGTCAGGAAGCGGTCTGGGTCGAAGAGGTCGGGCTCGGCCCAACCCTGCTGGTGCGCCTCGGCGACCACAATGCAGACGTCGTCGCCGGTACGGATCGGCCAACCGGCGACAACATCGTCGCGGAGGGCACGCCTGCTGACCAGCCATACTGCGGGATGCAGGCGAAGTACCTCCTTGACGACGGCAGTGGTGAGCCGCAATTGCCCCGTCAGGCGCAGCAGATCGGCCGGGTCATCGGTGGGATCATCGGCGGCGTCGCGCTCTTCGGCGAGAGCATCGGCGAGGGCAGGTCGTCGGCTCAACTCCTCGACCGCCCAGGTCAAAGTGGATGAGGTGGTCTCGTAGCCTGCCAAGAGCAGCGATATGACGTCGTCGCGGTTGGCCCACAAGGGCGGATCACTTTCTGGGACACCGGAATCGACAGCGGCAATGACCTCGTCAGCGGCACGGTCGAGAACCGTTCGTGCCTCGCGTAGTCGTTGTTCTGCCCGAGGGCGTAGCACGGTGGGAATCCGGTCCTGAGTGACCACCCGGAACATCGCGTCGTCCTGTACGACGTCCAGCGCTGCGAGTACCGGAGCTATGTGCGGGGCCGGAACACCGAGCACCGCCGCCAAGCACTGCAGGGTGTATTCCGCGAGGAAGCCGTCGACCGGTATTCGGCGTGGATGGGGTCCTGCCAGCTCCGTGACCGAGTCGACCGCATACCGGTGGATAGCAGGTGCATGCTGCTGTATCCGACGTGCTCGCAGCCATGGACCGAGGGAACCACGGGCTCGCATCCAGGTCTCGCCGTCGTCGGTCAGGATGCCGCGACCGAGACCGGCGCGGGCTTCGGCTTGGCCGATACCTTTTTCGTAGCGGTCCGCAGCTGTGACCAGGACATGTTTGACGGCCTCTGGCCCATTGAGCACATGCAGCGGGCGCCCGGGCAACGGTACGGTGACTCCGGCGGGATAGCGGCGGGCCAGGCAGGCGAACGTATCACCACGATCGGACAGCATCCCGTGCAGCAGCTTCGGCAGCCGGCTACGCGGCACCTGCGCGCGGATCATGCCAGCCTGCCAGCAACGGCTTGCCGCCACTGTTCGTAGGCCGACCAATCGCCGGCGTCGATTCGCGCCGGGTCGGGACGTGCTTGCCACGTGATCGCGGAGGCTTCCGTCGCACTGCGGCCGCATAGTTCCTGCGCCGCGGTTTCTGTGTGTGGCACATCCAGACCCGCCCGCAGCCGAGCTTCGACGGCGAACGCGGCGCCCTGGGCGATCCAGCACCGGTGCTCGTGAGCGCCCTCGCGGAGCTGGCGCAATGTCACGGCGTCCCGACCTCCTGCGTAGGCGGCCGCCAATCCGATACCCGCCCACAACGATCCGTGCATGCCAGCATCGAAGCGATCGACCATTTCGGCGAGTACGTTCGGGTTGCCGCCAGCCACGAACCACAACGCGCGGCCGACGCCCTGCATCACCTGCTGCTGGCTGTCGGCGCGGGTCCCGGGCCAGTACCGCGCGGGGAACGCAACCGCACGTCGCTGCAATACGGCCTCGGTGTGGAAGAACGTCTCGTGGAAGCCGTACCCGTCCAAGACGAGCGGCGCAAGGAGTGGGTCGAGGCGATCGAGCCGCGGCCAGGTGAACCGTGGCAGCCTGGCCAGCGACCAGCCGAGACCGACGTAGAGCATGTAGCTATGACGTTCGCCGCTGTAGACCATCAGGTCTGCGAACTGGTGGCCACCGAGCCGGAGCCCGTCACGGACGCCAGCCGCCATGCCGAGGCCCTCCATTGCGAAGCCGCGCCACTGCGGGGCCAAGACCTGCAATGCGGCGGCCGCGTGCCGTAGCGAACGGGCTCGGAGTCCGGTGCCGTAGCCGGTGAGGAACGCCCGCCCGACATGTTCGGTGATGCTCGGCCCCTCCGCCCAGGCGAAAAATCCACGATGCGCTGGATGGACCTGTCGTTGGGGCGGGAGCATGATCCGCTCTCGCAGCCATGCTCCGGGACCGTTCCGGTCGACGAGCAGCGCCACCGACTCGAGTCCGCCGTCGACGGCGAGACGCGGTTGGGCGCACAGGCCGGACGCCGGCGCCTCGGTCCTGGCAGTGGTCGTCGAGATATTGCTCATGGATATGCTCCTACCGAAAATGGGTCGGCGATCCGTCGCGCCACGGGCACCTGCTGCCACCCACATTGCGTGGCCGTCATCGGGCCGACACCGCATCGCTCATGTACGGACGCAATGCCTCGATCAACGGCTCTGGAACGCGGGTCGGGCGGGTGTCACCATTCGGGCCTCGCATACAGACGATGCGCTGCCTACCCCGCCCGACCAGCAACGGGCCGTCAGGGTGTTCGCACCAGTACTCGAATTCGAGTTCGAGTGTGGTTTGGCCCAGATCGGCCAGGACCATCGAGATCACCAAGTCGTCGAATGCGGCGATCTCGGCGATGTACTCGCACTCGACCTTCTGGGTGAAGAGCTTGAGGTCGCCGCGGACGTCATCCAGTATTTCCGGCGCCATCTCTTTCAGGAACATCTCCCGGCACCGTCCCTGCCACCGCAGGTAATTGACGTAGTAGACGTTGCCGACGAGGTTTGTCTCCTCGAAGCCGACAACATGCCGGTACTCATACGCCGGTGTCCTCATGCGACCACCTTGTCCTCATGTTCCGACACCACCGACAACCAGGCGACAGTCAGGCGCACACGTTGCTGCCAGGTGGTCTCTACGTCGGCGACCAGGGCCTGTGCTGGTCCGGCAGCCATTCGGTGGAGCCCGCGCGTACCGCCGAGGTTGCGTACTTCGATCTCGCCGGATTCGATACTGCGCCCGAGGATCTCACCGAAAGCGGCGTCCGTGAGGTCGTCGATGGTGTCGGCCGCGCACCGCACCGCACACGAAGCGCCTTCGAGCGTGGCACTCATCATCAGAGTGCCCTCGGGCGAGCCCGTGACCTGTACGGAGCCGAGCACGCCCGCATCTGCGAGTACTCGCTCGAAGTGTGGACCGAGCAGGGCCGGTGACCAGAGGTCGGGCACTTGCTGTCGGACCGCGCGCAGGTGCAGTCCTCGCCACCGTTCCACGAGGACACCGCGCTCGTCGAACACATCTATGTCGTAGACGTGCAACGTACCGTCGTGACGGGTCTCGCGGGCAAGGAATACCCGGTCACCGGCCGGTGTGGGATCGAGCACTTCGAGCAGGTCGATCCGTTGCGGTAGCAATGTGGCATCCGGAACACTCACCTGATTACCGTGCATCAGTGCATCACGAACTCCAGGATCGCCGAGCAGCAGATCTGCAGGAAGAGCACTGGAGAACCAGTCGACCTCGGCACTGGATACCCGGCAGCGCACCTGCGTCGAACTCAGGGTGTCATAGCCACGAACCCGCTGGAACCGTCCACGTTGAAACAGCAGCCTGCCGTAGAGCTCGACATCGGGATCCAGCGCCACCGGCTCGGAGGCCGGCGATACCGACACGTGGCCCGAGCCCGGGTCGATTCTGGCCCCGGTTTCGGCAGTCGCCGCGAAGTGTGCGATCGCGTAGTCCGATTCCTCACCGAGCAGCACGACGTCGACCGCCCCGTCGACACGGCGGACCGCGCTGAGACGTATGGTGTAGTCGTCGCCGGCCGGCACGATGATCGGGCGGTCCAGACGCACGTCGGTGAAGCGGACTGGACCCACAACTCCGGTAATCGCGCTTGCGAACTGGGCCATCGCCTCGAGGCCGATAACGGCTGGCAACACGTGGTCGCCATCGATCTCGTGATCGAGAAGGTAGGGATCACTGCTCACCGAGAGCACAGCGTCGGCGACCAGCTCGAAGCCCGGGTGGTGTCGCCGCACCCGGTCCACGAATCGACTGAGAGGCAGTTCGACGGGACGGGTATGCAGAGTTGGCACGCTGTCTGTGCGTCCGCAGACCACCAGTGTCGGCGGCGTATCGCGGGTCACGGTCCGGATGAACAACTCGGTGCCGTCCGCCGGCGAGATCGCGGAAATCCCGGCGGCGGCAAGGCTCTCTACCGCTCCCATCTTGACGCCCATGCCGATGCCCGACCACACCGACCATTCCAAACACGTTGTCCGGCACTGTGGGTTGTGCACTCCATGACTGCGGGTCACTCGGGCAAGTTCGGCGTTGGCCATGGCATAGTGCGCCTCGCCCCACATCCCGGAGCGACCGATGACACTGCTGAACGTCACCACATGCCGGAGTGCTTCGTCATCGACCTCGGCCAAGGTCGATAGCAGGGTAGACAGCGCGTCGACCTTCGGGGCAAACGTGTTTTCGACGTCTGTCCACGTGAGACCCTCTAGGATCGCTGGGTCGTTGCGCCCAGCTCCGTGGAGCACGTGGGTGACCGCGCCGAACCGAGCAGCAATCTGCTCGACAGCATGGCGGATGGCGACGGAGTCGGCGAAATCGGCTTGCACATAGTGCACTTCGAGGTCGGCGTCCTCGAACCGCCGGAGTGTCTGGGAGACCTCCTCGGTCGTGGCGATGGAGCGCCCCACGATCGCAACTCGTGCGCCCAAATGACGCGCCCATTCGAGTGCGCACTCGGCAGTGATGCCCTTGCCGCCTCCCGTAGCCAGCAGCACAGGCCGGTCGTCGGCCACAACCCCGCTGCCGAGGTCTGGCGCAGGCGCCTCGTCGAGCACGTACGGCACAAGGTGAGGCACGTACCGAATTCCGTCGAGATAGCGCACGTGGACGAATCCGTCCGTGGCGGCGACCTCCGCGGCGAGTTGCTCGGGTTGCACCGATCCGTCCCCATCGACGACGGTGACCCGAAGCTCGGAGTGCTCCAAAAAGAGAGTCTTTGCCAGGGCTGTCGTCGTATCGTGCCCGCCCAATACCACCAGCCGGCGGCCCGCACCAAGGGTCGTCGCTGCTCGAACAGCGGAGAATGCGCGGCGCAGGTTCGCGCGGTCTGCGTCGGCCGGCAGACCCAGCAGAACGCCGCCGTCGGTATCGCCCGCGAGCGCCGACAACCAAGCCGCCTCGGCAGTGGGTGTCCAACCCTCTGCGTGCACGATCCAGGCTGCGGGCTCCGCAACGGGGGCAGGCGCACTGGTGCGCAGTGGCATGGGAGAGAACTCTTCGATCCACGTGCCGACGAAAGCGTTGACCGCCCCAAGGGGATCCGAATCTCTCGATGTTCCGGTGTTGCCGCGCAGCGACTCCAGTCCGGCGGCAAGTTCACCGATCGTCGATGTCGCCAGGTTCAACGACCCGAAGTCGTGAACGCCCACTGCGCTGGCAACCCGAGCTACGACCTGCCCCACCGTGATCGAGCTCAGGTGCAGGTCGTCGAGCATCCGACTCTCCGTGCCGACCGCCTCGAGGGGGAGCTCGGCTCGCTCGGCCGTCATCCTGATCAGAAGATCGAGCACGTCGACGTCGTCTCCTGCCAACACCACAGCATCTTTGCCGGTCGCTACGCTGCCGCCGCTTCGGCGTCGCAGGCCATCGGCTGCGACACTCTCGGCAGGATTGGAGAGAAAGGTCTGCTCGCCGTGCGGCGGATCACGGTGAAAGCGTTCGCCGTTCACGGCGGTGGGGTCGGGCAGTGCACCGCCGACCCAGGTCGCAGCCGCAACAGCAAGGTAGGAGGTCAGATCTGGGTCGTCGCTGTCGAGACCGACAACCGGTACGGTCACGGCATTCGCCACCGCGAGCCGCGCCATGCTGTGGCCTGGACCGACTTCGATCAACAGGTCGCTGCGGGCAGCCACCTCTGCCACCGCCTCGGCGAACCGTACCGGCTCGACGATCTGCCGACACAGCAGGTCGGAGAGCTCGGCAACGGGCATCTCGCGGTCAGCGGCAAGAACTGCGCCGGTCACGGTGGAGACCACCGTGTGCTCTCCCGCGAGCGGCAGCGCACTCAGCGGGATTCGGTCCAGACACCCCGCGAGCGCCTCAGCGGCCGGTAGCGCCAGAGGCGAGTGGAAGGCATGCGAGACCGGCAACCGCCTGCCAGCAATACCAGCTGATTCTGCCTCCGTGAGCAACTTTGCGACAGCCTCACCCGTCCCTGAGACGACGGTGTGTCGGGGCGAGTTGAGAGCTGCGATGGTCACGTCGTGGGTCGGCGGAAGCAATGCTCGGACCACGTCCTGCGGTGCGTCGAGGCTGGCCATCGTGCCGGGCAAGCCATTCTCGGCCATGATGGTCCCACGCATACGGGCCAGTTCGACAAGTGAATCGCTGTCGATGGCACCTGCCCAGGCGAGGGCGCACAGCTCGCCTAGAGAATGCCCGGCGGCGGACGAAGCGCTGATGCCGAGTTCGCGTAGTGCGGCAAGGCCATAGAGGCTACCGATCACCGTCAATGGCTGGGCGTTTTGAGTAGCGACGACGTCGGTGAAAAGAGCTGCATCGGCATGCTGCCGATATCTCGTGACGTCGGGCAGATGGCGCGCCAGGACTCCCCCTCGTAAGTGGCTGCCGGTGCCCTGACCGGGGAACAGTAGCCCGATCTGAACGCTCTCACCGTCCGGTGCGCGGCCGAGGTAACCCCCGCCAGGTACCTCGATCACTGCCGGGCTGAGCGGATCCCCGGCGAGTGGTCCGTCTTCTTCGAGGCGTTCTGCCAGCAGAACGAGCCGGCGCACCGCCTCTTTGGGGGCGGTGACGACAGTGGCTGCCCGGTACGTGCCGGCCGCCTCCCGTGCCCAGCTCATCGCATAGTCGGTCAGCTCCGAGTAGCTGCAGGTGCGCAGAGCAGCGGCGGCCTCGCGCAGCCGGGCAGCGAGGCGTGCAGGGGTGCGTGCAGCGAGCAGCAACAACTCGGCGTCGTGGCGCGAAGCCGCCAGGGCACGCACGTCCGGCCGCCGGTCCCAATCGACCAGTTCGGCGCTGCCAGGATCGCCCTCCACCACGATGTGAGTATTGATACCTCCGAAACCCATGGAGCTGACACCGGCACGTAACGGAGCAGCGTCGGGCCACGGCTCGGCGAGCATTACCGGACGGACGGCACTGTCGTGGTCGGTGAAGCGAAGGTGGGGTCGCCGGCAGCCGATCGTCGGTGGAACGACGCCGTGGCGCACCGCCTGGACCGCCTTGATCAGCCCCGCCACGCCAGCCGCAGCCTTGGTGTGGCCGATCTGAGCCTTGACCGAACCGATTGCAGCGCGATCGGTGGCGCCGGCGGCGCGGCGAGCGCTGGAGATGGCCGAGAGTTCGAGATCGTCGCCGACGGGTGTCCCAGTGCCGTGGCCCTCGAAGTAGGGCACGGTTTCGATGCCGAAGCCCGCACGCTCGTAGGCACGCCTCAGGGCGAGTTGGTATCCCATCGGGTCCGGGCGCGTCATTGCGCCAGCGCCATCTGAGGACACTCCCCAGCCGGCGATGTGGGCCAACGGTTTGCGTCCGGCCGCCAGGGCATCCTCCTCGCGCATCAGCACGACCATTCCGCAGCCCTCGCCCGGCCAGAAACCGTTCGATCCCTTGTCGTACAGCTTCATCTCGGTCCGGGCAAGGGCACCGGTCTTGGCGAAACCGACGATCTCGAAGGGGTCGATGGACAGATCGACGCCGCCCGCGACGGCCACGTCCAACTCGCCGTCGATGAGCGAGCGAGCGGCTGTCGTCACAGACAACAACGAAGACGAGCATGCGCCGTCGACGGTGTAGCCACCTCCCTGCAGGTCGAAATAGTTGCAGATGCGCCCGGCGATCGTGTTTGCCAGCGCTCCCGCCAGAGTGTCTTCGTCGACATGCGGGAAAGGCGCCTTGTAAGGATCTTCCATCTCGTCGACGAAGTCGGCGACCGCATCGTCGTCCCAACCGATTCGACGTAGTTGGGTTGCAACGACTCGTCGTACGTATGGCCACCGCAACCGCAAGAGGTTGGCGCGGGAGAACTCGCCGGTGAGTGTGTTGCCGACGACGACACCCGTCCGCTCACGGGGCAGCCCTTCGCCATTCTCGAATCCGGCGTCCGCTAGCGCTCTGCTCGCAACGTCGAGTGCCAACCAGTGGGTCAGGTCGGTTGAATGGTAAGTGCTGCCAGCAATTTTGAACGCGGTCCGGTCGAACGTGTAGTCGGTCAGGACCGCCGCATTGTCCGCGTAGAAAGTGTCCGGCGTGGCCGGGTCGGCGCTGTAGTAGTCGGCCAAGGAGGTTCGTACATCCGGGATGCTCCGGAAGGCTCGACGGCCGCTCACCGAATTCTCCCATAACTGCCGCGGGTCGGTGGCGTCTGGGTAGACGCAGCCCATGCCAACGATGGCAATTCGATTCACAGTGCGCTCCTCCGAACGGGATTGGACCATCCGGCCCAGCCTTGCTATCGATCGTCTTGATCAGCGACCACTGCGGCCACTTCACCGTTGCGGGGCTGAGTGCCTGCCGTTGGCACCCGGACCACCGAGGAGGTCGACAGCGAGCCACTCGCGCAATCGGTCGCGCCAGGTGGCGTACCGAGGCATGGGGCGGTCGTCGGGTCCGGACACCTCGAAGGCATCCACGACGGCCACAGCGTCGCGCACACTCAGCCCGGTGATGGTGGCCAGCGTCTCGATGGTGTGGGCCGGCACCAAGCCCGCGGTGTGGCGCGCCTTCACTGCAAGGAGAGCGCCGACGCCGAGGTCGGGTGCGAATGTCGCGGCTGTAGGCACCAGGGAGGACATGTCGTCGGCGTGGCCCGCGAACGTAGCGGCCAGCCCCACACCGGACCACAGATCCTCGCGGCGTTCGGGTGCGAATTGTTCTATGGCGTGCGATACCTCGGCCACACGGCCGGCGCACGCGAACCACAGAGCTCGTCCCACACCCTGATCGACGGCCTTCTCGAAGTACCACTGCTGTCCGGCGCGCCAGGAGTAGGGCGCGGGTCGCTGTTGGCGGTGGATGTAGCGTTCGGGGTGGAAGTAGGCGAGGTCGAAACCGTAGCCGTCGACAGCGAGCCAGGCCATCGCCGGGTGCGGGGGGAGGGTAGCGGGCAGCACCCGCGACCACAGGCGACGAGGAAGGCGCGCCATGGCGAAGCCGATTCCGATGTAGTTGAGGAACTGATGAGGAAGTCCGGACCCGGTCATGATCAACTCGGCGGTCTGTGGCTCGCGGTAGGGCGGTAGCGACACCGCATCGAGGATCGTGGCGGCCATGATGGCGCCTTCGTAGGCGAAACCCCGGTGCTCCTCCTCGACGAGAGCAAGCCGCGCGTGCACGCCATCGGGGTCGGTCTCGCACAGTGCGTGCTCCAAACCCACGACCACCGCCTGCGGCACGGCCGAGAGGGATCGCACTCGGGGGTCGATGGCATCGTGCCCGAATCGAGCAGTGAGCGTGACGTCGTCGATGCCGGGTGAGACAGCGCTGGCGAGCGTACCGTGAACGAGTTTGCGCAGCCGGTTCACGAGATGCCTCCACGGGTGAGGGTACGGATGAGGGAGGTGCCATCCCGCAGCCGCGGCGCGAGGGAGCCGTCGGCGAGCACGGCCAGCGCCGCGGCGTAGTCCGCGTGCGCGGTGCTCAGGTCGATGTCACACAGTGCCACAGGCGCATTCAGCTTCGGGAACGACACCAGCGCGGCCTCCTGATTCGGGGCGGTCACGCGGACCTCTCGCAAAGGGATCGAGATGCCGACACCGCAGGCCTTGACCACTGCCTCCTTGCGACACCAGGTTCGGTAGAACTCGGTGAGACCGACCGGCGTCGGCTCGTCGGGAACGACGATGTACCCCGCGATCAGGTCGACTTCGGTACTGCTGTCTCGCTTCTCGACGTCAACCCCTACGGGAGCGGCCTCGGTGAGTGCGACCAGCACCAGGTTCGAGGAATGCGCAATCGACATGTACTCGTCGCGCTCCTCGAGGTAGGGCTTGCCGTGTTCTGTGGAGCCACACATGACACAGCGGCAGGCCACATGAATAGAGGTGGGCTCGACTCCGGCGCGCTCGGCGACGGCCGCGCGCAATAGGGAGCGACCGCCTGCGTGGCGCAATCGGTCGCCTCGGTTGCGCAGCCGCCTCAGGTGACGCTGTTCCTCGGGGGCAAGCAACCCTGCGACCTGTTCTTCATCGATCTCGTCGAGTCGCAGCATCCACACGTCGCAGTCGATGCGTCTCATGCTGTTTGCCACGCGGAGCGATCGCCGAGCAGACCGGCCCGTGATGCAACGGCGATGGCCTCGCTCCGTGAGTCGACACCCAATCGCTGATAGATCGCCGATAGTCTCCGGTACATTGCTCGTTCCGACAGTGCCTCCGACTCTGCGAGTTCGAGCACGGAAGAACCAGCTACCAGCCGGTTGAGCCACGTGACTTCTCGAGCGCCGAGCGTGTCGTCGGGAGTCGGACAGCCGAGGGCGAGGCGGCGCGCGACGTCGTAGGGGAGCGTGCACTGGCCGGATACAGCAGCCCGCACCGCGATGGTAATGGCTTCTGGTGACGCTGCGAGATCCAGCGCTCCGTGGTACCCGGCCGCCAGGGCTGCCACCAACGTTCTCTCCTCATACGCTGCCGCGATCGCGATCTGGAGTCGATCGCTGGTGGGAATGAAAGGTCGTGGGAGCTCACCACGATCGTGCACGGCGACCGTAACTACGGTAGAACCCGCGCTATCGGACGAGTCCTCGTCGACCGGTCCGACGGCAGGGTGCATGCCAGCAGCGCGAAAGATCGTCGCGAGACCACAACGCAGTGTCGGTGGTCCCCCCACCACGCGGAAGACGGGGGTCGACCCAACGACTTCGGGGGCAGTCGAGGTTCTCCAGCCCGACAGCGGGGAATCGTGCATCGGAGGATGGTCGTGCGCAGTGATGACATTGCGGTTGTCAGCGGGCCAGTCCTCATCGGTCGTCGTCGTGTGCATCAGTTGGACCTCCGTGTATCCGCTTGCAGCCGGCACTATGCCCTGCGCAGTGCTGGTTCGGGCACTGGAGAATTCCGAGTCTGATCGCCTCAATGACGGCCGAGGTGCGGTTGGGAGAGTCCAGCTTCACCATGGCGCTGGCAATCAGTCGCTTGACTCCGTGCGGTGAAATACCCAGTTTCCGAGCGACTTGATCATTGCTCAGTCCATCAGCGATATACTCGAGCGTCTCCTTCTCACGTGCGGTGATGGCATACGCACTGCGAATGGAACTTCCGGCTGGTCTCTTGCCCACCAGTCCGCGCAGCATGCTGGGTGGAATTGGAAAGGCGCCCTCGAGGCACAAGCGCACGACTTCGTCCAGTACGGAGGGTGAAAGGTTGGCGATTTCGACGTAACCGTCGGCAACCACGGCCCGGGGTGATCCAACTGTCGCTCGAGCATCGACGAGCGATGTCACGGCGACGAGCACACGAGGATCGATGCGGACAGGCACCATACCTATGCAATCGTCTGAGACGATCAGTAGATCGTAGCAATTCAGCGAGGGCCGATCGGGATTCGGATATCCCACGAAGTCGACCAATTTCACTTGCTCGAGCATTGCCCGGAGTCCGGTGCTGATGACCGAACTCGACGATATGACTCCGACAGCAATGGTGCCCTCTGTAGACGAATTCGAAAATGGTGTACCGCAGTCCCTATACATTCTTCCCTGCCAATTGATATTGCGAGGTTCTCGTCCGTGTTCGTCACCACGGGCACTATAGAGTCCACAGCGGTCGCGTCGAACCCATACGGACACAGGATTTTCGACGCCGCCCGGGGTGTGCGCTGGGGTTGGGCATCCGGGGTGTTGGTAGGGAGTCTCGGTGCGGGTGCACTCGGCGCACGATGGGCAGCGCCCTCCCTGAGCCCCCCCTGGGTAGTGACTTCACACCCGAAGCACTCGAGGGTGCCTCCGTGGTGAAGTCGGTCGTCCCGGCGTAGGCAGTAGCGGGCGACCACGGCCGGAAAGCCGTGGTCGCCCCTGTTGTTCGCAGTATCCGCACGCCGACAATGTGGCGTAGGTTATCGTCGGTCGCAACAGGAAGGCGAGCCCATCGTGACCGATGTCGACGAGGACACCGCGGTCGAGCTACCTGTTGTTCATCCGGCAGCTGGCTCGCCACCACGAACGAGCATCCGTGGCAGGCAACCAGGTGCGGAGTCCGCGACCTCTCGATCGGAATGTGGTTTCTGCACAACGGGTTCGAGGAACAGGATGGCAACGTCACCGCCGTCACCGTCTACTCGGGCCAACGCTACCTCATGCGTATTCGCCGAGCTTCGTGCCTGCGAACCGCGCCACACCAGACATCATCACGGCCGCTCACAATATCGAGTTCACAGAATAGTTCGGTTGCTGGCCCCCAAAGATCGTCTATAGGAAACACGAGTGAATTTCAGGTGTTCAGCTGCGCTCGACAAGCACCCTCGGATACCGAATGGCTCGATCGGGTTCTGGCCCCCGACCACAACAGCTGCCCTATCGGGTGCCGGTGCCGGAGCACCGGCGACGTGGAGGGGTGGTTCGGGTGTCACACTCGTGCTGTCATGTGACACCCGGACTTCACCGCTCGTCGTCAGCAGATAAGGCCTTGTCAGTCGATACGTCGTCCGATACATCGTCGTCTTCGACTCCTGGCAGGTCTGTACTCGGTTGCGGAGGCTGCGCGCCACGCAAGGCAACCACTGCAATACCGGCCAGAGCAACGAACAGACCGACGCCGACCCACGCCGTGACGTGCATACCCGACACGAAGGCCTCGTTCATGTCACCAACGAAAACGCGCAGCGACTCTTGAGAAAGATCACGCACGATAGTTGCTGCCTGCATCACGCTTTCGGTAACCGAGACGCTATCGGCCGGGACGTCGACCTCTGCCATCTGGGAGCGGTACACAGCCGATGCGATAGATCCGAAGGCAGCGATTCCTACAGCAATGCCGAGATGGTTACTGCTCTCCGAAAGCGACGCCGCGGATCCCGCGCGTTGAGCGGGCGCCCCACTGACAACCAGGTCCGTGCCGATTGCCCCCATGGGGCCGAGACCGAGGAAGGCCAATACGAAGGCGGCCACGAGGAAGACCATGCTGCCTTGCTCGGGCACCTGCGTCATCAGCAGATATCCCGCAGCCGTGACCAAAAGACCACCGGCCACGAGATGGTTGATGCGAACTTTGCCGAGCAGTCCCGGCGCAGCCATCGAGCCGATGACGATCGCCGCGGTCGATGGCAAGAGCCATAGACCTGCGATAAACGGCGAGTGCTGCTCAACGGTCTGAAGATAGAGGCTGACCACGAGGTACATGCCTCCGGTGGTCATGGACCCGAAGAAGAGGATGACCAGAGAAGCCGACAACTGTCGACTTCGAAACAGCCTCAGGTCCACCATCGGGTCGGTGATGACCTGCTGACGCCGAAGGAAGATCACACCGACCAAGGCGCCGCAGATGAGCGGAACCCACGTTGCCGAGCCGTCGGCGCCGGTCGCGAACTCTTTGAGAGCGTAGACGATCGGCAGTATGGCTCCCAGCGACAACGGGACACTGAGTAGATCGATCCGACCAGCGTTCGGATCGCGGTACTCGGGAAGCAAACGTGGACCCAGTACCAGCAAGATGGCCATGATCGGGACTCCAACGAGAAACACCGAGCCCCACCAAAACCAGCTCAGCAACGCGCCGCCGATAACGGGACCCAGTGCACCCCCGACCATCAGACAACTGAACCATGCCGCGATCGCACTACCCCGCTCGCGTGGGTTGGTGAAGATGTTCGAGATCAGGGCCAGCGTCGATGGCAACAGGGTGGCGCCGGCGATACCCATTGCTGCCCGCGCAACGATCAAGGCGGTTGGGGTCGGCGAGAACGCGGCGATCACTGTTGCCACAGTGAAAACAGCAGCGCCCAGCAGCAAGAGCTTTCGGCGTCCTACACGGTCGCCCAGCGAACCCATGGTGATCAGGGAGCCCGCCAGAAGGAAGCCGTACATGTCCATGATCCATAGCGACTCGGTGCTCGTCGCACCGAGCTCGCTCGACAGCGCTGGCAGTGCCAGGTACAGGATACTCTGATCCATCGATATCAAGATCGTCGGCAAACCGAGGACTGCGAAGGCCCACCAGCGTGCGTTGGGCTCACGCGAAGCGTTCATCGAATCTCCCAATCAGATCGGTGAGTAGTCCGGGCGAGATCAGAGCGCGTTGGCGAGGTTGCCGAGAGCCATCGAGAGTCCTTCGCGAGTACCGGCGATCATGTCGTCACCCACGAACGAGCAGATCTGCGAGATCACGGTGACCTCGGTTCCAATGTCGCTCGGATCGAGGCTCCAGCTCACCAACGAGATCGCCAGCGGTTCCGAGCCCAGCGAAATCGTCTCGCTGTAGACGATGCGGACACCCTCTTTGATGTCCAGATAGCGGACTCGGCCGGTGAGTTCTGCTCGACCTACGGGTCCGCATTGGAAGTCGTCCACTCCGTCCACGTCGAACGAGCTGGTCACGTATACCACCTCGTGCCCGTCGGGGGCCGTCCATGAAGCACGTCGCTCGACGTCTGCATAGGCCGCGAAGATCTTGTCGGGCGACGCCGGATAGCTGCGGGCCACCTCCACTGTGCTGTGTGTCAGGGTGGGAGTGCTCATCAGGATCCCTTCTCGTCGGTCTGATCTGCGGAGTCGGCGGCCGTCAGGGCAGCGACCGCCTCGGCCAGCCGGTCCAAACGTGCCTCATGGCGATTGCGCCTGCTTGCCGACCACCGTTCCAGGCGCAACAGTCCGTCCTTTCGTAGCTCGTGCACCCTTATCCGTCCGACCTTGCGGGATACCACCAAACCGGCCGACTCGAGGTGCTGCAAGTGCTGGACCACTGCGGCCAAGGACATGTCGAGTGGTCCCGCGAGCGCCGATGTGGTCGCCGGCCCATAGGCCAGACGCGTGATGACATTGCGCCGTGCGGGATTCGCCAGCGCTTTGAAGACCGCATCGATGTCGCCTGCATCGACATCATCGGGCACGCTCCCACCGTAGGCATCGGCACCCAGACAGTCAAGTAAACACTTAAGTAACAAGGCACCGCACTGTAGGAGAAGTCGCGCAATAGCTGCTCGGACATCTTTGAGATGACACGGAGGAACGAACCGAGTGCCGCCAGCCCGTCGATCGGACGCTGGTCGGGCCGGCCACTCGAACCTCCGAGAGCAGAGTCGATCGAACGAACGGTGGTGGAGGCATGGCCGAGACGGACCACGACATCCTTGCGAAGCCGCGGGCCAAGCTGGACGAGCTCGATGATTCGATCCTCGCCCTGTTGTCGGCACGTCTGCGGGTGTGCTTGGAAATCGCAGACCTGAAGTCACAGGCAGCGATCGCCATGATGCAGCCACATCGGGTCGACATGGTCCTCGGCCGCGCTCGAACCGCGGCCGAGGAATACGACGTCGATGCCGAGTTTCTCGTCGGCGTCTACGAGCGCATCATCGAAGCAACCTGCCGGGCCGAAGAACACCGTATGGCGCAAAGCACGGAGGATGCGGAATGACCCGCATCCTGATCATCGACAACCTCGATTCGTTCACCAACAATCTGGCCGCCCAAGTGCACGCGGTGACGGGCAATCCGGCGCTGATCGTCGACAACACGACCCCGTACGGCGACCTGCCCATGCACGAGGTCGACGCAGTGATCATTTCACCCGGCCCAGGGCACCCCGGGGTGCCCGAGGACTTCGGCGTGTGTCGTGAAGTGCTCGAACATTGCGAACGACCGGTGCTTGGCGTATGCCTGGGCCATCAGGGGATCGCGCAGGTCTTCGGCGGCACTGTCGTGCACGCTCCCGAGCCGGCCCATGGTGTGACAGATCTTGTGGAGCATTGTGCCGACGAGCTTTTCGCCGGATTACCCACGCCACTGCGGGTTGTCCGCTACCACTCGCTCATCGTGCGGGATCTCCCCGAGGAACTCGAGGTGACTTCGACGACTTCGGATGGATTGGTGATGGCCCTGCGACACCGAGGACTGCCGATTTGGGGTGTGCAGTTCCATCCGGAATCGATCGAGGCGCAATACGGCACCGAACTGATCGCAAACTTCGTGCGTTTGGCCACAGACGAAAGGCCGCGCACCGGTGAGCCGACCGACAGTGCGGCCGCCTTCGTCGCCACGGGCGGCCACCTCCGCGTCCGCCCGGAGGTGGCCGAGATTCCATGGCCGAGCGAACCAGCACACCACTTCCGCACCCAGTTCGAGGGCGAGACCTCGTTCTGGCTCGACGCCGAGAACAGCGACCACACCGACGCCCGCTATTCCGTGATGGGCGGGACCACGGACGACGTCCACCTCACCTATGACTTGGCACGCCGGCAACTCACCATGAGCGGACCGACCGGCGTCCGCACCGTGGTCGGTGATCTGTTCGCCTTGATCGGCGACCTACTCGAAGCCATGGCAGTCGAAACCGATGAGCTCCCAGCCGACATCCCCTACCGAGGAGGTCTGGTCGGATACCTCGGATACGAGTTGAAAGCGCTGTGTGGTGGGACATCCGCCCACACTTCGTCCACCCCCGACGCATCGCTGCTCTGGCCGGCACGCTTCGTCGTCCTCGACCATCACCAACGCCGCGCATGGAGTGTCGCGACAGGTCCGGCCGCTTGCGGCGCTACACGATCGGAGTCCTCCACAGCGCTGCGGGAGGCATCTGCGCAGGCCGCGAGCGCGGACTATCGACCGGGTCCGGTCGATGCCAGCGCGCTCGATCTGCGCGATGACCGAACCACCTATTTGTGGAACATCCGCGAAGCGAGTCGCCTGATCCGCAACGGCGAGTCCTACGAGGTGTGCCTGACCAACCGGGCGACCTTGTCGGCCCCGCACGATCCGTTCACCGCTTACGAGCGAATGCGGGCAGCCAGCCCAGTTCCCTACGGGGCCTATCTCAGACTCGGGGGTATCACCGTGCTCAGCTCCTCGCCGGAGTTGTTTCTCGAGGTCGCCGCATCTCGGGAGGTCAGTAGCGCCCCGATCAAAGGAACACGACCCCGGGGCTGTTCACCGCGAGAAGACGAACACTTGCGGCGCGAGCTCGCCGCAAGTGTGAAGGACCGCGCCGAGAACCTGATGATCGTCGACTTGGTACGGCATGACCTCAATGCGGTGTGCGAGCCCGGGTCGGTACATGTCCGCGAGCCGTTCACAATCCAGTCCTTTCGTTCCGTACATCAGATGGTCTCGGTCGTCCGGGGTCGACTGCGCGAAGGCGTACGCTCCGTCGAAGCCGTGCGGTCGTGCTTCCCGCCGGGGTCCATGGTCGGAGCGCCGAAGATTCGCACGATGGAGATCATCGACCGCCTCGAGAACGAAGCACGCGGGGTGTACTCGGGCGCCATCGGATGGCTCGACGCATCGGGCGCTGTCCGGCTGAATGTGGTGATCCGCACGGCAGTGCTACACGGCCATGAGGTCGCTGTCGGGATCGGTGGGGCCATCACCGCGCTATCGGATCCCGATGACGAGTTCACCGAAATTCTGGTCAAAGCGAGTGTGCCGCATCACGCCCTCGCCGGTGCGCCCGCTGCCCGCCCTCAGCGGAAGGTGGCACCGTGAACGGCCGCGTCGTCATCATGGGGAATGGGATGATCGGGCGATGGATCGCCCGGGACATATTGGCGTCCGAGACCGACGTCGTAAGCGTCGACCTGTATGACGGCGATGTCGTCGCCGACGTGACTTCGCCGGACCTCGAGCTACGAACGCTGGTGGGAGGCGCCGAGACTGTCGTCCTCTCACTGCCGGAGTCCGTCGGCGTCGTGACGCTGCGGTGGGTGGCGCAGGCCGTTGGCGCGAACGTGCCGGTGGTGACCACATCGTCGGTGCAAACACCATACTTCGAGGTACCGCAGGAGCCGAACTTCCGCGGCACACTCGTGGGGTTCACGCCGATGTTCAGCCCAGCGCTCTCCGCCGAAGGCCGTCCGATTCTGGTCATCGCCGACGCCCGCAGCCGACCGGCCGCGGTCGACCAGGTGACCGAGTGGGCCCGGACCGTCGGCGCCGCCCCCACTGTCGCCTCACCGAACGAGCACGACGAGGCCATGCGATTGGTGCAGATCTTGCCGCACGCAGCGGCACTCGGCGTCGCTGGGGTATTGGCGTCGTCGGATGCCGATGTCGCCATGCTCTGGAGCATCGCACCTCCACCGGCCAAGATTCTTCTGGCTGTTCTCGCTCGTATCCTCGGCGGATCGCGGGAAACATACGGCGATATTCAGCGCGCCGTGCCCGCCCAGGACGTCCGGCATCAGCTTCGCGAGGCCATTGGCCGACTCGATGGGCTCGGTTCCGACAGCTTCGCAGCACTACTCGACGAGTGGGCGAACAACATTGGGCTCGAGGTACTCACCCAGGCCAACCGCACCGCTCGAGACCTGTACCACCTGGCTTAGCAGTAGAGAAACCGGCGACCGTCCGCGCTCAGGAGACGCGCTGACCCTATAGCAGTCGAAAGAGTAGTGCCCGATGAACAATGCGTGTCCCTACCCCGCTGCCCGAACCTCGCGGTTACATCCGCCACGAGAGTACTCGCAGCTACAGGACGAACATCCGATCCATCGCTCGCTGTTACCCAGCGGCCGAACGGGCGTGGTCGTCACGAGATACGACCATATCCGGCAACTTCTCGAGGATGAACGGCTCAGCGCAGATGAGCGCCAACCCGGCTATCCCTTCCTGTACGAGGACGACTTCGAGTCACCGCTCGCCGGCACTTTCGCTCATAGCGACGGCGAGCGCCACCTGAAAGTGCGCCGGATCCTGGGCCGTGAGTTCACCCGCAACCGGGTCGAGGAGGTCCGTCCGCTGGTTACCCGCCTGGCACATGAGGCCCTCGATGCCATGGAGCAGTCCGGACAGCCAGCCGAACTCGTCGGAGACTACGCGATCCCGGTTGCCGCGAGCACGATCTTTCGACACCTCGGAGTCTCTGACGCCGATCGCCCGATCATCGAATCGAACACCCGGGCGATGATGGACGCCACCAGTTCGGAGCGCGAGGTGGGCGCCGCTGTCGGGGCGATCATCGCGCATTTGGACCAGATCATCAGTAGCAAGGAGCGAGCAGCCGGCGACGACCTGCTGTCTCGCCTGGTTCACGGCGAGCTGCTCCCGGGAAACCTCGGACGCGACGACGTGGTTTCGATCGCAATGATCGTGCTGGTGTCGGGCTCGGAGACCACCGCGACAATGGTGGGCCTGGGAACCTATTCCCTCTTGCAACACCCGGACCAACTGCGCCGATTGCGCGAAGACCCCTCGCTGTGGAGATACGCCGTCGACGAACTGATGCGCCACCAGACAATCATCACCAACCCGATCCAACGAGTGGCGATGGAGGACATCGAGTTCGGAGACGAGGTGATCAAGGCCGGCGAGGGTGTGCTGATGGTTCTCGAGGCCGGCAACCGTGATCCGCGTCATTACCCCGATCCGCACACTTTCGACATAGCTAGGCATTCGCGTGACCACCTCACGTTCAGCCATGGCCCGCACACGTGCCTCGCGAGCTCGTTCGCCCGAATGGAGCTCGAAGTGATCTTCGCAGCACTGTTCGCGCGGTTCCCGACACTACGGTTGGCCGTCGACGCCGAGGACGTCCCGATGAGGCCCGAATCAGTTGGCATGTACGGCGTGGAGCGGTTGCCTGTGGTCTGGTAGCGGCGCGACCGGACCACAGGCGCAACGGACTGCCGGTTCAGGCCCTGGCCAGCTCACGCAGCCGCCGCCGGTCGACCTTTCCGTTCACATTCTGTGGAAGGACTGTCAGGCGCTGAGTTCGTGCCGGGATCATGTGGTCCGGCAGACGTGCGCGCAGATGCGCGAGCAGCACATCTGCGCGCACATTCCCGACGACGAATGCGGTCAACTCGGTTGTCTCACCGACCGTATGAGCGACGACAGCGATATCGTCGACTTCAGCGCAGGTTCGGGCACAGTGTTCGATCTCTTGGGGCTCCACCCGATGGCCGTCGATCTTGACCTGGTCGTCTGTGCGTCCAACGACGTACAGCACAGCGCGACCATGCTCGTCCACGCGCTGCTCCACCAGGTCACCGGTGCGGTACCAATCCGAACTCTCCGGTCGGTCGACAGTCCCCCATATCTCGCGATCGCCGCCTCGGACGAAAGCGCCGTGGTCGTCACGCGAGGCGACGTAACCTGCGAATCGCTGCGAGCCACGCACAACCAACTCGCCGCGGTTCACGGCTGCATCCACCGGGATGAGCGCATGGTCGACCGCCGGGTGGGGGCGACCGACAGGGAGAACCCCACGCTGGTCCACAAGCCAATCCGCAGGGTCGTGCGGAGCAATGTAGTCGAAACAGGTGCAGGTGAGTTCGGTTGGTCCGTACACGTTCGCAAGCCTGCTTCCAGAGGCCGCCCGCATCCAGCGACGTGTCTGGTCGTGTCGCAGCAATTCGCCTCCGAACAGGCTCCACCGCAACCCATCCATAGCCCCTGGTCGGAGGTCGCCCAGTAGGTCGGCCATGGTTATCGACTGCGGTGTGGAAAACCAGTGCGTCAGGCGCGCCTCGGCAATGAACGAGGCCGGCATCACCAGTACCTCGTGCCCGGGGTCTACCAGAGTGCCACCCGCAGACCACGCCAACCACATATTGAAGACCGAGAGATCCCACGCGATGTCAGCTGTCTGAGCAACGCGCATCGGTTCGGTTGTCGCGTAGGTGCGGACGACATGGGGAAGCCAGCTTCGCAAGTTGTCGTCGGTGATGGGGACACCCTTGGGCGCCCCTGTCGAACCGGAGGTGAAAATAGCGTAGGCCTCGTTGCCGGGATGGCCGGTTTCCGCGGTCGGGGCGGGCAGTTCGGCGCCTTCCGTCGAGGGATCGACCTGTTGGAGAACGAGTCCTGCACAACGAATGCCGAGTTCACGAGCCAGCCCGACGTGGTGCTCGGTGTGCAGCAGTACGCCGACCTCCGCGTCCTGCAGGGCCGCAGCCAATCGAGGGGCGGGCATCGACGGGTTGAGCGGCACGACGGAGCACCCCAGACGCACCAGTGCCCAATACGCCACGTATGTCTCCACGGTGCGGCTGGTCAGCACGCCCACGCGGGCCGGCGCTCCCAGGTCGTGATCGATCTTGCGCCCGAGAGCTCCTGCGCGGTGCCACAATTCCCGGTAGGTGAGGTCCTCCCCCGCTACGGAAACCGCGGACACAGCCGGTGCGCGGCGCACCGAACGGTGCAGAACATTTCTCAGGAACCGGCCGCTCATCGCCCGTGCCCGATCGTGAACACGTCGAAGACCTCGGACGCGGTTGCTGCGGTAAACACCGCCGACACATCGAGAGCGGTGTCCGGACGTAGCTCGCACAGGGCGGCCATGAGCCGGACTCGGTGCATGGAGCGCCAGCGCACCTCCTGATCGAAATCGGAGTGCAAACCAGCTGCGTTCACAGGTAATTCGAGACGTTGGACAACCTCGATGAATTCGTCCCGGGTCGGCCCGCTCATACCTCGGCCTCCACGACGGTTACGACGACTGAAGTGAAGGTGAAGCCCGTTCCCGAACCGTTGATCACGACATGGTCACCCGGACTCAACCGCCCCTCGATGTGATCGAGCGCCGCGAATTGGTCACCTGCACCGAGGTGGCCAACCGTTCGCCCCCACTCCCAGGTCGATCGCTCGACTGCAACTCCCGCGGCGGTTCGCGCGTCCCAGTCGGTGAGGGTGAGGCCCATGTTCGGAAAGATCCATGCGGTGACCTGGTCGGTGGTTATGCCTGCATCGGACAGCGCACGGTCGATCGTGGATCGCTCGGTGGCTCGAATCCGGGAGACGAGGTCGATCATCGCCTCGGGGCCACGCTCTTCGACGTAGGTCGCGACACGACTCGCGACATCGATCGGCCAACCGGATTGACCGGCATGGCATATCCAGCTCACGCCCGCTCGCTGCAACGGCTCATGGGTGGTATCGCTTGCCGAGACGATCGAGCGGAGCTGGAGTCGCTGGGGTCGGTTCGACAGCACCAACGCAGTGCCAGCATCGCCATACAGCGTGCCGGGGGTGCCGTAGCGGGCATACATCGGCGGAGCGAACACATCGCTCGTAGCCAGGAGCGCATACGCAGGATCGGTCCGGGCGGCGAGGAAAGCGGCACCCAATTCGAGCGCCGCCAACCCACCGTTGGATGCCTGCCGTACCTCCGAGGGCACCCCATCGCCCTCGAGCAACCGATGGTGCAAGTATGCCGCACTGGCAAAGTCGTCCAGGCCCTGAAATCCGACGCAAGCGTGCAATAACAGGTCCGCGTGCGTCCCGAGCGCTGCGCGGTCCAGCGCCTGCTGCGCGGCAGCTTCCGCCAGTTCGATTGCCGCGACGTCCTCGCAGACCGACACCGACACGTAGCCGTCGTCCTCGGCGAGGTCGATCGGATATTCTCCGGCCGTCACTGCCTCATCGATCGACCGCAACTCGCCCAATGCGGTGCCGGTCCCAGCGATGTAGATATCTTCCAGTCGCACGATGCCTCCTGTCGCCGATTCGATCTACTCATCACCGTCGCGAGTTGCCACGCTCCTGCCTTCTCCTGGCGTGCGCAGCAGCACGGCGCCGTGCCCCACGGTGGACGAACTGCGGACGATCGAGCAGTACAAGGCACGCGCAGAGATGAACCGAGGCCGGCGTGCGGGCGATCGTGAAAGTCCCTGATCTCGAACCAGAGGTGTGACACATGAGTATCGAGGACCAAATCCGATCCATCATCGATGACGACATGATGACGGAGTCCGATGCAATGTCGATCAAGGACGGCGACAGTCTTCGTTCCGACCACGGCATGGACTCGCTGGGGTTCGTCGAACTACGAGTTCAGTGCGAGAACACGTTCGGTATCCGTATCGGCGACGACGACTTCACCCCCGAGAACTTCCGTTCTGTCGGCACGATCGCCGAGCTCGTACGAACCCGCCAATGATGGTGAATCGACATCTCGATGGGTCGGCCATCGACGCACAACGTCTGGTCGACGGCATGGATCTCCATCTCAGCCACTACGGTGGCCGGCCCCTCGATCTCGCGATCGTCGGCGGCGATGGCATCTGGGCCGACGCCGTTGTCACCGCTGGTACTCGACGTGGCGAGCTGATCCGCGCCATGGACGCCAGCGGCACCTACGCCAGCGCGTGTCTGGGAGCCGCGCATCCTGTGGTTGGGCAGGCCCTGACCACTGGGCTGGCTGCCGGGCACGCGACCGATGCAATGGGTGCCGCCGAGCGCTCGGAGTTTCTGCTGGATCTGCTCGGGCCCAATGGGTTACTCGTTGATCACTTCGCCTACGGCGACTACGTCGCGAGTGGTCGTAGCTCGGGTTCGGAAGGACTCGAGCTCGCGTTGCGACTCGTCCTGGAATCGCGCGTCGACATGTCCACCGGCCGGCCCGGTCCGCGAGCCGGCCGCGACACCGTGCTCGCTTTCGAGGGCGCATGGCACGGCTGGACGGGGGGCCTGCTTCCATTGCTGAACCGCCGTCACTACAGACACGGGCTGCCAACATTCGACACGGCGACGGCATCGGGACTGAACGTGCGGCACATACCTTTCGGGGACGCAGAAGCACTCCAGGGGTTCATCCAAGAGCACGGTCACCGCCTACTGGCAACCGTGATCGAGCCCATTCAGGGCGATGCGGGCATCCTCGAACCTCCCGACGGATACCTGCGCGAGGTCGCTGACCTCACAGCGCGCGCCGGGGCTCTGCTCGTCGCCGACGAAGTACTGACTTTCGCCAAAACGGGTGCGCTGCTGGCCATGCGCGATTCCCACGGACCCGTGCCCACCGATGTGACGGTGGTGGGCAAGAGCATCGGTATGGGCGTTGTCCCCTTCTCTGTGGTGATCGCACGTCGCGAGCTGCGTATTCGCACGACCGGCGCAGTGTCCACCAATGACCTGCGCCCGCTCGCGTGCAGCGTTGCCCGGCACGGATTGCGTCACATCCACGACACCGGACTACTGGCCTCCTCTGCGGAACGTGGGCAGCAACTGATCTCCCGCATGAATCATGAACTGGTCGAACAGCGGGGCCACCTCTTCCGGGAGGTGCGCGGGACCGGGGCGCTGTTGGGGGTAGAAATGACCGAGCTCGGATCCGAGCGCATCTCCGCACTGCGTCGCTCGCTCGCCGACCACGGAGTGCTGGTCGAGTTCATGGCCGGCGCCGGACGCCGCTCTCGGAATCATCGCTATGTGTTCCCGACATTGCGCATCGTCCCGCCGCTGACGATCACTTCCGATGAGTCGGCCGAGTTGGTCGACCGGCTGGTGCGAGGCATCGATGCTCTCGAGGCAGCGGGAGCCTGCACATGAGCTTCGGTTCGCTACGCCACGTGATCGAGCATGTCGACACCGACGCGCAGGGCGTTGTTCACTTCACGAGATACCTCTCCCTGTTCGAAACCGTGGCCCTGCGTGGTCTCGATCGGCATGCCGCAGACTCGGCGAACTGGATCGGCGCCCATCGCGACCTGGCCATTGCCACTGTTTCGGCGGTGTACCGCTGTCCGGCACGGTATGCCGAATTGCTCGAAATCACAGCGGAGGTCGAGCGGGTCACCGGCGCGCGGATCGTCGTCCACGCGAGAGCCACCACCGACGACGGACGGGTAGAGGTCGCCACCGGCGCACTGACGTTCTGCCTCGTCGATCACGAAGGCCGTGCCCAGCGCATACCCCCAGAATTGCGGTCGAGTCTCGTGAGCGGACGACCAACCACTTCGCAGGAGAACAATCATGTCTGACTTGTCGACCAGCCTCTGTGCCTCACCCACCGAGGATCCCGCCGAGGATCGTGCGGCTCACCGCACCGGCGGCATGCTCGGCTTCAGCCAGATCAAGGATCTGCTCCGGCATCGTCACCCCATGCTCTACCTCGACCGGGTAACGATGTACGTCCCGGGAGAGTCGCTCACCGGACTACTGGCCGTGTCCGGGAACATGGACGCGATCGCCGGTCACTTTCCCGAGCGGGCGGTGTTTCCGGGCACTCATCTCGCGCAGGCCTTCTCGCAAGCAGGCATCGTGCTCTACCTGCTGAGTTCCCGCCCGCTCCGGGACGATGAGATGACCCTCGTCGGTGCATTGAACTCGCGTTTCAGCGCCCCGGTGGTCCCGGGAGATGTGGTTCGGTTCGATCTTCGTGTGCGGCGATTGCTGGAGGACACGATGCTGTTCGGAGCCCGAGCGCACGTCGAGCAGCGTACTGTTGCGCGCTTTCGTGGAACGCTCAGCCGGGTGTCGGTCGATCGTATGGGCGAGCAACTGTGGTGAGGCCAGTTGCAATTGCCGGCTACGCCTGGTCGACCCCGCTCGGGAACGGAATCGACCAGGTGTGGAGTGCCCTGCTACAGGGCGCAGGTGGCCTCCGACCGGTGCCGAGTCCGCACCAGCTGCGTAACCTCGACGCCGGGTTGGCTGCAGGTTTGGACTACACACGGACCAGTCCGGCAGATCGACTGAAATACCTTACTCGGCAAGGTTTCTCGGATGTGCTCGAGCACGCCGGACTCGATGTAGCGACATCATCGAAGCGGTGGGCGGTGGTCCTGGGAACCAGCCTCGGTGCATCCCTCGATTCCGACCAGGGACTGTTCGCGTGGGCCGAACAGTCTTGCGCGAATTCAGGACTACCGGCCCCAGTTGTGCTGTCCACCACGTGTTCGAGCGGTATAGACGCGATCTCCGTCGGCCGCGACCTGGTGCAGGACGGTCTCGCCGATGTATGCGTCTGCGGCGGCGTCGACGTCCTCACGGAGGCCAAGCGGCTGGGGCATTCCGTACTCGGAACGATGTCACCACGCACTGTCCGTCCATTCGACGCTCGTGCCGATGGCATGCTGGTCAGCGAAGGATATGGACTGGTTGTCCTCGAGTCCGATCATCATCTGCGATCCCGCGGAGGCGCGGTTTTCGGCGAAGTAGTCGGCTGTGGCTCGAGCAACGATGCCGCCGGCCTCACCGAGCTCGACCCCTCGGGATCACATGTGGCCCAGGCGATCGATCTCGCGCTGCGCGAGGCCGGCGCCGAGCCATCGGATGTCGCGGTAGTGAGTGCCCACGCCACGGGAACCACGATCAACGACCGCGCGGAAGCGCATGCGCTGGGCCTGGCTTTCGGCGACATCGAGCCGGGACCGATGGTGGCTGCCACCAAAGGTGCGCTGGGGCATGGTCTCGGTGCCACCGGTGCCGTCGAGATGATTGTCACCGTGCAGATGCTTCGAACCCGACGGGTCCCCCCGGTGCTGGGGTTGGCAGAACCTCGAACCGAGCTCGGGCTGGGAGTATCACCCAAGGCTCAGGTCATCGAGTCCGGCAAGAACATTGGGGTTACGGTGAGTCTGGGTTTCGGTGGATTCAACACCTGCGTCGCATTGAGGGTCACGTCATGACCGAAGGACAATGCCGCCGTCATGTGTTCGACCTGGTCGCAAACCCGCTGAAATCACCCCGCGGACGGATCAAGGCCGACCCCATCGCGTGGATGGTCAGTCATGCTGTAGGCGAACGGATTGCCGATGACCCCCTCCCGTCCGACGCGGGGCCGACCGGTTTGGTGGTGGCGTCGAGCATCGGACCGGTGACGACTCAGGCGCAGGTGCGGATCCAAACCGACACAGGTCGATTGTCGCCGCGGCTGTTCGCCGCGGCCTCACCCGGCACGCTCGCAGCGGTCGCCTGTACCGTGCACGGTCTGCACGGACCGTCGCTGGTGTTCACCTCTCTCGGTGATCAGGGTATGGACATACTCGGTCCAGTCGTCACTCGCTGGCTGTCGTCGGGCTGTGGGCGCGTCGTCGTCGCCTGCCATGAGCAGACCTCACCGGACCGTCATGTGGTGACAACAACGATTCAGTCGAACGGGATGTCGTGATCGACCGTAACCGCTTATCCCGGTTTCTCGACACAGCTGTCGATGCGGGTGACCGCGATGCGAGCGCGCTGGCGTCGTTCGAACAGACCGCGGCCGTGCTTCGGAAGGCGTCGTTCGCGTCAGGAGATGCCATTCTCCTGGCCTCGACGCATGGCTTGGGCACCATCGGGGCATTCTTCGCCATACTCGATGCCGACCTGGTGCCGGTGCCGCATGGTCCAGGACGGCGCGATCGGCTACTTTCGGCCGCATCTGCATTGCAATGCCGTGCCGTGGCCACGATCTCGGGCACAGGGTTGCGTCCGAGAATCGATCTGCGGCACGTCCCGGCGCGCAACCACGACCAGCCGCCCTACCGTCCCGGTGAGGTCGTCCTGCTGACCTCTGGAACATCCGGCATTGCCACCGGATGTGTGCACGACATCGATTCGTTGCTCACCAATGGGCAGCGGCATCTGCGTTCGCTCGATATCGGAACCGGGTACCGGACGCTGGTGAGCCTGCCGCTCTACTTCTCCTTCGCACTCGTCGCTCAAGTGCTTGCTGCCTTGCAGAGTGAGGGCTCGATCGTGTTGGCGCCGCCACCGTTCACACCCACCAATTTCAATGCAGACCTGTCGCGCTATGAGATCGACAGTGCTGCACTGACCCCGTGGCTGGTTCACGACCTTCTGTCCAGCACGTGGCAGTCCCCGAGCTCGCTGCAAACACTGTCTGTCGGCGGCGCCCAGTTGCCGCCCGACGAGGTTCGTCGGCTCCGTGATCGGTGCACCACCACAAGCCTCGCGATAACCTACGGCTTGACCGAGGCGGGCCCGCGAGTGTCGACTCTGGTCACCGACAACATCGACGACGCCCGGCTCGCCTCCGTTGGGCGTCCGATCGAGGGCGTAGAGGTGGTTTCCCCCACGGTCCCAGGAGAAGTCCGGGAACTGATCGTCTGCACGGACACCGCCGCGAAGCGGCGCGCCGGCGCAGTCCGGCGAAGCGAGCATCGAGAACAGAGCGGAATAGTTCGCACCGGCGATATCTTCTCAACAGACGCCGACGGCTATCTGTTCTTCCACGAGCGCCACCGCGACATCGTCGTGCACCGTGGGAACAAACTCAATCTGCGCTCGGTACGGCAACTCGTCGAGGAGTCGCCGCTGGTTGTCTATAGCCGCACCCGGCCGACCGTCGAGGGCTACGCCCTCCATTTGTTCGCCCAGCCCACCGCGGACGCATCCGACAGCGAGATCAGCCGTAGCGCATTGCGCCGTCTCGCTCTGCGAGAGCGCCCTACGCAGATCACGATTTCGCGCGCTGAGCGGCCACACAAATAGCGTCGCTACACCTCCACCACAGCGAAAACAGTTGTGTCGCACAAGGTTACCTTTTCGGGAAAAAATTCCGAGGTCACAGATGTCACGACTGCAAACGCACGAGAGAAGGTGAAGGCGGGTCGGGTTTCGAGCACTATCGCAGTCAAAGCCGCTGATGCGGACGAATCGACGACGATCGAGGCAGATATGTCCGACCCCACACTCGAGCTGTCTCATATCCGTTTTTTTGCCGAAGACGCCGAGAAGTCAGCCCACACGTTGGAGCGAGAGTCGGGGCTTTGCCGTATCGAGGCAGGCCCCTGGGCCGTGCGGGCCGCCGAGCGAACCGTTTGGTTGCGGGCAGGCGATGCAGTAGGTGTCGTAGTCGAACCTCGGCCCGAACCTCGCGCTGCCGCGTACCTGGCTCGCCACGGTTTCGGCGTCGCCGACATCGCTCTGGAGACCCCGGATGTCGGCGCGACCTATGCCGCACTGGTCGAGCGAGGGGTTGAGGGTATCGAGCGCCCCGGCTCGGTCGACGGGCAATTGCAGGCTGTCGTGGCAGGTTTCGGCGACGTCACGCATACTCTGGTGGAGCCGGTGGAGCACGACGCAGTGCTCATCCCTGACCGAAATCCCGTGGGCGTTCAAGAGATCGACCACGTGGCGTTCCTCGTGCCGGGAGGCCAACTCGAGCCCACCGTGGAGTACTACACCCGCGGGTTCGGTTTCCAGCGGGTCTTCTCCGAACGCACAGAGGTGGGCGGTCAGGCAATGAACTCCTGGGTGGTCACCAGTGCCCGGCGCAGCCTCACGCTGACGATCCTCGAGCCCGACCTCGCGCTCAACCCAGGACCAGTCGACCACTTCCTCAAAAACCATGTCGGCGCCGGAGTCCAGCATGTGGCATATCGCGTGGACGACATCGTTCACGCTGTCGAGACCCTCGTCGACGGCGGCATCGAATTCCTCGACACCCCGGACGCCTATTACGACCGGTTGCCAGACCGCGTGCCCAGCCTCGACCGCGATCTCGAGGACCTCCGCCGGCTCGGAATTCTTGCCGACCAGGATCATGGCGGCCATCTGTACCAGATCTTCGCCCACTCACAGCACCCGCAACGGACTTCCTTCGCCGAGATCATAGAGCGCCGTGGCGCCGAGCTATTCGGCAAGGGCAATATCGCCGCGCTCTACGATGCCATCCGACGGGCCGTCTGACGTGACGACCACCGACTGGCTCTCACTGCTGGGCAGGCCCCAATCTCTGGACCAGCGCGACCTACCACAACGCTGGCGCTACCTTCGGGATGCCGGCCCTGCTCATTGGGCGCCACCCACTGATGGCCGACCAGGGTTCTGGGTCATACCACGGTACGCGGACGTGCAGGCACTCGCCTCCGACCGACGACTGACATCCAGCCAAGGCAACATGCTGCTGTCACTACGGGAGGGGGGAGATCCGGCCGGCGGCCGTCTGATGGCCGTGATGGATCCTCCGGACCATACCGGCCTTCGCCGGATCATGGGAGGCCCGTATTTCCGGACCTTTCTCGATACACTCCCCCGGCGGATCGACCACGCTGCCACCGGCTACCTCGACGAACTCCTGGACCATGCCGCACTGACCGACGGCGTCGTCGACATTGCACCGCTACTCAGCGAACGGCTGCCCATCACAGTGGTGTGCGAGCTCATCGGCGTTCCGCAGGCCGACCGCGCGTGGCTGCTCGCGCGCAGCAAGGACGCGCTCAGCGCCGATGAAGCCGACACCGACCCGGTGGCCGGACAGATTGCGCGCATCGAGGTTGTCGAGTATTTCAACAACCTCGCCCGGACACCCCAACCCGGAACTCTGCTCGAGGTACTCGCCGGTACTACCTCGGCCGACCTGGACAGAGAGCACGTCGCACTGAACTGCTATGGGCTTCTCCTGGCTGGCGACGAAACGACCCGGCTCACCCTGAACTCGACATTTTCACTGCTGGCCCGCAATCCGCAGTCCTGGGAGGCATTGGTGAGCCGAACCGTCGGCATCGACGAGGCGAGCGAGGAGATCCTGCGGGTCACTTCACCCATCGCCCACATTGCTCGGGTCGCCAGTGAGGACATACAACTCGACGATGTGGTCATTCGCGCAGGCGACATCGTCACCAGCTGGATAGTCTCGGCAAACTATGACGACCGGGTCTTCGACGACCCTGAAACACTTCGGCTCAACCGTGGCGGGCATCATCTGGCCTTTGGCCACGGACCACACTATTGCTTCGGGTCTCACCTGGCTGGACTGCAGGTCCGGGCAGTTCTGCGGCTCCTACGGACGCGACTTGCCGGGCTCGAACCGGCAGGCAACCCCCGTCCGATCTACTCCTCGTTCTTGCGCGGCTACGCCAGCATGCCGATCGCTCTCGAACTCACCCAGGTGGCAGCATGACACTCACCCTCCTGAACCGTATCGACGGCCACCTGCGAACACGTGGGCAGGAACCAGCCATCGAGGCATTGGATCCCGACGACACCGCAATCGTCGTCACCTACGACGACCTGGCGCGGTCGACCGAACACGCCGACCGTGCCCTGGCCGAGGCCGGTGTGAAGTCCGGTGACCCGGTGAAGGTCGCCATGCGACGCACGCCCGAGCTCGTCGCGACTCTGCTCGCAATCTGGCGTGCGGGCGCGTACTACGTGCCGATCCCCGGCGACAACTCCGCGCGGGCACACCAGATCGCGCAGATGTATCCAGGGGCAGTCACCGTAACGGACGCATCGAGCGAAGCAACACTGCGGGTCGTGGCGCCGCCCACCCACGTCGCAGAAGCTGCGCTCGATCGGCAGGCCGAAGCCGATCCGTCCTTGGCCTACGTGATGTTCACCTCCGGTTCCACCGGCACGCCGAAAGGCGTCGCGATCCCGCGGGACGCGGTCGAGCGACTGGTGTTGGACCCGACCTGGGATGACGGACTCCACCACCGCGTGGGAATGGTTGCGCCCCACGCATTCCAGCTGAGCACCTATGAGATGTGGGTGCCGCTCGCACGTGGCGGGACGATTGTGATGGCACCACACGGCCCGTTGGACTATGGCGTGATCGCCGCGCTGGCACGGCGGCTTCAGGGTCACTCACTGCACTTGACGGCCGGCCTCTTCCGTGCCGTCGCCGTGGATCGTCCGTCGTTGCTCGCTGGCATCAGCGAGGTCGCGACCGGCGGTGACGTCGTCTCGCCAGCCGCCATCCGCGCCGTCTTGGAGCATTGTCCAGGAACCACGGTCAGACCGATCTACGGCTGCACCGAGGGAGTCCTGTTCTCGACCACGCAGAGCTATTCCAACATCACCGACATCGACCGTCTCGCCCTGGGCGGACACGCCTTCGCGGGCGCGACCATCACGGTCGTCGACGCAGACCTTCATGAGTTGCCAGCGGGCGAAGTCGGTGAGATCTGCATCGGTGGCGAACGTCTCGCGGCCCGGTACCTGGACCAACCCGAACTCACGAGCAAACAATTCGTCCGTCGCCCCGAGAAACCGTTCGATCGCATCTACCGCACCGGAGATATCGGCCGGACAGACGGCCGAGGCGAGCTGGTGCTGCTCGGACGGGCCGATCGTCAGGTGAAGATCCGTGGCTTCCGAGTCGAACTCGCCGAAGTCGAATACGCACTATCGAATCTGACCGGAGTCCGCGACGTCGCGGTCAAAGCACTCGACCCCGCAACCGACCGCACCCGTTTGATAGCTGCGGTCACCGGCACGGTGGAGTCCCCGTCTGCTCTGCGCCGTATGGCACAAGCCGCAGTGCCCGACTACATGATTCCCGAGGAAGTAAAGGTGATGCCGAGCCTTCCGCTCACCCCCAACGGCAAGGTGGACTGGTCCGCGATCATCGAGTCCATCGTGCCGCGTCTCGTCGACGAATCGGCGGTCTGCCGGCTCTTCGGTAAGTTCCTGCATACCGAAACCGTCGCGCCCCATGACAACTTCTTCGATCTCGGCGGGCAATCCATCACCGCTATGCGTTTGGCCGCTGCGCTCTCCGAGCACACCGGTGTCGAACTGTCGGCACGTCAGATCTTCGACGCACCCTCACCACGGCAACTCTGCGCCGTGATCGACTTCAGGAGACCCTGATGACGGATCGGATCACCAGCTGTGGTCTCACGGCCAACCAGCAATTCATCTGCGCCTACGACGACGGCGACGACGGACCGTTCGGTCCGCACTACACGATCACCCACGGCTGGTGGGTGTACGGCGAAGTGAGTGCCACAGAAGTACAGTCTGCCCTCGACACGCTGTCACGCCGGCACGAGGTGCTCAACACCGTCATCCAACGCGCCGGCGGATCCACGGTGAACGAGGCACACCAAGAGATCCACCCGGCACGGCCTGTGCCACTGCGTGTGGTGGAAGAAGTCGATGATGTCGATCGAGACCGGAGCACAGCCGAGCACCTTGCGCACGCTCGGAACACTCCCCTGCCGGCCACCGAGCTGCCGCTGATGCGAGCGACGCTGGTCGTCTTCACCCCCGAAACCCTATTGCTGATACTGACCTTTCATCACTTGGCTGTCGACGGCGTCGCGGTCCGGGTGCTTGCGCGCGAGCTGGCCGAACTCTTGGCGCGCGAGCAAGGCCATGTCTGCGAGTCGCTCCCCGAGCCCGCCCCCTACCGTGAGTACGCCGCGTGGGAAGAGAAGTTTCTCTGCTCGGACGACGCCGAGCGCCATCGCCAGCACTGGCGCCGCGTTCTCGACGGCGCGCGCATCCAGACCTGGCCGACCGACGTGGCTCGCGGCAGCGGTCGGGTCAAGACAACCGGTACCTGCCGGTTCACGATCGACGTAGACACCACCGCGAGACTGCACGCTACGGCCCGAGCACACAACGCGACGCTGTTCATGGTCTGCTTCGCGGCCTACGCGTTACTGTGCGCCCGCGAAGGCGAGCCCGAGGTCACCGTGCCCACCTTCTCTCCTGGTCGCCCACCCGATTTCGCGGAGACCGTCGGCCCCTTCTTCAATTTCACTCCGTTGCGGATCGACCTGCGCGCGGGCCGCACTCTCACCGAGGCGATCGAGCGGGTTCGCGGCGCGGCGCTCGCGGCCAGCGAGCACGACATTCCGGCGATCCCGGCGCTGGTGCCCGAGACCATGATGCCTGCGATGCAATCGGACCGGGCTACAGCAGTGTTCCAGGTTTTCCCGTTCCCGCACTTGCTCGACCACACCCGTGTCGGTGGCCTCGAGTTCACCGAAGTGCGGCGCTGGTCTGCTGAAAGTGCCAATGGCTCGGGCAGTTCGGACGACGAGGGTGCACAAATACCCGACGGGTGCCTCTGGACTGTCTCACTCGACCCGAACACGCCCGACATCGTCGGCACCCTCGACTACCGCCGTGATCTTTTCGACCCTGCAACCGCACGTGGACTGGCACGCCGGTACGTCGATCTCCTCGAGCAGACGACCGCCGCGCCCGACGTTGCTGTCGAGCAGCTGGCGCTCGAGGACGCGTGAGCCGCAGCCACGAAGACACCCAAGCACCGAAATCAGAGGAGCCTGCCTTGGACGCCACTTCGGTCGACCGACCAACTACCACAACCGACTTGGGCCAGATCGCCTCCGATCTGCGACCGATCCTTCGGAACTTTGCTCAGGAGGGTGACCAAGCCCGCCGGATGCCGCAGCCGGTTCTCACCGCGCTCTCGGAGTCCGGGCTGCTGAGACTGCGCCTGCCCACCGCTTTCGGCGGTATCGAGGCAGACAACCGCACAACCTACGAGGTCGTGCGGGCTATCTCACGGGGTGACGGTGCCGCGGGCTGGACCCTTGCGGTGTGGGCAATCAGCTCGTGGATGGCCGGCCTGTTTCCGGACACGGTTCAAAAGACGATCTTCGGGACGCCGAGCTGCCGCGTGGCCGGAATTCTGTCGCCCGGTGGCGTGGCCATCCCGACCGACGACGGGTACATCCTCAACGGGCGTTGGTCGTTCAACACCGGTGCTGCCCAAAGTCATTGGAACACTCTGGCGGCGGTCATCCAGGAAGACCGCTCCGAGCCCATCCCGGCCATGGTTGCGGTCCGGATAAGCGACCTCGTAGTGGACGACGACTGGCACACCTCAGGGATGCGCGGATCCGGAAGCGTCACGGTGGTTGCGAACGGCATCCCGGTGCCCGATGCCTATGTGCTTCCCATCGGGCCGGTGATCGCCGGCGCCCCTCCGAGCAACAGCAATGCGACTGTGCCCATGTACCGGACGCCGTTCATGGTGATGGCAGGTATCACGGTGGGCGCAGTAGCAGTCGGCCTCGCCGAGGCCGCGATCGACGCATTCCTCGGCCGGCTCCCCGGACGTGGGATCACCTACACCGACCACGCCGACCAGAGCCGGGCTGGCGTAACCCACATTCAGGTCGGCGCCGCGTCTCGGCTGTTGGAAGAAGCACGCCTGCACGTCTGCCATGCGGCACAGTTCAGCGACGAAAGGCTCGCCTCCGAGGCGCCCTGGACCGTTGAGGAGCGGGTCCGGATGCGTCTACACCTCGGCGGAGCGACTCGTCGTGCCCGTGAAGCCATCGATCTGCTCGCGAGCATCAGTGGCGGGTCCTCGACGTACCTCCATGTGCCGATCCAACGGATTCAACGTGACATGCACACCCTCGCGTTGCACGCAGTGATGAATCCCGAAACCAACGACGAGCTCTACGGGCGGGTTGCCTGCGGCATGGGCCCACACACTCTCTACATCTGAGTACGTATGAGCCAACCGAAAAGGAAACGAATGCAACGCGACCACGCCGTCGTGGTAGGCGCCGGACTCGCTGGCCTACTCACTGCTCGAATCCTCAGTCACCACTTCACAGATGTCGTCGTGGTGGACCGCGACCGGCTGCCCGGGCAGGCACAGCCACGGCAAGGTGTCGCACAAAGCCGCCACGCCCATGGCCTCGTTGCCCGTGGCCAGGAAATCTTCGAAACACTCTTTCCCGGAATCTCCGGGCAACTGCGACAACGCGGAGTTGTGCCCGGAGACTTCAACTCCGACATCGATTGGTATTTCGGTGGACACCTGCTCGCACCGGGCAAGTCCGGCCTGACCTCGATACCCGCCACCCGCCCCACGCTCGAGTTCGAGGTGCGGCGGCGAGTCACCGATCTGCCCAACGTCGTTGTTCGTGACCACACCGAAGTCACAGCTTTGCGGACCCGGCATCGGCAGGTCACGGGTCTCGAGCTGTACAGCCTTCCAACCAAGACTTCGCAGGAGATCGAGACCGACTTCGTCGTGGACTGCTCGGGTCGTGGAGGCAGGTTGGCGAAGTGGATGGCCACCCAGGATATGACCCCGCCCGACGAGGAGACCGTCGAGATCGGACTCGGCTACACCAGCGCCCGGTTCGCAGTCTCCGAGGACCCTTTCGGCGACAAGATCGCCACCATCCTTGCCAACTCGCCCAAGGAGCCCCGCGGCTGCTTTTTCTACCGGTCCCCGTATGGGGACAATGAGGTCGAGATCTCACTCACCGGCATGCTGGGTGACCATGCTCCGACGGACCTTCCGGGCTTCATGGAGTTCGTGCGGTCCCTACCCGTGCCATCGATCTACACGGCTCTACGGGGCGCCGAGGTGGTCGACCACCCTGTCAAGCTGACCTACCCGGCCAGCAGGTGGCGCCACTACGAATCCTGCCCGGAACTGTTCGACAATCTGGTCCCGCTCGGTGACGCAATCTGCAGCCTCGATCCGATCTACGCCCAAGGGATGACCGTTGCAGCCCTCCAGGCACTCGAATTGGACCGTTTGCTTGCAGCAAAGCGCTTTTCGGCGCGAACCTACCATCGAGCCTGCGCTCGCATCATCGGACAGGCGTGGTCGGTATCGGCTGGTGCGGATTTGGCCTACCCAGCGGCGAAAGGGCGACGCACAGTATTCGTCAGGTTCGCCAACCAGTACATCAGTGCGCTGCACGTGGCCGCACGCGTCGACCCCGTGCTCTCGAATACGTTCTTCCAGGTCGCTGGCTTGATGCGGTCTCCTGCCACTCTCTTTCATCCTCATGTGGTCGCCCGGGTGCTCGTGGGCACTCTGCGTGCCGGCCGCACTCGATCGCTCGAACCAACGAGGAGCAACCGTGTCCATACGTGAGTTCACAGTCCAGGTCGCCGATGAGGAGATCGACGAGGTCCGCCGCCGCCTGCACACCGCTCGTTGGCCATATCTCGTTGGCGACGAGAACGATTGGGACCGGGGCATGCCGGCCACAGCGGTGCGGGAAGCAGCGCGATACTGGGCCGAAGAATTCGATTGGCGCGAGACCGAGAACACCATCAACTTGTTCCCGCAACTCATGGTCCCCGTCAGCGGAACCGAGGTGCACGTCGTCCACCTCCCGTCGCCGCGAACGGATGCCGTCCCGCTCGTGCTGGTGCATGGTTGGCCGAGTAGCTTCATGGAATTTCTTCCGATCGCACGCGCGCTCGCGCAGCCTGCCAACCCATCGGCGCCAGCATTTCACGTGGTCGTGCCCTCCATCCCGGGCTACGGATTCTCCCCGCACCCCGATACGCCCGGTTGGGATACGCGCCGTGTGGCACAGGCATTCGTCGAGGTGATGACCGAGCTGGACTATCACCACTATCTCGTACACGGAGGCGACTGGGGTAGCCCGATCGCCTTGCGAATGGCCGAGGCGGCCCCAGGCGATGTCAGAGGGGTGCACCTGTCCATGCTCGCCACTTTTCCCCCGGACGGGGCGGCCAGCGTAGCCGCGCTCAGCCCTGAAGACCAAGCGAAGGTGAACTTCGCTTTGGAATTCGAACAAGTGGCGACGGGCTGGCGCAAGATTCAGTCCACCCGACCTCATACCCTCGCCTACGGGCTGCACGACTCCCCGGTCGGTCAGCTCGCCTGGATCTGCGAAAAGTTCCGCGAGTGGAGCGCGCCAGGACTGGTGCTCGACCGATCCACGGTGTCGCTCGAATTTCAGATTGCGACCGCGGCCCTCTATTGGTTCACAGGCACCGCAAGCACCAGCGCCGAACTGTACTTCGAGTCGAACCGAACAGACGCCGACTTCGTTGCCACCTGGGGCGGACCTTGGGCAGTATCGGCTCCTGTCGGGGTCCTCGAATTGGGGCAGGATGTCGTCCGACCGGTGCAACAATGGGCACAGCCCCTGCTGCCGACATTACGATCGTGGCGAGTCCTCCCCGACGTTGGCCATTTCCCCGCGCTCGAAGCCCCCGACGCACTCGTCACCGAATTGCAGACGTTTGCCACCGAGACGTCACCACCGGTCGCCGTCGACACGCCCGGGCGCACCACGACCCCCTTCACCCACGGCACGAAGCGGCAACGGGCCGTCTGAACATATGTGGTGACAGTTGCCCCGACTCGTCGAAATACCGGGCAGACAACGGATGTGACGGGTCGGGGCGCCGCCGGTGTCCTCGAATGTGGCAACCTGGTCGAGGCTGCCCCTCCGACGCCGACCATTGTCACGGTTGGACTGGCCGAAACACCCGAGGCACACAGTTCGTGCCCCAGGACCGGCCAGTCCGGCGGGTGTGAGCTACTACCGGTCAGTCGGCGCGGGTCCGGGAAAGTGTCCGCTCCAGTATTTCGTACTCGATCTCGATTGTCTCGAGCACCGAAGACAATGCGGCTTCGGTGATTCTGGAACGGAAGAACGGTACCGTCGCCTCGAGATCACCGGTCCACTCGAGCCGACTGCCACCATCGACGACGGTCAAGTAGGCAGATCCACGGAGCTCGATCGGTGCTCCGTCTATGTCGATCAGGAACTCTGCGGTGCGTGAGCCGTCCGACCCCGGCGCATCCCAGCGCTCGGTCTCCACCACAGTTATCGAAGGGTTCACCAGTGTCTTGACGAACTCGGGCATTCGAGTGGTGGCGATGCGGCGTCGGGTGACAACTTCGAGTCGGTCGCCATCCGCACGTGTGGTCATGCGGTAGTCGAGCGCACCGACAGCCGCGGCTTTGGATGCCTGAGTGGCAGGAGCGACCAGCGCGGCGTGCACCTCGGCGGGCGGCGAGCTGAAAGTGCGTGCGGTCTCAACGTACATGTGGACTTCCCTGTGTGTCGTCGACGGCGGATCAGCGGGGCAACGTGCCTCGATAGCGGACCTGGGCGCCGCGGTCCTGGAGGCGGCGCACTATGTGGGGTGCGGCACGCTCGGCCAGAGCCGCGATGGTATTGGACGGGTTGACGGTAAGGGCGGTCGGCACCGCCGATCCGTCGACAACGAAGATCCCCTGGTGGCCGCGCAATTCGTGCATGGGATCCAGTGCGCTTATCGCGGGGTCGTCGCCAATTCGGCACGAGGCCAAGGGATGCACGGTATATGCGCCGACGAGGTCGTTCGTCCATGGGGTGACCGTGCCGAACCCAGGCTCCTCGACGACTCGGTATACCAGATCGTCGGCCTCCGACCAGGCGGTGAGGGTACTCGCGCGTGGCCGGTACCGCAGAGTCCCCCGACCCAGCAATTGCTGGCTGAGCCGCACTGCGTTCCCGGTAGGTGGTGGCACGCCGAAGACACCCTCGTTGTCGTCTTCGATCAATTGAAACAACATCAGCCACGACTGCCAGTCGTCCAGCATTCGCTTCTTCTCGAGCCCGAACCACGCGGGGCCGCCCGGTTCGGGCTCGGACGCCTGAGCAAGAATCGTGCCGAGCCCGGGCGGAAAATAGAGCTGCTCGACCGAGAATCGAGTGAACTCGGCTCGGCTCGCGTCGAGGTGGTCCCAGGTCGAGACCACCGGGCCACGGCCGACCTGGAACGAGCGATATGCAGAGCCGTTGCCGGCCTCGAGCCCGAACTCTTCGCGGAGCCGGGAATCATCGAGAAGCGCAACGATGATCCGCTCTCCGTTACCGGAGAAGTACTTGCCGACTGCGTGCGGCAGCGTGCCACCGAGCCGCTCGCGTGAACGTTGCAAGATGACAGGGGTCGCGCCGGCCCCGGCAGCGATCACCACGACCTTGCACCGGATGCTGCCATGGCCGGTGTACTCGCGGTAGTCGATCGAGTCCACCACGCGGTACTCGACGAGATATTCGTCGTTCGCAGTGCGAGTGATCGTCTGCACTTCGTGCAGAGGCCTGATCTCGGCGCCCGCCGCCTCGGCTGCAGGGATGTAGTTGAGCAGCATGGATTGCTTGGCGTCCTCGCGGCAGCCGGACATCATCCAGTTGCAATTCGTGCAGCGAGAGGTATCGACGGCCGAGGGCAAGGGGTTGGCGGTGTAGCCGGCGTGGTCACACAACCGTGCCCACACACCGCCGGGGTAGCTCACGTCGTTCCAGTCGTGCCGGGTGACCGGTAGTGCATGTGCCACTCGGTCGTACCACGGGTCGAGCGAGGCTCGGTCGATTGCAGCTGGCCACAGTGGTCGGTTGAGCGAGCCACGGCGGTCGAAGACGAAGTGGGGCGCTCGCGGCATGGCGGCGAAGTACACGACGCTGCCTCCACCCACGCAATTTCCGGCCAGCACGCTCATGCCATCGCCAGCGGTGAAGTCGAAGATCTGTGTGCTCGAGCTGCCGAACTGGAAACTCTGCTGGAAATCTTCGCTTTCCAGCCGTGGTCCGCGTTCGAGCACCACAACACTCGCGCCGGCCTCGGCGAGGTGGAAGGAAGTAATGGCGCCGCCGAAGCCGGACCCGACAACAACTGCGTCGACGGTGTCTTGGTGAACGCTCATGGCAAGTGTCCGTTCTCATCGGTGTCGGGATGCAGTCGCGCCATGGGTTGTCGGTAACTCGCTCGCTCGAAGCCCCAATGTCCGTTCTCGTCCGGCCGAGCGAATCCGACTGCGAGTAGTCCGGGGTGCTCCTCGGCAATCGCGGTGGCGGTATCACGGTGCGGTGCAGAGTCATAGGCCATATAGGAGAAGAGCGCGAGCAGGAACCAGAAGTCGCGCAATGCTGCGTCCGGCGCGCTGAGATCGGCTACCAATCCCCTGCGCGCCTGGTAGTCGAGGTCGGCGAAAGGGACATCGTCTCCCACTTCTACCCCGATTCGAGCTGCATGCTCTCGCGCGTGCTCGTTGAGCAGGTGGGCCATCTCGGCGATGCCGTCGTCGATGCCGGTCGCGGGGTCTTGGAGCACGGTCAGAGCGCCTGCCTCCACTGCCCCTGGAAGGGGCGAGACGCCTGCGATCGCACGGTCGTTCTCGTGCCGCTTGCGACCGGGGAGCACGGTGTCGGCGAACGCCTCCAGCGTAGTGATCTCTGTGGTAGTGAGCGCCACGATTCTCACCTCTGATCGGTTGGACGGTCAGGCTCGAGCGCCTGGGTCGACATCCAAAACGTTAAGCACTCTGCCGACCAGGACGTCTTGTTCTGTGCGCTGCCGGACCACTGGAGGGGTGGGCGACTCGTCCTCGCGCGGTGGGCCTGTCCGCGGGGGCCGAACGTGGTGGCGGGAACCTGACATCGATCTGTCCGATCCCTGAAGCACTCATCCTGATAGACAGTGCGTGCATCGACCCGACCGATCGAGGAGCGACATGCCAACATCCAGCTCGGTGGAGAACGTCTTCATTGCCGCACTTCGGTTCGAGGCCGAGACCGTGACCGCATTGCTCACCGATCTCGGCGGCGAGGAATGGGACACCCCGACACCTGCGACCGGTTGGACGGTTCGCCATCAGGTCGCGCACCTGATCAGCGTCTATCGCCTCGCTACGCAGGCAGCGAACGATCCTGAAGGCTTCCGGTCGCTACTCGCCCAGCTCAGTGGTGATTTCACCCGTGACGTGGCCGCTTCGATGCAACCGCTGCTCGCCAAGAGCCAGGTCGAGCTCACTGCGACGTGGGAACATGTCGCAGCTGAGGCCGTCATTGCCCTTGATTCGCTGCCCGGTGATCGTATGCTGCCCTGGCTGCTCAATGACATTCCGGTCTCTGTGCTCGCCATGGCCGGAACCACGGAGGCTTTTGCCCACGGTCAGGATATCCGCGACACCTTCGGAACCCTGCGCACACCGAACGATCATGTGCGCGCGATCTGTGAGTTCGCCTATCACACTCGCGAATTCGGCTGGCTCGGCCGGGGGGCGCAACCACCTGCTGAACTCGACCTCCGCTTCGAGCTGAACTCACCGAGGGGCCAGCACTGGACGATTGGGAATCCCGAGGGTGACGACGTCGTGTCCGGCGACGCATGGGACTTGGCTCTGCTCGTCACCCGCCGCCGCCACCCCGACGACCTCGCACTGAGCGGCGGGACGGAGCTGGCTCGGCGGTGGATGTCCATTGCGCAGGCGTACCGCGGCCCGGCCGGAGATGACCGGAAGCCGGGTCAGTTCGCCAGCCGGTGATCCGAGATGCTTCCGCCCCAACGCAACTCGCCTCCGAGCTACCGAAATCCACCGGACCGCAGCGAGCTAGTCGCGGTGTCGCCTGGGTAGGCCATCGACAGTGTCGACCCAGTTGCGGGTGCCGAACGAGCGACATGACCGTGTAGCCACCGCGGATGCGTGGGTCAGCGCGTCGACGAAGTCACTGCGACTGCTGTAATAGGCGCAGAATGCGCCGTGCAGAATGTCGCCGGCGCCGAGGGTGTCGGCGCCGGTCACGGGCGTGACGTCGACCGCTCCGTGTCGACCTCGGTCGGCGTAGAGGATCGGATCGGGCCCGCGCGTGACCGCTGCCTGTGTCGGCCCGATCGAGCGCACGTAGTCCAGCAGCATCGAACTGTCACCGTCGAAGCCGGGCGGTGCGAAGGTCGCTGAGCAAATCGCGACATCGACCAGCGGCAAGAGCCTGTCGTGAACCGGCTTCCACCGGCCTGCGTCCAGGACGATCGGCACCCCGATCTCGGCGGCACGGCGGGCGACTCCCATCGCGAGATCGGGATGGTGACCGTCTACGAGCACTATCGATGCCTGTTCGACGTACCGGGTGAGCTCGACGGTGCACGGCGCCTGGATCCGAGTGGCGTCGAGGCCGACGACCGTGCGGGTCTGCGCGTCCATTGCGACCACCGCGGACGAGATCGGCGGCTTGTCGATGCCGGCTGGGGTGGCATCGACGACTGCGACATTGTGACCGGTCAGATCGTGACGCACCAGGTCGGCAAGCGGGTGGCAGCCGAGCGCGGTGATCAGGGTCGACTGCTTTCCGGTCACGAGTGCACAGGCCACCGCGGCGTTGGCGGCGGGTCCGCCGGCGCCCAGGAACTGGTCCAATGCTCGACTTTTGGTGTCTTCACCTGGATATCGTGCGACGGCATGGGAGATGTCCAAGGTGGACAATCCGACGAACAATGCCCTGGTCACTGGATATCTCCTCGGCGGAGTCGTTGGGTGAGTTCGTCGCGTACCCGGGCCAGGCGCTGGTGCCACCATGCGGTCCGGTCTCGGTCGGTGAGCTGGAACTTCTCGAGCAACTCCGGG
>NZ_AXVD01000035.1 GCF_000482385.1 Nocardia sp. CNY236
GTTTTCCGGTGATACGAAGGTGACGCCGTCGGCCTCGTCGTTGATCGTCGGCTCTCCTGCGACCGGTCGGCCGATATAGGTGTTCTCGTACTGCTGACGGATCTCGCCGTCGGTGTAGGCGACGATGTGGTCGGGGTTGCTGTACACACCGAGGAACCCGGTGATTTCGGCGGTGATGCCGGTTTCTTCTCGGCATTCCCGGATGGCGCATTCGGCGGCGGTCTCGCCGAAGTCCATCGCGCCACCCGGTAGCGCCCACTGCCCGGTATCGCGGCGACGCTGGAGCAGGATCGCTCCGGATTCGTCGGTGACGAGAAGATTGCAGGCCACGACAAGGGAATTCGGCTTGGGTGCCTTCGGGTCGTGGTAGTACTCGATCCTGCCCATGATCTGCCTTTCGTCAGGGCGCCCAGGGCTGCGCGTCGGCCCAGATGGCATCGAAGCTTTCGGTGTAGTTGTCGAACCATCCTGTGTTGTCGACGCGTTTGAGTTGGAAGACCGGGTTCGCGCTGGCGGGTTGTCCCCAGATGTGCGGGTTGACCATCAGGTTCTCGTCGTAGCGGAACAGCGAGTTGTACAAGGTGGTGTCGTGTAGCCGAACTTCGCACCGTTCCTGGGATAGCAGTGGGCGGTAATAGGTCAGCGAGGCTCGGATTTTCGCCGAAAGGGTCTCACCGATTCCTTCCTCTCGACCGCGAGCGGCAACCGCCGCACCGTTCGGGTCACCGAAGCATAGGCGGACCCGCGCGCCCTGCCCCGCTTGTTCGGTGAGCATCTTCACCACCTGCGGATTCGACTGTACGAAGAAGGTCGCGGAGAAGACGAGCACGTCGATCTGCTCGATGGCCTCCCGAAGCAGCGACAACCAGGTTTCCCTGGGTACCTCGGCGCGGTTCGGGTAGGTCGCGACCAATTCGACGTTCTTGGGTACCCGTAGTGTCTCCGGTTCCGGTGGCCATAGGAACGCCTCTTCGACCCGGAGGTGGTGAGCGACGCGGTAGCGGTGTTTCGGGTGCGGAACCCTGCCCCCGAGCCATCGGCTGACCGTTTTCGGGTCTACCTGGCATACCTCGGCCAACGCTTCGGGCCTGATGCCCCGCTGATGCAGCACGGTCTGAAGCCGGAGGTTCACCCTTCCATGGAAGCCGACGCACCGGGTGATCAGCAAGGGCCGACAACCGGGACATCGAAAACGTCCCAGGACGTCTGTCAGCTGGTCCCGAAAGCGGTTACGCGGTCCCAGCTCGGTCCGGCACGCTGGCGAATCATCCGTGAAACCCAAGGGGATCAATATGATTCACGAGATCACCGGAATCCGTAAGGTTCGTATGCTCTACCTTCAGTTGCTGTACCGATGCAACTTCAGCTGCGCACACTGCTTTCACGGCGAGCGCCTGAAGCACGCCGATGCCTTCACCGCGCAGCAGGCGTGCAATCTGCTGCTGCTCATGCGGTCGCAGCACGACACCGAAGCCGTGACGTTGCTCGGTGGTGAACCGTTCGTCTACAAGGATCTGGCTCGAGTGGTTCGGTATGCGAAACACACCCTCGGTCTGACCGTGGAGATTTGCAGCAACGGCTACCGCATCGGGCCGCGCCTGCGGGACATCGCACCCTGCGTCGACCTACTGCGGATCTCCCTCGAAGGGATCCGCAACACCAACGACCTCATTCGCCGGGCCGGAAGCTATACGGCTGCCCTCGAAACACTCGCGTTGGCAAGGAGTCTCGGGGTGCAAACCGGTGCGACATTGACCGTGAATCGGTACAACATCGGCGAAGTGGTCGACTTGGCCGAGACGTTGCAATCGCTCGGTGTCTTGCAGTTGAAGCTGCACCAGCTACGTCCGGTCGGGAACGCTGCCCTTCACCCCGAGATGCTGGTCACCAGTTCTTCCGCCTATTCGAAGCTCCGTGATCAGCTGGGGAATACCGCATTGGGAATCGAAATCATCCTGGATGAGGATCTGTCGGAGGACGGCGCCCCTGCCTGTGCCGTGCCGGGCGAGCGCGATGAAATCGACCGGATCGAATCGGACCCTCGCGGGGCGTTGACGATGTCGTGCAAAGCTGTCGGTAAGGACTCCCATGCCTTCTGGTACGACAAGAGCTCCGATCGCATCGTGCACCGACCTTCTGCCAATGATGAACTGAAACTCGCGATTCCGGATGTGGTGTACGGCCATGCGTGAGAGATACTTGTTCGAGAGCATCGAGGGGTTGCCCGGAACTGGGAAGTCGACGGTCGCGCCTATGCTTGCCGCAGCCCGTGAAGCGGTGTTGCTGCCCACAGTTCCAGCGTTCTACCAGCCATTACGGCGAGAACTGGACGGCTACGACAACCCGGACGCGCGGATGTGCTTCTTCCTCTCGGCACTGTTCACCGCCGTCGACCAGATACGCTGCTATCTCGATTCAGAGATACCCGTCGTCGTCGAGAGCTACTTCGCACGCTGCTTGACCACGCATCGGGTATTCGGTGCGCAGACCGAGGTGATACTTCCACGGGATCTACCCCAACCGGTCGTGTACCAACTGACATGCGATCCGCACGAACGACGGCACCGGCTGGCACACCGAAGGAAAGCGACAACCCGCTGGGACACAATCGGCGAACAGAACGCCGACCGCCTCACAGATGCCTATCTCCAGTTCCCCGCACATCAGGTCGAGACCACCGGGAAGCAGCCCGAACAAGTAGTGCAAGCGATCCTGTCCCTGAATGCGATCGAGGTAAACCATGCCTACCGCTAGCCTCTGGGAACGAACACTGACCTTCTTCCCACAGTTCCGTCGGTCACTCACCGAGGAGTGCCGACCGGACGCAACCGTGGCTGTCGTCGGAGCCGGTGACGGTAAGTTCGTTCTGCCGCTTGCCGAAGCCGGGTACTCGATCATCGCCATCGAGAGCGATGCCTCGGCATTGAACGGAGGTGAGGTGCTGCTTCCGACATCCGGCATCGCCTACGCCCCTGGCCTGGTGGAGCGTATGAAGGGCGCGGACCTCGATCATCTGGTTCGAATCAGGTGCGCGGATTTCCTCGAGGTCGACCCGATCGAGATGGCCGCCGATGCGGTCTGGACGAGTTGCTCATGGCATTACAGCGCCAACCACAAACGACCTCTCGGCGAGTTCGTCACCCGAATGCAGCGTCTCGTACACCCGGGCGGCTTGTTCGGCGCAGAATTCATGATGCCTGTGGAAGAACGCCACCAGCACATCGAGCACTACACCACACCTGACAAGCTCGCCCGTTACTTCACCGCCGCCGACTGGACCGTTCTACTGACGTTGCAGACTGAGGCGTTCGTCGAACGCGCGCACGTGGGGCAGCTGCACGACCACACGCACCGAATGGGACTGCTCCTCGCGAAACGACACCAGGTAGACCACGAGGAAGTTGGGACACGACAACGATGAAACACGAGTACGAAGCCAAGTTCCTGTCGGTGGACATCGAGGACATCCGCAAGAAGCTGGCAGACCTCGGTGCTACCCAGTCGTTTCCACGAACACTGTTGACACGCAAGATATTCGAAAACGACTCCCTCGCCGCCGGGGCCTGGGTACGCCTTCGCGACGAGGGAACACGCTCCACCCTCACCTTGAAGCGAGTCACCGACTCGACCACGATCGATGGCACGACCGAAATCGAAACCATCGTCGCGGATCTCAAAGCGATGGCAGACATCCTGACTCACGTCGGCCTGCGAGAAGTCAGATACCAGGAGAACTATCGCGAGGAATGGCAACTCGGGGAGATTCTGTTCGACCTGGACACATGGCCGGACCTGCCGACATTCCTCGAAATCGAAGGCCCCGACGAAACAGCGGTACGCAGCGCAGCCGCCGACCTGGGCCTGGACTACTCCGCAGCCCGCTTCGGCAGCGTAGACGAGGTCTACAAGACCGAGATCGGGCGCGACATCCTGAGCGAACCCACTCTGCTGTTCAACAACTCTCCAACGGCGGCTTTCTAGCGGACGACCGCGAGGACGTTCTTCTGTATTCCGTTGGCGTACGCCTCGTGTTCGATCAGCTCGAGCTTCTGGGTGTCCTTGTCCGTTGTGCTGAACAGGCGCTTGCCCGCGCCGAGGAGCAGGGGGAACACGAGCAGGTGGTAGCGGTCGATCAGGCCCGCGTCCGAGAGGCTCTGGTTCAGCGTGGCGCTGCCGTGGACGATGATCGGGCCTCCTTCGGTGTTCTTCAGAGCAGCGACCTGGTCGAGGGAGCGCAGGATGGTGGTTTCGCCCCAGTTCGAAACCAGGTCGTCGTCGGTGAGAGTGGAGGAGACGACGTATTTGGGCATCTTCGCATAGTCGGCGAAGTCCTCCATGTCCGGCCACACGGGACTGAACGCCTCGTAGCTGACCCGGCCCAGGAGGATCGCGGTGGACTCCTCCTGCTCTTGTCCCTTGATGTCGTAGGCCTCGGGCAGGAACTCGATGTTTTTGAAGGTCCAGCCGGAGTTTCGGTAGCCGGGCTCTCCGCCGGGGGCCTCCACGACACCGTCGAGTGAGATGAATGCCGAGCTGATCAGTGTGCGCATGGATGTCTCCCTTGGTATTCGATGTCGTTGGTCGGTGTTGGTAGAACGCGGGTGATGGATCGCTTGCGAATATCAGCGAAGGAGCGTGGTGAGCCACTGCTGCCAGGCAGCCTCGGCTGCCTCGGTGTGCGGCCCGAACAGGTGATGAAACATCCCAGCCAGGCCAGTGGGACCATGGTGAAAGGTATAGAGACCGTCAACGGTGCGGACCGCGAAGCGCTCGTCGTCCGACCAGACCACTTCGCCATCCAACGCCGGCAGGCCCGCTGGTTCGGCATGCGCCCGTGCGCCTTTCGTGATCGGGATCGGTAGCGACAGCCCGCGGGCGAATGCGGCCCGAGCATCTCGCGCCGACCTCCCGTGTGCCACAGCGAAGACGGGCACTGCGGTGCGTCCGGCGAAGTGCGTGAGGTACTCGCGCAGTACGTGCAAGTGGAAGGGCCAGCCACGGCGCAGCGCGTCGTACTCGTCCTGCCAGCTGTCGCCGAGGATGCCGCTGTGGACCACGCGCAGCACGGTGCTGCTGCCGTCGCGTCCCTCGATCAAGTATTCGCAGGCCATGAATTGGCCGTCCTCGGCGGTGGTCGAGCGGGTGGCGAAGCGTGCGCCATACTCGTACGCGGTGATCATGGCCTCTTCGCGTCGGCCTCCGGTGTCCATGGCGGCGACCCCGCCTTCGAACGGATCGACCTCGTTGCGCCCCATGAACCAGGAGTCGATCCCCGGTCCGGTCGCGATCGCGTCCCAGACCTGTTCGGGGCTCGCTGGCAGGCTCACTTCCAGCTCGATCTCGAACGGATGGGTCATTCTCGGGTCTCCTGTCCGGCTGACCGGTCGGTCGTGTGTGTTTCCTGCCGGCGCCGCTGCTGATCGGCGCGATGGTCGGCCTGTGCGGTCGGGATCTGGTGGAGCCCGACAACCGCTCGGTGCCGTCGCCCGCCAGGTGTGGACTCGTCGTGATAGCGGCCCACGAGGGTCTCCATGGTATGCGCCAATTCCTCGGCGAAGGCCGAACGGTCGGCCGCGGAGGCGAACCGGATCTCGGTGTCGATGCCGAAGGTAGCGACCCGTCGCCGGGTCCGGTAGGCACCGACCAGCAGGGTTCCCACTTCCTGCACCAGCCGGGATCCCAGAGCCAGCAGCCAACTGGCGGACAGTTGGTCGTGCGACCGAGATGGGTCCGGGCCGATCTCGGCCATGACGCTCGGGGAGATCACATAGGACCTCGCAGTGGCGCGATACACCCGTTCGGTGACGTTGCCCTTGCGCCGCTCCATCGCCAATTCGACCAACCCGTGCCGTTCCAGCTCCTTGAGGTGGTAGTTCACCTTCTGTCTCGGGAGCTCCAGTCGGACGGCCAGCATGGCGGCCGAGCCTGGTTCGGCCAGGGCGGAGAGAACCCGCGATCGTATCGGGTCCAAGGCTGCCTCGGCCGCCGCAGGTTCTTCGATCACAGCGACATCCTGCACCGTTCCAATGTAGATAGGGAAAAAAATATTGTCAAGACAACCAAAATTGTCGGTGAGCCGCTGATGCTGGGCTCCGGTGCGCGAGAGGTGTCCGGTTCGTCGAGCCTGTCCCGTTCACTGTTCACGGCGTGCAGGGCGGTTCGATCGTGTGTCGACCCGCTGTGCGAGCCATCGTGTAGCGGAGAGCTTTCGAGGACACGGCGGCACGCAGGGTGCGTGCAGTTCGAGCAGCCCTCGTGCGTGCCGGGCGTCCTGCGGCGCATTTCCGTCCGTGCAATAGTCCTGAATCCAGCTCAACGTCGACCTTCCCTTCCGGTGAGGATTCTCGCGTCGTCGACTTCTCGACTTCTGTGGGCACGACGTCGCCCGGTTGCCCGTAGCGGTCGGATTCAGGAACGATCTCGAGGCACGCGAATAGCGCCACCGGCCAGTACGAGCCAGTAGTCGTGTCGGACCGCATCCCAGAGATCATGGTGCGCTGGGAAATCCGCTCGGGCCTGTGCGAGATCCGGCGGGAACCGTGGATCGAATTCGACCATCCACCGTTGGGTCGATTCCGCGGCAGATATATGAAATCGCGATATCCGCGGACTGGCGCCCACAAGGTGCCATTGTGCGACCTTGCCATTTCGAGTCCTGCTGTATAGCACACGTCGTTCCTTCGTTGCTGCGTCGTGCTCGTGGTTGTCACCAGGGGTGAAAGTGTCCACAGCCCAGCTCTGTTCCGATGTCGTGGGCCGGGCGTCTGCCCAGGTCCGGATTGCTTTCGCGAAGGTTTCCAGCACCTCCAGTGGTGCGCCCCAACCGGTGGCCGGGTGTGGTCCCATGAGTGGAGCCCTCAGCGGAAGTGACCTTTTCAGCACGACCCGACTGTTTCGTGGACGATGGTCCTTCCACAATGGTTCGCTCGGTATGCGATCGGCCGACCGCTGTCGAATATCGTTGTACCGAAGAGGTATCCGGGGTGTTCGAATATGCTGCAATCCATGAAGGCCTCTACTCGTTGGAGGGTATTCGGCGCATCCGGTTTCGGTCATTCGTCGTCGGTGAAGGGGAGGGGGACGTAAATTACCCAGCATGAGCGATGTTTCCGCTCATGCTGCCGGTTGCACACCCAGTACACAACAGTGGGGGCGATCTTGTCGGTTCGATACGGGATTTTCATCAGAATTGCCGGATGTCCGATCAGGGGTAGTCCATCATACGTCGGTCCAGCGCAATATGGTTCACCACAACACGGTCCATTGCGGACCGCAAAAAGATAGCGAGGCTATGCAATGTCAGGTTCCACGCTTCCGCGGCGCGCCCTCGGTCGCCTCTTGCGCGATCTGCGCATCGATGCGGGAAAGAGTCGACTCGCAGCTGGGTTGGCGATCGAGGTTTCCAAACAAACAGTCGGCAGAGTCGAGGATGGGATCCCGGCCAGAGTCAGTACCGCGCAGTTCAAAGACCTGTTGAACTTCTACGGCGCAGACCAGGATTCCAGCGCCGAAGTGTTGGGACTTCTCCAAGAAGTCAGAGCGATCAAGGGAGATCCGTCGAGCGGTTGGTGGCGGGCCTACTCCGATGTGGTGAACCCGCACTTCGATCACTTCATGAGCCTCGAGCAGGCATGTTCCCGACTGACCGGGTTTCACCTCACCTTGCTGCCCGGACTGTTGCAGACTCCTGCGTATCGCAGATGGATCATGAGCACAACCGACCCGTATATATCGGCAGTGGATATCGACCGTCACTTGGAGTTGATTTCCCGTCGGCAGCAACGGCTGGCTGAGGATCCGGATTTCTCGCTGGAAGTACTACTGTCAGAGTCGGTGTTGCGCCACCAGGTCGGTGGGCGAGGCACAATGGCGGAGCAGTTGCTGCATCTCGCCGATATCGGGAGTCTGCCGAATGTCTCTATCCGGGTGATCCCGTTTGACGCTGGCGCACACATCGGGTTGGTGGTCCAGTCGTTTACTCTTTTCGAGTTTCCTTCGTTGCGTGCCAGTCGAACGGCAGAGCCTCCGGTCGTATTCGTGGAAGGTTTCACAGGCGCATTGTTTCTGGAGGATGAAGGTGTGATCGAGCGTCACAAGACGGCCGTGGCAGCGCTGCGCGAGGTAGCGTTGAGTGACGATGCCACCAGGGGGCTGGTGCAGAAGATTGCGAAGGAGTATGCCTCGTGACATTGGACTCGTCTGGCGCAAGCTGGTTCAAGAGTAGTCATAGCCAGCATGGTGGCGACTGCGTCGAAGTCGCGCACCTAGATGGGGGTTTCGTCGGAGTACGTGACTCGAAGGATCCTGCAGGTGCGGCGCTGGTCTTCACCCCAGGCGAATGGGATTCCTTTACCGCTGGCGTAATCGATGGCGGGTTCACCTGACTCGAGGCTGTGTACTGCTGAAGTTGACTCGGAAGGTCAGCAGATTCGCTGACTCGGCCGGTGTATGTCGTTCTCGGCGCGCCGCCATCTGGCGGCGCACCAGTCGAAGTCCTTGGGTCCGTTCACCGCGTCGCTATCGATAGCGGTCCGTCGGATTGCCCTGATCGGTAGTCCCTGAATGGAGCAGGAACCCGAGAGTTGCGCACCATGGGGTTGCTCGGAAGCTCGGCGAAGTGGCGACGCGCAGCGGACCCTGGCCCGTAACTCGTTGTCGACAAAGCAGTCTCCATCGGTTGCCGGTGTCACACGCCGTGCAGCGATCTCGGCGACGATGGTTCGCGAACCCTGACGGCAATCGGGGAGGTTCGGTGGGCGTGCCGGCTATGGATGTGGATGCAGTCCGAACGGGACGGCGCTTCAGCCGGCCTTGCGGCCGACGCCACCGCACAGATGAGTTTCGGTGTCCGGACCCGTCGATATCGATGACAGATCCTCGACCGGGAGAGCAGATGACAGACCGTGACCTGATCCTGACCTGGGTGCGTGCAGAGCGCCTCGCCCTCGCCGACTTCCTCGAGGACCTGGGCGAAACCGAATGGGCGCAGGACTCGCTGTGTTCTGGCTGGACCATTCACGACGTGCTCGCCCACATCACCGTCCGCGACACCCTACGGACGGCCCTCGTCGGCATGATCCGCGCCCGGGGCGACTGGGACCGGATGACCGCGGACCTTGCGCGCGAGCAGGCTGCACGGTTCACGCCCACGCAGCTGATCGCACAGCTCCGCGACATGGCGGGCTCGGCCCATCGGGCACCCGGTGCGGCGCCGGTGGATCCGTTGGTGGACATCATCGTCCACGGACAAGACATCGCCCGCCCGCTCGGACGAACCTGGCAGCCATCCGCCGAGCGGGTCGTGGTCGCTCTCGACCATGTGCTCACCAGCCGGTTCTACGGTGCGCGCAAACGCTTGCGCGGCGCGCGGTTGACTGCGACCGACATAGAGTGGACCTACGGAGATGGACATCAAGAGATCCAGGAGCAAGCAATCGATCTGCTGCTCGTTGCGACCGGCCGTTAGAATTCGCGACGGCGTGTAGTCGCATTCCGACGTAAATCGACTCCGCGTGCGCTGTTGTGCGACTCCGCGCGCGCTGTTGCGCACAGTTCCCTCGGCGAGATTCGAACTCGCAACTCCCGGAATCTAGATCCGGCGCCTCTACCTATTGGGCTACGAGGGATCGGTAGGTGAGGTCCGATCACATGGCGTGGGCGGAGCACGCGACTCGAACGCGCGACAGCGACAGCGGCGATCGCGAAACTGCGCGGAGAGTACGAAAAAGAATTGGGGCCGTCCCTAGGCGATTCGCCGTGCGGGGTGCCCCATTTCTACGGGCCTGCGACACGACGTACTCAAAGGCCGCTCCGCGCGTGCGTCCAGCGGTCGACGATGGACGCGGACGATAGGAGGGCATGATTGCGCAACGATAGGGCAGCGCTGTGGGCCACGGACCGCCGCACCATCACCGTCATTGCGTTTGCCTTCCCTGCGGTATCGACTGTGTCGAAAATAACATCCGATTCACGTGTTGTGAAATTCATTCCCCGGCGTGGCCGTGGTCGGATACGCGCAGTCGACCGAGAGTCCACAGTGCGCCCACGTCGTGGAGTGCGAACGGCGGTCTGCTCGGGCCTCGGCGTCTCGATGTCGTCCTCATCGCGACAACGGTCGTCCTCGTCACTTCCGGCGATGGTGGCACGTGACACCATCGCCGGGACCTGATCGCAGCCCAGCGCCGAGGTCAGGCGGTGGTCGCTTCGGCGGTGAAGGCACCCAGTACGGGTACCCACTCGACCACCCGGACGTCGTCGATCAGCCCCTCGCGGGCGAATGGATCCCGAGCGAGCAGACCCTGTAGCTCGGCCGGGCTCGCCGACCGGAAGAGAAGCAATGCGCCGGACCCGTCCGGGTACGGTCCGCTGGTGAGCAGCGTGCCGGACGTGAGCAGGCCGGCCAGCCAGGTCCGGTGGGCGGGTCGATGCGCATCACGGCCAGGGACGGTGGCCGCGGAGTACTCGTAATGAACGGCGAAGATCGGCACGAGGCTCGCTTTCTCGGGTGGTGCTCAGAGCGTCAGCAACATTCGAGTGTTGCCGAGGGTATTGGGCTTGACGTAACTCAGGTCGAGGAATTCCGCGACGCCGGTGTCGTAGGAGCGGCACATTTCCGCGTAGACCTCGGCGGTGACCGGTGTGCCGTCGATCTCGACGAAACCGTGACCGGTGAAGAACGACACCTCGAAGGTCAGCACGAACACCCGTCGCAGCTCGAGATCGCGAGCCACGTCGACGAGCCGCTGCACGATGAGCTTGCCCACACCCATGCCGGTGACGTCGGGATGCACCGCAACGGTGCGCACCTCCCCGAGGTCGGACCACAACACGTGCAGCGCTCCGCAGCCGACGATGCGGCCGTCCAGTTCGGCGACCCAGAACTCCTGCACGGCCTCGTAGAGCGTGACCAGATTCTTCTCCAGTAGGATGCGACCGGCATAGATGTCGACGAGGCCTTTGATCGCGGGTACATCGGAGGTTCGTGCGCGTCGGACCATCGGGACGGAGGGTTGTGCGGCCGAGGCCGCGTCCGAGCAGGTAGCGCGAGTCGAACCATCCAATGGTCCCCGAGAGGTCATGGGGTGCACAGTAGTCGGCCCGGCTACCGATAGTCTGAACGTGTGTCGCAGATCCGCCCGCCCCGCTCACCGCATCGTGCCGAGATGATCGGGCGGCCATGACTCAGCCGGTCGCGGCCGAGCCGAAGGCGTGCGCCGCCGAGTCTGGAGGCGGCAATGGAGCGTGACCGCGCGCGGTCCCGCTCGTGCCAGACGGGATACTGCACGAGCGAGGGCACTCATGCCGGAAGGGACACAGCATGAGCGTGCAACCCGACGAATCCGAGTGGTTCCAGCCGGCGTCCGGCCAGATCCGCCGCCCCGGTTTCGCGCCGGTCCGTGCCGAGGCCGACGCGCCATTGCTCAACATTGCGAACGTGCTCACGATGCTGCGCCTGGCGATCGTGCCGTTGTTCGTCGTCGCGTTGTTCGTCGGCGGTGGTCACGAGACCGGCTGGCGGATCACCGCCGTCGTGCTGTTCGGCCTGGCGGCGATCACCGATAGGTTGGACGGGCAACTGGCCCGCAGACACGGCCTGGTCACCGATTTCGGCAAGCTCGCCGACCCGATCGCGGACAAGGCGCTGATCGGGGCGGCGGTGATCTGTTTGTCGCTGCTCGGCGACCTGGCCTGGTGGGTGACCATCGTCATCTGCGGTCGGGAGATCGGGGTGACGTTGCTGCGGCTGGTCGTGGTGCGCCGAGGAGTGATTCCGGCCGGACGAGGAGGCAAACTCAAGACCCTGGTGCAGTCGTTGGCCATCGCGATGCTGCTGTTGCCGCTGTCGGGTACGTATGCCGAGATCGGGATGGGTCTGATGTACCTGGCCGTTGCACTGACCGTGATCACGGGGCTGGACTATGTCGGCCAGGCGGCCAGGGTGTGGTTCGCCGGCCGACCAGCCGCCAGGGTGCGCGGCCGGTGAGTGATCCGCTCGTCACGGGCGTGCCCGCCGATGAACTCGTCCGGGCACTGGGTGCCGCGCACCACACGGTGTCGACGGCGGAATCGCTCACCGCTGGGCTACTGGCGGCCACCATTGCCGGTATACCCGGCGCCAGCGCGGTGCTGCGTGGCGGACTGATCGTGTATGCCACCGATCTCAAACGCGATCTCGCGGGTGTCGACGCGAGCGTGCTCACAGCGGATGGACCGGTGGCGGCGCGCACCGCCGAGCAACTGGCCGTTGGAGCGCGCACCCGGTGCGGGTCGACCTGGGGTATCGGACTGACCGGGGTTGCCGGGCCCGACCCCCAGGACGGACACCCGGTCGGCACCGTCTTCGTCGGGATCGCGGGTCCGGACCACAACGAGGTCCACCGGTTGAAACTCCCCGGCAACCGGTGGACGATCAGAATCGAGGCGGTGCACGCGGCCGTGCGTGCTCTGTTACGACGTGTCCATGCAGCCGACACGGGTCCTGTCGATCGCGTAGGACCGAATGATGTCGGACCGAGTGATTGAGCCACTCCGGCGGGAACCAACTCGCCCTGTTCCGACGTTGTGCGAGAAAGAACGGCATGCGTGGGGTCACGAATCGCGTCGGCCCGGCGACCGGGAGCGAAGGAGAACGAGATGACGCTGCTTCGAGAGGCGATCGGGGACAGTCTGCGGCGTGCGCGTCTCGCCCGGCATCGGACTCTACGCGAGGTGTCCGCGTCGGCGCGGGTGAGTTTGGGATATCTCTCCGAAGTGGAGCGCGGTCGTAAGGAAGCATCGAGCGAGTTGCTCGCGGCCATCTGCGGGGCACTGGATGTGCCGTTGTCGCAGGTGCTGTGGGATGTGAGCACGATCATGGCAGATGCCGACGGCGGGGCGGCCGATACGAGCCCGCGATCGCTGTCGGTGGCCGAAGACACCAGAGTCGTCATTCCCGCTCCGAGCTCGGACACTCTGGTCCTGGTCAAGGGAATCTAGCGCGTAACCGGACATGCTCGGCGCGGCAGCGCTGCGGGCCGGTGCGAAAAGCGGATAGATTCTCTATAAGGCGTCGATCGGGTCGGACGTGTTCGACCCGGGTGCCAGATGGTGGAGGATAGGCACATATCCAGTGCGTGACGGTCGCGCACCGGAGTCGCGCTGGCCGCGCGGCACGTCAAATGGAGGCGGGAACAATCGATGGCTAATCCGTTCGTCAAGGCCTGGAAGTACCTGATGGCCCTCTTCGATTCCAAGATCGAAGAGCACGCGGATCCGAAGGTCCAGATTCAGCAGGCTATCGAGGAAGCCCAGCGGCAGCACCAGGCTCTGTCCCAGCAGGCCGCATCGGTCATCGGTAACCAGCGTCAGCTGGAGATGAAACTGAACCGACAGTTGGACGAAGTCGAGAAACTCAACGCAAATGCGCGCCAAGCGGTGTTGCTCGCCGACCAGGCCACCGCCGCGGGTGATACCCCGAAGGCGATCCAGTATACGAACGCTGCCGAAGCGTTCGCCGCGCAGCTGGTCACCGCCGAGCAGTCCGTCGAGGATCTGAAGGTCTTACACGATCAGTCGTTGCAGGCTGCTGCTCAGGCCAAGAAGGCCGTGGAACAGAACGCGATGCTGCTGCAACAGAAGGTCGCCGAGCGCACCAAACTGCTCAGTCAACTGGAACAAGCAAAGATGCAGGAACAGGTATCCGCGTCGCTGCAGCAGATGGATTCGACACTGTCTGCTCCGGGCAGCACACCGAGCTTGGACGCGGTACGGGAGAAGATCGAGCGCCGCTATGCAAACGCGCTCGGTGCTGCCGAACTCGCACAGAACACCGTCCAGGGGCGGATGCTCGAGGTGCAGCAGGCCAGCGTCCAGATGGCCGGGCACAGCAAGCTCGAGCAGATCCGCGCCTCGATGCGCGGAGATCAATTGCCCGCCGGGGGTGCCCAGCCCACGATCAATCCGGCGCAGGTCAATGCATCGCAGCCGCCGATGAACAAGGGGCAAGCTGCCCAGCAGTAGCGATGGTCGGATGTTCGGCGCGGGATGTCGGGCAGTCGACCGCCGGCGTCGGTGCGGTCGAGCCGTAGGGTTGCTCGGCCGGTGGGAGAGAAGGCATGAGCGGCAGCGAATTTCGTGATCGTCACCTCGGGTCGCGGCGTATTCCGCAGATCCCGGCACAGCTCACGCGCGTACCACAGCCGGGCAGTGTGCCCGACACCCTGCGCGACCTCGGTGAGAACGCCTTGGTTGCGGTGCGGCGCTGGGCCGACCCGCGTGAACGGGAGCTTCGCCGTCGCCGCAGGGTCCGCCGCCGTAGCGTACAGCTCGGTGCGATCTCCGGTCTCACGACGGCGGGAGCTGTAGGACTGATACTCGTCTCCGCGCCGGTATGGGCCGTGGTCGTGGTCGGAGGCGGCGCAGTCGCCCTGGTGACCGGTGCGGCGGTCACCGCGCGCCGCTATCTGCGGTTGCGGGGGGCGCCGCTGCCGCCGGCGGCTTTCGTCCCGCGCAAGCAGCCGCCGCTGTGGTCGAAAGCCCGGCCATCGATCGTTCGACTGTTACGTGCGGAGAAGGCGCTGTATGGGCTCGGGGCACAACTTTCCCGCTCGAACCGACTTCCGGCGGACGAACTGTCCGACATGCTCGAGACGGCGGCTTCGGGAGCCGCGGCTCTGCATGCGTTGGCCGCCGACATCACCGCGATGGAGCAGGGTATTCGCGCGATGGGGCAGGCGGCGCATTCACCTGCGGCGGAGACACTCACCGCGACCCTGCGGCACACGTTGGGTCGGCTGGACGCCGGGATCGTCGAGTACGAACAGATCCTCGCCGCGGCCGGTCGAATACTGGCGATACCGGAAAGCGCTGTGGTGCAGCACAACTTCGACGCCATCGTGGCGGACTTACGTCACGCCTCCGACCGACTGGATGGATGGGCTCAGGCCCTCACCGAAGTCGCCGACCGATCGGCAACCGGGTCGCAGCCACTGGCCTGATCGTCGCCGTCGCGTGATCGACTCCGGCAGTGCAGATCCGCGGCGGCGGCCTGCCATGCCGCACCCATCAGGTCGCGGCTCTCGGCCACAAAATCCAGCACCTCCCAGGACACCTTGCGTGCCGCCGAGCCGACGATTCCCGCGATCGCGCAACCATGTCGGCGCGCTGCCCCCGCGAGTTCCTGCGCCAGCTCGATCGTGTTTTCCATCGGACCCTGACCGTCAGGTGTGTTCCGGTGCATTGCTGTGTGCTGCGTGCGGTATCGGCATCGATCGGGTGTCCCTTTCCTGTTGTCGCGCAAGGTACTGCGTGGCCCTAGAGCAGAGTACAGTCGTGCACTGGCCGAGGTATGTCCGTCCGAAGTGATGATGTCACGGGGATGGTCGCCGGCCGGCGGGTTTTCGGGGTTCGGCACTCGGGCCATATCGGGGAGCTCGTCGCGAACCGACGCGGGCTCGCGCCCACCGAATTGCGCTCGACGACGGTGGCGGTGGATGGAGACAGGCGGGTAGCTACTCGGTAGCTGTTGGAGTCTGCCCGTGGAAAACTCGGTCGAATTGGCCGGCAATTCTGGTTTGACTACCAATTACCCGGGTAGTCGCCACCCTGTAGCTGATCGACCCGGACGGTGGGGGCCGGGGACATGCACTACAGGGCAGGAGCGCGTCATGCTTGATGTTTCCTACCGTCGATTGCTGCTCGACCAGGATACGCAGCGGCTGGATATCAGCCGGTATCTGGCAGGTGAATCCACGCAGGAGCCGGCGCGACAGCAGTGCGGCACGCGGCGAGTTGCCGCCGGACTCGACGTGACCGATCCATCCACAAGCGACTGACTCGCGGCTCAGCGCGGTGTCCAGCCGCGTTCTGTCGGGTTGCGCATCGCATCGAACGAACTGCGGAGGAACCATGACCGAAATGCTGGAAACGCTCATCGGCAGCTCTGTTTACGATCCCGGCGGCGCCAAGATCGGCAAGGTCAAGCGGGTGTATGTCGACAACAACTCCGGAGTGCCCACCTGGGTCGCCGTATCCACCGGTCTGTTCAGTCCGGACGCGTTGGTCCCGCTGGTCGGAGCCGAACATTCCGCCGACTCGGCCACGCTGCAGGTGCAGGTCGAGAAGGACGCGGTGAAGGCCGCGCCGCAAGTGGACCGGGACGGACAGATCAGTCCGCAGGCCGAGCAGGAATTGTTCGATCACTACCAGATCGAGCCGGACGATGGCATCGAGGACGACTACGACGACAGCGTCCTGATCGAGCAGACGGGGCGAGCCGATTCCGCGACCTCCACCCGGGAACGCTGGGACATCGGCGCTGAGCAAGAGGAAATCGGGGTCGCACGGATGCGCGCGTATCTGGAGAGGGGCGACGAGGCGCTCCAGACATCGTCGGGCGATGAGCGACTGCGGCTGCGCAATGAGGCGATCGCCGAGCAGTACGTGGCCGATCTCGGCGATCGTCTGACCGACGGGGCTCCCGACCCCGAGCGGCGCGGTCTCTGATCGCAAGACCGGACCAGGCGCGCTGGATTCTGGCCAGCGCGCCTGATGCGTTCGGATCGGGGCCAATCGCGTTTCCCTCGGGCCGAGAGTGACCCTGGTGGGCGGGGGTCGCTCCCTGGACCGGTCAGGTCGGCTGGTCCACCAACGCCAGGAACTGCCACGCTCGTGTGGCGGCCTGCAGGTTGAATCGGGTGTCGACATCACGCAGATCGAACCCGGTGAGCTCACGGATACGCCCCAGTCGGTAGCGCAGGGTGCTGCGATGGATGTGCAGAGCTGCCGCCGAGTCGTCGTAGTTGCCGCCGCATTCGAGATATCGGCTCAACGTGCACACCAGGTTCGCGCGGCGGTCGCGGTCGTAGTCGAGTAGGACGCCGAGCCAGCTGCGCACGAATTGCTGTGCCTGGCCATTCGCCTGCGCAGCGTCGACCAAGCGATAGAAACCCAGTCCGTCGGATGCGATCGGCACGCCCGGGGCCCCTGAACGCAGCTCCACGTCGGTTGTCGCGGTCCGTTCGCGCGGCACGGCGTTCGCGAGTGCGGCTCCAGCGAGCTGGGTGAGCATTGTCAGCAGGAAGATCTCCTCCTGCGTGGGTTCGTGTTCGGCAGCGACGATCAGCGTGCCCACCGTTTCCGACCCGTTGTTCACGGGCAGGGACCATCCCCAGTGCCAGTCGGGAAGACGCAGGCGTCCTTCGCCGTGGTGCACGCGCAGGTGGGTCTCGAGATCGGCTGGCGGCGAGGGGATCCGCGGACACGGCAGACCGGCGCCATCGACCCAGCGGTAGCAGGCCAGCGTGTGGCAACATCCGATACTCGGCACCGACTCTGCGGCGATCCGCAGAACATCCGACTCCGCGCGTGCTGCGAAGAACCGGACCGAAATGGCACCGATGGCGCGCAACGCCGACGCCGAGAAGGGCGCCAGCGTGGTGTCCAGATCCGAACGCAACACGTGCTGGTTCATGAGCTCCGATCGCCTGCCGACGCACTGCCGCGGGCATGATTCTCGACGCTACACCGGCTCCCGCGGCGCGCGCAGGGGGTTGGCGCCGCGGGAGGTCTCGGTCGTGTAGCTGGTCGCAGGCTATCGCCGGGGACGGTATCGTCGTGGTCAGCAGTGCTGTCGTCGAGCGGCGTCGGACCGGCTCAGGGCCAGATGGATCTGCTCGTCGCTCAGGCGTCGTGGCGCGATGTAGTACAGGATGCTGCCCGGGGCCAGTGTCGTGCGCCAGTCCGGATTGACCATGAGCTGCCCGCCCGATCGGGCGGCGAGCACGGTCGCCGCATACTGTTGTCCGAGTGCGGTCTGGCACTGCTCGACCACTACCGGGCCGATGGCCTCCGGCAGTGCCACCGAGTAGGTGTTGGCGCCACCGTGGGTCATCAGTTCGGCGTAGACCTCGGTGATGCCGGGCGAGGTCAATTCCTCGGTGATCATGCGTGGTGAATGCCACTGTACGGCTCGTATTCCGCTGTCCACGTACCGGACCATGTCGGCCCGGTCCAGGTCACGCAGCGCGACCACGGTGTGTGCCCGGTCGTTGAGGTGGGCGACCAGCACGGCGATCGCCAATGCCTCGTTGTCGTCGCGCGCGTCCACCAGCACCGTGTCGGCCCGGTGCACGCCGGCGCGCCGAAGCACGCTCTCGTCGGTCAGTTCGCCACGCACGAAGTCCAGCTTTTGCTCTGGCATCGGATGTGTCATGGTGTCGCTCCAGGCGCACAACACGAGCGTGCGGCCCCCCTCTGCGGTGAGCTCACCGACGATGCGTTCGGTTCGCCCCGGGCAGTAGCCGAGCACTACCGTGTGCTTCGCGGCGGAGCTCGTGATCGTTCCTTGCATGCGTCGTCCTTTCGCGTCCGCCATGACCGCTGTCAGTTTGGTGAACACCGTTGTCATGGTCGCGATGCCGCCGATGATCACGTAGCAGCCCACTACGTGACCCATTCCGGTCTGCGGGTAGAGGTCGCCGTATCCCACGGTGGACGCGGTGACGACGAAGTACCACCAGTAGTTGGCCGGCTGTACCAGGGGGCTGCCGGCGGGTTCGGTTATAGCCAATAGGGGCCAACTGGTGAAGAAGACAAAGGCTGCCACCACCATCGGCGTTGCCCACCGTCGAAGCAGGGCCGGTAAGCCCAGGCGGGCGAACAACCGGGACAGAACAAACAGCACTTTTCTTCCTTGGATCGACTGGGTCCCCACCATAGGCGGTCGTCTTGCAGGCACAGATGGCGCCGTATCGGCCGCTGTTTCGGTGCGACACCCGGTCTCGCCACGGCCCTGCGCGTGGATGGGATGGGTCGACCGGCCCGACGGCATCCATCATTGTTTCAATCAATGATTGAAACAATGATGGATCTCGTGGTTCACTGGATTGCGTGAAGCAGGACGTCTCGGCAGTGAAGGCCCCGGCGGTGAAGGTCCCGGCGGTGAGGAATTCATCGGCAGCGCCCGCGGATACCCGCGAGCGGCTGCTGGTCGCGGCGGAACAGCTGTTGTCGACCGAGCGCTACGACGGCGTCTCGGTCCGCGGGATCTGTGCGCAGGCCGGGGTCAACCCTGCTGCCGTGCACTACCACTTCGGATCGAAACAAGCTCTGGTGGTAGCGCTCCTCGAAGATCGACTCGGCCCGTTGTGGGCTGCGCGACTGGCTGCGGTGACCGCCGAACACGGTTCGGTTCTCACGGTGGTCGACGCCGTCATCGCACCGTTCGTGGAGTTGTCGACCGATCCCGTCGGCCGTGTGCACCTGCAGTTGTTGGCTCAGCTGATCTTGGGCCGGCATCGGATGGAGTGGACCCAGCGATGGTTCCGGATCGATTCGTGGGTCGACCTACTGCCGGTGGGCGGTGAAGGCGATAGCCGCCGCCGATGGATGTTGGCATTCGACCTGATCATCATGCGGTTCGCGGCGGCCGCGATCGAGGAAAGAGACCTGTCCGAGCAGGCGGTCGATGCGCTACGCGACTTCGTCGTGGCCGGGTTGACCGCTACGTCGACGGAGAGTGGACGATGAACAAGGATGTATTCGCTCCTGCCGCATTGGGTCCGATCACTCTGCGTAACAAAGTGATCAAGGCCGCAACCTTCGAGGGTCGCACGCCGCATGCGGTGGCCACCGACGAGTTGATCGCATTTCATCGGCAGGTGGCGGCGGGTGGAGTGGCCATGACGACCGTCGCGTATTGCGCCGTTGCGCCCGGTGGTCGCACCGACCGGCATCAACTCTGGATGCGGCCAGAGGCCGTGCCCGGCCTACGGAAGCTGACCGATGCCGTCCATGCCGAGGGAGCTGCGGCCTGCGCCCAGATCGGCCACGCCGGGCCGGTCGCCAATGCTGCCTCCAACGGTGTCCCGGCGCTGGCGCCGAGCCGGATGTTCAACCCGCTGGGCATGCGTCCGGCAAAAGTACCCGACGAGTCGGAGATTCGGCAGATAGTCGCGGCACACGCCGAGGCGGCGCGGTTGGCCGAACATTCCGGATTCGACGCGGTCGAAATTCATTTCGGCCACAACTATCTGGTGAGTTCGTTTCTGAGCCCACGGTTGAATCGACGCACCGACCGCTACGGTGGTTCGACGCGCAATCGGGCGCGTATGGCTCGCGAAATTGCCTGCGCAGTGCGGGAAGCCGTGGGGGATCGGCTCGCGGTCACCGTGAAGTTGAACATGGAGGACGGCGTCCGGCGCGGATTGACCGTCCCGGAATCGCTGCAGGTGGCCGCATGGCTCGAAGCAGATGGCGCGTGCGATGCCCTCGAGTTGACCGCCGGCAGTTCTCTGTTGAATCCGATGCTGCTGTTTCACGGCGATGCACCACGGCGAGAATTCGCCGACGTGCTTCCGGTCCCTGCCCGATGGGCCTTCCGGGTTGTCGGTCGGGCGTTTCTGAAGCACTATCCCTATCGGGATCTCTACCTGCTCGAGCAGGCTCGCCAGTTTCGTCGTGAGTTGTCGATGCCGCTGATCCTGCTGGGCGGCGTGACCGATGTGGACGCGATGCGGTTGGCCATGGTCGAAGGCTTCGACTTCGTCGCCATGGGCCGTGCGCTGCTGCGCGAGCCGGATCTCCTGCTCCGTATTCGGTCCAACCCCGCAACCCGGTCGGCGTGTGTGCACTGCAACAAGTGCATGCCCACCATCTACAGCGCGACCCGATGCGTCTATCGGCCCGAGCAGCCGGGCGAGCCGATTCCACTGTCGCCACCGGCGACCCGGACGTAGCAGCGTGCGCTCGATCGCAGTGGGATGCGCTGTGGGTGTCGGGGTGAACCCTGATCTTCCCCCGATTTCACGTCGCGTCGGCTGACCTTTGTCGGATCGAGTGTCATGCTCGAAGGGCACACGAACCTCGGGAGGTATGACATGGTGTGGAAGATCATCGGCATCGTCGCGGTCGTCTGGATCGCGCTGGCCGCAATCGGTGCGTTGATCAAGGGATTGTTCCCGATCCTGGTGATCTCCGCAATCGTGTTCGGACTGTATCTGCTCTACAAGGCGATGGCGGGCTCGGACAACTCGACGGTGAGCAAGCTGTGACCACAGCCCCGGCTGTGCAGCGAGCAGACCTGGCGCAATAGCGGACGCCCACGATCGGCACGATGCCCACGGCGCGGCAGAACATCGCCACGCTCTACCCGGAGCATGCGCGATGTAGCGGCGGCCGTGTGGCAGGCTGAGCGGATGCGAGTAGCCGTTGTCGCAGGACCCGATCCGGGGCATGCGTTCCCAGCTATCGCGTTGTGCCTGCGCTTCCTGGCAGCCGGGGACCATCCAGTGCTGTTCACCGGCCCGCGGTGGCTCGACGCGGCCAGTGCGGCCGGAATCGAGGTGTGCCGGCTCGAAGGCCTGGCGCCACGGGCGATCGACGACGACGCCGACGCCGGCGCGCGTATTCACGAAAGAGCCGCGTACATCTCCACCGAGATCCTGCCGTCGCTGCGTGCCACGATGCCGGATCTCGTGGTGTCCGATGTGCTGACCGCCGGTGGCGGAATGGCCGCGGAGCGACTCGGCGTCCCATGGGTGGAGCTGTCGCCGCATCCGCTGTACCTGCCGTCGAAGGCGTTGCCGCCGATCGGTAGCGGACTCGCTCCAGGCGAAGGGTTGCGGGGGCGGATGCGCGACAGCGTCTTGCGCACTCTGACCGCCCGCGCCATTCGACACGGTCGTCACCAGCGCGAGCGTGCCCGCGAAAGTGTCGGCTTGCCGGCCACCGACCCGGGCCCTGCTGCCCGCTTGATCGCCACCTTGCCCGCGCTCGAGGTGCCGCGCCCGGACTGGCCGGAGTCGACACACCTCATCGGTCCGTTGCTATGGGAGCCGACCGACGCAGTCCTGGACCTCCCGCCCGGTGATGGACCGCTGGTCATGGTCGCCCCTTCGACCGCACACACGGGCGTCGCGGGCATGGTCGAAACCGTCCTGGACGCCCTGGACGGGACCGGCGTGCGTGTGGCGATTTCGATGCTGGACACACCGCCCGCCACATTGCCCGTGTGGGCGAGCGCGGGACTGGGGCGTCAGGACGAATTGTTGGCGCACGCCTCGGTGGTCGTCGGCGGGGGCGGGCACGGTCTGCTCGCCAAATCGTTGTCCGCCGGTGTTCCGATCGTCACTGTTCCCGGTGGAGGCGACCAGTGGGAGCTGGCCAATCGCGCCGCGCGTCAAGGCAGTTCCATCGTCGTGCGTCCGTTGTCGCCCGACGTACTACGGGCCGCGGTCGAGAAAATCCTCGCAGATCCGCGCTATGCATCGCACGCGGCGATGGCCGCTGTACCGACCACGTTTCCCGATCCCACCGCGCTGTGCCGTCGTCTCCTGCAACCCAGTCACTCGTGAGCGTATGCGCGAGTCGGCGGCGTGGTCCGCCGACCCCGACAGCGGTGCGGGGAGAGTAGATTCGGCCCGGTGCGGTTGACCGAGTTTCAGGAACTGTTGCACACCGAGTTCGGCGTACTCCGCGGCGATGCGCTGCTGGCCGACCACGTGATACCCGCGTTGGGTGGGCGCACCGGCGCCGATGCGATCGAGGCGGGAGTCGATCCCCGAGACGTGTGGCGTGCGCTGTGTGCGGAGTTCGACGTGCCCAAGGCGCGCTGGTGAGTGCGTTCGGTCGGCTCGTTGTCGGGTTCGACGAGCGCCGCCGAACCTAGTCGCGCCGGGAAGTGTCCGGCGGACGAGCGTCACACCTTTCGCGCGTAATGTCGGGCCGCCTTGGTGCGGTTGCCGCAGGTCGCCATCGAGTGCCAGCGTCGGGTCCCGTTCTTCGAGGTGTCGTAGAAGAACAGCGTGCACTCCGGGTGCGCGCACTGTCGGATCCGGTCGGGCGCCGCGACCATCAGTCGTAGCAGGTCATCTGCTGCCAGCCAGGCGGGCAGCCAGGATCGTTCGGGGACGTCCGGATGGTCGGCGGGTCCGGATTCGGTGAGTTCACGTCGTATTCTGCCGTGCTCGAGCACGGTGTTGAGCCCGCTGTGACGGGTATGCACGACGACGTCGTAGATGGCTGCGCGGGCGACGAGCAGTGCGGTCAGAGTGGCTGCGTCGGCGACCGCGCGGTCGCCGAGGCCCGCCGAGGTCAGCCAGATGCGCAGCCCCGCCACATCCGTGAGCAGATCGTGTGGCCCGTGCTCGCTCCACCTCGTGTTCAGCAGGTCGAGCGCCAGGGGCTCCCCGAGGTGAGGGCGTGGATCGGACATGCCCGAGGGTATCGAGACTCCACTCCAGTCCATTGCAGCCACCCCTGTGTAACTACTCAATTCGATTTCAATGGTTGACGAGGTTCGCTGTCATCGCTATGTTCTAACTGTCAAACATCAAATAAAAGGTTAACCCTCGAGGGAGAAGTCATGATCTCGGTCGCCACGCCCCGATTCGATACCGGCCACATCGGCTTGAACGTCTCCGATCTGGATCGCTCGGTAGATTTCTACTGTCGCGTGCTGGGCTTCCAGCAGCTCGCCGCGAGCGTCGGCGCCGAACGCCGATGGGCGTTCTTGGGCACGGGTGACGAACCCGTCATCACGCTGTGGGAACAGAGCGCAGGTGTGTTCTCTGCCGAGACGCCTGGTTTGCACCATCTCTCGTTCCGGGTCGACAGCATCGATCAGGTGCGTGCGGTGGAACTGGCCTTGCGCGAGTTGTCGGTCACCTTCGCCTACGACGGAGTGGTCGCCCACGGTGAGGGCGCGGCTTCCGGTGGGATCTTCTTCAGCGATCCGGATGGAATTCGGCTCGAGATCTACGCACCCCGTGGCGCCGAGTCCGCTCCCGCTCCCAGTGGGGTCGCGCCCACGTGTGGATTCTTCTGATCGTCTCGGTGGTGACCAGGAGATCGTGATGGAGCCGTTCCACGCTGGAGAACGAGGCGTTCAGCGCCGGATGGGTAGGACGCATACGGCCGACCGGGTCGCTCGAACGATCCGTCCCGATATTCCTGCGGTCGCCGCCGGCTTCTTGGCCGCGCAGCGACTGGTAATACTCGCCGGCGCCGATACCGCGGGTCGGATGTGGGCAAGTGATCTGGTCGGACCGCCGGGATTCGTGCGCGCGGTCGATGAGCGCACGATTGTCGTCGACGCCCGACCCGCGTCGGTCGATCCTCTGGGCGACATGGCCAGACGTCCGGCCCGCGTCGGCATGATCGTCGTGCAACCGTCGAGGCGCAGACGAATGCGGGCCAACGGTCGCTCGACGCCGGATGGTCGCGGTCTGCGTATCGTCACCGACCAGGTGTACTCGAACTGCCCGAAGTACATCTCTCGCCGGGAAATCGTCAGCTACACGCCGGAGGCGGTGTCTCGGGTGGTGCGCCGCGGCAGTGAACTCGACGCACCTCAGCGCGCTGCCCTGGCGGCGGCGGATACGTTCTTCGTGGCCACCGCTGACACGGACGGCAATGCCGATGCGTCGCATCGTGGGGGAAACCCCGGCTTCCTCCAGGTGCTCTCCCCAACGCGATTGCGGTGGCCGGAATACCGTGGCAACTCGATGTTCATGACACTCGGCAACATCGAGGTGAATCCCTCGTGCGGAATTCTGGCACTGGACTGGTCCAACGGGACATCTCTGCAGCTCACCGGTGTTGCCGAAACGGTCTGGGCGCCCGAGGCATCCACCGAGGGAGGCCTGTGCTACCTCGACTTCACCATCGACGCAGTGATCGAGTGGCAGGGTGGACCGTTGCGCTGGGGGCCTGCGGAGCTGTCACCCGTCAACCCCGATATCCGCTGATCGCGTGGTGGTTGCCGAAGGCGAAGCGAAAACGCCGGGAAGTTGCTTGACTCGAACACGTGTTCGTCTAGGCTGAGTGTCGGAACGTGTCGGTGCCACGCTCTACTGTAGGCGCCAACCACAGTAACGAGACGTACTCGCCGAAGAGGGGATCACGACATGGCACCACAGGCGTACGACCGGGACAAGGCGCTCGAGCTCGCCTTGGCCCAGGTGGAGAAGAACTTCGGTAAAGGCGCCGTCATGCGCCTGGGCGAGGAGGTGCGTCCGCCGATCTCGGTGATCCCTACCGGTTCGATCGCGCTCGATGTGGCGCTGGGTATCGGCGGTCTACCACGTGGGCGTGTCGTCGAGATCTATGGTCCGGAATCTTCGGGTAAGACCACCGTCGCGCTGCACGCGGTGGCCAATGCACAAGCCGCGGGCGGTGTCGCGGCATTCATCGACGCCGAGCATGCACTCGACCCGGATTACGCCCGGAAGCTCGGCGTCGACACTGATGCGTTGTTGGTTTCCCAGCCCGACACCGGCGAGCAGGCGCTGGAGATCGCCGATATGCTGGTGCGCTCCGGCGCCATCGACATCATTGTCATCGACTCGGTGGCCGCATTGGTGCCGCGAGCCGAGATCGAGGGCGAAATGGGCGACAGTCATGTCGGCTTGCAGGCCCGGCTGATGAGTCAGGCATTGCGCAAGATGACCAGCGCGCTGAACAACTCCGGAACCACCGCGGTCTTCATCAATCAGCTGCGCGACAAGATCGGCGTGATGTTCGGCTCGCCGGAGACGACCACCGGCGGCAAGGCGTTGAAGTTCTACGCATCGGTGCGTTTGGACGTGCGCCGGATCGAGACCCTCAAGGACGGCAGCGACGCGGTGGGCAACCGCACGCGGGTGAAGGTCGTGAAGAACAAGGTCTCGCCGCCGTTCAAGCAAGCCGAGTTCGACATCCTCTATGGGCACGGTATCTCCAAGGAGGGCTCTCTCATCGATATGGGTGTCGAGCACGGCTTCATCCGCAAGTCCGGCTCCTGGTACACCTACGAGGGCGACCAACTCGGCCAAGGCAAGGAAAACGCCCGCAGGTTCTTGCTGGAGAACATCGATATCCGCGACGAGGTCGAGAAGAAGATCAAGGAGAAGCTCGGTATCGGCGCGGACGTAACGGCAGAGACGCCCGCCGATTTCTGAACCCATGCATGCCCGATGGTCACCCGAGTCGAGTCCATCCGAGCCCGAGCGGTCGTCGAAGTCGGCCGGGTCCGGCGCGACAGTGGAGCAGGCGAAGCAGGTGTGCCTTCGCCTGCTCGGCCTCCGCGCGCACTCTCGGGCCGAGCTGGCCAAGCGTCTGGCGGCGAAGGGGTACCCGCCCGAGGTGAGTGAGCAGGCCCTCGATCGCCTGACCACGGTCGGCCTCGTGGATGACGCGGCTTTTGCCGAGCAGTGGGTGCACTCCCGGCACCACATCTCCGGCAAAGGCAGACAGGCCCTCGCGCAGGAACTCCGACGCAAGGGCGTCGCGCAGTCGAACATCGCGTCGGCCCTGGCCGCTATTACGACCGACGACGAGGAATCCCGCGCCACTCGGTTGGTTCAGCGCAAGGTACGCACCCTGACCGGTGCACAGGATCGCGACAAAGTTTTCCGTCGCCTCGTCGGCATGCTCGTCCGCCGTGGCTACCAGCAGCACATGGCTTACCGCGTGGTCGAGGCAGCTCTGGCCGATCGAGGCGACGGTGGCGATACCGTAGCCCCGATCGACTGAACCGTGATGTGGCGAGCATGCTTCACGGCTTGCCGAAATCGACGCCAGGCGTCGTGGTGGTCCCAGAGGTCGCCGCGACGACAGCACCACCGCTGCGGCCGCGTTTGCGCGCTCGCAGCTGTTGCTCCAGTTTCGTGGCGACCAGCGTCAGAGTCATATTGAGGGCAATCATGATGACCGCGACCACCATCAACGCCGGCACGGTGTTCTGTTCGGCCGCGCCGAGTTGTCCACCCGAGCGCACGATCTCCACGTAGGTGATCTGGTATCCCAGTGCCGAGTCCTTGAGCGCGACCACCATTTGAGAGATCAGCGCGGGCAGCATTGCCGTGATCGCCTGCGGCAGCAAGATCAACCGCATCACTTGCCCCTTGCGCATACCCAGTGCGGTGGCCGCCTCGGTTTGCCCGGTCGGCAGCGACCGGATTCCTGCGCGCACGATCTCGGCGATGACCGAGCCGTTGTAGGTGGTCAACGCGGCCACCACCGCGGCGAGCGCGAGGTCCTCGGACGCGAACAGTTTGTAGTCGGAGAACACGGCGAACAGAAAGATCATCAAGATCAGCACAGGGACCGCGCGTGCCACTTCGACGATGGTGCCCGCCAGCCAGCGCACGACTCGATGGTCCGATAGTCGCAGGATGCCGAAGAGCATGCCGAGCGCCATCGCGAACACGATCGACAGTATTGCGGCGACGATCGTGCCGCGCAGACCGGGCAGCAGATAGGTCGACCAGACATCGGCCTCCAGGAACGGCTTCCACTTCTCGGCGGTGAACTGCCCCTTGTCGGCGAAGCCACGGTAGAGCGACCAGACGGCGACGGCGACGGCGACGGCGACCACGACCGAGTAGATGATGTTGCGCACCCGCGCCTTCGGTCCGGGTGCGTCGAACAGCACCGACGCGTGCGCGCTCATCGGGCCACCTCGTATCGTTTGGCGAGCCAACCGAAGAACAAGCCGGTCGGCAGGGTGAGCACCACGAAGCCGAGCGCGAAGATCGCACCGATCGCCAGTGCTGCGGCTTCGTTTTCGGTCATCTTCTTCATCAGCATGGCCGCCTCGGCGACCCCGATGGCCGATGCGATGGTGGAGTTCTTGGTCAGCGCGATCACCACGCTGCCCAGTGGAGCGATCACCGAGCGGAAGGCTTGGGGCAACACGACCAGCCGCAGGTTCTGCACGAAGCCGAAGCCCAGCGAGCGGCCCGCCTCGGATTGCCCCATCGGCACGGTATTGATCCCTGCGCGCAGGGATTCACAGACGAATGCCGCGGTATACAGACTCAGGCCGGCCACGGCGAAGCGGAAATTGTTCTGCGCCAGTGAGTTCGGGCCCTCGCCCGCGAGGCGCCAGCCCATGGTGGTGTACAAACCCAGCGACATGAACACGATGATCAGCGTCAGCGGGGTATTGCGGAAGACGGTGACATAGGCGGTACCGATCCAGCGAGCCACTGGCACGGGCGATACCCGCATCGCAGCGACAACAGTGCCTATGATCAGCGCGCCGATCGCCGACAGCACGGTCAGTTCGATGGTCACCCAGAAGGCTTCCAGGATGTCGGTGCCGTACCTCGAAATCAGGTCGAACACAGCGGACGTGGCCCTCCGATCGGGTCTCGATGGTCAATAGAAGTGCGACGAGCGGCCCGGTCCGGTCGAAACCGGGCCACTCGTGCTCGCCGAGGCGACGTGACTCTCAGTACCGGTCGACGGTCGGCGGTTGCGGGGCCGCGTAGCCCGACGCGCCGAGTGAGGACTCGAACGCCTTCTCCCAGGAGCCGTCGGCGATCATTTCCTCGATGGCGTCGTTGACCTTGTCGCGCAGTTCCTGGTCGCCCTTCTGGACCCCGATGCCGTAGTTTTCGGTGGTGAACGGTTCGCCGACCAGCTTGAAAGCGCCGGCATTCTGGGTGGCGTAGCCGGCCAGAATGATGTCGTCGGTCGTCACAGCGTCCCATGAGCCCGCCTGCAGACCCTCGAAACACAGCGAGTAGGTGTCGTTGGTCTGCAGTTGGGTGTCGGGGAAGTTCTTCTCGATATTCTGGGCTGGAGTCGCGCCCGTCACCGAACAGACCTTCTTGCCCGCCAGGTCTTCCTGACTGGTGATGTCGGTGTTGTCGGCGCGCACCAGCAGCGATTGCCCCGCGACGTAGTATGGGCCCGCGAAGTCGACGCGCTCCTTGCGCTTGTCGGTGATCGAGTAGGTCGCGACGATGTAGTCCACCTGGCCGTTCTCGATCAGCGTCTCGCGCTGGCCGGAAGGAGCCTCCTTCCATGTGATGCCGTCGGGTTCGACGCCGAGCTTGCCTGCGATATAGGTGGCCACTTCCACGTCGAAGCCGGTATAGGAGCCGTCCTTGGTGCGCAGCCCCAGGCCCGGTTGGTCGAATTTGATGCCGATGGTGAGTTGACCCTCTGCGGCGCGGTCGAGAGCGGACTTGTCGTCGCCGCCTCCGCAGGCGGTCGCGGTCGCGGCGGTGACTGCCAGGGCGATCGCCCCGACACCGACTCGCAGGGCACGTGTGATCCTCATCTGTTCTTCTTCTTTCTATCGTGGGTGAACCGGCCGGTGGATTCGGGCGGTCAGTGGCTCAAAATCTTGCCCAGGAAGTCCTTGGCGCGTTCGGACCGTGGCGCGGTGAAGAAAGCTTCGGGCGATGCGTCCTCCACCACGCGGCCGTCGGCCATGAACAGCACCCGGTCTGCGGCGCGGCGGGCGAAACCCATCTCATGAGTGACGACCAGCATGGTCATCCCATCCTTGGCCAGCGACGCCATGACGTCGAGCACTTCATTGACCATCTCCGGGTCCAACGCGGAGGTGGGTTCGTCGAACAGCATCACCTTCGGGCTCATCGCGAGCGCACGGGCGATCGCCACGCGTTGCTGCTGGCCGCCGGAGAGTTGGGCGGGGTATTTCTGTGCCTGATCGGCAATGCCGACCCGGTCGAGCAACTCCATGGCCAGGGTGCGTGCGTCACCCTTGCGCACCTTGCGGACCTTGATCGGGGCGAGCGTGACGTTCTCCACGATCGTCTTGTGAGCGAACAGGTTGAACGACTGGAACACCATTCCCACATCGGCACGCAGCGCTGCCAATGCCCGGCCCTCGGCGGGCAGGGGTACGCCGTCGATCGCGATGCTGCCGGAGTCGACCGGCTCCAACCGATTGATCGTGCGGCACAGTGTCGACTTACCCGACCCGGAGGGGCCCAACACCACAACGACTTGTCCCCGCGGGACCTCCAGGGTGATGTCGTCGAGAACGTGCAGGTCGCCGAAGTATTTGTCCACATTCAGCATCGAGATCATCGGCGGTGCGTCGGTAGCGGCGCCGACCTCCCCGGTCGCGTCCCCGATTGTGACGGAGGCGTCATCGTCGTCGGTCATGGCCATGACTCTAAGCAAAGAGTGGAGATTTGCCCGAGTTTCGGTGACACACCGACTCGCCACACCGGCCCGACACCCGGGAGTAATGTTGCGGTTTCTTGCGTGTTACTCAACGTCACTCTGATGCCGCAACGCTACGCCGATGGCGTTCTGCCCTGCGCTTGCGCCCTCTTGGCCTGCGTCGACGACGTCTCGGAGCCGGTGGCGATGCCCGCGTCGCGCTGTCGAGGCGGCCCCGTACTCTGAACAAGTGGATTCGATCGCACAGCCAGAGTCGGCACCTGGGTCTGCCGTGGGCACGGTATCGACCCTCGGGTCCGGCACCGGCGCGGGACGCAGTTACGAGGTCCGCACCTTCGGATGCCAGATGAACGTGCACGACTCCGAACGGATGGCGGGCCTGCTGGAGGACGCCGGGTACGTGAAAGCCACCGCTGGCGCGCCGGCCGACCTCGTCGTTTTCAATACCTGCGCGGTGCGGGAGAACGCCGACAACAAGCTCTACGGCACACTCGGACATCTGGCGCCGATCAAGGCGAGCAATCCCGGTATGCAGATCGCGGTCGGTGGCTGCCTGGCACAGAAGGACCGCGACGCCGTGCGGGACAAGGCGCCTTGGGTGGACGTGGTCTTCGGCACGCACAACATCGGCTCCCTACCTGTGTTGCTGGAGCGAGCACGGCACAATCGGCAAGCTCAGGTGGAAATTCTGGAGTCGCTGGAGGCGTTTCCGTCCACCTTGCCCGCCAAGCGGGAATCCGCCTACGCCGGGTGGGTGTCGATCTCGGTGGGCTGCAACAACACCTGCACTTTCTGTATCGTGCCCGCGCTGCGCGGTAAGGAGATCGACCGCCGCCCAGGCGACGTACTCGCCGAAGTGCAGGCGCTGGTCGACCAGGGCGTGCACGAGGTGACTCTGCTCGGCCAGAACGTGAACTCCTATGGCGTGTCGTTCGCCGATCCGACCGAACCGCGCGATCGTGGTGCGTTCGCCAAACTCTTGCGGGCATGTGGAACCATCGAGGGCCTGGAGCGGGTCCGGTTCACTTCGCCGCACCCAGCCGAATTCACCGACGACGTGATCGAGGCGATGGCCGCGACCGCCAACATCTGTCCGCAACTGCACATGCCGTTGCAATCCGGGTCCGATCGAGTGCTCAAAGCGATGCGCCGTTCCTACCGCAAGGCTCGCTATCTCGGCATCATCGACAAGGTACGGGCCGCGATGCCACATGCGGCGATCACCACCGACATCATCGTCGGCTTTCCCGGCGAGACGGAAGAGGACTTCCAGGAAACGCTGGACGTGGTTCGCCAGGCGCGTTTCACCAGCGCGTACACCTTCCAATACTCCAAGCGTCCCGGTACTCCCGCAGCCCAGTTGCCCGACCAGCTGCCGAAAGCCGTCGTACAGGAACGCTACGACCGGCTGGTCGCCCTGCAAGAGGAGATCTCGTTGGCAGCCAACGAGGAATTGGTCGGTAGCGAGGTGGAGTTGCTCGTGGCCGCAGGTGCGGGCAAGAAGAATGCGGCGACCGCCCGGATGAGTGGGCGCAGCCGGGACGGTAGGCTGGTGCACTTCCGTCCTGGAGGTACCGCGGAATCGATTCGCCCCGGAGATCTGGTTACCGTTCAGGTCACCGGCGCGGCCCCGCACCACCTGATTGCCGACGCCGGGATCACCACCCACCGCCGCACCCGTGCCGGCGACGCGTACGAGCGCGGGGCCACCCCGAAGACCGCGCCGGTGGGCGTGGGTCTCGGTCTGCCTCGTTTTGGAGCGCCCGACCCGGAACCTGTGGCCGCGGGCTGCAGCAGCGGGTGCGGCGAATGAGCACTCGTCCGAACGACGACGCCGACGCGGGCAGTGGCGGCGCTCGGGAAGCCAGCGGCGACGATCGTTCCGCTGCTGCGCGAGGTTCGGCTCGCACACCGGACGATGGCCGCCCAGACGACGAACGAAAAGAGGATTCAGTGAGCTCGGTCGAGCGAATCGGCGACTTCGAACAGTTCCGTGACGACCTCGATGCCGTCGAAAGCAAGGTCGCCAGCGAGATCGATCCGGGCACCCGTGCCATTGTCGTAGCGGGTGCGGTGGCCGTGCTGCTGCTGTCGATGGCGCTGTCGCACGCCGGCACAGCGCGCGGTTTCGATGTGTTGTTGAACACCGATGTGGCCCGTGTCGAACACATCGGGCTTCCCTCCCAGCTGTTCGTCTGGTTTCTCATGGTCTTCGGCGTCGGATTCTCCGCGCTGGCCCTGATGACCCGCCGCTGGGTGTTCGCTTGGATCGCCGCCGCGGGCAGCGCTGTCGGCAGTGTATTCGGCATGCTCTCGATCTGGCACCGCCAGACGCCCGGCCTGGACAATTATCAGGGCGAGGGTCCAGGCCTCGGTCTGATCCTCGGCGCCCTCGTGGCAATCGTGCTCACGTTCCACTGGGTCCGCGTGGTGTGGACTCGAACTGCTGCGCAGCTGGCTATCGAAGAGCAACGCCGCAACGCGGCTGCGGCAACAGAAGAGCGCGATCGTCGTCGCTTCGGCCGCGACTCCTGACCAGCCTGCCGCTGACCGACCGAGATGCGCGCGTTCTCGATGATCGAGGCTCACTACACCGCGCACGTGCGTGGGAGATCGGGCATTGTCGGGGCAGACCTGGGCCTGCCCTGACGGAAGCGCCGCTATCCGAGGGAGCGGCCTCGTGCCATCCCAGCAGTTCGAGTGCCATGTCTCGGCTTCTTGTCCGAACGATCATCGAGGGCGCACTCCGCATCGGGGCTCAGCGGTTGCTGACCGCCCCCTCAGCGGCCTCGGCCCACTCGCGCCATTGTTGGGCCTGCTCGAGTGCCTTCTCCGCACTGCGGACATTACCGGCGGCCTGCGCCTTGGCGGCTTGTTCCTCGAACTGGGCAACTCGTTCCCGGAACTGCGCGGCACGCGCCACCGCTTCGGGGTCGGTGCGCCGCCATTGCGCGTCGACGGCGTCGCGGACCCGCTTTTCGATGGCGCGAAGTTTGCCTTCCAGTTCGTGCATGCGCTCTCGTGGCACTTTGCCGATGGTGTCCCACTTGTCTTGAAGTTCGCGCAGCGCGGCGCGCGCGGCTTCCAGGTCGGCTGCGGGATCGATATCGGCATACAGGCCCAGCAGCTCCTCCTTCGCGGCCGCGTTCTGCTCGAATTCGGCCTCACGCTCGGAGACCGCCGCGTTTCGCGCGGCGAAGAAGACGTCTTGGGCGCTCTTGAACCGACGCCACAGCGCTTCGTCGGCGTCGCGTGGTGCGCGCCCGGCGGCCTTCCACTCGGCGAGCAGTTCCCGGAAGATGCCCGCGGTGGCCACCCAGTCGGTGGAGCCGCTCAGATCCTCGGCGCGGCTACACAGGTCTTCCTTGCGTGCCTTGGCGGCGGCGCGCTCGCGGTCCAGCTCGGCGAAGTGGGCGCCACGACGACGATTGAACGCCTCTCGCGCCTTGGAATAGCGCCGCCACAGCGCGTCGTCGACCTTGCGGTCCACCCCCCGGATGGACTTCCATTCATCGAGGATTTCGCGCAGTCGGTCGCCGGCCGCCTTCCACTGGGTGGACTCGCTGGCGATCTTCTCCGCTTCGGCGGCCAACGCTTCCTTGCGTTCGGTGTGTTCGTGGCGGGTGCGCTCCTTTTCCTCTCGGGCGTGCGCAGCCGCCTCTTCGGAGTGCTCGGCGATGGCGGCCAGACGTCGGGCGAGACCGTCGATATCGCCGATCACGGCCGCGGTCGACAACGATTCGGCCAGCGAAACAGCCGCAGCTTTGGTTTTGCGCGCGTCGGCGCCCGCGGCCAGCCGGGCTTCCAGGAGCGCGACCTCGGTGGCCAAGTCGTCGAACCGGCGACCGAAGTGCGCCAGGCCCTCGGCGGCATCACCGGCTTGCCAGGAGCCGACCTGCCGTTCACCGTCGCCGGTTTTCACCCAGGCCGTGCCGTCCTCGTCGACCCGGCCCCACAGACTGGGGTCGGAGACCGTGGGCACGACGACTGGATGTGGATGCTGATGGGCCGGGCCCGGGGCGGGCTTGATCGCGTGCGGCTTGGGCGGTTGGATCGAGCTGCCGGAATTCGGGGTACCGGACGTGCGCGGCATATTGCCGGGGCCGGCTTTCGCGGTTCCGTTGCTGTCGGTCATGTCTCCTCGTCCCTGCCGCGCGTCACGGCTGCCTGGTTACGCCCTAGCTCATTCCATCTCATTCCATTCAACCCGGTCCGAGCCGTTGTGACCATTGATCCATGCGCTGCCGTTGCGGAAGCCCGTGGATTCCAACCCGATGACCTGGGTCGTCGTCTATCGAACACTATCAATCCCGGCTCTGATTGCCGCCGAGACACTCGCAGCCGGCGCAGACCGGTGGTCTCGGCGGCGACTACGGTGGCGATGTGTTCACCATCGCTGCCGTGGTTCCATCGCCGCCCATTCTGGTGCCGCAGTTGTGTGGCGGCGTATCGGACGGGGCCGAAACCAGCGATCGTGACCCGGTCGTTGCGCTACGTGCCGCCGTGTTCGACGCCATGCGGACCTTCGCTGCCCTCACCAGTGAGTGGATGGTGATCGGCACCGACGCCATCGAACGTACTCTGGGGCCACAGACCGTCGGGACTTTCCGTGGATTCGGCGTCGACGTCCGAGTCGGCTTTTCCGCCGCGGCGCTCGCAGGCGCAGATCGAGCCGATCCGCAACTACCGTTGGGCGCGTTGATCGCCGGGTGGTTGCGAGGGCGGGTAGCGCCGAGCGCGACCGTCGAGGCGCGCATCGTGTCCGCCGACGCCGCGCCGCAGTACTGCCACGAATACGGCGCGAAGCTGCGCGTCGATCTGGACCGAACCGAGACACCGCGTGGCGTTCTCGTCGTGGTGGACGGCGCAGCGACGCTGTCCACCACGGCGCCCGGCTACCTCGACGACCGCGCCCAGGGCGTGCAGGACCGACTCGATCTGTTCCTCTCCAGGGGCAATCGGGCTGGGCTCGGGGAGCTCGATCCGCGGTTGTGTACGGAGTTGGTCCTCACCGGTCGAGCCGCCTACCAGGTGCTGGCCGGGCTCTTTCGGGGCGATCCGGTCGTCGACACGCGTTATCGCGGCGCGCCCTTCGGAGTCGGCTACCACGTAGCCCTCTGGCGGCCCGCGGGAGACGATGCCCGGTGACGGATTTCGCAATCGCCCCGATCGCGATCGTCGGCCCGACCGCGACCGGAAAATCCGACCTGGCTCTCGATCTCGCCGAGCGCCTCGGTGGTGAGATCGTGAACATCGACGCGATGCAGCTCTACCGCGGCATGGACATCGGCACCGCCAAGTTGCCGGTCGCGCAACGTCGCGGGATCGCGCACCACCAGCTCGACGTGCTCGACGTGACCGACACCGCATCCGTGGCGGCGTATCAGGTCGCGGCGAGCGCCGACGTGGCCGCGATCGTCGACCGCGGACATGTGCCGATCATCGTGGGTGGTTCGATGATGTACATCCAAGCGCTACTGGACCGATGGGAGTTTCCCGCCACCGATCCGGCCGTGCGAGCCCGCTGGGAAGCGGTGCTGCTCGAAGGCGGCGCTGCGGCTGTGCACGCCGCGCTGCGCAAGGCCGACCCCGTCGCTGCGGGCGCCATTCTGCCCACGGACGGGCGCCGCATGGTGCGGGCGCTCGAGGTCGTGGAATTGACCGGCCGGCCTTTCGCCGCATCGGCGCCGACGATCGGGCGACCCCGCTGGGGGACGGTGATCATCGGGATCGACCGGGATACCGCGGCGTTGGACAGCCGTATCGAGCGGCGCACGGCGGCGATGTTCGCCGGCGGGCTGGTCGATGAGGTGCGCGCCCTGACCGAGCACGGTCTGCGCGACGGTGTCACCGCGCGGCGCGCGATCGGGTACGCGCAGGTCTTGTCGTACCTGGACGAGGAATGCGACTTGAGCCACGCGCAGGAGCGCACGCTGATCGGCACGCGCCGCTACGTGCGCCGGCAACGCTCCTGGTTTCGCCGTGACCCGCGGGTGCGGTGGGTGGACGCCGCCGCACCCGATCTGGTAGCGACGGTATTGCCGATGCTCGATGAGCGGCGACGATTCGACGCTCGAGACCACACGTAGTGACTCGACGAGCGTGCGAGCCCCGAAGGCCGGACATGCCTTACCCGGCCGTGGCCGCGCGAAATTTCCCGGCCGCGCCCGGCGTTGGCCAGATGACGACGAACAAGGGAGACAGGGCCGGTGCCGGATATCGAGTTCACCAAGGGGCATGGCACGCAGAACGACTTCGTGGTGCTGCCCGACCCGCAGGCCGAGCTGACATTGTCCGCCACGCGGGTCGGCGCCTTGTGTGATCGGCAGCGTGGCCTCGGCGCCGACGGCGTGCTGCGGGTCGCGCGCGCCGGCGCTCTCCACGCCGCAGGGGTGCTCACCGAGATCCCGGAGGGAGTCGGCGAGCAGGACTGGTTCATGGACTACCGCAACGCCGATGGTTCGATCGCCGAGATGTGCGGCAACGGAATGCGTGTCTTCGCGCACTACCTGGCAGTGTCCGGGTTGGAGGACCGCCGCGACCACATCGTCGGCAGTCGCGCCGGCGCGCGCTCGGTCACGGTACATACAGCGACCGCGGTCGACGCCGATGTCACTGTCGGTATGGGTCCGGTGCGCGAACTCGGGCAGTCCACGGCGACGGTCGCGGGGTGGGCCCTGTCCGGGATCGGTATCGACGTCGGCAACCCGCATCTCGCCTGCGTCGATCCGGGGATGTCGGCAGACGAGCTCGGCAAGCTCGATCTGACCGTTGCCCCTGGCTTCGATCCGGACCTGTTCCCGTATGGAGCGAACGTCGAGATCGCCACCGGGTTGGATGCCGAGCGCGCGATCGATATGCGGGTCTACGAGCGTGGCGTCGGCGAAACCCGTTCGTGCGGAACGGGCACCGTCGCAGCGGCAGCCGCAGCGCTGACCGCCGAGGGCTTTCGGCTCGCCGAGGACTCCGGCGACGTGCGTGTTCGCATACCCGGCGGAGAAGTCGTCGTCGGCCTGACCCGCGGCTCGGCCTGGCTGCGTGGGCCATCGGTGCTGGTGGCCACCGGCCGGTTCAACCGGTCGTGGTGGGACCACCTGTGAGCGGTGTGGGGTGCAAATAATCAGATGCCCCCGCCGGGGATGTCGTGGCAGCATGGACGGTGTATGAGAAAGTCGGATACGTACGAATTCACCCCAGCGGTCGCCCGTGACCGCTCTGCCGAGCCCGCCGAGGACTCGAGCGTGCCCCCGGACGCGCCGACGGGCGATGTCGTGGCCGAGCATGCCGCGCGGATGAGTCGGTCCGGCTGGTCGGCAGACCCGACCACGGGCGAACTCCAACTGGAAGACCGCACGTCACTGCGGCGCGTGGCGGGCCTGTCGACCGAGCTGACCGACATCACCGAGGTCGAGTACCGGCAGCTGCGCTTGGAGCGTGTCGTGCTGGTCGGTGTCTGGACCACAGGGACCGCGACCCAAGCGGAGGCGAGTATGGCCGAACTGGCGGCGCTGGCCGAGACCGCCGGTTCGGAGGTGATGGAGGCGCTGATCCAACGCCGTGATCGGCCCGACCCGGCGACCTATATCGGCGCCGGCAAGGCCGACGAACTGCGCTCGGTCGTGCTGGAGACCGAGGCCGACACGGTGATCTGTGACGGTGAGCTGGCGCCCGCGCAGCTGACCGCGCTGGAGAAGGTGGTCAAGGTCAAGGTGGTGGACCGGACGGCGTTGATCCTCGATATCTTCGCCCAGCACGCCACTTCACGCGAAGGCAAAGCACAGGTCTCCCTGGCCCAGATGGAATACATGTTGCCGCGACTGCGTGGTTGGGGTGAGTCCATGTCCCGGCAGGCCGGTGGTCGTGCGGGCAGCAACGGTGGCGTGGGTCTGCGTGGCCCAGGCGAAACCAAGATCGAAACCGATCGCCGCCGGATTCGTGAGCGCATGTCGAAGCTGCGTCGTGAGATCCGTGCCATGAAGATTGCACGCGACACCAAGCGGGCGCGTCGTACCTCCAGCGGCATCCCGTCCGTGGCGATCATCGGCTATACCAACGCCGGCAAATCGAGCCTGATGAACAGACTCACCGGAGCCGGAGTACTCGTCCAAGACGCGCTGTTCGCGACACTCGACCCGACCACCCGGCGGGCCGAGTTGCGCGATGGGCGCGAGGTCGTCTTCACCGACACCGTAGGCTTCGTTCGTCACCTGCCGACACAGCTCGTCGAGGCTTTTCGGTCGACCCTGGAGGAGGTCTCCGGCGCCGACCTGTTGTTACACGTGGTGGACGGTTCGGACATGCTGCCGGCCGAGCAGATCGCCTCGGTGCGCGAGGTGGTCACGGACGTGATCAAGGATTCCGGCCTGCCCACCCCGCCGGAACTGCTGGTGGTCAACAAGATCGACGCGGTTGGTCCGACAGACCTCACTCATCTGCGTGCACTGTTGCCGGAAGCATCGTTCGTTTCCGCGCACGGCGGTACCGGTATCGACGCGCTCCGCGAGCGGCTCGCCGAAGCACTCGGGGGGCTGGATGTGGAGATCAGCGTCTTGCTGCCGTATACCCGGGGTGATTTGTTGTCACGCATACATGCCGACGGACGCATCGTGAGTTCCCACCACGAGGAGAGCGGAACCCGGGTGCACGCGCGCGTCCCACATGCCCTGGCCGCGGCCTTGGCGGACTATGCGCACGCCGGAACGTCCTCTGTGCCACACGTCGCCGACCACGTCTCGGTGTGACATAGGTTCTCGCCGGCCGGTGGCGGGAGATCCGGGGCACTGCCCGTGCACGAGTGCCGCTGCGATGTGGGTACTTTCACATCGCAGCTGCGCACGCCAGCGTGCTTCCCAGCAAATGCGCCCATGACATGCACGTTCCGTGCGACGTTGCGGCCTGACGGGCACAGGGATCGCTGATCGGAGAAGAACTTTCGCGAATTCGCGAGCACAACCGATGCGACGCAGTCGATTTCGCTACGCTATCGTCGAGTCGACATCAGGAGGGTTCATGTCGCACGGCCGCTTCGATTCCACTACTACTCCTCACCCCGGCAGCGCGGATCCGACGCTCAGCGACGGTGCTCCGCTCTCGGTGTCGTTGACCGATACCGACCTATGGCTGATCGATACCCTGCTCGGACCGATACGGGCGTGGACCAGTCCGCGCTGCTACGGCTTCGAGAACATTCCCGCCGACGGTTCGGTGCTACTCGTCGGCAACCACAATCTGCTGGGTGTCGTCGACGCTCCGCTGTTGATGGGCGAAATACTTCGCCGCCGCGGTCGCCTCATCCGGGGTCTCGCCGAGAACGTCCTGATCGACGTCCCTGGAGTACGCCATATACTGCACCACTTCGGTGCGGTGCGTGGGACGAGGCCCAACTGCTCGACTCTGCTGCAGCGTGGCGAGGCGGCCATCGTGTTTCCCGGAGGTGGACGTGAGGCCGTGCGTCGCAAGAACGAGAAGTACGTTCTGAAATGGGAGGGTCGCACGGGCTTCGCGCGCATGGCGATCGCCGCTGGCGCTCCGATCGTTCCGGTCGCGTCGATCGGCGTCGATGACGCCTTCGACATCGTGGTCGACGGTGACCATCCGGTCTTGCGTCCTCTGCGTTGGACCGTCGAGGCGCTCGGTCTCAGTCGTGAGCTGACGCCACCACTGGTTCGGGGAGTCGGCCCTACTGTGATCCCACGCCCCGAGCGGTTCTACTTCTCTGCGGGCGCACCGATCGATCCGGCGCCGTGGCTCGATGCTGACGACATGGATACTGCGGCGGTGGAATTGCGCGACGTGGTGCGCAAAGCGCTGGAAGAGGAGATGAACTTCTTGTTCGCCGAACGGGAGCGCGACGCGGGCCGTACTCTGACCGGACGTGCCCGCAGGTGGCTGACCCGCTGAACTCTGCGCTTCGCGAGCCATTCGGCCGATCCTCGGGGTGTGGCGTGCACACTCAGCAGACCGATCGGTCGCATTAATCAGGATTCATGTGGTGTCAACGTCCCGGCGTAGCGCCTTGGTGGTGCAATAGTCGAGATGGGGCCGCTAATTCCCTGTCGACGCTTCGGGAGGTGCCCGTCATCGACGCCCAGAAGTGAATCCCGATTCTCCTAGCAGGTACGGTATGAGGCAACGACTGGTCAGTGTGGATCGACCAGCGTGGTCACTAGGAGGTTGGCGTGGAGCGCACACTGTTCGAACCTGAGCACGAACTGTTCCGCGAGTCGTACCGCAAATTTCTCGCGTCGCACGTGGCCCCGCACCACGATGCATGGGAAGAGCAGGGATTCGCCGACCGATCGGTCTGGCTCGAGGCGGGTAAACAGGGCTTTCTCGGCATGGCGGTCCCGGAGGAATACGGTGGTGGCGGGGTGGTGGATTTTCGCTACAACGCCATCGTTTCCGAGGAGACCGTACACGGCCAGTATTCCGGTCTCGGCTTCGCATTGCACAACGATGTGGTAGCCCCGTATCTACTGAGCTTGGCCAACGATGAACAGAAGCAGCGGTGGTTGCCGGGCTTCTGCTCCGGAGAGATCATTACCGCGATCGCGATGACCGAGCCCGGTGCGGGCTCGGACCTGCAAGGCATCAAGACTCGCGCGGTGCGTGACGGGGACGATTGGATTCTCAACGGTTCCAAGACCTTCATCACCAACGGCATCAACGCCGATCTGGTGATCGTCGTCGCGCAGACCGATCCCGACAAAGGGGCGATGGGATTCAGTCTGTTCGTGGTCGAACGTGGGATGCCCGGCTTCGAGCGGGGTCGCAACTTGGACAAAATCGGGCTCAAAGCGCAGGACACCGCAGAATTGAGTTTCAGCGATGTGCGCGTCCCCGGCCGGAACCTGCTCGGTACCGAGGGTATGGGGTTCATCCATCTCATGCACAATCTGCCCCAAGAGCGGCTGTCGATCGCCGTCATGGCGGCGGCAGCGATGGAATTCTGCCTGAATACCACGATCGAGTACGTGCGTGACCGCAAGGCGTTCGGCAGGCCCATCGGTAGCTTGCAGAACACCCGCTTCGTGCTCGCCGAACTCGCCACCAAGACCACAGCCGTGCGCCTGATGGTCGACAAGTTCGTCGAGTTGCTCAACGAGGACAAGCTCACCGCGGAGGAAGCCGCCATGGCCAAATGGTGGAGCACCGAGGAGCAGGTCGATCTGATCAACCGTTGTTTGCAACTGCACGGCGGCTATGGCTACATGAACGAATACCCCATCGCGAAGGCGTATGTGGATGCTCGCATCCAAACCATCTACGGCGGTACGACCGAGATCATGAAGGAGATCATCGGACGCAGCATGAAGTTGTCCTGAGCCCGACCTCCGGCGTCGGCTGCGCATTGCTCGAGTCGGCCTGCTCGGATCCGAGCAGGCCGACTCGAGCGTCAGATTTTACGGATGACCGTGACGACCTTGCCCAAGATCTGAGCATCGTTGCCCGAGATCGGGTCGAACACCGGGTTGTGCGGCATCAACCAGACGTCCTTGCCGATGCGCTTGAAGGTTTTCACGGTGGCCTCTCCATCGATCATCGCCGCCACGATGTCGCCGCTGTCGGCGACGTTCTGCTGTCGCACGACCACCCAGTCGCCATCGCAGATCGCCGCGTCGATCATGGATTGGCCAACGACTTTCAGTAGAAACAGCGAACCGTCGCCGACCAGCTCGCGCGGCAAGGGAAAGACGTCTTCGACGGCCTGTTCGGCCAGAATCGGTCCGCCGGCGGCAATGCGTCCGAGTACCGGGACGAAGGTGGGCGCCGGCCGATCGGCGTCGGCCGCCACGGGCTCCACGACCTGCTCGCTCGCAGTGACTCGATCGACCGCGGTGACCGGCAGCTTGGTCACCGACCGCACTGCCTCGTCCAAACCCCGGACATCCACTGCGCGCGGCCGATTCGGGTCGCGCCGCAGGAAGCCCTTGCGCTCCAAGGCGCGGAGTTGATGCGCGACCGAGGAGGTGGAGGTGAGTCCCACGGCGTCGCCGATCTCTCGAATACTCGGCGGGTAGCCACGCTCGTTGACCGAGGTCCGGATCACCTCGAGTACCTTGCGCTGACGCACGGTGAGATCCGCAGCGGTACCCGACGCGTCGCCGCCGCCCCCGGTCTCGCTACCCGTGTCGCCCGTGTGCCTCACCGCAACCGCCTCTCCTGTGCGCCAGATTCGTTCGCGCCCGGCGCGTGTGTTCGTCGTTGTGTCTTCGGTTCTTCAGAATCTAGTCCGGTCGCGCGGATGTATCAAACATCTGTTCGACATGTGTCGGCCGTTTGCCGCGATCGTGTCGGGCGCGCGTGGTAGAACTCGGATATCACGTATTCGAACGTTTGATCGAATGCTCTCGGTTCGGGTATTCGAACGAACGGCACTGGCTCGAACGGTAATGGAGCGCCTACGACGGAGGTCTATCCGATGAGCACTGCAATCAGCACTATCTCGGCGAGAGGTTGTTCGGGCGCGGCGTCCGGCCGCCGGCGCGTTGGCCGGGGCTCGGTGCAGGACCATTGTTCGGGGCGCACAGGTGGGCCCCCGGCGTGTGGTGGCCGGCGATCCGGTGGTGGCGACCCGATGTATCGGGTCGAGCGGGCGAAGCTCGGCTTTGCGGTTCTCACCGCCGCGGCCCTGTGCACAGCTGTCGTCGTGATGGGCCTGATCGTGGTGGCGCATGCGCGTGCGGGTGACTGGGTCGGCGGGTTCGAGGAATCGCCGGTTGGTGTGGTGAGCGGGCGAGGTGATGGGGGCGACGCCCAGGGGCGCTGACCGTGGGAGGGCGTCGGGACCCGGATTCCGCGTGTGGACCCGAGGATCGGCGAACGGCCGGCCATGCGTTTTCCCACTGCTGGTCGCCGCCGCGCATTCACTGATCGACCGATGAGCACGGTGTAGGGTCGGTGGGCGGGGTGAGTACCTGGTTTCGAGTACTTCACCAGGTATTCTCGAGGTGTTGTGCCGGTACTCCGCGTGTTGTGCGAGGAATTCCGGCGCTGGGGTATTGCCCTCTGTACACGTGCTCGCCGGGCCGATCGTCGTGATCGGTGCAGGTCCGGACGCGAGTATGCGCATTGACGAAGGATTTTCGGATGCATTGCCCGTACTGCCGACATCCCGACTCCCGGGTCGTGGACTCGCGTGAAGCCGACGAAGGCGCGGCTATTCGCCGTCGCCGCGCATGCCCGCAGTGCGGGCGCAGATTCACCACCGTGGAAACCGCCCTGTTGTCGGTGATCAAACGCAGCGGGGTCACCGAGCCGTTCAGTCGCGAGAAGGTCATCCGTGGGGTGCGCCGCGCGTGCCAGGGTCGTGAAGTGGATGACGACGCTCTGAACCTGCTCGCACAGCAGGTGGAGGACACGGTGCGGGCCAAAGGTTCTCCCGAGGTACCCAGCCACGAGGTTGGACTGGCGATTCTGGGTCCGCTACGTGACCTCGACGAAGTGGGCTACCTGCGATTCGCCTCGGTGTACCGCTCGTTCTCCTCTGCCGCGGATTTCGAACGAGAAATCCAGCAGATGCGCCAGGCGCGAGCCGAGGCGTTGTCGGCTGCCGACTGATCGGGACCCTGCGGCAGTCGGCCGCCGATCGATGCTTCACCATCTCAGCGTCGGACTGCCGCGATCGCCTTCTCGATTCGCTTGGCCGACACCGGGAAGGGAGTACCCAGTTGCTGTGCGAACAGGCTGACCCGTAGCTCTTCCACCATCCACCAGATATCGGTGACTACCGAGGCGTGCCGGCGGTGTTGTGGGAGCGATTCGATCAGCTGGTCGTAGCTGGCCAACACCCGATCGAGTTCGGCCATGCTGCGGCGGTCACGAGCCGCCGATCCGGGCAAGGCCTGCAGTCGCAGCGCCGCCGCCCGGAGATAGCGGGGCAGTTCGCGTAGTCTGGCGCTGCCGAATTCGGTGACGAAACCACGAAATACCAAGTTGTCGACCTGGTCGCGGACGTCCTCGGCGATGTCGCGTTCGCGGGTCCGTGCGAGCGCCAACGAAACCTGCTGGGCGCTGCCGAGAATCGGTACCACCAATCGCAGGACACGGGCGACCGCGGCGGTGTAGTCGGGGCGGATTCGCGTGACGAGCGAGTCGAACTCGGTCGGGCTGTGTACGGGACCACCCGCAGCAGTCAGCAGCTCGTCGACAGCGGCGGCACGGCAGTCTTCGACCAGAGCCTCCAGCGAACCGTGCGGACTCTGGCTCAGCGCAAGCCGATCCGTGGGCGACAAATCCGCGGTGAGGGTGCGCACGGACAGAGGCAATGCGTGCAGTAGGAGCATTCGAGTGCCCGTGCCCATCGCGGCAGCCTGCGCCGCAGGGGAGCTGAGCACCCGGACTGCCACGCCCGCGCCTTCGGTGACCAGTGCGGGATAGCCGGTAACGACCTGCCCGGACACTTCCCGACGAATCGTCGGTGCGAGGTCGCCGAGTGACTCCGAGGTCCACACGGTGGCCGGAGGTCGTTCCGCTCCTGCAGTGGCACGGGCGACCGAGGCGGAAACTTCTTCGGCCAGAAGTTTTTTGACCTCCGCAAGGCTCTTGCTACGCGCCAATGTCCGGCCTTCGTCGTCGATGACCGCGAACGCCATACGCAAGTGATCGGGCAGCGCGGCCGGATCGAAGTCGGTGGGCGCGATCGTGACCGCGCTGCGCCGGGACAACTCTCGAGCCAGCCCGATGCGCAGCGGCTCGGCTCGTGGAGTCAGCGCTGCGAGCGCGGCGACCGCGAAGTCGGGGGCAGGCACGACCATGCGCCGCACCGATTTCGGCAAGGTCTTGATCAGCGCGACGGCCAACTCTTCGCGCATGCCCGGTACCAGCCAGTCGAAGCCGACCGCGCGGACGTGTGCGAGTTGCTCCACCGGGATTCGAACGGTGACGCCATCGTCCTCGGTGCCCGGTTCGAACTGATAGGTGAGCGGGAAAGCCAGTTCGCCCTGCCGCCACGAGGTGGGGAAGTCCGACGGGTCCAAGCTGGCCGCGTTCGCGTTGACCACGGTGGACGTCGTGAAGTCCAGCAGTGTCGGGTCGGTGCGTCGAGTCGACCGCCACCAGGTGTCGAAGTGGCGTACCGAGACGATGTCGGTGGGCAGGTGCTCGTCGTAGAACGCATACAGCACCTCGTCGTCGACAAGGATGTCGCGGCGGCGCGTGCGGTGTTCCAGATCGGCGACATCATGGAGCAGCGCTCGATTACGGTGGAAGAACTCGTGCCGAGTCTGCCACTCACCCTGCACCAGGGCGTGTCTGATGAACAACTCGCGTGACAGTTCGGGATCGATCCGGTCCAATCCCACCAGTCTTCCGGTGACCAGCGGGATACCGTAGAGCGTGACACGCTCGTAGGCGCGCGCCGCACCCCGCTTGGCCGACCAATGTGGCTCGGAGTAGCTGCGTTTGACAAGGTCTGTTGCCAGTTGTTCAGCCCATTCTGGCTCGATCTTCGCGGCGATCCGGCCCCACAGCCGCGATGTCTCCACCAGTTCGGCGGCCATGACCCAGCGGGGAGGTTTCTTAGCCAGCGCTGAACCGGGGAACACCATGAACTTGGCGCCTCGCGCGCCGAGGAATTCCCGGGATTCCGCCTCCCGGACACCGATATGCGACAGCATGCCTGCCAACAGCGCTCGATGGATCGCGAGGGTGTCCCAGGGGTCGGTGTCGTCGTCGTGCACAGTCGTGGCCCGGCGGTCGAGTGTCCCACTGGAGGGTCGGTCGCCACGTGGGCGACCGGAATCGTTACGCCGTGGTCTCTTGCCGGTCCGAGTCGGCGGGTCAGCTGTGATCCCGGATCGGCGCCGGACCCGCTGCGCTGGCCATCCGAGGCCGGTGGTGATCGTACGCAGTTGCCCATGCAGATCCTGCCATTCGCGAATCCGCAAGTAGTGTAGATATTCCTGTCGGCACAGTCGACGAAACCGATTGGACGACAACGACGCGCGCTGGTGGCCGAGGTAGTCCCATAGACGGAGGTAGGTCGAGAAGTCCGACCCCTCGACGGTGAATCGAGCATGTGCAGCATCGGCGGCCTGCTGTTGTTCGACAGGCCGTTCCCGCACGTCCTGGATCGACAGCGCCGCGACGATGATCAGGACCTCGGCCAGACAACCGGTGCGGTGCGCCTCCACCAGCATCCGTGCCATCCTGGGATCGACGGGTAAGGCAGCCATGTCCCGCCCGGTCGGTGTCAGCGACAGACTGCGCTCGCCTGCGGTATTCGCCGCCGGTGTGGGCGAACCTCGACGCCGTTCGAGTGCGCCGAGTTCTTCGAGCAGGGCGATTCCGTCGCGGATGGCGCGACGGTCCGGCGCCTCCACGAAGGGGAACTTCTCGATATCGCCGAGCCCGAGCGCGGTCATCTGCAGAATGACTGCAGCCAGGTTGGTGCGCAGAATCTCTGGTTCGGTGAATGCCGGTCGAGAGTCGAAGTCTTCTTCGGAGTACAGCCGGATACAGATACCGTCGGCAACTCGGCCACAGCGACCGGCCCGTTGCCGTGCCGACGCCTGAGACACTGGCTCGATCGGCAGTCGCTGCACCTTCGTTCGCATCGAGTACCGCGAGATCCGGGCTGTCCCCGGGTCGATAACGTATCGAATTCCGGGCACCGTCAACGAGGTTTCGGCCACATTGGTCGCCAGCACCACCCTGCGCCCGATATGCGGGGCGAAGACCCGATGCTGTTCGGCCGTCGACAGACGCGCGTACAGGGGCAGAATCTCGGTGTGCGGCAGCCGCAGATCGCCGAGCGCATCGGCGGCATCACGGATTTCACGTTCACCCGACAGGAACACCAGTACGTCGCCGTCGCCGGCGGCGAACAATTCGGTCACCGCTTCGCCGATCGCATCGATCGGGTCACGCTCGACGATCCGGGCGTGGTCCCCGTCGCCGGAGCCGTCGGTTCCGGTCGTGTTGCCGTCGGCGGGAACCGGATACTGCACCGTTAGTGGCCGGTAGCGGATCTCCACCGGATACGAGCGGCCGGAGACTTCGACGATGGGTGCGGGCACGCCCTGCTCGTCGGCGAAATGGCCGGCGAAGCGCTCCGGATCGATTGTCGCCGATGTGATGATCACCTTGAGATCGGGACGTCTGGGCAGCAGTTGCGCGAGGTAGCCCAACAGGAAGTCGATATTGAGACTGCGTTCGTGCGCTTCGTCGATGATGATCGTGTCGTAGCGGCGCAGGAGCCGGTCGCGCTGAATCTCGGCCAAGAGGATGCCGTCGGTCATCAGCTTGATCAAGGTGTGCTCGGAGGCTTGGTCGGCGAACCGCACCGAGTAGCCGACGACATCGCCGAGTTCGGTACCCACCTCCTGTGCGATGCGCTCGGCGACGGTACGTGCGGCGAGTCTGCGAGGCTGGGTGTGTCCGATCGTGCCCCGAATACCTCGGCCCAGTTCGAGGCAGATCTTCGGGATTTGGGTGGTCTTGCCCGAGCCGGTTTCGCCCGCGACGATCACTACTTGGTGTTTCTCGATAGCGGCGGCGATATCCGCGCGGCGGGTGGTCACCGGAAGGTGTTGCGGGTAGTCGATCCGCGGACGGGCTGCGCGGCGTGCTTCGATCCGCAGTTCGGCGGCCGCGATCTCGGTTGCCACCTTGTCGAGGTCACCCTTGCGAGCACGGTCCAGCTTGCGACGAAGGCGGTGCTCGTCGCGAAGTGACAGATTCGTCAGCCGGGTTCGAAGCTCGGCGAAATCGGTGGCGGCTGTCGTGGTCATTGCATCGATCAGACTAGCGAAACCCGCGGACGCTAGACCCGCACCGGTTCGGCGGCGGCGACACGGCCACCCAAGCGCACCCACCCGTCGGAATCCCACTGTGTGAACAATTGGGAGCCCTGGCCTTGAGTAATGATCAAGCTCTGTCGTAGCTGAGCGGTGAGCGCCACGGCCGCGGCGCCGGTCGCCTCGTCTTCGGCAACACCCAGGGTCGGAGCGAACATGCGCGCGCGCAGCGTCCCGCGGTGTTCGTCCACCCAGGTCCATAGATAATGCGCGCCGTCGGGAAAATCGCTCGCGCGCGCGGCAGCCAATTCTTCGACATCGTCGAGTCGATGGAACGTGAACGTCGGCGCCCACTCACCCCGAGCGGTGATCCAGGTCAATCCGTCGGTGAGCTCCACCGCGACCGCACCCGCGGGAACATCTAGGGTTCGCACGGGAACGCCTCGGGCGGCAAACCACCATGCGGTTCCCACCGACGGGTGCCCAGCAAAGGGGAGTTCCACCGCCGGGGTGAAGATTTGTACCCCGGCGACACCGTCGACCGGGTCGTCGACGATCACGGTCTCGCTGTAGCCGGCGCGTGCCGCGAGCGCCTGCCGATCCGCCACGGCCACGTCCGCCGCCCGGGCGATTCCGAGTTCGTTGCCGAAATGGCCAGTGGCGTCGGTGAACACTCGAACTACCTCAACGTGCGTGCCCATGCTCGCCGAGCCTACCCGCACCGGATGGCGCTGCGGACTTCGCAGGCGGGCATCAGATCGCGGCGGTGCTGAGCGCCTCGGCCATTTGCACCGCCTGGCCGACGCCGGCCACGATGGCCGCGGCACGCAACGATTCGAAGATCACTTCGCGCGACAGTCCTGCTGCGCGCACCGTGTGCTCGTGGGCTTCGAGGCAATGCGCGCATCCGTTGATCGAGGAGACCGCGAAGGACCACAGTTCGAAATCGGCTTTGTCGACGCCCGGGGAGCCGATGATCTGCATGCGTAGCCCAGCTCGCAGGTCGTCGTAGCGGCCACCGAGAAATGCCTTTCCGCGGTAGAACACATTGTTCATACCCATGATCGAGGCACTACCGAGTGCGGCGTCGTAGGCCTGCGCCGACAGCACGTCGTCGGCCTCTTCGGCGATCTCCCGCAGCGTGGTGGTCGATCGAGTCGCGGCAGCGGTCGCCAGGAGAGTTCCCCACAGCTGTTGTTCGTTCAGCACCGTGCTACGCACGATCGATGACAGGTTGAGCTTGAGGTCCTTGGCGTATCCGGGGAGGGAATTCTTCAGGTTCTCGATACTCATCGTGCGATACCTCTGTTCGATCGGCCCGGTGCGGGCGGTGGTTCGTGGCCGGGGTGGGCCGGTCGAGCGCGTGGCCCCTCGCCGCGACCAGCGAGTGGCCGATGGTTCGGGGCACGCTCTGGATACTCGGCGGAGATCAGACGCTGGCGGCCAGCAGTTCGCCGGCGTCGATGGTCGGGTCGCCCTTCTTCCAGTTGCACGCACACAATTCGTCGGACTGCAGCGCGTCCAGCACGCGGAGCACCTCATCGACGTTGCGGCCGACCGAACCAGCGGTGACCGACACGAACTGGATCTCGTTGTTCGGGTCCACGATGAAGGTGGCGCGGTCGGCGACGCCGTCGGCATTGAGCACACCGGTCGCGGTAGCGAGTTCACGCTTGAGGTCCGAGAGCATGGGGAAGGGGAGGGTTTTGAGGTCCTCGTGCTGGGCCCGCCACTGGAAGTGCACGAATTCGTTGTCCACCGACGCGCCGAGCACCTGTGCGTCCCTATCCTCGAACTCCTCGTTCAGCTTGCCGAACGCGGCGATCTCCGTAGGGCACACGAAGGTGAAGTCCTTCGGCCAGAAGAAGACGATCCGCCATTTACCGGCGTGGTCGTCGCTGGTGATCTGGGTGAAGTAGTCGTCGGGCTGCTGAGCGTCGACCTTCGACAGGTCACCGCCGATGACTGCGGTGAGGTTGTATGCCGGGAATTGGTCGCCGATGGTCAGCAGGGCCATGCTCGTCTCCTCGTCATATTCGTGTGTATGCGTGCAAAGGGCTCACGGACGATCTTGCCGAAGGATCGGCAAAAGGTAAAGGTGATTGGTCACACTAGACTGATAGGCATGACTGATCAGACTTATCAGCCAACCCTGTCGCAGCTGCGTGCGTTCGTGGCGATTGCGGAATATCGTCATTTCGGCACCGCCGCCGCGCGACTTGCTGTGAGCCAGCCCACACTATCCCAGGCGCTTGCGGCGCTCGAACACGGGCTGCGCATCCAGCTGATCGAACGCAGCACCCGACGCGTGTTGGTAACCGCCGCTGGGGTGCGCTTACTTCCCCAGGCGATAGCCACCTTGGAGGCCGCCGATCGATTCGTCGCGTCGGCAGCCGGAGACGGACTTGCCGGCAGGTTGCGGATGGGTATCATTCCGACGGTCGCCCCCTATGTTCTGCCCGAGTTGCTACCCGCGCTGGGGAAACGCTTGCCTGTGCTTCGTCCGCAGATCATCGAGGACCAGACTGCTCGGCTGCTCGACGGTGTGCGTACCGGTCTGGTAGATGTCGCATTGCTGGCTCTTCCCACCGACATACCTGGTTTGATCGAGATTCCGCTCTACACCGAGGAGTTCGTCCTCGTCACTCCCCGTGGTCACGAACTGTCCGGACGGTCCGACCTGTCGCCCTCGGCGCTGGACTCGCAGCCGTTGCTGCTCTTGGACGAGGGGCACTGTCTGCGGGACCAGACCCTCGAGGTGTGTCGGTTGGCGGAGGCCAATCCCGTCGACGTCGGCGATACCAGGGCCGCCTCGCTGGCGACCGTCGTGCACTGTGTCGCGGGAGGACTCGGCATCACGCTCATTCCGGAGATGGCCGTGGCAGCGGAGACCGCGCGCGGCACCCTCGATGTGGTGCGATTCGCCGCGCCGGCCCCCAACCGGACGATCGGCTTGGCGTTTCGCGGTTCCAGCGCACATGCAGAAGACTACGAGCAGCTGGCCGCAATCATCCGCGCGCACCGGCCCGGTCGAGGAGCGCTGAGCGGTCGCGGCGAAGACGTGGGTGATTGCGGTCGGGCTGGAGTTCGTACCCGTCCAGCCCCAACCGGTACCGGCTAGATACTGACCTTGATATCCGGAAGTTGTTTGGCCAACTCCACCACCTCCGCGATGACATCGGCAGCCGAGACCAGCTGAGACTCCTTGTGTTCGGACGTCACGAACAGTCGCAGTCGTTCCTGGCCCATCGGTACCGTCGGAGAGACGATGCAGCCCGCATAGACACCGCGCTGTAGCAGCATGGACGACGCGTAGCCGGAGCGAATCTCACCGGGCATCATCACCGGGCATATCGGCGTCCCCTCGGCGGAGCCGAGATCCAAACCGCGCTCGATGAGCAGTGCCTGGAATTCGGTCGCGTTGGACCAGAGCCGTTTCAGGCGCTCCGGCTCGGCTTCCATGATATCCAACGCCTTCAACGTGGCGGCGATCGCCGGCGGAGTCGGGCCGACCGTGAGCGTAGCGGCAGGCGAATTCCACTTCATGGCCCCGATGAGATCGCGATTGGCGGCGACGAACCCGCCGGAGCTACCCAACGCTTTCGACAGTGTGCCCATCCAGATGTCCACGCTGTCGCCAGCCATCCGATAGTGCTCACGGATCCCGTAGCCATGGTCGCCGAAGACTCCGAAGGAGTGCGCTTCATCGACCATGACTGCGCAATCGAATTCACGGGCTACATCAGCAATCTCGCGAACCCGGCCGACGGTGCCTTCCATGCTGTAGAGGCCCTCGACGACCACCAGTGCACGATCGAAGGAATCGCGCGAGGTCCGCAGCACCGCGCGCAGTGACTCCGGATCGTTGTGCCGGAAGGTCAGTCGCCGCGCACCGGACCATTGTATTCCGGAGATCACGCTACCGTGGATGAGCGTGTCGCAGATCGCGACATCGCCTGGTTTGAGTAGGAATCCGATGACCCCGGCGTTGGTCAGGAACCCGCTGGCACTCACCAACGCGTCGTCGACGTCGTAGATGTCCGCCAGCCGCTGCTCCAGTTCTCGGTACAACGGGATTTCGCCACCGACGCCACGGGCGGCCGCTGCCGAGCAGCCGTACTGGTCGAGCGCTTGTTTCGCACTCTCGATCACCTGTGGGTGTTTGCTCAGGCCCAGATAGTCGTAGGCGTTGAAATTCGTCAAATCGGTGTCGGCGAGGGTCGGCTCCGTGACTCGCACCACGGTGTCGTTCGACCCCGTGCGAGCCAGGAACGTCGGGACCACCATGCTGGATTGCGCATACATCGCGGCGGTCAGCTCTCGCCGGTCCATGGACGCGACGACGTCGGGATGGTCGGCAAACTGCTTTCCCGGTCCTCGGCGTGTGCGCGTCCCGGTGGTCGCCCTCGTAGGTTTGGATGGCGTCACTGTCGAGGTCTTCGTGCTCGGGGTAGGACTGCTGCTTGCCAGTAGTCGGCGTGCCAGATCCTGTGCCGACTCGCTCATGCGGGAACCTCCTCTGTTGCTGGTGTAGAATCCGATGTCCCCTGCATGCCGTGCGATCCGGCGCCTTCGATGATCGCGTTGGCCACCACGGCGCCGGCCTGCTCGAGGCTGAACGAGCGCCCGAGCTTGAGCGACATCAAGTCGATGTCCAAGCGTTGGGCGACCAGCGAGCCGAATTCGACCCCCATCAGCGAGTCCAATCCGAGCTCCGGCACCGGGATGGTGAGGTCGATCGAATCCGCCTCGACACCCATGACCGCGGCCAATTGTTCGGCGAGCATGAACGTGACGACCTCGTTGCGTTTGGCTTCTTCGAGTGCGAGCAGATCGGCTCGCAATTGCAGGGATGCAGAGCCTTGTTGTGCCGCGGTCGCGATCATCTTTTGAAGCCGACCGGTCTGGACCACGCGTTCGCCACCGGTGGCCACGACCCGGGACCACGTGATCGGGAACAGATCCACTCGAGTGACACCCAGTCGCAGTGCTTCTTCCAGGTATATCGGACCTTCCTCCATGTCGACGCGATCGAATCCGGCATTGACCAGGTAGCGGGTCAGGTTGTCGTCGGTGGCCAGCATGCCCGCACCGGTCATATGACCCCAACCGACCGTCAGCACGTTGGCGCCTTCGCGAGCGATCGCTTCGGCGAACGACTTCACGGCCATATTGGCCGCGGTGTAGGTGTACTGGCCGACACCACCGAAGATGGAGCTGCCCGAAGAGAACAGAACCAGGAAGTCGGGGTTGACCCCGGCCGCTCGGAGACCGTTCCACACCGCGCGGCATCCGTCGATCTTCGGCGCCAGCACCCGGTCCAGGCTCTCGCGGGTCAATGCCTCGATTTTCACGTCGTCCAGTACGCCGGCGG
>NZ_AXVD01000036.1 GCF_000482385.1 Nocardia sp. CNY236
CGGGTTCCTCACCTTCTGCAAGCGTCTGATCAGCGGCTACGACACCAAGATCCACCTGGTCGTGGACCGGCACCCGGTCCACCGCGCCAAGACCACCACAGCGTGGATGCACACCCACCGCGACCGGATCGAACTGCACTACCTCCCGGCATACGCCCCACACCTCAACCCCGACGAACTGGTCAACGCAGACCTCAAACGCGTCCTGGCCGACGAGAACATCCTCAACCCAGAACAAATGGAACTGGCGGTTCGCTCGTTCTTCCGGCGCATCCAGAAACTCCCCGGCCATGTCCGCGGCTACTTCCAAGCCCCACACACCATTTACGCTTCAACCATTTAGCCTCGATCCACCGATGAAATCGGTGAATCGAGTGTGTTGAAATGAGGAAAGTGTCTTCTGACCTGGGATGATTGGAGTTATCACACAAGCAATCAAGGCCGGATCAGAAAGACACTTTCAGTGCTATTGTTCCACAGGTTCGCCGAGGACTCGGCGAGGTTCGATGATGATGACCTCGTGTCGTGCGCGGGGCTGGTCCCGGTGATGAGGTTGGCCGAGCAGACCGGCTTGACCAGCATGTTGTCCGAGAAAGTCGTCATCGCCGCGCCCCGGATCAAGTCCGGATCAGCGAACCCGGCACCGGAGCTGGCAACTTTGATCGCGGGCATGTGCGCGGGCGCGGACTGTATCGATGATATCGATCTGCTGCGCAGCGGCGGGGCGGAGGCACTGTTCGAGGGCGTGTATGCACCCTCGACGGTCGGAACGTTGTTGCGGGAGTTGACCTTCGGGCATGCCATGCAGCTGGAATCAGTGCTGGGCGATCATCTGCTGGCCCTGGCCGCACGGACCGATCTGCTGCCCGGCGCCGGGGTCCGGGCTTTCGTCGATATCGACTCGCTACTGCGTCCGGTCTACGGTCACCAGAAACAAGGCGCGTCCTACGGGCACACCAAGATCGCGGGCAAACAGGTTCTCCGCAAAGGGCTTTCATTTCTGGCCACCACGATCAGCACCGACCTGGCCGCCCCGGTGATCGCGGGGATGCGCCTGCGTGCGGGCAAGACCGGCTCCGGCAAGGGCGCCGCGTCGATGGTCACCCGCGCGATCGGCATCGCCCGCGCCTCCGGCGCGGCCGGGCAGATCCTGGTCCGTGGCGATTCGGCTTACGGCAACCACAAAGTCGTGCGCGCCGCGGTGCGAGCGGGTGCGCAGTTCTCGCTGGTGATGACTCGCAACGCGGCCATCCAACAGGCGATCGCCGCGATCAGCGAGGATGCGCGGACGCCCGTGAAGTATCCCGGTGCGGTCCGCGATCCCGATACCGGCGAGTGGATATCCGGCGCCGAGGTCGCCGAAACCTCCTACACTGCTTTCGCTTCCACCAAAGACCGGATCACCGCCCGGCTGGTTGTGCGGCGTGTGAAAGACGCCCGCTACCTCGACGCGCTGTTCCCGGTCTGGCGATACCACCCGTTCTTCACCAACTCGACCGAACCGGTCGCAGACGCCGATATCACCCACCGCAAACACGCCGTCATCGAGACCGTGTTCGCGGACCTGATCGACGGACCACTGGCTCACATTCCCTCGGGCCGGTTCGGCGCCAACTCCGCCTGGGTGTTGTGCGCCGCGATCGCCCACAACCTGCTGCACTCCATCGGCATCCTCGCCGGCGGGAAACACGGCCGAGCCCGTGCCGCCACCCTGCGCCGCAAGATCGTGAACATCCCCGCCCGCCTGGCCCGCCCGCAACGCCGCCCGGTCCTGCACCTGCCCCGCCACTGGCCCTGGACCGAGGCATGGCTGATGTTGTGGCACAACACAATCGGCTACACACCACCACAGCCTGCTACCGCCTGACCACCCGGCCCGAACGGCCCCGAACCAAAGCAACGTGGAAAAGCCGGGCAGACCGGCGGCTACCTCACACACGAAAACCACTGGTCAGCGCGCCGCAGGCGCGCAGACCAGCCCGAAAACCGGGTCGGTGGATTCAGGTTTAGTTCCTGGTCAATATCTCTATGCGACATGAACAGCCTTCCGTTCTTCAGCTGTTCGCACCTCTGCGTGAACATTTGTGTCACAATGATATTGGAGCTGCAAAAGTATAATGACCTGAGCAAGTGGTCACGCCTCCTCAGTTCATCGACACTCGGAAATTCATGAGAAGTAGGCGTATATATTCCAGAAGGATCGACCTGGACTCTCCAACCAACTAGGTCACCTCGCGAGGTCGACAGAGACGCCGTGTTCGATATCTTCTGGGCCGCCCGACTCGACAGTCGACTCAACGAGATCGAATCGCCGACGGCACAAACGCGGAGATCGTAGCTGCACCAACATGCACTACTGGCGGAGTATAGACCGACTGCACAAACGCAGGCTCGTTCGAGGCCGAGAAGCCGGCACGGGAAATCGAATACGAGACAGGACTCGAGCGTCACGTTGACCTCGCCTTGGAGGCCGGCCGCGGCGTAGCGACATTCCAGAAACAGCCACGCGTCATCCACTACGAGATCGAGGCCGGCCTTCACCAAGCTGCGCATGCGGCCCGTGAAGCAGACAATAAGCGCTCGCGGAACCGACCCAACGGCTCGGGCAAACATTGGCGGATATGCCCGCCTTCACGACGACGTGTGGCCCTGAGGGCCGGGGAGACACGGACGAGCCAATTTCGCTCGGCGCCTATGCCTATCGACCCAACCGGAGGAGTGTCGTTGGTGGACGTTGTGCCGGACGCCGGCCGAGTAGGCCTCGCTAGCCCAATCCTGACAGCTCCACCGGGCCAACAGCAGCCCAGCCACCGACGGCAGCTCGCAGGTCGCCGAAGAAACCGCGCTACCCCTGATGCCGCTCCGCCGGACCCGATACGCCACGAGACTCAACCTTGCCCAGTGGACTACCCCGTATGCTCCCCGACCGAAGCTCTCGACTGCGCCTTGCAACGACCCCACCGCCCGGCGATCCTCGACCAACCGACAGGTGCACCCACTGGTCTCGAACGCAGTTCGAGACGATCGACACATATGTTGAGACTCAAGTACATCCGATAGGCAAGCATCCAGGCGGTCTGGGAACGACTCGGAACCCATGAGATGCTCGATCCCGCAGATCATCGAGGGTTGGCAAGCACGGTCACAGTGTATGTAACAATCGCCCTATCCACGCTCGGTGCGCAGATGACGGGCGGCGATACTGCCGCAGCAACGGTGCTCCGAACGCACAGAATGCCATCTGCCCGGGCCGGTCCACAATCCCATCGATTTCGCCGACCGAGGCAGCCTGCGTCGTCCCTGCTCGCGGTCGTCCCTGCTCGCGCGTCAGCTGTTCCCCTTAGTGACGAAACCGTCACTAGGAGAGTACTTCTCAGTCGAATCGATTGACAATGGGATGAATTTCTACAATCATCAGCGACGGCACTCGGCTATCGGGTTGCTCTCACCCTCGACGACGAGCAGTCTCTCAAACCACCCCCGAAGCAAGCTAACCTTGTCCACTTTTCGGGAAGCCCAGGGTGAGCGGGCAGTGTCGCAGCGCTGGATGGTTGTCCGGCTGCGGTGAATGAGCAAGTCTGCGCGTCAGGAGTGGTAGTGGAGTTCCAGATCCTCGGTCCATTGGTCGTCCGTTCGGGGGATCGTGAGGTGGCTATCTCGGCACCACGGCAACGCGTCATTCTGACAACACTGTTGCTCAATCCCAATCAGGTCGTTTCCGTCGACCGCATCGCACAATTCGTCTGGGACCATCCACTGCCGCCGAGCGCGGCGGCCACGGTTCGCACGTATGTCATGCGTTTGCGCCGGGCGCTGGGTTCGTTCGGGGAGGAGCCGATCCAAACGCGCACGCCCGGCTATCTCGTCCGGATCCAGGAGAACGACACCGATTTGGGCCGGTTCTTGGCGCGTCGGCGGGCGGCGAAGGGGCTCGCCGAGTCGGGTGATCTGGCCGCAGCGGTCGAGGAGCTCGATCGGGGGCTGGGTTTGTGGCGCAGCGAGCCGTTCGTGGATGTGCCGTGCGCGCGGCTGCACGAGCGCGAAGGGGGCCATCTGCGAGAACTACGGCTGCAGACCTTGGGTTGGCGGATGGACATGCAACTGGAGCTGGGTCGGCATACCGAAGTTCTGCCCGAGCTATGGAGAATCGTTCGTGAACAGCCATTGAACGAGGCCTTCGTCGGTCGGCTCATGCTTGCGTTGTTCCGCTCCGGTCAGCAACCGGAAGCGCTCGCGCTCTTCCAGCATGTGCGCAACGAACTCATCGGTCAGTTCGCAATGGAGCCCGGTGCACAACTGCGCGAAATCCAGCGTCGGATCCTGTGCGGTGAGGACAATTCGGTGGCCATTGGCGCCCCATGCGCAACGGATCCAGCGGAGATACCTATGCCCGCACAACTGCCGCCACAGGTGCGAGACTTCGCCGGCAGGAGCGTCGAAATTCGTGAGCTGCGCGAACTACTCACCGCTGAAGACGACACGCAGCCAGTGGCGTGCGGCGTCGTCACCGGACCTGCCGGGGTCGGCAAGACCAGTCTGCTGCTGCGGGTCGCCCACGCCGTGAGCGGTGACTATCCCGACGGACAACTCTATGCCAGCCTCGAAAACTCGCAGGGAGCAACCGTAGACCCCGCGTCCGTGGCGATGCGATTCTTGATCGGGCTGGGAGTGTCCCCATCTGTCATACCGGATGCAGATCCCGATCGCCTGGATCTCTACCGGTCGGTCATCGCTCGGCGCCGGATTCTCATCGTGCTCGATGACGCCTGCGACGCATCTGGAGTGCGTGCGTTGATGCCAGGTAGCGGTTCCAGCCGAATGCTGGTCGGTAGTCGCAGACGCCTCGCCGATCTCGATGCATCCAGCACGATCGTCCTGGATTCGTTGGATGAGCAGAACTCGATGAAATTGTTGGCCGGGATGATCGGCAGACAAAGAATCGATGCGGAGATCGATTCTGCCCGTATGGTCGTGGCGGTATGTTCCGGCTTGCCTCTGGCCTTGCGTGTCGTCGGATTGCGTCTACTCGACCGCCCCGATCGCAGGATCTGCGACATCGCCCGCAAGCTGGTGGATTCCGACCAGTTCCTGGACGAATTACAGGTCGGGGACGTCGCGGTGCGATCGGCCCTGGGCCGCGCGTATGACGCGCTGAACCAGCGTTCCCGAGGTGAGAAAGATCTACGAAAGGCCTTCCGTTGGCTCGGTGTCATCGTGGGCCACGGTATCCGGCCCCGAGCGGTAGCCGTGCTGTTGGAGTGCTCGGAGAGCCTGGCGGAGGAGTTGCTGGAGGATTTGGCCGACCTGCACCTGGTGCGTGGGCAGGGCGGAGGCCAGTATGTCATGGACCACTCGAGCTGGGTCTTCGCCTGCGAGCGCCTGTATCAAGAGGAACTATCCGGGTGCTATGTGGCAGCGCTGCAGCGCCTGAACCGACACGGGTACCCGACCGAGCTACCGTTCGCCCCTTGCGGGGAGCGCTCCTCCGACACTCGGATCATCGTGACGGAGGTACCCGACCCATCCGGTGCGGAGTTGCTCGGGAGTTCGGACCGGTCGCAGTGAAATGTTCCGACAGCACGCCCGACACCGCGGTGTCGTTGTCGCTCAGGAAGAAGTGACCACCACGGAATACCCTGAGATCGAAAGGGTCTTGTGAGTGTCGGATCCACTCCCGCGCTTCATCGATCGTGGTCTGCGGATCTCGATCACCGGTAAGGACGGTGATCGAGCAGGGCGGCGGACCGTCCGGCACGAACCGGTAGCGCTCCACGGCGCGGTAGTCGCTGCGCAATGCGGGGAGGATCATCTCCAGCAACTCCGGGTCCTGGAGAAGCTGAGATTCGGTACCACCGAGGGAACGAACCTCGGCGATGATTCCCGCGTCATCGCGCAAGTGCACCGCCTCGGAACGGTGCAGGTGAGGAGCCCGGCGACCAGAGGCGAACAGGTGCAGCGCCCATCCGGGATCGTCTCGCCGCAAGCGACGGGCCACCTCGAAAGCAATGACAGCGCCCATGCTGTGCCCGAAGAAGGTGAGCGGCCCGCAGGGCCAGGTCCGCATGATCGCGTGGATGTGGTCGGCCAGTACCCCGATATCGTCGATGCCGGGTTCGTTTCGCCGATCTTGACGGCCGGGGTACTGGACTGCGATGACTTCGATGTCCGGTGCGAGTGCCCGTGCGACGGGCTGAAAGTAGCTCGCCGAACCACCGGCGTGCGGGAAGCAGACGAGGCGGTGCTGGGCCTCTTCTTCGGGGTGCAGGTGCCTGAACCAGGTCTGTTCGTCGTCCATGGTGCCCTCTCTACGGTGTCCGCTCACAATCGCCCCATCCCGAACCACATTTCCGTGCGGGGGCCGATGTCCGGAAGGATCTGCCGAGGGCGGCTCAGCGCCGCGCCGTACACGCGCCGTTCACGCGGATAACCCAGCGACACTTCTTCGAATCGAACACCGTCGTGCCACGTGGTGCGGGGAACGTGTAGGTGTCCGTACACGACGGCAGCGACGCCGAAGCGGGTATGCCAGTCGGCCGTACGCTCGGTGCCGCACCACTGCGCGAAAATCGGGTAGCGCAAGATTCGGGTCGGGGTACGCACCAGCGGATAGTGATTGACCAGTACCTTGGGCAGGGCGGGGTCACATGCTTGCAAGCGCTGCTCGGCGGCCGACACCCGAGACTCGCACCACGCTTCCCGGCACGGATACGGATCGGCGTGCAACATGAATTCGTCGGTGCATACCACGCCCGTCTCGTGCGCGAGAGTCAACGCCTCCTGCTTGGTGGTGACACCGGCAGGCAGGAAGGTGTAGTCGTAGAGCAGGAACAGCGGCGCGATCAGCATCGGCCCGCCGGGGCCGTGCCAGATCGGGTACGGGTCCTCGGGTGTCACCACGCCGAGGCTGCGACACAACTCGATCAGCCGGTCGTATCGTGCGACGCCGCGCAGCGTCACCGGATCATCGGGAAGTGTCCACAGCTCGTGGTTGCCTGGCACCCACACCACGGTGGCGAATCGCTCGGCGAGCACACTCAGAGCCCATTCCACGTCACAGAACCGCTCGGCGACATCCCCCGCAACCAGCAGCCAATCCTGGGGTGAGTCCGGACGCATCCGTGCCACGATCTCCCGATTCTCCTGATGCCCGATATGCAGGTCACTGATGGCGAGCAAGGTGCCGTCTGCGGTCACGACGGCATCCTCGCGACGGCGCAGCGGCGGGCGGAATTCGATAGAGCAGGCATTACTCGGAGGGTATTGCAGAATCGCGGCTCAGGCGTTCCGCCTCGATATCGTCGAGCCTGCGCGCAGGTCACCAGCACGTCACAGAGACGCTATCCGCCACTGCCATTCTCGGACTTCGCCTGCCACGGCCACCCCTTGCCGCCGGACTGCCTCGGATCGACCGCTTGGACCGATTCCCACCCTGACCCATTCCCTACGAAGGATCTTCATGGCCGACCAGATCACCGTCACCGCGAAACTCACCGACTACATCCGGCAGGTCTCTCTTCGAGAGGACGACATCTTGCACGAATTGCGAAAGGAGACAGCTGATCTGCCCGGCGGGGCGGTCATGCAGGTCCTCGCCGAGGAGGGCCAGCTACTGGCGTTGCTCGCCGGCCTCACCAGCGCCCGATCGATCCTCGAGATCGGTACGTTCACCGGCTACAGCACGCTGTGCCTCGCCCGCGCCCTGCCCGCCGACGGGCGGCTGGTCACTTGTGACATCACCGATCGATGGCCCGCGATCGGCGCTCCCTACTGGCAGCGGGCAGGCGTGCGCGACCGCATCGACCTGCGCGTCGGTGACGCTTGCGCGACTCTGGAGCAGATGCTGGCCACAGAGGGTGCAGAGATCTTCGATCTGGTGTTCATCGACGCGGACAAGGCCAATTACCCTCGCTACTTGGAGTTTTCGCTTGCACTGATCCGATCGGGCGGTCTGATCGTGGTGGACAACACGTTGTTCTTCGGGCGGGTGGCCGATCCGGATGTGCAGGACCCGGACACCGAAGGGGTTCGCGAGCTCAATGCACGCCTACGATCGGACGAGCGGGTGGAGATCAGCATGCTGAGCATGGCTGACGGCATCACCCTGGTCCGGCGCCTGTTCTGAGCGGCGGCGCGGCGGTCAGGTCGGCGGCGTCGATCCGCATGGTGGTCGACCCACGCCACGCGGCAGGGAACAGATGCAGTCGCTGGATGTCCCCGGCCTCGGCGGCGACCAGGACGGTACTGCAGGCGCACGGCTGTTCATCGAAGCCGGCAAAGCGGTAAGCGACCTCCATGATGCGGTTGCGGTGCGTGGGGCGGAAGTCGGCCACGAAATGCACACCCGCTCGGTAAGCCTGATCGGTCAGCCAGGCCAGCAGCGTGGATCCGGCTCCAAAGGACACGACCCGGCACGACGTGGCCAACAACCGCAAATGCCATACGGCATCGTGCTTCTCGATCAGGATGACGCCCACCGCGCCGTGCGGGCCGAATCGGTCGGTCATAGCTGCCACCAAGACCTCGTGGTTCGGGTCGCGCAGCAGGCTGCGCAGGGTGGTGTCCGAGTAGTGCACTCCGGTCGCGTTCATCTGGCTGGTACGCAGCGTCAGCTCCTCGACCCGGGACAGCTCCTCCTCGGTTGCACGCCCGATCCGCAGGACGAGTTCCAGCGAGCGCAGGAAATCCTCGTCCGCGCCTTCGAACTCCGCGCGTTCCGCGTCGCGCCGAAACCCGGCCTGGTACATCTGCCTTCGGCGCCGTGAGTCCACCGTGTTCGTCACCGGCGTGAACTCGGGCAGACCGGTGAGCGTCGCAGCCGTCTCGGCAGAATAGCAACGCACCTCGGGTAGGTAATAGTTCACTTCCGCCCGCTCGACCGGTTGGTCGTCGATGAACGCGATTGTGGACGGAGCGAAGTTCAGCTTCTCCGCAATGCGGCGCACCGCATCGGACTTGCGTCCCCAGCCGATCTCCGGCAGGACGAAGTATTCCGCGAGCCCGAAGGCCGCCAACCGGTTCCAAGCCATGTCGTGGTCGTTACGGCTGGAGATGGACTGCAGGACACCGCGGGAGTCCAGTTCGATGATGACGTCCCGAATGGCCGGGTCGAGCGCCACCTCACCATCCTCGAGCAGCGTGCCTTGCCACAGTGTGTCGTCGAGGTCCCAGACCAGGCACTTCACCGTGGGCGGCGGTTCGGATACGGATCTGTCGGTCATGAAGGCCTCTCGATGCATTCGTTCGGTCGGACATTGGCCAGCACGTGGTCGGCCAGCAGCAGCTGGCACATCTCGTTGCTGCCCTCGATGATTTCCATGCACTTGGCATCGCGATAGGCGCGCGCCACGGTGTGGCCTTCTCTGGTGCCGGCGGAGGCCAGCACCTGCACGGCGACCGCGGCGGCGCGGGCCGCTGCGGTCGCGCTGACATGTTTGGCCAGCACAGTGGCCACCACCTGATCCGGCAGCCCCTCGTCCCAGCAGCGGCTCGCGTGCTCGCAGACCCGAAGGGTGGTCTGTTCGGCAATCATCAAATCGGCGAGATGCCCGGCGACGAGCTGGTGTTCGCCCAGTGTTCGGCCGAATTGCCGGCGAGACTTGGCGTGCGTCCCGGCTGCGGCCAGGCACGCGCGTAGGATGCCGACGCATCCCCAGGCGACCGACATCCGGCCGTAGGCGAGCGCGGTGGTCACCACCAGCGGCAGGAATTGCCCCCCGCCACCGAGCAGCTGCGCGGCGGGCACCTGTACCCGGGTCAATCGCACGTCGGCGTGACCGGCGGCACGACAACCGAGCGGATCCGCGATGCGGTCGATACGCACACCGGGGGCATCTGTCGGCACCACGACGGCGCCTGCGCCTCCGTCGTCCATGATGCCGACGACGACCACGTAGTCGGCATACGTCACGGCGGTCGACCAGGTCTTGTGACCGTCGACCACGAGCATGTCCCGGTCGCGGACTATTCGGGTCCTGATCGCCGACAGATCGCTCCCGGCACCGGGTTCGCTGAAGGCGACCGCAGCCAGCGTTCCTCCGGTGAGCCGGGGCAACAGGTCGGCCTGCTGCGCCTCGCTGCCCAGACGCGCGATGGTCCACGCCGCCATCCCTTGCGAGGTCATGATGCTGCGCAGGGACGAACAGAGGCTGCCCACGTGCGCGGTGAACTCGCCGTCGCGGGCACTGTCCCAGCCGAGGCCCCCGTAACCGGCTGGTACCTGCGGGCACAGGTATCCGGCGGCGCCGAGCTTCCTCAGCAGATCCGACGGCAGGGTCCCGGCGCGGTCCCAGTGCTCCGCCTGGTCGCCGACGAAACCCGTGACCGTCGCACAAGCCGCGGTGAGCCCGCCGCTCACTGGTCACCCCCGAGGCGCTCCACCAATGCGACCATGTTCACGACGGTCCGGAAGTTGTCCAGACGCAAATCCTTTCCGCGGATGGCGATCGCATAGGTCTGCTCCAGAAACACCACGAGTTGCATGGCGAACAGCGAGGAGAGCCCGCCTGCGGCGAAGAGATCCGCGTGCGGATCCCAGGACCGCTTGGTCTGAGTTTCGAGGAATCGCAGCACATCCTCTTGAATACCCGCATCGTGGGCCTGTTCGACGTGGGTGTTCGTTGCGTCCACTTTCGTCTCCTCAGTTCGTGTATTCGTAGAAGCCACGGCCGGCCTTGCGGCCGTGGTGGCCCAGCCGGACCTTCTCCAACAGCAGTTCGCAGGGGCGGCAACTCTCGTCGCCGGTGCGCTCGTAGAGCACCTGCAGCGAATCGACCAGGTTGTCGATGCCGATCAGATCGGCGGTATGCAGCGGCCCGGTTCGATGCCCGAGGCAGTTCTCCATCAGTGCGTCGACGTCCTCGGCACTCGCGGTGCCCTGCTGCACGATCCGCGCTGCGCCGTTGATCATCGGGTGCAGGACGCGGCTGGTGACGAAACCCGGGGTGTCGCCGACGACGACCGGCTGCTGCCCGAGCACGCCCAGCGCACGCTCGAGCGCCGCCATGGTGCGCTCACCGGTACGCGCGCCGCGGATCACCTCGACGGTCCCAATGAGGTACGGGGGGTTCATGAAGTGCGTGCCGACGACGTCCTCGGGCCGCTGCGCGTACTCGGCGAGTTCATCGATTGGGATCGACGACGTATTCGAAACCAGCGGGGTACCTGGGCGTACCACCGCCGAAAGCTCGCCGAAGATCTTCGCCTTGACCGCAAGGTCTTCGGTCGCCGCCTCGATGGCGACGGCGACGGCCGCAAGGTCTGCGACCGCGGTGGTGGTTGTCAGCGCACCGACCGTGGTGTCGTCGGCGAGCCTGCCCATCAGCTGCGCCATCCGCAATTCCGTCGCGATCCGGGCACGGGCGTTGTCGAGCCGGGTGTTGTCGATATCGACCAGCACGACCGCCAGCCCGCGAACCAACGCGAGGGTGGCGATGCCGACGCCCATGACCCCGGCGCCGACGATAGCGATCGGAGGGCCATCCGATGTGTGACCCTCGGATTCGGTCTGCATCAATGAACGCTCCTTTCAGTACATTCGGTCAAGCCAGGATCGATTCGAGCCAGTCGGAAACGGCGCCTGCTGTCGTCGCCGAGTGCTGCTCCAACATCGAGAAGTGGTCGCCGGGAACGTCGACGACGGTGTGCGCGCCCGGCCAGCGCGAGCGCCAGTCACCGACGGCGGGCGCGGTCTCGCCGAGCGGGGACGAGGCCCGCACCAGCACTGTGGGCGCCTCGACCACAGGCGGGCGGTAGTCGTCGAGGATTCGGAAGTACTTGCCCATGGCGGTGAGCCGGGCGCTGTCCATCGGCACGGCCTGATCTTCGCGATCGAACATGCCTTGCAGCAGTATGTTGTTGAACTGGGTCATCGCCTTGTCGGTCGCGAGATAGGTGTCCAGCAGAACAACGGCGGCCGGGCGGATTCCCCGCTGCTCGAGCTGACCGGCCACGCCGTGGGCGACGATGCCGCCCGAGGAGGAACCGAGCAGGATCAGCGGGCGCTCGCTGCCGACGCGCTCGAGGATCTCCTCGGCTTGGTAGTCGAACAGCGCCGACATCGTCGACGGAAGACGCTGTCCAGGTAAGAAACCCGGCGCCGCGAGCGCGCTCGCGCCGTAGGCGCCGCGGAAGTGCGCGACCAACCGGGCGTACTGGTGGCCACCACCGAGCGCAACCAGCGAACCCAGACACACCAGCTCGGGTGCGTCGGTACCGACGGTGATCCGCACCAGTTGCGGGGGATCGTCGGTGTCGCGCAGCTCGGCCCCCGTGTGGAACTCGGCCCGCAGCGCAGAAGCGTTCTTCAGCAGATCGACCGCCTCGTCGGCCTTGCCGCGACGGCACAGCTGCCGGAACAGGACACCAACCGGGTCGGAGACACGGTCGTCCGGCGGTTCCGCCGCCGGACGCTGTGCGGCCGGACCGGCTGCCGCCGACCTCCATTCCGCGACAACGAGTTGCGCCAGCTCGGCCGGGGTGCCACTGCTGAACACGACGGTGGGAAGCAGGCTGACGCCGAGGGCCTCCGCAAGGCGGTTGCGCAACTCCAGCGCGGTCAGCGAATCGAATCCGACCGAAAGGAACTGCTCGTCCGCGCCGATCGCGGCGGCATCGGCGTGCCCGAGCACCTTGGCGGCATACAGCCGGATCGTCTCCAGCACGATGCCCGGCTGTTCGTCGCTGCTCGCCGCGGTGAGTCGCTCCCGCAGTCGGTCATCGGTGGCGGACCGTACCCGACTCGCCGTCCGCACCAACGATCGCAGCAGCGGTGGCACCGGGCCGTCGCGCAATGTGGCGAAGTCGAGGTCGGCCAGGACCAGAACCGGGTCGGATACGGTCGAGGCCGCGTCGAAGAGCGCGGCGCCGGATTCAGCCGAGAGCGCCCGAATTCCGCTGCGGGACATGCGATCGAGATCTGCGATCGAAAGTTTCTCGGTCAGTTCGCTGCGCTGCTCCCACAGACCCCAGGCGAGCGACTTGGCCGGCAGGCCGGACCGATGCCGGGCGACCATCAGTGCATCCATGGCGACATTGGCCGCGGCGTACGCCGACTGCCCTGGTCCGCCGAAGGCTCCGGCTATCGAGGAGTACACGACGAACGCGCGCAGCGGCAGGCCGGATGTGGCCTCGTGCAGATTCCATGCACCGGCGATTTTGGGTTGCAGCACCTGGCTCAGCTGCCGCGGGGTGACATCGCTCAGCATGGCGTCGTCGATGACGCCGGCCGTATGCACGACCCCGGTCAGCGGATGGTGTGGCGGGATGCGTGCGAGCACTGCGTCGACCGCAGCGCGATCGGTGACATCGCAGGACTCGGCCGCCACCTGCGCGCCGAGCGCTGTCAGCTCGGCGACCAACGACACCGACTCCGCCGGGTCACGCCGCCCGACCAGCAGCAGACGGCGCACGCCGTGGCACGTCACCAGATGTCGGGCAAGTATGCCTGCGAGCGTGCCAGCACCGCCGGTCAGCAGGACGGTGCCTTCGCCGTCGAAGAGCGCGGCCGACCCGCCGGCGTCACGGACGCGAGCCAGGCGAGGAACGTGGATCTTGCCGGCCCGCAGGGCGACCTGCGATTCGTCGCGCGCCAGAACTGCGCCGAGCAATTCCGTTGTCGCTCTCGGATCATCGGTGTCGAGCAACACGATCCGGTCCGGGTGCTCCTGCTGGGCGGAGCGGACCAGGCCCCAGATGGCAGCGCCGACGATATCGACCGGCTGCTCACCGAGGTCCACGGCCCCCCGGGTCAGCACGACCAGCGGAGGGCAGCCGTCGGCGGGCCGAGTGAGCCAGGCCTGGAGGTGGGCCAGCACCTGTGCGGTGGCGGCGCACACCGCCTCTGGGGTCCCGCAACCGGTGGGCGGACATGGCAGCAACACTGCGTCCAACCCTGTCGGGTCCGCACCCACGCCGGGCAGCGTGCCGGGCAGCAGTCGGTCGTCACGATCGCCGAGTACAGCCCAGCGGCCCGACGTGGGCGGGGCGCCGATCCCGGTGGAGTCGAGCTGCGGCCATTCGACACGGAACAACGAGTCGGTCGGGGCCTGCAGCGAGTCGAAGGACGCGGTGCGCATGGTCAGCGCGCCGACGGTCACAACCGGCCGTCGGTCCTCGTCCACGACCTCGAGCGATACCGCGTCCGAGCCGACCGGCCGCAGCACGACGCGCAGCCCGCGCCCCGCCGGGACATCGGTCCAGATGCGCACGTTCTGCCACGAATAGGGCAGGGGCACACCGGTGGCGGCGGGCTGGGTGTCCGGATCCGTGTCGGCGTCCGCGTTGCGCAGTGTGATCGTATGCAGGAACGCGTCCAGCAGTGCTGGGTGCACCCGGAACTCGCCCGCCACCGTTTCCGGCAGTGCGACCTCGGCGAAGATCTCCTCACCGGCGGTCCAGGCAGCACGCAGACCACGAAACGCGGGACCGTATTCCACACCGCGCGCGTCCAGGATGCTGTAGAGCCGTGCGACTTTCATCTGCCGCGCGCCCGCGGGCGGCCAGGGCGCCCGCGGCACGTCGGGCGGGGACGGTTGGGTCACGGGGGCCAGCACGCCGCTCCCGTGGTGGGTCCATTCCGCGCCGGAGTCGACATCCTGCGGCCGCGAGTGGATTTCCAGGGTTCGCCGGCCCGTCCGGTCCGCGGCGCCGACCGTGAGGCGCAGCCGGACACCATCGGCAACTCCGCGATCGGCGGCGCCCGGCAGCACCAAGGGCGCGGCGAGGGTGAGTTCCTCGATCGAATCACAGCCGAGGTGACGGCCCGCGTGGGCGGCCATCTCGAGATAGGCGGCCCCGGGTAGCAGGACCGTGCCACGCACCGCATGATCGGCCAGCCATGGTTGAGTCGCCACCGACAGCCGCCCGGTGAACACTGTATCGCCCGTGCCGGGCAACTCGACCGCTGCACGCAACACCGGATGCCGCGGATCATCCTGTCCGATGGCGGCGGGGTCGCCACCGGCCGGAGTCGAGTCGAGCCAGTAGCGCTGGCGCTGGAAGGCGTAGGTCGGCACGTCCACCCGCCGCGCGCCGGCCCGCGCGAACGTCGGACGCCAGTCGACCGGCAAACCGGACACGTGTGCCCGACCGAGTGCGGTGAGCAGCCGAGGCATGTCAGCTTCGCCACGACGCAACGTCTCTAGGACGGTGAGACCGTCGATCCCGGCATCGGCGGCCGCATCCTGGATATTGAAGGTCAGCGTGGGATGGGGGCCGACCTCGATGAAGGTCCGGTACCCCGCGTCGAACAGGATCCGGAGGGCATCGTGGAAATACACCCCCTGCCGGAGGTTGCGGAACCAATACTCCGGCCCGAGTCGACCGGGTCGAACCCAATCGACGTCGGTGGTGGATAGCATCGGGACGGTACCCGCGCCGGGTGCCAGACCGGCGAGCGAGGTGAGCAGCGGCGCGCGCACCGAATCGATGACAGCGGAGTGCGGGGCGTAGTCGATCGGGGTCCGGAAGGCCATTACATCATCGGATTCGGCCAAGAATTCCTCGAGCGCGATCGCCTCACCGGCGAGCACCACCACGCGCGGGCCGTTGACCGCCGCAATCGACAGCCGGTCGCCGTACCCGTCGATCAGCTTCTCCGCTTCGCCGACGGTCAGCAGCACGGTCGCCATCGCACCACCACCGCTCACTGTCGCCAAGGCGCGGCTGCGGCCCACCACGATCGCGGCGGCGTCCTCGAGGGACAGTATTCCCGCAACGTACGCCGCGGCCACCTCGCCCTGGCTGTGCCCGACGACCGCTGCCGGGTCGATTCCGTGCGCTTGCCACACCGCCGCCAGCGACACCAGTACCGAGAACAGCACCGGTTGCAGTACGTCCACCCGGTCGATCGAGGGCGCTGCGGGCTCCTGCCGCAATACCGCGACCAGTGACCAATCGATATGGTTCGCGAGCACGCGTGCACAGTCGGCCATGCGAGCAGCGAAAACGGGTTCGCTGTCGAGTAGCTCACGAGCCATGCCCGGCCACTCTCCGCCGAGACCTGGAAAGACGAACACCACCTTGCCGTGCTTGCGCGCGGTGTCGCCGTCGTTGCGCCCACGCGACAGCATGTCCAGCGCGTCGAGCAACTCGACCCGGTCTGCGCCGACCAACGCCGCCCGCTTGTCGAATCGAGGCCTGGTGAGTGCAAGCGACATCGCGACATCTGCCGGGTGTAGATCGGGGTCGGCAGCGACGTGCGCGTGCAGGCGATGCGCCTGTGCGCGCAGGGCGGCGGACGTGCGAGCGGACAACAGCCAGACGGTCGGCCCGTCCGCGCGCACCGGCGGCGCGGCCTCCGGCTCCCCGGGATCGGACTCGAGTACGAGATGCGCGTTGGTGCCGCTGGCGCCGAAGGATGACACTGCGGCCCGGCGCGGATGCCCGGTGACCGGCCACGGCACAGCAGACCGCAGCAGTTCGACATCGCCTCGACTCCAGTCGATCTGGGTGCTCGGTTGATCGATGTGCAGCGAGCGAGGTAGCAGGCCGTGCCGCATGGCCAGCACCATTTTGATGATGCCGCCGACACCGGCCGCCGCCTGGGTGTGGGTCAGATTGGACTTCAGCGAACCCATCAGCAGCGGACGCCCGACCGGACGATCCTGGCCGTATACTTCGAGCACCGCCTGCGCCTCGATCGGATCGCCCAATACCGTTCCGGTGCCGTGTGCCTCGAGGGCGTCGACGTGCGCGGGCGACAAACCCGCGTTCTGTAGGGCCTTTCGGATGACTCGAACCTGCGCCGGGCCGTTGGGCGCGGTCAGACCATTGCTCGCACCGTCCTGGTTGACCGCCGAGCCACGAATGGTCGCCAGCACCGGGTGATTGTTGCGCCGCGCATCACCGAGCCGCTCCAGCACAACCATGCCGACGCCCTCACCGAAAGCGGCGCCATCGGCGCTGGCGGCGAACGATTTGCAGCGACCGTCCCTGGCGAGCCCGCCCTGACGCGACGCACCACTGAGCACCCCGGGCCCGGACATGACGGTGACCCCGCCGGCGAGGGCGAGCGCCGTATCACCGCACCGCAGAGCTTGGCAGGCCAGGTGAACAGCGACCAGGGAGGAGGAGCATGCGGTGTCCAGACTGACCGCGGGGCCCTCCAGCCCGAGCAGGTAGCTGACCCGACCGGACACGACGCTGGGGATGGTTCCGGTGCCGAGGAATCCGGCCAGGTCCTCGGGGGTATGGTCGAGGCGGCTACCGTACTCGCTGTTGATAACCCCGGCGAACACGGCGGTGTCGGTGCCGCGCAGGGTCTGCGGATCGATGCCGGCGCGCTCGATGCCTTCCCAGCAGACCTCGAGCAGCAGACGCTGCTGAGGGTCCATGGCCAATGCCTCGCGCGGGGATATCCCGAAGAAGCCGGCATCGAATTCCATTGCTTCGTGCAGGAATCCGCCCCGCAGCGGCGGATCGCCGACATCCTGCGGCAGGTCCCAGCCGCGGTCGTCCGGGACGGCCGTGACCGCGTCGCGCTCGGCGACCAGCAGATCCCACAGCTGTTCGGGTGTCCGCACGCCGCCGGGGAATCGGCAGCTCACCGCGACGATCGCCACCGGCTCCCGCAGCTGCTCGGTCAATGCGCGGTTCTGCTGTCGCAACTGCTGGTTGTCCAGCAGCGAGGCGCGCAGAGCCTCGACCACCTGGTCTGTTGTCATCGCAGTCCCTTCCCTGTCGGTCTGTTCAGGCATGACCGTCCCCAAGGGCCATGCGCACCAGACCATCGACATCCATGCCCTCGATCGATTCCGATTCGATCGATTCCGGCTCGTCCGGCGGGGGTGCATGGGTCCCCGGTCCTGATTGCTGTAGGCGCAGTAACGCATCCAGTAGGCCGGCCGACCGCAACCGCTGCGGCGAGATGGTCGCCAGCAGGTGGCGCACCGATTCGTCGTCGATGCCTTCGCTCGGCCGCACCGTGGGCACCGCAGGCACCAGGCGCTCGGCGATATGGGCCGCCACGGCCTCGGGCGTCGGATGGTCGAAAACGAGGGTCGCGGGCAGCCGCAAGCCGGTCACCGCGTTGAGCTGGTTACGCAGCTCGACCGAGGTCAGTGAGTCGAACCCGAGATCCTGGAAGGCGAGTTCCGGATCGACGGCGGCCGCGTCCGGATGCCGTAGCACCCGCGCGACCTTCTCTCGAACGAGGTCCGCCAGCACTGTCTTTCGCTCCGACAGATCGAGCTCGGCCAGGCGCAGGCGCAGGCTATTCGCTTCGGCGGCACCGGCGGTGGCGGCTACCGGGCGGACCACTTCGCGAACCAGGCCCCGCAGCAGGGCGGGCACCTCGGCCGCGGTTGCCAGGCGGTGCCGGTCCAGGTCCAGGCGTACCGGCACCAGTACCGCCGCATCCTGCCGCAGCACGGCGTCGAACAGTGTCAGGCCCTCGGCATCGGAGAACGCCGCGACGCCGCCACGAGTCACCCGCTGCCTGTTGGTCTCGTCGAGATGTTCGGTCATCGCGCTGCGCTGCGCCCACAGTCCCCAGGCGATGGACTGCGCGGTGCGGCCCTGGGCGCGTCGGTCGGCGGCCAGCGCATCGAGGAATGCGTTGGCGGCGGCGTAATTGGCCTGGCCCGCATTGCCGATGACGCCGGCTGCGGAGGAGAACAACAGGAATGCCGACAGTGGAAGTTCACGGGTCAGGTCGTGCAGATGCAGTGCGCCGTCGACCTTGGGTTCGAGCACGGCGTGCAGCCGCTCGGTGGTCAGCGATGGGATGATGCCGTCGTCCAGGACGCCCGCGGTGTGCACGACAGCGGTCAGCGGGTGCTGTGCGGGGATCTGTGCCAGGGCCGCGGCGAGCTGGTCCCGGTCGCTGACGTCGCACGCGACGATCTGCGCCTCGGCGCCCAGGTCGCTCAGATCGGCGACCAACCCGGCGGCCTCTGGTGTGTGCGGACCTCGGCGGCTGACCAGCAGCAGTCGGCGTATCTCGTAGTCGCGCACCAGATGCCGGGCAATGAGCCCGGCGAGCACGCCACTCGCTCCGGTGATCAGCACAGTGCCCGAAGGATCGAAGACGGTCGCGCCCGCGCTGGGCTCCGGGACTCGCGCCAGCCTGGCGCCGAGCAGACCGCCCACTCTCACCACCAGCTGCGGTTCACCGGTCGCCAGAGCCGTCGGCAGCAGCGCGAACAGTTCCGCCGGATCGATGGCGTCGACCAGCACGAACCGGTCCGGGTACTCGGACTGTGCCGAGCGGACGAGACCGCACACTGCCGCACCCGCCAGGTCGGGCACTCCCTCACCAGGGGATGCCTCGACGGCGCCGCTGGTCACGACGACCAGGCGGCTGTCGGAGTACCGGTCATCGGCCAGCCACTGTTGGATCAGCGCCAGCGCGGTGGCCGTCACCGTCCGGACGGTCTCGGCGTCTGCACTGGCGGACCGACACTCGACGAGAACTACGTCCGGCACCGGCGCTCCCGTGTCGATCGCCGCGCCGAGCGCGTCGAGGTCGGCATAGGTGTCCGGAGGAACATCGAGCGCTGCGAATTCTGGTGCACAACAATCGAGTAGAGTTGGCGATTGGTCCTGTGCGCCTATCGGGCCGAGCACTGCTGGCTGCCCAGTGGCGGGTAGCGGTGCGCCGAGACCGGGCAACGGCGTCCACTCCACACGCAAGAGTGCGTCCGGCGCGGCGAACGCACTCAGCGAGTCCGTCGGTATCGGGCGGACCGCCAAAGCCGCGACCGAGACCACCGGGCTGCCCTGTGGGTCGGTGGCCTCGATCGCCACATCCCCGGTTGTGGTGAACGTCAGCCGAACCCGCAAGTGGGTCGCCCCGATCGCGTGCAAGCGCACGTGATTCCAGGAGAACGGGACCTGCGCGGTGCCCGGCTCGGGCACGACGTCACCCGCGGGGCCGAGCCGGATTCCGTGCAAGGCAGCGTCCAGCAGAGCGGGGTGCACGCCGTATGCTGCGGCGGCGAGATCGTCGTTGTCGGGCAGTCGGACCTCGGTGAAGACTTCGTCGCCGCGCCGCCAGGCTGCCCGAACGCCGCGGAAGGCGGGACCGTATCGGTATCCGGATTCGCCGAATCGGTCGTACAGGTCCTCGACTGCCACCGGTGTGGCGCCCGGCGGCGGCCAGTGCTGCGGCACGGTGGGACAGTCGACCGCAAGCTCGGCCATGCTCCCCGTCGCGTGCCTGATCCACTGCGTGGCCAGCCGGTTTTCCGGCCGTGAGTACACAGCCAGCGTACGACTGCCGTCCTCGGCGGGTGCGTCCACACGTACTTGGATGCGCGCAGCCCCGGCCACGGGGAGCACCAGAGGCGTCTCCAATGCGAGTTCGTCGAGCACCGCGCAGCCCGCCTCGGTAGCGGCCTGCAGCGCCAGCTCGACGAACGCCGTCCCGGGCAGCAACACCACATCCGATACCGCGTGGTCGGCCAGCCAGGGGTGGCTGTGCAGCGACAATCGGCCGCCGAGCAGGATCTCACCGGTACCGGCGATCTCGGTGGCCGCGCTCAGCAGTGGATGCCGCGTGGCGTCCAGGCCGGAGGCGGCAAGATCGGCAGCGTCGGAACCGGCGGCGGGTAGCGCCCAGTAATGCCGGTGTTGGAAGGGGTAGGTCGGCAGGTCGATGCGACGGGCGCCGGGGAAGAACGCCGACCAGTTCACCGGTCGCCCGCACGACCACGCTTCGCCCAGCGAGAGCAGCAGCCGACGGATGTCGCCTTCGTCCCGGCGCAGGGTGGCGAGCACGGTACCGTCGCGCCCAGCCGCCTCCAACGTCTGCTCGATCGGCACCGTGAGCACAGGGTGGGGGCTGACCTCGATAAAGGCAGTGAACCCCTGCTGGGACAACGAGAGTACGGCCGGCTCGAAAACAACTGTCCGACGCAAATTTTCATACCAGTAGGCGGCATCCATGATGCTGGTGTCGAGCCACTCCCCCGTCACCGTGGACAACAGCGGCACCTCGGCGACCCTCGGGGTGATGGAGTCCAACGTTCGCAACAGCTCGGACTCGATGCGGTGTACGTGCGCCGAGTGCGATGCATAGTCGACATCGATACGCCGGGACCGAACGGCCTGGGCATCACATGCGGCCAGCAGCTCCCCGATCGCTTCCGTCTCGCCCGAGACCACGACTGCCGACGGGCCGTTCACCGCGGCCACCGACAGCCGCGCACCCCATGACGCGAGCAGCTGCTCCACCCGCGGCAACGGTAGTGCGATCGACGCCATCGCACCCGTCCCGGCGAGTTCGCCGAGCGCGCGCGAGCGCAGCGCAACCACACGTGCACCATCGGCGAGCGACAGGCCGCCCGCAACGACGGCCGCGGCGATCTCACCCTGGGAGTGACCGACCACCGCATCGGGCACGACGCCGTGTGAGCGCCAGACCGCGGCCAGTGACACCATCATCGCGAACAGCACCGGCTGCACCACGTCGACCCGATCCAGCGGGGCGCCCGAGCGCACCACATCCAACAGCGACCAATCGACGTAAGCGGACAGCGCCGCAGCACACTCGGACATCCGGTCGGCGAACACCGCCGATTCGACCAGCAGCTCCCGGGCCATGCCGGGCCACTGGGAGCCCTGACCCGGGAAGACGAAGACCGTCTTGCCGTCGATGTCCTGCACGCCGGACACCGCTGCGGGCGTATCGGTTCCACCGGCCAGGGCGTGCAGCGCGGCCGGGAGTTCGTCGCGGTCCCCGACCAACACGCGACGGTACGCGAACGCGGTGCGGCCGGCGAGTGTGCGTCCGACGTCGGCAGGGTCCACCGTGCCGGTCCGGTCCACGTGCTCGCTCAGACGTGCCGCCTGCTGTGCCAGCGCCGCCGAGGTGCGCGCCGACAGGACCCAGGGCAGTGGTCCGGGAACCGAATTCTGCTGCTCCGCTGCCATATCCGGTTCGGGCGCTTGTTCCAGAACGACGTGCGCGTTGGTTCCGCTGAGGCCGAAGGAGGAGACGCCGGCCCGGCGCACTCGGTCGGTCTGCGGCCAGGGCGACAACTCGGTCACGAGTGCCACAGCGCCCGCATCCCAGTCGACGTGGCTGGTCGGTTCATCGATGTGCAGAGTCGGGGGAACCTGCGCGTGGCGCAGCGCCAGCACCATTTTCATCACTCCGGCGACGCCCGAAGCGGCCTGGGTATGGCCGATGTTCGATTTGAGCGAGCCGATCAGCAGCGGCCGATCATCGGTGCGGTCCCGACCGTAGGTGGCCAGCAACGCCTGTGCCTCGATCGGGTCACCGAGGGTGGTGCCGGTGCCGTGCGCCTCCACCACATCGACGTCCGCGGCCGACAGCCGGGCATCGGCCAGCGCCGCACGGATGACCCGCTGCTGCGATGGACCGTTGGGCGCCGATAGACCGTTGCTGGCGCCGTCGGAGTTCACGGCGCAACCGCGCAGCACGGCCAGCACCGGGTGCCCGGTGCGTCGAGCGTCGCTGAGCCGCTCGACGATCAGGACGCCGACGCCCTCGCCCATGCCCATACCGTCGGCGGCCTCGGCGAAAGCTTTGCAGTGGCCGTCTGCCGCGAGTCCGCGTTGCCGGGAGAAGCTCAGGATCGCACCGGGCATCGACATCACTGCAACGCCGCCGACCAGGGCCAGTGCGCAATCACCGCTGCGCAGCGCGCGGACCGCGGTGTGCAGTGCCACCAGCGACGACGAGCAGGCGGTGTCGACGGTCAGTGCGGGCCCCTCCAGACCGAAGGTGTATGCGATGCGACCGGAGACGATGCTCGGGGCGCTGCCGGTCAGCAGATGCCCGTCGTCGTGCCCGGACCGGGCCACAGCGGAGCCGTAATCGCCGTAGTTGACGCCGATGTAGACCCCGGTCCGGGATCCGCGCAACGTCTCCGGATCGAGGCCCGCACGCTCCATGGCCTCCCAGGAGGTCTCCAACAGCAGCCGCTGCTGCGGATCCATGGCGATGGCCTCACGAGGGGAGATTCCGAAGAAGCCCGCATCGAATTCGGCGGCGTCGTGCAGGAATCCGCCGTGCCGCGTGGTCGCGGTGCCCGGGTGGTCGGGGTCCGGATCGAACAGTTCCTCCACGCTCGGCCAGCCGCGGTCGCTGGGGAAGCCGCTGATCGTATCGCCGCCCTCGCATAGCAGCTGCCACAGCTTCTCCGGGGTGTCGATGCCGCCGGGCAGGCGGCAACTCATCGCGACGATCGCGATCGGGTCGTCGTCCGGGGCGGTGGTCGGCGCCGGTGCGGTATCGGTGGGTACCCCGGCCGCGAACAGTTCGGCCTCGAGGTGCGCGGCGAGCGCGTCCGCGCAGGGGTGATCGAAGACGAGCGAGGAGGGCAACCGCAGCCCGGTGGCGGCATTGAGCCGGTTGCGCAGCTCGACAGCAGTCAACGACGCGAAGCCCAGTTCCTGGAATGCTTTGCCCGGCGGCACGTGTCGCGGTGAGTCGTGCCCCAGGACCGCGGCGGCATGGGTTCGGGCGAGATCGAGCAGGGCACGGCGCCGCTCCGCGACCGGCAGTCGGTCCAGTCGTTGCCGCAGCTGTGCGCTGTCCGACGGGTCGGCAGCAGTGCGCTGCAGCGCGCTGCGCGCCTCGGGAATGGTCTGCAGCAGCGGGCTGGGGCGACTGGAGGCGAAAACGGGAGCGAACCTGTCCCAGTCGACGTCGGCGACGGCGATGACCGTTTCGTCGTCATCGAGGGTCTGCTGCAGAGCGGCGATGGCCGTAGCCGGATCCATCCGGCGCAGACCGTGCTCGTCGAGCTTGAACAGGTCGCCGGCCGGTGCCGTGCCGGGGTCACCCGTGCGCCAGACACCCCAGTCGACAGTGGTCGCGGTCAGGCCCCGCATGCGTCGGTGCTGGGCCAGGGCATGCAGGTAGGCATTGCCCGCGGCGTAGGCGCCGTGATCGCCGCTGCCCCAGAGACCAGCGATCGAGGAGACCAGGACGAACGCATCGAGGTCCCGGTCGAGCAGGGCGTCGAGGTGCGCCGCCCCGGCTGCCTTGGCCCCGACGACATCGGCGAACGCACCGAGCGGGGCGGCCGTGAGCGGGGCGAGGGCGATGAATGCTGCGGCATGCACCACCGCGGTGACCGGGGTGCCTTGCGCATCGAGGTCGGCGAGCATTCGCTCGACCTGGTCACGGTCGGCGAGGTCGCAGACCGGCGTGCTCAGCCGGGCACCGTACGCGGTCAGGTCGCCGCGCAGCTGCGCGGCGGCGGGCGCCTGCGCGCCATGGCGGCCGGGCACGACCACGTGCTCGGATCCGCCACGGGCCAACCACCGGGCGAGATGCCCGCCCACCGCCCCGGTGCCACCGGTCAGCAGGACCGTCCCCCGGGGCCGCCAGGGACGGCTGTCGGGGTTCGACGGGCGGGCTGCATGCATCAGTCTTCGGGCGAACAACCCGCTCGGTCGGAGCGCGAGCTGGTCCTCACCCGCGACGTCACCCGCCCCGCTGAGGGCGGCGCCGAGTCGTATTCGGGCGGCATCGTCCGGTTCCGGCGGCAGATCCAGCAGACCGCCCCACCGGTGGGGCTGTTCGAGAGCCGCTACCATGCCCACGCCCCACACCATCGCCTGCCGGGGAGCGGTGAGCACATCGGCGGAGTCGGTGGTGATCGCACCACTGGTCACACACCACAACCGGGCCGTGCTCGCGATGTCGGCCAGCGCTTGGACCAAGGCGACAGTGAGCGCGACACCGACCGGCAGGGCCGGATACCGCGGATGCGGTCGCTCGGCGATCGCCGACAGGGAAACGATTCCGGTCGGCGCGGTACCACCGAGCCCACGCAGGCGTGCGGCGAGAATATCGCGGTCGACGTCCTCGTCGGCGAGTTCGATGCGGTCGAGGTCTGCACCGAGCTCGGTCAATGCGCGCTCGATCCATTGCGCGTGGCGCGAATTGCTTGCCACACCGGGCACGACGAGCAACCACCGGCCGGTGAGCAGCGCGGCCGACGGGTCGGCGAGCCGGTGCCAAGCGATGCGGTAGCGCAGCGGGTCGGCGGGTCGGCCGAGTGCGCCGGGACCGGACTGCGCGACGGGTTCCGGCCAAAAGCGCCGCTCCTGAAACGGGTAGGTGGGCAGGCCGACCGGGCCAGCGCCCACGAAAGCCGGTGTCCAGTCGACGGTTACACCGCGCACCCACAGTTCGGCAGCCGAGGCCAGGACTCGCCGCAGGCCGCCCTCGTCCCGCCGCAGGGTGCCGACTACCACCGCGGAGGTCGCTCCCGCGGCCTCGACAGTGTCCTGTACCGGGACGGTGAGCACGGGGTGTGGCGATACCTCGACGAACACATCGTGTCCTTGCCGGGCCAGGTCGCCGATCGCGGTCTCGAACCGGACAGTGGCACGCAGATTGCGATACCAGTAGTCGGCGTTCATCTCGGCGGTGTCGAGCCAGTCGCCGGTGAGCGTGGAGAACAGCGGGATGCGGCCGGTACGCGGAGAGATATCGGCGAGCACCGACAGCAGCTCGTCGGCGATCCGTTCGACCTGCCCCGAGTGCGAGGCGTAGTCGACCGGCACCCGCGTGGCGCGCACGCCGCGGTCGTCGCAGCTGACGACCAACTCGGCGAGGGCGTCCGGATCACCGGATACGACGGTGGAAGCGGGGCCGTTGACAGCTGCCACCGAGACACGACCAGCCCACGGTGTGAGCTGTGCCTGCGTGTCGTCGTGGCCGAGCGCGAGGGCGACCATACCGCCGTGCCCGGCCAGCGCGCCGATCGCGCGACTGCGCAAGCTCACCACTTTCGCGCCGTCGGCCAGCGACAACCCGCCCGCGACGACGGCGGCGGCGATCTCTCCCTGGCTGTGACCGACGACCGCGTCGGGTTCGACTCCCCAAGAGCGCCAGAGCGCGGCGAGCGAAACCATCATCGCGAACAGCGCCGGTTGGACGACGTCGACGCGCTCGAGCGACGGCGCGCCCGGAGCGCCGCACAGCACCTCGGTCAAGGACCAGGAGACGACCCCGGTCAACGCCTGCTCGCATTCGGCGATCGAGGCGGCGAAGACCGGCGACTCGGCGAGCAGGTCGCGGGCCATGCGGTCCCACTGCGCGCCTTGGCCGGGGAACACGAACACGGTCCGGCCGATGCTCGAATCGCTCTTGCCGACAACGATGTTCGGTGCGGACGTGTGGTCGCGGGCCAGTTCGCCGAGTCCATCGAGCAGATCGGCGCGGGCGCCCGCGACCACAACGGCGCGCTGCTCGAACGCTGTCCGGGTCGCTGCCAGCGAGAACCCGACATCGGCTGGGTCGAGGGCGGGATCGGCGGTCAGCGCACCCATCAACCGCACCGCCTGATCGCGCAGCGCGGCCGGACTGCGTCCAGCCAACGCATAGGGCCCAACCGCCGGGCGGGGTGGGCGCGGTTCGGTGCTCTCGGGCTCGGGTGCGGGCGCTTGTTCGAGAATGACGTGCGCATTGGTACCGCTCATGCCGAATGCCGAAACACCCGCTCGCCTGGGCCTTTCGGTCGGTGGCCAAGGGCGGCTCTCGCTGAGCAACCGGATAGTGCCGCTGGACCAGTCGACATGCGGGGTGGGCTCGGTGATGTGCAGTGAACGGGGCAGGATGCCGTGCTGCAGCGCCAGCACGGTCTTGATCACGCCCGCGATCCCGGCCGCTGCCTGGGTGTGCCCGATATTCGATTTCAGCGAGCCGAGCCACAGTGGCCGGTCCGCGGAACGGTTGCGGCCGTAGGTAGCAAGCAGGGCGTCTGCCTCGATGGGGTCGCCGAGTGTGGTGCCGGTGCCGTGCGCCTCGACGGCGTCCACGTCCGCGGCGGTGAGCCCGGCATCGGCGAGCGCGGCCAACAGCAGCCGCTGTTGGGAGGGGCCGTTGGGCGCGGTCAGGCCATTGCTGGCGCCGTCGGAGTTCAGTGCGGAACCGCGGATCACAGCCAGCACCGGGTGTCCGTTGCGGCGCGCGTCGGCCAGTCGTTCCAACAGCAGGACTCCGACGCCCTCGCCCCAGCCGGTGCCGTCGGCGGTGGCCGAGAACGCCTTGCACCGTCCGTCGGCCGACATTGCACCCTGTCTACCGAACTCGTCGTAGACCAATGGCAGCGACATCACGGTCGCGCCGGCAGCGAGCGCCAGGGTGCACTCCTTGCGGCGTAGCGCCTGCGTGGCCAGATGTAGTGCGACGAGCGAGGAGGAGCAGGCGGTATCCACGGTGAGTGCCGGTCCTTCGAGCCCGAGCGCATAGGACACCCGGCCCGCCAGCACACTCATCGAGTTGCCGGTGACGAGGAAGTTCCGTACAGCCTCGGCGGCGTGCAAAGCGACCTGGGCATACCCCTGATCCACCGCGGCGGCGAACACGCCGGTGGTGGTTGCGCGCAAGGCAACCGGATCGATGCCGGCCCGCTCGATGGCCTCCCAGGCAGTGGTCAGCAGCAGTCTCTGCTGTGGATCCATCGCAGTCGCCTCGTGCGGGGAGACTGCGAAGAATGCGGCGTCGAAGTCGGCGATGCCGTCGATGAATGCGCCTCGACCGGACCCCGTGCCCGCCCTGAGCTGCGCGAGATCCCAGCCGCGGTCCCGTGGTATCTCGGTCGTGGCGTCGCGGCCTTCGGCCAGCAACTGCCACAACTGCTCGGGAGTGCGCACGCCGCCCGGGAAGCGGCAGCTCATGGACACGATGGCGATCGGCTCGTGCGCGGCGGCCTCGGCGGCGGCGAGTCGGCGGCGGGTGCGCTGCAAGTCGATCGTGACGCGGTTGAGGTACTCGCGCAGTTTCTGCTCGGTCACAGTGCTCCTACGTTCGATCCGGGACCGCGGTGGTCCGCTTCGGTTGCGCGGGTTTCACGAGATGCCCAGTTCCTTGTCGATGAGGTCGAAGAGTTCGTCGTTGCTGGCGGACTCGATGACCTGTTGCTGTCGGACCTGGTGCTGGTGCGTCCCTGTGGATGTCGCGCCGAAGGCCTCGACCTTGGCCAGAGCACGCCGCAACCACGCAGCCAGTTCGTCGGATGCCGTCGCAGCGGCGTCTTTCGACAGCAGTGCGTCCAGCTGCGTCTCGAGGCGGCCCAGCGCGGTGCGCAGGGTCGGCTCGGACGGAGTCGATGTGGCGCCGACCTGATCGAGCAGGTAGCTGGTCAGTGCCTCTGGGGTGGGGTGGTCGAAGACGAGGGCAGCCGGAAGCCGTACCCCAACCGTGTTCGCCAGCCGATTGCGCAATTCCACGCCGGTCAGCGAATCGAAGCCGAGGTCTTTGAACGAGCGCGCAGGGTGGATCTCGTCGGCCGACACGTGCGCCAGCACGATCGCGGCATTGCTGCGGACGATGTCGAGCAGGATCCGATGCGCTTCGGCCGGCGCGAGCCCGGCCAGCCGCTCGGCCAGTGCCGGTTCCCCGGTCCCGGCGAGGTCACCTACCCGCCGCAGCGTCTGCCGGGGAGTGCGGACCAAGCCGGCGAACAGTGGCGCAACGCCGGTACCGTCGGCGAGCCGGGATCGATCGATCCGTGCGGCAAAGACGTACGGATGGGCCGTACGCCAAGCCGCGTCGAACATCGCCAGTCCCTCGGCGGAGGTCAGCGCGCCGATGCCAGCCCGAGTCATCCGGCCCTCTGCGGCCCCGACCACCCCGACTGTGAGTTCGCTGCGCTCGTGCCACAGGCCCCAGCCGATGGCGACACCGGGCAGACCCAGTGCGCGCCGTTCGACCGCGAGGGCGTCGAGGGCGGCGTTGGCGGCGGCGTAGTTCGCCTGGCCTGCTCCGCCGAGCAAGGCAGCCCCGGAGGAGAACAGGACGAACGCCGCCAGGTCGCTGTCGCGGGTCAGATCGTGCAGGGCGAACGCGGCATCGACCTTGGGGCGTAGCACCCGCTCGATCTGCGCTGGCGCGAGCGAGCCGACGACGCCGTCGTCGAGGACGCCTGCGGCGTGGACGACTGCAGTGAGCGGACGGTCCGGTGGGATCGCCGCAAGCACGGCCGCCAACGCAGACCGATCGGCGACATCGCAGGCGACAGCGATGGCGTGTGTGCCGAGCTCGGAGAGTTCGGCGATGAGCTCGGCTGCGCCTGGCGCATCCGCGCCGCGGCGGCTGATCAGAATCTGATGCCGCACACCGTAGTCGGTCGTCAGGCGCCGGGCCACGAGCCGGCCCAGAGTGCCGGTCCCGCCGGTGATGAGCGCCGTGCCCGCGGGATCGATCGGCGCGGGCACCGTCAGCACGTTCTTGCCGATGTGCCGGGCATTGCGCAGGGTGTCGAACGCCTGCGGAGCGTGTCGCAGATCCCAGCAGGTGATCGGCAATGGGGTGAGCACGCCCTGTTCGAACAGCGACAGCACCTCGGTGAGCAGCTCGCCGATGCGCTGCGGTCCCGCCTGCACCAGGTCGAATGCCCGATAGCGCACGCCAGGGTAGCGGCGTGCGATGTCCTCGGCGTTGCGGATGTCGGTCTTGCCCATCTCTACGAAAGCGCCGCCTCGAGGCAACAGGTCCAGTGATGCGTCGACGAACTCCCGTGCCAAGCAATCCAGTACGACATCCATCCCACGGCCCTCGGTGGTGCGCCCGAACTGTTCGGCGAATTCCGTTGTTCGCGTGGACGCGCGGTGATCGTCGTCGAAGCCCATGGCGCGCAATACATCCCACTTCGCCGGGCTGGCCGTGCCGAAGACTTCCGCTCCGGCATGGTCGGCGAGTTGCACCGCAGCCATTCCGACGCCGCCGGTGGCCGCGTGCACCAGCACCGACTGGCCGCGACGCAGGCCGCCCAGATCGAACAGGCCGTAATACGCGGTGAGGAAGGCGATCGGCGCCGACGCGGCCTGCGCGAACGACCAACCCGCGGGAATTCGGGCAATGGTGGTCCGGTCGGCAACGACGACCGGACCGAATGCCCCGCCGAAGACACCCAGCACCCGGTCGCCGGGCGCCAGATCGGTCACTCCGGGTCCGGTCTCCATGATCGTGCCCGCACCCTCGCTACCGAGGGTGGGTTGATCGGGATCGAGGCCGAGGGAAACCACGACGTCGTGGAAGTTGAGACCGGCGGCGCGCACAGCGATGCGGACCTGGCCCAGCCCGAGCGGTGCGAGTGCGTCCGGCGCGGGCAACAGCGCCAACCCCCCGACGGCGGTGTCGTCTGCGAGCCCCAACCGCCAGGCCGATTGCTCCGGCGGCGGGATGAGCGTGTCACGGCCCTCAGGGGTCAAGCGGGGGACGAGGAGCTCACCGGCCCGGACCGCGTACTGGCTCTCTGCGGCTGCTCCGGTGGACAATGCGGTGGCCAGCGCGCTCAGCGACGCTGGGTGGTCGTCGACGTCGGCGAGCACGAATCTGCCGGGATGTTCACTTTGGGCGGTGCGGATCAGCCCCCACACGCCGGATTCGGCCCAGTTCCCACGCCGGTCCCCTGGTCCGGTCCGGACCGCGCCGCGGGTGACGACCACGAGTGTCGACTCCGCGCAACGCTCGTCGGCCAGCCAGTCCTGGACCAGAGCGAGGGCGTGAACGGTTGTCTGGCGCACCATGGTGGGAGGGTCGCCATCGATGCCGGTGGGAAGGTCGGCGAACACGTGGGCCGGGATCGTCGCCGCACTCGCGCGCAGCGCGTCGAGGTTCGGCCATGCCGACGCCGCGGGCAGGCCGTTGGACAAGCCATCGTCGAGCACGGCGCACGAGCCGACCCCGGACCGATCGCCGGTTGCGGGCGTGGCTATCCATTCCACGTGCGGCATCCGCTGCGCGGTGGAGGTGACCGCCCGCAGTCCGCCCGCAGGCAGCGGGCGCAGCGCCAGGGAGTCGACGGTCACGACCAGCCGACCGGCGAGGTCACGGGCCTCCAGGGACACGTCCTGCGCGCCGTCGGCGATGACGCGGACGCGGAGTGCCGCTGTGCCTGCGGCGTGAGCGGTCACACCGGTCCACGAGAACGGCAGCCGTGCAACGCCATCGCGGTTGGGCAGCAGAGCGGACGCGTGCAGCGCCGCGTCCAGCAGGGCCGGGTGCATCACATAAGCGTCGCCGTCACGCCGCTGCGGCAGGGCGACCTCGGCGAAGACCTCACCGCCGCGCCCCCAAGCCGCCCGCACACCGCGGAAGGTGGGCCCGTACCGGTATCCCGCGGCCGCGAACCGATCGTAGAGCTCGGACACGTCGAGTGGTCGCGCATCGGCCGGCGGCCAGGCCACGACGCTGTCCGCAGGCGACTCGGCGTCCCCGGCGAGCGCAGCGAGTCTGCCGGTGGCGCAGGCGGTCCATTCGGTGTCGTCCTGATCGCCACGGCTGTACACACCCAGACTGCGACACCCGTCGGACTGCACGGGTCCGACTCGCACCTGCAGTTGCAGCGGGTCGCGCTCGGGCAGCATGAGCGGGGCGTGCAGGGTGAGTTCGTCGACCAGCCCCAAGCCCACCGTGTCGGCTGCGTGCAGCGCGAGCTCGAGCAAGGCCGTACCGGGCAGCACGGTGACCCCCGAGACGTCGTGCTCGGCCAGCCACGGAGTTGCCGCCCGGGACAGCCGGCCGGTCAACAGGTGCTCGCCGGAGTCGGCGAGGCCGACAGCCGCGCCGAGGAGGGGATGACCGGTGGCCCCGAGACCCGCCGCGGCGACATCCGCCCCGCCCGGGGCGGCGTCGAGCCAGTAGCGGGTGTGCTCGAACGGATAGGTGGGTAGTTCCACCCGGTGGGCGTCGGGGTATACCGCGTTCCAGTCGAGGTCGACACCACCGGTGTGGGCCTCGCCCACCGACAACAGCATCCGTTCGAGTCCGCCCTCGCCGCGGCGCAGCGACCCGATGACGATGGCCGCCCGTGCGGTATCCGCCAGGGCCTCGCCGATACCGAGCGTGAGCACCGGATGTGGGCCGACCTCGATGAAAGTGGTGTGGCCCGCCTCCGCGAGCGCCCGCACGGCCGGTTCGAAACAGACGGTTCCACGAAGGTTGCGAAACCAGTACTCGGCGGTGAGCTCGGGACCCGCCAGCCAGGTCAGGTCGACAGTGGAGTACATGGGCACTCGGCAGTCTCCGGGACGGATGGTGTCGAGCGCCGCGATCAGCTCGTCGCGCAGGGCGTCGACGTGCGCGGAGTGTGAGGCGTAGTCGACCTCGATGCGGCGGGCGTGGATCTGCGCACGCGCGCAGGCAGCCAGCAGCTCGGCCACGGCGCTCGGGTCGCCGGCCACGACGGTGGCGGCGGGGCCGTTGATCGCGGCGATGGCGAGATCTCGGACGACCCGCGCTGAGCCGATGCGCTCCAACAGTATTCGGACCTCGTCCACTGGCAGGGCCAGCGAGGCCATCGCACCCTTGCCTGCGATCGCGCGCAGCAGTCTGCTGCGCAGTGCCACGATCGCGGCGCCGTCCGCGAGCGAGAGCGCTCCGGACACCACGGCCGCGGCGATCTCTCCCTGGGAATGACCCAGGACGGCATCCGGTTCGACGCCGAAACCGCGCCATGTCGCGGCCAGCGAGACCATGACGGCGAACAGGGCAGGTTGCACATGGTGCACCGAGTCCAGCGCGACCGGATCGAGCAGGATCTGCGCGAGCGGCCGGTCGAGGTACTGCCCGAGGGCGAGTTCGCAGGCCGCCATCGACTCCGCGAAGACGGGGCTGGTGTCGAGTAGTTCCAGTGCCATGCCCACCCATTGCGCACCTTGACCGGGGAAGACGAATACGGTGCGGCCCACGGTCCCGGCGACGGCCTGTGCCACGCCGGCGGCGGGCGCGTCGTCGGCGAGGGCCCGCAACCCCGCCAGCAGGCGCTCGCGGTCACCGACCAGAACCGCGCGGTGGGAGTGCCGGGTCCGGGTGACGGCGAGGGACAGGCCGATATCGGCGCAATCGAGTTCCGGGCGTGCCTCGACGTGCCGTGCGAGTCGCTCGGCCTGGACTCGTAGCGCCGCGGCGGATCGGGCGGAGAGCACCCACGCGTGGGGACGCTCGTCCGCGCTCTTGGGCAGGTCGATGGGTGTGGGAGCCTGCTCGAGCACGACGTGCGCATTCGTTCCGCTCACGCCGAATGCCGACACGGCGCCGCGGCGTGGCCTGCTCACGTCCGGCCACTGCTGCGACCGCGCCAGCAACCGCACCTCGCCAGCGGACCAATCCACCTGTGCGGAAGGCCGATCCACGTGCAGGGTAGCCGGCATCACACCGTGCCGCAGCGCCTGCACCATTTTGATGACCCCACCCACGCCGGCAGCTGCGGACGTGTGCCCGATGTTGGACTTCAACGACCCCAACCACAACGGAGTCCCGCCGGAACGATCCCGACCGTAGGTGGCGAGCAGGGCTTGCGCCTCGATCGGATCGCCGAGCCTGGTGCCGGTGCCGTGGCCTTCGACCATGTCCACGTCCGTGGTGGTCAACCGGGCGTCGGCCAATGCCGCCCGGATCACCCGCTGTTGCGCTCGGCCGTTCGGCGCAGTGAGCCCATTGCTCGCGCCGTCCTGGTTGACCGCCGAACCACGAACCACGGCCAGCACCCTGTGGCCCGCGGCAACCGCGTCCGACAAGCGTTCCAACAGCAGTACGCCGACACCCTCACCGAAGCCGGTGCCGTCCGCCGCATCGGCGAACGCCTTGCATCGGCCGTCGGGGGCCAAGCCACGTTGGCGGCTGAACACGACGAACAGTTCCGGACTGTTCATCACCGTGACACCGCCAGCGAGGGCCATATCGCACTCTCCTGTCCGCAGTGACCGCACCGCCAGGTGCAGCGAAACCAGCGACGACGAGCACGCGGTGTCCACGGTCACCGCCGGACCTTCGAGTCCGAGGACATAGGAGACGCGACCGGAGGCGACACTGGCGGAGTTGCCCGAGCCGAGGAAACCCTCCACCTCCTCCGGCACATTCCCGATCAGGCGAACGGTGTAGTCGTGGTGCATGACACCGGTGAACACACCGGTGCGGCTGCCCTGCAGGGTGGTCGGGTCGATACCTGCCTGTTCGAGCGCCTCCCACGACGTCTCCAGCAACAGGCGCTGTTGCGGATCCATGGCCAGTGCCTCCCGCGGCGAGATCCCGAAGAATCCCGCATCGAATTCCGCCGCGTCGTACAGGAATCCGCCTTCGTTCACGTACGACGTGCCATGCCGATCGGTCTCGATGTCCGGGTCGTAGAGGGTGTCGACCTCCCAGCCGCGGTCGGTGGGAAAGGTGGAGATGGCGTCGGCGCCGGCAGCGACCAGGTCCCACAACTGCTCCGGCGAGTTCGCACCACCCGGAAAGCGGCAGGCCATCGCGACGATCGCGATCGGGTCGTCGGTGGTGCCGTTCCGCGGCGCCGGTGGGGTCGGCGTGCTTTCGATGTCGCCGACCAGCCGGGTGTCGAGGAAATCGGCGAGTGCGTCCGGGGTCGGGTGGTCGAAGACCAGGGTGGCGGGCAGTCGCAGCCCGGTGACGAGGTTGAGGCGGTTGCGCAGGTCCACCGCCGCAAGGGAGTCGAATCCGAGGTCCCGGAACGCTCGGCCGGGCTGTACCGCCTCCGCGGCGGTGTGTCCGAGCGCCGCAGCAACCTGAGTACGGACCAGTTCGCGCAGTTCCCGTCGGCGTTCGGCAGCGGGCAGGCCGGTCAACCGGACGGACGGTCCAGAGACCCTGTCGCCGCCGGGCGCCGGCGCGGCGCTCCGGCGAATGGCCGGACGAACGATGCCGTGCAACAACCTCGGGACCGGGTCGCTGTCGGCGCGGGCCTGCAGGGCCGCGAGATCGAGCGGCATGGCGACCAGGAGCGGGTCTCCCGCGGCCGTGGCCGAGTCGAACAGTTCGACTCCCTGTCGATCGGTCAGCGCGGGCATGCCCGAGCGCGCAATACGGCGGGCATCGTCGGCATCGAGATGTTCGGTCATCGCGCTGCGCTGTTCCCACAGCGTCCAGGCGATCGACTGCCCGGCCATGCCGCGCGCCCTACGATGGTGGGCGAGCGCGTCGAGGAAAGCGTTGGCCGCGGCGTAATTGCCCTGACCCGGGCCGCCGAATATGCCTGCGGCAGAAGAGAAGAGCACGAATGCACGCAAGTCGTGGGCTGCCGTCAGCTCGTGCAGGTGGATGGCGGCGTCCACCTTGGGTCGCAGTACTGCATCGATGCGGTCCGGGGTGAGCGCGGTGATCACACCGTCGTCGAGGGCGCCCGCGGCATGCACTATCGCGGTCAGCGGGTGTTCGGCGGGAATGTCGTCGAGCAGCCGCCGCAGCGCCGCGCGATCGGCGACATCGCAGGCGACGACGATGCATCGAGCGCCGAGAGCGGCAAGTTCCTCGACCAGTTCGCCCGCGCCGGCCGCGGCGGGACCGCTACGGCCGACGAGTACCAGCCGCCGCGCCCCGGATGCGGCCAGGTGACGCGCGATCCGGGAGCCGATCAGACCGGTACCGCCGGTGATCAGAATGGTGCCGTCCGGATCGGCGAGGGGTTCGCGATGCTGCGCGACCGTTGCCCTGGCCAACCGGGGCACGCAGAACTCGCCGCCGCGCACCGCCACTTGTTCTTCCTCCGTGGCGGTGAGAAATTCCGCAAGAGCGGAGATTTCACTCCGATCGTCCATATCGGCCAGGACGAAACGGCCCGGATGCTCGGTCTGCGCCGTGCGCACCAGGCCCCACACCGCGGCCTGCGGCAGATCGGTGAGGTCCTCGGCGGATGTCACCGCGACCGCCCCGCGGGTGAGTACGATCAGGCGCGCCTCGGCGAGCCGTTCCTCGGCAAGCCAGTCCTGCACGAGAGCGACGGCCTCGTGCACGACCTGGTGGGTGGTGGCCGGGTCGCCGGTGTTCGTGCCTACCACTGGGGCGCTTCCTGCTACCGGCGCGACGACCAGACCGGGCGGGGCGGCACCGGCGGCGAGGGCGGCGCGCAGTGCGGCCAGGTCCGGGTAGGTTCCGCCACCGAGCACGATCGGCGCCGCGGTGTCGCTGCTACGGCCGGTGAGTCGGTGCGGTTGCCAGTGCAGGCACAACAGCGACTCGTGCCGGACCTCCCGTCGCGGGACATCGGCCGCGGGTCGCAGCAGTAGAGCGTCGACCGAGACGACGGCCTGGCCCGCGCTATCCCATGCCTGTAGTGCGAAGGCGTTGTCTCCGGCGGGACTCACCCGGGCTCGGACTGCGGTGGCGCCGTGGGCGTGCACGACCGCCCCGGTCCAGGCGAACGGCATCCGCCCCGTTTCCTCGCCCGACAGCCCGGTGACGTGCAGTACCGCGTCGAGCAGTGCCGGGTGCAGGCCGAACAGCGCGGCATCGCTGTGCTGTTGCGGAGCCAGCGCGGCCTCGGCGAAGATGTCCTCGCCCACGTGCCAGGCACCGCGCAATCCCTGGAACACGGGCCCGTAGACGAACCCACCCGCCGCGAAGCGTTCGTACAGTCCGGTCAGGTCGATCGGTGTGGCGCCCGGCGGCGGCCACGCAGTGGCCATCCCCGTCACGGCGGCGACCGTGTCACCGCACAGCGTGCCCCGGGCGTGCCGAGTCCACGAGTCCTGCGGCGCCGCATCGGCCGACCTGGCGTATACGGTGATCGCCCGCGACCCGCGGTCGTCGGGGGCGCCGACGGTGACCTGTACGTCGACGGCGGCCGTCGACACCGCCAACGGTGTCTCCAGCGTGAGCTCCTCCACCCGGCGCAGGCCCACCTGATCGGCGGCGCGGGCCGCGAGCTCGAGGAAAGCGGTGCCGGGCACCAATGCAGCGCCGAGCACCGAATGCTCTTCCAGCCATGGGTGGGTCCGCGTGGACAACCGCCCGGTCAGCACGAACTCGTCGCCGTCGGCGAGCGTGACGACCGCACCGAGCAGCGGATGCGCGGCAGCGGCGAGGCCGGCGGCGGTCACGTCGCCCGTCGCTGGGCCGGAGTCCTCCAGCCAGTACCGCTGCCGCTGGAACGGGTAGGTGGGTAGCTCGACCAGACCAGCGGATAGCTGAGCGTAGGCAGGCCGCCAGTCCACGAAGACACCGGCGGTCCACAGTTCACCGAGTGCGGTATGGAACCGGGCGAGGCCACCGTCATCCCGACGCATGCTGCCTGCCACCAGGACATCGGTCTCGACGGCCGCGGCGGTCTCCTCCACCGCGACGGTGAGCACCGGGTGCGGGCCGAGCTCGACGAAGGCGCGTAGGCCGGCGTCGAGCGCGGCGGTGACGGCCTCCTGGAACTCGACGGTCTGGCGCAGGTTGCGATACCAGTAGCCGGCGTCGAGGGTCGCGGTGTCCAGCGCCGTCCCGGTCACCGTGGAGTAGAACGGCACCTCGGCCGGGCGCGGCGCGATCCCGGTCAGCCGGGTCAACAGTTCGTCACGGATCTGCTCGACATGGCCACTGTGCGAGGCATAGTCGACATCGATGCGTCGGACCCGCAGCTGCCGTTGCTCTGCGTGGGCGAGGAATTCGTCCAGAGCCGCTGGATCACCGGAGATCGCTACCGAGGCAGGACCGTTGACCGCGGCAATCGACAGCCGCTCACCCCAGGGGGCGAGTTCAGCTCGGACCTGGTCTGCCCGAAGCTGTACCGAAGCCATCGCGCCTGCGCCGGTGAGGGAGCGCAGGGCGCGACTGCGCAATGCGACAACCTGCGCGCCTTCCGCGAGCGAGATCCCGCCGGCGACCACCGCAGCGGCGATCTCACCTTGTGAATGACCCACCACCGCCGCAGGCTCCACCCCGAACGACCGCCACACCGCCGCCAGCGACACCATCACCGAAAACAACACCGGCTGAACGACATCCACCTGGTCCCACACTGCACCCGAACTCACCAGTTCCAGCAGCGACCAGTCCACGTACGGCGACAGCGCCTGCTCGCACTCGGCCATTCGTTCGGCGAACACCGTCGACCGCGCCAGCAATTCCTGGCCCATCCCCACCCACTGCGAACCCTGACCGGGAAAGACGAACACCACCCGGCCGGCGCCGATTTCACCTCCTCGGACGACGGTGGGCGATCCGACGCCGTCGACGAGCGCCATCAGGTCGGCGACCAAGCCCGACCGGTCTGCGGCACGCAGCACGGCCCGGTGATCGAAAGCGGTCCGACCGGCCAAGGCCCGGCCGATCGCATCGAGGTCGAGATCTGGATGCTCGGCCAGGTGGGTGTGGAGCCGCCGCGCCTGGGCGCGCAGCCCCTCGCGGTCGCGGGCGGAGAGCACCCAGGGCACGCTCGTGGAATCGGTCGTCGGCCGCGAAGACTCCTGCGGCTCGGTCTGTTCGAGGATCTCGGGCTGCTCCAGGATGAGGTGACCATTGGTGCCGCTGATCCCGAAGGAGGACACCGCGGCCCGTCGCGGATGGTCGGCCTCCGGCCACGGAGTCGGCTCGGTGACCAGCCGAGCAGAGCCTGCGGACCAGTCCACCTGGGTCGTGGGATGCGCAGCGTGCAGGGTGGGTGGCACGGTCCCGTGCCGCATGGCCATGACCATCTTGATGACGCCACCGACCCCGGCAGCCGCTTGGGTGTGGCCGATATTCGACTTCAGCGAGCCGAGCAGCAGGGGCCGGTCGCCGGGCCGGTCACGTCCGTAGGTGGCCAGCAGCGCCTGCGCCTCGATCGGGTCGCCGAGCGGTGTGCCGGTGCCGTGCGCCTCCACGACATCGACCGCGTCCGGTCGCAGGCGCGCGTCGGCCAGCGCTCGGCGGATGACGCGTTGCTGGGCGGGCCCGTTGGGAGCGGTCAGCCTGCTACTCGCGCCGTCCTGGTTGACGGCGCTGCCGCGCACCACCGCGAGTACCGGATGTCCATTGCGGCGGGCGTCCGACAGTCGTTCCAGCAGAAGCATTCCCACGCCCTCGCCCCAGCCGGTGCCGTCCGCCTCGTCGGCGAAGGACTTGCACCGCCCGTCGCCGGCCAGGCCGCCTTGTCTGCTCATCTCGGTGAACGGCACCGGCGTCGACATCACCATGGCGCCACCGGCCAATGCCAGCGAACATTCGCGGCGACGCAATGCATGCCCAGCCAGATGAATAGCGATCAGCGACGACGAGCAGGCGGTGTCCACTGTGATCGCCGGACCTTCGAGGCCGAAGGTGTAAGAGATGCGGCCCGATGCCACGCTGTCGGACTGGCCGTTGCCCAGGTAGCCCTGCACCTGCTCGGATACTCGGTTCAGGCGCAGCGCATAGTCCTGATACATCACGCCGGCGAAGACCCCGGTGTCGCTGCCACGCACGGAGTACGGGTCGATACCCGCCCGCTCGAACGCTTCCCACGTCGTCTCCAGCAGCAGCCGCTGCTGCGGATCCATCGCCAACGCCTCACGCGGTGAGATGTTGAAGAACTCCGGCTCGAAGTCGGCGACCGCGTCCACGAAGCCGCCCTCGGCGGCATAGGTGCTGCCCGGTCGCCGCCGAGTCGGGTCGTGCAGAGATGCCAGATCCCACCCACGGTCGGTCGGAAACTCGGTGATCGCGTCCGTGCCGGAGACGACCATCCGCCACAGCTTCTCGGGTGTGTCGACGCCGCCCGGGTAGCGGCAGCCCATACCGATGATGGCGATGGGTTCGCGACTGCTCGCCTCGACCTCGTTGAGGCGTTTGCGGGTGTGATGCAGATCTGCCGCCACCCGTTTGAGATAGTCCCGGAGCTTGTCGTCAGTCACGGAATTCATCACCTTCGTAGATCGCGGAATTCAGCGGCGAGTTCTCGTCCATCCCGAGCTCGGTGTCGATGAAGTCGAACAGGTCCTCGTCGCTCGCCCGGTTCATGCGTTCGGCAAGCCGGGCGGCGTCCGGATCGGCATTGGCGCGCAAGGTATTCACCAGGCTCTCCAGTCGGTCCAGCACCTGTAGATCGGCGGCGCCACCATCGAACGCCTTCTCCAGTTGCTCGAGTTCGGCCATGCCGGCGGCGACCCGGTCGGTGTCGTCCGGCGCCAGCTCGGCGGCGAGGTGCTTGGCCAGCGCCACCGAACTGGGGTAGTCGAACAGCAGCGTGGCCGGCAACCGCAGACCGGTCGCAGTGTTGAGCCGGTTGCGCAGTTCCACCGCGGTGAGCGAATCGAAACCGAGTTCCATCAGCCCGCGATCGGCGTCCACGGCCTCCGGCTGGGCGAAGCCGAGCACCGTGGCCGCCTGCAGCCGGACCAGCTCCAGCAGGATGCGTTCGCGCTCTGCCGGATTGCGCCCCCGCAGCCGCTGAGTTATGGACTCGGCCGGGGCCACGCTCGCAACCCGCCGCGCCCGCGGGCGTACCAGACCGCGCAGCATGGGCGGGTATCCGGCGGCCGCTGTCGCCTCCAGATCGAGGTGTAGCGGCAACGCTGCCGGTTCGTCGGCAGCGACTGCCAGGTCGAACAGGCCGACACCGTCGGCCGGGGTGAACGCGAGGATGCCGCCACGAGCGATGCGGCGCAGGTCCGATCGGTCGAGCGAACCGCTCATGCCGCCCTCGGTGATCCACAGCCCCCAATCCAAAGAAGCGGCAGGCAGACCGTTCGCTCGCCTGCGGTGTGCCAGCGCATCGAGGAAGGCGTTGGCTGCGGCATAGTTGGCCTGGCCCATACCGCCGAAGACGCCGGCGATGGAGGAGAACACCACGAACGCCGACAACTCCATCTCCGCGGTCAGCTCGTGCAGGTGCAGCGCGGCATCGACCTTGGGGCGCATCACGTCCCGCAATCGCTGCGGCGTCAGTGCTTCGAGCACGCCGTCGTCGAGCACGCCGGCGGCGTGCACCACGGCGGTGAGCGGGCGGCGTACGGGCAACCCGGCGAGCAGCGCTGCGAGTTGTTCTCGCTCGGCGACGTCACACGCGGCTATCTCGACCTCCGCGCCGAGCGCGGTCAGCTCGTCGCGAAGCGCGTTCGCACCCACGGCAGCCGAACCGCGCCTACCGGTCAGCACCAGCCGGCGCACGCCGTGCCCGGACACCAGGTGCCGGGCGATATGTCGGCCGATGGCGCCGGTACCACCTGTGATCAGGACAGTTCCCCCGCGCTCCCACACCGGCGCCGCAAGCGAGTCGGTGCGCGGCACCCGGGCCAGCCGGGCCTGATGCACTACCCCCGACCGCACGGCGACCTGTGGCTCGCCGAGTCCGAGCGCGACGGGTAGTGCCGCCACCGATGCTGCATCACCATCCAGATCCGCGATCACGAATCTGCCTGGATGCTCGGTCTGCGCGGTGCGCACCAGGCCCCACACCGCGGCATGCGCCAGGTCCGGCACGTCGGCGTCCGGCCGAACGGCCACACCGTCACGCGTCACCAACAACAGGGTTGCGGCCTGTAGCCGCTCCTGCGCCAGCCAGCTCTGGACGAGCGTGAGCGCGTACTCGGTGGCAGACCGCACCGCCGCCACCTCGTCCCGCGACGGCGGATCGACCGGGACAGGAGCTACCACCACCGCCGGCAGGTCCCCATGCCCCAGCTCGGTGAGGTCGGCCACCGTGCGGTCGACGCCCGCCGCGCCCCACTCCGACACCTCACCGCCCAGGACGACCCAATCGCCCACCACGCCAGGTGTTGTCGTCGGCAGCACAGGCCACTCGACTCGGAACAGCTTCTCGTGCTCGGCCGCCGGCCGAGCAGCGCCGATCCGATCGGCGGACAGCGGCCGCAACAGCAGCGAGCGCATGGACACGACGGGATCGCCCGCCGCGTCCACCGCCAGCACCTGCACAGCGTCCCGGCCCGCAGGCCGCAACCGGATGCGCAGCGACGACGCACCCGAGGCGTGCAACCGAACGCCGTTCCAGGAGAAGGGCAGCCAGCTCTGGGTGGATCCTGCCAGGATTCCGAACGCCAGCGCGTGCAGGGAGCTGTCGAGCAGCGCGGGATGCAGCCCGAAGCCGGCCGCGTCGCCGCAATACTGTGGCGGCAGGCTCGCCTCGGCGTACACCTCGTCGCCGAGCCGCCACGCCTCCCGCAGGCCTCGGAAAGCCGGTCCATACGCGAAGCCGCCCTGTTCGAACTGCCTATAGAGGCCCTCGACCTCGATCGGCTCGGCACCCTGTGGCGGCCACTCGCCCACTGCCGCCGCCTCGTTCGGCTCGGAGACGGTGAGCAGGCCTGCGGCATGCCGGGTCCACGACCGGTCGGGAGGCGCGATCTCGGGCCGGGAGTACACGGCGATCGGACGGCTGCCGTCGCCGTCCGGCGCGCCGACCGAAATCTGCAGCAGCACAGCACTGTTCGTCTCGATCACCAGGGGCGCTTCCAGCAGCAGCTCGTCGACCTCGTGGCAGCCCACTTCGTCCCCGGCCCGGATGGCCAGTTCGAGGAACGCCGTGGCCGGGAACAGTGCCGATCCCAGAATGCCGTGCTCGGCCAGCCACGGGTGGCTACGAGTGGATAGCTTCGTGGTGCACAGGAACCCGCCGGAATCCGGGAGTTCGACCATCCCACCCAGCAACGGATGCTCGGCTGGGCGCAAGCCAACCGCCGCCACATCACCGGTGGCATTGTCGGCCTCCAGCCAGTAGCGCTCGTGCTGGAAGGCGTAGGTCGGCAGCTCCACATGCCTGCCGAGCGGACCGCCGAAGAACCGCTCCCAGCCGATCGACGTGCCGCGGGTGTGCAACTGAGCCAATGCCGCAGTCACCGAAGCCATTTCGGCCCGATCACGGCGCAGCGACGAGACCATGGCGTCCGGGTCGACCGCCGTGTCCGCCAGGCAGTCGCGACCCATGGCGGTCAAGGACTGGTCGGGACCCAGTTCGAGGAAGCGGGTGACGCCCTCGGCGGCCAGGCACGCCATGCCGTCGTGGAAGCGAACTGCGTTGCGCACATTCGCGACCCAGTAGTCGGCGGTGTCGATCTCCTCGGCGCTGGCCACCCGGCCGGTCAGGTTCGACACGATTGGGATCAGCGGTGGCCGGAAGTCGATGGTGTCGGCGACCTTGCGGAAGTCGTCGAGCACTGCGTCCATGTGCGGCGAATGGAAGGCATGGCTGACCGCGAGCCGTCGCGCCTTACCGCCCATCGATTGCCAGCGGGCGGCGATATCGAGCGCGACATCCGCGTCGCCCGAGATCACAGTGGCTGCGGGGCCGTTCACCGCGGCGATGGACACCCGGTCCGCGTGCCCTGCGAGCAGCGGCAGGACCTGCTCCGCGGAGGCGGTCAGCGAAATCATTGCGCCACCCTCGGGCAGGGCTTGCATGAGCCGCCCGCGCGCCGCAACCAACCGTGCGGCGTCGGGCAGCGACAGCACGCCCGAGACGTGCGCCGCGACGAGTTCGCCCACCGAATGCCCCAGCAGCAGTGCGGGTGTCACATCCCAGTGCTCCAGCAGCCGGAACAGGGCGGTCTCCAGGGCGAACACCGCAGGCTGGGTGAAAGCTGTGGTGTCGAGCAGGGCGGCCTCAGGTGATTCGGCCTGGGCGAACACCACCTCGTGCAGCGGCCGATCCAAATGGGTGTCGAATTCCGCGCACGCCGCGTCGAACGCGGCGGCGAAGACCGGCTGGGCCCGGTAGAGTTCGGCGCCCATGCCGGGACGCTGGCTGCCCTGGCCTGCACACAGGAAGGCCGTCTTGCCCTCACCGGACTTGCCACGGAATACACCGGGCGCGGTGCCGTCGGTCGCCAGCGCGTGCATGCCTGCCAGCAGTCCGTCCCGGGTGTCCGCAACGACGGCGCCGCGGTGCTCGAAGGCACTACGAGTGTTCGCCAAGGCTCTGCCGATGGCGACGGGATCGAGCGCTGGACGGTCCTGGACAAACCTGAGCAGTCGTTCGGCCTGCGCTCGCAGCGCCGCCGCGCTGCGGGCGGACACGAGCCAGAGACCGCCGCCGTCCGCATCGGGCTGTACCACCGAATCGGACTCTTCGGGAACGTGTTCCAGGATGGTGTGTGCATTGGTGCCGCTGACGCCGAACGAGGAAACGGCACCCCGGCGAGGACGGCCGGTCTCGGGCCACGTGGTGTTCTCGGTCAGCAGCGCCACCGCTCCCGACGACCAATCGACGAGCGGGGTCGGCCGGTCCACATGCAGCGTGCCGGGCAGTACACCGTGACGCATGGCCTGCACCATCTTGATGACTCCGGCGATGCCTGCGGCGGCCTGTGCGTGCCCGATGTTCGACTTCATCGAGCCGAGCAGTAGCGGCCGGTCTGCAGGCCGATCCTGCCCATAGGCTGCCAGCAGCGCCTGGGCTTCGATGGGGTCACCGAGCCGCGTGCCGGTTCCGTGCGCTTCGACGGCGTCGACATCGGCGGCGGCGACTGCGGCATTGGCCAGCGCCTGGGCGATGACCCGCTGCTGGGCAGGCCCATTGGGCGCGGTGAGGCCATTGCTGGCGCCGTCCTGGTTCACCGCCGAGCCCCGGACCAACGCCAGCACCGGATGGCCGTTGCGCCGCGCATCGGAGAGACGTTCCAGCACCACCACACCCGCGCCCTCGGCCCAGGAGGTGCCGTCGGCAGCAGCAGCGAACGGCTTGCAGCGGCCGTCCTCGGCGAGCACGCGCTGTCGACTGAATTCGACGAAGGACCCGGGGGTGGCCATCACCGCAACACCGCCTGCCAGCGCGAGCGTGCACTCACCCCCCCGTAGTGCCTGCGCGGCGAGATGGATTGCCACCAGTGACGAGGAACAGGCCGTATCCACCGTCACCGCAGGCCCTTCCAGCCCGAAGGTGTAGGCGATGCGGCCGGAGGCGACGCTGCCCGCGCTACCCAGTCCCAGGTAGCCTTCGAGTTCCTCGGAGGGTTGCCGCACCCGGCTCCCGTAGTCGTGGTAGCTGGAGCCAACGAAGACGCCGGCCCGGCTACCTACCAGCGATCGTGGATCGATGCCCGCGCGTTCGAATGCCTCCCAGGCGATCTCGAGCAGCAATCGCTGCTGGGGATCGATGGCCAGTGCCTCACGCGGCGAGATGCCGAAGAAGGCCGGGTCGAATTCGGCTGCCCGGTGCAAGAACCCGCCGTGCCAGGTGTAGGAGGTGCCTGGCTGTTCCGGATCGCTGGAGTAGAGCTCGTCGAGGTCCCAGCCGCGACCCGTCGGGAACGGCGAGATGGCGTCGACGCCGTCGACGACCAGGCGCCACAGGTCATCAGGGGATTCGACCTCGCCGGGGAAGCGGCAGCTCATCGCCACGATGGCGATCGGATCGTCGGCCGGTGCGGCCGCAGGCGCGGTCGCGGTCGCGGCCTCGGACGCGGCGTCGGGCGCGGCGACATCGAGATGTCCGGCGATATGGCCAACCAACGCGGTGATCGTGGGATGGTCGAAGACCAATGTGACCGACAGCCGCAGTCCGGTCACCGCCGCCAGCCGGTTGCGCAGGTCGACAGCGGTCAGCGAATCGAACCCGAGTTCTCGGAAGGCGCGACCGGGTTCGATGCCTGCCGCATCGGCATGGCCGAGGGTCTCGGCTACCTCCGTGCGAATCAGGGACGTCAATTCCTGCTCCCGCTGGGCCTCCGATAGTCGGGCCAGCCGTCCGGCGAGGGAGTCGCCGGCGCGTGCACCCGCGTCTGTGCGGAGGAATGGCGCGGCCTGGGGCAGCTCGCGCAATACGGTGTTGGGACGCAACGTCACCGAGGTACGGGTGAATCGCTCCCAGTCGAAGCCGGAGACGATGAGCCGCGTCTCACCGTGCGTCAGTGCCTCACTCAACGCCGTGAGAGCCAGCGCCGGTTCCATCGGCTGCAGACCCGCGCCTACGAGCCGGTCGCCCGCCGCGGCGGCTGCACTGTTTCCCGCCCACAAACCCCAGGCCAGTGAGGTTGCAGGCAGCCCGAAAGACCGGCGCCGCTCCGCCAGAGCGTCCAGGTAGGCGTTGGCGGCCGCGTAGCTGCCCTGACCGGTTCCCGGCAGAGTGGCCGCGAGGGAAGAGAACAGGATGAACCCGTCCAGATCCAGGTCGCGGGTGAGTTCGTCGAGATGCCGGGCGGCCTCGACCTTGGGGCGTAGCACAACGGCAGCTCGCTGCGGGGTGAGACCATCGAGAACACCGTCGTCCAGCACGCCCGCGGCATGCACCACGGTGCGCAGCGGGCGGTCGGCCGGAATCGAGGCGAGCAGGCCGGCGAGGGCGTCACGATCGGTGACGTCACAGGCCACAGCGACCGCGTTTGCACCCAGCTCCGCCAGCTCGGCCACCAGCAATGCGGCGCCGGGTGCGGCGGACCCCCGACGGCCGGCGAGCACGATGTGCCGCGCCCCGGCGCGCGCCAGCCACCGGGCGACATGCGCGCCGAGAGCTCCGGTACCGCCGGTGATCAACGCAGCCCCAGAGGTTGTCCAGACGGTTCCCGGTCCCGGCTCGCTGGGCTCGGCCCGCACCACGCGGCGGGCGAAGACGCCGGAGACGCGCACAGCGAGTTGGTCCTCGCCGTCGAGGCCGGCCAGGACGTGCACCAGCCGGTCGAGCACCCGCGCGTTGAACTGTGCGGGCAGATCGATCAGACCCGCCCAGCGCTGCGGGTACTCCATGCCCGCGACCGCGCCGAGTCCCCAGATCATGGCCTGGTCGGCATTGGGCACGGTATCGGCCCGACCCACCCGGACTGCACCGACGCTCGCGACCCAGACCGGCGCGGCGACGTCGGCGTCACCCAGCGCCTGCACCAGGGTCACGGTCATGGCCAGACCCGTGGGCACCACCGGCGAGCGGTGTTCCTCGGCAGCGAGGCCGAGCAGCGACAGGACACCGGCTGGCGCGTCGGCGCGGAGACGTTCGCGCAAGCCTTCTGCGACCTGCGCCCGCTCGTCGGCGCCGATCGGCACCGTGGCGACCGTGGCGCCGTGCCGCTCGAGTGCGCTCGCGCTGGCGGCGACGGCCGGATCGTCCACCATGGCTTCCGGTACGACCAGCCACCAAAGACCCCGCAGGACAGGTTTTTCCGGACCGATCGCAATGGGCTTCCAGATCACGCGGTAGCGCCACGTATCCAGCACGTGACGATCCCGGCGGTCACGGTGCCAGAACGACAGGGCGGGCAGCACCGCGCGCAGCGAAGCCTGCGCATCCTCATCCGCCACCCGCAGCGTGCTCGCCAGGGTCGCGAGGTCACCGCGTTCCACGGCCGTCCAGAACCCGGCGTCCACCGGATCGGCGCCGACTGCGCCTGCGTCGGAGGCGGCCGGCGCAGGCAGCCAATAGCGTGCCCGCTGGAAGGGGTAGGTCGGCAATTCGACACGCTGCGCACCGGTAGCGGGCGATACGGCGTCCCAATCGATCTCGACGCCGCAGGTGTGCAGTGCGCCGAGCGAGAGGAGGAACCGCCGCAGGCCGCCGTCGGAATCGGCGAGGGTGCCGGTTACGCATCCGGGCGCTTCGGCCGATTCCACGGCGTGCCGCAGCCACACCGACAGCACCGGGTTCGGGCTCACCTCGACGAAGATCGTGTGTTCATCCCGCAGCAATGCCTCGACGGCCGCCGAGAAAGCGACCGGCTCCCGCAAGTTGCGGTGCCAGTACCCGGCATCCAGTCCGGCGGTGTCCAGCCGCGCGCCGGTGACGGTGGAGTAGAACGCGACCCCCGACGACGACCGTGGCGTCACCCCGGCGAAGGCCGCATCCAGCTCGGCGTGTAGTCGGTCCACCTGCGGCGAGTGTCCGGCGAAATCGACACCGGGAAGCTCCCAGGACATGATTCCGGCATCGGCGAGCCGCGCGCTCAGCTCCGACAGCGCGACGGTATCCCCGGACACCGTCACCGAGCCGGGACCGTTGACCGCCGCCACCGCAACCCGATCCGTCCACGGCTGCAGATACTCGGTGATCGCATCGACCGACGTCGCCGCGAACAGCATTCCGCCCCGACCGACCAGCGGCAGCAAGGCCTTGCTGCGTAAGGCCACCATGCGCGCACCGTCGGCCAGGGTCAGTCCACCTGCCACCACGGCTGCAGCGATCTCGCCTTGCGAATGGCCCAGCACTGCAGCCGGTTGCACCCCGAACGAACGCCACACCGCCGCCAGCGACACCATCACCGAAAACAACACCGGCTGAACGACATCCACCCGATCCAGCGGAGCCGACGAACGGAGCACATCCACCAGCGACCACTGCACCCACGGCGCCAATGCCGCCTCGCACTCGGCCATCCGCGCCGCGAACACCGCTGACTCCTCCAGCAACTCCCGCGCCATGCCCACCCACTGCGACCCCTGCCCCGGAAAAACGAACACCGTTCGACCCACGCCCTGTGCGACGCCCTGCACGAGTAGGTCGTCGGCACGCCCTGCCGCCAGCGCAGTCAGGCTCGCCACCATGGCGTCACGGTCATGGCCGACCACGGCAGCCCGATGGTCGAATTGCGTCCGGTCGTGGATCAGGGAGTATCCGACGTCGAACACAGACGCGGAAGCCCGGACGGCGAGGTGTTCGGCAAGCCTCGCTGCCTGCGACCGCAATGCCTGCTCGGTGCGGCCCGACAGCGGCCAGAGCACTGGACGCTGTGCCTGCGGCTCGACGGAGGGTCGCATCGGCGGCACGGGCGCCTGTTCGAGGATGATGTGCGCATTCGTGCCGCTGAGACCGAAGGACGAGATGCCGGCGCGGTGCGGCCGGTCGTCGGGTGTCCACGGCGCAGGCTCGGCCAGCAGGGTCACCGCGCCGGTGGACCAATCGACCTCCGGAGTGGGCTCGGCGGCATACAGTGACCGGGGCAGCAGGTGGTGCCGCATGGCCTGCACCATCTTGATGATGCCCGCGACGCCCGAAGCGGCCTGGGTGTGGCCGATATTCGACTTCACCGAGCCGAGGCGCAGCGGCCGGTCCGCGGGCCGATCGCGCCCGTAGGTGGCCAGCAGCGCGTCGGCCTCGATCGGGTCCCCCAGCTTCGTGCCGGTGCCGTGTCCCTCGACCACGTCCACATCGGCAGGGGCGAGCCCGGCATCGGCGAGCGCGGCGCGGATGACGCGCTGCTGCGCCGGCCCGTTGGGGGCAGTGAGACCGTTGCTGGCGCCGTCCTGGTTGATCGCGGAGCCGCGGAGCGTGGCCAGTACCGGATGACCGTTGCGTTCGGCCTCCGAAAGACGTTCCAGCAGTAACACACCGACGCCCTCGGCGATGCCGAATCCGTCGGCGGCGGCGGCGTAGGACTTGCATCGCCCGTCCGCTGCCAGGCCGCGCTGGCGGCTGAAACCGGTCAACGACAGCGGCGAGCCGAGCACAGTGACACCGCCGGCCAGGGCGAGCGTGCACTCGCCGCTGCGCAGCGCCCGCGCGGCCAGGTGCACCGCCACCAGCGATGAGGAGCAGGCGGTGTCGACGGTGACGGCGGGGCCCTCCAGCCCCAGGCTGTAGGCAACGCGCCCGGATAGGACACTGGTGGACACGCCCGCGATGAGGTGGCCTTCTACCTCCGCGGGCACGTCGTGGCTGCCGTACCCCTGGTAGGCGCCGCCGGCATAGACGCCGGTCCGGCTGCCGCGCAGGGTCACCGGATCGATGCCGGCACGCTCGAGCACCTCCCAGGAGGTCTCCAGGAGCAGCCGTTGCTGGGGATCCATGGCCAGCGCCTCGCGTGGTGAGATGCCGAAGAATCCCGCGTCGAATTCGGCTGCGTCGTCGAGGAAGCCGCCTTCGAACGCATAGGTCGTTCCGGGCCGGTCCGGATCGGAGTCGTAGAGCGCAGCCACATTCCAGCCGCGGTCCGCCGGGAGTTCGGCGACGGCGTCGCGGCCCTCGACCAGCAGATCCCACAGCTGGTCCGGATTGTGCACCCCACCCGGGTAGCGGCAGGCCATGCCGACGATGACGACGGGATCCTCGGTGTCCACAGCGGTGACCGAGAGCTGCTCCGGCGCGGCGGTTTCGGCGCCGAGCAACAGCGGGCCGAGGTGCCGGGCAAGCGCTGTAGCCGATGGATAGTCGAAGATCACCGCCACGTGCAGCCGCAATCCAGTGGCGGCGTTGAGCCGATTGCGCATTTCGACGGCGGTCAGCGAGTCCAAACCCAGATCGCGGAAGGCTCGGTCGGGTTCGATCGCACCACCGGAGTCGTGGCCGAGGACGCGTGCAGCGTGGGTACGCACCACGTCGACGAGGATGCGGTCTCGCTCGGCGCGGTCGGCTTCGTGCAGTCTGCGTCGCAGCGCCGAGCCCGCGCCGTCGTCGGTGGCGGGCGCAACCTCGGCGGCCAGGATGCGCCGCACCTCTGGCAGATTCGCGATGAGCGGGCTGGGCCGCACCGAGGTGAACACTGGTGCGAAACGGTCCCAGTCGATGGCGACCACCAGGACTGCGGTGTCGTCGTTGTCCAGCACTGTGCCGAATGCGCTCAGCGCCACCGCTGGCGCCATGAACGGAACCCCCCGTCCCCGCAGTTGGTCTTCGACGAGGTTCGCCGCCATACCGCCGCCATCGGCCGGATCCCAGATGCCCCACGCGATCGAGGTGGCCCTCAGACCGCGGGAGCGGCGATTCTCGGCCAAACCGTCGAGGTAGGCATTGGCGGCGGCGTACGCGCCGTGCTCGTCGCTGCCCCAGACCGCGGAAATGGAGGAGAACAGGACGAAGGCGTCCAGCGGTTCGGCGCGGAAGACGGCGTCGAGGCTGTCTGCGCCACCGACTTTGGTGTGCAGGGTTTGCGCGAAGTCGTCGGGATCGGTGTCTGCGAGCGGGACCAGCGCGCCCCCGCCCGCAGCATGGATCACCGTGCGGATATCGGCCCCCGCTGCACGCAATTCGGTGATGAGCTCGGCCAGCGCCGCGCGGTCGGTGACATCGCAGGCGGCGATGGTCACCCTTGCGCCCCGCGCGGTGAGCTGTCCGGTCAACTCGTCCGCGCCGGCGGCGGCCGGGCCGCTGCGGCTGACCAGGACCACGTGCTCCGCGCCGCGGTCGGCGAACCAGCGGGCCAGCTGCGCGCCGACGCCACCGGTGCCGCCGGTGATCAGAATCGTGCCCCGCGGCTTCCAGGACGGCGGCGTGGCGGTGTCGCCGAGCGCCGCACGGACCAGCCGCCTGCCGTAGACTCCGTCGGCCCGGATCGCAACCTGGTCCTCCTCGTCCCGGTCCTCGTCGTTCGGGTCCTCGTCGTCATGGCCGGCGAGCACCCCGCGCAGGCGTTCGGCGGCCCGCTGGTCGAAGGCGACGGGCAGGTCGACGAGGCCACCCCAACGCGGCGAGTGTTCCAGGGCGGCCACTCGGCCCAGACCCCAGAGCACGCTCTGGGCGGGACTGGCAAGCGCATCGGCCGAGCCGGTGGCCACGGCGCCCCGGGTGGCCCACCACAGGGGCGCCGCGCACCCGCTGTCCCCCAGTGCCTGCAGCAGCACCAGGCTCAGCGCGGTGCCGTCGGTCATGTGCGGGTTGCACCGGTGCGGTGACTCGTCGAGCCCGAGCAGTGCGAGGACACCGGACACCGGGCCGGGCAGTTCGGTGAGAATCGTGCCGAGCCGGGCGGCGAGCGCGCCCCGGTCGTCGGCGGATGGGTCGAGCACGATCGGCACGACGGTGGCACCGCCTTCGGTCAACGCCCGGGCGCAGGCCTCGGGCACGGCGCCGCCTGCGGTAGCCGCGGACGAGACGAGCAGCCAGTTGCCGGTCGGCGCCGCGTTCGGTCGGTCGGCGAGTGGTTCCCAGTCGATGCGGTAGCGCCAGGAGTCGGCGGTGGCACGGTCGGCGAACCCCCGCCGCCACGCGGCGAGGGCGGGCAGCACGGCGCCGACCCCGTCGGTGGGCGCCACGCCGAGAGTGGCGATGAACGCCGGAAGGTTCTCGTCGTCGACCGTCTCCCAGAACGCGGTCTCCGCGGGGTCGGCGGCCGGCGGTGCGGTAGCGTCCTGCGGGCGTTGCAGCCAGAACCACCGATGCCGGAACGCATAGGTCGGCAAGGTCACCGGGGCGGCGGGAACGTCAGCGAAGAATGCGGTCCAATCCGGTGACAGACCGTGGACCTGAGTCTCGGCGAACGACCGCAGCGCGGTGTCCAGACCGCCCCGATCGCGACGCAACGTGCCGACGGCCGTCACGTCCACGCCGACCGCCTCGGCCGTCTGTGTCACGCCGACGGTGAGCACGGGATGGGCGCTCGGCTCGACGAAGAAGGTGTAGCCGTCCTCGAGCAGGGCCTGGACGGCGCCTGCGAAGCTCACCGGCCGACGCAGGTTGCGATACCAGTAGTCGGCGTCCAGGCTGCGGGTATCCCGCCAGGCGGCATCCACCGTGGAGAAGAACGGCACGTCGGCAGCGGTCGGCTCGATATCGGCGAGCTCTGCCAGCAGCCGGTCACGGATCTGCTCGACCTGCGGTGAATGCGAGGCGTAATCGACTGGGATGACCCGGGCCCCGATACCGTCCGCGGCCAAGCTCGCGACCAGTTGTTCGACGGCGGCGGCGTCACCGGCCACCACGGTCGACGACGGCCCGTTGACGGCGGCGACGCAGATTCGCTGCGCCCACGCATGCAGGCGATCGTTCAATTCCTCGGCTGCCAATGGCACCGAGGCCATCCCGCCGCGGCCGGCCAGTACCGCGATCGCCTGGCTGCGCAACGCGACAACTTTCGCGCCGTCGGCCAGGGTCAGTCCACCTGCCA
>NZ_AXVD01000037.1 GCF_000482385.1 Nocardia sp. CNY236
CCGTGGCGAGCTTCGACGAGTCCGCCCTCGGCCGACGGAAGGTGCTGCCCGCCGAAGGGGAAGGAACGATCGAGCTGGTCGGTTGTGGACATACCGTCATGGATACCGAAATCGCCATCGTAGAACCGGAATCCGGTCGACGACTGGCCGATGACGAGATCGGCGAGATCTGGGTCAGCGGGCAGATTGTGGCACCCGGGTACTGGGATCGTCCCGAGGACAGCGAAAAGACCTTCCACGCCCGGATCACCGGCGAGAGCAGTGACCGTACTCATCTACGCACCGGCGACCTCGGTTTCCGATACGCGGGTGAACTGTACATCTGCGGCCGAGTCAAGAACCTCATGATCGTCAACGGGGTGAACTACTACCTCGAAGATATCGAGGCCACCGTGGTGTCGAGCCACGAGTCGCTGCGCGCAGGCGCGGTGATCGCATTCTCCCTGGAACGAAACGGACAGGAAAACCTGGTACTCGTCGCCGAATATCAGCCGGATCTGGCCCCGGCCGCAGAGGATCTGGTCACGGTAGTGCATCACATCGTGGCCAGGAAACACGGCATCACACCGATGGTCGTCCTGTTCATCGACCAGGGAACCATTCCGCGTACCACAAGCGGCAAACTGCGCCGCCAGCAATGCAAGATCGACTTTCTCGCGGGTTCACTCAGCGAGGTCCACCGTTGGGTGGACCTGGCTGCCAGCGAAACGTCCATCGCCGCAGACGGTTCGGCGCTTCCGGCCATGCGATCCGTGCGAGATCGCCTACAGCGGGGCCTGCTCGTGCAGGTAGACGAGTGGGTCGCGCAACACATGGCACCGGATGCACCGACAGTGGACGTCGATCGCACCCTCGCCGAGCACGGTATGGGCTCTATCGATCAGATGAATCTACATGCAAGGCTGGAAGAGTGGGTCGGAATGCGGTTCCCACCAGAACTGATGTGGGACGCGGCTTCGATAGCGGCCATGGCCTGCGCGATCGCCGAGCATCTCGAGCCCGGCGGCGGACACGCCGGCACGAACACCCAGCACGTCGGAGATTCCACCAGCATAGGGACACGATAAGATGAGAATTCGTTCCGCGGCCGCCACTCTTCCGTCTCGCACCGTCACCAACACCGATATCACCGACCTGATCGCCAAGCACAGCGCGGAAACCTTCACCGGTGACCTCGACGATACCTTGCGTAAGGTCGAATACTACTTACGCTACTCGGGTTCCGACTCGCGACAATGGCTCGATGAGGGGGAACGACCCATCGAACTGCTGCGTAGCGCCGCCGGTGTGGCCTTGACCCGAGCGGAGCTGCGACCGCGCGACATCGACCTGCTCATCTACACCGGCATCGGTCGCGGGTTCATCGAGCCCGGCGGCGCCTACCACTCGGCTGCTGCGATCGGGCTGGAGAACGCGCACTGTTTCGACATACTCGACGCCTGCATGAGCTGGACCAGGGCAGTCCAAGTCACCGAAGCATTGTTTCGTACAGGACAATTCAGCAATGCGTTGATCGTCAATGCGGAGTGCAACCTGCGGTCGGGCGGGGTCGTGTTCCCGCATCTGTTCCGCATTCCGCAACTGGACGCTCTGGAATCGATATTCCCCGCCTACACCTTGGGCGAAGCGGCCAGTGCAACCGTGCTCTCCGCCGAGGACAACGAGCCATGGGAGTTCCGGTTCGCCTCACGCCCCGATCTGGCGCCACTGTGCAATGTCACACTCGACGGCTACGAGGGCTACTGCGATCCCTCGGACAAGCTGGCTGCGAACGGTGTCGGCTTCTTCACGTCCTACGGCTTCGAGATGCACGAGGCGGGAACCGCAGAGGCCCACACGGTATTCGAACAGCTCGCGGTGCCCACCGATGAGGTCGCAGCGGTATTCACGCATGCGTCCAGTAAGCGGTACTGGCAGAGTATGGCCGACACAGTGGGTCTGGGTAAGGTCATCCACCACGTCTACGACCGCACCGGGAATATCGTCTCCGCATCGGTGCCCACCGCTATCGCCTCCGCGTACGAGCACGGTGCGTTGCGCCGCGGTGACCGCGCGGTCGGTTGGGTCGGTAGCGCCGGAATGTCTTTCGGCGCTTTCTCTTTTGTGTTCTGATGCCACATGCGGCACAGCCACACGTCTCCCGCCGGTTCCGCGATCGCCCCGACGAGCCAATAAGCCCAGCCACCACCGGACGACACTCTCGACGGAACCGTCCGGCCGGTGTGCCACACCTGCATACCCGTACGACGCCACCACCGTAGGCTCACTCTCCCGATACCACCCCGCGTCGCCGGGCACAACGGCTGGTGACCACGCCCGCGATCCTCGGGCCAGATCATCCCGGTCCGTGACAGGACATCATCCTGAATGCGGTTGGCCAGCTGGCAGGCAACGGAGTCCGATTCAACTCGGCAGCGGGGCGAGATCCCATCTCGACTCCCAGTCCGGGAATCCGCAGGCCGCCCCAACCGCCGAGCCGGTCATCGGCTCGATGTGGTCGGGGTGACAGGATTTGAACCTGCGACCACCCGCTCCCAAAGCGGGTGCGCTACCAAGCTGCGCTACACCCCGTGTTCCTTGCGGCCGGTTTGCTGCAAGGGTGGTCATCCGCCAGAGCGGGTGACGGGAATCGAACCCGCACCATCAGCTTGGAAGGCTGACATCCCGCTCATGCTTCGTGCAGTTTCACCAGGTCAGAGGGGTTTCACTGTTCCTGTGATGCCACACGGTACCTTAGCATAGGGTATAGGGATAGGGTATAGCGAATCGGGACACTGGCACTGGCGTACCACCACCTCCCGGCAAACCCTGGCATCCCACCGCTGTGTCCATGCAGCATCCAGAGTCCCCGGAGGTGACGAGGGTGGCACGTAGCCGCGAGAAGTACCGCACTCCCGGCAAGCGTCGGCGCCGCAACAAGGGATCGGGCGGGCTGTTCCAGCGTCGCGACGGCATGTGGATCGGGCGCGTGGAGATCCCGAACGAGCTCGACCCCAAGCGCTACCGCTCCGAGGTCTACTCGAGAGACAAAGCAGTCGCCTTGGAGAAGCTCGAGCAACTCAAGTTGGATATCGCCAACGGCCTCGAGCAGCTCCAGCGGGGCTGGACCGTCGAGAGCTGGACCGTGCATTGGATCGATGAGATCAAAAAACAGGAGCTGGGTCCGAATGTATGGCGGACCTATCGGTCCACGATCCGCCAGCAGATCATCCCCAGCATCGGTCCCGTCCGCCTCGCCGACCTGAATCCGGCGCACATCCGCCACCTACTGGACTACGTCCGACTGGCCACCGTGGAGAAGGAAATCGACGGACAGATCGTCGCGAAGCCGCGGTGGTCCAGCCGGACGGTACAGGTCGCCTATGACCGGATCAAAGAGGCGCTCGACGCGGCCGGACGGGAGCGCCCGCCGCTGATGCGGGAGAACGTCGCGAAACTCGTGCCGCGGCCGGCTGCCGTCTATGCCGAGATCCCGCACCACACGGCCGATCAGGCGCGCACGGTGCTCTCGACCGCGATCGAGCGCACGAACCCCTACGTGTCATTGCTCGCAGCCCGGTACCTGACTGCGATGCGCCAGGGCGAGCTGCTCGGTCTCGAGGAAGACCGGATCGACTTCGAGGCGCTCACGATCGACAAGTCCTGGCAGCTGCAGTGGCTTCCGCTACGGGAGGGCATGAAGTACAGCGATGACCCCGACCGATACGACGCGCCGAAGCACTACGAGATCCGGCCGCTGTACTTCGGAGCGGCGCTGGTTCGACCAAAGACACGCAAATCAATTCTGATTCCGATGGCGCCCGAGTTGGCGGCGATCCTGCAGGCGTACCTCGAACACCGCACCCCGAACGACTACGGCCTTATGTGGGTCTCCCCCGCCGGCAAGCCGATTCGGCCCGCCGATGACACTGCTGTGTGGACCGAGGCGTTGGAAGCCGCTGGTGTGCCGGTGATTCCAGGTCACGGCGGCCGGCACACCGCTAACAATCTGCTCGATATTCCAGAAGAGGATCGGATGCGGATTCTGGGGCAATCCTCAGTCGTCGCGAACCGCATCTACCGGAAGGTCGACCTCGAGCGCGCGCGGGAAGGCATGGGCGAATTCTCGCGGCTACTACTTCCACAAGTGATCGTGCCCACCAGGATACGCACCTAGGACGATTTGCTGTCAGAACAGTCGGAGCTTGCGTGGGAGATATCCGAGAGTTATTGTCAGCCGTCCTGCAACTTTTGAGACCACCGTGTGGGTTATACGATGGCTGATCCGCTCTTGATTCGGGGGATATTCGCCAGCCGTGGGTGTGACCCACTCATTGGGTGAATGCTGGAGGGGTGAAGCGGTGGCCCGGCGACCGTGCGCATCGGAGCACGTCAATACCAGATCACCATCCCGGACTGGCCGCACCCGATCCGGCTGTGGCCGCTGATAGAGGCCGGCCTGCCGGTGCCGCCAGCCAGCGAGGCCGCCGCCGTCCGCAACGCCGGCGGCGTGGCCCGCATCCAAACCATTACACAGGCCGACTACGACGCGGGTGTCCCGACCCCGACACCCTCTACATCATTAACGGATAGGAGACGTCATGGCAGTCGCCGCGCACTGGTACGGCCTCGGATTACGCGCGCTGGCCCGCGACGACGGCGATCAACCCCACGCCTACAGCAAATGTTCTCGGGCGCATGTCACTGGTCCCCTCATCGTGAATGAGCGGCGCAGCCGCTCGCGTGCAGCGGATCTGTTCAGTGCGCCTACAGACGCTACAGCAAGCGCCCGACCTCGGTCACAGGGTAGGGCTCTTTTCGCGTTCAACGCGGCGGCCAGTTCGCTATCGGTGCCGCGTGTGTTCACCCAGACGTTCGGCTTCTGCGAGGGCCCCGCAAGATGCCTAAAACCACACCAGCTTCGCCCACCGCCGTCGTACTCTCCTTGAGCGTGCCTACGATACCGCCGTGGTCACCGGTTCGACCCTGCCATACAGCAGCGGTCCGACCGAAGGCGTCAACACGAGGGCGAAGCTGATCAAGCTGCAAATGTATAGTCGCGCAGGCTTTCCGCCACTTCGGCACCTCCCCTCGGGTGAAACTTGATTCGCTACCACCGAATATGGGACGAACCCGGCGTGGGGCAGAGCCGCTATATGGACAGGCCCAGACTGCGCTGGTACCTTTGGGCCGAACGTACGGGGAGGGTTGCCTTGCAAGTCGACTACGGGCAAGCGCAGATCCAGGCGTTCAACGATGCCGCCGCTTCTGGGAATCTCGAGTTCGACGAGGGTGTGGTGCGGGAAGTTGTGCGACAGCTCGACACAGTGATCGACGGACTGCAGGCAGAGATCCGGACAGTGGATGCCGAATGCAGGCTCGACGGCATGGGCGGATTCCGGTCCTCACGGCAACTCGGGCAAGGATTCACATGGAAGGCCGAGCAATATCAGGAGGTATTGCAGCAGCACGTTGCGGGTGCGATGAGGCTCCAAGAAGCCTTCCTCCGCGCTGCGGGGCTGTTCGAGGAAGCCGACGGGCGGCACGCAGCCGCGTTTCGGGTGCTCGGTGATTCGATGGAGGCCACGTGAAGTGTGCGACAGTGATCATTTTCACGGTGGCGGTACTGATTTCGGCCGCCGCGTGCAGCACCGAAGAACTGGAGAGCGCAGATCCGGGAGCAGCGCCTTCGGCATCGGCGACGCTGGCGGTCTCGGTCGAACCTCCACCTCCGCAGGAAAACACGACACGTGCGGATGTCAAATTTGATCCGTGTAACGAAGTTGGCGATTCGGCAATTCTCTCAATCGGCTACGACCCGCGAACGCGTCAACGCGATGATCGAGTCGAGTGGGATCTATCGTCGATTGGCTGCACCTTCAGGATGAGGAACGAGGCGGGACGAACGGTCGAAACCCTTTCGATAACTTCGACAAACATCGGATTGGATGAATGGCGCACGAGGTATTCGGAAGTATCTCGCGAGGTTGAGATTGCCGGACGAGATGTAATCGTTTACCAGCCAGACACTCCACGGGTTTCGCAGATGTGCTTTCTGGACACGGCGTTCGATGTCGGATCACTGAGCATGTCCGTATACGTGAACGCTAACTACTCGGACTCTGATCCATGTCGCCGCGTTGTGGAGGTAGCCGAGATCCTGCTACCACAGGTCGCTGGAGCTTGAGCAGAAGCTACTCCTGAATCGATCCTGTTGTCTCGATCAGAACATTCATCAGAGCGGAGACCTGATCATCGGTGACTTGCGGGGCGCCTGCTGGCGTGGAAACGTCGATCGTTCCATGCCACCGCCCGATGATGGTCACTAATTCGACGGTGCTGAGGCCACTGTACGACAGGCGCTCTCGACGGTCCCGGATCCAGGCAGATTCCGGGTAGCCATTCAATGCTGTATATCCTGTTCGTGCCAGATCATCACCTTCGGCGTCGAGGTCGAGATCATAGTTGTACGACCACAGCCATGCACGCGCGCTGTGTTTGTTGTTCAGGCTTCCGCTGTACTTGCAGGCGACAGCATTGTCAATGGGCACATCGAGTCCACGGGTGGTGCCCTCGACGTTGCTGAGCTGGATGCCGAAATTCTTCCGCAATACTTCCTCGAAGGGGCCACAGAATATGCTGGCAGGCTGACTGCTGTGCGGCGCATCACGATCGGAAGAACCGGTATCTACAGGTACAGCTGGTCCGTCTTCAGATGCACCGCATCCAGCAATAGACCCAATGAACACTATTGCAGATGCGAAAATCCCGACCCAATACATCAGCGTTCGGCTATCGTTCCGCACTGACACGACCCGACCTCCTTCCTGTCAGGAGAGTTTTGAACTCTGGGAGCGGAAACCCTAACCTTCAACAGTCATGTCGCCGCCGTACGCCCTTCTGATACCGCTCCTCGATACTTGTCGATATCATCAACCAGCTCATCGCCGCCATATCCTTCGAGGACTGAGACGAGACTGTCAGTCAACCTGCCACCACTGGAATATGCCCCGTCGGACAACTGGTCATAACTGAGCAGTTTTCCCTCGGAGTCGAACAGTCCCGCAAAATCGCCGTCATGAGGTATCGGACCTCGGAGCATCTCAAGATTCTGGGCCATTTGATACCAACGGCGAGGATCGATGACGCTGGGTGATCCGCTGGCGTTCGGGTCCGCGCTGTCAGGGGCGTAGTAGACGCCGACGACGGCGTTTTTCACATAGGTGTTGGTAATATCGATGGCTGGGCTGGCCAGGTTGCTGGCCATATCTCCGACTGCCGGACCGATCACTGGCGTGTACTTGATTCCTGTGGTCAGGACACCTTTTATGGCATCGTATGCCGCACTCTTATCGGCATATGATTGTTTGGCATCGCTCATTTGGTCGGCAGATCTATCGTCCATTTCGATGGTTAGCCCACTGTCCACTAACCCTTCGAGGACTCCAACACTTTCGGCGAGGCTGCGCCGGGGTCCGTGTTCACCGTTCAGTGCCGAGTCGAGCCAGGCCGACTGGAGTTCGGACGCGGAAGTAAGGGCCTGCGCATTCCAGTAGGCAGCCACATCCTTGTCGGTATCCATGACCGCGAACACATTCTTCGCGTTCGTGAAATCCTGATCCCGCTTCGAGAAGTCGTCACCGAATCCCTGGGTTAATGGAGTATCGTCGTCTGGCACTGCGGCCATGTCGGGAATGTACGGGGTCAGGGATTCGGCCATGCCTTGCAAGAGAGCGGGGTTGCGTTGCCCGAGGGACTCGGTGTATTCGCCGTCGAGGTTGAGCAAGTGGTCCCTGTTACCGGCGATGTAGTCGGCGACCTCGCGCGCGGCGTGCCCGGCACGTTCGGCAGTCTCGGCATCAGGCGAGGTTGCGTCGTCACTGATCCAGGCGAACATTCCAGCGGCGGCTTGGCCATCATCATTCCACTCGTGCTCGAGCATGGGCGCGATAGTGGTGTCGAAGTCGTAGTCTTCGTTGAATTTTTGCCCGGGTTCGCCTTTGCCGAAGAGTTCGTCACCGCCCTCTCCGCTGATCAGTGCCCAGTTGGAGGTGTTGTTGCGAGTTCCGACGTCGAGCAAGTCGCGAGCAGCCTGCTCAGCGCGGCTGTCGATGATGTTGCGTTCGTTGGGGTTGACCGCGCTGCGGTACTCGCCGCTGTCGATGAGTGCGGTCTGATGGGCGGCCTGACGGGACAACTCCAGACCTAGGCGGTCGCCGGGCTGGTAGCCGTCGCCCGAGGAATTCAGGAAGTCGCCGAAGCGGTTCATGTCCCGGACGTATTCCTTGTAGGAGCCGGCCTGATTGCGGGAGTCCCAGGCGTTGTTGCGGTAGTCGTCGGGTAGCCGTGTGGTGTTGGCATCCGGGGAATCGGCACCGAGGTCTGGTCGGGTGCCGATGAGTTCTTTGACCTCGGGGCTCAGGTTATTCCAACCACCACGGTCGTCTTTGCCTGCACGATAGTCACGGCCGACGACCTGTTCGTTGGAGACGGTGAGTAGCCCATTGGCCAGACTCTCCCGCAATCGCGTGGACGTGGGGGTGTTGTCGTTGCGGAGCTGTTCGGATACGCCGATCAAGCCATCGCGGCCGGCTTTGTCGTAGAGCTCGGTGAGGTAGCTCATGGTGGATGCGGGGATGGTGACCTCTTCCCCGCGTTCGATGGCTGCAAGCTGGGTTTCAGTCAAGCCAGCAGCGGCGACGTTGGCGGCGATGCGGGCGATTTCCTCATCAGACAACTTGCCGTCGGCGATGGTTTCGCCATCCTCGCGGCCTTGCTCGGCGGTGAGCCCGGCGTCGACCTCGACCCTAGCGGAGTCGATACCGTTGCCCAGGAGGTCTCCCCGACCTCGGATCTCACCGGATGCCTCGGTGATCGCGTCGGCAGCCTCGGTGACGGCGTGAGAGAAGGAGTGGTAGGCGGAGTTGATCGCGTCTTGCCGTGCGGAGGCCTCGACCATGACCGCAGCACGCACATCCTCGGTGATCCGTCCGGCCGCACGGTAGTCGGCGGTCACGATCCATTCGTCGGACACGGTGAATACGACATCGTTCCCGTCGATCTCGAAATGCGCCTTGGCGTCGGCGACTCGATCGAGCAAGGTGGTGCGTTCCGCGGTGATCCGGTCGCCGGCGGAACGGACCGCGGCGGCGAGGTCGGCGACCTCGGCATCCAGGCGCAGGCCCTGGCCGTGTTCCTCCTCGATGCGGTCATACGCGGCGTCATGGGCAGCCCCGGCCCAAGAGCCGTGGAGGTCGGTGAAGTGGATCCGCATCCGGCCGAGTTCATGGGCGTAGGCGAGAGTGTTCGCATCAAGGACGTCAGCCCACTCACCGAGCTTCCAGGTCTGCCACTTCTGAACCTGCGGCAGAGTGACCATGAGCATGTCAATGGCCTTTCGGGAGCTGGAAGGCCATAGTGTCGAGTTGGGTCTTGAAGTCGGCGTCGGTGGCCTCGACGTCGTCGGCGCAGCGGGTAGTCAGCGTAGCGATCTGCCGAATCCGGTCGGCGACCCGCAGCCACGCGCCTTCGGTGTATTCGCCGGCGGTCAGGCACACAGCGGAGACAGGGCAGCCCGGCAGTGCCGCGGCAAGTCCCGAGGCAGCAGTACGAACATCGAGAGCATCGATCTGCTTGCCTACATCATCGAGCGTGCCGGCCAGATTGTGCATCTGCGAAATATCGGCGGACAGCATCCGCACCCCCCTGTCGTCATGATCACTTGGCTTTCCAGGATGATAGCGAGCCCGACCCCACCATCGCCACATTCTGCGCGGTGGCGGTGATCCGGAGCGCTTGGAGATCCCCTGCTGCGTGAGTAGGATTCCTCGGCAGACGAAGGGGGCATTCGACATGTACGACCGGGGCCACGACCATTCGATCGGCGCGGTGCTCATGGTGGCGGGGAGGATTCGATGACAGAGCGGCCGATCCTGTCAGGAGACGCCGCCGGACAGCGCGTCGCCGTGTCGGGGCAGCAACTGTCCCGCCACGATGCCGAGCTGATCAGCGGAGGTGTCGACGAGCCCTATGTGAACGATCCAGAAGCACCGCCGGAGACCATGACTCACCAGGACATCTGGAATTCAGCCCAAGAACTGGACCGAGCGCAGTCGGCGTTGTGGAACGCGTGCGTCTCTTGGGCGAACTCATCGATCTCGGTGACCGGCCTGTTCCAGCTGACCCGCATCGGAATACACAATGTCATGCAAGACCGGTGGGTAGGCGCCGCCGGACAAGCCGCCCTGGAAGCGACGCGCGCGTTCACCCAGAGCGGGGAACGCATGGGCGATGTGGGGAAGTCGGTGGCGATGCGCCTCGACCAAATCTACTACGCCACACAAGCCTTCGTCGCAGCTGTTCCCGAGCCTGTACATCCCGCGCCACCGGATCCAGACAACCCTGATGAATCCGTACTGCCCGGGTTGACCAACGGCGCCAAGGACCGTGCCGACTTCCAAGCTGCCGCCCGAGCTCGAGATCAAGCGATCGCCGCCGTGCGGACTACCTATCTCCCTGCTGTACCGACCTCCGGAAACGATGTTCCTGCCTTTGCACCGCCCCCGGAAACCGGTGCCGAAGCTCCCGTCATCACCAGCCCAGCAGCCTCGAGCACTCAATCGACATCGAACGAAGAACAAGGGGCAGTCGCGGACCGGGGACCGGAAGACGGATCATCGAACGACAACGGGCCACCATCCGACACGCAAGCCGCGGCAACAACAAGCACAGCCTCGACCGCGCAATCCGCGATGTCCACATCGCAGACCACCGCACCAGCCTCGACCGGCTCGGGCGCAAACCCTTCGGCCACGGCAGGCCAACCCACCGGAACACCACTGACCAGCACCGGGGCACCAGCTGGTGATCAAAACGCCAGAACCGAGGTTCGCGGAGCAGGAGGCGGTTCGGCCACTACTCCTGGCCCGCACAGACCGGTCCCCGGCTCGACCCCGGGTATCGGGCGAGTCGGCGGTCAACCCACTGCACTACGTCCGACTTCTCCAACTCTAGGAACACCAGCCACCTCTGCGGGGGCCTCAGCATCCAAGACCACAGCAAGCGGAGCAGGGCGACCAGTGGGACCAATGGCGCCCGGTAACGCACGCCGCAACGACGACACCGAACGCACCTCAGGTGTCCCCGACTACCTCAAACGCCAGCAGCCTGACCTCCTCGACCACCGCACCGTGGTATCACCGGTGGTCGGCGCGGACGACCAGCCGACCCCGACCACCACGACGAACATTCAGGCTGCACCTCCACTCGTGACGCCCCGCAACGCACTCCGGAATCTATTCTCCGAACCGGTCACCACCCCCGCACATGACAACAGCCCTCCCGACAACAGGACACCCGCCGCTCAAATAGACCAGGCTGCAAGGCATCAGGAGTCAGTATCACCAACCGGCGGTGAACGCGATACATCGCCCGCTGAGGGAAACCATCCGAATACTGGTGGTGTCGAACAAATCAGACCGGCCGCTAGGACCCACGGCGCGCCGGAACAGAATCCGCCAGCAACCGATCGGCCGTCCGTCGGCGTAGACACTGGGACTTCAACCCCGTCCGAGGCCGAACCGGCAGCATTCACCTTCTCCGGAGCCGGCCCCTGGGGCGCCAGCCCCGGTGGTACCGGACCGCGTCCGGACGATGCGCCCGAAGGGAACCGGTGAAGACTCGCAAACGATTCGCATTCACTGCCGACGAATTCTCTTGGGTTTGGGCCGAAACCGGCCTTCCCTACCCCGAACCGGTCAGTATCCGTGAAACACCCACCACTCCAACCGAGTACGCCATTCAACGCACCCGGATAGCTGACACCTATCCACACCACGGCGACCCAGACCTGTCCGGTCCTCTGAGAGTTCTCGCCAACCCTGACGTGCGGATCCTGGCTACCGGAATCGATCACCTCACCAACCACCGAATCCGCTGCCAAGCCGCAGCGATAGGCGAACTCGGTGTAATCCTTCACCAATCACCTGGTAGAACACCCGAATTCGGTGGTGACATCCGTATCGTCGTCACCCGCCGCAGCCATCTGGCTCGCTATGTCGCCGCCACGCTCCCCGAAGCGGCGCCTGGTAGCGCGGGTCCCATGACCGAATACACAGCACGAGTTCGCGGCGATGCCGAGCCCATAACCCGTATGGTGGCCCTCGACGGCCGCATCCCCGAAGACCAACGCATCCGAACCCTGCTACGTGCCCCACGTACTGCCGAAGGGCACCTCTGCATTGAACAATTCCTCCACGACCGCCGGCCTCCGCGTCCGGTCTACCTCAACTGGATCACCGTCGACCCCGCGCACCACGAGGGCGGCCGCTACCTCATCGACGTTTCCTACGACACCACCGTCACACCGGCTACCGACGACATCATCGCTGCCGAAATTACCTGCCGCGCCGAACTCGCCGATCTGGCCTAACCCGCTGGTACTCAGGTCGGTCCAGATTACGGCTCTGTCCCATATTCGGCGGTAGCGAATCAGGCAGGGGGTACCCTGTGATGCGGTGGATACCGGATCGCAGGCAAGATCTCGGACAGACCCTGCAGAGCGGAACTGCTCACCGGTACGAACGCCGATTCGGCATACTGGCGACCAGGACCCATCGCGCCACTGCACCCATCCCTGTGGCTCATCGTCCGGGGCGATCATCGGACGTACCGCTCGACGCGCTGGTCGGGCACGATCACACCCGCAGCGACAAGCGTCCCGTAGGCGTCGCGCTTGTCCGGGCAGTCACCGACGCTGCATGGGTAGTGGTATCGCATGACCTGATGGGCGATGTCGACCGTCATCCGGTCGGTGACCGGCTCTTGCGGTGGGTCTGCCTTGGCGATGACCGCCGTAGCGCGTACACGATAATGAGCAGTACGGCGACCCCGCCGGTAACAACGAGCACCGATACGTGATCCGTCATCGAAATCCCCTGCGACGTTGGATGAGTGGGCACTCACCCGGCGCCGGGGTGGTGTCACCCATCTGGCAGGTCTATTGGCCGGTAGGTGTGCCGCGTTGGGGTACGGCGTCATCCCGGCGCCGGGGTGTACTCACGGTCGCATCGGGAATGGCGGGCTGGCTGTGTCCGCTTACGGTCGTGTCACCCTGAAGGGACACAAGAATCGCTTGGGACGGGTCAGTATTCGAGGCGTATCGCGTCAGCGAGCTCGCGCATGTCGTCGGTGAGGGTGCGGCGACCGGTGATGATCTTGCCAAGGGTGTCGCGCGCGTACCGCTGTTGCGGAAGCCACTCCGGCGCTATGTCACGCACTTCGGCCAAGACCGTCATAGCCTCGGCGTACTGCCGCAGCGCGGTGTGTGCGGCGGCGACATCGAGCCGGTGTCGCAGTCGTGACGCGGCCTTGGGCGCGGTCAGCCCCGGGGGCAGGGACCTGGCTATCGCGAGAGTTCGCTCCGGGTGGCCGGCGATGACCGCGCACTCTCCGGCGACCTGCGCACACGTGACTGGGCCGAATGTGCGATTCGGGTTGGAATCACACAGCGTTTCGCGCCCGATGCGCTCGGCCGCGGCGCGGGCGAGACTCAGCGCATCCTCGGTCGCACCGGGCGCGGCGTCCCGCACGCTCGCATTGGCCACATACAGCCACAACTTTCCCCACAGTGCCAACTGGGACGATGTCGCCCTACTCAGCCGAGGTTCAATATCATCGGCCCAGCGCACAGCCAACTGGCGGGCGTTGTAGAGCTGCCCCTGCCGCAGATGTGACCAGACCAGCCCGATCACCGCCGAGGCAGCGCTACCACGGTCTGGCGCCTGATCAATCGCGCGCGCCAGAACCTCAGCAGCGGTATCGAATTGGCGATTGTGGATCAGCATGGACCCTGTGAGGCCGAGAATTTGCGCCCGGATCACCCGGCCCCCACTATCATCAAGAACCTCGGCGTCACGGATCAGATCCGGCAGATACTCGGCTATCCGCCGGTATGAGTGACCGGCGGCCAGTAAACGCAGCCCAGCGAATGCCCCGCGCACCCCGTCAATGGTCGGTGCCTCAGCGGGCTGCTCACCAGCCCCAGCCAGTGCCCGCCGCACCGGCGCCCACAGCTGCGCCGTACTGGGATCGGCCCACTCGGTGTCACTACCCCCTGAACCTTGCAGGGCAAATGTATGCACCCCGAGCGCGACAGCAAGCGTGCGTAGCGTCTCCAGCCGGCAACTCGAGCGCATACCCTGCTCGAGCTGTTTGATGAGCGAGACCGATATCCCGCTCACCTCAGCAAGATCCCGCTGCGTCAACCCACGCCGCTTGCGTACCGACGCGAGGCGCTCCCCGAGATCCGCAGCCATACCACGAGAGTACGGCCCACCGGCCGCCGACATCATGTAGATGCACCCGATTCGACACCGTTTCGGCACCCTGGCCGACAGCTGGAACGTGACGCGCGTGCAGCGCGGGGGTAGTCAGAGGTTGTTGGTGGTGGCCCGGAGAGCGGCGGCCCGCTCCTCGTCGATCAACTCCAGCTTCCCGATCGCGGCGGCGAATGTGTCGTGCTGCAACCAAGCAATTTCGATGTGCTCCTGCAACCGGCTCACAGCATTGTCGTCGGGATTGCTACCGCCGCCTACTGCTTTGTGTTCGAACTTGGTCCGGAGCGCGATTGCCGATGGCAGGCTGCCCCAGCCCGAGAGTTTTCCGAGGCGTCGGGCCTCGATCAGTAGTTGGTCCAGCCGTTCGGCATACTTCTTGGCTGCGGCACGCAGTGCTTCGCCGAGTTCAAGTTCCATGCGCAATTCGCCGGCTGTAGCCTGCTGTGCCAGGTTCGTCCAGTAGGCGTGCTGGTCCTCGATTTTCGGTGCCATTGTTCCCCCGGTTACTTCGGTAGATGCGGTTCCAGGCTCTCGGCGTAGCGAGTGATGATCTCGCACGGGTCGTCGATGTCAGGCCCATACCGGAGCGTCTGGCGCGTGTCGAGCATGAACATGCCCTGCTCTGCCTCGAACGACAGCCAACATCCTGGGTCGCCCCGCTCCTGGGAGTAGTGCCCACGGCGGCCGTTGACCGTGGTCTCCCGGAGGATGGTTACGCTCTCCTTGTTGCGTTCCTCCTCGAGCGTGTGAGAGGTAGACCAAACGCCAACCCTGTAGTTGGGTGGCCCGTATCGGTCATCCAGCGGGTCCCAGCTGCAGACGCGGAAGCTCGAGACGCCGGTCGGCGCATCGGTGAACACGCTCTTGGTGGCCGGATCCAGCCCGGCGCCCACGAGTACGTCGTCGGCAATGCCGGGGTCGCGGCAGACGTTGTAGACGATAATCTCGTCGATATTCCGCGTAGTCGGTTGCGCCGTCCCAGATGTGGAGTCACCGCACGCGGTAAGGCCCGCTACTGCCAGCCCGGCCGCCACGATCGCCGCGACGCGCTTCATCCCCGCCCCTTCCCTCGACTCAGGCGGAGCCTACCTCGAGCCAGAGCGCAACTCGCTGCCCTAGCAGTGCATTGGAATGGATGACGCATCGGATAGAAACCGCGCAGATATTGATCCTGTGGCCGTATATGCATTGCGTGGCAGGACCGCCACGCTGCCCCGCATGCGCATGGGCGTGGTCATCGCGGCGCAACGCGCCTGACACCCACTGGATCGGTGCGCTACGCGCTCAACCTGACCCAATCCAATTGGGCGGGGCAATAGTTCCGCACTCTCTGACCTGGGGTGATTCGCCGGATTTCGCGCTGGCACACTTTTCAGTACATAGGGTGCAGTTTTGGGTATAGTGCCCGAACTCCCCTGTTGTCATCGATCGCATTCGACCTGGTAGAGGCGGTATTTCATCGGAGCGGGTGACGGGAATCGAACCCGCACCATCAGCTTGGAAGGCTGAGGTTCTACCATTGAACTACACCCGCACGCAAACGACACCGATGGGATCGCCACGATGTCGCGTGCGATCCGACTCTACCGAACGTGACTCTCGAAACGCCAATCAGCCCCGTACAGCACGGTCTCGGAGGGCAACAGGTGGGCGCCGAGACCGATTGCACACGCGATGGCGACCCCGAATGCGCGACCGACTCGGTTGTTCCGACAGGAAATTTCATTGGAACTCTGGCGTGTCGGATTCCGGTGGGCGAAACTCGAGTGACAGGTTGAGGACCCCGCCGACGAGCGCGGTCCCCGCCACCGGTAACACGAGGAACGTCGCTCAGGGAGTTCCGATGAGGACCACACCGCTCGCCGGCCCGGCCCGTGCAGCGCGCCGAACGCTCGGCGGCTCGCGCGCTGTGCCGTGGGGACCCGGGAGCGCCCGACTGTCGGCATTGTTCGTCGACCGTCTTCCACCCCATCTGTCCAGCGTGTCGCCCGCGCGTCGCGGCGTCACTTTGCAGCGAACCATAATCGGGTGTATCACCGACTCAACGGATATCGACGCGTACCCGATTGCCGTTCGTGAGGTAATGAGAACCCGTTGCACAAGGCCACTTTTGGATGCCGAGTGGCTTGCTAGGATCGCTTTTGCCGGACGGGGGTATCTGGAAAGGGGGCGGTGAGCGTGCACCGAACCAGGTGGACACAGCCGCGTGGTAGTAGGAACGATCGAGGTGGCGCCGGCACCTGTGTCAGCACAGGGCACCTGGGTACCGACGTCGCCTACGCCGGGTGAGTCCGATGTCGGCCGACATCGAGCCCCCGGTCGCCGCCATGGCCCGAGCCTGGGCTCGCGCGGTGTGTGCCGAGCCCGGATCGGGCGCCGCACCCCAACAGTTGGAGCCTGCGCTGATCGAGATCATCGAGCGGCTGCTGACCTTGGCCGGATCGGAGCCGTTCCCGGTGCCGGAAGCGCGGATGCTCGGGGCCAAACTCGCCGACGCACCGTTCGAGAGGATCCGGATGCTCGCGCAGGCCACCCGTTGGTTGCTCGGTTTTCCCTCCGGAACCCCTGGTTCGCTGGTTGCCACGCGCTGGCCGTTCATCGCCAGCCAAGCCATAGACAGCTACGCGCAGGCATTGCAGGAGCGTGCACTGGCACAGCAGGAGAAGAACCTGTCGGCCAAGGTGTCGCTACGCGTCCAGGAGATTGCCGCACTCCAGCATCGGCTGCGCCATGAAGCCACCCACGACGCGCTCACCGACCTGGCCAACCGCACACTGTTGCAGGACAAAGCACGCCTGATGGCCGGCGACCCCGCCCGCGGGGTCGGGCTCCTGCTGATCGACCTGGACCGGTTCAAGCAGATCAACGACGGATACGGCCATGCCATCGGGGACGAGGTACTGGTCGAACTGGCGAGCCGGTTGCGTGAAGTCTGCCCGCCGGACACGGTGATCTGCCGGTACGGTGGCGACGAATTCGTACTCGCGACGAATCCGTACCGCAATACGCTCGGCGACCTCGCACGCCGAATCGTTGCTGCACTGCGCGATCCTGTCTGGTCCTCGGCAGGCCCTGTCCCGGTCTCGGCCAGTGTCGGCACCGCCTACAACTCGCCGGGCGCACCGTTCGATTTCATCGACCTCCTCCGCCGCGCCGACCATGCGATGTATTCGGCGAAGACGGCTGGAGGACACCGGTTCGCCATCGCGGACGAACCGGATGTGGACACCGCCGTGGCGGGTTGACAGGTACTGCCGACGCAGATCCACCCGCGCCTGCGCCATCGGCGCCGGGCGCGCTCAGTGGGCGGGGACCGCCGGCGCGACGTGGGTGGTTTCGTAGTCGGCCAGAATGTCGATGCGACGCTGGTGACGCTGCTCACCCGTCCAAGCGGCGCCGAGGAAGGCATCGACGATGGCCAACGCTTCCTCCGTCGAATGCATCCGGCCGCCGATACCGATCAATTGTGCATTGTTGTGCTCGCGGGCCAACTTCGCGGTCTCGACGCTCCAGGCCAGTGCGCACCGGGCGCCGGGCACCTTGTTCGCCGCGATCTGTTCGCCGTTGCCGCTGCCACCGAACACCAGTCCCAGACCGCGCGGATCGGCAACGGTGCGTCGGGCCGCCTCGATACAGAAGGCGGGATAGTCATCGAGCGGGTCGTATTCGAACGCGCCGCAGTCGATCACCTCGTGGCCCGACTGCTCCAAATGAGCCTTGACGTGATTCTTCAATTCGAAACCGGCATGGTCGGCACCCAGGTATACGCGCATGGCACGCATTGTGTCAGGCGACGACGCGGCGATCGGCAGCCGGGCGCACCTGGGGCCGTGACGCATCCGCCGGACACGGCGCCGGTGTTCCAGGCCACCGGACCGGAGCCGGCCGACACCGCGCCCAGCGTCCTCGACACTGAATAGAGTTCATCTCATGCAGCCGCACGAACCCCAACCGTCCTTTTCAGGATGGGATCCGGCAGCGCCCTCGAACCCCACTCCGGCGCCGAACCAGCAACACACCTATCCTGGGTACTCCAGCAGCCCGACTCCGCCCGCAACGCCACGGAACCAGCCACGCGGCCTTTCGCCGTTCGGCATGCCCGCGCGGCACAGCTGGGAGATCCCGCTGCTCGTCGTCATGGTCACGTCGACCGCATTCGCCTACTTGTTCGCACTGTTTCTGGTGGCGATGGGTAACCAGGACGTCTATGTTGTCGGGCTCGCCGCCTCCCCCGTGCTGGTGTGGTTCGGTCGCGGAATCAACTACGCCATCCAGCGGGTGAACGGTGTGAAGATGTCACCGACCCAGTTCCCCGAGGGCTATCGCATGGTGGCGGAGGCCGCCGCCCGCTTCGGAATGAGAACGGTTCCGGACGCGTACGTCGTGCTCGGCAACGGCAATATCAACGCCTTCGCCAGCGGACATGGCTTCCGACGCTATGTGGTGGTCTACAGCGATCTGTTCGAGATCGGCGGCGCCGCACGCGAACCCGACGCACTGGCATTCATCATCGGCCACGAAGTCGGGCACATCGCTGCCGGGCATACCTCGTATTGGCGGCAATTGGGGATGTTTCTCGTGCCCTTCCTGCCGATCGTGGGCAGCAGCCTGATCCGTGCGCAGGAGTACACGGCCGACAACCACGGCTACTGCAATCGGCACACCGGCGCGCCCGCCGCAATGGGCACACTGGCCGCGGGCAAATACATGAACACACTGGTCGGGTTCGATGAGATGGCCGACCGCGCGGTATTCGAGAAGGGCTTGTTCGTCTGGCTGGCCAACGCCATGTCCAGCCATCCAGTACTCACCTGGCGAATGTGGGCGTTGCGCGACCGCAGCAAGCACGGAAAACTGTTCCTGCCCCCGAGCCCGCCGTGGAGCATCGAGGCGCCACCCGGCGGCTATCCGAGCTCTTACGACCGAGCGCCGACCCCTCCGCCGAAGCCAGTGCTGTGATGCTCGCGGTGGTCGCTCCACCGCCGGTCGCGGCACACGATTCGTTCTCGCCTACCACGCCGTTTTCGGCGAGCCGCCTGCCTCGCTGCCACTAGGGTTGGCCGACAGGAGCTGGTTCCCCTCGGCGAAGGAGTCCGTGATGAGTTCTGACCAGCATTTCGTCATTGTCGGCGGCGGACTGGCCGCGGCCAAGGTCGCGGAAGCGTTGCGCAGTAGGGACTTCGACGGGCATGTGACACTGTTCGGCTCCGAGGAGTATCTGCCCTACGAGCTCCCACCCCTGTCGAAGGAGCACCTGGCCGGCAAGAAGGCACTCACCGAGTTCACCATCGCTCCGGCGCAGTGGTATCGCGATCACCATATCGAGGTGCGACTCGGTACCACTGTCACCGGGCTCGACACCGCGGCCAAAACGATCACCTTGCCCGATGGTTCCGCGGTGTCCTACGACAAACTGGCGCTCGCCACCGGCTCGACTCCGCGCACCCTGCACGTCCCGGGCGCCGACGCGTCCAATGTGTACACCTTGCGCACCATCGAAGACTCCGACGCATTGATCGCGCTGTTCGGCAATGCTCGACGGATCGTCGTCATCGGGGCGGGCTGGATCGGCCTGGAAACAGCCGCGGCAGCCCGCGCGGCAGGCGTCGAGGTAACCATCGTCGAGCTCGCGGAGCTGCCTTTGCGGACGGTGCTCGGCCCCGAGATGGGCGAGGTGTTCGCCGGTCTCCACCGGGCGAACGGAGTGAATTTCCAGTTCGGGGCACAGGTCGAGGCCATCCTCACCGAGGACGCTGTCGCGATCGCGCATGGTGTCCGGCTCGCCGACGGCAGCACGATCGACGCCGACGCCGTACTGGTCGCGGTGGGTGCGCGCCCGAATGTGCGGCTGGCCGCCGACGCCGGCCTCGCAGTGGACGATGGCGTGCTCGTCGACGAACACCTGGCCACCAGCGATCCGGATATCGTCGCGGTCGGTGACATCGCCGCCGCGCTGCACCCGACCCTGGGCCGGCGCATTCGCGTGGAGCACTGGGCGAACGCGCTCAATCAACCGGCTGTCGCGGCCGCCACCATGCTCGGAAAACCCGCCGTCTACGACCGGTTGCCCTACTTCTTCACCGACCAATACGACCTCGGCATGGAGTACATTGGACACGTCCCGACCGATGGCTATGCCAGGGTCGTGGTGCGTGGCGACGCCGCGGCGCGCGAGTTCGTCGCGTTCTGGTTGGACTCCGAGAATCGAGTGTTGGCGGGCATGAACGTGAACGTATGGGATGTCGTCGACCGGATCAAGGAACTGATCCTCGCGGGTGAACCGGTCGACCCCGATCGTCTCGCCGACACCGCAGCGTCATGGTGAGACGAACCCACCCATGAATTGTGAGGTATAACAATTCATGGGTGCCGGATCCGTGGGCTAGGTCCCGACCACAGATGTGGTCTCCGGAGGAGATCCAGGCGCACATCGACTTCCAGCGTTCGCTGGGCGCGCAGCTCGCCGAGTCGGATGAACTGGTGGATTCGCAAGGGCTGGCGGCGCCGAGCGAAGCTCGGATGGTCCATTCCGACGGCCGGTCGGCACCGGTGATCACCGATGGACCGTTTCCGGAGACCAAGTCGAGGCGGCCGTCGCGGGTCTGCACTGCCGGGCTGCTCGTTACGAGGACACGGAGTGGACCACGATCCCGGCACTGTACCACCGACTCGAGCGGGAATCGGAGCTGCTGCTCGCACCACGAACACTGCCGAACGCGACTATCTCACCATCCATATCGCACGGCTGCGGCGCAGGCGGGCGCACGATTCGCTCGAGGAGTACATGGTCGTCGACCCGAGCGAGCCGACGTCGCCGTCACGCGAGACGGACTGCACGAGTCGATGAGCCGGCCCGACCTCTCAGGGCAAACCGCCACTATTGGGAAATTCCTGCCCAAGTCCGGCCGGTGATGAGCTCGAAGGCCTCCGCATATTTCTGCCGCGTGGCCGCAACGATGTCCGCGGGAATCCGCGGGCCGGGAGGTTCCTTGTCCCAGCCGGTCGATACGGCCCAGTCGCGGACGAATTGCTTGTCGAACGAGCGCTGCGGACGCCCGGGTTCCCATTCGTCGGCGGGCCAAAAACGCGAGGAGTCCGACGTGAGGACCTCGTCGCCGAGGGTGAGGACATCACCGTCCCAGCCGAATTCGACCTTGGTGTCGGCGATGACGACACCGCGTTCTGCGGCATGAGCTGCGCCGCGCGCGTAGATCTGCAATGTCAGATCGCGCAGCCGCTCGGCGACCGCGCGGCCCTCCTGGTTCACCACGTCGGCGAATGTGATCGACTCGTCGTGTCCGACAGACGCCTTGGTGCTCGGCGTAAAGATCGGTTCGGGCAACGTGTCACCCTCGCGGAGCCCCGGGGGCAGCGCAACACCGGACACCGTGCCCGTTCGCCGATACTCGGCGAGGCCGGATCCGGTGAGGTAGCCCCGCGCGATGCACTCCACCTGCAGCATCGTCAGTGGCTTGACCCGGACACCGCGGCCGGCGAACTCGGCTGGCACATCGGTTGCCGACACCACATGATTGGGCACGTCGGTGAAGTACTCGAACCACCAGGTCGACAACTGTGTCAGCAGCGCCCCTTTGTCCGGGATCGGTGTCGGCAGCACCACGTCGTATACCGACACTCGGTCCGAGGCCACCAACAGCAGTGTGTCTGCGTCCTCGTACAGATCGCGCACCTTCCCGGCGTGCACATGCTTCAACGTCGAGCCTCCGATTCCCTGGGGTGAACCTGCGCCACAATACCGCCGGCCCGCAGGCGCGAGCGCCGCGCGTTCCGCCGATACGAGTCCACGATCCGCTCGATGGGCACGGGCCAGGTGGGTCGTGGTCGCAGTCCCGCGCCGGCCGCGCCACGATAGGTCGAGGCCGCTGGGCAAACCGCCGCGCGTCGTGCCCGCCGGAAGTGGCATTGTTGGTGGCGCCGTGCCCGTTGTTCGACCACAGAAGGAGCCTTATGTCCGCGCCCAATCTCACTCGCGACCAGGCGATCGAACGAGCCTCGACCGTGACGGTCGAGAACTATCGCATCGAGCTGGACCTCACCGATGGGGCGGGCAAACCCGGCGAGCAGACGTTCTTCTCCCGCAGCACGATGACATTCCGTGCGACCGCGGGTGCGAGCACCTTCGTCGACATCGTGGCGCGCGGCGTCCGCTCGGCGGTGCTCAACGGCGTCGCGCTGGATGTGTCCGGATACGACGAATCGACCGGAATAACCCTGACCGACCTGACCGAGCACAACGAACTGGTGGTGGAGGCCGACTGCGAATACTCGCACACCGGTGAGGGACTGCACCGATTCGTCGACCCCGCCGACGATGCGGTCTACTTGTATTCGCAGTTCGAAACCGCCGATGCCAAACGGATGTTCGCCTGCTTCGACCAACCCGACCTGAAGGCCACGTTCGACCTCGCCGTCACCGCGCCTGCCGGCTGGCGGGTGGTGTCCAACAGTCCCATCACGGAATCGGCCACGCCGACTGCGGGCACTCACATCTTCGGCACGACCCCCACCATGAGCACGTATCTGGTCGCGCTCATCGCGGGTCCGTACGCGCAGTGGACCGATGTCTACACCGACGAGCACGGCAGTATCCCGTTGGGCATCTACTGTCGCTCGTCATTGGCCGCGTACATGGATGCCGAACGTCTGTTCACCGAGACCAAGCAGGGCTTCGGCTTCTACCACCGCAACTTCGGTATCCCCTACGCCTTCGGGAAATACGATCAGCTGTTCGTACCGGAGTTCAACGCCGGCGCGATGGAAAACGCCGGCGCGGTGACCTTCCTCGAGGACTATGTCTTCCGCTCCAAGGTGACCCGCGCGGCCTACGAGCGCCGCGCCGAAACCGTGCTGCACGAGATGGCGCACATGTGGTTCGGCGACCTGGTGACCATGAAATGGTGGGATGATCTGTGGCTGAACGAGTCGTTCGCCACCTTCGCCTCGGTTCTGTGTCAATCCGAAGCCACCGAGTACACCAACGCGTGGACCACGTTCGCGAACGTGGAGAAGTCCTGGGCGTATCGACAGGACCAGCTGCCTTCCACTCACCCGATCGCTGCGGACATTCCCGATCTCGCCGCGGTGGAGGTGAATTTCGACGGCATCACCTACGCCAAGGGCGCCAGCGTCCTGAAACAGCTCGTCGCATATGTGGGGCTGGAGCCGTTCCTGGCAGGCTTGCGCGCGTACTTCCAGGAGCACGCCTACGGCAATGCCACGTTCGACGACCTGTTGTCGGCCTTGGAGGCCTCGTCCGGTCGTGACCTGTCCGGGTGGGGCGCGCAGTGGCTCAAGACCACGGGTCTGAACATCCTGCGGCCGGACTTCGAAGTGGACGCCGAGGGCAGATTCCAGTCGTTTGCAGTTGTCCAGGAAGGCGCCCGGCCGGGTGCGGGCGAGCAGCGCGTCCACCGCCTCGCAATCGGCGTCTACGACGACCAGGATGGAAAGCTGGTGCGCACCGAGCGCGTCGAGCTCGATCTCGAAGCCGCTACCCGCACCGACGTACCGGCGTTGGTCGGCGTGCCGCGCGGCCAACTCGTGTTGATCAACGACGACGATCTCACCTATTGCTCGGTTCGTCTGGATGCCCGGTCGCTCGATGTCCTGGTCGATCGCGTTGTCGACATCGCCGAGCCGCTGCCCCGTACGCTGGCTTGGTCCGCGGCCTGGGAGATGACCCGCCAAGCGGAATTCCGCGCCCGCGATTTCGTGGCTCTGGTTGCTCGTGGCGTTGGCGCCGAGACCGAAATCGGGGTCGTGCAGAGGTTGCTGATGCAGGCCAATACTGCGCTCAACAGCTACGCTGCGCCGCAGTGGGCCGAAACCACCGGCTGGCCCGATTATGCGAACCGTCTGCTGGAGCTGGCCCGCGAGGCCGAGCCGGGCTCGGACCACCAGCTGGCTTTCGTCAATGCACTGACCGGAGCGAAGTTGTCGGCCTGGCACACCGAGGTGCTGCGCGAGCTGCTCGACGGCGATCCCGCGACGGTCGGGCTGGCTGGACTGGTGGTCGACACCGACCTGCGGTGGCGGATCGTGTCCGCACTCGCGGCGGCAGGCGAGGTCGATGCCGATGGTCCGGACACTCCGGTGATCGATCAGGAGCTGGCCACCGATCCCACCGCAGCGGGCAAGCGCCACGCCGCTGCCGCGGCAGCGGCCCGACCGATCGCCGAGGTGAAGGACCGAGCATGGCGCACAGTGGTCGGCGACGATTCGGTGCCCAACATCACCGCCCGTTCGATCGTCGGCGGCTTCGCACCTGCCGGACAGGGTGAGTTGCTCGCTCCGTACCTGGAGCGGTATTTCGCGGATATTCCAGGCGTCTGGGAGCGCCGTTCCAGCGAGGTCGCGCAAACCGTAGTGGTCGGACTGTACCCCAGCTGGGCGATCAGTGAGGACGCGGTGGCCGTCGCCGACAAGTTCCTCGCCGCCGACCACCCGCCCGCCCTGCGCCGACTGGTCAGCGAAGGAAAAGCGGGCATCGAGCGCGCGCTGCGAGCGCGCGCGTTCGACACACAGCAGTAGCCTGCAACGGACCGCCATGTGGGATTGCACCACTGGTGCGCGGATCCGCGCCGCCGCGGCGCAGATCCGCGCTGCGGCGGCGCACCCGGTGTGGATGTCGGCCGGTGTGGATGTCGGCTATGCCGACCCCGCAGACTTTGGTGCCGACCGAGCGACTCCAGTCGGCGCGTGCAAGCCCACGTGGCGGTGAAGAAAATCGATCTGGTCGGCGACAACAGAGTCATGCTCTGGACCGTCGTAGATGTCGAAGTGATCGACGCCGGGGTAGGTGCGCACTTCACCACGCGGCGCATTCCTAGCGGCCCTGATCGCCGGACCGGGCGCCGCGACCCGGTCTTGTTCGCCGACGCAGACCAGCCATGGACAGTGCAGCCCCCGTGCCGCGCGTACAGGCCGGAAAGGCCGCCCAAGCAGCCACCGGGCACTGACCCGGTTGCGCCACCGAGAGTCCTCGCCGAGTGCGACGACACGTCGCCAGCCGCCCTCACTGTAGGGAGCATTGATGAATGCCGCCTCGTGCGGCTGGCCGACGGCAGGCAGATATCCGCCCCGAGCGGCGGCCACGAGCATGTGCAGGCGTACCGACAGCGGGCTTCGATACGCCTGCGAAAAGATGTCCAGAACCGGCACCTGGCTGATCGCGGCTGCGACCTGTAGGTCTTCGGCCGCAGCGGCCAGCGCATTTCCGCCTCCCAGCGAGGAGCCGAAGGTGACCACCCTGTCGGCGTCGACCTCGGGGCGCGCACGGACATACGCGATCGCCGCCCGCCAGTCTTCGAGTTGACGTGCCGGTTGGAACAGGTCCGGTTCGCCAGCACTGTCACCGAACCCCCGATGGTCGAACACCAAGGCGGCGAACCCGGCGGCGGCGAAGCGTTCGGCGAACGCCCCGAGCCGATCACGGCGGGTCCCGGTCAGACCGTGCGCCATCACCACTACGGGACCGGGTCTCGGCGCGTCGCCGGCCCGATACCACCATGCGGCGCACCGGTCCACACCCGATACGAATGTCGAGTCCTCGCGTGCTTTCATGGCATTCATCCTGGCAACGGTCACGCGACGCCGCCGGCAGGAATCGGACGTGGGGTCGAGGGAGTATCGCCCTGTCGTGTCGCCCTATCGCCCTATCGCAGCGGCCATCACCCGCACTGCCGAGACCAAGCCATCGATCAGCTGGCCCTGGCGGAACGAACTCGACGCGGCAGTGAGGCCGAGTTGGCAGACATGACCGTTCGCGCGGTCGGCGATGGCTCGACCGGACCGTACTTCGACGGCCTTCTCATTGGGCGCGACGGCGATGAGCACCGAACGCTCCGACTCGGGCATGTGCGGGAACAGCGCATCCGCACCCGCGGTCGGGTCCTGTCCCAGATCGCCGATGTAGACGGTGAAACGCACCTTGGTCGCACGAGTCGCCTCGGTGAGCACGTTGTCCATCGCGAGCCGCTCCTCGTCGTCGAACGGCGCCTCTTTGAACACGTCGCCCGCCTCGTGCACACCCGACACGCGACCACTGCTGGTGACGACGTATCCGTGCGGCAGATCGGCTTCGACCACCGCGGGCCATTCAGAACCTGCCACTTGCGCGTCCTCCGATCAGCTCCACCTGAGTGGACTCGATTGCCGCACGCTGCGGCGATGTCTCCGCGATGGGATGACCCGGAATGGTCACCTCGTCGGTGGCAGTCCAGAGCACCGGTGGTTGGGTCCACTTCTGACCGAGGGCGAAATGAACCGGCTTCTCACCAGGCAGTGGCTTACCGAGAAACGACAATCCGGCGATCACACCGTAGATCACCAGTGGTATGCCGACGAAGATCAGCACTGTCTCGAGAATGCTCACGAATCAAAGGTAGACGATCGTGTGTAGTAGCTGTGCGCCCGGTCTGCCGGACAACATCCCAATGGCCGTGAACTGCGGTTTCCACTGTCAGACCAGCCACGTCGGGTACGACCCGATGCTTCCCACACCGGGTCCCGCAGCACCTCGTTTACGTTGCTTTCAACACATCAGGCAACCCGGCAACCCCAACTCGGCGCCGTTGTAGACGAACACCACGCCGGGCAACGCCAACGCCACCAGGATCATCGCCCGAGCGAGGGCAACGCCGACGGGGTCCCCGCCATACCGGGTCACCTCGCGCTCGATGTCGTGGTTGGATAGTGTCCAGGTGGGCACGGCCGAGACCGGCTCGACGGCCGCAAGCGAGTTTCTCGATCGCGGCGCGCAGTTCCTCGGCGACGAAGCCCGCTTGGGCCAAGCGAGGTCGGGCAAGCCGTCCGGCTTGGCCATACCGTGCGCGACGAGGCGGAAGCCATCCACGCCCCGATCGAGCCAGAACCGCAGCGTCTGCTCGAAATCCACAACCACTTCGGGATGTGCCCAGTTCAGGTCGGGCTGGCCCGGCGCGAACAGGTGTAGGTACCACTGACCGGGCTTTCCGTCGGGTTCGGTGACTCTGGTCCAGGCCGGCCCGCCGAAGACACTTGGCCAAGCAGTTCGAGGTAGCCGAGTCTGTCGCACACGCCCCAGAGGTCTCCGATTCCGTCACCGCTGGCATCGGCGAAAGATCGCGGATACACCTGATAGAAGACCGCCGACCGCCACCAGGGTGGGGAGTGGTCGACCGACGCCGTCGCTGCTGGTGCTCAGATCGGAGAATTCATCAACGAGTCGGCCGCCATCGTCAGGTAGTCGAGCAGCTGCTTACGGTGCTGGTCGTCCAGGACTTCGGGTTCGATCTCCGCAACCGCGACGTGCATGCACCGCAACCATGCGTCGCGCTCGATCGGTCCGATGGTGAACGGCATGTGCCGCATCCGCAGGCGCGGATGACCACGCTGCTCGGAGTAGGTACGCGGGCCACCCCAATACTGCTCGAGAAACATCCGCAGGCGGTCCTCGGCGGGTCCGAGATCTTCCTCTGGATAGAGCGGACGCAACACCTCGTCGGCCGCCACCTCACGGTAAAAGGTTCCGATGATCCGCCGAAACGTCTCCGCCCCGCCGACCGCCGCATAGAACGACGTCGTTGTCTTCTCTCCCGAAGTCATAGACCCTCTCGATTCACCGACTGTGCCGCACGTCCATTGTGCCCTGCCGCCGGCATGCTGCTCTTGCACTGCCACTGCGCGCCCGTCGGGGGCGGCCAACGGCTCTTCAGCCGCCGTTTACCGGACATTGTTGGAAATCACCGTGCAATGCCGCACATTCCATGGTCAACTGGTTGGCAGTCTCTGCTCCGCAGATACCACATGATCCTGCCAATCATGAAATCGAGGTCGAGATGAAGCAGCGGCACGCCGGCCGGTCACACGAAACACGAGCGCACCGACAACTCCAGCCCGCCGACGTCCACAATCGTGGGTCGGGGGCTACTCCGCTGCACATCGTGTCCGAAAACCATCCGGGCGGGCATCGTGATCATCACGAATTTCGCCCCCGTCCCGCGGCACCCACCACCGGCGCGAGCTGGCTGGACGCCAGGGTGCTGCTATTGAACGCCACCTACGAGCCGCTCACCGCATTGCCCGCACGCCGAGCGATCGTCCTGCTCGTCTGCGACAAGGCCGACACGGTCCATCAGAACACCGACGAACCTGCGGTGCGCTCGGCCGAGACCTCGGTGAGGGTGCCTTCTGTGATCCGCCTGCGCAACTACGTTCGCGTGCCCTACCGCGCCCGCGTTCCCATGACCCGAGCCGCCCTCATGCACCGCGACCGCTATCGGTGCGGTTACTGCGGCGGCAAAGCCGAGACCATCGACCACGTCATCCCGCGCAGCCGGGGTGGGGAGCATTCCTGGGAGAACTGTGTCGCCAGCTGCGCGCCCTGCAACCACCGCAAGGCCGACAAACTGCTCAGCGAGCTGGGCTGGACCCTGATGTCCCCGCTGATTTCACCCAAGGGTCCGCACTGGCGCCTGCTGTCGAGCGCCACGGAGCTCGACCCGACCTGGTTGCAATATCTCGGCGAAGGCGCCGCGTGAGGGATCAGACGTATTCCATCACCAACAGCGCCCAGGTCGGCGATACCAGCGCCTCGAACACGTGCGGCTCGTCACCGCGGTAGGTGATGTAGTCGCCGGGCAGTAGTTCGACGGGCGCAGCAAGGGGACCGACCAGTGCCCTTCCCTCGGCGAGCAGCATGTGCTCCACCACTCCCGTGATATGCGGGTCCGATGTCCGGGCATGTCCGGGCTCCGCAGTGATCCGAAACAGGTCACGGCGGGTATGCGCGGGATCTGCGGCCAGCAGAGTCGCCCGATACTCCGACCGCTCGGCGGCGACCACCGGGCCGTCCCCCGCACGAATCACGTGCACGGTGGGTCGTGGTGGATCGAGCAGTCGGGAAAACGGCATGTCGAGCGCGACGCACAACGCCCACAACGTTTCCAGGCTCGGATTCCCGGTCCCGGATTCCAGCTGTGACAGCGTAGACTTCGCGATGCCCGCTCGATTGGCGACTTCGCTCAACGACAACCTGGCGCGCGTCCGCTCGCGGCGCAATGCGGCGGCAATCGCCGCCTGAGGTGTTGTCGGCGCATCTGGCTGCGTCATTCCCGCTCCCGTTCAGTCGAAGGCCGCACAACAGAAAACCATATTGACGAAGCACTGAGCGCATGTTCATTATAAGCAACATGCGTTCGATATGGCGAACACTCGACCGGGACACCGTGGCGGGCATCGTCACCGTATGCCTCGCCATCGGGATGATCGGGGTCTCCTATGGGGCGACAGCCGTCGGCGCAGGCTTCCCGATCTGGCTGCCGATCCTCCTCGGCTACGCGGTGCTCGCCGCCGGCTCGGAGTTCCTGTTCATCGGAATCATCGCCGCCGGGGGCAGTCCGGTCACTGCGGTGCTGGCCGGACTGCTGGTGAACGCCCGGCACCTGCCCTACGGGTTGTCGGCTCCCGATGTAGTGGGCAGCGGCTGGCGCCGGTGGCTCGGGGTCCATCTCATGAACGACGAGTCCGTGGCATTGGCGCTCGCACAGAGCGACGCCAGGCGGCGAACGGCGGCCTACTGGGCGGCAGGCTTGGGAGTAATGCTCGTCTGGCCCGGTGGCGCGGCCATCGGCGCACTGATCGGGACCGTGATCTCCGATACCGCAGCGCTCGGGCTGGACGCGATCTTTCCCACCGTATTGCTCACGCTGGTATTGCCGTCCCTGCGCGATCGCCTCACGCTCGCCGCCGCGGGCACGGGCGCGGTCGTCGCGCTCATCGCGACGTCGTTCCTCCCCGCTGGCGCTCCGATACTGCTCGCCCTGTTCGGAATCTTGGTCGCAGTGCGCGAACGGCCCGGACCCGTCACCACATCGGGAGGGCGGTAGTGCTGGTCGCGATCCTCGTACTCGCGGCGGGAACCTACGCCTTCCGCTGGGCAGGTCCAGCGCTACGAAACCGGATTCGTCCTCCGGCTCGCGTTGTGCGGTTGCTCGAAATCAGCACTGTCGTGCTGCTCACAGCGCTCATAGCCGTCTCCACGCTGCCACTGGGCACTGGAGCGCTCGGGCCAGCGGTGCCCGCCGGCGTTCTCGTCGGCGGGGTACTCGCATGGAAGAAGTGCCCTCTGCTGGTGGTGATCATCGCCGCCGCGGCAACAACTGCACTGGTTCGCCTGGCTGGCTTCTCCTGAGCGACGCCTCAGCGCGGCGCCAGCGGGATGCCGCCGGCGAGGCGGCGAGCAACCGAGCCGTACCGAGCGTCCAAGCGCAGCCAGGTCCTGGAGGCGCGGACCCGCACGATCTCGGTGCGCGGAATCTCACTCGGAGCGAACTTCGCTGATGGATGGGGGATGAAGTCCATCGCGGTGAGCGCGAAAAGCACCCGCATCGGCACTGGCACCTGCATGTCCGCCCCGGACACGGTCAGTACGGTCTGATCCAGCAAAGAGGCAGGGGGGCCGTGGCCGTTGCCGTACTCCTTCGCCAGGTCTGCTCCCTGTTCGGCGAGCTCGATCATCGTGCGCGCGGGCACATCGTCGATGTGCGCGAACCCGTGCGCGGGCGGCAGAGCCCCCCGCCATGCGGAGTCCATCGAGTATCCGAGGTCGATCGAATCACCGTTCGACAATCCTGCCAGGACGAACTCGGCGCCGACGGTGACGTCGTCGACCCCGAGTTCGGCGACCACGGTACGCACCGCCAGCGCCTCGAAACCGGTTGCCACCCAACTGGAGACATGTCGCTGCTCGCGCCGGCGCAGCCGGACCACTGCCGCCGGATCCAGTCGAAGCGCTCTGGTCAGGAAGGCCGCGAGATCATCGCGGTGCGCCGGGTCGGGCACCCGGAGTACTCGATGCTCAGCCATCGGGGCCACTCCGGCGCGACCGACTGCTCGGCAACGCCGCTCAGTCCATCCACTCGGACAGGTACCCGGCCTCTGGTCCGGTGAGCCGACGCAGCCGCTGAGTCTGCATATCGAACGCCGCGATCTGCGTGGATGCGATCACCGCCGGCGCCGAGTCGGGCTCGGCCGCCGCCGCACGCACCTCGTAACCGATGGTGAAGTCGACCGCACGCAGCTGCTGGATCCACATGGCGATATCGAGCGGTGTGTCCTCATGGCGCAGCTGGCCGCGGTAGCGCACCCGAAGATCGGCGAGAACGCAGCCCTCCCGCAACGCGGCGGTCGGTCGGCCGTCCTCGAACAGCCACGGGATCCGCGCCTCCTCCAGCAATGTGACCATCCGGGCGTGGTTGACGTGCTGGAACACGTCCATGTCCGACCACCTGATGTCCACCATGGCATGGAAGCGTCGAGGCAACGCCGGACCGTAAGGCGCCTTCCCGTTTGTTTTCACCGAACTCGTCAACGTGGTACCTCCGACTGTGCGCCCACGCCGCTCACCATACTGCGCACTTGACGCGCCGCCACCGACAATGTGGCGAGATCGTGGACTCCGGATTCGAACAATTCCGAAAGTGCCGCCCTGGCTCGGCCGAGGCGAGACTGATTCTTCGACTCCCAGTATGCAATCTTCTCATCCGCTGTCTCTTCGGGGTCTCCACCGGAGAGCACGTCGAGAGTGAGCGAACGCAGCGACCCGTACATGTCGTCGCGCAATGCCAGCCTGGCCAACGAATGCCAGCGGTCGCCGCGTTCGAGGTGGCCGACCGCCTGCAACAGCCAGTCGATCTTGAGGTGATCGTTGAGCGCGTAATACAGCAAACCGACCTCGTCGCCATCGCGGTCGGTGATGTCGGCGATATCGACCACGTCCAGCAGAGAGAACAGATTCAGCAAGCCGAACACCTCGGTGGCCAAGTCGATCGGTGCGCCCTGCGCAATCAACTCCGCGGACTGGTCGGTGAGCGTGGATACGTGATGTCCGCGCAACCACCCCGGCACGCTCGGCGCGAGCCGGCGCACATCGTCTCGGTATCGGTTGATTTCAGCACCGACCGCAATCGGCTGTGGCCGGTTGCTCAGCAGCCACCGCGACGCCCGGTCCAACGTTCGCTTGGTTTCCAACTCGAGCAGGTCGCGCACCGGTGTGGGCGCGTCGGCTGCCCGGATCCGCGCCCACATCTGGTGCAGATCGAAGATTCCGCTGGCGGCGGCGAATGCTCGCGCAGCGTCGGTGGTGGTGGCGCCGATCTCTTCGCTGAGCCGGTGCGCGTAGGTGATTCCGCCGTGGTCGACCATCTCGTTGACGATCATGGTGGTGACGATCTGCCTGCGCAGCCGGTGGCGCTTGATCGCGCCGCCGAAACGGTCGCGCACCGGCGTCGGGAAGTAGCTCGGCAGGCGTGCAGCGAAGTACTGGCTGTCGGGTAGGTCGGATTCGAGCAGGTCGGCCTTGAGCGCGAGCTTCACGTGCGCCATCAAGTTGGCCAGCTCGGGCGAGACCAAACCCGTGCCGTCATCGAGTCGACGCTGCATGTCCTCGTCGGAGGGCAACGCCTCGAGTTCTCGATCCAACCCGCGGCGCCGCTCGAGATCGTCGATGAGCCGCATCTGCACATTGAGCATGTGCGGCCCTTCGGTACGGGACAGGCCCATGAGGAAGTTTTGCTCCACATTGTCGTGCAAGACCATGCGACTGACTTCGTCGGTCATCGAGGCGAGTAGTGGATTGCGCTCGCCGGCGGACAACTGGTTGTTGGAGACGACGGCATCGAGCAGGATCTTGATATTGACTTCGTGGTCGGAGCAATCGACTCCGGCGGAGTTGTCGAGTGCATCGGTGTTGATCTTGCCGCCGAAGCGGGCGAACTCGATCCGACCGCGAGCGGTTGCCCCGAGGTTGCCTCCCTCGCCGATCACCGTGACGCGCAACTGGTCGGCATCGACGCGGATCACGTCGTTGGATTTGTCGCCGACGTCGGCGTTGGTCTCGGTGCTGGCCTTGACGTAAGTGCCGATACCGCCGTTCCACAGCAGATCCACCGGGGCGAGCAGGATCGCGCGGATCAACTCCGGCGGCGACAGCGATTCGACCTCGTCGGCCAGTCCGAGCGCCGCGCGGACCGGCCGAGTGATCGGTACTGCTTTCACGGTGCGGTCGTACACTCCGCCGCCGGCACTGATCAGCGCACGGTCGTAGTCGGCCCACGACGAGCGGGGCAGCGCGAACATCCGCTGTCGCTCCTGGAAGGAGCTGGCAGCATCGGGCGTCGGATCCAGGAAGACGTGGCGATGATCGAATGCTGCGACCAGCCGAATGTGTTCCGACAGCAACATTCCGTTGCCGAACACGTCACCACTCATGTCGCCGATACCGACCGCAGTGAACTCGTGTTTCTGGGTGTCGATACCCAGTTCCTGGAAATGTCGCTTCACGCTTTCCCATGCGCCCTTGGCGGTGATCCCCATCGCCTTGTGGTCATAGCCGGCCGAACCACCGGACGCGAACGCATCACCGAGCCAGAATCCATAGCTGGCGGCGACATCGTTGGCGATGTCGGAGAATGTGGCTGTGCCCTTGTCGGCGGCCACCACCAGATACGTGTCGTCCGCATCGCGGCGAATCACACGCGCCGGCGGCAACACCACCCCTGCTGCGCGGTCCACGTTGTCGGTGACATCCAACAGGCCCGAAATGAACGTGCGGTAGCAGCTGATCGCCTCGGCGTTCGCTGCTTGCCGGTCCACCGCCGGGTCTCCCGAAGCCAGTGGTGGCTGTTTGACCACGAAGCCACCCTTGGCGCCCACCGGCACGATCACCGCGTTCTTGACCGCCTGCGCCTTCACCAAACCCAACACCTCGGTGCGGAAGTCCTCCAGCCGATCCGACCAGCGCAAACCACCACGCGCCACCGAACCGAATCGCAGATGCACCCCTTCTATCCGTGGGGAGTACACGAAGATCTCGAACAACGGCCGCGGTTTCGGCAACTCCGCGATCTCGCGCGGGTTCAACTTCACCGACACGAACTCCCGCGCCGCACCGCCGGAATCGGTCACGTAGAAGTTCGTGCGCAGCGTTGCCTTGATCAACCCCATGATCGCCCGCAGAATACGGTCGGAATCCAAACTGACGACGTCATCGATCCGCCTGCGCATCTGCCGCTCCACCTCGGCAGCACGCTCACCGGAGCACGAGTCGGGATCGAAATGTGCTTCGAACAGGTCGACCAGCGCTCGCGCGATATCCGGGTAAGCGAGCAATACACGACAGATATTGGCCTGGCTGTAGGGGAAACCGGCCTGCTGTAGATATTTTGCGTAGGTACGCAGCATCGAGACCGCTCGCCAGGGCAGCAGCGCACGCAGGACCAATTCGTTCAGACCATCCGCCTCGGCGCGACCGAACCACATCGCCGCGAATGCTTCCGTGAACCGCACACGCAACCCACGCGCCTGATCGTCCGGCGCCTCGGCCGGGGCAGAGGCTTCGAGCAGATCGGCATCCAGGTCCTGGTCGAGTGAACTACGCAGCAATTCGGGGCGAACGAGCAGGCCGAAGTCGTATATCCACGATTCACCGGCGGCGGTATCGGTCGCCTTCTCCAGCCCGATGCGATACGGCCGCTCGTCGACCACCTCGATCCCGAGGCTTTGCAGGACCGGCAACACCTGGCTCAGTGAGATGCCGCTGCCACCGATATAGAGGGTGAAGCGCCATGAACCCGGAGCCGAATCGGGGGTGCGGTAGAGGTACTGATCGATGCCACCCTCGCACAGCCGCTCCAAGCGCACGATGTCGGTGAGCGCGCGGGCCGGGGAAAAGTCCTGCTTGTAGCCTTCTGGAAAGGCGTGTGCGTAGCGTCGTACCACCGCCGGAGCGACCAATGTGGACGAGTTCACCTCGTCGTTCAGGTCGTCGTCCCAGGTGCGGCTCGCTGCTGCGAGCAGGTTCTGCAAGCGCACCCGACTGGCCTCGGACGTGGCGGTGGGTGGGAGCGGATGACGGGGAACGCCGAACTCGGCTCCCGGCATGCGCACCGTGAAGTACACCCGCGCCAGGTCGCTTTCGCCGACCCTCGCGGAGTAGTCGATGGACACCCCACCCAATTCGCGGACCAGGATCTCCTGCATCTCCAACCGCACTCGGGTGGTGTAGCGGTCGCGGGGCAGGTAGACCAGACATGCGACGTAGCGGCCATAACTGTCGGCTCGCAGGAACAGCCGCACCTGACGACGCACGCTCACATTCAGGACAGCGATCGCGGTGCGTCGTAGTGCCTCGGCGTCCGAGGAGAACAATTCGGTGCGGGGAAAGGACTGGATGACCTCGAGCATCGCCTGACCGGAGAACGAATCGAGTTCGAATCCGCTCTGCTCGATCGCAGCCCGCACGCGGCGTTCGATCACCGGAATGTCCAGGACGTTCTCGTGCACCGCCGTCACGGTGAAGATTCCGATGAACACATGCTCGCCGCGGACGGTTCCGCTGGCGTCGACGTCGGCGATCCCCACGAAGTAGGGGTAGACCGAGCGGTGCACGATGGCCGGAACCAAGCCTTGTGTGAGGGTCAGCAAGGGCCGGTCACCGCCATCGACCGGAACCTGGAAGTCGGTGCCGACGTCTGGTCGCAGAACACCGAGACGCGTCCCGGGTACGACCGCGGAACTCTCGCGCCCCTGATCGGCGCCCAGCCGGTAGCGGGCATAGCCGAGGACAGTGAAGTTTCCGTGTGCCAGCCACCGCAGCAGATTCGCAGTGTCGACCAGGTCCGATGTGCTGAACCGCCCCACCCCGGATCGTGCGATCAGCTCCAGGTTCGTGGCGAGTTCGCTCTGTACCACCTTGATGGCCTCGGTGTCGCCGATCACGCGACGTACGTCGTCGACCACCGTCGGCATGGCGGCCTCGATCTCGTCCAGCCGTGCAGGCTCGGTCGCCGGGTGCAACTGCACGTGCATCCAGGATTCCCGCAGAACGGTCGTGCCGGCGCCGTTCTTCTCCTGGGCGACACCATGCGTCAACCGTCCACTCGCATCCCGCGCGACCTCGAAAATCGGGTGAATGATCTCGCTGATGCTGACACCGATGCGGCTCAGCGACGAGCTGATGGTCTCTACCAGCAACGGCATATCGTCGGTGACGATCTGGACCGCCGCGCCGATTCCGCTTCCGTCTTCCGGGTGATAGACCTGCACAGACGTCTTCCCTGGATGACGAATCAGCGCCAACTCCAGATGTCGGCGAAAGATCTGAGTCGTGGCGGTGATCGCACAGTCCACATCGCCCGCATCGACGTGGCGGAAGTATGCCTCCTCGAGGGTCGCGAGTTCGCCGCGCAACGACTGCGGCACACTCGCGACCCACGCCGCGTTGGACAATTCGGACGAGACGGTCATTTCGCCAACTCCCTCGGATATCGGTTCCGTAACAAAGTGACGCCGGTCCGACAGTAGCCGTATGCCGAAGAGTCGTGGACGTTTTCACGTGCCAGACCTGGGTGTCGCGCCCCGAACCCGGGTGTTCACCACGACCGCGATATCCCGCGGCGGCACCGGGTCGACCAGATGACCCCGAGGGCAGTACAGAATCGGACCCCGGGACGTCAGGTGAGCGCTAAAGGTCGTCTCCACGGCAACAACGGCGCCGTACCAGTACCTCGGGTCAGCTCGCCGACGGATGCGACCACCGGTTGCTCGAACTGCGCCTGCGCATTCACGCTTCCACCCTAGCGAGCTACGCACCAGTAGGTGTCGGCCTTGTTCCGTTTGTCGGACACAGTTCGGAGCAACACCGACGGCAGATCGACTCGGCTGGTGGAACTACCCTGGAGACAGCCGAATCCTTCGGCCCGCCGATCGGCAATCGAACGCGCCCGGCCGGGTCGGAAGTGGGACGGTCCGAAGTCGTTTCGTCGACACAATTTTCGCTGCACCACGTTCTGTCGGCGTCGAATGGACGCAACACCGGCGTCCGATGAGCGCAACGCCGGCGCAGGATGCCCGAGCGTCGAGCCGGGCCTCCCGTGCTGGTGGGCGCAGACCGGATCGCCCACCCTGGCAGGCGACGAATTCAGCCGCGGGTCAGCTTGCGGTGCGTAACCCGATGTGGGCGCGCGGCTTCCGGGCCGAGACGGGCGACCTTGTTCGCTTCGTACGCTTCGAAGTTGCCTTCGAACCAGAACCATTTGGCCTCGTTGTCCGCATCGCCCTCCCACGCGAGGATATGAGTGCAGGTTCGGTCGAGAAACCAGCGATCGTGGGAGATGACGACGGCGCAGCCCGGGAACTTCTCGAGCGCGTTCTCCAGCGAGCCCAGGGTCTCCACATCGAGGTCGTTGGTCGGTTCGTCCAGCAGGATGAGGTTGCCGCCCTGCTTGAGGGTCAACGCCAAGTTCAGCCGATTACGTTCACCACCGGAGAGCACACCTGCAGGTTTCTGCTGGTCGGGACCTTTGAAGCCGAAAGCGCTGACATACGCGCGCGACGGCATCTCTTGCTGGCCCACCTCGATGTAGTCCAGACCGTCGGACACTACCTGCCAGACCGTCTTCTTCGGATCGATGCCAGTTCGATTCTGGTCGACGTAGCTCAGCTGGACCGTGTCGCCGACCTTCACTTGACCGCTGTCGGGCTGCTCGAGTCCCACGATGGTCTTGAACAAGGTGGTCTTGCCGACACCATTCGGCCCGATGACGCCCACGATGCCATTGCGCGGCAGGGTGAACGACAGATCTTTGATCAGCTGCCGGTCACCGAAGCCCTTGTCCAGGTTCTCGACCTCCACCACGACACTGCCGAGGCGAGGTCCGGCGGGAATTTGGATCTCCTCGAAGTCCAGCTTGCGAGTCTTCTCCGCCTCGGCCGCCATCTCTTCGTACCGGCCCAGGCGCGCCTTGTTCTTGGCCTGCCGGGCTTTGGCCCCCGAACGTACCCAGGCGAGCTCTTCTTTGAGCCGCTTCTGCAGCTTCTGGTCCTTTTTACCCTGTACTGCCAGACGCTCGGCCTTCTTCTCCAAGTATGCGGAGTAGTTGCCTTCGTAGGCGTAGGCGCGACCGCGATCCAATTCGAGGATCCACTGCGCGACGTTGTCCAGGAAGTACCGATCGTGGGTGACCGCCAGCACGGCACCCTGGTATTGGGCCAGATGTTGTTCGAGCCAGTTCACACTTTCGGCGTCCAAATGGTTCGTCGGCTCGTCGAGCAAGAGCAGATCGGGTTTGCTCAGCAGCAGTTTGCACAGCGCGACCCGGCGGCGCTCGCCCCCGGAAAGCGTGGTGACCGGCTCTTCCGGTGGCGGGCAGCGCAGTGCGTCCATCGCTTGTTCGAGCTGCGAGTCCAGATCCCAGGCGTCGGCATGGTCCAACTCCTCCTGCAGCTTGCCCATTTCCTCCATGAGTTCGTCGGAGTAGTCGGTGGCCATCAGCTCGGCGATCTGATTGAAGCGGTCGAGCTTCACCTTGATTTCGCCGAGGCCCTCTTCGACATTGCCGCGGACGGTCTTCTCCTCGTTGAGCGGCGGCTCCTGCTGCAGAATGCCGACCGTAGCGCCGGGGGCGAGAAACGCATCACCATTGTTCGGCTGATCCAGTCCGGCCATGATCTTCAGCACGCTGGACTTTCCCGCGCCGTTCGGGCCGACGACGCCGATCTTGGCGCCGGGAAGGAAGTTCAAGGTGACATCGTCGAGCACGACTTTGTCACCGTGCGCCTTGCGAACCTTCTTCATCTGGTAAATGAACTCAGCCATAGGTAGGCAGCCTATCGGTGTCGCGAAACAGCCGACCAAGCAGCGCCACCACGACGGCATGCGCGTGGCACGGCTGTGGCTCGACCTCGAGGCCACTGAGATCAGAACACGGAAATATCGGTGTTTGCCCCGCTCAGAACTACGATCGGTCGCTCGTTCGTGGCGGGAACATATGCGCCGCTGTGGATCGCAGCCAGCGACGCGGCGCTGGACAGCTCGACCAAGAGGTGGAACTCGCGCCACAGGTATTCGCGCGCCGCACCGATCGCGTCCTCGTCGATCGGCAACGACCGCACGCCGTGGCGGCGGGCGATGTCGAAAGCGATGTCACCGACCCTGCAGGGCCCCAGAGAATCCACGATGCTCTCGCACCGGGCGACATTCACCGGACCGTCGGCTGTGAGCGCTGCTCGCAGGATGGCCACCTGCTCGGGTTCGACCCCGATCACCTGCTGACGACGTCCGATCGCGGCGGCGATCCCCGCGACCAGATTGCCCCCGCTCACCGGGGCCAACACCGGCGGGCGCCCGCGCACCTGCTCTTCGAGCTCCAACCCGACCACCCCGGCGCCGGCGATGCTGGCCGGCAGGTCATAGGCGTGCAGCAACACGGCGCCACGATCTGCGGCGAGGTCGTTCGCGTGGAGCAGAGCCGCGGAATAGGTGGCTCCATACCACAAGACCTCTGCGCCGTAGGACCACATGGCCGCGACCTTGGTGTGCGGCGCGGTCTCCGGTGCGACCACGGTGCAGGTCTTGCCGAGCCGCGCTGCGGCCAGCGCCGCGGCGATCCCCGCATTGCCGCCGGATGCGATCACCACCTCGTCGGCGTCCTGACCCGACTCGAGCAACGCATTCGCGCTACCTCGCACCTCGTAGGTCCCGCCGTGCTGAAGATGTTCCAGCTTGATGGTCACCGGCACCGGACCGGACGGGCTGGAGACCGAAGTGTGGAAGACGGGTGTCTTGCGAATGTGCCCGGCCGTTCGCCGGCGCGCGGCTCGCACAGTCGATCGTTCCACCCGGGCCACCGTGCGGTGCGGGAAGGCCGTGGTGGCGCATTCACTCACTGACGCTGTTCTCCATCTCGCTTGGCCAACTCGGCGAACATCGCGTTGTGTGCAGCGAGAGCGGCGTCGTTGTCGCGGTCGGCGGCTCGGTCGGTGCGCTTGGCGAGCCGCTGATCGCTGCGCGACCATTGGACCAGCAACGCCATCATGACCACCACCAGAGGAATCTCCCCGCTTGCCCACGCCAGGCTGCTGCCCACACGTTGATCGTCGAGCAGATCATAGTTCCAACCGAGGTCGAGGCCACGGTAGAACCAGCCGCCGAGCACCGTGGTCATGCTCATGAGGGTGACACCGAAGAATGCGTGAAACGGCAGGGAACCGAATACCATGCCGAGCTTGGTCAACGGTTCGACCGGCCGTGGTTTGGGATCGATCCCGATCACGACCCAATAGAACAGATAGCCGCTGATCAAGAAGTGCAGATTCATGAACAGGTGCGCTGCATGGGAATCGACGTATGTGTCGAAGATTCCGCCCAGGTAGAGCGCGTAGAAGCCGGCAATGAAGATCACCGAGGCGACGACCGGGTGGGTCAAGGTGCGCGACACCGGATTGTGCACCGCGACCAATAGCCACTCTCGTGGTCCCGGCGGCCCGTGACCCGCTGCTGGCAGGACTCGCAGCGCGAGAGTCACCGCGCCGCCGAGCGCGAGCAGAATCGGCACGAGCATCGACAGCGCCATGTGCGCTCCCATGTGCACGCTGAACATCGCCGGCGAATACCGACCGACCCCGGACGAGGTCGTGAACAGCAGGATCGCGCAGCCCGACAGCCAGGCGAGCGTCCGCCCCGCCGGCCAGGCGTCTCCCCGGGCCCGCAGTCGGCGCACCCCGATCACGTACAGCACCGCAAGCACGATCGCCCCCGTGCCGAAGATCAGATCGAACCGCCAGTCGAACAGTATCCGCGCGAGAGTGGGCGGTCCGGCCAGGTTGTAGCCGATCTCTACTTCGGTGATCGTCGGAATCGAGGTGGGCGCAGGCGGAGGTGTGCGCCCGAGACCCACCGCGAGACCCGCGGTCGCGGCGAAGATCAGCACCTCGACTCCGGCATAACGGATCAACGCCATCCGACTGCCGGGGTTGGCCGCGAGTGCGGGCAACGCCGACCGGCGCTGCAGATAGCCCAGCACACCGAGCACTGCCAGCGCGGCGGCCTTCGCCAGCAACAGCCTGCCGTATGTACTGTTCACCAGCTCGTAGCCCAACCGCTCGTCCAGCGGCATGCGCACCAATGAGTTGATCACGCCGCTGATCGCGATCACGACGAACGCAACGGTTGCGATCCACGAGAAGCGCCGAGCAGCCAGGCCGATATGCGCTCCACCACGCAGAGCATGCGCCAGCACGGCGAATAGACCACCGACCCAGACCGCGAAGGACACCACGTGCAAGATCAAACTGTTGGTGGCGAGATCGTGTGAGCCGCCGGAGGACGAATGCCCGGTCAATGCCAGCGGCATCATCGTCAGTATCGAGGCGCCCAGCAGCAGCGGCATCCATTCCCACCGCAGCGCGAGTCGACATCCGACCGCGACGATCAATGCGAACAACACGGTGGTCCGCCATGCGCCGGCCACTTCGATCTGGTCGACTGCCCGCCACAGGGCGCGAGGATCGAGAACATCGCCGATTGGCTGGCCTGTGGTGTCCGATACGGTCAGTGGCACGAGCAGTGCGGCACAACAGGCCCACACCAGCGCGAAATTCGACGCCCGACGCACCGCACGGTACCCGCCGACATCCACCAATCCGCTCGACTGCGGCGGTGTCAGGAATGTGGCGAACAGCAGAGAACCCACCGTCAGCGCCGCCGACAAATCGGCCAATGCCCGCACCGCGGGCAGACCGTAGGTTGTCATCGGCCCCGGATCCGGGATGCCCAGCAGAGTCAACGCTTCGGCTGCCGATAGCCCCACCACGAGCGCGGCGACCACCGCCGACGCCGCGCCGGCCAGCGCAGTGAGCATCGCGAACGCCGCCCCGTTCCGAGCGACCTCGGCATCGAGAGCTATGGGCGGGGCCTCGGTTGACGACATACGACCGAGCGTAGTTCGGCGAGTATTCCGTAGCCCGGTCGGGTTTGGGTGGATATTGTGGGCTACGAATCACCGAATGCGGGTCGATGATCGGAGGGGATGACCGAAACGGGTGGCTGGAACGCCGCCGATGCCGCGAACCGGACAACCTGGACGGTCGCTATACTTGCTCCGCTGGACAGCACGGTCGATGTCGACCATCGTGGACTCCGACCATCAGGGATCTCACTGCCTCCGTAGCTCAGTTGGATAGAGCAAGGGCCTTCTAATCCCTAGGTCGCAGGTTCGATTCCTGCCGGGGGCACAAACCCCTGTGGCCTGCATCGATAGCAGGTCACAGGGGGCTCTACACCTCCAGCGGACGATGACCGACCATGTCGACGGGATCGACGCCTCACTGCCACGAGCAATGGCCTGCGATACTGCGGCCGGGACGCGCGTGGTCGTGGGCCTCCGCAGATCTGGCATCGCCTCGTCATCGAGATGTGACGTTGCTGCAGGAATGCTGTTTCCCTGAGAAACGGGGAAGTAGTCGTAGAATCGCTGGCAGTCGAGTGAATCCGATTCGGGTTCGGACGGTATGTCGAACAGTGCAATCGAGTGGCGCCGGCCGGCCGCTGAGCGGTCGCGACCGAGGGCCACGATGACGATCGGTAGGTGTGCTGCGATGCGATCTGAAGGTGACGTGTGGGATATCGTCAGCAGCGTCGGGCGCACCGCCTTGGGGGTTGCGACGTTTCGGGCGTTGGAAACGTCCGTGCTCGACCCGCTGATCCGCGATGATTTCGCGCCGTGGTTCGTCGAGGCCGCCGGCGAGCCGTTTTTCACCGAGTTGCTGGCCGATCCTTCCGAGCTCATCGACACTCCGTTCGTCCCGGGTTTCGTGGGTGTGCGGACGAAATTCTTCGACGAGTTCTTTCTCTCGGCCGCAGCGACAGGAGTCCGACAAGCGGTGATCGTGGCCGCTGGACTGGACGCCCGCGCGTATCGCCTCGACTGGCCTCCGAACACCACAGTATTCGAGATCGATCAACCCAAGGTTCTGGAATTCAAGCAGGCGGTGCTCACCGAGCACCATGCACAACCCACGTCCGATCGGCGACCGGTGACCGCCGACCTGCGAGATGACTGGCCCACTGCACTCCGCTCGGCGGGATTCGACCCCGCCCAACCTGCTGCGTGGTCGATCGAAGGGCTACTGGGCTATCTCCCCGGCGCTGCGCAAGACGAACTGTTCGAGCGGGTCGACGAACTGTCCACGCCCGGAAGCCGACTCGGTGTGGAACTCTTCGTAACGATCGAGGATTTCAAACGCGCCACAGCCTACGCAATTCAGCTGATCGGCAAGAGCCCATTCGGCGACTCCGATCCGTCCGAGCTCTTCTATGACGACGATCGGGCCGATCCTGCGCGGTGGTTGACCGACAAAGGCTGGACTGTAGACAAGTTCACACTCGAGGGACTGACGACTGCATATGGGCGCCCGATTCCAGAGGTGCCCGATGAACTCGCCCGAATGGCGAAGCAAACCCGATACCTCGCGGCAACACGTTGAGCCAGGCCGAAGTCGACCTGGCTCACGCCGTATGGCTTCGCTGAATATCATTGGCAGATAACAATTTAGCCACCGCTATCGACATACCCTGTCGATGACGAATCTCACGGCAATACGCACCATCACACTGCGGACTGCGACAGTCGTGCTCGCCACCGCACTGTCGGTGGCGACACTCGGCGGCACGACAGCGGCAGCACCGCACAAACCCTCCACGATTTCCTCCATCACCAAGGAAGGCCGCACCTGGCACCTGAAGGTGTACTCGGCGGCAATGGACAAAGACATCACGGTCGAGGTGCAGCGACCGATCGACGAGTCCATTCCCGCGCCGAACATCTACATGCTGAACGGGCTCGACGGTGGGGAGGGCACCGCCAATTGGAAAGCGCGGACCGACGCACTGGACTGGTTGGCCGACAAGCAGGTCAACGTGGTTCAGCCGATCGGCGGTTACGGCAGCTACTACACCGACTGGCAGAAGCCGGACCCGGTACTCGGCGTCAACAAGTGGAGAACCTTCTTCACCGAAGAACTACCCCCGCTGCTCGACGAAGCATTGCAGTCGACCGGTCGCAATGCGCTGACCGGTCTGTCGACCTCGGGTACCTCGGTACTGCAGATGGCCGAGGCCAAGCCCGGGCTGTTCGAAGCCGTTGCCGCATACAGCGGATGCGCACAGATTGCCGATCCGGTGGGACAGCAGTACGTCAAACTCACCGTCGGCCGTGCCGGCGGTGACACCGCCAACATGTACGGTCCCGACGACGATCCACAGTGGGCCGAGAACGACCCCGTCATTCACGCGGAGAAACTGCGCGGCACGCTGCTCTCCATCTCCACCGGAAGTGGCGTCCCCTTGCTCGAGGACGTCCAGTACTACCTGGAGGACGCACCCGGGGTCAACGGAGCGATCAACCTCTCGCTCGGCGTCGCGATCGAGGCGGCCGTCCACGGCTGCACGGTCGATCTGAAGAACAAACTCGAATCTCTCTCCATCCCAGCGACTTACCAGTTCAATCCCGTGGGTACGCACTACTGGCCGTACTGGGATCAGGCACTACGCGACTCCTGGCCGTTGCTGGCGCAGGGCATGGGCCTACGGGGGCTGACTCCGGTGCGATCCGCTCGACCACGACAACACGCAGGGCTTCCCATGCAATCTTCCACAAGCTGCGCCGTGCAGAAACCATCCTGATAGTGCCAACATCCGGGAAACAGCGGAGCACTACTTTCCGCCGGGCAGTGATGGCATATAGCCACCGAGCAACTGCAGAGCGAGCCAGTGGGCACCATCAATGTGTTCGGGGGTGTCGGGGTCGGTATGCAAGGTGTAGGACCCAGCCCTTCGCTGGACCGATTTCCCCGCCACAGCACCGTTCTCGGTGGCTAGGACGGCGACTACCTCGGCGCTTTGATGCGGCCGCGCAGGTGTCACCCAAGTACAGACGAATTCGTGCTCTTGGTCGCCAATACGCACTGGCGGATCGAGCTTCCAGCAGCGTGCGGGCGACACATGTCCGCCGACGTTGTCTTTGTGCAAAGTTGCAGTAGCCATGTCTGGTTCCTTACTTGAAATACTCGATGAGGACGACGACGCCGTCGGCCCCGCTCGCGCCTGCACCGCCGCCACCACAGGGGTAGCCGCCGGTATTGCCCGAGTCGCCACCACCACCGGACTGGCACCACTGCCAGAAGATCGGGTGAGACGTGTTGCCAGGAACGCGGCCCGATCCACCGCCGCCGGAGCCGGACCCGCCTCCGCCACCGCCGGCGGCGAGGAGGCGAACGACTCCGGAGGTAGTGGTCGCACCGGGCTGGCCAGACACACCGCCGGCGCCACCGGGTATGAATGTCAGACCACCCGCTCCCCCGTTGATTCCCCCACTACCGCCAGGAGCGGCCAGCAGATCGCCGAACGCGGACTCTGTGCCGTCGCCGCCGCCTGATCCTCCGACCCCGACAATGACGGGGACCGTATCCGGCAGATCCGTCAGCACAATCCGAGCGGCCGTGCTGATGACCGCCGCTCCTCCTCCGCCACCACTCGATGAGCTGCCGCCACCTCCTCCTGCACGGACCATGACATCGATCGCTGTGAGGCGTTCAGGTCTATTCCACGTTGTGTTCGAGTCGAATACGAGGAGGTTCGGCAGGTCCGGCATCAGATCCCCCGCTCGATCACGTAGAGGACGCCATCAGCACCTTTGCCACCAAATGTCGCACCGACCCCGCTGCATGCGCTGCCACCGCCACCGCCACCTGGGTACCCACCGGGGCCACCACCCGCATTTCCGCTCGCACCGCCACCACCACCGCCACCGCCTGTCGCGACTATCTCCGACGGAGACTTACCAGGAGCGCCAGGAACGCCGGGCGCGCCTCCCGGAGAGATCCCCCCGCCGCCGCCGGGAGTAGCCGCGCCGTAAGCTGTCGCTGCCCCACGGCCACCACCGCCACCGCCACCATGCAAGTCGAACGGGCTACTGCTCGTGCCTGGGCCGGTAGCCGGGCTATCCCGACCGAGTCCACTTGCGCCGTCGCCACCGGGCACCATTCCGACGCCACCCAGCGCGACAGGGCCATTGTTGCCCCACATCCCTCCTTGGCCGCCTCCACCGAGTAGCCAGGACTGACCTGCCACCCCGACTTGAGGCCCGAAGTGGGTGTGCCCACCGCCTGCGCCGAAGTTGGAGTCGACACTGGCTCCAGCGCCGCCAGCGCCGATGATGATCTGGATCGGCTTGTAGCTGCCATCCGCATTCACCGGTAGCAAGCTGGCCGGAATGGAGGTGTGTGTCTCGCCGCCGCCTCCTCCGCCGCCGCCACTCCTAGTACCATGGACGAAGATATCGTAGGAGCCGGAGCTACCGCCGCCACCCGCTCCGATCAGGATCACGTCCACAGCAACGATTCCCGGGCTTGGTGTGTATGTGTCATTGTCGTAGAACACGAGCGCCGAGCCTTGGAGGACGAGTTTCTCGACTGCCTCGGTGAGATCCACAAGCTGCTGGGAATGATCATCGATCACATTGTTGTAGGTGCTGTGCGCTACACCTTGGGCGTTCTCGAACGACGACACCACTCCGCCCTTCATCATCACCTTTGCCGATTCTTCGGTGATGTCCTGGCCGAACCTGCTGCCGACCACAAATGCGCCATCAGGCGCGTTTTGTCCTGGGGTGGTCACCGTCCCTCCTCCACGTTGCCAGATTCGGGCATGGCTTGCCGCTCGGATTCAGCGCCGCGCTCGACCAGTTGGCGCAGACTCGTCGTCTGCGCGGTGCTGATATTCGGTTCGGGGTCGCGGATACGGCCGAGCTGTTTGAGCTGATTGATCACGTGTTCCTGCTCGTGCACGGTCATCGCCGACATATCGGGCAGGACTACGGGTTCCGGGTCCTCCGCGTCGGCCGGGACCCAGCGGGCGGATCCGTTCAGCGTGTGCTGTTGGCCGCGATAAGGCAATTGCAGCTTCTTCTGTTGCAATTCGGGATGATGTCGGAACCCGCACTCGTACAGGTGCTTGGAGATGACCCTGGCGATGGATTCCTGCAAGAGCATCGGCTGGTTGCGAGACATGGGAATCTGCGCGAGCGCCCAGAGCAGATGCTGTTCGGGATCTTCCGGATCACAGTGGTTTTGGGTGGGAAAGCGCACGACTACGCGACTCCTAGCTCATGAGCGATGCCGAACAGTTCTTGAATCATTTCCATGGATTGGGTTACCGGATCCTCCGGTTCGCGATACCCGAGAGTGATGGACCATATCGGATGCTGTTCACGGCTCCACGACAACGACGCTTCGGAGACGCGGTCGACGTAGATCTTGCCTTTCGGGGTGCCCGCGACCGTGGACCCGATCCGGTCCCCGACGTAGAAATGCCCCTTGCCACGTTGCCCGACCAACCATGGGGCGCCGTCGGCGATCTGCAGCCGGTGAGCGAACTGCTCTCGAGTGGCCCACAACTTGGCGCGCAGGGTGATCAATGCCGAAAGCGTGTATGCGCTATCGGATGCGCTGGCCAATCCTTCGTGGTAGTGCGACCAGCCGAGCTGTTGCGCCCGTGCGGGTGACTTCCAGGCCATCCACGCCAGGATGGTGTCGGTGTACAGCGGCTTCAGTATCGCGTCGGCCGCACCACCCACCGGCGGAATCCCGACCATGGCGGCGATCAGATCGCCAGCCATCTGAATCGAGGCGCTGATGACCTCGTTCACGCCCATCATGCTGTGGCCGCCGGTCACCACCTGCACATCGGTCGCCGGGCGGCCGATGAATCCGGAGGAGACTATGCCATTGCGTTTGGTTTCCCGGTAGACGATGGCCGGTGCGGAAGGCAACGTGCCCTTCCACCCTGGCTGGTAGTACTCGTCGGGAAACCCGGGATCCTCGATGATGTCCACGCCTTCGGTGAGACCGTCGGAGGCGATATTCGTCACTGCACGCACCAGTCCGGTGAAGAAGTTTCCGCCGAAGGAGGTTTCGGTGGTCCATCCAGACTTGTCCTCGATATCGATGACCAGGCATCCGTGCCTCAGCTGCGCACCCGGCCACGGTGGTTCGTCGCCGTCGAGATAGCGACGGAAAGTCGGCGTGAGCTGCCCATCGGCCAGGAGGCGCTTCGCGACGGTGTGGAAGTCCTTGAACCGCGAATGCACCACCGCGAAAGGAGAATTGTCGTCGGCGATTCTCAGTGGCTTCACCACCATGGACCAGGTGGACTGGTCGAAGTTGAACCACTGCTCAGGATCCAGTGGATCGTCCGGCAGCATCCACAGCGATGATTCCAGCCGCATGATGTTCGCCAGTAGGGTGAATTTCAGTGCCCACTTCGCTGGGCCGAACAGCAGCCACAGCCGCGGAAACTGGACCTCGGCGAGGAGGAATGGGTTGCTCCAGCAGATGATGTGCTTGAGTTCTTCGTAGTCGTGCTTGAACAGCACCCGTACCAGCGTATTCCCTTCGGAGGTCTTCTCGATCTCGTAGGAATCCATCCGGCCCGACCAGCGCACCCCATCCTTGTCGACCGTGACGTGGACATTCTTGGTCGGCCGACCTTCATGGTCGATGATCCACCGGGAGAGGTAGTAGTCCAACGGCATCTCGATCTTGCCGACGCCGGTCTCCGAGTCGATCTCCTGAAACGACCCGGAATACATGTGCGCGACCTGCCCACGCAGAATCCAGTCACCGTCCCACAACCGCACCTGCGGTGGGCGCAGCCGCCTGATCCGGTTCGCTTCCAACCGTTCGGCGATCGCGGAGTATTCGTAGTCGAAATCGATGGTCTCCATCATGTTCCTCGTCACCCCCCTCGGCTCATTCCAGCCCCCACGGCCGGGTCCACGGCCGTGGGCACCGCACCTGTACCCCAGCGCCGGCCGGTGCACCGGTCACCGAGACCGGCAACTGGGTCTCTGGTGTGTACGGCGGTATCGGATACAAGAACATCTTGCCGTTCATCCGCTGGTACACCGCAGTGTCCAGCGAGGAATTGACCTGGCCTTCCATTCCCATCTCATCGGTGTCCACTCGCACGTGCTCACCGACCAGCAGCGCCGGCATCGCGATCATCCGGTCGGCGTCCTGGTAGGCGCGGTCGAAACGGTCGTCGCCGAACGAGAAATCGGGCAGCGTCCACTGGATACCGTCGGCGCCCTGAATCATCCACTTCAACCAGATCTCGGTATCCGTCGGATTCGACACGGTCACCGAACCCATCTCCGAACCTCCACCAGTGGTATCGGTCGTCGTCACGAACTGGTCGGTGGCATCGGCCTCCATCCAGCGGGGATAGGCCGCCGCCAAGGGCACCAATACGAGCCCGTATTCCTGACCGTTGGGATCGAAGCCCGCTTTCAGCCGGGGGTTGGCCACCAACTGGACATCGAGCCACCGCCGCGAATCATCCACCTGCACCCACAGCTTGGAGCGCTGCTCGTAGGAGAAGGCTTTGCGCAACGCGGAATCATTGTGGCGCCATGGATTTCCTCCTGCTTCCATGACATGGAAGGCCAGAGTGAACTCGTATTTGTCCTCGCGCATACCGCCGTAACTGGCTCCGAGCTGAAAGGCCGTCGAATTCCAGATCGTCGACACCGGTGCGTCGTAGAGGCCGTCGAATTCGGTGCCGTCGCTCTCCGGAGCGAGATGGACACCGCGGTCGCCGGCGCCGGCACCGGACACGGTGAACCACTCACCGTTGTGTCCTTCCAACTGGAAAATTGTGTCAGACATTAACTTTCGTCCTTCGAGTACAAACAGTGGTCATCGACGCACGAATCCCAGCGACCGTTCCTTCTGGATGAGGTTCAGCTCACGACGCAGCTCCGCGGCCGTCATCCCGGTATGCAGGTTCTCGATAGTGATCGAGTTGTCGCTGTTGCCGCCAGGCTGGACCAGTTCCGACAACTGCTCCCACTGACGCGGGTTGAATACCGGCTCCGGGCGACCGGTCTTGTTCTCCACCAGAGTCAGCCCCGGCGCCAACCAGCCGCCGTTGTCGTAGCGCTGCGGCACCAGTCGTGCCATGAACGCATTCGCCAACCGCCCTGGTAGATCAAGGAACTGATCCGGACCGCGGTTCGGATCGTAAATGATCGGGGCATCCAAACCCGCAGGAGCCCGGCCGTGCTCTTGCTCCCAGGCCACCTGTTCGGCCTGGTAGTTCTCGAACTCCTCGACCGCCTTGTCGAAGGGTTCGTTCGCGCGGCCCAGGATGGTGTCCTCCAGTTTGGGCGCGCCGAATACTTTGCGGATGTCGTCGGCGTGTCCTGTGGCAAAGGCGTCGCCAGCGGACTGGAAATTCGACACGATGCTGTCGAACAACGCATCTTCGCGCCGTTGCATTGGAGAACGATCATCCTCGGGCGCGGCCGGGCTGGTCTCGACCGGACTCTGGTTGTCGACCGAACCGCCTCCTTCGGCCGAATCGCTGTTCGCACTCGGCGTCTGCGCGAGTGGCTGCGGGACGGGTTGGAAGACGAAGTGGGCGTGGTCGGAATACGACGCGTCTGCGGCACCGGTCGCCGTGCCGCCATATTGGCCGTTGCCTCGGGCGCCACCCATCTCGAAGTTCAGCCCGTTGGGCAAGGTCGCCGAGGTGTGGCCACCGTACGGTCCACCGTTGTACCAGCCGATCTGCAAGCTCCCCGCCGGACCGAGGCCGGTTCGGAAGCCTCGCTTGGCCAGCTCCGACCCCTCGTTTCCGGTCCAGAACCGGGTGTCGAACGGCGGGAGCCCAGCCACGAAATTTGCCAGCGCCGCCACCGCGCCCGAGCAATCGCCCCAGTTGGTGCCACCGAATACGTAGGGTGCGCCCTCGACGTCTTTGGCGAACTCGACCAGCTTGTCGGAAGTCACCAACCCCCCGTCCGCGTAGCCGGGTAGCGACCCGCTGTTGATCGACTCCAACAGGCCCCGATGCTGTCGGGTGGCCCTGGCGTTCACCACGAATTCACCATTGGACAGCCGTGCCATGATCGAGTCACTGGTCCCGCTCCCCGGTCCGGTGATGTATCCGCCGTCTGCTTTGCCCTCACCACCGAAGACACTCACGACACCGCCAGTGATGTCACCGAGGAATTCGAAAGGCTTGGAGATGATGTCCTTGACCTTGTTCCATGCCTCCAAGATCTTGTCCACGACCGAAGAGATCGTGTCGCGCAAATCCTCGAACCATTCCTTACCGGTATCGATTGCGCCCTTGATCACGTCCCAGCCGGTCTGGAAGCCGGATTGGAAGTTCTCCCATGCCGGCCTGATGAAGTTTTCCCACATGCCGCGGAACACGTCGCCGAGGGTGGTCAGAGCGTTCCTGAAGCCATCCCACACAGGCTGGATAATGGTGTTCCACACAGTAGAGATCGCATCACCGATCCACATCATCACCGGCTGAACGACACCCTCCCACAGCCACATCAACGCATTACCGGCATTGGACAGAGCGAACTGGA
>NZ_AXVD01000038.1 GCF_000482385.1 Nocardia sp. CNY236
ATCTTCATCGGACCGAAGTGGTAGTGCTGGCGCAAGTGGATGATCTTGGTGACCACCTCGGGTTCTGTGACGGTCGGGCAGTGCAGCGGAGCGCTGGAGCGATCCTCGAGCCCGTCGAGCCCTTCGTCCTCGTAGCGGCGCTTCCATCGGTAGAAGATGTTGCGGCTGATGCCGTAGTAGCGGCAGGTCGCGGCCACGTTGCCGCTGACCTCCTCGGCATGCCGAAGCACCGCAAGACGCCGGTTCGCACGCCGGACCAGATCCTTCTCACTCCATACACGTTCGGGCACGGGACTCCTTCGTATCAGGAGCCCACAGTGTCAACAACCTCCGTCAGTTTTAGAACTAGTTGATCCCAGGCCTCCCCGCCTGATGCAGGGAGATCAGGCGCCGCCACACTCGCACGTGCGCGCCACAAGGCTTCTCACGTATGCCGGAACCGATGTGTCCATCGAGCCCCCCACTGTCCTGAGACAAAGCAACATCATTGCCCCGGGGTGGAGTGTGATCGGATGGTCACACTGCTGGCAACCCCAGCCGCCCGGAGCTCACCCCAAGCTGCAATGCGCACCCCACCTGACCTCCTCCTGCCTGTCCAGGACATTTCGTCACAGTGATGATTTGCGGGTCAATTCGGCATCTCTATGCAAAGGGCCGACACTACTGCAGATGGGCCGACGAAACCTGCGGAGAAACCCACTGCGGACTGAGCAGCCCCCGCTACGTCATCCATGTCCGCTTCGCGGTAGCCGCGGCCGAAATGCGATGTTGGATCCTGCCGATATCGGCGATAGAGGCCCCGCCGACTCCCTCGGTTGGCGTATAGACCTCAGCTTCGGCGCGACTCTCCCATTGTGAGCTATTGAAGATGTTCAGGTGTGAAGTCCGCTGAGAGGCATGCAGATTCGTTGATCCATAGATCAAGATACACAGTCGAGTCTGCATGCCTCGACATGGCTGTCGATCGTCTAGATTCGATCATGTGTATTACGAATAACTATGGCTGTTTCAGCGGAAATCGGCCAGAATTTCCACCCCGCGAGTCCCACAGAGCACAACCGCAATTTGCCCCCTGTGAGCAACACTGGCAGTCACGACCCCCATATGCACACTGTCTCATTCAGTCAAAGCATCACAGTGATGATTTGGCTGAATTTGGCACACGTTCAGCTTATATCTCCTGGTAGACGCCGATGCATCTACCGATGTGGTTACAGATGCGTCTTCAAAGGCATGCACTGATGCACCCAGGAAGGCATTCCACCCAGCTTAGACGCTCTCGTACTTGATTGTAGGCGTGGCACATTGAAAGAAGTGGTCTAGAGAGGAGTAATGTGCTGCACAATGCCAAGACTCGCACCTAGGGAGCCCAATACATGTCCATCGGAGCTATGCTCATGCAGACCTGCGAGAAATATCCGCTGTACGTCCCACCTGATGACTACCGAGCAACTTGGGTTGTGGGAGGAGGTAAGGGTGGAACTGTGAAGACGACCAGTGCAATACACCTGGGTATCGTGCTGGCGCGGAGTGGTAGGACGTTGGTCGTCGACGCTGATGCAGGATCGCAGAGTAGCGCGAAGTGGGCAGCGACATATAGGGAGTTGACCGGGGACGAACCTCCATTCACCGTTGTGCAGCACACCATCGAGACTGGATTGGCGTCTACCTCGCGGAGCCTTCGTCGGGACGGAGGGTTCAAGCACCTCATCATCGACCTCCCCGGCAACGCTGGAACTCAGTTCGGGCAGGCCCTGCGTGTTGACCCAGAGGTTGGAGGGTCGGTGGAACTGATCCTCGCCATCACGCCCAGCAGGATCGAAGTTGTCACCATCAATGGCACCCTTGAGAAGGCTGGTGAGGTTGCTGACGAAACCGAGCGTGAGATCGGTGCCCAAGTGGTCTGGTGTCGGAACGACACCCGCACTTCGGAATTGGCCGAAGCGGTTACGGCAGCGGATGATCCGGAATTGCAGTGGCCGTATCTCCGAACCGTCGTGCCTCAACGTAGGCGCTACCGCAACTTTGGTGAGTTCCCGGAACACACGGGAGCCTACGAGGGTGTCGCATCCGAGATCATCGAAGATAAAGCAGTAGTTCTGGGAAAGCGCGGTGACGCAGCGTGACTGAGTCAAGCACTGAGCCTGGAAATACCCGAAAACGAGTCCTCGGCGGCACCAAGAAGAAGCCCTCGACGGCCACCATTCTTAGCGCATCGCCGAAGACCCCTGCCATCGATCCTGTGGAAGGCAGGTTGCCTGATGCGCCACCTACAGCCGGCGCATCAGAGTCGGGGGAAACCGCTCCGACTCCTCGCAAACCCGCACAGACGTGGGAGCGATCCGCCAAGAACCCTGCTGCTTCGTCCAGGGGCGTAGTGGCTGCCGCCGGAGCAACTCACCGACAAGCGCAAAGCCCGCCACCGTCGCCGGCCGCAACCACGCGGCCACAGCCGACATCCAGCGAGGAGCCTCGTCGCCCGATCGCCTCTGTGACGCCCACCCCCAAGCCTGATGAGCCACATAGCGCCGAGGACATCGAAACGCTCGTTGTTGATGTTGATGACGCGGTCAGTCACCGAGTGTCGGTATACATCACAAGTGCCGCTTTGAAAGAGGCGCGGAAATCAGGCATGATTCGTGGTGCGCTCGTCATCGAGGCCGTCGAGCGGGCATTGGAGGAAGAAGTCCTTCAGGGTCTCATCAAGCTCCGTGAGAAGGGTGTACCTCGTCAGGGGAGCAGATTCCCCGCGCGTCCGCAATCGCGGCGCCTGACCAGTCGCGCATTCGGTGCTAAGACACGAACTCTCTGGCAGCCTGCGTTCAGCGAGGAAGAGATAATCGAACTCGATGCGATCATGGAGGAGGTCGGGGCGAAGAATCGGTCACAGCTGATCTCCATCGCCGTTGAATGGTATCTGACCCCAAATGCCACTCTCGGAGATTCATCCATCGATCTGGACTCTTGACAGGTGGAGCGGGGGAGCGACCTCGCCTGCGAGGCGTGGTTGTTCTTCCGCGCACAAGCTGTGTGCTTGCCGCGGACCCTGGACACGGGGCAGAGCTCGTTGCGACAGTTGTGCGCGCCGCCCCCTAATTCCGGCGAACCTTCGCCAGGTGTCCCCGCCATCCCACAAAGTCAATCATCACGTGACGAAAACCAGTATAGGATACCACCGCCCGGGTCGCGGGTGTCATCTCGCTCTCGCATGGGGTTGTCCATGGCGGGGGGCAGTTGGTTGATCCCCCTCAGACCAAACGTTCCAACGAGGAAAACGTCGACTGCAAAATTATCGTCTCGTGCGCATATTTTGGTATCTACATGAATTTTAATCGTCAGCCACTGCCATGGCTGGCTGGTCAGCTGATGACCCACTCCCAGTAGCGCTGCGGCAGATTCATCAGCCCATCCACAACCAGGTGTCACCCACCGCGTCGTCGCCGGCCTGCTCCCACCCGGCGAGGATCTCCAGCTTCCGCTGATAGGCGCAGGCGGCTGCCTCGACAGTCGAATAGATCTCGGTTTCGACGAATCCGTTCGCGTCCCACGCGTGCACGCTGCGGCAATCACGCACCGCGCCGCGCGCGTCTCCATTTGCGGTCCACTCTTCTCGGTCGGCGGGCGCCCACAGGCCACTGGGTTCCTGACGCACGGCGGCGGTGCCATCAGCCAGCACGACCAAAGTTGAAGTTGAGGCTTCGGCGTCCAGGGGATAGACCGTCCCGGCTACCCAGATGCCCGCGGGCCAATCACGCGGCGTCTCGGTGGCGTCGGCAGGGGCTGCTGGGGGGGCATTGAGCACGGCGGCGAGGTCGTAGCTGTTGCTGATATGCGAGATCATTCGAATCCGGTCCTTTCTGTCGCGGCTGCGTACATCCGTGGCAGCTATCAGGGGCGCCGCGTGAGGTTCCCCCCGGATAGTGGACACCTGATTCGCAGGACTTGTGGTCCTGCTGGAAGGATGTCCTCATGCCTCCTGGTAAGCGTCGGTCGTTCACGGCCGGGTACAAGGTCGAGGCAGCGCATCGGGTGATCGATTCCGGTCGAAGTCCCGGGAACTGGGCCTCAATGACGGATTGTTGAGTAACTGGGTCAAAGATGAGCGGCGCGTTGCCGCCGCCGAGATCCTTGGTGAGAAGCCCCTGGACGCGGCCGAGCGAGCCGAGTTGCAGCGGCTGCGGCGCCAGGTCGGTGAGCTCGAGAAGGACAACGCCTTCTTGGTAAAAGCTTCGGCGTACTTTGCCGCGATGCAGGAGAGCCGGCCCGGTTCGATCTGATGGTGAAGTACGCCGGCCCCGACGACATCGCCGAGAGCGCCGGCACTACCGCCGCTGAGGGGCGAGGGTTTTCCATCACCCGTATGGCACGGTTGTTGAAGGTTTCCACCTCCGGGTACTACCAGTACCTCAAGCGCAGGGCCGCAACCGTTCTCACACCACCTCAGCAGCGTCGCGCGGATCTGACGGTGAAAATTCTCGACATCCACACCGATTCGGACGGCACACGGATCGCCGCGAATCACCGATGAGCTGCGCGAGCGCGGGCAGACAGTGAACTATAAGACGGTCGCGGCGATCATGGCCGAGATCGGGATCGAGGGTATCAGTCCGCGCACGTTCAAAGTCCGCACGACAGTTGTGGATCCGGACGTCTCGTTCCCGCCGGATCTGGTGTCGCGTGTGTTCGATCGAGGTCGCCCTGACGCGGTGTGGACCACCGATTTCACGTATCTGACCTGCGGAGAGGGCGACATGTATCTGTGCGCTCTCCGTGACGGGCATACCCGACGCGTGCTCGGACACGCCATAGTCGATCACATCGGCGCCGACGTGGTCGAGGACGCGATCGAGCAGGCTGTCGCCATCGTCATGAACGGTGGACTCGCCCGGCGGCTCGTGCCACGCCTCTTTTGAACTCGCTCTATCAGCCCTGCTATGAACACATTCACCACGCGGTCCGATCTGCCATCACCTCGCCGGCAGCGCAGGCCTCATCGGCCGGCAGCCGATACCCGAATTCCGAATCATCCGGGTGGGCGTCGGCCGGGGTATCCGCCCGATTCCCGTTGTCACGTTCGGGATCGGTGACTCTGCCTGTGAACCGGCCGAATTCGTTGCACACCGTGATCTGCGCGATTCGGAACTTTGTGCGGGGGATGCGTGGCGGTGGTGTGCTGCTCCTTCGCGCAGGGTTCCGGAGCGACGCCCTTATTGTCTGGATACCTTATTGGGTGGCTGTTGCGGTCGCGGCGGCCCCGGTGGTCGATGTTGATCGGGAGTGTGCCTGCGGTATCGAGGTGGGGTGTGGACTTGTTCTGCTTCAAGGTGGTCTGTAAGTACATGTGTGGCGGCGGCGTAGTGGTGGAGGTGCTCGTCTGGTGGCCCGGCGTGTGCTACTGCGTCACACCACTGCGCCCAGTCGGCGTCTTCCCATGGTGGCGCCAAGCTTCGGGGCAGCTCGGCGGGGGTTGGGTCTGGTGTCCATTGTTGGTCGAATCGTGCCTGAAGCCATGTCCACCATTGGTGACGTTCAATGCGGTGTCTGGCGATCCGTGTTTTCTGCCGGTCCGGTAGACCGTGGGCGTGCGCAATCTCATCGAGGGACACCGTCCCACGCCGCAGTCGGCCGCGCTCGCGTGTCAGCAGTCCCGTCACGATCAGAGAGAGTGTGGTGTCGTAGCACGCGGATCTCGACATGTGGGTGGCGGCCCGGATGTCCTCTATTCGCTCCAGGCCACTGAATGCGACGAGTTCGAATACCCGCCGGCCTCGTAAGCCCAGCACGTTCCATGCGGCGTGTATTGGCGCTACTTGTATTCGGCGGGTGGCTGTTTCGTCGACCACGTATGGTTTGCCTTGCGCATTGACGGGTGTGGTGAGCGCGTATCTGTCTGCTAAACGTCCCGCTGCCCGCCGTACCCGAAGGATTGGCGCCCCTGGCGTGTCGCGCAACTGCCGCAGGATTGCCGCAACGGTTGTTTCCGACAGGAGTCCTGCCATGATCGACAGTGAGCGCACGCCGATCTCTGCCACAGGTGTGTCGTTCACCAGGGTTCCTGTTGTGGCGCTTGCGTACGACAGGGCTTGTAGTACGGCTAGCACTGTCCAGCGGCGCGCGGCGTTGGGCCATTGCTGGTCGACCCATGCCGTTGATGCTGCCAGCCAGCGCGCGTGACGTGTGGTGGTGGTTCGGGGCGCCCACCCCCCTGTGTGCTGTGGGAACTTGTGTGCACTGGCCCGGACTTCTTCGGTAATTCGGCTCGCCCAGTAACAAGCTTTGCTCCAGTCGGCTCGTAGCTGGCTGTCGGTGTTTCGTTGGTATCGGTTGTAGGCTGCGCTGAGCCCGGTCCAGTCACCACCGCGTTGTGGCAGCTGGGCGCGCACCTCGGCTAGCGACCAGCCGCGGACCGCGCAGTGGGCGAGAACCGACTGGCGGGCCTCGCTGTGGGTCGGCCACCGTCGGTTTGCGGGCCGGGTTCCGGTTTGTGCGTAGTTCGTGATTGTGGTGGGTAGGTGTGTGCTCCAACGGAATTCCGACCTCAGTCGTGTATTGTCGCCGCTTCCGGCCCACCATCGTGTGTCCAACATGTTGGTGTCGGAGCCCGGCCGCGGCGCGGTTGGTCCCTTTGTAGCCGGTGGCATTCCGGTGATGCCGAGCGATGTTGTGAGACGTGCGAGGAATCCTCGATCGCTGCGTGTGGTGAATGCTTCTACTGCGTCACCTAAGGTGCCGTCCAGCATCCGGATGCCACCTTGCTTGCTTGTCGATCCCGGTGGAGCGATGGCCCCGGTGCTGGGGTTGAGCATCGGGGAGATGTCGAGGCTGGGCAGCAGTCGAGCGAGCAGCCGCATGAGGGTTTCGATGTCACCGCGACGTATCGCCACACCTGCTGGGAGGGGAACGTAGATGTGTCGGCCCGCGCTGGTGGTCGAGGTGTCGGAGATGTATCGGCCTCCGGCTGCGCTGATCCAGGCTGTCAGGCGAGCGTAGTCCGCGGCGACCTGGGCGGCGCTGGCGCGGCTCTTCGCGTCCAGATCGAATACAAGACAGCGGGCGTAGCCGCTGTGGAAGATGGGCACGCAGACTGCCACTGCTGGAGGTGTGCGTGGCAGGTAGCCGCGGGCGCGATTGTCGTAGGTCTTGGTGGCTAGGTTGTAGCGGCGGTGTGATCGGCGGGCGGCGATCAAAGGAGTGAGCACTGACCACACACGATCCGGTGGTGCGGTTGCGGTATTTGCGTGTGTCGCGGTTGCTCTGTGTGCAGGCAAACCGCTACTGTGAGACCTGCTCAACGTTATACAGTCCCTTTCGTAATGCACAACCGCTCGAGGTGCCGATCTGGTGCCAAGCGGCAGCCCTCGAAGGGTTCTGCGTGCGGCCCCCCAGCGTTTTCCAGGCGGTAGGGGGGCCGAGCTGTATTCAGGGTGTCACCGGATAGGAGGGTGCTCCGGTTAGGCGGCGGCGTCGTTGCCGATCGGCAGCACCTCCTGCCGCTCTGTGGTTTCGGCAGTCGTGGCCAAGTCAGGCCGGTGCAGTGCTTCTGCGAGCAGCTCTGTCACGACTTTCTCCAGCGGGACGCCAAGGCGGGTGGCCTCGTGGAATGCCGCGTCGTAGACCGCGCGCGTCGTCGGCAGCGACCCGACACCGTGCCAGTCGGTCACCAAGTCTGGGCGAGCGAGATTCAGGGCCACGAGGTCAGCTGTGTAGGGCCCCATTGTCCGCGTGGGTGCGAGGTCCTTCAGCTCGCCATACACCGGGCTGGGTAGGCGGACCTGCACGAGGTTTCTCACGCCTTTGTCGCGCTGTGCCATGCTCGCCAACCTAATCGTTGCTATCAGATAGCAGTAGTCGACACGCGGGGCAAAATCCCACGTGTGGGATTCTGTGTGTTTCCAATCGCCGACTCTGAGCATTGATCTGGTCGGTGGTCTGTGGGGACGGACAGTCCGGGGTGATGAGCACGGCGCGCCAATGCGGTGCGTCAGTTGTGTGGTGTGAACCTGAGTGTTGTTCCTGCTCCGGCGAATCCGAAGATGGTCGAGGGGATCGATCACCGCGGCCGCGAGGAGTAGGTCCCTGGGAGCTAGAACCTCCCAGGGACCTACTCGTACTCCACGAAACCCGACCCGACCACGCTGGGGTGGTCTTGGCTGCAAATCCTGCCCAGCCGGCGGGTCACGACTGGTCACAGATGATGCTTAGGAACTTCGACCATGGCAGGCGCCGGTGGATGCGGCGTGCGAGTCACTCGTGCGCTATCAGAATGTCGTCGTCCCAGTCGTCGCGATCCCCGGGCGTGCCAGACAGCCAACGATGCCGCGCCAGCTGTTCGAGTACCGCGACGAGCAGCAGGTCACGATTGAACCGGACCCGGTCACCGGGCTCGAACAGCAACCGCCATTGCTCGGTGGTCACCAGTGGCTGGGTCGTCGACGCATCGAGTGTCAGCTTGGTTGCCTGCCTCATCAGCCAGGCCCGGAGCGGCTCCCCGCCGGACTGGGCATGCACGAACTCGCTGAGCGCGCCGCGCGCGACCCGGCCCGGCTCCTTTTTCAGCAGTGTTCCGATGCTGATGCCGAGACGCGTGATCTGGTCGATCTCGTGGCGCGCGACGCCGAATGCCTCCGTGAGGAGCGAGCGATACAGTTGTGCGAGTGCCTCCGTCTCCGGTGGTGGCGCGCCTTCCTCGGCGGTGAGCTGGGAAAGGAAATCCGCTACCCTCATCGGCACCCGATGGGGGTAGCGGAAGATGTTGTAGGCCAGCCGTCCCGAACCCGAGAATTCCGGTGAGTAGTGGGCGCGGACGAGGTACCGGAACCCCTCCCTCACGTCGGGGGACCGCATGGCGGACCGCACCCATTCCGCCAGGGGCTGATCGACCTCATACACCTCCACGAATTGGCGCTTGTTGGAGTTGCTGAATACGTGCAGCGCCACTCCGTCACGTAGCGGGTCATTGCAGGACCGAAGCGCGCGAAGCGCCTGGGCTTCACGCGAATACGGTTGCCCGGCCGGTTTCGCAGCGATCCGGTCTCGCGTGTAGCGCACCTGACGGGCGGTGAAGCAGGCCAGCGTGGCGTCGTCCCAGCTGTGCAGTACCGATGCCACGTCGCGGATATCACATCCATAGGGCAGGGCGTAGAAGCTGGCCAGGCAGCCCCGGCACAATGCCAGCCCGTCATGTCCGGGGACTGTCGAATTGCGTTCACCCACTCTGGTCGCCAGGGGGACGTCGACCTTGCCGTAGAAGCCGCACGCCGCCTGCCCGCACAGGATGCACGGCACACCCGGCAGCGCGGGGGACGCGGCATCCGGCAGTGCCCGCCAGCTCTGGATCTGCTCCGCCCGCTGCCGTTCGGTCAGCGTCGCGCGAATGCTAAGATTCATCTTCGAATTCGGCCAGAATATGTAGCTGGCTGCGAGCCAGAACGCGCCGGGTGCCTTGGCATCGCGGAGCCTGGCTGTGGCAACCACGTCCTCGGTCATCGTGTGCCATGCTGTCCTGAACTCCGTTTCGGTCAGCGATTCGGGATGCCGCTGGACCGGGTCGAGACCGGCCAGCTGGAGCAGCGCGAAGGCGCCGGCCCTCTGTAGCGGGTGATGTGTCAGCCGCACAACCGGCTGAGTGAGGATCCCGGTGCCGCTCACACCGCCACCTCACCGAATCCAGCCGCGATGTTGGCGGCGAGACGTGCGACCTGGTCCTCATGCGGGGCGTCTCGCAGGGCGATGATGTCGGCGACAGTGACAGCAGCGGTCATGATCAATCCTCTCGATGTTGATAAATTACGTTGTGTCCGTGATAGTTACGTCGGGCGCGGTTACGCCCGGCCCGTTGACCTACTCAGGCATATCCCAGGCATCCAGCATGGCCTCGAGCGTCTCCTGCAACTCCGGCAGTAGCAGCTCATCGGCCACAGAATCCCCCAGTTGATCGGCCTGCTGGGCGATGATGCGGTCACGATCGACACAATCGGCGCTCCATACGTCCAGGGCGCCAGGGCGGGTCGGCGGGCACCCATCGGCCGGCGGGCTCCTGGCGCACGGCGGCGGTGCCGTCGGCCAGCACAGCCAGGGTGTCAGTGGTGGCCGCGGCGTCCAGGTGGTAGAGCGTCCCGGCGACCAGGATGCCCGCTGGCCAATCACGCGGCGTCTCGGTAGCGTCGGCGGCGGATGCTGAGGGGGCATTGAGGACGGCCTTCGGGGTCTGGAGCCAGCTGACATTTGTAATTTAGCGGTGCGGATCCGAGTGAGAGGTACCTGACCGGGTGCGTCATCGTTCCTCTCGCTCGGCCGTATCGGCCAGAAATTCCTGCCAGCTCAGACGCTGGAGGATTTTGGTAGGTACCACGGTCGGCTCGTCGTCGAATCCGGTATCGGTCTGGATGCCTTCGAAAACGATGACCTGGCCGTCGTTTTCGCCGATCAGGGTGCGGTCTGCCATGTACTCGATCAGTTGTTCCGGATCGGTCAGGCAGGAATAGCCGCGCACGCAGTCCTGCCAGCCGGTGCCACCACAAAGCGAGCAGCTCACTTCTTCGAGCATGCCAGCGCCGTTACACGCGAGACAGTCAGGATCGTCGTGTCTGCATTCCGGGCAGTCTCGTTGGACTCCCCAGTCACGCCCCTCACACCCGCAGCGCGTGCGTTCACCATCGGCGGAGCGCTCTGTCCCCCATAGTGCCGAAAACGCATTCTCAGGACTGAACTCCGGGCAGTCAGCCCAGTGAAACCGGTAGTAGCGCATACGTATGGATACTTTCGGTCAGGTGTCGGCGATTCCCATGTCGGAGCGGGCGCGGTGGGCTTGTTCGTGGTGGTGGCGTGCGTAGCCGACGGCGGCGGCGACCACGGTGGTGGGGGAGCGGCGCGCCCAGCGGTCGATCGCGAGGCGGGCGATGGTGCCGGCGGGCAGTTTGTAGACCTTGGGTGGCACGCCCAGTTCGGTGACCACGCTCATCATCCGTAGCGCCTGCGCGGTGTTGGTCGCGCCGGGCAGTTCGGTGAGTACTCGGTCGCGGGCGCCAGCGAGCAGGTCGTGGTGATGCTCCTGGGCGGCGGTCAACCGCGTGTCGAGCCGGTCGGCGTAGTCGCCGGGTAGGTAGAACGACACCACTGATACTGCCGGGAGGTCACGGCCGCGGGTCGCGGTCATGCTCTCGCGGATCCGGGCGGCGTAGCGGATCAGCTCGAGATGGTCGGGTTCGGCGTGGTCGAGCAGATCGATCACCGCGGCCGCGAGGCAATCCGAACTCGACGCCGGCGGCCGCTGACCGCGAGTGCGCCAGCGCGGATCGGTCGTCGTGAGCTGGCGCCGCCACCTGTTGAGCACCCGCGCCTGCGCGGCGGTGAGCCTGCCCGTCGAGTAGTGCCGAGGCGGGTTCGGCGGCTCCGATTCGTCGTCCGGACCCGCCGCTACCTCAGTATCCATATGGATACTATAAACAAGCAACGGTGGTGCTGCCCGGCTACGCCAGTAACCTGTACGACCAATGCTGCGGCGGGTGAGGACCTTTGCGCAGCCCTGTGCCTGGCAACAGGTTTCGTAACACTGCGCGACGAATGTCTCAACATCAACAGTTTCTGGTCCCCAGTATCCGTGCCAGCGTGGCATAGGAGCGCTCAGTGCTTAGGCGCCAGTGAATTCGAAATCGGTCTCAGTCATGGTCACCTCACCACCTACACCGCTTTCGAATCCAGGAAGCGCCACCGCGTCACCGCCCGGCTGATCGTCCGCCGCGTCCGCCGCCTGAACAGCACCGACGGCCAGGAGGACTCCTGCCGGCCTACCGGTATCACGCCGTGTTCACCGACGTCACCTTCGCACTGGTCGAGGCCGAAGCCATGCACCGCCGACATGCCGTGGTCGAGTAGTTCTTCGCCAATCTGATCTCCGGACCGCTGACGCACCTGCCATCGGGAAAGTTCAACGCCAACGCCGCCTGGCTCAACCTCGCCTGCACCGCGCAACCCGCCGACCGAGGACCCTGGACACACCGGCTTCGAGGCCGGCCGGCCCCTCACACCCGAAATCAGAAATTCAAGGTCGGTTGATCATCGGATATTGGCCGGTGGATCCAGGCTGAGGGTTGTCGCTCGATCGCGGGTGGACCTCGGCGATCCATGGATCACCCGCGGGCGGCGGGTGCGTGGGGCGGTCGTTCTGAGCGGTTGTGCACGTGGTTATCGATGATCACCACGTTTGCGGGCTCGTCGACGAGACGGATCACTGTTGGTTGGGGGTGACTTGCCTCTTTGTGCGATTGTCGCGAGTGGTGTTGCGCCGAGAACGTTTTGTAGTAGTGCCAGGGCGTGTGTGTCGGCGATGTGCGTGGGGGATTGCTTGTTTCGAGGTTTCGGTTGCGGGGTTGGTGGAGGTGGTTGGTTGGGGGTGTGTCGGCGGTCGAGGACGATGTCGCGGGCGGCGGGGTGGTGAGCTGGTTCGGTGTGGGAGACGTAGTTGGGGATGTCGGTGATGTGGTAGTTGGCGCTGATCAGGTCGATGAAGGCCCAGAATTCGGCGCGAATGGCTCTGTGGCGGGTGATCCGCGCGGCGCGACGTTCATCGACCTGTGCGGTGAGTATCGGTAGGCGACGAGGAGACCGACCCGTGTGGGCGACCCATCCCCAACCGTGGTCGACAAGCCCGTGGTCTTGCAGCTTCACTAGCGCGCGGTGAACGGTCTTGACGCTGATGTGGGCTGCGGCCGCGAGGTCGTTGGGGTGGACGGATTCTCCGGCGTTGGGTTGGATCGCCCGCAGAATCTCATAGCACCACCATGCCGCGAGGCCGAGTTCACTCCAGACCGGATCAATCGGTTCGATGCGTGCAGCAAATGCCTCCCATTCGGCTGCGTGCAGTGTGCGGCCGTCGAGCTTTGGGGTGACCAGTGTGTAGCGATCTCCTGTGTGGGCGCGTGCGTTCCACCCTTCGAGGTAGATCAGTGGCGATCCGTCAATCGATCTCAACTTTCGAAGGACGGTCCATACTGATGCTTCTCCGGTCAAGCCACTGGCTATCGACAGCCAGCGCCCCCCGGTCGCCACGGTTTGCCCGTCGGTGAGCGAGATCCCGTAGGCCAACGCGGTGATCACTACCAGCGCGGTCCATTGCTGACGTCCTGTGAAGTGGCCTGACATCAGAACCCATTTTCGCGCCGCTGCAAGTTTCCAGCGGAGGCCCCCCACCCCCCCTGTGTGCGTTGGTTTGTGTTTATGCGCGGGTTGAGACGATTTCTGTCCGGTTGGGCTGAGTCGCTTCTCGGCGTGTTGGTAGGCGCGTTCCCAGTCGATCGTGAGTCGCTTTTGTGCGTCGCGGCGGTGGGCGTATCCAGACCAGAACCCGGCCCAGGTGGGGTCGTGGCGGGTGGCCTTGATGTCGATGAGTGACCAGCCGCGGGCGGCGTGCTGTTCCAGGATGCTGAGTCGGGCATGGCTGCGGGTGAATGGGCGCCCGCTCGGGTCGACGAGGTCCGGGGGTGTGCCTGTGGTCAGAAAGGCGGGGACCCAGGGGCGTAGGGGTGCTGCGGAGGGGTGTGCGATTCTCGCGTCCTCGGCAGGTCCGGGTTTGTAGTCTGCGGGCGCGGATGTGCGGTCTGTCGGGGGGTCCTCAGTGTCATTCGCGGCGGTGGCGCTGAGCGGACGATGATCCAACAGGTTCGCCAGCCGATGCGGCAGCCCCGGGGCAGAGCGGGTTGTGAATGCAGCGATTGCCTGGGTGATAGTCATATTCACCAGTCGCCGGTGTCCGCCTGACTTGCAGGGCGAACCGGGCGGGGTGATGCACCCGGTGTTGGGGTTGAGCATTGGGGTGATATCTAGGGTGGGCAGGCGTGCTTTGAGCAGGGTCAGCAGATGCGTGAGCCGGTCCCGGCGCAGTGACTCGGCCAGTGGAACATAGACATGCATTCCATGGCGTGTGGAGCTATCGACCACGGCCTGTCCACCGCATTGGCGGATCCAGGCAACGGCCTGGTGGACATCACGGTCGACAGCCGCTTGCGCCGACATGGTTGTGGGCGGAGTGTGGCTGGGTGGCCTCGGGTCGAAGTCGAGCACCAATAGGGTGGTGCGCCGACCCGCTGAATAAATCGGGACAGCGGCTGGAATATCGGGTCGTTGCCGTGGGTTCAGCCGTGCCCAGCGGTCGTATTTGCCTGTCGCTGCACAGTACAGGCGCACCGATTTACGGGCAGCGATGTGGGGAGCGAGAGCACGCCACACCTGGTGTGGGTCGTCGGCAGGGCGAGGTTGCTGTGAGTGCGAGGACCACGAGCGGGCTATCGCCGCGGGTGGCTTCGTGGGAGGCGCAGCAGTGTCGGCTTCGACTGCAGGAGTGCCTTGAGCTGCGAAGAATCTGGAGTGTGGTCCTCTGTTCGCGTGGCTCAGTGGACCCATTTTGGGACATGCTGTATCGTGAGACCCGTCAAGTTAATCGAGTCCTTTCGGCCGGGAGGACGACATCAGGGAGATGAGCGCCAACTCATCGACCACACTTGGGACCCAGTGGGCCCCTCGACTTGCCCAGTCGAGGGGTTCTTTTCCTTTGTGCGGGCCCGACATCGTCATATTTAGTTGGGAACGAGACCGGAGTTAAGGTCCGGTGGTTGTTTGATCGGTGTCCTGGTTGGCCTCCTGCGGACGAGGTCGGTCGTGGTCGATTAGGTCAGGAAACTCGCATGAGGTGCAGATTCGCTCCTGTCTCCTGTTCGTCTTCGGCAATCGGGTCTGTGGAGCGAGCGGCCTCGATCTCGCCTGCCAGCTCCACGATCCGACGCAATGCGTCGGGGTGGATGGCCCTCACGATGTGCTCGTCGTCCAGACGCTCTCTTGCCGCGTGCGCCTTCTGCATACCAGCCAAGAAGCACAGAATGTCATTCACCACCGTGGAGGTGTACACCTGCTCTCCTGCGATCTGACGCTTCACTTGGTCGTTGAGCCGCTCAACGGCCTTCCGATTCACCCGGAGATGCTGTCGGTCTCCCTTGAATCTAGTTGGCACAAGCGCAACCTCCTCTCAAAACGGATCAGCCTGGTCCTGTGGTGCTCCACTGTAGGCCCGGCATCAACCTGAACCAACTTGAACCAGCATGGAGCATACTGCCCGATGTCGGGTCAGTGAAGTCGGCGCGACACACCGACCACTCGAGTTGGCTTTGGCTACCGTGGAACTCGGCATGCATGAGATCACTCCGCGAAGGGTGCTTGACGGATACGTGCGAGGGTGGGAGGCCACCGGAGGAGAATCGCGGTGCGTCCGCGCGGGTGTGCTGCAGCCTCTCGTTTCATCGCTTCCATCACAACAGGTTTGAGTCTGTGGCGGGGGTGGCGCGCGACTGCTCGTCGGACGAAGTGGGGGTCGAGGTCATCGACGCGCATGCCGAAGAGGTCGACAGCTGTGCCGGCGCCAACGATCCCGGCGGGTGTGTCCGGTCGGACATTGAGTGTCATGTGGGTGGCGATTGCTGCGGCGAGTTCGTCTGCACGGTCGCTGGATATGCCGGACTGGTGGGCGATGTCACGTGCTCGGCGTGCGCCGCGGACAGAAAAGCAGGTGCCCGGCACAGGGTCTTCGAGGGCGATGTCGTGTAGTAGGGACGCCGCATAGAGCAGTTCTGGGTCATAGTCGCTGTTGTCGAGTTCGGCCAGAGCCCGGCCGAACAGGTACGTGCGGAATGAATGCTCGAGAAGGCTGGGACTGAGAGTTGATTGTGCAGCAGTGACGGCGGCACGAGTCAGGGAGGTATCGGGGATCCGAAGATTGTCCAGGTCCAGACGTCCGGTTCCTGTCTGGTGGGCGCGGACTTTGGCAAGCAGGGCGTGGGGGAGGTCGCGCGCGGCGCGGCCAGCGAGCTGTGCGTAGACCTGCGCTTCCTGTACGGCGGTCAACGTTCCCTTGGTCCTTCGCGCCCAGTAGTAGTCCAGTTGTACCTGTTTCGGACCCATCCAGCTGCTTTCTCGAGAGCGGGCCGATGCCCATGCCGAGTTGGCCTAGGACTCAACGGCTTTGTGTTATTCGGGGTTTGATCGCCGCGGCTGGACCGCACTCCGGAAGACGAAGTAGGACCCCCATCCTGCGAGATGACAACCGCTCTCCCAGCATTCAAGGACAATTGCGCAGCGTCAACAGTTTTAAGCCAGACACTTTGGGTGACTTTTACCTTGGATGCCACCCAGGCAGGGTGAATTTTCATCTGCATGAGGAATGCACTATTGTGCCGCTGCACCCAGCGACAACTTCGATACAGAGTGGTGCAGGACTATTGATCAGCGTTGCGGGAAGTGGTAACCACCAGCAGGTATGTGATATAGGAATGGCCGCAAGCGGATCGTGCGAACGTGGCGATCTCTCGGGTGATATTGCCCGGCGTCGGACCCACCCCTTGTTGACGCTGCGCTCGAGCAGCTCTTCGCGAGTACGCCCCGCCAGGCCCCGGATGGGACGACCAAGGCGATGCGGGAGGTGAGGGTAGTCCTTGCCGGCAGCACACAGTTGCGCTAGATGTCGACTGAGTCCCGCTGAGTAGCATCATCGCCTGTTATGGCGGGATGCAGCATCGTTGGAGGTACACGATGGTCATGCGGCGAGGTAGTAGGGTGGCAGGTTCACCTCAGCGCCAGGGCGGAGAGCAGGCCACACCTACAGTGTGACATACCCGGATGAATACTGCTGGGCCGTACGGGCACTGAGGGCACGACAGAGGAATGCGCTGTAGGAGGATCGGAAGCAAGTGGTCGACGACGATTTGGAAAGAGTCAAACCGCTTGGCACAGGCCAGGAACCGGCTACTCTGTCGGAGTGCCTACGATTTCTACGGAGAACGTCGCTTGTTCCAGAAAAGGTGCGCCACCTCTCTCCTCGTGGCTCCGAACGAGGGCTGACCCTGAAGCAGATGGGTGCCCTATTGGACTCCTCCGCGGCCACTGTCGAAAAATGGGAGAACGGGTCTCGTATCCCTTCGGACACCTTTATCGTTCAGTTGGTCAAAGAGCTGAATGTTAAGTGGTATTTCGCCTTGATGCTGCGGGCATTTGTCAATCCGGAGTTCAACCTAGTTTCCTCTGGCGAGTATCGCGACCCCACCCCTGACGACCTTGATTATCTTGAAAGTTTCAAGGGACCCGCATGCTATCAGAATATCCTCTACGACATCTTCGCGACCAATAGCGAATGGGATCGTGTCGTCCCCGCGGTCAGGGTTGCGCCGCCCGGCTCGGAGCGCCCAACCAACATCATCACTGTGATGATGGACGATCCTGCGTGCGAGGCTATCAGGGGAAGGAAGGACCGTATCAGCGCGATGCTCTTCGCGATCCGTATCATGCGTCCCTTCATCGATCCCACTCGATTCGCGGAAGCCTATGAGCAATGGCAGCAATTCCCGGAATTCTCTTCACTCTGGTCGCAAGATCCACCGCAGGACGTGATCGATGACAACTCAATAGCAATTGAAGATCCCGAAACCGGCCAATGCACAGTGTATAGCACCAGACAAACCTTCTCTCAGTTCCCGCCAGCCCCATCCTCTGTCATCTATTCGCTGTACCTTCGGAGTCCGGTCACCGATCGTTGAGCTGCGCAATCCAAGACTGCTTCGTCCTTCTGAGGTTGTGGGGGCTTTCATGATGGTCTATCCGCTGTGGGTGGCGACCGCGTGCTTGGTTGTCTGTGGCGTTGTGTCGGGATCGTTCGATTCGCTCGCTGCCGCTAATTGCCTCCCGAAAGAGCGGAGCGCAGTTGAGAAGCATGTGGGCGGGCCGCATGGTTGATGAATTCATCCAAAACCAGCGCGGGCCAAACTTTCTGAACCGGTTACCATAGGACTGCGCGCCATCCTTCAGCGGTATGCCATCACCAGATCCTCTTCCCAGTGTCCGGCGACAGCGCGATCGGCGACCGCGGCGGGCCGGTCGGTGATCATCACCATCGACGCGATGACCTGCTTTTCGACTCGGCGATCCGGCGCCAGGAGGCACGCCCGACGCGCGTCGTGCCACCCCGGCGCAACACACTGGCCAACACCACCGTCAACCGGTCCCGCTGCACATACAGGGCCTCATACCGCTGTTCATGCGACACCCGCATAGTGTCGTCGCCGGGGAAGTCCACCACCAACAACAACCGGCGGCTGATCTGCCGCGGCGACCACTTCTGCGCCAACCCCGCGTTCACCCGCGCCAGCAACCACGTATCCACTTCTACCCGACGCAGTTTCGGTCGAGGTCGACACATCACTGCCCGCCGATCCGACTCCACCGCTCGATAGCCGGCGCGGCCACCACCCGCGGCGACCTCCCGGTTCACCACCGAGTCATGCCGATCCAGCGACCACGCGATCTCCCGCCCGCTCTCACCGACCGCCCACCGCCGAGAGATCTTCTCCTGACCCACCCAACACAACACCTGACCACGACACTCGAACCGGAATCCTCCCAGCCGACCGACTCATGGCGCACCGACTCCTGACACCGCCCGTTTGTGGCGCGGTCAGTATTCCAGGCTGGGGGCGGCCGATGGTTGCTGCTGCTGCTGACGATCCGTTTGTTCGGAGACAGCGGCGGTCTGTGAGGTGGACTGGATCGATTTCGTCAACCCAGCAGCGTCGATCGCATCGCCGATACTGCTGCCGGATACTTGTTCCCGGATCGTCGCGAGAATCGTGTTGAGGTCGCGATGAATGGTTGGGTCCAATGGCTTCTCTGTGGCTGACGGGTTGGAGCGTGGAACGGTGATGCGGCGAAATACTCCGAGGAGATCTCGGTGATCCGTTGGCTTCTGACCGTGCGATTTATGCGATAGAGACCACACGGCTGCGGTGTTCCATTCGTGGGTTGTGACCTGCGTGTAGTCCAGTTCGTATCGGGCTGATGCAATCTGGCGGTCCAGGAATATTTTTTCACTGCGTCCATTGCCTTCCCGGAACGGATGGGCATAGTTGAGCAGCATGTGCGCGCGGGCGGCGCGGTCGATGAACCCATTCAAATCCAGTGCGGACCAATCTATCTGGGATATTTCACCGGTTGTATCCGCGAGGATTTGTTCGAGCCCAGACGGGGCGGCGAATTCCAGTCCAGACTTGAACAGTCGGACAGTGCGATACTCTCCTGCCCACGGGTAGACATTGGAGAACAAATGGAGATGGATTGCGCGCCATTCCTCAGCAGTGCCAGTGGTGGGGATATCGGCACGTCCTTGCCTGATTTCCGTTTCCCGTAGCAGGGTTTCGCGGTATTCGCGACGCTTGAGCTGGTCGGGGTCTTTGAGTCCATACCGGTTGCGCAGAACGGTGTCGTGTGGTGCGGGCCATAGGTAGGGATCTCGCCACTGCGGTGGTTCAGACATCAGCGCCGCGCGATATCGCCTCGTGTTGCCCACTCTGCCGACCGCTGGTTGTACTCCTCGGATGTGATTTCTCCTGTTGCGGCAGCGATTAGATCGGCCACCGTCTCACGGTCGGGTTCGATTCCGACCTCTTGAGCGTGATTGCCCAGGGTTCGTGCGATCACTCGGCGGGTGTGCTCATCGAGTGGCTCGAAAAGATCCCAGTACCGTTGTAGCCAGTCGATGTTGGGTTCTGTCATGGGGACTACCTCCTGCGGGATCGAAACAGTTGTCATCGATTGTGCCGACTCCTCGCGCTCGTGGGCGGGATGCGGGTGCGCGCCGTGCGCCAACGGCTGGCGTGCGTAGCGGAGATCACATGTGGCATACGAGCGCGGCCGGCTGGCGGCGGTATCGAGGCCGTTGCCCGTGCCGGCTCGGTTGCGTCTGGTCTTGGTGGCGTTGTGCGCGTGGCGATCTGGTGTGGCGTTGGCTTGCGCGGTCGGCGGGGATCAGTGCATCTGGCTTCCGGGGCGAGTGCCTCGGCCGTCTGTTGTCCAGTGTCGCCACTGCGACGACTGTCACGTCACTCGGGCCGGTGGGGTGGCGACTACGGGAGCCTGTTGTCGTGACGACGAAAGAGCAATTCGGGGTCGGCTCATCGTTGTATTTCACAATTTAGCCACCCGCGCTGGGTGGGTTTCAACCTATTCCGTGACAGCGGTCATATTGCGGTGCGCCATTTGGGGTCAGTGCATACAAATTGGGTGCCTTACGGGCGTTGACAGGGTTGCGCTGCTGCCGAATACTCCTAGTCAGTCCTGCTCTTCGGGGTGGGATCGACGCCATCCGGGCGGTAGCAGACCGGAATGGATGGTGAGCCAATTGTCCGGGAGGTGGGGGAGGAGTACGCCCGTTTTTGTTCACGCATGTGTTCTGTGCGGGTAGCACGATTTCTCTGTTGTGCCTGGAATCGGCAGCGAAGGGTACGCCTTGATGAGGTGTTCCCTGGTTTGTTCTGGGCTGTCTGCCGGATTCTGAGGCGCGAGATCCGTGTCTCAGTTAGGAAAGGATTGATTCGTCCATGGACATTCTGGGTCTGGTGTATACAGTCTCCAGCATCATAAACAACGGTTTGTCGGCCGTGGTGAACGGGCTGCAGCTCATTCAGTCGGTCGGGATTTTCTGACCAGTTCGGGCCCAGCGCACTTTGGTCCGATTCGGCGAGTACTCACAGATTTCTGGATTCAACGGGGAGTCCGGGATCTGTGAGTATTCGGTCCGATGACGATGGATTGCAGTGTGGGCCGTCTCGTGCGAAAGATACTCATCGAGGGAGGGGAATTCTTTGTCCTGCGTCAGTGACTCACCCGCTGCTGATCCGCATCGCAAATTCTGTCGCGCTATCGGCGGCATCTGGGATAAGGGCAGGCGTGTGAGGAAGTACGAACGTCGGAGTGCCCGCTCGAGGGCCGGGGCGTGGGGGGCTGCGGCAGTGACAACCGCTGCTGTGTTGGTCAACGGTGCTGGCGCTGGCGCGGCTGAGACGGGTCCGGTTCCGCTACCGGGATGCCCATCGCTGTTGGTGCTGGGGGTTCAGGGTACATCGGAGTCGTCGCTGACTGCGCCGACACAACACGATAGCGGGATGCTCGGCACGATGTTCGCGCCGATGCTTGCCAACGGCACCGATATCGACCGCATCTATATTCCCTATCCGGCGTCGTTCGGCGGCGCCATTGGCACGGGAGCGGGCACTGATCCATTTACCGTCTCGATGACACACGCGAGGTCGCGGCTGGATGCTACTGCCGCGCAGGTGGTGCAGCAGTGCCCGAATACACAGATCGCGGCCGCGGGCTACTCGTCCGGCTCTGCGGTGGTCTCGGAATGGGCTCAAGACGTCGGTGCCGGAAAGGGTCCGGTGGCTCCGGATCGGGTTGCGGGCGTGGCGTTGCTGAGCGATCCGACACGACCGCCTGGTGGAGAGCCGCTCCCGGGACGGCCGCGACAGTTCTCGCCGAGTGCGCCACCCGGCACTGATGGCGCGAGAACCTCTGAGATTCGACTGGCTCCGGTTCCAGTCAGTGGCGGGATCGCCTCGGATGGAACTGATTTCGGGGCCTTGGCTGGGCGGGTGGGTGAGTTTTGCTCGCCAGGTGATCTTGCCTGTGATGCGCCCGGTCGTGCGTCAGCGCTGCGCGTGGCGTCGGGTATCGCGGCACAGGCAGATTTGCGCAATCCACTCGCGGCGATCCCGAGTTTGACGCAGATCTCAGGGCAAACTGTCGCTGAGGCCAGCAACACCATTGTCCTATCTGACGTGACCGTCTCGCCTAGTGGGCAGGTGGACTACCGTCCGGCCGAAACGGTGTCGCAGCGGTTGGCGGATGCCGCTGATCCGCGCACACCTGCGCCGTCGCCGCAGCAGATGCAGGCCGCCGCGGACAAGACCGAGCAGATCGCCGCCGCGATCGCGGCGGATCCGTTAGGACACCTTCCGCGGTTGGCCGGTCAGGTCGGCGCGGCGCTAAGCGCGGAGGTAGCCGCCAACGCGGACTTGCTGAATCCGGCCACTGTGCTGCACTACGCCACTGTCCCTGCTGCACACACCAGCTATGGGGCCACTGGTCAGACTGGTAGAGCAGCCGATTGGTTCGCCGCGATGTCGCAGGACTTGGCCGCCAGGAACGCTCGATGAGTCATCTGCCGGCTGTGCGCACCCTGCGTGCACCATCAGGTCGCTGCACAGCAGCCAGCGCAGCGTGTGCAGGTGGGTTCATCGCACGGTCGTCGGGTGCACCGGCGGCGGGAGATCTCAGTGACGTCGACGCGGCGGCGCACCACCTGGTGTGGACATGGTGCGGCCGCAGCGCCAACTGCCGCAAGGCTCGTAGCCCAGGCACAACAGGTGGACAGGCCAACACGGATCCGACAACTGCGGCGACAACAGTGGACCTGGTCGCACAGGTGGGGGAGAGCGTTACGCCGACCTCGCTGCTCTCTGCACTGGACGGGCGCCGCAGGGCGCGGTTCCTGATGATCGCTTCCGCAGTCGGTGCCGCAACACCGACGTATGGGTCGTGGTGTGGGCGACCACACCACCGCGTCCGTAAGGGCGTACGGGCTGGTTCGACCGCAAAGGCTGTGCCATCGCCCTATCGACCAGCGCACGCCTCGGGTGGGCGTGCAGAGGGCTGGCTGACAACTCATGACACAGCAGAGTCTCGGGCGCGCGGACCGGCGGAGTGTGGGCCGCATCTTGGGCGTCATCATCACCGAATTGCACGGAGACATAGTGAACTACAGCGAACAACCGGATCGTATGCGTTCGGCACTGGGTTGGTTGGAGCGATACGGGCTGTCTACAAGTGGCCTTCACGCCGCGGATCGCTCCGAGGCCGAGAATGCGCTCGCGGGCATCGAGCGGCGCGACGCTGCTTCGGGCTTCGAGCTGCTGCGCCGCATCGTTCGAGCGGCCGCGATCGCCAGCATCAGCGAGGCCGAGTTCGTGCGCAGGCTGCGCACGCCAGGTGTCATGCTGCAACCACTGACCAATATGGCCGGCTCGATGATCGTGGGGTATCGGCTGCGCGATCCGCGCATAGCTCCGTTGGGTCCGGAAATATTCGACGGCGATCTGGGTCTGGACTGTCGGCTCGATGAGCTACGTCTGGAATGGGATCACAGTGAACAGGCGCACCTGGAGGCCACGGCGGAGTGGCGCCAGACACGGGTGGTCAGCGACTTGCAGCGACGCGAATCGGTGCTGCTGACGTCTCCGGTGATGTGGCGGCGAGCGTTGGTCGACGCCACGCAATTCACGGACTGGCTGTGGCAGGTGGATGCGTTTGATCACCAGGCCTGGCGGTGGGCGGCCACCCGGCTGGCGGGAGTGCTGTCGATTTGGTCGCTGCGTGTGGAGGGAACCTCCGTCGGCCCGATCGCCAGCGCATCGCACGAGCTCGCTCGCGGTGGACTGCAGCCCGGTAGCCGCCGCCGACCATTTGGCGAGGGTCAGGGACCGAGCTTGTCGCATACGGCATATGTGCTGGCTCAGCAAGCCGCCACTGCGGGCGACCCGGTGTGCGAGTCGTTGCTGTTGACGAAACTCAACTCGGCGATGGTGAGTATCGCCAAAGCCCACCGGCGCCGTGGCGAATTGCCGGTCGCGATGAAGCTGATGGGAACAGTGCTGACTGCCCTACGCGAGGTGGAGCGTGAATTGCGTATGCAGACCCAGTTGCTGGAACGGGAGAAACCGACCGACACCTGAGCGATGGTCTCACCTCCCGCGGCCGCTACTGCCGCCAGCCCCGTACGTCGTGGGTCAGCGCGGGCAGTGGCGCGGTGGGGCAGAAACCGGAATGTGCAATGAGCTGTAGAACAGGGGATTTGACCGTTGAGCGTGGATCGGAAATGCGATGGCCGGTAGCGGGTATCGTCGGGGGCTTTGCCGCTGTGATTGCGGTGTCGGCGACGGTGTGGGCGACCTCGACGCCGCTGGAGTCCGAGTCGGCAGGTCAGTCGTCGGGGTTGAGCGGCTTCGTCACTCAGTGCGTAGGTCTGTCGCCATGATGGAGGTGGCCCGTTGATCGCAGACATCGCGTTTCTCGTCGGGTTCGCAGTGGTGACGGTGGCGCTCAACTCTGCGATCGCGATGGCCGCACCGCCACCGAAATCGATTGGCTGGCCATTCGAAGCGCAGGATCTTTTCGATGGTGAGTCCTTCGACATCGATGAGCAGACCGGGGTGCGGTCGTGATGGCGACTTCGGCGCTGATGTATTCAGCGGTGATAGCGGCCACGATTGTCGCGAACGTCGCGATTGCTGTGTGCGGGCATCGCCCGCGGTGCGCGAACAGCGAGTGCCGCGACTGCGTGCGCACTGGTCGAGGAGGACCTCGGTGATCGCGCCCGCGGCTTACGCCGCGCCGGCGGCGGGGTCGCGTGCGGGGACAGATGCCCCGGCGTGGGTGCTGGTGGAATCGTTGGCCGACGCCGCGCCGCGATGGGTGCTTGCTGAGGGGACACGTCCACGACGCTTCACACGGCTCTCGCGCACCCGGATCGCTGGAAGTGCCACGGTGTCCAGGCAGTTGCCGGCATTGCTCGAGCGGGTCATCACCAGTGGGCAGCGGCAGGTGTTGGCGGTGTCTCGCCCCTCTGGTGGAGGGATGCGTGTGGTTGCCGTACCGGTGTTGGGGCCGGATCAGACCGTGTGTGCTGTGCATGTGTGGTCAGGTCCGCCGCAGAGCGCGGTGCCCGCGTTGCCCGAGGTCGGTGTGTGGGCCTGGGTCGCGGCCGATGGTGGGTTCGTAGGCACCACATGCAAGCTGGAGCATTTGCTCGATAGTGGTGCGGATGCCGCGACCACGCGCGCTCTGCCGGATTTGATGCGGCACTTCGAGCGGATCGAGGATCAGCCCGGATTGTTGGGGCTGTTCGCCGAGACCACCGCAGAGCCACGCCTGTGGTCTGGTACTGCGGTAACGGCGGGAGTCAGCAGTGGAAGGCGCCGACATGTGTCCATCGCAGCCTGTGGCAGCGGCCGTGGCCGCGAGCGAACAGTACGCGCGGTTGTCCACGATATCGGCGCCAGCTGCCCGGTTCCTGCTCCGGCGTTGGCGACCCGGTTGATCCAGGCGGTGCCGATCCCGCCGGATCACGCGGTCGGACTTGTGGATCTGCGAACTGGGCTTGTGCATGAATGGATTTCCCAGGGCAGTCCACCGCTGAACCGGTGGCTACGCGACGTACCGGTCGTGCATCCACGGGATGTGGCGGGTTTGGCCTGTGTCCGAAAACGGTTGCTCAGCGGGGACGACACCGCGCACAGCCAGTGGCGGATGCGCTGGGGCGTGGCGGATTGGTTTTCCGTGCACGCCCGCTGGAGCGTACTCACCCGCGGTGAGGCTCCCCAGGCGATGCTCGATGTGCGGCTGGGAGTTCGACATGCGTGCCAGCGAAACGTTCCGGGCGAGCAGAGCCGATTGGAGGCCGTATGAGCCTCGATCATCTCCCCGCTGGGTTGGGTGTCGCTGGAGTAGGCCTGTGGTCGGCTGCCAGGCAGCCAGTGACGCACCGGACGGCAACGCCGCCAAAATGTGGGCCACAGACCCGACATCCCTGGCCACTGATCGCGGTGACGAAAGGTCCGCCTAGCGCGGAGCGGCTGGTTTGTGCACGGATTCAGGCGCGGCGGACCAGGCTGGCGGCGGATGGTCGGCGGTCGCGGTTGACAACGGTATCGACCACCCTTTTCGAGGCTACGCCGCCAGCAGCGGTGTCCTCAGTGTCTGTGATGGCGGTGCAGCCGGTCGGTCTGCTGTCGAGTGTCGTCGAGGGACAGCGGACTGGTCGGCAGACAGATCACACGTTGTGTAGGGCGGGTGCGGTGCGCGGTCAGCATCCTCCTTGACCGGCGGCGTGATCCCTCGGCGCGGCAACGGTGCCCGTCGTGTGGGAGTTCGGGGGTAATTCGCGGCGGGTGGATCGTCGCGCAACTCAACTATCAGAACGCAGGCTGGAGCGGGTATCGGACAGCTGATGCAGTGAGGCAGCAGCTCTATGGATTCACAATCGATGAAGGTCGCAGTCGTCGGGGCAGGCTTCGGTGGCCTGGCAGCGGGCCTCGCGCTCCAGCGCGAGGGACTATCAGATTTCTTGATCTTCGAGGAGGCCGCCGAGGTCGGCGGCGTGTGGCGCGAAAACACCTATCCCGGGTGCAACTGTGATGTTCCCGCCCACCTGTATTCGCTGGCTGAGGCGCCCTATCAGGGGGATGTTCGCTACCCGGGCCAACGTGAAACTCTCGACTATCTGCGTACCGTGGCCCGCGAGCACGGCTTGATGAAGCATTTGCGGTTCAACACTGCTATCGCCCAAGCCGATTTCGATGACAAGGACGCAACCTGGACGCTGGTCACCGCGGATGGGCACACGATCTACGCCGAGATCGTCATATTCGCTGCGGGGATGCTTCATCGCCGCTATCTGCCCGACATCCCTGGCCGCGACACGTTCACCGGATCGTGGTTCCACTCAGCGCAATGGGACCATCGCCGTGACTTCACCGGCAGGCGCGTCGCGGTCATCGGAACAGGCGCCAGCGCCGCCCAGGTGATCCCCGAGCTCGCCGCGACGGCTGCGCATGTCGAGGTCTTTCAGCGGACACCGACCTGGGTACTGCCCAAACCGCGTGCCCAGTTCAGCCGCCCAACTCGCTGGGCGTTGCACCGAATCCCGCTGGCACACAGAATCTATCGGGCAGCACTGTACTACGCAGCGGATCTCGTGTTGGCCCCCGTGATGACCAACGGCTGGTCAGCTCGTCCGGCCGAATGGTTTGCCCGAGCCTATCTGCGCGTGCAGGTTCGCAATTCCCGGCTGCGCGCCGCGCTGACCCCACGCCATCGGATCGGCGCCAAACGGATCGTGTTGTCGAAGAGCTACTATCGTGCCCTCGGCCGCGACAACGTTTCGGTGACGACCACTGCAATCGGTCGTGTCACCGAGAGCGGAATCCAAACTGTCGACGGTGCCGTTCACTCGGCGGACACCATCATCTACGCGACCGGGTTCCGCGCGACGGAGTTCTTGGCCCCGATGGTCGTCACCGGCCGCGGCGGCCGAGTACTGCACCACTATTGGGATGAAGGGGGCGCGACGTTTCTGGGCCTGGCGGTGCCAGGATTCCCCAACGCCTTCATTATGGCTGGACCCAACACGTTCAACCCCGCCGGGTCCAACGTTGATATGAAGCAGAACCAGCTGCGATACATAATGGCCGCGATCCGGTTGCGCGAGCAGTCCGGTGCGGCTGCGATCGAGGTCAGCGACCGATCCGTGGGGGACTACGACCAGTGGCTGCGGGAGGCGATTTCGCGCACAGTGTGGCCAGAGGGGGGATCGAGCTGGTACAAGACGGACTCTGGTCGGGTGACCAACCCGTGGCCGTCGACCGCCCGAACCTACGCGCGAATGACCCGACGCGACCCGGCGCTGGATTTCCAACCGATGTCGTTGAATCACCCGCCGCAGCACCCGATTGAGCCCGAGACCGGGCCGCCATCAGTGCCCGCGGCGCACCCTGCGGCGTCGTAGGCGAGTCGGGTGATGTTCGCCCCAGCTGAAGGCATGCCGCGCACTGATGCATTCCGTCCCACTGGGCGGCGGACTGCACTTCGATCGCTCGAGAATTGAGGACATTGTTGTGACCACATCCACCACCCATAACGGCCCCGCATACCGGCGCGCTGTCCACGCCAGCACGGCTCACCGTCCCGCGGGCGTCGCTGCGGGGCACGGCAGGCGCGGTGTTGGCCTTCCCGAACAGCGGCGAGTGCGGGAGGTGATTGTCGGCCTGGATGACAGGCCTGTTGCCGACCGCGGCTATCACCAGGAGGCGCACCACGGATACGTGCTGCTGCGGAGCCTTGTCGCGCAGCTGGGCGGTTCGGCCCGTGCAATTGCTCGTGACATGCAGATGTTGTCGGCGATCTATGACAATGCAGCGATATTCGCGCCACGATTGTTACCACCGCTGTCGCATTTCAATCTCGCCGTCGCGAGTATCGAAAGGCTCGGCAACGGCAGTGACTACCAGCGTCAATGTCTGGATGAGCTCGATGATGCCCGCGCCGTCGGGGTGCTTGCTGCCACTGAACTCGGCCACGGCAACGATCTGCTCAACCTCGGCACCCGCGCGGTATGGGATCGGGGTGGGCGGGTGTTTCGGTTGCACACTCCCAGTGCCGATGCGGTCAAGTTCTGGCCGAACATCGCTGACCCGGATGTACCCAAGACCGTCGTCGTGATCGCGCGGTTGATCATCGATGGCAACGACGAGGGTGTGTGGCCATTTGTCGTGAGACTGCGCACCACACATGGTTTGGCCGAGGGTGTTTCGGTCGTTGCACTGCCGAAAAATCTTTTGGGACCGCCTATGGACCATGCGGTGTTCCGCTTCGACAATGCCGCGGTCCCAGCCGATAGTCTGTTGTGTGGTCAGTTGGCGCGATTCGACGTCGACAGCGGCGTATTCCACTGCGACCTTGGGCGCCATGACCGTTTCCATGCCGCGATCGGGTCACTGCAAACGGGGCGCGCACTGTTCGCTGGGGCAGCCGCCGCGTGTGGGCGGGCCGGGTGGGCGATCACAGTCCGCTATGCCACTCAGCGATACATCATCGCGCATAAGACACGCCGCCTGATCGATGATGACGCGACCCAACGCACTTTGATTTCGGCCCTAGCGCGACTGTATGCGGCCACCGCGTTGGCTGGTCTTGCCCGCAGACGACTGGCCGAGGAGCATCCGTCGGGCCCGGCGTTGGCGATGCTGGCCAAACCAGAGGCATCTGATACCGCATACCGCGTCTTGGACGATTGCCTGCAGCTGTGCGCAGCACAGGGATTGTCGTGCATGAATCATCTCGGTGACTACATCCTCAGGGTCAACGGAATCCGCATTGCCGAAGGCAGCAACCGCGCGATCAGGGTCGCGTCCGGTCGCACCCCCGAACTCGCCGCCACCGGCCACATTCCCGCTCACGCAGACATCTCCCACCTCACGGTCCTCGACGACACGGATCTGCCATGGTGGCAGTTGATGTTGCACGAACGCGAGCAGGCGCTGGTCGCCGCTGCGAGAACCGGCGAGCCCCGCGCAGTCGGTGAGTGCGGACCCAGTTCCACTGCGAACGACATCGCGGTCGCTGTGGCCGAACGAGTGGCCGCTGACGCCTTGTCCGAATGGGCACAAACCAGCGACGACCCTGCCGCTCGCTCGTTGTTGACCGAGCTCACTGCTGTGTATTGCCTTGAACGTCTGACAGCGCACTACGACTGGTATGCGGTCAACGGTCGGCTTTCTGCCCTACGTGCTACCCAGATCGGTCGCCAGCTCAGCACTCGCTATAGCGCGCTTGCCCCCCAGTTGAGCACGACGCTGTTGGATTTCGTCGATATTCCCCGCCTGCCGGCGTTCATCGACCAGCCTGACCTCGCCGCGGCGTGGGCGCAGCAGTTGTGCTGGCCAGCAGAGACGAGCTAGCTGTGTCCCCTGGTGGGGTTGGTTCCATGCCTGGGAGCCGGGCGGGCTATCGATCTTATGGTGTTAGTGCTGCCAAACCACCTGATCGCGCTAGGAAGCCCGGTACGGCGGAAGGGTTTCGGTGCAGGGTGCGGTGTCTGTGGGAGTGGCTTCGAGTCGGATGAAAGGCCGCGCCTGTGGTGTTCGAACGCGTGCGGCGGGCACGTCGCCGGCGGCAGCGACAGCACCACAGGCGGGGGTGGGCGGACATCAGTCCGCCCGCATCTGCCTCCGGGAGGCGGTCTGGCCGATTGCTGCGGGCAGCTCCAGGTGTCGAGGAGGAAGGCCGCGGGCAGTTGTCGGCGGATGGGTCAAGTTCTCGCCATCAGTCCTCGCTGTCGCGTGCCAGCTGTGGATCGGTCCACCTGTCCTCGTACGGCTCGATAGCCAGCGGCCCGCATGTGCGGTAGAGGGGCCGTGTTCGGTCGTGTCCCGCAGCAGGACCGCCGCTACACCACAGGCGGTGTGGAGGCGGCGCGTCGCGGGCTTGTGAGTTGACTGGTGCAGAACTTGTACGGTAGAGCCATCTTCGACCGTATCGCATGTGCGGGAGAGCCCACGTGGTCGGTTCATGCCGCGAGCTCACATGGTGCAAGGCTGGATGGATGGTGGCACAGATTTGGCGGATCAGTGATGCCCATGCGGGTGAGATGCGCAGCGCTCGAGGACGACCGGTGTAGGAATCGGTACTGGCTGGCTCGTTGTGGCGGGTGTTAGCGGATTCTGGCGCTGTCTCCTCGGGGGAAGAAAGACAGCGCCAGATGAGAACTCGCTCGGGTATCGGCCGGGTTTTCCCGACGCATTGTGAGTTCTCAGTTCCTCGCCAAGCAGAGAATCTCCTGCCGATTCTCAAAGTAGCCGATGTGGCCGGTATTCTGTCAAGGCCAGGGGGGCACCCAGTTGGGGTGCATTTGGTGCATGATTTTCAGTTGAGAGTGCTCGAAATGCACCCAGTCTGGGTGTATTTCGGTTGAATACGTGGAATTGATCGGCGCGCTCATCAGTTCCGGTGATCGAGGCCTCTGTCGGATTCTTCGAGTTGTGGGCATGGCGATCGCTGGCATGCGTTGAAAGGTGTCGGCGGCGAGGTAGCTGTAGGCGCCGTTGCGACACATGCCTGGCTTATACTGCCAACAGCGTTGCGGTTGAACGCTTGCCGGCCTACAGTACAAGTGCGCCCGATAGTGACGGGTTTCCTGGTCTCTCGCTGGTGGCGGAGTCAGATGCGGCGTCGTTGGATTCTTGGCGTATGCCATTGAAGGTCGGCGACATTCCGAATCGAGTGAACATCGCGTACGTGATGGGTGATCGCATCCTGTGGATGGGGGCATATCCTCGGCGACTGTTGTCAGGTCACCGATCGAGGCATGACCCACGACATGGTCGCAGGGGCCCATCGGATCAGGAGTTTCCAATAATGAGCGAGGGTATTCGGCATCGTTTCCACCGTGTTGCGTTGCTCGGTATGTTGGCAATTCTCATTTCCGCAGCACTGGCGGGAACCTGCGCTGCGGCTGTCGGGGATGATCAGCGACTTGGGATGCAGCCCACGGGTACAGTCACTGGGGAATTGTCTGCCGATTCGGTATCAACGCCGGTGAATGAGACGTTTCGGGTCAAGACAACAGGTGTGCCTATTGTTCCCGCGCCGATGCCTGACCCCACGCCAGGTATCGGCCGAACTCTGGCCGCTGCTGCAGAATCGATGATCAAGAGGTTGATCGGGGTCGTCTCCGGATTGCTGCCACCGTCACCGCTGGGTACCGGCAGCGGGTAGCGATAGTGGTTGCAGGCCCTCTCCGACAGCAGTGTGGTGAAGCATCGTGGGTTGTGTTGGCCGCCACCAACATCACGTGCGGTCGTCACAGCGGACTTTGGGATCTTGCGGCCGACGATCTTTCTGACAGTGGCGAATCCGAGCTGTTTGTCGCGGGATTGCGGATTTGAGGAATTATGACTATTCGACAGAAGCCGATGCTGGCGGTTGCTGCGACTGTGGCGGTTGCGGCGCTGGCGGCGGGACCGGCTCATGCTGATCAACCTGGACTGGAGTCACCAGGACAAGCGCAGCCGGGGTTGAGCACACCACCGCCACCGCCACCGTCACCGGCCGAAGACCAAACTCAGAAACCGGACGACATCCCAACTGTTGTCGATCTGGTGCCGAAGCCTGCCCGCCCGCGCCCGCGGCAACAGACCCAGCCTGTAATCACCACTCGCACGCCAGATCCTGTGGTCACGACTCCACCGCCTGATCCGGTGGTCACAAACCCTGCGCCCGATCCGGTGGTCACAAACCCTGCGCCCGATCCGGTGATCGACGACGAGCAGCATACGGAGCAGGATCCTGCTCCAGAGGCTGTCCCACCTTCCGTTCCGCCTGCCCGCATGCTGCGGATCGGCACCGAAGCTGTCGTGGTGCCGGACTGGGTCCCACCAGAAGCGCAAGCGGTGGCGCAGGATCTGGCGGACACCGCTGAATGGTGGATCGCCGCTGGGTTCGATGCAGCGGGGCTTCCCGTGGAGCAATCCGATCGCAGGGCGGCCGCAACAATGGTTGGCGGGATCACTGGTTCCTACGTCGGCTCCGGTATCGGGGGGGCAGTGGGCGGCTTGTCAGGCTGCGCGGCGGGAATGGCTGTCGGCGGCGTCGCCGGTGGTGTGATCGGCGGAGCAGCGACAGGCGGGCTCGCGGCCCCGTTGGGGGCATTTGTCGGCGGGGTTGCCGGCTGCATGGGCGGCGCGGTGGTGGTGGGTGTTCCAACACAAGTGCTGGGGGTGGCAGTCGGTGCAGGAGTCGGCGCCGCAGGGGCTGCGGCTTTGGGTTCGACCTCGAATATCGACCCTCCCGATCCAGCTGAACATCCCGACGCGGCCGCACCGCCGGAGCCGGGCGCACCACCCGCGCCCCCTGAGCCAGGCGCAGCACATGTACCACCGGCACCGGTTGAGTCTGCTGAGCCTATCGCTTCCGCGCCACCTGTGATGGCTGAGCCACCGGAGGCGGGGGAGGTGAGTGAGGACAGTGCGCTCACCAGTGATGGATCGGAGGGTTCTGGCGCTGGTGTTGATGAGGCGCCGGCATGACAGGCCTGTGGCGCCGGTCGGTGGTGGCGGTGATCGCTGTCGCGGTAGGTGCGGTGATGGCTGCCACGCAGAACGCTGCCGCGCAACCGACATCGACGCAGGGGTGTCCGGTGTTGTTGGTGATCGGTGTGCAGCCTATTGAACAAGCCTCTGCCGATACAGCGGCTGACACCGACTCAGGGATGCTGGGGCAACTGTTTCGACCGCTATTGACGAAGGCCGGCGGCGGGTCGGTGCAGCGTCTGTATGTACGTGTCGGCTCACCAGCTCGTGCAGCGAATCCTTCTGCGGCGGGGGATGTTCCGTATGACCAGATCATCTCTGCTGGGGTTTCGGAGCTGTCACAGACCGCGCGGGAGTTCCTTTCACGGTGCCCACGCGGTCAGCTTGCGGTCGCGGGAGATGGTCAAGGCGCTCAGGTCGCTGCGCAGTTCGCGCAGCAGGTAGGAGCCGGTAGCAGCACCGTTCCGGCTGATCGAGTTGCTGGGATTGCGGTGTTCGGTGATCCGAGCAGATCCGCGTCGGCGACGTTGTTTCCTGGCCGGCCGGGCAAGACGGTGCCCGACGCGGCGCCAGGGACGCCTGGTGAAAGGGTAGGTCGAATTCAGGCGATGTCGCAGAAGCCGTTGACTGGCCGCGGCATTGGCTCACAGCGCGGCGCAGCCGTGGACTTCGGTGCCCTGGCCGGGCGGGTGGCGAGTTTCTGCATCGCGGGCGATCTGGCGTGTGACGCTCCAGAGCGGGCACCAATCCTTCAAGTTGTCGCCAATATTTCCTCCGCGGCTGATCAGTCGGGTGGGGATCCGCTGCGTGCGTTGGCCTCGGTGACTCAGGCGTTGGCGTTCACCGCTATCAAGACGGCGACGAATGTGGTCAACCACGACATCAAGGGTAATTCGCTGGCCTCGCTGTCGCTGTCGTCTCGCACCTCGTTGTCGGGGCGTGTTGCAGAGGCATCCGACCCCAATACGCCGTTGGATATCGATGCGGTGCTCAAAGCGGTATTGAAGGTCGGCACAATCGCGTTGAACTCGGTGGTTACGGTCGCGAAGTCGGTGATCACGCCGGCCAACATCGCCGAGATCGCCGCAGCAGGGTTGGCGAACCCGGCGGCGGGTATGGCGGTGTTGGGACAGAAACTATTGGGCGCAATCCCGGAACTGATCCCGCCGACGACCGCGTCGCGTCTGGTCAATCAAGCGTTCGAGGCGTTGGTATCGAACGTGGCTGACAACGCGGGTTTGGTCGAGACTGCGGCTGGAGTGAAATACAGCGACGTGATCACCCGGCGTGGCGCCTACACCACCAATCCTGTAGGGGCAGACGGCGCGACACCTGTGCAGTTCACCGCCGATTGGTTTACCGCCATAGTCCACGATCTGGCTGCCGCACACCCTGAGGCCGTTTCGAACGCCTCGGGCAGCTCCTCAGCGCCGTCGACCACAGCCAGCAACAGCCGGCCCAGCGCGATCGTGGCGCCGACGACGAGCCGGACACGCAGCGAGGGCGAGTCTTTCGGGTCATCACCCACGCGTTCACCAACACCGCAATGACCGCTTCAGTGCCGGCTCAGGTACATGCGAAAACGGAGGGAGAGATGTTGTCGAACGACCCCGATGACGCCGGCGACGTCGCTGCCGGTCGGCAAACCTCTCCGTTGGTACCGACCTGGCCCGACTGGAGCGAGGCCCCCGACGATGATGGCCAACCACACGGGGCGGCGGTGACGGGGCCTGATTACACGACCTGGTTTTCCCATTCGGTGGCTCCGACCGAGCGTGCTGAGCCGGTTGAACTACCGGTGACACGGGTAGTTCAACCGGCTCCTGGGCCACGGAGAACACGACGAGGACTGGTTGCGCTGATCGGGCTGATGGTCACGGCTACGGCGGTGGCTTCTGCGATCGTGGTGTGGCCGCGTGATGCTGCGCATGCGCCGCCTCCAGCGGCGGCTGCGGGCAGCAGTGCGGCGGTAGAGGTCACGACGCAGTCCAGCCCCACAGTGACCGACGCGTGGTGTGAGAGCCACGTCAGTGCCGAACGGGTCAGCGGTAACGGTGAAGGATCCATCGCCTCAGCCCAAGATGTCATCTTGGCGCTGGAGTATGCCTACTACACCTATCGCGACGCCACCGCGGTACGGGCACTGTTGGCTCCGGAAGGGCGATTCGGCACGAACGCCGAAATCCAGGCCGGGATCGACGCGGTCCCGACAGACACTGCTCATTGCGTCGAAATCAGCCCTGTCGATGTGGATCGCTGGGCGGTGACCATCACCGAACGATGGCCCGACGACTCGACTGTTGTTCATCATCAATTGATCTCGACCGTCACCCGGGATGCTCGCTCGTTTGTGCTGGCGGTGGAGTCCGCATGAGTGCCGAGACGATGAAAATCCTCACCCGTTCGGTCGGTCTGGGTCCTCGAGGTGGGCGCAAGCGGGTGCGGCCGCGGTCGGCTCGTACGGTTGTCGCGCCACCGCCGGCGCAGCGCGCGGCGGTGTGGGATCGTCCAGTTCCTGTGCCCCACAACGCGATACCTGGTGGAGCGCCACCGTTGGTGTGGCTGCTGGGAGCGCACGGTGGTGCCGGGGCTACCACCTTGCAGCGCTTGCTGGCGCCGGCTGCGGAATGTCACCGCCGTTGGCCCGCGCCGGCCGAACGCGAGTCACCGTATGTGGTTGTGGTGGCCCGCGCAGCCGTGGTCGGGCTGTCGGCTGCGGATGCATTGTTGCGCCAGCATCACGCGGGGCTGGCTGGAGATAGCACCGTCGTGGGTCTGGTCACTGTCGCTGCGCGCCCGGGACGGCTGCCGGCTCAGATCAGGCGCGACCGCGCGCTCTACAGCGGACTGGTCGAGCATGTCTGGCACGTCGACTGGCATGAGGCATGGATGTTGTCTGGCCACGATGCACTGCCGGTGTGGAGCCCGGGTGAGCATTCGCCGGGAGCCAGTCACCACCGCGATGAACTTGCCTCACCACCAGCGGACATCCGCAGCATGGGTCGCGAACTCGTCGATGCGATCACCACCTTGCACTACTCGCACACGTCCGGAGAACGATCATGAATTGGTTACTGGTCGCGACAGAGCATGCCATTGTGCTCGGGGTCGAGGACTTCAAGCCGGAGGCGCCGCCGGGCACCGATCGGCTGCTCACGCTGGTGCGGTGGCTGCAGTGGTTTGTGATGTTGTCGGGAGTGAGCGCAATCATTTTCGCTGGTGGCCGTTTCGCGTGGGAGAAGTGGCACGGCGGAATGCTCGAGTCACCGAAGATGGTCGTCGGCGCGCTGGTCGGCGGCATTGTCGCTACCAGCGCCGGGACCATCATGGACCAGATCATCGGCACCTGAGCGGCGACGATGACGATAACGATGGTGCAGACGACTCTGGCCTACAAGCAGATGCCTGCAGAGGTTACCGACCAGCTGCGGCAGGTGTTCGGGTGGCTGTTGTGGGGCGTGGAAGTCGCGTTGATCGCGCGCCTGATTTGGGTCGGTGGGCGTTTGGGGTGGGAGTTCTTTCGTCCGCCCCCTGGACCCCCGGCAGCGCCTGCGGAGGTAGCGCGAGTGCTGGTGTCGTGGATCTTCGCCACAGTCGCCTGGCCGATCGCTGGATCTCTCCTGATGGATCTTGCCTTGTGATTGCCATTCACGTGGGAAAGCGACTGAGCATGAACCGAATTCATACCCGCGGCTTGGGTGGTATTGAGGTTGCTGCGGCGCTCGCGGCACTCACCGCGCTGCTTGTGCTCGCCGGGTGCGGGGCAGGTGGTGGTGAGGGGCCGCCGATGCCGCACGGACCTGACCTCACAGCCGTTCCAGATGGTGTGCGGTGGGTGGACTACCGCGGGGTGAGCGTCCCGGTCGGCAGTGATGGCCCAGATGAGTTCACGGCGCAGGCCGCGACAGGGTTCGTTCAAAACCCGCAAGGGGCGGCGTTGGCGGCGATTGTGCACACCGTGCGGATGTCGTTGGCGCCGGATGAGCATTGGGCCAGTATCGCTGCACACGAAATCGCAGCAGGAGACGGCAAAGACGCCTGGGTGTCTTCACGGGTGCTGTTGTCGATCCAGACTCCCGCTGACCCCGCGACAGCGCCACGGCTGCGTGGCTACACGATCATCGACTACGGCTCCGAGCGTTCCCGAGTGGATATCTACACCTCGTTTCCCGACGGATCTGTCGCGGTGAATACTGCGACCGTTGTGTGGGTGGCCGGGGACTGGCGGCTGCAGCTGCCTGGCCCGGACGAGGACGATCCTGTCGTGCGGGAGGCAGGCAGCGTCGAGGCGTCTGTGAGGTTGGAGGCTCCGCTGTGACCGAGGAACCGAACACACCAGGCACGCCACCACAGCGGATCAGTGCCTGGACGGTGGCGTCGGTGCTGTTGCTGGCGGTGATCATGATCGCCGCATCGATTACGTTCGCGCTGCGCCGCACCGAAACCGAACCCACCATCGCCAGTTCTGCGCCTGTGACAGCTACAACTGCACCCCCACCGACGACGGGCCACGGGTTCGAGGTCCCTGAAGTGGATTTGTTCGGTCGCCGCGTGGATGTCCCGCGAAATCCGGCAGGACAGTTGCGTGATCAATCCGCCAGCCAGCGTCAGCCTGGTGACCCGCAGTGGTTGGTTGCTGCGCCTGCGGGCTTAGGTGAGCCGGGTGGGTGGCAACGGGTCTACGGCGCGGTGGTCCCGTTTTCGACCTCTGACGGCCCGACCAGCATTGTTGATGGCGTGGCCGGCGGATTCGCGCGCACGCCGCAAGGGGCGGCGTTGGCTGCGGCGATGAGTGTCAATCAGGTTGCCGCGCGCCCGGGTGATCGCGCTGTTGTCGCCGCCCGGATGCTGTTGACTCCCGCGGAGCGTGAAGCGTTCGATTTGCGTGCCGCATCGGGGATATTGCCTGCTCAGCAACCGGACTCGGTGACTCGAACACTTGTGGCGCCGGACGCTTTCCGGATCGACAGCTACGCCGAAGATTTGGTGGTGCTGCGGTTGGCTGCGCACGGGCAACGCCATTCTGATGGGCGACGATCGTGGCAGACCGTGACGGTGCCGATGGTCTGGCACAACGGGGATTGGCGCGTGCGTGGCAGCGGTAGCCAATTGCCGACCGAGGTCGTGGGTGATCTCACGGGGTGGACGGTATGGTCGTGACCACGTGGTGGCGGGCCGGGGTGTTCATTGTGGCGGCGCTGGTCGTCCTTGTGGGTGTTGGCCATCCGGCGACCGCACAGCCAGACCCCTCGACACCGCCGACTGCGCCATCGACTCCCGCGGATTCCGCGCCGTCCACGACCTACGGGTTCGACGAAACCTGCAATGAGGTCCACGACACGTTGTCATCGATCCCAGCGCTCGGGAGCTTCCTCGGTGATGCCTCCTCAGCGGTGTGCAAGGTCGGCAATGTCGCCACTCACCCGGACAAGGCTCTCGAGGCCACCACATCGAAGCTCTGGGCCTCCACTGTGGGGCAGATGACCGAGGTCTTTCTCCATGGTCTGGGCGAAGCGATCGCTCTGAGCATCATGTGGGCACAGATTCCCAACGACCGTATCCTCGACGATCCTGGAACTGGTGGGGACACGCTGTGGCAGCGTGTGGATTCCTATACTCGCCAGCTGCAGGTGTGGTTGCTGGCGTTCTCGATTGTGGTCTCCGCGATGCGGATCGGGATCGCTCGCCACAATATGGCTGCAGACCACGCCGAAGAGGCGTTTCGGATGATGGCTCGCGCGACTGCAACGACGTGGATCGCCGGGTTCGCGGTGTTGGCCGGGGCGAGGCTGACCGATGCGTTTTCACTGTGGGTCATCAACGACTCCACCAACGGAAACGCTCGCGGTGCGGCGGAGCTACTGGTTCGTACTGATCGTTTCGGCGTCTACGGACCAGGGTTGGTGTTCATCGTCACGATCGTCGGGATCTGCGGGGCGGTGGCGATGACTGTGTTGACCATTATTCGCCAAGCCTTGCTCGTGGTCGCGGCAGCGATCTATCCGTTGACCGCGGCGGCGTCCGGAATGAGTGGCGGGCGGCAGTCTTTTCACCGGATCAGCGCCTGGATCATCGCGTTTTTGCTGTTCAAACCTGTTGCTGCGCTGGTGTATATGATCGCGTTCGTCACTGCGGACACAATCAACACCACGGTTGATTCGCAGCGAGGGATGGACTCGGCGCATCGCGCGTTGGTGGGCATCGTCCTGCTGTGCAGTGTGGCGTTCATTCTCCCGGCGCTGGTGCGGTTGGTGGCGCCCGCGCTGGCTGCTGTCGGCTCCGGCGGTAGTGGCGCGGCTGCGACGGGAGCGGCGGTCGGGGTGGGTATCGCGGCGTTGACTGGCGGCAAATCGCTTCTGGGGCGGGGTGCGGTGGCCGGTGGCGCGGGATCAGCTGGCTTCGTCTCTGGCGGTGCGGGCCCGCCGACCGGACATGCCGGACTTGCTCGACTCGGACCGGGGACAGGTCCCGGCGGTGGGGGAGGCTCCGGTGGCGGCGGGTCACCGAAGCCGCTGCCAGGGCCACGCGGCGCTTCGGCAGCGTCGAAACCGGCAGTGACGCAGTCTGCGCCGTCGAGTTCGGGCTCGGGCTCGGGCTCGGGCTCGGGGACAGGTTCGGGTGAGCGGGCCGCCCGGTCGGCGGGTGCCTCGGCGGCGACGGGCGCGGGCCGCGCGGCTGACCGCATCGGCTCCGACACCGCTGGTGGCGGTGAGGGCACGGAGTCCACAGGCACAGCGCCGTTTCGCGGGCCGGATCTGGGACGTCATGACATTCCCCGCTGAGACACAGCCGCCGAGATGTGCTGTCAGAAAGGAGCTTTCGTGAGCAATGAGCATATCGAGCGCACCTACAGCGCTGGGTCACGGCCACGTACAGAGGGCTTGTTCGGGTTGTCGTGGGTGGCGATGATCACCGCGGGTGGGGTGATCATGGCGGTCGTGCTCACGCAGGCGGTCGCGGGGCTGCGCGTCGCGGCAGTGGTCGCGGGGGTTGGTGTAGCGGTGACCGCGCCGTTGGTGATCCAGATCGGGGGACGCACCGGCTATAGCCGCGCGGCGTTGTTGTGGCAATGGTGGCGCGGCGGCCGGCGCGGTGAACACACCTATCGGTCGGGATCGTTCTCGGCGATGCCGGGCGGTACGACGCTGTTGCCGGGTCTACTCGCGCCGACGCGGATGTATCAGGGGCAGGCGGTGGACGGACATCGCTTCGGAATGATCCATCTGCCGAAGTTCGACGAGTACACCGTGGTGTTGCGGGCGTGGCCGCAGGGTGGGGAGGCGGTCGATCAGGATCTGGTGGATCAATGGGTTGCGGCGTGGGGATCGTTTCTGGCGTCGCTGGGGTCGGCTCCCGATGTGAAAGCGATTGTGCCGGTGATCGACACGGTGCCCGAGACAGGCAACCGGTTGATGAGCGAAGTGTCAGCGATGACCCATCAGCAGGCACCCCAGTTGGCGTCGCAGGTGATGTGGGAGCTGGCGACGCAATTGGCCACCGCGCGAGTGCAATTGGAACCGCGGATCGCGATCACATTCGAGGCCACCACGCCCGAGCGGCGCAAAGTCCCCGCAGAACAGGCCCTCGAGATCGGGCGGCGCCTGCCCGGCATTCTCGCCGCGTTGGCCGAGGCCGGAGTTCGGGCGGAGCCGATGAGCGCTGAACAGGTGATTGGGTTCGTGCGCCGCGCCTATGACCCGTCTTCTCAAGCCGATCTAGAAGCCGCAGCGGTCGAGCGGAATGGGCATGGGGTGAGTTGGCAGATGGCTGGCCCGCAAGACGAGCAGCAACGCTATGACCGGTTGTTACACGCCGGGGCGGTGAGTATCACCTGGGAGATGACCGAGGCGCCCCGTGGTGTGGTCACCGAACGGGTACTGCAGCGACTGTTGGAGCCGAATCCGGATCTGCCGCGCAAACGGGTCGCTGTTGTCTACCGGCCGCATTCGGCGGCGGAGGCGACGCGTCTGGTCGACGACGACTTCCGCAACGCCCGGGTGGCCGAACAAAACACCCGCGGCGGACTGGTTTCGGCCACGGCCAGCATCCGTGTTGCCGGAGCCGAGCAAGCCCGCCAGGAGCAGGCGCGTGGCCATGGCTTGACCCGCTACGGGATCTTGATCACCCTGACCGCGCCCCGGGGAGAAGACCTGCCCCGCATCGATGCCCTCGTCCAGGACTTGTCCACCCAAGCGCGATTGACCATTCGCCGCTGCAACACCTACCAATCGGCGGCGTTCGCGGGATCGTTGGGGGTGGGAGTGATCCTGCCCGAACACGCCACCGTCCCGGAGATGTTCGAGGGATAGCTATGGCAGAACGTGATACTCGCGACCCGGACCGCCCTCGCGTCCCCACCACGAGTCGACCTGCGCGCGGTACGGGTGGTCCAGAGGTGTTGGACGACGAGCGGCGCACGAGGCTGCTGCAGCGGCGACGGAAAGGGGGCGTGCGCGCAGTCTGGGCCGGGGTGCTGTTGTCACGTGATGATCACCGTCGACGCAACCGCGGCGTCCATGAACAGGCTGCGCTGGCCGATCAGTTCGATCGCCCCGTGCTGCGGTTGACCGACAACGGGTATGCCGGGCCGACTGGTGGACGAGTGTCGGCGGTCGGGCGGCCGGCGGAATGGCGAGGCACCACCGCGCAAGTCGTCGGCCTGTGGCCGTGGTCGGTTGGGGCGGGGGCGCCGCTGGTCGGCACACCGCTGGGCCCGCACCTACGCACCGGCGCCCCAGTGTGCTTCGATCCGATGAACTGGTTTCTGCGCGGCGGGTTCATCACCGCGCCGAGCCTGTTCGTGCTGGGCCTCAATGGTTTCGGCAAGTCCTCACTGGTGCGGCGTATCGTGCTCGGTGGCATCGCCCAAGGCATCACTCCACTGATCTTGGCTGATGTGAAACCGGACTACCGCGCGCTGGTGGAGTTGGTTGGTGGGCAGGTCATCGACCTTGGCTACGGCTATGGGCAGCTCAACCCACTTGATTCCGGCGTCATGGGCACAGTCCTGGCACAGCTCCAGGGCGCGGGAATGTTCGAGCTCGCGCGGACCTTGGCCCAAGAACTGCGGGCGAGACAGATTTCGCTGATTTGCGCGTTGGTGGAATTGGTGCGAGGGCAGCGGGTCGCCGACTTCGAAGAGACCATCATCGCTACCGCCTTGGAGTATCTGTATCGGCCAACAACTGAGGGCGGGCGTGGATTCACCCATCACACTCAACCCGTCCTCGACGACCTGCTCGACGTGATCGTTGCCGGCGGGCCTGACCTTCACCTCGACGCTGCCGCCGAGTCCGCCGCGACCTATCAGACTGCGGTCGTGCCGTTGCGGCAGTCGTTGCGGGCGTTGACACGCGGCCCCTTTGGGCAGGTGTTCGCCGGCCCTACCACGGTGGGAATCGATCTGGCCTCGACCGCGGTGTGCATCGATGTCTCCCACATCCCCACAGGTGACCGAAAGCTCAAAGCCGCGGTCATGCTGGCGTGTTGGGGTGCGGGATTCAGTGCGGTCGAGGCGTTGAACATGCTCGCCGATGCCGGGCTGGGACCGCAACGCTACTTCCAGGTCGTGATGGACGAGTTGTGGCAGGTACTGAGTTTGGGAGAGTTCATGGTCGAACGGGTCGATGAACTCACCCGCTTGCAACGCACGATCGCCACAGCGCTGATCATGATCAGCCATACCATCAAAGATCTTCAAGCGTTGGGTAGCGACGCGGCAATTTCACGGGCACTGGGATTTCTCGAACGCGCGCGAGCGAAGATTTTTGGTGCTCTGCCAGGAGAGGAAGTGTCTCGACTTTCGGCGTTCATCCCGTTCACTGCCACCGAACGTGGCATGGTCACCAACTGGTCTGCGCCGCAAGCGTTGACCGGCGAAGCCATCCGACCTGGCACTCCTCGGCCGACCCCACCCGGAACAGGCAAATTCTTGCTCAAAGTCGGCGAGGGCCGACAGCCCGGGATCCCGTTTCTGGTCGAACTCACCGAGACCGAACGCTCCACCGGCATCCACGACACCAACACCCGTTTCGCCGACTTCGACACCGCAGGTGAGACGCCATGACCGACCGACATACAGCAGCATTTCGTGCCTCTCCCGCCTTGTGTGCGCACCGCACGTTGCCGAGGAAAGTCAGGGAACAGTACCGATTCCGGCGCCGACGGGTGTCCACCGCTCCTATCGCCCGAGCGGCACGCAGCAACGCACAGCGACACCACACATCACACCGAAATGGAGTAGTAGATGCGATACACCGTGAACCGTCCACGTCGTCATCACCACGTAGATACCGCGATCGAGAGATCTGATCGGGCATTGACCGGTCGCAGCGGTGACCTCGGTCGTCACCTCACCTCGACTGAGGGTATGCGCACCACATCGGCCGGGACGCGATTGGGGCAGTTGCACCGCACACCGGAGGCGAGTCGATGAACGCCGAGCCCGACTTTGTCGTGTTGTACCCCGACGGCGCGCTCGTCTACGGCTCCCGCGAGCATGGACAGGGCCGTCGGGGGCGAACACGATCGTTCGCGCATCGGCAGCCAGGGGCGGTTCGGGGCGAAACACTATGCCGACACACGGGCCGATGAACCCGAGGAAGTCGGTCGCAACCTCCACCAGACCGACGCAGGGCGAGAAGTGCTCCTACGCAATAGCAACCACGCCCGGAAGCCGGTATATAACAACACCGCTCCCCGACAGTGACGCCACCGCCAGCAAATCGCTGGGACCATCGGCCACAAGGCGCGACCCCAACGACACCCACTTCATGCTCACAAAGGCGAACGACCGAGGAGACCACACCAGCGCGCATCCCGTAGGACGGGCCATGGTTGTGGATTGTCGTGACAGCGGGCGAGCACGAAGAAGCGCGAACCAAAAAATGATTGAGGTTCAGGCCTACCCCCAAGGGTGGGCCGTCGTTGGGCTGCTGAGATCCACACGCGGTGGGAGGTGGGAACTTCGTTGCCCGCAGACCGTCTTCTCGCACCACTCGCTAGCCGATACCAGTGAGCTCGCACCATGAACGTTCGTAGCGGGCCATGAAGTCATCCGGTGGCATGGCGATGGCTGTCGTGGTGTGCGTGTCGGTGATGTTGGTGGCGATAGTGGTGGTGATCAACGAGTCCGACGAGAACGATTCCCGGTGTATACCCGCTGGTTCCGGCGGAGTCGGTTCGCTACCGGCGGGATCGACGGTCGCGCCGATGAAAGCAGGGACCTACCGGATCAGTTCGCGATTCGGCCCTCGTGGCGAAGAATTCCACAAGGGCCTCGACTTCGCCGCCGCAGCGGGCACACCGATCTACGCCGCTGCTGATGGTGTGGTCTCCGCGGCGGGTCCGGCCAGCGGATTCGGCAACTGGATTGTGATCGACCACAACCTCGACGGCAGCATCGTCTCGACTGTCTACGGGCACATGTTCGACTCCGACATGCTGGTGGACACTGGTGATCAGGTCCACGCTGGCCAGGAGATTACGCGTGTCGGCTACAACGGCCAAGTCCTTCCGCCTGGCCCGGCCGGGGCTCATCTGCACTTCGAAACCTGGGCAGGTGGTCGTCTGTCCGGCGGCCACGCCACAGACCCCGCGGTGTGGCTGGCTGATGCCGCAGACCCTGTCGCCTCCGGCCCCGGAGACTCTGAACCAAACGCGTCCTCGCAGGGCACAGAAGAACTCGCCGCAGCAGCGTCGGCGCCGGGCGCACCGCTGCCGCCGCTGCCGGCGAGCGTGGGATCGGAAGAGCACCTGCAACTCGACGCGATCCGCGCCGCGCGCGCGATAGCCGCAGCGTTTCCTGAAGTCCGCACGATCGGCGGGTGGCGCCCGTCGGACCCGTTTCCCGATCATCCGTCGGGCCGAGCGATCGATGTCATGATCCCGCAGTACACCACTGGTGAAGGAAAAGCACTGGGCGACAGCATTGTTGACTTCGTGATGTCGCAGGCCCAGGAATTTCGCCTCGACTATCTCATCTGGCGGGGTGAATCGACGACCGCGCAGGGACAGCGGACTGTGATGAGCGACCGTGGCGGGGACACCGCCAATCACTACGACCATGTACACGTCACGGTGCGCGGTGGAGGCTATCCCAACGGCTCCGCGATCATTGGCCCCACGGGTCGCATCCCCAACCACGCCGGTGACTGTGCGCCGGTAGACGTAGGCCAGGACGGCGATCTCGCATCTGGGTCGGTGCCACCGGAATTCGAGCAGTGGTATCGACGTGCCGGCGCCTTGTGCCCGCAGATCAGCGCAGCATTGCTGGCAGCTCAGGGGGCGGCGGAAAGCGGTTTCGACCAGCATGCGGTCTCTGGTAGCGGCGCGCAGGGTCCAGCACAGTTCATGCCGGGCACCTGGAGCTCCTACGGCGCTGACGACGACGCAAACGGTCGGGTGTCGGCCTTCGACATCGCAGACGCACTCATGGGTCAAGGCCGCTATATGTGCGCCATCGCTCAGAAGATCGATGACTGGATCGATGAGGGAAGAGTGCACGCACCCAACGGGAAACTCGAGTTGTACCTGGCTGCCTACAACGCTGGCGAAGCGGCGGTGCTGGCCTCGGGCGGATTCCCAACTGGAGCAGCCGATTACGTGGTGCAAACCCGACCGTATGTCGACACAATCCTCGCCTCGCTCAACGAATTCAGCGACCTCTCGACCCAATAGCCGAAACGGAGCGTTCTATCATGACGACACAAGCAACGACCAGGCCACCGCTACCGCGTATGCTAGCGGGGCCACCGGATCCGACGCTCACCCTCCCCCAGGCACGCGCGGCAGTGAATTTGCTGCGCTGGCGTGACAGTCTGTCACTGCTACTACGCCGCCACGACCAACTGGGAGCCGATCAACAGCTCAAGAACAACGTGCGCGAGGCCAGGACGACGCAGCTGATGGACAGCATCAAGGTCCTCGTGGCCCAAGAGGTCTCGGGCACAGAGCGTTTGCAGTTACCAGGCCGGCAACCGGAGTTCATCGTCGAGATCGCCCACCACTATCTCGAAGCGTTGATTCTCGCTGCCCACCGCTGCAGCAGCCGCGGAACCTCAGTCGAAGACCTGCTGCTCTACTGGCTCGAGGAGCAGGAACATGACACCGCGATCGCGGCGTTGGATGGCCAGTCGCACGCGCGAATATTGCGTGATCTCGAGGCCAGACCCCGCTGGATCCGCCACGCTGTGGCCTCCTTGGCGGCTGCATGGCTCGCCGGGAACCATCCCGGTGCAGGTGTAGGCGTATGACTCGCATACCGATGGTCGTGGGAGGAGCGTTCGTCGTGGGAGGTGCATTGCTCGTGGTCTCGGGATGGATCGCCTCCCTGCCCGGCAACGGAATCGATCCCCCCTCCGCCGCGCCTGGGCCCGTCACTTCAGCCGCCTATGGGCCGCAACCGCACAACGCAACCGCATCACAAGCCGCTGAACACGCATTGGTCGCGATGTTCACCTGGCGGCCGGCCAGTGATGTCAGTGCCGGGATGGCACTGTCGCGGGCGAAGCCGTGGCTGGCCGCGCCGCTAGTCGAGGCCGCAGACAGCGCACCCGCGGGGGGAGCGCGGGAAGTGCCCGAGTGGGCGCTGTGGCGGCGCGCGGCAGACGTCGTCGCCGCCCACGCCCGCGCACAACAAACCAGTGACTGTGATCAGCAACGCTGCACGGTCGATGCCACTGTCACCCAAACCGTCCTCCACATCGACGGAACCTCCACCCCATACCGGGTGATGCAGGTCCGCGCATGGACCCGACACACCAGCGAGGGGTGGCGCATGGCCGGCTACCGCCTCATCCGGTGACCACCAGCCCGAAACCGGGGCCAAATGACAAAGAGAGAACGAATACCGATGATCGGCAACAATCCTCACCCAACCCGCACAACGGTCGGTACGCGCCGTCCTGGTGAGACCGCCGTGGAACCGGATCTGGATCTTCCTACCCTCGGACCGTATCTGCGACGCATCCGGGAATCCATCCACCCCGCGGACACCAGAAAGCATCTATCGCGCGAGAAGGCCGCCAGCCGGGTCGGGCTCAGCGCGGCGTATCTACGGCAGATCGAGGACGGGAACCGTGTTCCCACCCTGCAAGCACTGCAACTGTTGGCATCGGGCTACTGCCTGTCAGCTGCGCAGGTCAAACACATTCGTGAACTACGTGAGCCCGCGATTCCCTTGATCGGGCTGGATACCCTTCGCGCTCAGGTAGGGCAGACACCGCAAATCCTGGAACGTCTCGATCATCTCGACGGAGTGGGAATCCTGGCTGGCTACTTCTCACCCTTGTGGGACGTTCTGGCGATCAACAATCGTCTCGAACAAGCATTGCCCGGGTTACGGGACGCGGCCAATCTCGTGGTGTGGCACTTCCTTCCCCCCGCACGGCAGGTGCTAGCCAACTGGGACCTTGAAGCCACCCAGATCGTGCTGCGGCTCAAAACAATCCTCGGCCGCCACCGCACCTCCACCGCCTCCCGGAAAGTGTTGACACGACTTCAGTGTTTCGAGGAGTTTCGTACACGCTGGACCGACAGCATGGACGTCACCTACCGCCGCGACCCCTGGCGGCCGCTTCGCCTGCACACCATCACAAACCACACCGTGGAAGTCAGTATCGAAACCAGCACGGTCAGCGACACCCACGGATATCGTCGCCTGCTGCTAGGAATTCGACGGCCACTCGACCCTCGGCCGCAGCCTGAACAGTGAGCAACCCACCACTCTTATCAGCGACCCGCCACAACCGAGAGGCAACCCTGCTGCGGAGCGTGACATGGCCCGCGCCCACCATTGAGGCCACACCCTGGCGCGGAGACCTCGAACATGAGGTCCGTCGCTACTTGGAGCCGCAGCCTACGCCGCAGGATATGACCTTATCGGCGATAAGCATGGGCGAAGTCGGGTCAAGTCCAAATGTGTGGTGTAAAGAGAACGGTCGCCGCGTGATCCTTGTTGGTCAGGCGGTGAGCGCTTCGGGGTTTTCCTCCTGTTCGATGGTCGGGTCGGTGAGCCCGCGTGAGCGGGTCAGGACATCGAGGCCGAGGTAGCGGCGTCCTTCGATCCATTCGTCGTGTTGTTCGGCCAGGACCGCGCCGAGGAGACGGATGATGGCCTGGCGGTCGGGGAAGATGCCGACGACGTCGGTGCGGCGCCGGATTTCCTTGTTCAACCGTTCCTGGGGGTTGTTGGACCAGATCTGGCGCCAGATCTGTTTCGGGAAAGCGGTGAACGCGAGCAGGTCGGCACGGGCGCTGTCG
>NZ_AXVD01000039.1 GCF_000482385.1 Nocardia sp. CNY236
GGATCAGAAGATGAAGCGCCCTATTTCGCTATCAAGTGGGGACCAGCAGAATTCTATAAGTACCGCTCCAGACATATTGATAGGTTCTGGGCGGCGCCCACCGATATCCCTGCGGCAGCGGACTCGGACCGCGACCGCTCCGCCGTAGCCGGCCACAGCGCACCGTGAGCCGGGCCGAGGAGATCAGAGAACCAATCGCACCATATCGGCGGTCCGCGCGAGGCCGGGGAACGCTTGCGGAGTCGAACGGGGATGCAGCGCATGCACCGCCAGCCGAAACATCACCGCCCGCACCAACATCTGCGGCCACTCCGGCAGATCCGACCACCGCTCGATCAGCCCGTCGTCCGCACCGCCCCACGCCAACGCGTCCACCACGATCACCGCCGCCGCCCACGGCGCGGGCCGCCAATACGGAGTGATGTCGGTGAGACCGGGCGTCCGCGCGCCGTCGAACAGCACCGTGCCGAACAGATCACCGTGAACCAATTGCGCCGGTGTGTGGACCGGTTTGCGCAGCGTGGCCAACTGACCGATGAGCTCCATGCTGCGGCGCCCGTCCAACGAGGTCGACAGCCGCGCTCCGCCTGCTCGCAGGCTGCGCAACGGTACCTTCTCCCACGCGGCCCGGTCCGCGGCGACGAACACATCCACATCCACCCAGGGCGCGACCGGCGGCTGCACGAGAAAGCGGGGTCGCTCCAGCGTGGCAGTGGCCTTGTGGAGGCGCATCGACACCGACACCACCTCGTCGTGCCGAGGTTCCGGAGCACCCGACACATACGTGTCCGCCCGCCAGCCCGACACGACGTACCGGCCATCGGTCGCCCGGACCGGACGAGCCAAGCGCAACCCGTCCACTTGCAAGGATTCGCGAACCGTTGCCGACCAGGCCGCGCGCGCGTGATCGATGACGGGGCTGAGCACCACGTCACCCAGACGCCAGCCGCCTTCCCAATCGCCTAGTGGGATCGGGGTCACTTCACGCAGACCGAACGTGGCGCGCACGTGCTCGGGAGGTTCCACAGAAGTCACGGCCGTACCGTACGCCGGTTTCGATTCCACGTGTGCCCGGCGCGCCGGGCTGCGTACCTGTTCGTGACGTCGTGTATCGGCCGCCCCGGATTCGGGGTCAGTAGACCGGTAGCGCTTTGTCGACCTGGTTTGCCCATGCGATCGCGCCGCCTTGCAGATGGGAGGCATCGGAGAAACCGGCACGCTTGAGTGCAGCCAGCGCCTCGGCGGAGCGCACTCCGGTCTTGCAGTACAACACGATCGGACGGTCCTGCGGCAGATCGGAAAGCACCTCGCCGGACAGAATGCGGTCCTTCGGAATCAGGGTGGCGCCTTCGATGTGCATGATGTCCCACTCCACCGACTCGCGCACATCGATCAATTCGATCTGCTTGCCCGCGTCGAGCAGTTCCGCAAGTTCGGGCGCGGTGATGGTGGACCCGGCAGCAGCCGCCTGCCCCTCCTCCGACACCACACCGCAGAACTCGTCATAGTCGATCAGTTCGGTGATCGGCTGCCGCTCCGGATCCCGGCGCAATTTGATCGTGCGGTAGTTCATGTCCAACGCGTCGTACACCATCAGTCGACCCAGCAGCGGTTCGCCGGTTCCGGTGATCAGCTTGATCGCCTCGGTCACCATCACCGAACCGATCGATGCGCACAGCACGCCGAGTACCCCGCCCTCGGCGCAGGACGGCACCATACCGGGCGGCGGCGCCTCCGGGTACAGGTCGCGGTAGTTGAGACCGCGTCCGTCGGGGGCATCTTCCCAGAAGACCGAAACCTGTCCCTCGAAGCGGTAGATCGAGCCCCACACATAGGGCTTGCTGGCCAGCACCGCGGCGTCGTTGACCAGGTAGCGTGTGGCGAAATTGTCGGTGCCGTCGACGATCAGGTCGTACTCGCCGAACAACTCGACCGCGTTGTCGGGCTCCAACCGGATCTTGTGCAGTCGTACGTCGATATCGGAGTTGATCTCGAGGATGGAGTCTCGCGCGCTGTCGGCCTTGGGGCGCCCGATGTCGGACTCACCGTGGATGACCTGCCGTTGCAGGTTGGACGCGTCCACCTCGTCGAACTCGACGATGCCGAGGGTGCCGACCCCCGCAGCGGCAAGATACAAAAGAGTGGGCGAGCCGAGGCCGCCGGCGCCGATCACCAGCACCTTCGCGTTCTTCAACCGTTTCTGGCCGTCCATGCCGAGATCCGGAATGATCAGGTGGCGGCTGTATCGGGCGACCTCGTCCCTGGTCAGCTCCGCGGCCGGCTCGACAAGTGGCGGCAGGGACTTGGGTGATGACACGTCCAGGACTCCTCGAATCGCTTGGCCGATCGCTACGGCGGATTGGCATTCCCATCGCGGGCTGCTTCTGTACAACGCCGACGACCGGACCGTTCTTCCCGCACCATCGTCCCGTATCGGCTACCGCCTCAACCCCGCGGGTACGGCCATGGGTTGAAACGGCATTGCTTGCCGTCCATCGGGACAACGCCTCGCGGGTCCAAGACGGCGATGTCGTCGTTTTTCGTTCCGAACGTCTGCTGCATCATCACCGGTGCGAGCCCTCCGTCGACCGCACACGGCTGATGCCGGTGATAGCCGATGGCGTGCCCGACCTCGTGGTTGATCAAGTATTGCCGATACGACCCGATGTCGCCGTCGAACGCCAAGGCGCCACGCACCCAGCGTGCCTCCGACAGCACCACCCGCTTGCTGTTGCCGTTGTAGCAGGAGGTGTCGATCGGGATATCGAAACCACACGCTGTGCGGCTGGAACCACGGGAGGTGAGCGATATCCGCAAGTCCACCTCACCCTGGTCCACGCGACGAAACGCGAATTTGTGGTCGTGTACCCAACTTTTCGGATTGGCCAGAGTGGAATCCACCATGGAAGCCACGGACAGTTCGCCACCGAAACCCGAGGCGTCGATGCCGTCCTCGATCTCCACGGTGTAACGGAACACCGCCTCGGTTCCCGCCCCGACCTGGGCAGAGGTCCCGGGCACTATCCGCCAGGTCCCCGCCCCGGTCTCGGTGAAGACACCACCCTCGGGCAGCGCCCCGGCCGGCAAGTCGGTGGGAAACTGCCCGTCCCCGGGCGGGGCGCCGATGATGCCCACCGTGGCCGCGTGCGGACTGGTCTGGCCGACTTCGGGCGCCGCGCTTTCCTCACTGCTGATGTCGGTGGCGTGGATTGCGTCCACCGCTACCATCACGGTGATCACGGCCAGTACCGGCAGCGCGTAGGCCCGCCAGCCATACATCGAAACGAACCTGCCGAGAGCGCTTTGCTTCTTGACATCTCGCGCCGGTCGGGATCTGACCCTGGAGCCCTCCGCCGCAGTCGGATCCCAGCGAGCACGCAACGGTTGATGGGATCGGTCGGCGTGGGAGTACCGCACGAGCGAATCGTCGACCTCGATGCCATCGCGGTCGCGACGGCGCCTACTGAATCGCGCCACTGGCCCGGATCTCGCCATGCCGTCCGACCCTATGGAACCGGACGCCGTGGAGCCAGCCGAGCGGATCCGGCCGCAACCCTTGCCGGGCGTCGGCTCCGGGCGAGCGGTCATACTTTCCAGCGTCTCACGAACACCGCCAGCCGCCCGTGACCACAGCGATCGAGCAGGCACGAGCGGGTTTCAGGGAGCAGGGTCCATACGGCTGCCTCCGGCCAGTATGCCTTTCGTGAGTCGTGCTCCGCGGCGGGCGGTTTCATGTTCCCTCGGGCCATGTCCCAACCCATCCGGGCACTGCATCACGACGTCGCCGGGCCGTGCTGCCGCCAGCACTGCAATTGGACCGGCCCACCTCACCGCTGCCACAGTTCACGGTGTGGTGCGGCGAATGTTCTACAGAGCGCCTCCCGACCCATGACACGTCTGTTCATCTCTTCGACTTCGACGCCAGTCCGGGCCGCTGTCGACCGCGGCGAAATGCAATTCTCCGCAATTCCGCGAAGGACGATTCGATTCCGCATCGATGCACGTTGCGAAATATGCACGTTTTCGCTCCGGCCACCACGGTTTGTCGAGGCGACGTTCGCCGGAATTACAGCCGGAACCGAATCCCACCGGCCTTCATTCCTCAGTGGCAGGTGCGAGACGAGTTACCCCGCTCCCGCAACGCGCTCTCGACAGCGCCGGTTCCAGACGCTCGCCTGCTGTCCAGCGTCTGGAACCGGACAGGTGGAACCGAACCGACTCGGCCACGACATGCGCCAGGCGCTGGTTCCAGTCGATCGGTCGTACCTGCCAACGTCTCGAGCACACCACGATCCACAGGTGAGCACGTCCATTGCGCATTCGGTGCAACAATTCTCGACGCCGAACGCTGTAACTCGACCCCAATCCGGGGCCGGGCAACTACCGGGTATTGTTCATGGGATAACCCGGTGCGCACCCCTACCTGCCGGGGAATCGACTGGGAGAGGCGTAATGACTGACCTCGTGGACCGGATGACGTCGCGTCGATCGTCGTCCGAGGCACCCGTGAAACGCGGTACTCGGCTTCCGCGCGACGAGCGACGTCAGCAGCTACTAGCCGCGGCGAGCGAAGTGTTCGTCCAGCGTGGCTACCACGCCGCCGGTATGGACGAGATCTCGCAATGCGCCGGGGTGAGCAAGCCGGTGCTGTATCAGCACTTCAGCAGCAAGCTCGAACTCTATGTCGCCGTGCTGCAGAACTACGTGGACATGCTGGTTTCCAGCGTGCGCCAAGCGCTGCGCTCGACCACCGACAACAAGCAGCGGGTGCGCGCGGCTGTGCAGGCCTACTACGATTTCGTGGACAACGAGATGCAAGGCTTCCGCCTGGTTTTCGAATCCGACCTCACCAGCGAGCCGCAGGTACAGCGGCGGGTCGAGCAAGCCACCGAAGCCTGTGTGGACGCAGTCTTCGATGTGGTGGCCCACGACTCGGGCCTGGACCCTTATCGGGCACGTATCCTGGCGGTCGGTCTGGTGGGCGCAAGCCAATTCACAGCCCGATACTGGCTGGAGGCCGATCGCCCGATCCCGAAAGAAGAAGCAGTCGACACCACTGTCTCACTGGCCTGGGGCGGCCTGAAGGACGTGCCGCTGCACCCGATCGGCTGAGCACGACCGATCGGTCGACCGGGGACGAACCGGTCGACCGCGCACATCCGTCGCTCGGCACATGACATGCATCGAGACCTTGGCCCGGGGATATCCAGGGCGAAGGTCTCGATGCATATCGGCCCAGTGGCGGCGTGGGACGAGACCGAATCAGACGGCGGCGAACCCTACGCGGCCACCCGCCGGCGAACCGATCTCGACATAGGCGACCTTCGATGCCTGGATCAGGAACTTGCGGCCTTTGTCGTCGATGAGCGACAAGACCCCGCCGTCGCCACCGAGCGCACCGGACACCAAGGTCGCTACCTCATCCGGGGTTTGCGCGCTGCTGATCACCAGTTCGCGCGGGCTATCCGAAATACCGATCTTGACCTCCACGGCCAACCTCCGAACCTGAGAGTCCTGTGCTGTCGTGTCCCAGGCTAGTGGCAGGCCGCCCGACGACCCACGCTGGCCACGATCACGGTCAGATGCCGAGCATCGCCATCCGCTCGGCGTGGCTTGCCTGCATCCGTTCGAACAATGCGGCGATGCCATTGAGATCGCCGGTGGCGGTGAGGACCAGGTCGGTCAGCGCGTCGCGCTGTGCCATCACGTACTGGGCCTGAGTAATCGCTTCCCCGAGCAGCCGCCTTCCCCACAAGGTGAGACGATCTCGTTCGGAGCGGTTCCCGGCGACCGCCCGCCGTACTTCGTCCACCACGAACTCCGAATACTGCGTCTCGGCGAGCACGTCGCGCACCACCGCAGCGACATCCGGCGGCAGCGCGCCCGCGATCTCGGTATAGAAATCGGCGGCGATGCCGTCACCGACGTAGAACTTCACCATCGACTCCAGCCAGGTCGACGGATCGGTGGACGCGTGATAGTCGTCCAACGCCGACACGAACGGCGCCATGGCGACGAAGATATCGGTGTTACGCGCGGCCAACGCCGACTGCAGTGTGGTGAAGTGCTCCATCTCATCCGCAGCCATCGTGGCCACCGCTACCTTGCCCCGCAGCGTCGGCGACAGCTTGGCCTCCTCTGCCAGCCGATAGAACGCGGAGATCTCGCCATACGCGAGCACAGCGAACAAATCGATCACACCGGGATGATCGGTGGGGACGGAAACAGCGGGATCGGTCGATGAAACATCCAGCGCGGCAGGTGACTGTGCTCCCATGCGCCCCAGCGTAATACCTGCAGCATTGCGGCCGGTTTCCCGACGAGTACGTGGCGGGTGGCCGGCGTGTTCGAGCCGGTCGTGGGAAAGCACAGCAGTCGACGATCTCGCCCCGCGGGACACCGACCAGCAGGTGGTGACCGAATCACGCGCGCGACCGCCGTGCAACAGTGCGACACCCGTGGATCCGGCATCCAGGCGGACGATCCTCGCACGACCGGATATCGGACACCGACCCGCGGCGGTCCGATTTCGCGCGCCGGCCGAATTGCTCTGTGGCTCAGGAGGTCACGCCTCTGCATACCAATGCCCGAGCCCGAGTTTCCGACATTGGCATATCGCAACCTCCGGTAGCAATTCGGGCGCCGAACAATATCACGCTACAATTACTCCGGACAACGGAATGTTTCGCTCGACGGACTCGCCGGACACCGCCGTCACGCACTATCGGCGTCGCTGCATCCGCAGGCAGGCTTCGGGTGCGAAGTTTCGTTGGACAGCAGAATGTGCGCGCACCTGATCCGCGTCACCAACGCGCCGTGCCGATGTCTTGCGAGGTAGCCGCCGTTTTTCTTACGGCAAGCGCTGGGCATCCGGAGCGTGGCCGGGTGAGTATCTCCTGCGGAATCGTGGTCGTCGCGGACCGCCCGGTCCGCCCCACCTCTTGCGCGCAAGACGTGATGACGAGGAAGGCACGAACCTGAGCAAGATCACAGTCGATCAGGAACCGGGACTGGCGGACACCCTGTTGACAGCCGAACTGGACACAACGCATACCGCCCCGACTTTCGCCGAATTGGGGGTACGCGCGGAAATCGTGCGCGCACTCGGCGAGATCGGCATCGAACGTACTTTCGCCATTCAGGAACTCACACTCCCCTTGGCCCTCGCCGGCGATGATCTGATCGGTCAGGCTCGCACCGGTATGGGTAAAACGTTCGGATTCGGGGTGCCGCTGCTCCAGCGGATCTCGACCGCCGAGTCCGGCACGACACCACTGGACGGCACGCCGCGCGCGCTGGTCATCGTGCCGACGCGGGAGCTGTGCCTGCAGGTCACCCGAGACCTGGAGAATGCCGGAAAGTATTTGGCCAACCACCAGGGAGCATTGAAAGTCGCCGCCATCTACGGCGGACGGCCCTACGAAGCGCAGATCGCGGCGTTACGGGCGGGGGTCGACGTAGTGGTCGGCACGCCCGGACGGCTGCTGGACCTCGCCGATCAGCAGCATCTGATGCTCGGCAAGGTCGGCGTGCTGGTACTCGACGAAGCCGACGAGATGCTCGACCTGGGCTTCCTACCGGATGTGGAGCGCATTCTCGGCATGGTGCCGGATACGCGCCAGACCATGCTGTTCTCGGCGACCATGCCCGGACCGATCATCACGCTGGCACGCACCTTCCTGTCTCGACCGACACACATTCGCGCCGAAGAGCCGCACGATTCCGCGGTGCACGAGCGCACCACACAGTTCGTCTACCGCGCCCACGCCTTGGACAAGGGCGAACTGGTAGCTCGGGTGCTGCAGGCCGAGGGACGCGGCGCCACCATGATCTTCACCCGAACCAAGCGCACCGCGCAGAAGGTGTCCGACGACCTGGCCGAACGCGGGTTCGCGGTGGGCGCGGTGCACGGCGACCTCGGACAGATCGCCAGAGAGAAAGCGCTCGGCAAATTCCGCAGAGGCGCCATCGACGTGCTGGTCGCCACCGATGTCGCGGCGCGCGGCATCGATATCGACGACGTCACTCATGTCATCAACTACCAGTGCCCGGAAGACGAGAAAACCTACGTGCATCGGATCGGCCGGACCGGCCGCGCCGGCCGCACCGGCGTCGCGGTGACTCTGATCGACTGGGACGAACTCAACCGCTGGTCGGCGATCGACGGTGCGCTGGGGCTCGGGATTCCCGAGCCCGTCGAAACGTACTCGCGCTCACCGCACCTGTATTCGGATCTGGGCATTCCCGAAGGCTCGACGGGCGTGGTGCGCGCACCCAAGCCCGAACGCGACCCCGATGCGGTCGTCGTCGAGCGGCCCGCGCGCTCACCGCGGCAACGTACCCGCAAACGCACCCGCGGCGGTCGGCCGATCGATCGCGCTGCAACCGCCGACTCCCCCGCCACCGACACGAGCGATCCGGCCGTGGCCGATAGCGCCGGAGCACTGGTTCCCGACACTCCGCCCCAGGACACCCCAACCCTGGACACCCCGACCTCCGACACCGCCGCCTCCGACGCCGCCACGGAGTCCGACCGCCCCGCGCGTCGCCGACGTCGACGACGCAAACCGACCGACGACGCATCGGCCGACAGCGCGACCGCCCCCACGGCCAGCGATGCCGCAAACCCCGATGCCCTGCTCGACAGTGGTACGCACGATGCAGAGCCCGCCGAGCGGCCTGCTCGGCGTCGACGCACTCGGCGCCGATCCGCCGCGAGCGACCCAGCGGCCGACGATGCCGTGGGTACGGATTCCACTTCGGCGACTACCGCGTCGGCGTGATCGCCCGGATCCGCTACCCTCGCAGTCGTGCTCGCACCCGAGCGGCGAACGCTCGCCGATAGTGTCACCGCAGCGGCGATCGCGTTTCTCGTGATGGTCGCGGCGGTCGTGATATGGGTGCGCTCGGATGTGCGCAGCGCCGAGTCGATCACTGCCGAGACACCCGTGCCGACCCCAACGGCGGCCGGTCGGCTGCCGTCATCGCTGCAGGAGCTGTGGCACACGCCGGACGACGCGAACACCCGAGCGCTCGTGTCTGCCGGCGTGGCGGTGACCGGCGCCGGCGGCACCGTCACCGGACGTGATCCGCGCACCGGCGACCCACTCTGGACCTACCGGCGCGACCTGCCGTTGTGTGGGGTCGAAAGCCAGTACGGCGTGGTGGCCGCGGTCTATCGCGACCCACGCGGGTGCAGCCAGACCACGTTGCTCGCCGGCGACAGCGGCGCCCGGCTCACCGCCCGCAGCAGCTATATGGATTCCAGCGTGCGCTTGTCGGTGGACGGCACCCACTTCCTCGCGCAGGGTGGGCAACGGCTGGAAATGTGGCGCTCGGATCTGGTCCGCACTGTGGAGTACGGTTTCGTCGATGCGCGGGTGAATGTGAAGACCCAACCACGGACGGGCTGCGCACTGCTGTCGTCGAGTTCCAGCCCCTCTCGGCTCGCCGTGCTGGAGCGCTGCCCCAGCGATCCGGCCAATCGACTCACCGTGCTCAACCCGGTACCGAAGGACAACACCACGCCCGAGGAGTACGGTTCGCGCGTATTGACCGGTCCCGGAATGGACTCCGCCGACGCCCGAGTGATCGCGGCCTCCGACAGTCGGATCGTGGTGTATCTTCCCGCTGCAACCACCGAAACGGAGTCTCCGCCGCCGCGACTGGGCGTCTACGATCACACCGGAAACCCCATTGTGATACACGAGCTCTCGGCGCCGTTGAGCAAGGATGCGACGACCACCCAGGTCGGCTCGACCTACCTGGTCTTCACCGGAAACGGCGTGATCGCCTTGGACGGAAGCACATTCGACCCGCTGTGGACCGTGGACGGCGCGCTCGGGGCGCCGACGGTCATGGCCGGCAAGCTACTGCTTCCCACCACCGACGCCCTCGCCGTGCTCGATCTGGCCACCGGGGCCGAGATCGGGCGTATTCCGGTAGACCGTCCGGACTACACCGGAGGCCCCATCTCCCTCGCGGTACTCGGGAATATCGTGCTGGAACGACGCAACGACCAGATACACGCCTTGGGTTGACCATCCGAACCCCGATGCGCCACGCCATGATGGGGGCATGTCCGCATACGATGGCGCTCGATTGATCTTGCTCCGGCACGGCGAAACCGCATGGTCGCGCGAGCGCCGCCACACCAGTCGCACCGATCTGCCACTGACCGTGCACGGCGAACGTCAAGCCGAAGCCGCCGGGCGCCTGTTGTCCTCGCTGCAGCTGCGCAGGCCGCTGGTCCACACCAGCCCTCGGCACCGTGCCGTGCGTACCGCAGAACTGGCAGGCCTCACCGATATCGTGATCGACGACGACCTCGCCGAATGGGACTACGGCGCCTACGAGGGCTTGACCACCCCACACATCCGTGAAGCCGTACCGGGCTGGACCATCTGGACCGGCGAGGTACCCGAGGGCGAGTCGGCGAATCAGGTGCGTGCGCGCGCCGATCGGGTACTGGCTGCCGCAGTGCCGGCACTGACGGACCGGGATGTCGTGCTGGTCGGACACGGTCACCTCTCCCGCGTGCTGATCGCCCGATGGGCCGACTTCGACGTTCGGGAAGGCCGCCGGTTCGCCATGTCCACCGGTGCAGCGACCGTGCTCGGATACGAGCACGACACCCGCACCATCCACGCACACAATCTGACACCCGAGGGAGCGTCACTGTGACCGAAACCACGAGATCTGCCACCCACCGCGACCCGCCTCGGCCCGAGCGGACCGATTCGGCCGGAGTCGATTCGGTGGTCCTGCGCCGTGCGGTCGTGTCCGACGTGCCCGCCCTGGTCGACCTCGTCTACGGCTTGGCCGAGTACGAGCACGCACGGCAGGAGTGCACGCTGACCATCGAGCAGTTGCGCACTGCACTGTTCGGTCCGGAACCGAAGGTATTCGCGCATGTGGTCGCCGCGGAAACGGGCCTGCTCGGCTGCGCCATCTGGTTTCTCAACTTCTCCACCTGGGACGGCGTGCACGGGATCTATCTCGAAGACCTCTATGTCGAGCCCGGTAGCAGGGGCCGGGGTTACGGCGCGGCGTTGCTTGCGGCGCTGGCGAAGGAAGCAGTGGACAACGGCTACAGCCGGGTCGCATGGTCTGTGCTCACCTGGAACAAGCCTTCGATCGATTTCTACGAGTCGATCGGCGCCGTAGCGCAACCCGACTGGCTCGGCTACCGGCTGGCAGGCGACGCACTCGGCGCCCTGGCCACGGGCGCTAGTCCGGTTCCACGGGGTAATCCCCGGCCACCCATCGAGTCGACGACGGCGTGAACAACAACACGAGTGCGGTGACCGCGACCAGACCTAGCAGAGTGCCGTAGACCGGCTGGTGTGAGTCGGTCAACAACGACCAGGTGACCGGGAGCAACAAGAGTTGAGCGATCACGGCGATGGCACGACCCCAGCGTTGCCCCAACAACAGGCCCAGCCCCGCGGCCAGTACCGCGCCGCCGAGCACCCCGAACCACGCGGCGGTGCCGTAACCGCTGGTGACGGTCTGATCATGACCGAGCAGCCCACGCACCACGAGCACAACCGCAACCCCGACGGCGACCGTCCCTTCGAGCGTCACCAAACCACCGGCCGTCCGCACCGTCATCGGCACACTCGCCGTATCCGCACCGTTGTCGCTCACGCGGCAAGCCTACGACCCGCACGATGATGCACCATCGCGGCGTCGTCACGATCCGACTCGGGTCTCGACACCTCCCGATCGCCGCGTCCGATCGGGAGGTGCAGTCGGTTCGTCCGGCTGGCCGGCACCGCCGGTTCGTCCGGCTGGCCGGCACCGCTCGGCGGCCAACTAGGCTGCGAACGTGCGGACCCTGTTGATCGTGAACCCGAACGCCACCTCGACCACGCCAGCGACCCGGGACCTGCTTGCCCACGCGCTCGAAAGCCGCACCCAGCTGATCGTTGCGCATACCCAGCATCGCGGTCACGCGGCCGAATTGGCGCAATGGGCCGCGACCAACGAGATGGACCTGATCGTGGTGCACGGCGGCGACGGAACGGTCAACGAGACCATCAACGGCTTCCTGCCGCTGCCCGTGCTCGACGACGGGCAGGCGTGGCTACCGCGTCTAGGGGTGATTCCCGGGGGGTCGGCGAACGTCTTCGCCCGGGCGCTGGGTATCTCGCCCGACCCGGTCACCGCCACCAACCAACTCATCGATCTACTGACGCTGGACGCCGATCGGCGAGTCGGTTTGGGTATCGCCGACGACCGCTGGTTCTGCTTCAGCGCGGGCGTAGGGCTGGATGCAGACGTCTGTGCGGCAATCGACGCCGGCCGCGCTCGAGGCCGTGCCGCGACCCCGGCACGATATGTTCGAACGACCATACGGCAATTCTTCCGGGCCAAGCGAAATGAGCCCGGTGTCCGAGTCGTGATTTCGGGTCGAGAGCCCATTGATAACGTGCATTACGCCTTCGTTACCAACACCACACCGTGGACTTACCTCAACGCCAGGCCGGTACACACCAACCCCGGTACTCGGTTCGAAACCGGACTCGGCGTGTTTGCGATGCGCTCCATGGCGCTTCTCCCGACACTTCTACTCGCGCGCACTCTTCTCAAAACCGACGGAAATCCCAAGTCACGCAATTTATTCCGCAACGACGACGTGCCCGCCGTACGGATCGAGTCCAAAGATCCGATTGGCCTGCAAATCGACGGCGACTACATCGGAAAACGCAGCGTGGTGGACTTCACCTCGGTCCCCGACGTGCTGGGTGTGGTGGCGCCGCAGGCAGTCTGAGCGCGAAACACCGGAAAAAACATCGCAGTTGTGCTGCAAAATCCCTAGGGAGCGAGTACAAAGGACCGGGCAGGCCCCCATCGGGTCCTCCGAGCGTGAGCTTCCCCACGGTACACCGTGTACCTATTGACATCTACGGTGTTCGTGAAAGCATTCACAAGCAACCGTGCGGAAACATTCAAGTCGCACAAGTGAACGAACTACAAACAATTTGGCGCCCTGCGCGGCGCCCAGCAAAGGAGCAGAGGAATGGACTGGCGCCACAAGGCCATCTGTCGCGACGAGGACCCCGAGCTGTTTTTCCCGGTGGGTAACAGTGGTCCGGCGCTCGCGCAGATTGCCGATGCCAAGCTGGTCTGCGCTCGCTGCCCCGTAACCGCCGACTGCCTGTCCTGGGCTCTGAAGTCCGGGCAAGATGCCGGAGTGTGGGGTGGTATGAGCGAGGACGAGCGTCGGGCGCTGAAACGCCGCAACGCACGCACCCGCACCCGCACCGTCGTCTGATCGGACGACCACCTGCGCCGAGCCCTACCAGCCCGGCCGAGTAAACGCATTTCAGCCCGGCACCAGCGGTGCCGGGCTGTGTTGTGTCCGAGGTAGGTTGCGATCGAAGGATGGTCGAGAGCAGAGCAAGGTTGCGGCCGGAGGATGTCAGCGGCCGGAACGACGGCCCGAAGGCACACGAAGCACGGCGTCGGTACCACCGTCGGCGCCCGGATGCAGACCGATGGAGCCACCGAGCTCGGCGGTGATCAAGGTACGCACAATTTGCAGACCGAGCCGATCGGATGATTCCAGACTGAAACCCTGCGGCAGACCGCGGCCATTGTCACTGATGATTACGTCCAGCCAACGGGCCGAGCGCTCGGATCGGATTGTCACGGTGCCGCTTTCGCCTGGATCGAAAGCGTGCTCGATAGCGTTTTGCACTAATTCGGTGAGCACCATCACCAACGGTGTCGCACGCTCGGCGGAAAATACACCCAGCGAGCCGGCGCGCCGCACTTTGATACGCGCAGTATGCACAGTGGCCACATCGGCCATGATCGGCAACAAGCGATCGACGACCTCGTCGAGATCGACCTCCTCGTCCACCGACATCGACAAAATCTCGTGGACCGACGCGATCGAGGTGACCCGACGCACGGATTCGGTGAGCGCGACCTGAGCTTCCTCGTTCTCGGTGCGGCGGGCCTGCAACCGCAGGAGCGCGGCGACGGTTTGCAGATTGTTCTTCACTCGGTGGTGGATTTCCCGAATAGTGGCGTCTTTGCTCAGCAACGCCCGGTCGCGCCGTTTGACCTCGGTGACATCACGCACGAGGACGGCGGCGCCGGCCAACTCGCCCTGCGGGCGCAGCACGAGGGTGCGCAGCAGCACCGTGGCACCGCGCGCGTCGACCTCCATACGCCGCCCGGTGCGGCCGGCCAGAGCCGCTTGAATATCGCCGACCACTTCCTGCGCATCGAACGGATCTGTCACCAGCGACCGAGTCGCGACGGCGAGATCCTGTCCGGCCAAGTCGGACTGCAGCCCCATGCGATGGTAGGCCGACTGCGCGTTCGGGCTGGCGTACTCGACGATTCCATCGGTATCGAGCCGGATGAAGCCGTCGCCCGCACGGGGGCTGGAATGCGTGGCCGCCCGGTCTTCGGTGGTGGGGAACGTACCGTCGGCGATCATATGGCACAAGTCGTCCGCACAGGCCACATAGGCGATTTCCAAGGTGCTGCGCACCTGCGAGCGCTGCACATCGGTGTCCCGACTCAGTACCGCGATCACATCGTCACCACAGCGCACCGGGATCGCCTCCCGGACCGCGTGCACCGGATTCGAAGTATTCGAGGCCGCGATCATATGGTCGGCTTGCGCGATCTTCCCACTTACCAATGCATCGAACACCTGCGGGTGGTCGGCCTGACGAGCGACCGTGCCAACCATGTCCTCCTGGTGCACGGTAGGTGCGGTAGTAGGACGACACTGTGCAACACACACGATGTCCGCCCCCGAAGGCACCGGCCCGGCGCCGACCCATAGCAGCAAGTCGGCAAAGGACAAATCCGCCAGCAGTTGCCAATCGCCGACCACCCGCTGCAGATGATCCACCGCCACACCGGGGAGATCGGTGTGCTCGGCCAACAGCTCACTCAAAGTCGCCACGAAGGTCTACCGCCGCTATCCCTCAGTCGATGACCGCGATCACATGACCGGCCTTGATGGCATCACCTTCTCGGACACCGATCGAGGTCACCGTGCCGCTGGACTCCGCAAGGACCGGAATCTCCATCTTCATCGACTCGAGGATCACCATTGTGTCGCCTTCCTGGACCTGCTCACCCTCCTGGACGACCACCTGGTACACGACCGACACCAGCTCGGCGAGCACTTCTTCAGCCATGACATCCCGTTCCCGCGATCCGCCGACAGTAGCTGCTGGCCACTGCCGCTGTGGCCGCTATCCGATGACGGTACAGCCGACCACACATGAAACAATGGCATTCAATCAGAAGGGAGACTACTCATGGGAAAGCGCGGTCGGAAAAAGCGCAGCCGCAAAAACAACGCCGCCAACCACGGCAAGCGGCCGAACTCCTGAGCACCGGCTCACCGGAAACGACGACCCGGAAACGACGACGCGGCACGTCCGTCCCCCAGGGATGACGTGCCGCGTGGCATCTCGGCAACCGTCACTCTGCCGCAGATCGCCGCTCCGAGGGTGCCGACTGGCACTCCGAGGTCTCTGCCGAACCCTCTCTGGTCACGACCGTACGGCGAATCTCGACGGTCAGTCGCTCACGCAAGGCGTCGGGCGCACGATCGCCCCCGCACTTGCGGCTGAGCAGGCGCTTGACCTTCTCCTCCATGTCGTAGGCCTCGATACACGGGCTGCAGTCGTCCATATGGTGCTGCAACCGTGCACGGGTCGCTTCGTCGCACTCTCCGTCCAGCATCAACCAGACATCAGCAAGTACGGCCGTGCAGTCCAGCTCGAGGTCCGGGTCCTGCTCCGCGCTCACTGCTTGACCTCCTGGCGTTCTCCCGACCGGTTGAACCCACGCTCACGCGCCACATCGGCGAGCAGACCCTTCAGCTGCTTGCGCCCACGATGCAACCGAGACATCACCGTTCCGATGGGCGTGCCCATGATGTCCGCTATTTCCTTATACGGAAAACCCTCCACGTCTGCGTAATACACCGCCATCCGGAACTCTTCCGGTAGCTCCTGCAGCGCAGCCTTGATGTCATCGTCCGGCAGGGCGTCGAGCGCCTCTACTTCCGCGGATCGCAATCCCTGCGAGGTGTGTTCCGCGGTCGCGGCCAACTGCCAGTCGGTGATCTCATCGGTCGGATACTGCGCCGGCTGCCGCTGCCGCTTGCGATAGGAATTGATATACGTGTTGGTCAGAATCCGGTACAGCCAGGCACGCAGGTTCGTGCCCTCACGGAACGACTTGAACCCCTGAAACGCCTTGACATAAGTCTCCTGCACCAAGTCCTCGGCATCTGCCGGGTTTCTGGTCATGCGCAGCGCGGCACCGTAGAGCTGGTCCAGCAGCGGGAGCGCATCCCGCTCGAACCGCTGAGCCAGCCCTATATCACCGACGGCGGCGGCCCCGTCGGACACCACGTCATCGTCGCTCGTCACACCCGTCCCTTCGATCGCCGTCGTTGCCAAATCTACCGGCAATGGCACGACGAGCGGGAACTCACCGCACGTCGACGACTGCTGTGTCCACACCGGACGGTCGCAAAGTAGTACGGGCACCGACATCTCCTTCACGTCTTCCTCGGGCGTGCGCACACGGCGGGAATTTCTTTCACGGGCTGTGTACCGCCTACAACATGCCCGCAACACGTAGTGTTCCCGCGTAGGCGGCGCGAGCCCCCCGGCAACTGTGTTGTCCGGGCGACCACAGTCGCGGCTGCCTCAGCCGACCACAGCCGCGGCTGCCTCAGCCGACCACAGCCGCGGCTGCCTCAGCCGACCACAGCCGCGGCTAGGGTGGCGATCATGGCGACAGGCTCGACTCCGGCGATCCGCGCGGCGACCCGGGCCGCGGTGGCCCATCGGGTGCACGCCTACCGCCACGACCCGCGCGCCGAGTCCTACGGCGCCGAGGCGGTCGAGGCGCTGGCCGCCGAACTCGGCGTCGGAGCCGAACAGATCTTCAAAACCCTGGTCGTCGAGCTGTCGACCGGCACACTCGCCGTGGCCGTGGTGCCGGTGCCGCGCAGATTGTCGCTGCGCGCAGCGGCAGCGGCCTTGGGCGCGTCGAAGGCAGTCCTGGCAGACCGGACCCGGGCGGAGAAGACAACCGGATACGTCCTCGGCGGCATCTCCCCGCTCGGCCAGCGCAAGCGGTTGCGCACCGTGATCGACGACTCGGCACTGCTGTGGGACCGAGTGCTGTGTAGTGCGGGACGACGTGGTCTGGAGATCGAGCTGACACCCGCGGCCTTGATCCAACTGACCGGTGCGACAACCGCGCCGCTGGCATGCGAATAGCGCCACCGGAGTGGCCCGATCTTCCTGCCGACGCAGGAGGATCTGTGCGTTACTGGACGAGCCAGATTCACCCGACACGAGGAAGTGATGCGAATGCCCGCCCGCCAGCGCCTCCGCACCATGACCGTCGTCTTGTTCGGAATTCTCGGGTTGACCCTCGGCTCGACCACGTCTTCTCCGGCGCAGGTCGCCGCTGCAACGCATACCCGACTGGCCATGCCAGCCACCGATGTTCGCGACGACGAACGGGACCGCTCTCAGACCCCACCCGACTCGAACGACTTCGACATCGACCTCGACGAGCTGCGCTCGCATCTCGATGAGTTGGGCTCGCATCTCGACGAGTTGGGTAGAGATGAACGAGTCGAGAAGACCGAGAGGCTCGGCGGTCGACTGACGACCGAGATCATCGACTTGGTCGCCGGAGTGATCAAGTGCGGGTTGAACATCGCCACGCCGTCGGTGAGCTGCCCGTTGTGATCCACCGCCATGACGGCGAGCCGACTGCCGATGTCGACAGGTGGACGCTCACAACAGGCCGAGCTGCTCACCTGGTGTCGGATCCTGTACTCGGGCCAGCAGATCCGGACCGTTGTTGCGGACGTTGTTGACCAATGTCGACACCGGCCGCGCCACGATTTCCGCGACCACGGCCTCGTCCGGCGGCCCCAACAGGTGCGCCGGAGCCGGGTGATCGGGATCCAACCATGCCGCCCAGTGCCGTTGGGGCATCGGCAAGGGCATGCGATCGTGGATCCGGGTCAGGTCACCCAGTGCATCGGTGGTCACCACGGTGCACGACATCAATGGATCACCCGCCGGCTGGGTCCGATCGCGCCACACCGACCACAGCCCGGCCATATAGAGACGAGAGCCGTCCGCGTTGGCCATGTAGTAGGGAAGTCTCGCGGCCCGCCCTCCTTCCGCGCCGAGGACGGAGTGCGGTTGGACGACCCACTCGTACCAGCCGTCCATCGGCACCAGACAACGCCGGTGTTTCACTGCATCGCGAAACGCGGGTGCGGTAGTGGCACGGTCGGCACGCGCGTTGAACAGGGGTTTGCCCTTGACCGGGACTCCCGGTTCGGCGGCTTTGGTCCAGCCCGGGATCAAGCCCCAACGCATGCGTCGGATACGCCGGGCCGGTTCGTCGTCCGTCCGTCCTCGATCGTGTCGCATGACCACCGTGAGGACCTGGGTAGTCGGGGCAACGTTGTAATTGGGCGGAATTTCCGGGTTTTCGGTCTCGGTCTCATCGATTGCATCCAGCTCGGCCACGAGTCTGCTCGGGTTTGCCGTGGTCGCATATCGTCCACACATATCCCGATCGTCCCACCCGGTACGGACAATCTCAGGCGCAACACCTCGGACTCGATCGGACATTTTCGGGCATAAACGGACACCTTCGGGCGCAATCGGTGTACCGCCTGGGAAGGTCCGTCATCGATCCCGCCGACCACGACCCGCGCCGAAACGCCACGCAGAAGACGCCTCCCCGGCCGGGTGCATCAACCAGCGGCGCACGGACGATATCGGTAGCTCACACACCGGGTCCGGACACCCTGCAGCGCGCGCACCCGCACCGGCGCCACCGAAACCCCCAGCCCAGGTATCGATGTTCGCCCTCGAACACGCGGCGACGCGGGTGCCGCAGAAAGGAACCCCGCTCATGGGTGATGATGGACATGTGAATCTCTGGCCAGCGCCCTATGTCGACGCACCCGTGCATGCGACCGTGACCCTGCCCGGCTCGAAATCGATCACGAATCGGGCTCTCATACTGGCCGCTCTGGCCGACGGACCCTCGACGATCACCGGGGCGCTGCGCAGCCGCGATACGAACCTGATGATCACCGCGCTGCGCGCGCTGGGCGCAGCGATCGAAGCCGAAGGTGACGTCGTGACCATCAGCCCTGCCCCCCTGGGCGCCGCAGCGGTCGACTGCGGATTGGCGGGCACGGTGATGCGCTTCCTGCCTCCGGTCGCGGCACTGGCATCCGGCGACGTGACATTCGTCGGCGACGAGCAGGCCAGGGTTCGCCCGCTACGCACCATCTTGGACGCACTGCGCGCACTCGGGGTGCACATCGACGGCGACGCACTGCCGTTCACGGTGCACGGCACGGGCGCGCTTCGTGGCGGTGCGGTGACCATCGACGCATCCGGGTCGTCACAATTCGTCTCGGGTCTGCTGCTTTCCGCCCCGCGCTTCGACGATGGCCTGGTGGTGCACCACAACGGCAACCCGCTGCCCTCGATGCCACACATCGAAATGACCGTGGAGATGCTGCGCCGTGCCGACGTGCGCGTGCAAGCGCCGGCGCACATCTTGAAGGAACAGACCTGGACAGTCGAACCGGGACCGATCCGCGCGGTGGATTGGGAGGTCGAGCCCGATTTGTCCAACGCCACACCGTTCCTCGCCGCAGCCGCGGTCACCGGTGGACAGGTCAGCATTCCACACTGGCCCGAAGTGACCACCCAACCAGGCGATGTGATTCGGGAAATCCTGGTGCGTATGGGTGCCGAAGCTCGGGTGTTCGACGGCGTGCTCTCGGTGCACGGCCCCGATCGGCTGGCGGGCATCGACATCGATCTACACGACGTGGGCGAGTTGACACCGACCGTCGCGGCCCTCGCAGCCTTGGCGGACTCTCCGTCGACCCTGCGCGGAATCGGCCATCTGCGCGGCCACGAGACCGACCGGCTGGCCGCGTTGTCCACCGAGATCAATCGCCTCGGAGGCAAAGTGACCGAAACCGAGAACGGACTCGAGATCGTGCCTGCCGCGTTGTACGGCGGTCGGTGGCATTCCTACGCCGACCATCGGATGGCTACCGCGGGAGCCATTCTCGGGCTCCGGGTTCCCGGCATCGAGATCGAGGACATAGGGACCACGGCCAAGACCCTGCCCAACTTCGTCACCCTCTGGGAGCAGATGCTCGACCCTGTTGCGACCGACAAGGGAGCGGCGCACTGAGCCGGCCACGACGCTCCGCCGCCAGCTACGACGAGTCCGATGTCCGTGTTCGTCCGGGGCGTAGTTCCCGCCCTCGCACAAAGACTCGTCCGCAGCACAGCGAAGCCGCGTCCGCTATGGTCGTGTCCGTCGACCGAGGGCGTTGGGGCTGCGTGCTCGACGGTGACCCCGACCGGCGAATCGTCGCGATGCGAGCCCGAGAGCTCGGCCGCACCCCGATCGTGGTCGGCGACCGGGTGGACCTGGTGGGCGACATCTCCGGAAGAACGGACACACTGGCCCGCATCGTGCGCGTCGCCGAGCGCCGCACCGTGCTGCGCCGCACGGCCGACGACACCGATCCGTACGAACGGATCGTGGTCGGCAACGCCGAACTACTGCTCATCGTGGTCGCCTTGGCCGACCCACCGCCCCGTACCGGCTTCGTCGAGCGCGCCATGGTTGCCGCATACGCCGGCAAGCTCCAACCGATTCTGTGCCTGACCAAACACGACCTGGCCGCAGACTCCGAATTCGCCGCTGCCTTCGATGGTCTGGACCTCACTATCGTGCACGGCGGCATCGACGATCCGCTCGAACCGGTCCAGCAACTACTCGGCCACCGGCTCACCGCGCTCATCGGCCACTCCGGTGTGGGCAAATCAACGCTGGTGAACCGACTGGTGCCGGATGCCGATCGCGCCGTCGGCGAAGTCTCCGGTGTCGGCAAGGGCAAGCACACCTCCACCCAATCGGTGGCGCTCGCCCTGCCCAGCGGCGGCTGGGTCGTCGACACCCCGGGCGTGCGGTCGTTCGGCTTGGCTCATATCACCCCCGACGACGTCATCGCTGCCTTCACCGATCTCACCGACGCCGTCGAAGACTGTCCGCGCGGCTGTACCCACCTCGGCCCGCCCACCGACCCGGAATGCGGTCTGGACGACCTGACCGACACCGGACAGCGGGTGGCCGCCGTGCGTCGACTGCTGACCGCGCTCGCCGCGAACGAATCGTGGTAGTCGGGTCCGCACACGGACCTTTCCCGGGGAGGATGGGATGACACACTTGGACAAGTCGCTCATGCAGCTGGCGTGGGCAGTCACCGGTCGATCCGCACCCGAAGATCAGCTGCGACAGGCCGCCTGGATCGCCCGATGCGTCGGCCGGGGCGTCGCGGCCCCGTTGGGTCCGAACGATCTGATCGCCTTGGCCGATCTGCTGCAGCAACGGACACTACCGTCGGGTGCAGTGGCGTTCGCGGCCCACCATCCGGCCGACGGGGTGTGGATCGTGCGCCGGGGACAATTCGAACTCACGGTGGGATCGGGGCGTCGCCGCGCGGTCGTCGACATACTGCGTCCAGGTGATGTCGATGGAGATATCGCGCTTCTACTGGACATGCCGTTGATGTACACCGCCCGCGCATTGACCGACGCGACCTGCCTCTACCTCGCACAGCCGGCCTTCGAAAAGCTGCTGGCCACACGTCCGGCAATTGCCCGCCGGTGGTTGTCCAGCGTGGCTCAGCGCACCGCTGGCGCCCACACACGGCTGCTGAGCATCCTGGGGCGACCGCTACCGACCCAAGTAGCCCAACTGCTGCTCGACGAGGCGGTGGATGGCCAGGTGCCGCTAGCCCAGCGGACCTTGGCCGCGATGCTAGGTGTGCAGCGACCCTCGCTGAACAAGATCTTGAAGGAATTCGAGCGCGAGCAAATCGTCGGAACCGGATATGCCGCGATCGAGATCAAGGACCCGGATCGACTGCGCGCGATCCAACAGAAATCCTGACCGGCGAGTTCGGCACACTGTCATGCTGCTGACAGTGCGCTCGAAGCGGGGGCGCCCGCACAGCTGGGATCGGGCACGGTATTTTCCTGTTCCCCAGTGTCGTTCCCTGAACTCGGAGGTTGCCACCTGTGAACATCGCCCGAACCCTGTTGCCCCTGTGCGCTGCCGCCACCCTCCTCGTCGCTGGGTGTAGTGATTCCGGCGATACCGCAACGCCGACCACCACTGTGTCGTCCCCGGTGCCGCCATCCACGTCGGCCAGCGCCGCGGCGAACGCCGCCCCGGTGCCCAACCAACTGCAATTCACCGCGACGACCATCGACGGTGCAGAGTTTTCGGGAGCGAGTCTGGCCGGTCGGCGCACGGTGCTGTGGTTCTGGACACCGTGGTGCCCGACCTGTCAGCGAGAGGCGTCGATGATTGCCGAAACCGCCGACGCCTACCCGGACGTGCAATTCGTCGGCGTCGCGGCGCAGGACGACGTGCCCGCCATGCGGGAATTCGTTTCGGAATACGGCGTGAAATTCCCGACCATCGCCGACACCGACGGCGCGGTGTGGCAACGGTTCGGCGTAACGGCCCAACCCGCGTTCGCCTTCATCAGCAAGTACTCCGATGTCGATATCGTGCCCGGAACGTTGAGCGAAGCGGACTTGGCCGCACAGATCGCGGCGCTCGGCTGAGTCTGGGCCCAATGGACACCGGAGTACTCGGATTCGCGGCCGCGGCAGGGCTGGTCGCAGCAGTCAACCCGTGTGGTTTCGCGCTACTGCCGGGGTATCTGACGTTGGTCGTCGCTGGTGAGCGCGCAGCCGATCGGAGTCGCGCTGGCGCGCTGGGCCGTGCTCTGGCAGCAACTACGGTGATGGCCACCGGGTTTCTCGCCGTCTTCGGCGCCTTCGGCCTCGTCGTCGCTCCGGTGGCAGTATCGACGCAACGGTATCTGCCCGTGGCGACGGTGGCGATCGGGCTGGCACTGCTCGCGCTGGGCGGGTGGCTGCTCGCCGGCCGAGAGATCACCGTGCTGCTGCCCAAGCCCGGGCGGGGCGCGCCGACTGCCCGGCTGACGTCGATGTTCGGCTACGGCGTTGCATACGCGCTCGCGTCGCTGTCGTGCACCGTCGGGCCGTTCCTCTCGGTAACCAGCAGCACCTTTCGCAGCGGATCGGTCCTCGACGGAGTGCTCGCCTATCTCTCCTACGGCGCCGGAATGGCGGTATTGGTCGGTCTGCTCGCCGTAGCGGTCGCCCTGGCCGGCGCCTCGACAACCGCATGGACGAGAAAACTGCTACCGCATATCAATCGGTTCGGTGGCGGATTACTCGTCGTGTCCGGCCTGTACGTGGGGTACTACGGAGTCTATGAACTACGGCTGTTCTTCGCCGACGGCGATGCCGACGACCCTGTCATCGGTGCGGCGGCACACCTTCAGGAACACCTGCTGCGTCGTGTCGACGACATCGGCGCGACGAGGCTGCTGATCGTCTTGGCCGTGGTGGTTACGGCCGTGCTGGGTGCGCGTTGGATCCGCAGACGCCGCATCGATACGTCCGCTATGCGGAAGCGAACCGTCCCGCCAGACTGAGGATCTCTTCGACCGGCCACTGGTCGTCGGCGTGCGCGCCGTACTTACAGGCCAGGACTGGTCCGTCCGGGGCGATGAGGAAATCGGCCGGGCGCCCGAGACGGTCCTCACCACGTTCGAGTGCGGCACGGACCGACCGCTGCTGGATGAGTCCGCGTGCGGACTGCACCCAGGTGCGAGGATGCGCGACCGCCGCCAACGACGGCTCGACGCCGAACTCTCTATACAGAACGCGATCCGGGTCCGCGACGACCGAGAAGGGGGTCCGTATTGCGACATTCATCGCACACCGACGAGCAACTTTGCGGCAATCCTCAGGCGAACCGCCCGACGTATTCCATGCCCCCGGGCGGGCGTATGCGAAATCGGCTACTCGGCTCCGAAGCGCGCGGCCAAGGAGAGAACTTCCTCGACCGGCCAGTGATCGTCGGCGAGCGTGCCGTACTTGCGAGCCAGCAGCCGACCATCCGGCGCGATGAGAAAATCGGCCGGCCGCCCGAAGTGGTCCTCGCCACGACCGATCATGGCCCGAACCGACCGCTGGTGCACAGCGCCCCGCGCGGCCGACACCCAAGTCCGCGGATGGGCGATCGCCGACGGCGTGGATTCGACACCGAATTCCGCGTACAGCACACGGTGTGGGTCGGCGACGACAGCGAATGGTAGTTCGCCCTGATAGTGACGGAGCGCATCGACAGTGGAATGGAAGACGGCGATCTCGGTGACACCCGCCGCTACGACCTCCTCGTATCGTTGTGCAATCGAACGCAGGTGTAGGTGACAGATCGGGCAGCCCGCGTAGCGACGGAACTGCAGGTGCACCATCCGATTCGGATCGGGCACCGGGATGGTTGTCGCATCGATCGTCCGCAGTTCGTGCGGTGCGACGATGTCTCCGACTGCGATCGTTGTCATGACTTTCAGCCAACCACAGTGGTCTCGATCACGGTATCGGAAATGTCACCGCCCTGACAGTCCGGGTCGACGCACCGACAACCCGACAACACATCGGTTCCGACATGGATGCCGGCACTGCCGCTGTCGTACCTCTCAATGCCGACGCCGCGACTTCGGGCCTCGCTTGCCCTTCGCTTCGGCCCGGGCCGCCTCGCGGCGTTCGCGACGGGTCGGTCGAGGACCGCCGTCGCCGCCGTACTCCTGGGTGTCGCTGCGTACTGCGGGCTGGCCTCCTTCGTCGGGGCCCGAGTAGCTGAATCCGCCCGGGGTGGCGTCGTCGATGCCCTTGGCGCGCAACGCCGCGGGCGCGGCATGGCCATTGGCCGCGGGGACCTCATCGGTACGGGCTTGCGTCGGAGGAGCGGTCATGGCGCCGACCGGGGAACGCAAGCCCGCATCGACTGCGACACCCGCCGGCTGCGGCTGTGGCTGTTGCACCTCGACCTGCAAGTTGAACAGGAATCCGACCGACTCCTCTTTCAGGCCGTCGAGCATTGCGGCGAACATGTCGAAACCCTCACGTTGGTACTCCACCAACGGGTCACGCTGCGCCATCGCACGCAGCCCGATGCCCTCCTTGAGGTAGTCCATCTCGTAGAGGTGCTCGCGCCACTTGCGGTCGAGCACCGAAAGCAGCACCTGCCGCTCCAGATTGCGCATGCTGCCCTCGCCCGCGATGCCGTCGATTTCGGACTCGCGCCGCTCGTAGGCATCGTGCGCATCGTCCAGTAGCGCGTCGAGCAGCTCGACGCGACCCAGTTCGCCGGCTTCTCCCACCTCGGTCTCACCGGCCAAACTCTGGTGGTCCACACCCACCGGATACAACGTCTTCAGCGCCGCCCACAGCTTGTCCAGATCCCAATCCTCGACATAGCCTTCTTCGGTGGCGCCGTCCACGTAGGCGGTGACGACGTCGGTGACCATGCCCTGGACCTGGCCTTCCATGTCCTCGCCGCGCAGGATCCGATTGCGTTCGCCATAGATGACGGTGCGTTGCTGGTTCATCACCTCGTCGTATTTGAGCACGTTCTTGCGGATCTCGAAATTCTGCTGCTCGACCTGCGTCTGGGCGCCCTTGATGGCCTTGGACACCATCTTCGCCTCGATCGGGACGTCATCGGGCAGATTCAACCGGGTCATGATCGCTTCCAGCGCAGCGCCATTGAACCGCCGCATCAATTCGTCGCCCAGCGACAAATAGAAGCGGGATTCTCCCGGGTCCCCCTGACGCCCGGAGCGACCGCGCAGCTGATTGTCGATGCGACGCGATTCGTGCCGCTCGGTACCGAGCACATAGAGCCCACCCACGTCGCGCACCGCATCGGCATCCTCTGCGGTCTGGGCCTTGACCTGATCGAGTGTCGGCAACCAGGCTCGTTCGTATTCCTCCGGAGTGTCGACCGGATCGAGACCCTGCTTGCGCAACAGCGTGTCGGTAATGATGTCGGGGTTGCCACCGAGCACGATATCGGTGCCGCGCCCAGCCATATTGGTCGCGACGGTCACCGCTGCGGGACGTCCGGCCTCGGCAATGATCTGGGCTTCCTTCTCGTGGAACTTCGCGTTCAACACATTGTGCGCAATCCCACGCTTGGTGAATTGCTTGGACAGGTACTCCGAGCGCTCGACGCTGGTCGTACCGATCAGCACCGGCTGCCCCTTCTCGTGTCGCTCGGTCACATCGTCCACGACAGCGGAGAACTTGGCTTCTTCGGTCTTGTAGATGAGATCGGATTGATCGTCACGAATCATCGGCTTGTTGGTGGGAATGGGAACCACGCCGAGGTTGTAGATCTGGTGCAGCTCGGCGGCCTCGGTCTCGGCGGTGCCGGTCATGCCGGACAGCGTGTCGTAGAGCCGGAAGTAGTTCTGCAGCGTAATGGTGGCCAGGGTCTGGTTCTCCGGCTGGATCTCCACACCTTCCTTGGCCTCGATCGCCTGGTGCATGCCCTCGTTGTACCGACGCCCGACCAGGATGCGGCCGGTGAATTCGTCGACGATGATCACGTCACCGTCGCGGACGATGTAGTCCTTGTCACGGACATACAACTCCTTGGCTTTGATGGCGTTGTTCAAGTAGCTCACCAAAGGCGAGTTGGCTGCCTCGTACAGATTGTCGATGCCGAGTTGGTCTTCGATGAACTCCACACCGGCCTCGTGTACGCCGATCGTGCGCTTTTTGATGTCGACCTCGTAGTGCAGGTCCTTCTTCAACAATGGAGCGATGCGGGCGAACTCGGCATACCACTTCGACGAGGCGTCGGCCGGACCGGAGATGATCAACGGGGTACGTGCCTCGTCGATCAGGATGGAATCGACCTCGTCGACGACAGCGAAGTTGTGCCCGCGCTGCACCAGATCGTCGAGCGAATGGGTCATGTTGTCGCGCAGATAGTCGAAGCCGAACTCGTTGTTCGTCCCGTAGGTGATGTCGGCGGCGTAAGCCGCCCGCCGTTCGGCCGGGCTCATCCCGGACAAGATCACACCGACGTCGAGGCCGAGGAAACGGTGCACGCGACCCATCCATTCGGCATCGCGTTTGGCCAAGTAGTCGTTCACCGTCACCACATGCACGCCGTCGCCGCCGAGTGCGTTCAAATAGGCCGGCAGAACGCAAGTGAGCGTCTTGCCCTCGCCGGTCTTCATCTCGGCGATATTGCCGGTGTGCAGCGCGGCGCCCCCCATCACCTGCACCTTGTAGTGTTTCTGGCTGAGCACCCGCCACGACGCCTCCCGCGCGACGGCGAATGCCTCGGCCATGAGCTGCCCCAGTGGATCGCGCTCACCCTCGTCGACCATCTCGGCATAGCGTTCGCGGAACTCGTCGGTCTTGGCCTGCAGCTCGGCGTCGCTCAGGTCGGCGTACTCCGGCTCCAGGGCGAGAACCTGGTCGGCGAAGTGTGAGAGCCGCTTGACTACGCGACCCTCACCAATCCGAAGCAACCTCGACAGTGTCAGCGCAGGCACGAGTCTCGTCAGTCCTCTGGTCGGTGTGTCAGTTCGTGTCATCGGCCCCCGGCCGGCGGACCCCACGGTACGCGGAATCCGCTGCATACCTCATGGTAGTGCGGCACCCATCGTATGCGCCGCGGCCCGGAGGCCATGCGTGTGCGTGTCCCAGCGACACGCACACGCCCACGAGCCGACACATCGAACCTACCCACGCGTCGACCGTGCATCCCCGTTCCGGCTGTGATCGAATCGATGGACCGAGCGCGAGCGGGTAACAGCGTGCGACGGGATCACCCGATACTGCGAGAACCATGCCGAACCACCGAATATCCCGCCGCCACCTCGGTACCAGGTGTCACAGCAGCACACTATGTGGGGACAGCATCGGGAAAAGGAGTTCCGGGCAGCGTGATCACGAGACTGACGCCGCAGGACACGGCGTTCTACCGGCTCGAGTCGAGCAGCAATCCGATCCATATCGGCTCCCTCGCGATCGTCCGGAACACCGAATCCGGCGAGGGCGGCGGCGCGGCGATCCTGGACTACGACCGTCTGGTCGATCTGGTGGAGAGCAGACTGGCCCTGGTGCCGCGATATCGACGCAAGGTACGGGAAATCCCACTGTCGCTGGGGCGCCCGGTCTGGGTCGAGGACAGCCGATTCGACATCACCTATCACGTCCGGCGTTCGGCCCTGCCCGGCCCGGGTACCGATGAACAGTTGCACGATCTGATCGCTCGGCTTGCCTCGCACCCACTGGATCCCGCGCGTCCGCTGTGGGAGATGTACCTGATCGAACGGCTGTCCGACGGCCGCTGCGCGATCTTCACCAAATCACATTCGGCCCTGGTGGATGGAGACACGGCGCTGGAAATCGGTCATGTGATCCTCGACGCAGGGCCGGCGCCGCGCGATGTGGCCGATGACGCCTGGATCGCGCCGCGCGAACCCGGCGACATCGAACTCCTCGTCGGCGCACTCGGCCACCTAGCCCGGCAACCGCGCAAGGCGCTCGAAGTGGCCCGCGACGCCGGAGCCGGAGCCGTGGCCGTGCTCGAGACCGCGGGCAGGGCGGCGGAATCAGCGGCCTCGGTGGTCAAAGGCGTATTGACCGGCGCGCACTCGCCATTGAATACCCGAACCTCGCGCAATCGCCGCTTCACTGTCGTCCGTACCGAGTTGGCGGACTATCGCACGATTCGCAGGCGCTTCGACTGCTCGATCAACGACGCGATCCTGGCCGTGGTGACCGGGGCATTGCGCAACTGGTTGTTGTCCCGCGGTGAAGCGCTCACCGAGTCGACCACGCTGCGCACAGTGGTACCGATGTCGGTCTATGTCGAGGGAACGAACGGAGATCAGGCACAAACGGCCAGCGAGGTGTCGTCGTTCCTGATCGACTTACCGGTCGGCGAGCCGAATCCGGTGATCCGACTGTCGCACATCGCCCATGCCATCGAGTTCAACGGCCGCCATCGACGCGGCGTCCGCGCCCGCACGCTGGTCCACCTGGCCGGATTCGCGCCGGCCAGCCTGCACGCGATGAGTGTGCGCGCGGCGAGTACCTTCGCAGAACACACGTTCAACTTGGTGATCACCAATGCGCCGGGTCCGCAGGCACCGATGTATATCGGTGGCGCGCGGATGCTGGAGATGTACCCGGTGTCGCCGCTGCTGCGCAATCAGGCGTCGAGTGTCGGGATCACGTCCTACGACGGACACGTGTTCTACGGTCTCAACGCCGACCGCGACGCGATGGCCGATATCGGTGTGCTGGCCGCGGCGGTGCGCGATTCGATGGAGGAGATGCTCGGTGCCTGCGTCTGACCGGAACAGTTTGCGCGTCTATATTCCAGCGACGGTGCCGATGCTGCGCGACCTGGTCGCCACCGGGGAACTGGCCGCTGTCGGCGGGACCGCGTTCGCAGTGACGCCGACGCTGCGGGAAGCCTATGCCTCCGGCAACGACGACGAACTCGGTGAAGTGGCCATGGCGGAGGCCGCACGCGCCTCGCTCCGACTACTCGCCGCCGAACGCGACGTGGCGGGCGGACCGCAGCAGTCCGCCGACGAGGACACCGCGCTCACGGCCCACCGTGCGCCGACCTACCGCCGCGCCGTGATCGCCGCCGATGTCACCAGGGCGCGACTGCGGCCCGATCTCGATGATGCCGTGGTCCGGCTGGCCGGTTCGATCGACTACCAACAGATCGCGTCGGTGCACGTCGACCTGGTCGACGCCGAACCGCAGATTGCCAAGGCTATCGAGGTGGTCGACGCAGCCGACCTCGGCGACACCGATGCCGAGTTCGTGCTCGGCGACGCCGAAGACCACCAATTGGCGTGGTACGCGGCACAAGAGCTACCTTTCCTGCTCGACCTGCTCTGAGCCGCGCCACGCGGTTCACGGGCTGACACTCCGGCACAACCTACGATGCCGTAACCTAGCAGCCAGGGCAGTATCCGATCACCGCGGACACTGCCTGCGCGCATCCGACAACAGGGAGACCGACGGCAGCCATGGGTTCGAAGACTGGGGGATTGTCGATACGGGGCGTTCGCACGTGGCTGGAAGGCCCCGGTGGGAACGCTGCGGAGCAGGGCGGCAGGTTCAAGGCATTGCGGGGCGCCGCGGCATGGGTGACCACACCGTTGCTACCCGACGACTATCTCCACCTGGCCAACCCACTGTGGTCGGCGCGTGAGTTGCGCGGACGCATCGTGGACGTACGTACGGAAACGGCCGACTCCGCGACTCTGGTGATTCAACCGGGCTGGGGATTCGACTTCGGATTCCGCCCCGGACAGTACATCGGCATCGGCCTGTTGGTCGACGGCCGCTGGCATTGGCGCTCGTACTCGCTGACCTGCCCGCCCGACTGGACCACGCCCAGACGCGGCGGCAAGCGGTTGATCTCCATTGCGGTGAAGGCGATGCCGGAAGGCTTTCTGTCCAGCCACCTGGTCAACGGTGTACCGGTGGGCACCATCGTTCGGCTCGCCGCCCCACAAGGCGGATTCGTCCTGCCGAATCCGCTACCGGAGAAGGTGCTGTTCCTGACCGCGGGCAGTGGAATCACCCCGGTGATGTCCATGCTTCGCGCAATGGACCGTCGTGGCCAGTTCACCGATGTGGTGCACATACATTCGGCCCGAACAGCCGACGATGTGATGTTCGGCACCGAATTGAGCAGGCTGCGCGAGCGCAACCCGAGTTTCCGCACGCACCTGCACCTGACCGCCGACCACGGCAAGTTCGTTCCGGGCGATCTCGACGCCGAGCTACCCGACTGGCGCGAGCGATCCACCTGGGCCTGCGGACCCGCCGCGATGCTCGACGAGATCGAACACCACTGGCGCGGCGCCGGCCTGTCCGACCAACTGTGTGTCGAGCGCTTCGAGGTCGAGCGCTCCGCAGTCGGTGAAGGTGGCAGGGTGACCTTCGGCGCATCCGGCCGCACCGCCGAAGCAGATGGCGCGACCAGCTTGTTGGAAGCCGGTGAGTCCGTCGGTGTACAGATGCCCTTCGGCTGCCGGATGGGCATCTGCCAAACCTGCGTGGTCACGCTGAGTTCGGGCCATGTACGCGATCTCCGCAACGGAGACGAACACCACCAGGGCGACAAAGTGCAAACGTGCATTTCGGCGGCCGCGGGCGACTGCACTTTGGACGTATAGTCCGGCAGGTACCCTCGGTCTGGATCGAGAAGGAAGGACCCCGGTGGCCATCACCGATATCAAGGCATTCGCCCACCTCACGGCGGCCGACATCGAAACACTGGGGAATGAGCTCGATTCCATTCGACGGTCGGTGGAGCTGTCCCGCGGCGAACGAGACGCGAAGTACATTCGACGGGCCATCGCTGCCCAACGTGGCTTGGAAGTGACTGCTCGTGCCCTGCTATTCGGCAGTCGCAACCGGTGGGCGTGGCTGGCCGGCACCGCGATGCTCTCGGTGGCCAAGATCATCGAGAACATGGAGCTCGGGCACAACATCAGCCATGGTCAATGGGACTGGATGAACGATCCGGAAATCCACTCCAGCTCCTGGGAGTGGGATATGACCGGTCCTTCGTCGCAGTGGCGCCGGGCGCACAATTTCTCCCACCACACCTACACCAACGTGCTGGGCAAGGACGAAGACCTCGGCTTCGGCATCTTGCGGATGACCCGCGACGAGCAGTGGCGACCTGTCCACTTGGTCCAGCCGCTGGCCAACCTGCTGCTGGCAGCCACCTTCGAGTGGGGCATCGCCCTGCATGACTGGGGCATCGACAAGCAGTTGTCGGATACGCCGCGCTGGAAGCTGCTCTCGGAACCGAACAAGGAGTGCGGCCGCAAGATCTTTCGCCAGCTGGTCAAGGACTACCTGATCCACCCCGCGCTCACCGGCCCTGCGTTCACCCGGACTCTGCAGGCGAACGCTTCGGCGAATCTGGTGCGCAATCTGTGGGCATACGCGGTGATCTTCTGCGGCCACTTCCCCGACGGCGCGGAAAAGTTCACCATCGAGCAGTTGCGGGACGAAACTCAGGGCGAGTGGTTCCTGCGCCAGATGTTGGGCAGCGCCAATTTCGACGCCGGTCCGGTCATGGCATTCATGAGCGGTAACCTGTGCTATCAGATCGAACACCACTTGTTCCCCGATCTACCGAGCAATCGGTACCCGGAGATCGCGCAGCAGGTCCGCGCACTGTGCGACAAATACGATCTGCCCTACACCACCGGCTCCTTGGGCAAGCAGTATCTGCTCGCCTTTCGCACCATCCACAAGCTGGCGCTGCCGGACCGCTTTCTCACTGCGACCGCCGACAACGCACCCGAAACCTCCTCCGAACGCAAGTTCGCGGGGATCACACTGCCGTCACTGGGCGCGGTCACTCGCCCCGGCGCGGAGGCGACCCATTGGTTGCGCATCGATCCGGAGACCGGGAAGCGCCGCGGTCTGCGGTCGGCGTTGCGTGAGGCCAGAGCCGTGCTGCACGAGAAGGCGCGTCAGGAAAAGGTGGCTTTGCGCGAGGCAAAAGCAGTACTGAAGCAGAAGGCCGAGCACGAGCGTCGGATGCTGCGCGAGGCCAAGCGCACACTGCAGGACATCGCCCGGCAGGAGAAAGCGGCACTACGCCGGAAAACCCAGCGAGACAAAACTTTTCGTTTTTCTCGACGGACGGGCAAAATACCAGCCAGCGCCTGAGATGGCAATAGGGGAATTGCCACATCCCTCGCGCGAACTTCATAACCTACGGTCTCGTAACTTACGATAAGGTAACCGGCATGGCGATCTCGGATGTCAAGGAATACGCGCATCTCACCGAGGCCGACGTGGAAACGCTCGGCGCGGAATTCGACGCGATACGCAGAGAAATCGAGGCCTCGCGCGGCGCTCACGATGCGAAATACATCCGCAATGTCATCCGGCTACAGCGGTTTCTCGAGATCAGCGGCCGAGCAGTACTGTTCGCGAGCCCGGCACGCGCCGCCTGGCTGGCCGGCGTGGCCTTGCTCGGCACGGCCAAGATCGTCGAGAACATGGAAATCGGGCACAACGTCATGCACGGACAGTGGGACTGGATGAACGATCCGGAAATCCACTCCAGCTCGTGGGAATGGGACAATACGGGCACCGCCAAACACTGGAAACACACCCACAACTACCTGCACCACAAATACACCAATGTGCTGGGCATGGACGACGACATCGGCTTCGGCCTGTTGCGGGTGACCCGCGACCAGCGCTGGAAGCCGTTCAACTTGGGCAATCCGCTCTACAACCTGGCGTTGCAACTGCTGTTCGAATACGGCGTGGCGATCCAGCACCTGGAACTGGGCAAACTCGCAGCAGGTAGATACAAGCCGGGCACGCCCGAGCGTGCCGACTTCGAGCGCAAGCGCAAAGACGCGGCTGCCAAGATGGGCAAACAGATCCTCAAGGACTACGCCATCTTCCCTGCGCTCACCGGGCGGGCGTTCTTCTCGACGCTGACCGCCAACCTGGCGGCCAACGCGATCCGCAACGTGTGGGCCAATACGGTCATCTTCTGTGGCCATTTTCCCGACGGCGCGGAAAAGTTCACCAAATCCGATGTCGACCACGAAACGCACAGCCAGTGGTACCTCCGACAGATGCTGGGCAGCGCCAACATCTCCGGGGGCCCGGTCATGCACTTCATGACCGGCAACCTGAGCCACCAGATCGAACACCACCTGTTCCCCGACCTACCGAGCAATCGCTATGCCGAAATCGCTGTCCGGGTGCGCGATCTGGCCGACAAATACGACCTGCCCTACACCACCGGCTCACTTCCGGTGCAGTACTTCAAGGCATGGCGGACCATCCTCAAGCTGTCGCTACCGAATCATTTCCTGCATGCCACCACCGACGACGCACCCGAGACCGCGTCGGAACGCAAATTCGGCGGCCATACCACTGCCACCTTCGACCCCACGACGGGCAGGCGTCGCGGTTTGCGCACCGCGCTCGCGCAAGGACGTCGATGGTTCGGCCGGCGTGGTGCGGGCAGGACCCGTTGATCGCTACCCCGCGGTTCGGCGGCCACGACGAGCACGCCGGGGGATGTGCACGGCGCGGTCGCTGGTCTGATTGACTCAGGCGGTGCATGCAGAAGTTCTCAGCGTCTATGAGGCGATCCGCCGGCGCCGTGACGTGCGCGCCGAGTTCACCGGCGAGATCGTGGACGACAGCACGTTGTGGCGGATACTCGACGCGGCTCACCGAGCGCCGAGCGTCGGGAATTCGCAACCATGGGACTTCGTGATCGTGCGTGAACCGGCAACGCTGCGCAGGTTCGCCGAGCATGTGGCACGGCAGCGCATCGCATTTCGGGATGCGCTGCCGCCGGAACGCACCGCGACATTCGGGCCGATCAAGATCGAAGGCATTCGCGAGAGCGGCACCGGCATCGTGGTCTGCTACGACGACAGCCGTGGAGGGCCGCAGGTATTGGGTCGGGCGACCATGCCCGAAACTGGAATCTATTCCGCGGTTCTCGCCATCCAGAACCTGTGGCTGGCCGCCACGACCGAAGGCATCGGCGTCGGCTGGGTGTCGTTCTACGACCCCGAGTTCTTGGCCGAGCTGGTCGACCTGCCCGAAGGTATCCGAACAGTTGCCTGGCTCTGCGTCGGTCCGGTCCACGAGTTCCAGCGCGTCCCCGACCTCGAGCGCTTCGGCTGGCGCGCAGGAAGGCCGTTGACCGATGCGATTCACCACGAAACCTACCGCGGCTGACTTGTGGTGGCCGTCATCCCACCAGTCGGATCGGGGCGCGGATACAGTGGACCCACCGCACTGGGCGCACATGCCCATCGTCTATGGTTCAACCGCGTGCCAACTGGGTACGTCAAAGACGAAAATCGCTCAGACCGCGGTTTCTTCGTTTTGCAGGAGGTTTGCACAATGACCGATGTCGATGCTGTTCGGTTGTCGAACGAACTGGGCATCGGCATAGCGGAGGCGATCCTGCGCCTACGCCGTGAAGGCCTACCCGGCGAGACCAAGCACCAGACCTGTCTTCGAATCATCGCCGACGAAGCGCACCATCGACGATGGGGCACCGCACGGGACGCCTGACTTCACACGCCGCCGGAACCGGCCGCTCACGCATCTCTCCGAGTACCCACCAGCAAGTGAGTACTCGGAGACATCGGGGGCCGTTGGTCTCGTCAGGCGAGACGAATGAGCCCGTAATCGAACGCGTGACGGCGGTAGACCACCGACGGCCGTTCGGTCTCCTTGTCCTGGAACAAGAAGAAGTCATGGCCGACGAGTTCCATCTGGTACAACGCGTCATCGACCGACATCGGGGTCGCGGAATGCACCTTCGTGCGCACGATGTGCCCGGGACCGACGACAAGGTCGGCTTCCTGGGACTCATCAGGAAGATCGTGCGCGGTGACCGGCTCGGTGGGGCGCTCGAACAGCGAGTCGTCGACCAGATCGGCGGTGGCCTGCGCGACCGATACCGGCGTCTTGTCGCCGTAGTGCACCCTGCGCCTGTCCTTCGTTCGACGCAGTCGACTCTCCAACTTCGCAGTCACCGACTCGAATGCGGCGTAGAAGCTGTCCGCCCGCGCCTCGGCCCGTACGACAGGACCCTTTCCGTGCGCGGTGATTTCGACGCGTTGACAGTTTTTGCGCTGCCGACGATTGCGCTCGTGGAACAACTCCACGTCGAAGAGGAAGATCGACGGGCCGTACCGTTCCACGCGGGAGAGTTTCTCCGCGACGTAAATTCGGAAGTGATCGGGCACCTCCACATTGCGGCCCTTCACCACGACGTCGGCACGCGGCGTTCGTGGTTGCTCCGCTGCGGGTTGCTCCGATACTTCCGGGGTGCCGGCGCGCACCACCGAAGTAGCGGAATCGTTCACTGAGGGTCGTGAAGAATGCGTCACGCATACCTCCCGGATCTGGCCGCACAGACCGATTCACGTGCGGCGGGGTTGAGCTACGCCGACCGATGAATCGCTCGGCGCACATTGTCCGAGGCGCCACCTCCAAACTCCCGGTGGGTGTGTGAACGCGACGCTAGTACGCAGATGGTCCGGCCGCTAGTGTTCACGCAAATTTCCCGTAGTCAAGCGGCACAAGTAACCAGAACGCCACACGCATGCAATCCCGCTCGGACCAGGGCGCACACGGATTCGTGGACCGTCGCACCTGTGGTCACGACGTCGTCGACCACTATGATCTCGGCACTTTGCAGGATCTCCCGCCCACTGGACCGGACCGGAACACTGACCACCCGCCCCCGCAGATTGCGGGCGCGTTCGGCCGGGGTCAGGCCCACCGAGTCGCGCACCCCATGCCCCATCCGCAATATAGGCAACACCCAGCAATCGGGCAGACACCGTGCAGCAACCCGTGCTGAGCGCAGCACCGGATCACCGCCCCGACGCCGCGCAGCCACGGCGCGGCTCGGCGCCGGCACCAACACCAACGGCCGTCCGGCCGTCCGCAGCACCGCAAGACCGGCCGCCAGAGCCACACCCAACGGCTCGGCCAAATCGCGCCGGCCCCTCTCCTTTGCTGCCAACACCGCGCGCCGTGCGGGACCCGCGTATGAGCCCAGTGTCCAGCACGAGATACCTGGAGCGCCCCGCGGCCACACTCGCACCGGCGGTCCGGCCAGCGCCGCATGGCAGTCGATGCACCACCTGAGATCCGGGCGCCCACAGCCGGCACAGTCGACCGGCACGACCAGGTCGAGGAGGGTTCTCATCGCCCGAGTGTGCACCCCGACGCCGACAGATTCGGCGGCCCGGCAGATTCGATCGCCCCGCGATCAGGTGTCGTGGAGCGGGACCTTCCCGGCAGCTGGTCGGTCTCAGCCGAACAGCTCGGCCAGACAGCTCAGCCGGCAGTGAAGTGTCTCAGCCGGGCAGGACGGGAACGGCATTCGCGCCGAGACCCGGCACCTCACGCCAGTACGGCTGACCATGGTCCGGTGCGGAGGTCAGTTCCAGCACCGCACGTGAGTCGGCGACGTATTGCCGTTCCGGACTGGCACTGACCGTACGTACCGGCGCCGTCAGGTTCCGCGCCGTCAACGCCGTGGGCTCGGATCCATCCACCGACACCGTGCTCACAGGGTCGACATCACCGTCGCGTACCACGATGATCGTGTCGGCGTCGAGCCAATCTACCGCCACCGCGTCCGTACTGAGACCGACAACGACCGGGAAGGCCGAGGTCAGCGCCATCGCGCCATCCGGCTTCGATACCACGACCGCGACGTACACCTTGCCGTCGGCAATCATCGCCGCCCGCACCCCCGAACGAGAAATCCGCAGTTCGGTGATCGGCAAGCGCGGCGCGGTGTCGGACGAGGCCGGTGCCAGCCCCGAGATGTCCACCTCTTGCACCGACACCGTACCGGTAGCTGGGTTGTTGAACGCGCGAATCACTCGTGCGCCATCGATCACGGCCCACGCCGCACGCCCATCACGGGTCCACGATGGGCGAGTAATGGCGAAGCCCTCGGCCACCGGGAAAGCGCTACCACCGTAGGTACCGACCATCAATGCATGCGACGGTTCCGGCGCGCTGCGCCCCGTCGCGGCCACTCCAGCGACCAGTTGACCATCCGGAGACAATGCCGCCGACTGCAGATTGTTGACGCCACCGAAGTATCCCAAGGTCGGCGTGCTGCCCCCATTACCGGTGACCTGAACCAACCCACCTCCGCGCAGCGCGTGCAGTCCGGTCTGCTCGTTCACCAAGGTGGTCGGATTGAACCGCTGCAGCGCTTCGGCGGTCCACCCGTTCACCGCAAACCGCTCGTCCATCGGCTCACCGTCTGCGAGTACCAGGTAGGGCCCGAGCACGTCGGCCGCCGACAGTGTGAAGACGATTTGGGCGGCCAGGAGTTCACGATCACGCGGATGCAACGCCGAGGCGCCGGCGAGGTCTATCCTGACACCACCCAGACCGACGCCCACATCGGTCGAGTCACCATTGGCTTTGGTGACCGCACCGCGCAGCGAGACCGACGCCAACTGGTTGCGCAGCACGGTGGCCAGCGCATTCTGCGGCCCCTCGATCAACCCGCTGAGCAACCGATGCGTCAATTCACCTTTGGGTACCGACATCCACCGCAGGTCCGGAACGAGGGTATCCCCGTTCGGATCGAGGAAATACAGCGCGTAGCGCCGGTAGGAGTTGAAGAACGCGACCGAGTCCGTGACGACGCCATCGGGCAGTTCGTCGATGCGCCACTCACCGTCGACCCGAGCCAGTTCGATCTTGTGCTCGATGATGACGATATCGTCGCTGGGGCGGTATCCACCGTCCGGGGCGAGTTCGCCGACCTTGCGGGCACGAATTCGATAGGTGGCGTTGTCGCCGGAGCGGGACTCGCGCAGCGTGTCCGGTTTTTCGACGATCACGATGCCCGCCTCGTCGTCCCACTCGGCGGCGGCCGCGGGCGTCATGTATTGGCGCGCGGCCACATGTCCACCGGCCGGGTCCGCGGTGGCATCCAGGAAGTCACGCACCAGCAGATCGGGATCGCGATTGGGTTTCGGCGGCGGCGGGCCTTCCGGAGTAGGCTCACGGTCGATGGTGCCCAGCGCCTCCGGCGGCGAGGACTCGGGCAGACTGGCACACCCGGTCAAGGGCAGCAACACCGCGACCACCGCGGCGGCCAATACGACCAGCCGCGGCATCCACGCAGATCCGATGCACATTCTCAAGACTGTACGTCCCCGGAATTGCGCCCCTCACCCCCACCGGCAGGTTGCACGCCGGTGGCCGGCGATCCGCTCGGCCCCGTAACCGTCGCATCACCGGGTGCGGCCTCGACACCATGTTCGACGGTACCGTTCGACGCAGCGCGCGACGAACTCAGCTGTTGCTCGAACTTCCGCTCGTGCCGCGCACTCGGCTCCGGCAACTGCGCGCCGACCGAGTCGAGATCGGCGGACGACTCCGACTCACCCGCCGGCTTCGGCGTGCGCGTGGGCTCGAGCGACAGTGGACTCGGTCCCATTTTCTTGCCACGCACCATGGGCAAGGTCAGTCGGAAGCTCGCTCCCTGCCCGAGCTCGCCACATGCCTCCAGCTTGCCTTCGTGGAGATTCGTATCCTCCGCGCTGATCGACAGCCCGAGCCCGGTGCCACCGGAACGACGCATCCTGGAAGGATCCGAACGCCAGAACCGGTTGAACACCAACTTCTCCTCGCCGGCCCGCAGGCCGACCCCCTGATCGCGCACCACAACGGCGACCGCATTGGCCGAGACGTCGGCGCGCATCCGAAGCAGCACCGGCTTGCCCTCGCCGTGGTCGATTGCGTTGGCCAGTAGATTGCGCAGCACACGTTCCATGCGCCTCGGGTCCACCTCGGCGACCAACGGCTCTTCCGGTAGATCCGTGATCACCTCGACGCCGGCGTCCTTGGCCAAATGTCGCACCGTGGAAATCGCAGCCCGCGCACACATCCGTACATCGAGAGATTCGACCTGGAGTTCGGCGACGCCGGCGTCGTGGCGACTGATCTCCAATAGATCGTTGAGCAGGCATTCGAACCGGTCCAGTTCGTTGACCAACAACTCGGCGCTGCGGGCCAATGCGGGCTCGAGGTCGTCGCTGCTGCTGTGGATCAGGTCCGCGGCCATCCGCACCGTCGTGAGCGGAGTGCGCAACTCGTGACTGACGTCGGAAGTGAATCGGCGCTGCAGATTGCCGAACTCCTCGAGCTGAGTGATCTGGTTGGATAAACTCTCGGCCATTTCGTTGAACGCCTGAGCCAAGCGGGCCATATCGTCCTCGCCGCGTACGAGCATGCGCTCCTTGAGCCGTCCGTCGGCGAATCTGCCGGCGATCCGCGCCGCGGAGCGGATCGGCAAGACCACCTGTCGGGTAACCAACGCCGTGATCGCCGCCAGCAGCACCAGCAGCACCCCTCCACCGACCAGCATGGTGCCACGCATCAGCGCCAGGCTGCGCTCCTCGTTGCCCAGCGGGAAGATCAGGTAGATTTCGAGTGTCGGGATCTCATCGCTCGGACTACCGATGATCAGCGCGCGGCCGCGATAACCATCCGAGTCCGATACCGTCGCGAACTGATAGCTGACCTGATTGCGCTGGACGAACCGGCGCAGCTCGTCCGGTACCTCCTCGATCGGGCCAGCGGAGATCCGCTGCATCGGCATGCCGCCGACAGCACTCAGCGCTGCATCGAAGCTCCCTGCGGCACCGGCAGATTGACCCGTAGCATCGCGGTTCGACAATGCGTCGCGCGCATCCACCAGACGCTGTGGTTGCGCACCGAACCCAGGTACGCCAGCGAGCTGGCTCTCGACGGTGTTACGGGCCCGGTCCATTTCTTCGATCGCCGCGTTGACCTTCGCATCGAGCAGCCGGTCGGTGATCTGGCTGGTCAGCACGACTCCGAGGATGGTGATGACGATCAACGACAAGGTCAGAGTGGATACGATGACGCGGAGCTGCAGCGACCTACGCCACAGGTGCCCGAGGGCTGTGCCGACCGCGTGGAACCATGCCACCGTCGAGGCCAGCGCTTGCCGCAGTCGCACGACCACGCCATCCGCGCCGGCCTCGCGACCTGCGCCGGGCCCATGGTGGTCAGGCAAGCGATCGCCTCCACGCCCTCGGCTCGGGCCGGATCACGGCGGTCCGGCCTTGTAACCCACGCCGCGGACGGTCAGCACGATCTCCGGGTTCTCGGGATCTTTCTCCACCTTCGCCCGCAACCGCTGCACATGGACGTTCACCAATCTGGTGTCCGCGGCATGCCGATAACCCCATACCTGTTCGAGTAGAACCTCTCGGGTGAACACTTGGCGCGGTTTGCGGGCCAGAGCGACGAGTAGATCGAACTCCAACGGCGTCAGCGAGATCTGCATACCACCGCGGCTGACCTTGTGGGCGGGTACATCGATGACGATATCCGCGATCGAGAGCATCTCGGCGGGCTCTTCGTCGATGCGACGCAATCGCGCCCGGACACGGGCAACGAGTTCCTTCGGTTTGAACGGCTTGACGATGTAGTCGTCGGCACCGGATTCCAAACCCAATACCACGTCGACCGTGTCGGTCTTGGCGGTGAGCATCACGATCGGTACCCCTGAATCGGCCCGCAACGCCCGGCACACGTCGATGCCGTTCATCCCGGGCAACATCAGATCCAGCAATACCAGATCAGGGCGGATCTCCCGCACTGCCGCCAAGGCCTGTGTGCCGTCGCCGACCACATGCGGGTCGAACCCTTCCCCGCGCAAGACGATCGTTAGCATCTCGGCGAGTGCCATATCGTCGTCGACGACCAGAATCTTCGGCTTCATAAGTACTATGTTGTCATCTCCCAGGCCAGGATCGGGCCGCCACGCCAACACTGGTCCCGAACCCGACGTGCGGCCGACCTCATCGCCCGGTGATTTCCGTGATACGTGCAGCCAATGCGGCCGGATCGTCACCGGATCGGTATATCCACCACGGGCTACGCCAGCCGCGTTCGGCCAGCTCACGATACACCGAGGCAGTCCGGTACTGCAGACCGCGGTCGCGCTCGTAGGCATCGAGCGCGCGCGAGGAGTCGAGTTCGCCTCGCTGGCGAGCGCGCTCGGCCGCTAGCTCCACGGGTACGTCCAACAGCACCTGCACTGCGGGCGGCGGTACCGCGAACCGACCGAACTCCAATTCACCGACCCAATCCACTATTTCACCCTCGGCAGACTGTCCGAGTCGAGCAGCGGAATAGGCGGCGCTGGAGGCGACATAGCGATCCAGCAGCACAACATCGTTGTCGGCCAGTAGCTTCGAGACTTCCTCACCGGCGTCGGCGCGGTCCAGCGCGAAGAGCAACGCCATACCGCTGACCGAGTCGACGAGGTCACCGTGCGCGCCGCGCAGTGCCTCGGCGGCAAGATCGGCATGCACCGACACTCCATACCGCGGGAAGGCCATCGTCACGATCCGCATGCCACGGCCGCGCAGCCGAGCGACGACCCGGTCGATCAGCGTCCGCTTGCCCGCGCCGTCGAGGCCCTCGATGGCGATCAGCACTCCCATAACCAGGCAGGCTACCCCGCCTACCCAGTTCGCCCCATAGCGGCCGACGAGCGCGAACCCTTGGCCCACGCGCGGCGGGTGGGACCACGATCGACCGCTGCGGTCCCACTCGGCGCCCGGGCCGCCGCGCGCTCGCCATCGCGCTCAGTAGCGGTAGTGCGGCGGCTTGAACGGCCCATCGACATCCACGCCGATGTACTCGGCCTGGTCTTTGGTGAGCTTGGTCAATTCGCCACCGAGTGCCTCGACGTGTATGCGGGCCACCTTCTCGTCCAGATGCTTCGGCAACCGGTAGACCTCGTTGTCGTACTCCTCCGGCTTGGTCCACAGCTCGATCTGGGCGATGACCTGGTTGGAGAAACTGTTCGACATGACGAAGGACGGATGCCCGGTCGCGTTACCGAGATTGAGCAACCGCCCCTCGGACAATACGAGGATCGAGCGGCCGGTTTCCGGGAACGTCCACAGGTCCACCTGCGGCTTGATGGTCGATCTGGTTGCGCCGGAACGCTCCAGCCCCGCGATATCGATCTCGTTGTCGAAGTGGCCGATGTTGCCCAGGATCGCCTGGTCCTTCATCGCCTTCATGTGATCGAGAGTGATGATGTCCTTGTTCCCGGTCGCCGTGATGACGATATCGGCGTCGCCGATCGCCTGTTCCACGGTCACCACGTCGTGGCCATCCATCAGCGCCTGCAGCGCATTGATCGGATCGATCTCCGTGACCTGAACCCGGGCGCCCTGTCCGGCAAGCGATTCCACACAGCCCTTGCCGACGTCGCCGTACCCGCAGATCAGTACTCTCTTTCCGCCGATGAGTACATCGGTGCCGCGATTGATGCCATCGATCAGCGAATGGCGCGTGCCGTATTTGTTGTCGAACTTGCTCTTGGTGACCGAGTCGTTGACATTGATCGCCGGGAAGACCAGCTCGCCAGCCGCCGCGAACTGGTAGAGCCGCAACACACCGGTGGTGGTCTCCTCGGTCACGCCGCGCACCGCTCGGGCAATCGTGGTCCACGTGTTTCGGTCGGACGCGAATCGCTCACGCAACAGGTTCAGGAACACCCGGTACTCGGCCGACTGATCCTCGTCGTCGGGCGGAACCACGCCCGCCTTCTCGAACTGCGCCCCACGCAACACCAGCATCGTGGCATCGCCACCATCGTCGAGGATCATGTTGGCCGGCTCGTCGGGCCAGGTGAGCATCTGTTCGGCGGCCCACCAATACTCCTCCAGCGTCTCGCCCTTCCAGGCGAACACCGACACACCGGTGGGCGCCTCCGCGGTGCCATGCGGGCCGATGACCACCGCGGCCGCCGCGTGGTCTTGCGTGGAGAAGATATTGCACGAGGCCCACCGCACCTGCGCACCCAGTGCGGTGAGTGTCTCGATCAATACCGCCGTCTGCACGGTCATGTGCAAGGAGCCGGAGATACGCGCACCCTGCAGCGGTCGCACGTCGGCATACTCGCGCCGCAGCGCCATCAGACCGGGCATTTCGCGCTCGGCGAGCCGGATCTCTTTTCGACCGAAATCGGCCAGCGACAGATCCGCTACTTTGTATTCGATGCCATTGCGGACATCGACGGTCATGGACGTGCGTGCGGGAAGTTCCGAAGTGGTCATCAGCCTCTCCTGGTTCGGCATGTACCACCGCCAGGCTAGTCCCTGACGACCGAATTCGGGCTATCCAGTTGCCCCGTGAGCCGTCAGGATCCGGTTGCGCTTGCGCGGCAGGATGTTGGCCAGTTCGACGTTGCCGCCGTAGTGGGCGAGCACCCGCGGATCCATGACACGCCGCCACACCGGCGGGACGAGCGCGAGCACGATCATGGCGGCGTATCCGGCGGGTAGTTGCGGCGCTTGATCGAAAGTACGCAGCGTCTGATAGCGACGACCGGGGTTTGCGTGGTGGTCGCTGTGGCGCTGAAGGTGGAAGAGGAAGATATTGGTGACCAGGTGGTCGCTGTTCCAACTGTCGCGCGGCGAGCAACGCGCGTACATGCCGTTCGACCGACGGGCCCGCAACAGACCGTAGTGTTCGACGTAGTTCACCGTCTCGAGCAGGCAGAAACCGAATAGCGCCTGGATCACCAGCCAGGGCAACACCTGGACGCCGAATGCCACGACCAAAGCGCCGAACAACACGACCGTCATCGCCCATGCCTGCAGGATGTGGTTGCCGACGCTCCACCATCGCTCTCCCTTGCGCGCCAGACGGGTGCGCTCCAACACAATGGCCGAGTAGAAGCTTCCGGATATACTGCGCGGCAGAAACTCCCACAGCGACTCCCCGAGCCGAGCGCTGGCCGGATCTTCCGGGGTCGCCACGCGCACGTGATGCCCGCGGTTGTGCTCGATGAAGAAATGCCCGTAGCCGGAGGGCGCGAGGGAGACCTTGGCCAGCCAGCGCTCCAGATGCTCGGCTCGATGTCCGAGTTCGTGGGCGGCGTTGATTCCGATACCGCTGACGAATCCGAGGGTGACGGCCAGGCCGAGCTTGTCGGCCACTCGCAGCTCGTCACCGGCCCACATGGCGCTCGCGATCGCCAGCCCGAGCAGCTGTATCGGGATCACAAGATAGGTACACCACCGGTAGTACCGGTCGTTCGACAATATGTCGTAGTACTCGTCTTTGGGGTTGCTGCCATCCAGCCCGATCGACAGGTCGAGCAGGGGAATCACGACGAGGATGACGATCGGGCCGATCCACCAGAACACCTCGGCGCCTGTCTGGTACACCAGTTGCGACGGCAGTAACGCGGTCATGGGGGCAAGTAAGCCCAGAAGCCACAGATAGCGTTTGGGATCTGGTTTATCCGACCATTTGCCGACTATTCGCACATTTGCCCCGCTCAATACGGACCCGAACTTCGATGCCTGAGCATGATTGCAGACTTCGCGTCGGTTGTACTCAAATCGATACTTCGAATGTGCGGACAATCACAAAGGCTCCTCCGGCGTTCGCGAGGGCGCCTACCAGGAGTTATATGGCGTGGTGTGTGGGTGCTGTGGACTCAGCGTTGCACCCGTGCCGCGAGGATCGCTTCGACGTAGGGACTCAACAACGCACTCAACTCCGCGGGTGCATCACGCTCGGCAGTGGGCGGAGTGGGAATGTAGCTGAGCGCGATCCGCACCAGCGCGTGGGCGATCACGTCCGCCTCGGCGGCCGTCGGGGCCACCCAGCTGCGCTGAAAAGCCCCCGACAACCTCTCGGTCGCCCGCTCGAGCAACGGTCCGGCATCGAGTGTGATCAGCCGCAACAGATCCAACTTCGCCTCCCCCGCGACCAGCGACTGCACCAGCGGATCCGACGCAGCATCGAGGAAGAAGTTGGCTATTCCATCTCGAAAGGCGGCACGCACGTCACCCACATTGCCGGTGACCGCGGCATCGACATGAGCAACCAGATCATCGGCCAAGCGCAGAGCGTAAGCCTGCGCGAGACCGTTACGTGAACCGAACTCGTTGTACAACGTCTGCCGACTCACCCCCGCCCGGCCCGCGACGTCACCGAGCGTGATCTTGGACCAATCACGCTCGGTGAGCAGCTCACGCATCGCATCCAGAACCGACGTCCGCAGCAACTCCCGTGCGGCCTCCTGATAAGGAACACTGCTTCCGGTACGCGGCATACCCGCGACAC
>NZ_AXVD01000040.1 GCF_000482385.1 Nocardia sp. CNY236
TCGGGAACAGAGGACTATCGGACGGTTGCGGTGGCGACGATATAGCCCTTGGGGTCGCGCCAGCACTGTCCGGGGTGGGCGGTGAACCAGTCGTGGATGTCGGTGGTGACCGCGTCGAGGATCGCCGATCGGTGCGGGCTGGCGGCATCTATGCCGCAGAAGGAGAACAGGGCTTCGGCGAACCGTATGACAGGTTCTGGAGTGTCGAAGAGGAGGGCGTTGTCGCACTGGCGGATGTGGACCTCGCCGAACACCACACTCAGCATCTTCGGCAGAGTTGTGGAGTTCACGTCGTTGACCATGCCCACCGCTGGTGCCAGGCCGCGTTCGGCGGCCCGGTCGAGGACGAGTTGGCGGGTGCGGGCGCAGGTGGCCGGGTGGTTGACGCTCACGGCGACGCGGCTGCCGACGCGGCTGATGCGCCACAGTTCGCGCATCGCCTGGTACGGGTCGGTAGAGCATGTGCCGAGCGGTGACGGCGTCGAACTCGTCATCGGCGAACGGCAGGGCCTACGCGTCGCCGAGTACGCCTTCGATGCCGGGGACGGTGTCGGCGGCGGCAACCATGGCGGTGGAGTTGTCCAGGCCGACGAGGCGGCCGTGGTGTCCCTGCTCGGCAAGCTGGGCGAGGAATCGACCGTCGCCGCAGCCGATATCGGCCAGATCCTCGCTGCCGGTCAGCGCGAGTGCAGCCAGAACTGCGGCAACCGGGTCGTCGGGATGTTCGCTGTGGCGCGCATGGGTTCAAGCTCGGCTACTACTCACCAGTTGTAGACGACCCGCTGGGAAGAGAGTATGTCGGCTACTTCCCGCGTATGACCGAAGAGGAAGCATGGCAGGCGGGCCGGGGAGTGTGGAAGGCCAACCGAGAGCGAGTGATCCGAGAGCAGTTCGCCGTCATCATCGGAGATGGTCGGGTGTGCGCGGTCGCCGAGATTCATGAGGTCGCCCATATCGATGGACGGATCGTTGTCGATGGTGAGGTGCTTGCCGAAGGTCACCCTGTTCGCGATGCATGGATCGGGCAACCCGACCCGGTCGTCAACGCCTCCCAGAATCCCGTCGGATACATCGCGCTGCCCGAGGAAGCCGAGTTCATCGAACGCGCCTGCGGCTGCGGGTGCGAGGCGATCAGCACCCGCGACTTCCTGCCCGGCCACGACGTTCGCGCCTTCCAGGACCGGGTCCGGCGCATGTTCGCCGGATCGGCGCTGGAATTCATCCGGTGGGTCGACCGGATGGCCGGCGAACACGGCGTGCCCGTGCTCACCGTGCGCAATCCGGCTGCGCGGCGTATGCCCGACCGGGAACTGCCCTCGCTCGCTCCGTACGACCAGTTGCTGACTGCGAGGACACCCGCCACCGCTACCAGCGCGAACGGGGATGGCCAGCGCGGCGAGTTGGCCCCGGACGCGGTCGCGGCCGCCGATGGGACGGAAACCGTCCAGGTCGCCGGGCAGTCCGGGTCAGATCCAGTAGGAACAGATGCCATCGCGGATCTGAGGGGACACGGCACCGCCACTCGCGTTGCGGATGACCCCGCGAGACCCGGCGTTGTCGGTCCGGCAGCTGAGCAGAGCGGGGCGGATGCCGAGATCAGCTGCCAGGCAGAGGGTTTGGCGCAGGATCTCGGTCCCGAACCCGTATCCCCGGTGTCGGGGGTCGACGATGAATCCGATGTGGCCGCCCCACCGGGTCAGGTTCTCGGTGAGCCGGTGGCGGATGTCGCTGCTGCCGACTAGCACGCCGCCGACCTCGGCGACGAGGAACGTGTAGGGCACCGCGCCGTCGGCCAAGCCGACCCCGGCGCGCGCGTTGTCTTGGACGCGCAGGTACTTCGCCCAGGAGATCCCGGGCTGGTAGTCCTTGGCGAACACGGTGCCATCCGCAGTGATCGCCGACCGCAGTGCGAGAAACGCTTCCTCGTCGCCTGGTCGCAGCGGGCGCACGATCAGCTGGTCGGGGTTGGTCATGGGGTCGATGCTGCGGTGGCGGTCGCGGCTTCCGCAACCGGATTTCGGCCCGCTGGCCGATGGTTCATTCCCTGACGCTGTGACCTCCAGCTACTACACTCTAGAGCCTCGAACCCCCTGTGTAGCATGCGGTTTCGCGTCGGTGAGCCGCAGGCATTCGGGCCCGGTGTGGCGACGGCGCGCAGCCGAAGGAGGATCGCGTGAGCACAGCAGCTTCGCCCCGAGACGGGCAGGCCTTCGCCTACTACGAGCCGGTCGCCGACGGGATGGCGGTGAAGAAGTACACCGCGCCGCCGGAATGGCTCGAACCCGGCCACACCATGCTCACCTGCACAGAATGTGGGTGGGGATCTGCGGCCCGGCGCCAACGGTGACCGGGCACGGTTCAACATCCCCGACCCGGCCACACCGAAGCAGCTGCGCCTGTTCTGCGGGACGTGCCGCAACGACGGGGGTCGACGAAATGGAACGGCTCACCGGCACCCGGTAGCGCTCCGGACTGTCCGCCGACACACCCGGCCACGGTCGTTTACGCAGGTCACACCGGCGGGTAGCGTGAGCAGTACCCCAATTGGGTTGGGGACCAGCGCAATCGAGGACGGTCGGTCCCGGCCGGAATATCGGTCGGGACCGGCTTTGCCTGCCGCTGGTCAGCTGGGAACTGGTGATGGTGTAGTCGCGGCCGGACACCAGTCGTACTTCCTCTCTATGAGATGGCACCGACCTTTGGTGGTGCCCAGCTCAACGAGCTGCGGCTGTTCCAGGCTCGCGTCAGGCTTTGCCGATGCCGGGAATCGGAGCGTGAGTCTATGACCGCGCGGCCGACGCTAACCCAGTCATGCCCATCCGGCGGCCCAAGCGCCCGTCGCACGCCGGTGATGCCCGGAGCCGCCACCACATCGGAGGTACGCGATGAGTAAAGGATCGATGAGCCACGACGACGCTGACCGCATCTCGGCGGCGGCCGCGGCCGACCCGAGCAGTTCTACTGCCACGTCGGGCTTCGATGATCGGGCCCACGCCGCCGCCGATCGCAACGACGATGACGACTACGAGGATGAGGAGTAACCGACCCTGAAGTTGTGCCGCCCCCGCCGATTCGCGCGGGGGCGGCACAACTTGCCGGTCAGGGCTGCCCAGTCAGCCGCGTCCAATCCGCGGCCACCTTCGTGCTGCGGGCCAGGCTGTACGCCATGGCCTGGCGGCCGATCGGTGTGGAGTCGGGGCCGGTGAACCATCGCGCGATGGGTTGGCAGTTCTTGTCGAGGTTGCAGTCCGCGCAGGAGGGTTCCAGGTCAGCCCCGAATTCACGCACACGAGGGCGGTGGGCCTCACCACCACATCGCCAGCCGACCGGTGTGGCCTGACCGCCTGGAACAGCTGCGAACGCGCCCGCGTCCTCGACCACCGATCGCACTGGGCTTACACCCACAAGGTCGACCCGCTCGTTCGTCCGGCATACGTCCTACTACACAGCGAACCGCCGTGCTCGGGTGCATGCAGGCGGTCTCGTGCTGAGACCACTGGGTGCGCCAATACTGGGCAACGCATGCACTCCTTTTGTCGGTCCGCTCTGTCATCATGGGCCGGAACACGTTGATAGCAGGAAGAATTACTTTGCGGTCGAAGGCAACTGGTGCAGAGGAATCCGACTACCTCGACAGGCACTTCAGTCACCAAGTCGGTCTCAGTCCGGGCGACGTCAGCGACTCACCAACCTGGAACGCCTACATCAAGCCCCTAGTGGACCCATTCGTCGACACACGTGGCGATTTCAGGTATTGCGATGAAGACGAATTCCACGAGCTCGTTTGGGAGGTATGGACCGACCACGGCGTCGACAATGACGTCACCATCGAGCACGAGGCCCTCCTGTCGACGGGGACCTCCGCGAGACGAGGAAGCCGCATCGACTTCCTCATCTGCTACGACAACCTGCACCGGGTCGGAGTCGAGATCAAATGCGCAGGCAGGTGGTCGCCAGAGGGAGTGCAGGAGCAGCTAGTTCGCTACGCCGAGACCGGCCAGATCAACACGATCTTGTTGCTGACTGCCGATCCTGACCTAACCGATATCGACTGGCCCCGTGACCTCGGCGTGCCTCTGTTCATAGTCCAACTCACCGGCCGCCGCGGTCGTCTGTAGATCAGCTCGTGTAAGTGCCGCGCAGACCGGCCCTACTAGCGGCTATGTGCACTGCCGGTTGCCCTACGACCCAGGGATGGGCCTGATCACCGAGCCCGGCGACGACGAATACGACGACGCCCGTGGCTCCGGCGGCAGTGCGAGACCTGCGGGACCCGAGGGCTCCGGCGACCGAGGACAAGATCGCTGATTTCGAAACCGATGTGTTGTCGGGCTTCCCGCTGACACGAGCCTCGGTCGGGCTGGTCGACTCGACCATCCAACGCGGACACCTATTTCGGCAAGGTCCTCCAGGATGCGAAACGGTCGGACTCGAGCCTGTCGCGCGGCCGTGATGACCGTGTACTTCCACTTCCTGGAACTGCGGCACAACGTCGAGCCGCGCAACCTCAACGGCCGTGTGGTCGAATGCCCTCTTGATGAGATCAACCGGCCGCGAGCGTCGGTCGACCCGCAACTACGGTCCCGCCGACGATCGAGCGAGCGTGAGGAGCTCGACGCGCTGCGAGACACCGTCGATCAGGTCAATGCGCTGGTGTCGGCCGTCTGACCGCACTCTGGCGTATCACGTGCGTGGTACGCTCGGGAGGTGGGTGACCGATACAGCTTCACCAGCGACGGGTTGTACAACATCGAGGTCTACGGCGTCACTGCTGGCGAGGTGTGGGTTGCGCTGCATTCCAAACGCCGGATGGTGCGCCACCTCGACCCGAAGGCGACCGCGATATTCGGTATCACCCACACCGGCCGACGCTTGGTCGTGTTCGTCCTGGAGTCGGAGCTGGAAGACAACGACTGGGACATCATCGCAGCCCGCGAGATGGGCCCGGATGAGAAGGCCGTGTTCGACCGCTACACGGGAAGGCAGCAGCCATGAATATCGACCAGAACCTTTCCGAACTCCTCGCTAACGGTGCCGATGTCGACATCCCGGTGCCGGACACCGCGACGCCCATGGTCAGCCGGTCGCTGCGGCTCCCGGCCGATCTCTACGAGCAGTTGCACGCCCTGGCCGCTGAGCGGGGCATCGGGGCGACGACACTGATGCGGGAAATTCTTGCCGCCGGTGTCGCCAGCGCCGACAACACTGCCGTCGTGCCGTTGGCCGACGTGCAGCGGGCCATCGCCTCGCTCGCCCACCCGGCCTGACGAGCCCGGCTGGTTTACCGTCACCCGCTGAGGGTGAGGCGGCTGGTCATGTTCAGTTTCACCTCGCCGTAGGGCAGGTTGTCTGGATAATTTTGTCGCTGACCTCCGATTTCGTCGGGTGATCCGCAGGGTTCGCCGAGTTCGGTCAGCAGCTCCGGATATGACGGACGATCGCTTCGTGGGTGCGTTCGATCTCGCGGGGCCAGTTGCGTTCGATGGCGTCCTGGATCAGCTGGCGTTCGCGGGCGAGGTGATCACGGAGCCGTGGGGCGTGAATTTCGACCCGGGCAGGTGCGAATTCCTGTCAGCCGGTGCCGTCCGCGCCGATCGGCTACGTCGCGATCCGGTCCGGCGCCTCGATGGACACCGACCCCCTATTGGCCGGTTGGTGGTCGACGGAGTTTCCGGAAATTCTTGTATCGGCTGGGAAGTGCGATAAACCCGAGGTCGGTGTAGTGGTGGACATACTCCTTGCGCGCGACGGTGGTGATGGTCGCCCCGTCATCGACAGCGTCGATGACGGCTTGGACGAGTTTCCGGCGCAGGTCGTCGTGTTCGGGTGCGACGTAGCAGGATTCGGCGTGCACAGTGCCGTCTTTCCTGGCGAAGTGCACGATGAATCCGGCGACGGTGTTGCGGTGGTGTGCGATGATCCAGGTTTTTCCTGGGTCGTCGTGGGGGGTGTCGCCGAGCTGCTTGGTGACTGCCCGGTTGGCGAGGTACGGGCCGATGATCGGGTAGAACTCGGGGTCGGCGTTGGTGAGGGCGGTGAAGGTGTATCTGGTGGTCACAGCTTCTTCCTGGCCGGCGGGTGTTATTCGGGTGCCTCGGAGAAGTCGCGGTCGACGAACAGCGCAGCCAGACCGGTGAGTTGTTTGAGTCGCAGTAGTTCGTCGGGGTCCATACCGATGTGGCGCATGATCCAGGCATCGCCCATGCCGGCGTCGACGAGGTCTTGGACGATCGCGGTCATCAGTTCGACGCCGTGGACGCCGCGGGCGCGGTTGTGTCGGATGGTCGAGGCCATCCGGTGGGAGATGTCGCCCTCGATGAGCACGACCGGGATCAGGCCTTGCTCGCGGTCACGGATCCGTTTGCTGGTCGTCATTATCAGGTAGCGGTGGTAGCCGTCGACGATCTCGTAGATGTCGTCCTCGGGGATGTGGCAGCAGACCACCGGCTGGGTGTAGCCATCCTCCCAGATCGATAGCTCCAGGAGCTTGAATTCGGGTGGCGCGACTGAATTCGGGTTGTAGGCGTTGGCGCGGAGCTTGTCCAGGGGGATCGGGCGCACGTCGTAGACCGGGGACCGGAACGGTCCGTTGACAGTGGGTGTCACAGGATCTCCTTGTATTTCGCGATGGCGGCTTTGCGGCGTTCGGTTTCGAGTTTTGTCGGCCCGAACCCCATGGTTTTGCAGCTCACGTCATTGCGCAGGATGGTGATGACCTGGCGCTTGCGGGTGGGGGCCAGTGCGGTAGCGCTGATGGGCAGGTCATCGGGGGGTTCAGCGAACTTGACCATCTCGGCAGGCTGGGAGCGTTTGCGGGCGTCGGTGGGTGGGCCGAGGTACTCCACGCCGGGGGTTCCGGCGTCGCGCAGTTCTTGTACGTGCTGCACCGGCAGCGCACCACCCCGAGTCCAGTACCTCTCGGAGGTGGCGAACTTCGCTTCGTAGCGGGCACGGATGTCCTCGGGCAGGGTCGTGAGCAGGAAGTCGCGGTAGCTCTTCCATGTATGTCCCGGTGGCAGCGTCACCTTCCCGGCGCCCATGGCCGAGGTACCGGCGTAGATCGCGGTGAAGTTGACCCCATTGACCCGGCCGACCAGTTTGACCCATAACTCGGGCTCGATCACCCGGAACATCCTCAAACTTTCGATGGCCTGCTGATGGAACGGTGAGGAGACCCGCATCGCATGCAGCGGGACACCGGCGAGGTGCATCAGGTCGTAGAGCCTGTTGTAGGACCAGTCGAAGCGTGCGTTGGCCACCCATACGTCCTCGGTCAGCCAGTCGTGGATCGGGTATGCGTTCCAGATATCGGTGTAGATGCGTGAGGTCCACCGCAGCCCCTGGTACATGGAGTCGTCGAGCTTGTCGGTGCGGTTGATCGCGGCCCAGCGGTGCAGGGACTCCTGCTCACGGATCCCGACCAGGACTGCGGTCCGCTCTGCGCGGGCACGCTGGTGCAGCCAACGCGTCACCCGGGACTGGAAGGTGTAGTCACGCACGCCCCGGTATGGCGGGAACCCGGCGGGGATGGTGCCCTCGTGGATGACGCCGGGATAGTCGGGCAGGTCCCGCACCCACAGGTCGCGGTCTTCCTCGGCCCAGGGTAGCCAGTGGTCAGTGGTCATGGTGACCGAGCAGCCCGCGGCGATCGGCAGGCAGATCCACACTGGATCGATGACATCGAGGTTGGAGGTCATGACTTGTGTGACGTAGTCGGTGGTGGCGCTGTACTGGGCTTCGTAGTCGATGTGCAGGACGGTGAGCCGGCGGCCGGGATGGTGCACGCGTGCGTAGTCGATGGCGGCGTGCAGCATTACCGCAGAGTCTTTGCCGCCGGAAAACGCCACCACGAGGTGGTCGAACTCGCCGAAAATGGTGGCCAGGCGTTCCTGCGTGGCGTCCCACACAGATTTCACGAGTGTGGTGCTCCTTTCACATATCTCAGAGTTGGCCGTTGGGGTCGATACTGCGCCGCATAAGCTGCGCGAGCCAATCCTTGCGCTGGGAATTCTTCAGGATCATCTGGTCGATCCCGTGCTCGGACAGGTGGTGCGTGGAGTAGATGATGTCACTGGCCTGCCCGATCCGCCGGATCCGTGAGGCGGCCTGGATGGTGCGACCGTAGTCAAAGGTCGGCGAAGCGAAGTGGGCGCGGGCGATGTGCTGGAGATTGAGCCCAAAGGCACCGACACCGTAGGTCAGCAGCAGCGGCACCCGCTCGGTACGAGACCGCTGGAACAGAATGTCGCGATCAGCAGGGCTATGCTCGCCATTGACCAACAGATGCGCCTCGCCCAGAGCATCAGCGATGAGGCGTTGCTCGCGCAGATAGTTGCAGAACACCAGGCAGTGCTGGCCGGCCACGGCCTCGGCGATGCTCGCGCATTTGACAGGGTCGTTCGCCGCGATCCGCGTCAGGTGGGAAAAAAGCTGGTAAAGCACGATTTCCGAGCCCTGGCTGTCGTTCCACTCCTGCAGGAACTCATCGCGGGTCTGCTCGTATTCGGTGCGGGTCTTTGCCGAGGACGGATGCACGGTGTGCGCGTCGAGCTGGGTGACCCCCAACTGCAGGCGTGCCTCGAAAACATACGGCGCGATCAGCGACCGCAGATGCTCGACGTTGATCGTGGACGCCTCGTACCAGATTCTTTCACTACCCCATTGGTCGACCACCCGGCATTCCCGGAAATACCGTTTCCGGTAGGCACGGTCGTCGGTGGCGATGATCTTCGGTGACAAGAAGTCCATCTGTCTTTTGATGTCCCACAGATCGCGCGTCAGCGGTGTGCCGTTGAGCACGAGGGCGTAGTCGGCGTGTTTGCGCAGTTCATACATGCGTGTGGTGCGCTTGGACTTGAGGTTTTTGATGAAGATCGACTCGTCCGCCACCACCAGCAGACGAGGCCGCTGCACCCATTGCAAAACCTCCAGCCAAGTCCGCCCGGACTGCGACAGGGTCTCGTAGCCGAGCACACGCACAGGTACCGGTGAACCCCACCGCGCGATCTCGGCTTCGATCGTCGCGGTGACCGAACACGGCGCGACCCACAGCACCGCGTCCAGCTTCGCGGCGCGGTGGGCAATCAGATGCAGCGCCAACCGCGACTTGCCCATCCCCTGCTCCATGAACAGCGCCCCCACCCGCAGGCGAGCGAACTGCGCGAACGCCGCTTCCTGGGCACCGGTCAGCGGCGCATCAGTCATCGAGGAGCTCATGGGGAATCACCACCTCGGTCACCGGCGCCACCGGATCCGGGTCGACGGCTTCCACACCTCTGGTTGGGGTCAGCGTGGTGTATGCCCAGGCCCGGACCATATCGACGAAGTCCGGCGCGGGAAGCTCCACGACGTCGTCGACGGTGTGCACGCGCACGGTGTGGTCGGCCGGCAGGCGCAGGGACGGCAAGCCCTCGTGCTCCTCGACGAACCCGCGCGGCAGCCAGACCCGGGCCCGGGGCCAGCAGTCGGCGAAGTGAGGAAACCGCAGAACCCGGCGTGCCCCGTACCGGGTGGTGACCCGGCGCAGGTGACAGGCCTGGATCGGCAGCCGCAGCCATGCGGTCCTCTCGACCGCGAGGCACGGTCCCGGTTCGGGCAGCGGGTGCGCGCGGTCAGTGAACAGCTCCTGCGCGGTGACCACGACCGGTGTCGTCCCGCCGCGCAGGGTGATGTGGGACTGGGTGCGGGCCAAAGTGATCCGCCGTTCGTGTTCACCCAGTGCAGCGACTCGGAAATTCGGGACATCGAAGTGTAGGCCCTCCCAGCGCGAGCACCGCATCACGATCCGTTGGGACTTCCCCGACGGATTGGCGTACACGTCGTCGGCGGCGACGAGGACAGCGTTGTGGCGTCCGGGCTGCCACACCGCGGGGACTTGCCAGCACGGGCCGGGCTCGGGGGTCGGCTGGCGGCGGTCGCGCCAGAGCTCCTCGGCGGTGATCCACGCGCTGTAGCGGCCGTCGGTGACCTCGCAGCGCTGCCGGGTACCGGGCGGGATCTTGACCGTGGCCAGTTCGTTGTGGATGCGGACCCAGTCGGCCCACACCGACACACCGCAAGCTTCCCACCGAGATCGGCGCAACCGGATCCAAACCTTCTTCCTGTCGGGGGTCACGTCTGCGGCCGCTATGTCGAAGGTGTTGACCCCATCAGGGCGCCACACGTCGGGATCAGAGGTGAGGTGACGGGCACCGAAGGTATCGAGCAGACTCATCGTCACCACTCCGGCTCGGTCTCGCCCAGGAGCTCGGGCAGGGGCCGGTCGAAAACCTCAGGCCAGCGGCCGGTCGGCACGAAGTTGTCGTGGATCCAGTGCCCGGGCCACACGGTGTCGGGATAGGCCAGCGGCAACGTCGACTGCCACAGCCCCTGGATAGCAGGCACACCGCTCTGCCCGGCCACCGCCAGCAGCACCCAACCGAAAGGATGAAATCCGTGCACGGTGTCGGCGTTGTCGAGCCACCAGCGGCTCACCACGATCTCGCGGTAGGCCTCGGCTACCCGTTCGTACATCGGCGTCCACGACTCATGCGCCGACCAGCCCGGGGTACCGCGGGGTCGTGATCCGTGGCCACGGCGCGTCACGAGGTCGATCGCGGTCCGGCGAATGTCGATCGCCGCGGTGATCTGGCGGCTCGTACCGCCTTCCATCACAGGCAGGGTGTCGGTCATGAGTGGTCCTCCGAGGCGTTGAGATCGCGGAACTCACCGGGCGCGCAAAACCTCACCAATCTCGAGGTCGGGCCGTCGCCTCGCGTATCGATCCAGCGTCTTGCGCGCGTCTCGCGCAGCAGGATTGCCAGCACCCGCTCCCGGCTAAGGTCGGTATCACTGAGGCTGTGTTCTAGGTCGGTCAGGGCCTCGTCTCGGATTGTGACCGCCCACGCGATCTGCGAATCGCTGCCGGTGAGTTTGGGAAGGTTGGCCTCGGCAGCGCGTGCAGCCGAGGCCGCGTTCTGCTGTGCACGGGCACACTCCCAGCAGTCCTGCTCTGCGAGCCACTGTTGCTTTCTGGTGCGGCGTGATTTGTTGCCATCGAGGTGATGCCGCTCCTCATGACCACACGCATGTTCGATTGTGTACCTGGCCATTGTGATCGACCTCCGGCTGTTGAGAATGGGGAGTTTCGGCTGCTCGTGCGGTAGTGAGAGCGGGACGCCAGGAAGCTTACCGCAAGTTAATTTGTTTGCAAAGCCTGTGGCGATGCGGGTGACATTCCCGATGGTGCGGGTGGCGCTCGCACTGATGGGCGTACCCGCCGCGCAGCACGACGGGTACGCCCTGAGACATCAGACCGCATGGCTTCCGTTGTGCTGAACGCGATTCCCGGGCCACATGGCCGCAGTCGGATGCCTCGAGAAGGAACCGGTCGCTGATGCCGATGGAGATCGACCCCTGCGCCGCTGCTGCACCCCCGTCGACGAGGGGCGCAACCAGTTGACCGCGGTATTGCCGACAGCACATACCGGATTCGAAACACTGGTCAGCACGTCCGAGCAGGAAGATCAGAGGCGACACAGCCGGATCGGGCCGCACTGACCAGCAGAGTCATGCATCTACGGGACTGCCGCTGGCCTGTCCCACGGTGACGCTGGTCACTGGCGTGGGCACGCGTTCGCGGGCTCACGGTGCATCGCCCAGCCCGGAGCGTCCTCGATGTGTGGGTTCCCATCCGCACGCCACCTCGTCGCGCAACTGGACTCGATCAGTCGACCAACGGATATCTGTGCCGACGGCTCCTCCTGCTGGCTGAGGTCCAGGCCTGTCCCGTTGGGCTTGTTCGGCGACTTCCCTTGCGGCCTATTGAACCGGAGACCTTCCGTGCTGGCGGAGGCTTCGCCACCACGGAAGGCGCCCATCGATCTTCGCTACGTGACGCGCAGCGACTCTGGCGCGACGAGCGTCAAGCTCGCCCGATCGCAGCGAAGGTACCTGTTCTGATCCCCTCCCAAAACACTCACGTCAAATAAATCGGACCGGCCGGTCGGCACTTCGACGACGACATAGAGCCCCGGCCTACCGAGGACCTTCACAACCGACCCAAGGACGAGCGGCGCAGGCGCTGCCGCAGCGAACGTTTTGGCATTCATGACCTCGGCGTCTGTCGCCGGCCGGGCCAACGGCCGGTCGGCTCGGACGGCTGTGCCGCCGTCGAGCGGTTCCAACTGCAGGGTCTTTGGATTTGTCTTGGTGATGCCGAACACCTTGCCGTCGTGCAGAGGGTTCCCGGTGCCATCTAAGACAACGTGGTCGCCGACGGCGAACTCGTGGGTGCGGGCCATGGAACAGTTCCTTTCAGCGAGTGATCATCTGCTCCCTCGATTCTCACGCGGCGCCATGCGACTGTTGCAGTCCGGAGCTGGACCTACAGCGTCAGGTGATCGGCTTCGCCCCGATCACAGACAATTTGCCGCGGAAGGCTCTGGCCCGCGGCCGCGGCGGCGACGCCACCTGTCCGCGCGGAACAGCGTGCGCTGCGACATCGACCGGCGCGCTCGCCACCTGTCCGCGCGGAACAGCGTGCGCTGCGACATCGACCGGCGCGCTCGCCACCTGTCCTGACCTAGAGATCAGTGACGTTGCCGTGGGCCGGAATCGAGGTTGAAACAGCCCTCGGAGCCGCCGTGCACAGTTGGCGTATCGGATCACCGACCAGACCCCCTCACTGAATGGAGCACTCTCGATGGCTATTCCCGCGAACCCGACCTCCACGATTGTCGACACCGACATCGCCCCTCAAGAGGCCGTGACGATGACTTCGCGCGTCGACGAGGACGGTGCGCGGCGGATCATGGGCATGTTGGTTGACATGTACGCCGATCCGGTGACTGCGGTGGTGCGTGAGTACGTCGCGAACGCGGTCGATGCGACGATCGCCGCCGGATCGATGCTGCCGGTCGAGGTGACGACGCCCGATGCGCTGACCCCGAATCTGGTTGTCGTGGATCGTGGGACGGGCATGACGAGCGCTGAAGTCGAGGCGGTGTTCTTGGCGTTCGCGGCATCGACGAAGCGAGGCACAAACGAGCAGGTCGGTGGTCTCGGCGTAGGGGCCAAATCGGCGTGGACGGTCGCGGATTCATTCCTGATCGACACGGTGAAGGCAGGCCGCCGGACGGTCGTGCGTGCAGCACGTGACCTCGCGCATCATGTGCTGGTCGCGGACGCGGCGACAGATCGGCCGCCGGGAACCTCCATCACGATCCCGGTCGACGAGCAGAGCGCACCGAAGTGGCGCGATGTTGTGCGGTCGGTCACGGCAGCCCACAAGCCAGGCGCGGTCATAGTCGACGGGGAGCCTGTCATCAGCATTCAGGGTGGGCCACGTTGGGTCGGGCCGATCCGCTGCGGCCACCTCGACAGCAAGGAGGCCAGGGGCAAGGCCAAGGTCACAGTCCTGTCGGGTGGAACACTTTTCTCAGTTCCCCGCGACATTGAGGCGACGGTCACAAGGCGTGTCGACATGGGATGCGTAGTCGAATTGCCGGTGGGGACTTTCGATCACACGCCGAGCCGTGAGTCGCTGATCGCCACTCCCCGGACGCAGGAGTCCATCGCTCAGGCGCTGCGTGAATTCGACCAACAGTGGACCGCCTTGGGAGAGCGCATCGCCGCGCTGGTCGAGACCGATGTCATGGCGGCACAGACCCTGCGTGCGGCTACGCTCGACAGTCACGGAAACCAATCGCATTTACCGATCGACGCAACGATGACCCTCACGTCAGACATCCTGACCTTCGGGCCATCACATTCATGGCGCATGGCATGGACTCCGGGAACCCCCGCCGATACTGTGCCAATGTCAGCGTTCGGCCAGTGGTGCGAACGCCTGCTCATCATCACCGGGTGGCCGAATCGGCGCTCGCTGCGCGGCGTCGCCAAATACGCCCGCATCTTTGCCCCGCACGTGACCTCGATCCTGGCACTGCGTGGCGAAGCGAAATCGGTGGCACTGCCAGTGAAGAACTCCGTCCAAGCCATCCAGATCACCGTGGACACCCCAGGGGTGACCATCGTGTCGTACACCGAGATGCAAAGGCAACTCGAGGAACGGCGCTCAGCAGACCGGCCCGCACGGCGCGACCCGGCCTACCGGGTGGTGCGGAGGAAGGACGGCAAAACCCGTACTGTGGAGATGACACTGTCGCAAATCTCCGCGCTCTCGGTACCGGTCGTCTATGCCGCCAGGGTGGAATGGTGCGAGTTTCCCTGTGGCCTGGAAGATGGTGCCCTCGTGTACCTGGGACGCAAGTCGCCGAACACGTTCACCGCCGCTGTGACGCACGCGGTCGAGTACACCCAGTGGGCCAACCAGCGAGTCCATGACCTGATCGCCGCAGGAAGCGAACTGGACCTCGACGCGGTCGCCCTGGATTCGGTCGTGGACCACCGGTGGCTATTTGAACTCGCCTACTCCGTGGCTGACTACGTGCCAGAAGCGCACCCGGCGGCCGAAACTCTCCGCCGCATGAAGGCAATCCACGCACATGCCCTCTCCTCGAGGGGGGCGGCGCAATGGCCGCTGGCGCGAGCGATGGAACAGTGCTCGAGGGCGGAGTTCTTTGCACCAGCTTCGATCCGTGTAGCCGACCTCGCAAAGACACTCAAGGAGATGTACCCACTGTTCAATTTCATCCAGCCCTCCCGCCTGGGCCGGGGTTCCAATGTGGCCCACATAGGTGAATACCTCGCCAACGTCGCCCCGAAAACGACTGCAACAGTAGCCAGGGCCGCCGAGTAGACCCATTGGTAGAACCAAAACCGAAGGGACAGAAGCGATGCGATGGATAATCGACTCGACGTCGATCACGGTGCTCCACGACGACCAGCCCGTCATGGTCTCCGCCGGCGACCCGCAGTACACCCCGATCCGCAACTACCTCACTGCCGGCGGGCAGGAGATCGAGCACATCCGGCATCTCGCCGAGGACGGAAAATCCGAAATCCGCGAGACAGTGACCGACCTCCACAATGTGGTGGACGGAGACGACGAACAGCCGTACCGAATCGTTCACGGCGATCCCGTGGACACGGTCGTACTGGCCGCCGCCGTACGAGTGCGACGAGAAGCCGGCGACCTCACCGCGCTCGGTGCATTCACCCGCCGACTCGAGGAAAACCCCTCCCCTGCGGCACGGTCACAGCTGTTCGCGTGGCTGGCTGCCGGTGGCTTCACCATCACACCGGACGGCATGATCGTGGGGTACAAAGGCGTTGGCACCGATGGACGCTCGCTGCACTTCGGTCGCCAACGGGTCACCATCACCCACCAGGACGGCACCGTCGAAACCATCACAGGAAAGGTGCCTTACCCAATCGGCGCAACTGTCGAGATGGCACGCAGCAACGTCGACGACGACCGCGACAGTGCGTGCTCGGTCGGCCTGCACGTCGGAACCTACAACTACGCAACCAGCTTCGGCGAATCCACGATCCTGGTGTTGGTGGACCCTGCGGATGTGGTCTCGGTTCCTCGTGATCACGACGGCCAGAAGATGCGCGTCTGCAAGCTCGTGGTGGCCGCCCCACACGACGGTGAGCAGATCAGCGAGGCGATCCTCACCCTCGTCACAACGATGCCCGACCCGGCTGCTGAAGCCGCATACCGCGCGCGGCCGGAGAACCAGCCTCCTGTAGTCCCCGAGGACGAGGAGTTCTGCGACGACACCGACGAAGGCTACTGGAACGAGGACTGAGCAGAGGGCTTCGGCAAGCAGCACGAGCACGCACTCGGCACGGACGAAGCATTGAGCCGCTGATGCAGGGCGACCACGCCAAACATCAGCGGCTCAATGCTTCTGCGGTCGCCCAACTCCGGTCGGAAGTGCGCCCCACGGCCGAACACGACATCCATCCCGTGAGTGTTCGGTCGCGATAGCGAACCTGACCCAGTGCGCCCTTGGCGTGGGCACACGTCGTCACGACCGACCAGCGCGGAACCGGACACCGCTCCTGGCCAACGCAACCTGACCGTCTGCGGGCTGTCCTGCCAGAACCCCTTGGGCCGACTCTTCCCGGACTGTGAGCAATCGGAGCGCGCCAGCTGCTCGGAGATCCTGCACAGCAGCGTGCCCAGCTCCAGTAATCCTGATCCCTTCCACGCTGTTCCGCGCGCCCAGCGCCGCCGACCCACGGAGCTTCACCGCGCGCTGGCGGCCGGCCGTGACCTGTCATGAACGACTGCAACAGCCGCTGGTGCTGTACGGGATGGTTGCGCCAACACCACACACCAACAGGAGACGGACATGCTCACCCACTACGCGACACCGCACGGCAATTTCGGGTTCCGTCAGGCCCACAAGCGCATCGGCGCCTCGGTGGAAACCATCATCACTCAGCGTCCCGAGCAAAAACTACTGCGCGAGGCGACGCTGCGGGTGCTGTCGGCTGGAAACAGCTATCGGAGTGCCATCGACAACCCCGCATCCACGCCGCAGGAAACGGCCCACGCCCGCCACTACCTGGCCACGGCGCGCGACGCAGTGCAGATGGCCTACCAGGAATCCTTCCGCCCCAGCGACACATCACGGCCGATCGCTACCGCCGCCGACACCGAGGTGCTGGCTGCGTTCGATGTGGCAGCAGAGTCGCACATCGGCGGCCGCACGGTGAACATGGACTCCTTCGGTTGGGCGCGCGCACGGTCGCCGCTGTGCCGCTACATGGTCACCGCGATCGCCGACGGCGTCGGCTCCCAGCACGGGTCAGAGCTGATCGCGGAAGCTGCGGTCAACGCAGTCTGCCAGCTCGGAGTCCACGCCGACTACGAGACGACCCCCGACCAGCTCATCGAAGCGGCCCGCGCGCTCATCCCGCTCACCAGCGCCACACTCGGCGCCGACGCCCGACCGGTGGTCGACGCCTTCGCTGGCCATGATGACTGGTGGCACCCCGACACCACTCTCGTCGCGGCAACCATCACTCCCGACGCCGAGGTCCACGTCGGGTGGGTTGGCGACTCCCGCGCCTGGGTCCTGACAGTGGACGGGCTCCTGCATCCGATCACCCAGGACCACAATCTCGCTCACGAGGGTTTCTCGAACGTGCTCACTCGGTCGCTGGCCTACCCGGACGCCCCCGACTATCAGGACTGGGGATACGTCGGTGGACGTCGAGCCCGCCGCGTCCTTTTGACCACAGACGGCGTTCACGACTCACTGGACAGCTTCGTGATCAGCGAGGTTCTCACCGCCGCACAGACTTCGGCCGAGGCCGCCCGCGAACTCGTACAGCGGGCGGTCGCAGCCGGCGGTGCCGGGACCGATAACGCGACGGCTCTCGTCGTGACGTTGCCTGACGCTCCAACCCGCCAGCCCTGATCTTGGTGCCGTACCAACTGGGGTGCTCAGCAGTGAAGAGCGTGACGGGCCCTCGCACTGTGAATGAACTGCAGCAGACGGCCTACAGGTTGGCAAGTCCGTAGACACCCCTTTCCTCGTCGAGGATCCCGACGCAGGCTGGGCCAGCCAGATGAGCGAGTGGTCTTGGGAAGACCTTGCTCGCCTACAGGATTGGCGCGCCGGCCGCGCCCACCACGACCAGCACTCGGCCGGATTCTGGCTCGAACGCAGGTAATCGACTGTTGGACAACAGCAACAGATGACTGCCTCAACAACCAGTATGAGCAATACAGTCATTCACCGATCACCTGCAGACCGACACGACCATCCCACTCAGCTGGCCCGACGGCGGCCGGCCTGCGCGAGATCTCCTGGCAGGAGAGCCAGTCGCAGGCTACCCCGATGCCACCACAGTGCCCGCACCACCTGCCGGCATTCGAGCGCTGGGTCCGTCGGACCTGCGAGAGAACCATCATGATCAACGACGGTGTCCGCGCCCCGCTGTCACCCCGGATCAGCGATTGAAAAGTCACGTGACGAAGAATTCTGCTAGGAAAGCAGACCCAACCCGAAACTACCTTCCGCAACCCAGCGCGCCGTGAGGGCGAGCTCCCGCCACGCGCACCTGGGCCGGCGCCTGGCTTCAGGCGTTCCGTCGTCGGTGATGAGCTCAACTTCCCGGGCGGTGCCGCCCGACCCGTCGGCGACGACACCTCCGACACCCACCGCATCGAACTCCACCGCACCAACCCCGATTGCGCCGTCGAGACCGCAGTCGTGCCCGTCGTCCGCGATGGATACGCCATCGCCGGCGACCGTTCCGGCATCGACGCACGGAACGAAAACGACACCCCGCCCGCGATTCTCAACCACGCGAGAGATTCCAGAACTGGGAATTCCGCGAGCTGGCTGCCATTCACGGCGCCGACCACAAGCTCACCAGCGCATCGCCCGACCACCCCGCACCCAGCTCAGCCGCGGACGTGACTGCCCGTGCAGTCGGCTAGTCCGTCCAGGCAGCGACCGATCACCGGTGGGCGGAAACCGGTGCGGCACATAGTTCACCAGCACGTCGAGGTCGTCCTCGCTACCCTTGTCGACCTCAATCACCATCCGGCCGCTCTCGCGCCGGACCACCACACCAACCCGCGCCGGCCATCCGGCCACGCTGCTGTGACGCGAACACGACACCTGGGCACCGTCGGGTCATTCCACACCCGGCGCCGAGGTTGTAGGACGCCGCAGAACTGTAGGTGCGCCGTTGGATCACCGTGTCATTGGGCACCGTCGGCAGCACCATGTCGATCACCTTTCCTGATTCGGTGGACGAGTCGGGGCAGTTCAGGCGAATCTCCACTGTTGCAGTCGAATTCCGCAGCGCCATGTCGGATGCGCCGTAGCTCGAAACCGGTGACGGTGCGATCCGGCGACCGCTGCTAGGACCTGCCACCCTTCGTGCGCGAGGCCGTCGAGCCGCTCCTGCACCCTCCGTCAGAAGGACTTCCGCGCACACCGATGACCTCGACCTTCACCGTGCACCAGAATGATACATCCAGATCGATGCTGTCCGGAACCCGCTGTGGTCTCCGGTGATCACCAGCCATTCTTCGGTGTTCGACGGACGCGATTCGCAGGCGAAGGACGTGAAGTCGGGTGCTGTCGCCGAGGTCATGAACGAACCGTAGGAGCCGACTGCTCCACTGTTGCAGTCGTTGTCGAAATCCTCCATCTGCACCGCCCCGGCCCCACCTCGCCGCAACAATCGATCCCCGTCTGACTGCAACAGCTGCCCGTCACGCCCGCCACGATTGGCGCTCACACGGGCAATTCATCCCGCATTTCCTGAAGGAGTACCTGATGACGAACGAGCCGACCACCCAACACGACCTTGGACGCGATGAATACGGTCTTATCACCGCCGACCTCGAGTGCGGTGCGACAAGGAGAAAGGCACACCGCTCGGAAGTTTCTGGGCTGGAGCGCATTTCGGTCCCTTCGTCAGGTTCCTCCGTCCCAACAGCACTGTCGGCACCTCCAAAACGACCAACGACGCCCAAGAACTGAACACGGCTCTACAAACCGAGATCATCCCGAACATGCGCAATGCCGTACGTGACTGCCGCGCCAGATACGATCAAGCCGCTATCGCCGACGCGCAACGGGCCGCGATCCTGACAGTAGTCGGCCAGCGGATCACGCTGGACTTCGAGCCTGACCTCATGAAGCCGCCGAGGTACTTCGGCCGCCGCGGCGGCGAGATCCGCGGCCGGATCGACTCTGACGGGGACCACATCGCGTTCTACCTGTCCGTAACCAACCCCGAAGCGCTCGCGTTGGCCGACCACATCTCTCAGCGCCTCCGCAGCATCGGCGACGCCCCCGCCCCCGAGGACTACCCGCCGTTTTGACCAGCCCCTGGGTCTGCGCCCATGCCCACCTGCAAGGCGTCGCACTCGTAATACAGATTTCCGCGTCGATCGCCCCGTGATTCGGTGCTCTACTCAATGCCAGTGGCGCCGCAGCTACGACCCGAGGAAGAAGGAGAAGCCGGCCTACTGGCGCACGGTTCGATATCAGAACCCGAGCGTGTTCGACCCTCACAAGACCACCAGCGCTGGCCTCTCCCTGTTGGCCGCCCTACAAAGCGCGAGATACACCCGACCTATCGAGCGGGCAGCACTCGTCGAGCTGCCTGTGTCCAGGAAGAACGATGACCAATCCATTCGAACCGCCCATCGACCTCACCGACCTGCCGAACTACAGCACGACGACAATGCGCCCCCGTCGCCCCGTGTTCGTCGGCCGCGTCTCCACCAAAGACAATCAAAATCCAGCCTCGTCTCTGCCGCGGCAAGCGGTCCTCGCCTCCGAACGACTGGAAGCCGGCGAGAAGTTCGCGGCATACTATTGGGACGTCGAGTCTGGAATGCTCCCCCCGGATCTACGCAGCCTCGCGCCGCGAGAAATGTATGAGGCGCTCGCTGTGCCTCTCCCTCGAGACGGCGGGCTACAAGACCTAGTCGACCGGGCCGCGCAACTAGGCATCACCCATGTGCTGGCTGAGCGCTCGGACCGCGTGGCACGCGCAATGCTGACCAGCCTCACCGTCGAGCACGAGCTGGGGAAAGCTGGGGTGGAGGTGATCTACGCCAACGAACCAGTCGGCGGCACCGAATCAGGACGGCTTCGCGCCCGCCGCTACAGCCAAGTCGACGCGGAACTCTACAGAACCATACTGATGGAGACGTCGATGGGCGGGCAGTTCCAACACACCGTCAACGGCTGGAACCACGGATACCCTCCCTACCCCTACACCACGGTGGTCGATGAGACTGCCCCAGTCCCGGTGACCAGACGATTCGGCGCGACACGACCGAAGCGGAAGCTCGCTCCCCACCCCGACTCCCGCCGCTTCGACGCGGCCCGCGAGTTGTGCCGTCTACGACGGGAGGAGCACATGAAGGCGTCGGACATAATCACCATCCTGACCGCAAGACCCGACCTCTATCCGATCGAGGACCGGTGGACGAACAGCCTCGTGGAAGGCCTGATCGCAAACCCGAAGCTAACCGGCTATCAGGTGTACAACCGGCGAGCGACCCGAACAGGCCGGTCTGGGTGGTCCCGGAAGAATCCGATGTCGCAGTGGGTGTGGTCACCGGGAATCGCGCACGAACCGGTGGTCAGCTTGCAAGAGTGGAAGCAAGCCCAGGAAGCAACCGAGGCGCTGCGCGCGCAGACACAACAAGACGGCCCACTGTCGCGGATACGCGCTGCGGCCCGTCGCTCGGGCCTCACTGTCACCGCAGTCAAACGAAACGAAACCCACACCATGTACCAGATCGGAGGACGGAAGGTGATTGTGCCGAACCGGATCACGAACACGCTCGCGCAACAGGTGATCGCTGAAATGGAGAATGCAACGTGAGTGAAAACATCAACTGCCAGGCCACCAGGCGCGGTCGGAACTGGGACGCACATGTCCCCGAATACGGGGCATTCGCGTCCGGGCGGACGCTGAAACAACTGCGGAAAAACATCGAAGGCGCGCTTGCGCTCGCCGGCGTGACCGCAGAGATCACCATCACCCCAACCTCACCTGAACTGGAGACCCTGCGGACCAGCAAGGACACCTACACGGCGGCCTTACGTGAAACGGTTGCCACCCTGGCCCTGCGCTCGACAACGAAAACCGACATCGCCCTGGCAACAGAAATAAAGCCTGGACAAGTGAAGGCGCTGCTCGCCGAACCCGAACCTCACCGTACCTCTCGACATGTGACACCGTCGTTGGCTTGATCGGCGCCGTCACCCGACGGCCGGAGAACGTCGACTCTTCCGCGTCTGCATGACGTCGCGTCTTCGGCGCCGCGGTACCAAAGAGGACCGTCAGCCCGCACAGCAGATACTTGAGATGGTGACGCGGCGTCCATACCGGAGGGAATTCTGCGGGCACGTATGGTAGCGCCCATCGGGTTCGCAGCCTTCGCACATTGGAGATGCGTTGGACAACACCATGATCCATGGCTGTGGAAGGCCCGCTCGGATTTTCGGCGCCGGGAAATGCCGCACACCTCCCTCTCGTGCGCCGATTGCCAGTGCGTCCTATCGTGTCCCGCAGTGGCGCGACAGCACCGGCGACCGGTGAGTCATGCGGCGTACCACTCGATCGCTGACATGGTAGTCCGGTTGCGCGCTGCTGGTGGCGTGGTCAGTCAAGTACAACGCAGGAGCGTCGTTGTCGCGATTGTCGCGCAGGGCGGCGATATCTGAGCATCGAACACCGAACCGAGGAACCAACCGCGCAGGCCCACAACGCCAGCACGATGGTGATGTCCTGGCTGGTTGGCTGATCCGCAGCAGCGAACCGGCCGAGGTGTCAGAGTTGCCCGTACCACGACCGAGATGGGATTGGCGGGGCTGACGGGTGGTGCCCGACACCATCCGCCCTACCCCAGGCAGGCTCACCGCTGGGCGCGGATCTGCTCAATGCGCACCAAACAGTGTTGCCGACCTGCACCATCACAACCACCGGCATGCACCAGCCATGTGGAATGGTCGGCGGCGTCTACCCCGACCGCCCACAGCACCTGCCGCTCCTCAGCGGTGGGTATCCCCGCCGGACCGTCGCGCACCAGATCCTTGGCCGCGCGCAACGCCCAATCCTGCACGTGGAGCAATTCCTCATCGGTAAACCGCCCGCCGGACTGGAGTTTCGCCAGTGCCGACTGCTCAGCAGCCAGTTCCCGCCGCTGCCGCCGCTCCTCCGCCTGGCACTCGGCTTCGGCGGCGTGAGCCAGCCGCTCGCTGCGAAGTGCGGTGAACCATTCCGGCGCCGACTCAGGATCACGTATCCAGGAAACGGTTGCGGTCACGGTGAGCGGTTCGCGCACTTCTGCCGCACGCATAGCGCTCGCTAGGGCGGCAACAGGTATACCGACATTTTCGGCGACCGCGACCGGGACAAGGGCACGATCGCGGTCGCGCTGCTCGGCCTTCCTGCGCCTACGTCGCCTTGGTGGCGGGTCAGTGTTCGCGCTCATCCAGGCCATTATTGCCGGCACCACCGACAAACTCGACGCGGGCTGATCGGTCACCTGCGCTGAGCACCAAACGCCAAAACGATTGTGGTAACCCCAGTCGTACGCGCCGCCCTGGCTGCGGGTGAGCCTGCACGACATCACCACCCCCGATGGGGTGGAGCGCACCCATCACGCGGTCAGGCTCAACACCGTGGCCTGCACCGTGGTCGTCGACGACCACGGCCGCGTGGTCATTGTGCGAGTCCTTCCAGGACTGAAACCCGGCCCATACTCGTCGGTGGTGTCCTCGGTCGTCTGCGGATGAAGTGTCCGTCAATCCGGCACCACCCTGTCGAAAAGAATGTGCGGGCAACGGCGGTTGCACCGAAACTGACACGGTGCAACAGGGTTGGACGACGACCCTCGACCGGGTCCGGGGCGGCGAGGCGCTGGCGATCCTCCAGCGCGGCAAGCCCGCGGCCGCCCTGCTGCCGTACTCGCTGTGGCAGCGTGCCGCCGCGGACGCCCCGGTGTGGAAAGTAAGCACTAACAGCTGGTGGAGCGTTCGCCCGGAGCGTGTTTCAGCGATCACGGCCGATGTCGATGCGCACTCGATGCGGCTGGGTGTGGACCTCGGCGGCGTAGTCGACCGCCTCGCTGATCACCGCGGCCTCCGTTCTGCGTGACCAGCGTCGGATCGCCATGCGCGCCACCGTGCTCGCCGAGGGGGGAGCCGAAACCGGCAAGTCCCCACCAAAACAAGGAGATTGGCAGATGTTTGAGAACGCCGAAGTGATCCACAGCTACACCCGCGCCCAGGCCATCGCCGAGGGGTTCCTGTTCGACGTGACCGAGGCCGCCCGCGCCGAACAGTTCCGGCTGCCCGTCGCGCTGGCCCCCCACGCCTACGCCGAGGCGATCGACTACGACGACAACACCGATGCCCACACCGCTCGGATCACCGCTGTTCTGAGCGCGGCCCGCGCGGCAATCCGTGATTTGCCCGAATCGGCGTATCGCGGCGAGTTCCAGATCGATCGCGGCGAGGGTGACGCGGAGCCCGATTTGCTCACCCTCATCGCGCACTGTGGACCCAGCGACCAGGGCGAGCCCGTGATCACGATCATGCGCCCCGCCGACGATTGAGCCACTCAGCGCACCGGGCGCGCGGGCCGCCGCCCGCGTGTTCGTGACCAGGACAGATAGCGAGGGACCGGGCGGCGCCCACCTGCCCGGTTCCTCGAACCCCAGCACCATACAGCAGGAGAACACATCATGACCAGCACCACGATGGCCCCACCGGCCGCCGCCACTACCGCCGCCGAGGCCCCGAAGGCCCCGCCGACGCGCGAGTTCCTCCCCGAGGTCGACCCGAACACCCTCGATATCGGCGGCAACGTCCGCGAGGTCAAGGAATCGGCCGCGAACACGATCGACGATTGGGCCGGATTCGTCGCAGACATCGCCGAAAACGGTGTCGAGCACGTCATTACGGCATTCCGCCGCAGCAGCGACAACGGCTTGCAGGTACTGGACGGGCAGTTGCGCACACTGGCAGCGCGTGAAGCAGGCCGAACGGTGCCGGTGCGCGTTGTCGCCGTCGATATCAGCGAACTGGACCGGATCAGCCACCAGTACCGCGCCAACAAGTTCCACCACGAGATGACCGCCGCTGACGAGGCGAAGGCCATTCAGGACGTGCTGGACCTCGGGGTCGCCCCGACAAAGGCGGCCAAACACCTCCGTGTCGACATCAAGGAGGTGAAAGCCGTTCAGGCCCTGTCGAAATCGGCGGCCACGCGGTCACTGGTCAGTGAGGGACAGATGTCGCTGACCGAGGCCGCGGCCGCCGCCGAGTTCGCCGACGACGACGCCGCCACCGCGCGGCTGGTCGCGGCCGCCGGGCGCGGCGGTTTCGACCACGCCCTAGCCTTGGTCCGCGCCGACCGCGACGCCGAGAACGCCCGCGCCGATGTGATCGCCGAGCATCGAGCGCAGGGATTCGAGGTGCTCGAGGAGAACGTGTCATACACCGAGTAAGCCAGCGCGACCCCGATTCACCTACTGCGCGTCGACGCCGAGCGTCGTCCGGCGAGGGCGGAGGACATCAAGAACCCGGCGAACTGGGCGGTGTACTTCGTCGAGAAAGAACAGGTGACGCTGGCCGCGACCGGCGAAGAGGTCAGCTACTACCGGGTGGACTGGCGTACCAGCAACGACCCGCACGCGGTCACCCGCAAGGGTTTCGACGTGCACGCCACAGAGGTGCAGGTCGAAACCCGCCTCGAGCCGTCGTACTACTGCCGCGACGCTGCCGCCGAGGGTTTGCGCTCGGTGGCCGGGCGGGACACGGTCAAGGACGCGGAGTCGATCGCGGCCGAGAAGGCGGCCAAGGCCGCCGCCGCGCAGCGCTCCGGGCTGTGCAACGAGCTGGCACGCACGGCAACGCCGGTGCGCCGGAAGTGGGTCGGCGACCGACTCGCCAAAGGGCTGCCCGTCGGTGCCCTGCTGTGGGCGGTGCGTGTGCTCACCGAGCAACCGGGCCTCATCAGCGAGAATGCCGCCGCCGACATCGCCGCGAAGCTGGCAGGGACGAAGGGCTACGCGCTTCCGACCGGCGAAGCCCGCAGCAAAGCCGCCATCGACCGCGCCGCCGAGCGCGCACAAATGGTTGCGGTGGCGATGGTCCTGGGCGCTATCGAGGCGCGAATGCAGCCCAACGAGAAGTCCCCGCACTGCTGGCGCGGCGGGACGCTCACCGCGGGAGCCAACCCCGCGCGTCGGCGCGGACTCATCGCCGATTACCTTGCCCTGCTGGAAAGTTGGGGATACCCGCTGTCGAGGATCGACGCCGTAGCACTCGGCACCGCCGATGTCGACGAGGTCGCCGCCGAGGCCAAGGCGGCCAGGGCAGCGGCGAAGAAGACCACCAAGAAGAAGTAGCCAGCCCGGAAGGACGACCACGAGAGGAATGAACGGGTTCCGGCCCCTTGCCGTTGGCCGACCCGGCCGGGCGCGCGAGGTACCGCGACGTGGCGTACATCGATGGGGTGCGTGTCGAACCGGATGTCGTCGACGACGAACGCTGACCGGCCCCCGGGCTCCCTGATGATCTGGCTCACACCCGAATCGCTGGGGCACTTGGGGAACTTGGGAAACATTGGGGACCAATGACGGAGCGGGGGCGGACGAGCCGCCTCCCATCGCGAAAAGGACCGAGATGGCCGACGACATCACCGAGCCCCGCGCACATGTGCGCAAGTACGACGCAATCCAGCAGGCCCGCGCGGACGTGATCCTGGCGGACGAGATCCGCAAGGCCCGCGACGAAGCCAGCGAGCGTGCACACGAGCTGCTCGCCGAGTGGAACCGATTGATGATGCTGGACAACACCCCACTTGAGTACGTCTATCCCGACAGCGACGCCAAGGGCTGGGCGGACTACAGCGCCGAAATCGCCGCAGTAGAGCGGAAGCTCGACACCCACATGCGCGAGTACTACGACCACCTGGTCGATCAACCGATCTGGCGCGCATGGTACGCCCCCGGCGACGAGCCGGCCCGGCCCCGGACGGTCCCGGCGTCCGCCCCGATCACCGGCAATGACCCTCCGTTCTAATAGCTGAAGATGGATGCTTGTCACCCGTCAAGTGATGGAGTGGAAGCCTCCCGCCGTTCCGGGACTGGATCCCTCTGGTCAGACAGGCTCCACTCATCTACTGATGCGGCCGGGCCGGGTCGACAGGTTCGCAAATCGGAACAGGTTCAACGGTTCTGCCTGGCAGCACAGAATTTGGGCAGCCCGCTCGCGCGACCCGCTCGCCGTGGCTTCTTTCCCGCAACAGATGACTCGTCGAGCATGCACCGTAGCGGCATCCGTCGTGGCTTAGAGGTCCAGGACGGCAAGGGATCCCTGGTGGTTCACCCGCCCGGTTTCGGGGCTTCCTCGATCTGTAGCCGAGCATCAGGGTCGGCGAATGCGGTGATCGCGGCGTCGCGGGTGAGTCGGGTGGTGCCCGAGGCCAACTCGAATCCGGCGTCATACAGGATCGCCACCACCTTGGCAGCCACCCGTTCGGTAGTCGCTGCCCGTCCGGGCGTACCCGGCGCTCCAGCGCCGATGCTGTCCATGCTGTGCTCGATTGTGACTCCCCGGCGAGGCTTGCTGGTGAGGAAGAGCCAGACCTCCTCGGTGTCATCGGAGGTGAGGACGCTGACTCCAGCGTCGCCGAGGACGCGGCTGATCTCGTCCCTTCGGTCGATCAGGGCCAGAGCCGACGGCACCGTCGGGCGGGAATTCACCGTGACACGGCGCGCAACTTCGTCGCGGGAAACGTTGCACTTCAACGCGTAGTCCATCGCATCCAACAGAACTTCATCAGAGACAAACCACTCCTCTACCGCGCTGTCGAGGCGTTCGAGTGCGGTGTCGTTGAATTCATCGGTCGCCATACAGGAAGCGTACTGGTCAAATACTTGACCAGTCAGGTGGCGCAAATCAGCGATACTCCGGTCGAAGACAGCCGTGCTAGGTGCTCATTCGGCCGCATCGGACCCCATCGACTCTTCTCGACCAACAAACCGCCCGAGGTGCGAAGCCTGTACACCGTTCCCACACTGCGTTGACTCCACCGCCGACCGGCCTGGCTCCGCGGAGCCAAAAACCTTTCGAGCGGATGACGTCGCCGGATCTGCGCTCCTCCCCCGTTCCCCCAGTTCAGCATGGCAATTCCGGCCGGACCCTACTGACATCTCGTGCCGTCGCGCGCTGCTCGAGGTCGAAGCCGCGAGTGCGCCGAGCACATCTGGCACGAGCGCGGCGGTGACGGCGACGGGCCTAGCGACCGGGACCGCGTCGATGCTGAGGCCGCGGCTCGCGACCTGTTGACGCAAGTCCTCGGCGGTCAACTGGAATAGCCACTGCGGCAATCCAACCCGATGATCTGTTGACCGGTGAAGTTGTCGGTGGCCGGTGCGACCATGTGGGTCTCGTCGTGTTCTCGATCGGGCGAGAGCACATTTCACGTAGCAGGGGACGTTGATGGGCTACACCTATGTTTCGCAGTACGACACCGGATCGCTGTTCAAGATCGGCAAGACGTCGACGCTGTCGCAGCGCCAGAGCTCGCTGCGCACAGGCAGTTCGGGCAGGCTCGAACTGTTCGACTACGTCGAGACCGAACACCCGCTCGAAGGCGAACGGTTCCTCAAACGCTTGTGGATCGCGCGGCTGCGTCAGCACCGCAAAGAGGTCTACCGCCTCACCGAGGACGAGGTCCGCGCCGGGATGGACGAACTGCGCCGCTACCTCACCGAGGTCCTGCCGACCGAGCTGGCCCAGCAAGCCGAGTTGGCCGAGCTGGAAACTGTTGACAACGACGACACCGTAATCGAGGCCTCCGACGAGGTCGTGGCCGCGCATCGCCGCCTGGTCGCGATCGAAGCCGACCTGCGCCGGCTCGACGCCGAGGCCGAACCGCTGCGCCGGACGATCATGCTGGCGATCGGCAAGAACCGAGGCATCGCCGGCATCGCGACCTACGACAAGGCCGACTCGGTGCGCTGGTTCAACGCCACACGAGCCCAGGCCGAGCACCCTGAGCTGTGGGAGCCGTTCCAGAAGACCACCTACGACAATGCCGCGTTCAAGAAGAAGCATGCCGACCTGGCCGATTCATTCATGGAATCACCTAAGAAGCGCACCTTCGTCCTGAACCAAGACCTCGACGCCTGAGTTCGGGATGTTTCGCCTCCCGGTCACCTGGTGTTGCCGACCCACTGCCTGGTCACGGTAGCGACGAGGTGGACGGCACCAGGACTTCCGCTATCGGCCGACGTACCAGCATTCGTAGCTGCGCAACGATGCCATGAGCTGACGCCATTCCGGGACGGGGTGGGGTGCGGCGGCGATCGGGTCGCGAGGAGCGTGTGCGCCGGCGACGACGACACTTTCGAATGCGTGCCAGCATTCCTGGTGCCCGCAGTGGGCGCAGACGTTCGGATTGAAGCTGCGGCCGCGTTCACGTCGCTGCCCCAGTAGCGCCGCAACCTCTGGCCGACCGGCCGCCGTCAGCACGCTGCGGGCGATGTGTACCGGCAATTCCTGGTCGGTGGCAATCGCTTCCACCGTGCCGTCGCGGCCGAGTGCCCGCGCTTCGACTGCCCAGACCCACTGCTGGCGGGTTCCGCACTCGGCGCAGGTGTGCGGGTACCCCATGACGTCGACGAGAAGTGTTGGTTTCCCCATGTACTGAGACTGCCATGCCAGCGGCGTCAATTCACCACGATCGCTTGCGCGGCAGACCCTTTCGCCGGACCGTGCAGGCTATTGCGTCCCGCACGATCTGTGCCGCGTTGTCGGTCACGACTCCAGCTCGGCGGGCGCGGGCACCGCGTCGATCACCGTGGACGATGTAGGGCCCGGCCTCTACGCCACCGAACTCCTCGCCCGCGGTGCCCACGTCATCGCCATCGACGCCAGCGCCAACATGATCGACCTCGCCCGCCAGCACGCCGCCGGCCAGATCACCCTGCGACAGCACGACCTCACCCAACCCGTGTACTGGCTGGCCAACGGCTCCGTCGACGTGTGCCTGCTCGCCCTGGTCATCCACTACATCGACGACCGGATCGCGCTGCTGCGCGAACTGCGCCGCGTCCTGCGCCCCGGCGGGCACCTGATCATCTCGACCAGCCATCCCACCGCCGACTGGCTCACCACCGAGGGCGGCTACTTCGATACCGGCTGGGTCGAACAGGAATGGTCGTGCGGCATCACCCACCGCTTCTGGCGCCAACCGCTCCAAGCCTGGTGCGCGGAGTTCACCACGGCCGGGTTCACGATCGACGCGATCACCGAACACCAGCCCAGCGCCGCGATGGCCCGCACCCACCCCGCCGAATACGACACCCTGACCCGACAGCCGGGCTTCATCGCCTTCCGCCTCACCTCGTTCATCGGGTCAGCCGGACCGGCGAGGGGGTCTGACGTGCCAGAATGCGGCATGGCCACCATCGAACGCAATTGCACGGGGTTGCCCGTCCTCGCCGTCGTCAGCGGTCCGCCGGGGTCCGGTAAGTCGACGTTGGCCCACGCGCTGGCCGCCGACATCGGCGTGCCCGCCATCGTCCGCGACGAGATCAAACAGGGCATGGTCATGGCCACCGCCACCCCTGACGAGACCGGCTACGACGATCTCAACATCCCCGTCCTGCACGCCTTCTTCGAGGTCTTGACCGTGCTCGCCCGCGCCGGAGTCACCGTCATCGCCGAAGCGGCCTTTCAAGATCGGCTCTGGAAACCGAATTTGATGCCGCTCGCGACTATCGCCCAGATCCGCATCATCCACTGCACCGCACCGCAACAAGTACTGCGCGAGCGGATCTCCCACCGTGCCGAGACCAACACGCACCGCCGCGCACACAACGACGCCAGGCACCTGGCCACCATCACCGCCGCCGATCACGCGGCCCCCACATTCGTGCCGGTGAGCATGGAGGTACCAGAACTGCGGGTCGATACCACCGACGGTTACCACCCCGGCCTGGAAACGATCGCCCGATTCATCACCCAACCCCAATAGCGGCAGGCCAAGAACTCGACCACATCGCGGCGAACAGGGTCGTCGCGGCGTTCGACGCTAAAACCATCGTCGGTACCGTGACGCCGCCCAGAAGCTCTGGGTGTTCTGCGACCAATCCGGCGCGCACGTGGAGACCACCGCACACCTCATCGACCACCTCGACGAATCCGGCGAGCCTATCGACTGGTGGCAGCGAGCGAGACCGACCAGGGAGTAGCCGCGTACCGCCGGGTGCCTCGGCGCTGCGTCCGCGTCGGGACGCACCATCAGCGCCGAAATGTCAGTGACGCGTCATGACTGACGTTTTCAGGAGTTCCGCGCAACATTTCCAGCGCCAACACCGTCACCGAGAAATAGCCATTGACCAGCGCGTAGCTGACATTTCGTGACGAACGCTACTGACACGAGTGACGAATCCCCAGGTCACCCACTGACATTTCAATGACGAGTCGCGGGGTCTTCCTCGGTAGTCACATGATGACTTTGTGTTTTCGTGTCCGATAATGGGGGATTATAGGACACGAAACGTATGAAATCCCCGCTAGGACAGCATTTTTCATGTAGGATATCTGCCGTGACCAGCGACGATGCTCCGCTATCAGCGGCAGCCGCAAAGCATCTGCCAGGGTCAGTGACCACGGAGGGGGTTGAACCATGCAGGTACCCGACTATGTCGTGAACCCTGGCGCGGGAGTGCCGGCGGACGCTGCCACGCTTTCAGCTCAAACCATCACCGTCGCGGCGGAGGCGATGATCGCCCTCGTGCAGCACGCCACCGTGGCCGCGCTCGACGACGACGGCGCGCTGCTCACCGGCGACCTGCTGCTGTCGCGCATGCGTGATTTCGGGACCCGGCCCGTCGGGCGCGACCTGGCGTGTGTTGGTCCACCGACTTTCGGATGGCAGGCGGAGCTGTCCAGCACCGATGACCTGGGGATCACCATGCCGGACGGCGCAGTGCTCTACACCGGGACGATGCCGGCCTACAGTGACTGGCGCCGCCGGGCAGTGGCCACCCACGCCACGCACGGCGGCGTGGTCGTTGTGACCGGAATCCGAGGCACAATCGAGGATCTCGCTGCCACCGTCCTGGAAGAACGCGCGTGCTGGGTTCGTGTCCCGTTGTTGCAGCACGCGTGAGCGTTACCACCGATATGACTTGCCAAGCCGCCCACGGACACGGCCCGAGCCCGAGTAGCTCGAAATTCGGCGATGCCTACCGAGATCACCGCCCATGCGCGGTCCGCTCGGCGCGGGCCGACCGTGGCCGCAGTCTCGGCCGCCACTCAACCACCGGGAAAGGATTGTCACAGTGACGGAACAGAGTGAGGTCGCCGCTCCTGAATTCGCGGCCTTGGATTCCGGTGTCCGGCGCACCGACACCGGCATAGCATTGCGCGCCGTCACTGCCGCGGACACCACCCCGACCCAGGATGTGCTTGGAAGTGACGACCGCGCCGCGCTCGACGCACTGCTCGATGCCGCCACCGTCCCGAACACCGTGCGTACCTACCGTGCACCGGTCGAGCGGTTCGACGCCTGGTGCGCCGAACGCGGGTACCAGGCCCGGCCCGCCGACCCGGAGGTCGTCGCGGCGTTTCTCGCCTTCCACGAAAAGCTCCGCGACGAAGACGGATACACCTATCCCCTCTCGACTCTCACCGTGTGGACTGCGGCGATTCGCCGAGATCATCTCGACGGTGGCCACCCGGATCCCACAGAGGGCCCACTCGTAGCCAAGGCGGTGATGGCGGCCAAACGAAAGCGCACAAAACGGCCGGGCCGACCCACCGCATCGGCTGACCCGCTGTTGGCCGACGACATACGCAGGTTGGTGGATTCGATCGCCGCGCACGCAGCCGAGGATGATGGTTGGCCAGCGAAAGTCGCCGCATGTAGAGACACTGCGCTGATTCTGTCCGGATTCGCCTCCGCGCGCCGTCGATCCGAGATCGCCGGGCTGCAGTTCGGGGACCTGAGCATCGTGCGCGACCCAGCAGACACCGACCGCAGCTGGATCCAGCTGCGGTTGCGTGGCACCAAAACCTCCTCCACCGCAATGGAATACGCTTATCTGCACTGCGCCGAGGACCCACGCTACTGTCCGAGGTGCGCACTGATGGACTGGCTGATCGTGGTGACCGTCCACGACAACAGCGTCTCGTCCGCAGCCACCTCCGGCGACACGAACCAGCAGCGGCGTGCTGCCCGCCGGGCGATGATCGACCTGATGAACCAGACCCATGACCGGGATCCACACCAGCACCGCTGTGACCGGAATCTACCGTTCCACCGCCGTAGCACCGCACTGATATGGCGCCCGCTGACCAAGACCACCAGATACCTACCCAGCGACACCGGTCACCCCTTCGCCGACCGCAACATCGCGCGAATACTGAAATACCGCTGTCAGCAAGCAGATTTCGACCCCGAGCGCATCGAGCGGATCAGCGGGCACTCACTACGCAGCGGATTCGTCACGCAACTGCGTGGGCAGGAAGTGTCCAACGCCGACATCATGCGCCAGACCGGACACAAGCGAACCGACACTCTGATCCGCCACTACGACAAAACCCCTGGATTCCGCAATAACGGCGTCGACGATCTCCCACTATGAGCCGCTACCCCGACCCCGATCTGTCCGGCCTCCCCGACCGCTACCTGCCAGCGTGGGAGGCATTCGCCGACTGGTGCATCGCCCGCGAACTGTGCTACATGCCAGCGCAGCCGGACGTCATCGTCGCCTACCTGAAAGCCAACCACCGACAACCGGCCACCCAGCGCGCCCGAGTCGCCGCGATCAACGCCGCACACCGCCACTACGGCCACCCCAAGCCCGGCCGGGCCGAGGCCGTACGCGAACTCTGCAACCCCACACGCGCCGCGCGCCGCGCCCGCACCCAGACCGCGGTCGACACCGTCCTCGCCGAGCTGCCCACCCACGGGTGGACCCGAGGACTGTTCGGCCGCCGCGACGCCGCACTCCTCACCCTCGCCGCCGCCGGCCTGTCATTTCCACGCCTCGTCGCGCTGCGGCAACACCAGATCCAGATCACCGCCACCGCCGTAGTCGTCGACGGCGGCATGCTGATCATGCCCTCTCGCCCCCGCCAGCCACTGCTGTGCCCGGTGCAGATCCTGCGGCGCTGGGCGGCGGTCACCAACCTCGCGCCCCGGGGCATCGGACCTGCCATCCTCGCCGAACGCCTCACCGACAACACCCTGCCCGCAACAGATTTCGATCCCCGCTGGGCACACCAGCCGCTACTCACCGCGATTACAGCGACCGGCTACCCCGCCGGCGACACCCCAATCGGTCGGCTGCGTCCCCTACACCCCGGCTCGGCCACCGAGATCGCTGCCGCCCACCTCGCAGGGACCCCACCACGCCACCGCACCCTCCTACCAGCCCAGCAACGCGCCACCCCCGACGCCGACCCCACACCAATGACCGCGCGCCTCGATCCCCACTACCACGACCACGGCATCGCAGCCCGCCACCGCGACCGACCCATCCACGACCAGATCGACGACCTGCTCGATGACCTCGAGGCCAAAATCCGCGCCGCTACCACCACGAGCGCGGCACTGCTGGCACACTGCAACGACCCGGATGTGGAATGAGGGCCGCGATACACCCGTGCCACCTAGTGTAAGACAAATGTAAGACACGCCGGGTAGAATCAGCGGGTGGTATACGACATACCCGAATGGGCTCTGGAGGCTGCGGCACGACACGGTGTCGAACCGTACGAGATCATGCAGGTCTTGACCGGGCCAGGGCGGCGCTGGCCGCGTCCAGTCCGCGGGAAGGGGAACCTTCCCGCGGTCATGATCATCGGTCGTACCGCCTCCGGCGCGCCACTCGCTGTCGTTGTCCGCCTCGTGGCGCAGTGGGAGCAACAAGTCATCGGCGTCCTGCCGGTGATCGGCACCCTCCTCGCTGAATTCGAAAAATGGGAGGAACACCATGAGTGAGCACAGCCACTACCCGACCAACGCCGCCGAATCCGCCGAATTCCTCGCCTCACTGCGCGTCGATGACACCGCTCCTGAACCAGGTCTGCCCGAACCCGGCGCGCCGGTGATGGTATCGCGCACCGTGCGCCTGCCGTTCGAGATGAACGAGCGCATCAAAGCCGAGGCCGCCGCACGCGAGGTCAACTACTCAGACGTTCTCCGGGATTGGTTGGCCATCGGCGCTGCTGCCACCGCCGTGCAGACGCAGGGCGACGACATGGTCAGCCGCGCGGAGGTGCAACGCGTGATGGCTCTGGCTCTGGCCAGCGTCCATCCTCTGCAGAAGCGTCCCGCATAACAGGGTTGATACGCGGGGCGCGCCAGTCCCATGTACCCCACCTGACCCAGAAATGAGAAACTCACGATGAAGAATGCGAATGCATTCCGCTATGCTGACCGCGCAGACTACCTGACGTGGCTGAACAGATGGCTGCGTACCGGAAACCAGCCAACTCATTTCTACGACTACCCATTCGCGCGCTGGACCTGGCTTGTTGCTGAACGCGACTTCACCACAGGCGGGGAATTAGGCTCCCGCGCAGTGAGCATCCTCGTGCCTAATGGCATCGCTCACGTTGGTGGCGAGCTGGGACACAATGGCCTGTTCTTCATGGACGGCCCCGACCTCAAGGGCCTCGGCGTGGTGCCAATCTTCAACGACCCGGAATTCGCGAAGGTCGAAGGCAAGAACCACTTCATCGCGAGCGAGCGGGCGAAGGACGAAGCATTCGAGGCAGAGATGAACGAGCGTTCCCGACGCGCCGAAGCCGCTTCCATGGGGGGCGACGTCGGCCGGATGCTCAGGCGCAATGCGGAATAGCCCTCTGGGGCTATAGATTCCTAACAAAGTGGGTTGTTGGTCGGGCTGCGTGTGACGTTGTCATCAGGATGAGTAGAGGGAGAACAGCCGCCCTGGATCGTGTCGGATGATCTATGGTCGGGTATCGAGCCGTTGCTGCCGGTCATGCCGCTGCGCTTTCGTAGCCTTGGCCGTAGACGCCTTCCCGATCGCAGGTGGTGTGTGGGATTCTGTTCGTGCTGCACACCGGTATCCAATAAGAGTTTTGCCCCAGCGGCTCGGCTTCGGCTCGAGTATGAGGTGTTGGCGGCATCTTCGGGAATGGAACGAAGTCGGCGTGTGGCAGCATCTGCATGAGTTGCTGTTGGCTGAACTACACGCCGCCGACACGCTCGACTGGTCGCGCACCATCATCGACTCCTCGCACGGACGGCGCGGTGGCGTCCACGGTGATCAGTACCGTGTCGGTGCTGGCCAGCGTGACTGCCACTGAAATGCAACGAATTCGTCGACTGCACCCAGCGTGTCCTGCTCGCGGTCGAACTGGAAGCCGACGACACCCTCGCCATAGCCGACCGGGTCGCCGGATGCCTGGTCCTGCAATACGACCAGCCCTGCTGGAAATCGGTCACCCTCACCGCAGACGACGTCCGGAGTAAAGGTCACCGAACACACAGCGCCCTGCCGCGAGAGCCGGTACGCGGACAACGACATTTACGCGCTCCCGCCGCAGCAGAAGCGACGGCCTCACACGTCCTTCGGCCCCTTCCCGTCGCGGATCTTCCCGATGTATTCGCGGGTGAAGTTGCTGTCACGAGCAATCGCGCTGGGGCCGACGTTGTCGGCCAACGCCGCACGGATCTCGGCGAACAATTCTGCCCGAGCAGCGTCATACGCGGCACGCTTCGCACGGATAGCAGGGCCGTGGTCGGTCATGCAATCCAGCATCCCACAACAGTATTCGCGAACAAAGTTCACACTAGTGAAGGGATCACCATGGGCCAGTACTACATAGCAGTCCTGCTCGCCGATGACGCGACCGAAATCACCGGCTACCTCCCCCCCGGAACATGAAACTGATGGAGCACTCCTGGATCGGCAACGAGTTCATCGAAGTCGTCGAGCGTGTGCTGACCTCGCCGACACGTGTGGTCTGGGCAGGCGACTACGCCGACAGCGAGCCGGGCAGCCCTAGCAACCTCTTCAACAAAGCCAAAACGGCGACGAAAATCACCACACCAGACGAGATTCCGGTCGGCAGGTACGTCATCAACCACGACAAGCGGGTCTACGTTGACAAGACGACCGTCGTTGCGAATGCGAGCGGATTCGCCATGCACCCGCTGCCGGTGCTCACCGCGGAGGGTAACGGCCGCGGCGGCGGCGATCTCCGCCAAGAATCCACAACCGGCAACTACGCCCTCGTCGGGACATGGGCACGGGCCCGGATCACCGTCGCAGATACCGTGCCGAACGGCTACCGCGGCCTGGAGTTCGACCTGATCGAACACTGGTGAGCGCCTGATGGCCGAGGGACCAGGCAGCAGCTATCTGCCTGGTCCCTCGCACCACGACTCTACCGGGTGTCGGAGAGCGCCCCACTGCACTCAAGACGGTCGACGTTCGGTTCTGGCGTCACGCGTGACGCGAAGCTGAAAGACCAGGCAACGGGCGATCCCTGCGACGCTCGCATAGTCCGAATCGGCCTGGCGACGTGTGAGATAGGCGACGAGACCGCCCCTGAACCAGACCTGCCCGAACCCGGCGCGCCGGTGATGGTATCGCGCACCGTGCGCCTGCCGTTCGAGATGAACGAGCGCATCAAAGCCGAGGCCGCCGCACGCGAGGTCAACTACTCAGACGTTCTCCGGGACTGGTTGGCCATCGGCGCTGCTGCCACCGCCGTGCAGACGCAGGGCGACGACATGGTCAGCCGCGCGGAGGTGCAACGCGTGATGGCTCTGGCTCTGGCTCTGGCCAGCGTCCATCCTCTGCAGAAGCGTCCCGCATAACAGGGTTGATACGCGGGGCGCGCCAGTCCCATGTACCCCACCTGACCCAGAAATCTCGCTCGTTGTCCGGCGCAGGGAGTGAGCACGGCTCGACGGTGTCCACCCCCTGGAGCGTGGCGAGCGCGCCAGCGTGGCCGCGCCCCGTCGGCACAGTCTGATTATTGGCGCCACTTGAGGGGGGAGGTGACTCTGGCGGCGTCGGCGATCTGGATCGCGGTGGTGGTCTTGAGCTTGGCGTAGGAGTCGGTGATCCACTCCTGCATCAGGGTGTTTCCTGCGGCTTGGTATTCGAGGGCCTGGATGAGACATTCGAGCCGGTCGGCATCGCGAGCGCAGGCAGCTTCGAGTGTGGCTTGGGCCTCGAACTCGGCGACTGTGTGCTGCAACGCTTCTCGTGCCGCTTGTGGGAGCTTCACAACTTGGGCGGCAGTTACCTCCTCGTGGCTGGCGACGGTCAGGAAGGCGATGGAAGTCTTGTTGTTGTCGCCGGTGCGGGTTTCCTGGCTGTCGTGCCAGACGGCCATATGGGCAGCCGTGGCCGGGTCACCGCCTTCGATGGCGGCGATGATAGAGGCGAGCTGCGCGACCCGGCACGTGTGGTCAGCGACAGACTCCGGATTGGGCACGTGAGCTTGACGCCAGCCCTTGCGGGGCTCGCGTTTGAGATTGCCCAGCTCGTAGGCGAAGGCGGCGATCTCGGCTGCGGCCTCGGGGCCGAGCTGCTGTGCATCCATGGTGTTCCTCCGCGTCATCGGCTGGACATGCGTACTGCGTAGGCCACGTTAGCCAGATCGTGGCGGGCCTGGGGCATGAGTTCGGAGTCGCCGCTCATCCGGTCGAGTGCGGTTCGCGTAGCCGCGCGCAGTGCGGGGTTGGCGAGTAGATGTGGGTGGCTGGCGATGAGGTCGGCGAGGGTGTGGGCGTAGAGGTCGGCTTGCCTGGTGCTGGGGTGGAGGCGGTCGAGGAGGTGCCGCAGCAGCCGTTCGCCCGACCACGTGCCGGGGTCGGCCCGAACCATGGCCGCGTCGGTGGTGACCGGGCCGGTGCCGAGTTCGCCGACCCAGTAGGCGTAGTAGGTCAAGTTCGTCCGTTCCTGGGCGTGATCGTCACGCAGCTGTGACAGCCAAGCGCGCAGTGGTCCGCAGTCGCCGGCGGCTGCCAACGCGATGGCCGAGGACCGGACCCACAGCCACCCGGGCGGGCCGGTGCTGCTGGGCGAGCCCGTGGCGCGGGTGAGTTCTCCGGCGAGCCAGTCGCTGGTTTGGGTGCGATCGTCGAATCCGAGTAGGAAGGTCGCTTGCCGTCGTAGCAGGGCGTCATCGGGCCAGCGGCAGGCGTCCGCGGTCAGCAGGAGGTTGTCGAAGAACTGCTGACGGTCGGTGGCGGAGACCACCGGGTGGGTGGCCCGTGGGCCTCGTCCGCGTCTGGTGTCGAGGTCGGCCATTTGAGCAGGAGGCCTGCCGGTGACCGGCCAGGTGATCAAGTTGGCCAGCGTGCGTTGGTGGACGCTGATGGCGAGCGGGTGATGGTTGGGCGCGGCAGTGGCGGGATCGGTGGCGATGGTGTCACCGATGATCAGGTCAGCCTCCAGCGCGTCGCCAAGCAGGGCGATGGCGTGCGGCGGTGCGCCGTGGCGGGTGAGCAGCATCCGCACGCGGGTCAGGTCCCCGGCGCGCAGACCTGCGAGAGGACGGCGCCCGCTTTCCCATCCGTAGATGGTGGTGGTGTCGACGCCAGCGAGTTCGGCGAACTCTGTCTGTGTCAGGTGCGCGGCCTCGCGCAGGAGCTTCAGCAGGAAACCGGAGACGGCACCGCGGGCTGCACCCTGACTCGGAGTCGGTGTTTCGCGGGGCGTACTCATGGACGATCCTCGGCGTCTTCGCGGCGGTGCCGGGCCTACTCGTACTGCGGGTCAGTTCAGCCTCCGGACTGGTCAGCATACCGTCTAGGAAGCGATCGTTCTTTTGTTCGGTCGCATCGGCACCAGCGCGCTGGAAGGCGAAACACGATGGCGCGGCTGGCCTCTCACTGGTGGTGTCAGCGAAGGAGCGTGTCCGAATGACCCCTGAGAACCCGATGTTGTCGTGTCCGCTGCGGTATCCGTTCGGACAGCGACACACACTCGATCTCGAGCCGGACTATCGCCGGTGTGGGCCTGTCACGGCGGTGGAGCTGCCTAGTGGGTCTACGGGCTGGCTCGTCACCGATCACGCATTGGTGCGACAGGTGCTCGCTGATCCCCGGTTCTCCCGGGAGCGGGCGAATCAGCCGCATGTGGCGCGGTTGTCGACCGAGGTGCTGCCGTCGGCGGCGATTCTGGCGACCGACCCGCCCCGGCATACCGGGTTGCGGACGCTGATAGCGCCGATATTCGCCCCGCGTCAGGTCGCCGCGATGGAACCGGCGGTGACCTCCCTGGCGCACCGGCTGGTCGACGAGCTGGTGGCTGACGAGGAGCCCGCCGATATCGTCACCAGGTTCACCGAACCGTTCGCCGCCGAAGTAGTCTGCGAAATCTTCGGTGTGCCAGAGCATTTCCGTCATCAGGTGTTCGTGTTGGGGGACGCGCTCACGGCCCGCGACGCGACCCTGGAATCCCTCGCGGTCGCCCGCGCCGAATGCGAATCGTTGGCGCGGGCGATGGCGGCCGAGAACCCGACTGTGTTGTTCGGGCGGCTCGGCGCGTCGGCCGAGTCCGATGAGGAAGTGCTGAACCTGATCATCGCCTGCTTGATCGGCGGTCGCGGATCGCCGACGGTGTTCCTGTCCAGCGCGGTGTTCGCCCTGCTGCGCGAACCACGCCATTTTCGCCATCTGGTGAAGCGAGCGGAGTTGATTCCCGCCGCGGTGGAGGAACTGCTGCGATTCGTGCCCGTCGGGGTTGGTGGAGGGTTCACCCGCGTCGCCACGCAGGATGTGCAGCTCGGCCCTGTGCTGGTGCGCGTAGGCGACGCGATCATTCCCGCGATGCACGCCGCCGGCCGCGACCCGCGCGTGTTCGATGACCCTGACTCCCTGGTGCTCGATCGCGGCACCCGGCTGCCGCACCTGGCATTCGGACACGGCACCCACTACTGCGTCGGCGCAGGGTTGGCGCGACTGGAAGCACGGATAGCCCTGGAAACCCTGACCACCCGGCTGCCGGGCTTGCGCCTGGCCGACCCTGCCGACAACGGAACGTGGCGAACGGGCCGGGTCGTGCGCTCCCTCGAACGATTGGACGTGGCATGGACGTGAGACTGATCATCGACCGCGACCGCTGCGCGGGCACCGGCGTGTGCCTGCCGATCGCGGCCGCACACCTCCAGCTGCTCGACGGCCTCGCCTCCGCCCGCGGCGCCCCGGTCAGCGTCGAGCAGGGCCGCGCCGCGGCTGCCTGCTGCCCGAACGAGGCGATCACCGTGTGTGAGCGGGAACCGGACGGCTTCCGGCTGGATGTACCGATCGTGACCCTGGGCCCGGCCGGGACCGACGCCGAAACCGAAGCGCGCAAGCACACCTCGCGGGTGCTGCTGGTCGATTCGTTCGCCGAGGCGATGGCGACCGCGACGGCCGGCGAGGCTCTGGCACTGGTCGCGGCCGGATACCTCGCCTTGGATGCCGACGACAGGACAGTGGATTCCTGGGTGGATCAGCACTTCACACACAGCGGTGCGCTGCGGCTGCGCCGCTGCTGGGAAAGCCCGACCAAGCCGATGTGCTTCGCGGTCCGGCACGACCTGCCACGACAGATTCCGGTGGCGACAGTGGCCACGCATCCGGCGACCCGAGTGTTCGCCGCCCGGCGCGCGCCCGCCGCGCGGTTGGTCGCGGTCGACGCCAAGCCGCTGGCCGCGTCGGCGGCCGCGCGCGGTGAGGTCGACGCCTGTATCGCCTCGGTCGATGTGGTCGCCCGCTACCCGAGACTCGAGGTCCGCGCCGAGTGGCAACCGACGATGGTGTGGCTGCTCTACAGCAAGGGCGACGGCGATGAGTGAACCGTGCACCGTGGCAGTTCTCGGCGCCGGAATCATGGCCAACGCCGTCTCGGAACGTCTGGACGCGCACGGATTCGAGCTGCGCCGCTACAACCGCACCACCGCCGCGATCGACGGACCCGCCATCGTGTGCGCATCGGCGGCGCAGGCTGCCGAGGACGCGTCGGTGGTGTGGTCGTTCGTGCACGACGACACCGCCAGCAGGACAGTATGGTTCGGTCCGGACGGCGCGCTCGCCACCGTGGGCGAGGCAGTGGTGATCGAATCATCGACCCTGTCACCGGGATACGCGCTGAGCTGGATGCTCGACGCGGCTACTGCGGGAGCGCGGCCGGTGCTGGCTCCGGTCACCGGGAGCCGGGTCGGTGCCGAGAACGGGACTCTGGTGGCGTTCATCGCCGGTACGGACGCAGACCTCGCCACGGCGGATCCGTTGCTGCGCGTGATCACCGACGAGGTCGTGCGGCTCAGGGACGGATCCGCCGCGGCGACGGTGAAGCTGCTGAACAACGCGCTGGCGGCGGTGATCCTGGCAGGGCTCGCCGAGACGTTCACCGCAGCGGCTGCGCTCGGTCTCGATCCGGCCCAGCTGCAGGCGGTCTGGTCCAGGCACGGGTGGGCGGCGCCGGTCGCCACGGCCTACGGGCCGGCGATGCTCGACGCCGACCACGACCTGACGAACTGCTCGCTGGCCGTCATCGCCAAGGACCTTCGGCACACCACCGCCGTGCTCGGCGACCTCCCCGCACCCCTGATCACAGCGGCCACCGAGAAGTTCTGCCGCGCAATGGAGCTCGGGCTGGGGGATCTGGAGATGTCGGCCATTATCGACGCGATCGGGGACAGGCCGTGACCGCCCCGGATTGGTTCTCCCACACCGCCAGCGCGCCACCCCGTGCGCGCCAGCGGGTCACCCGGCACCTGGCTGACTACGCGCGCACTGTAGGCGAGCAGGGCCGCATCCATCTGGGCGAGGATGTCAGCATCTGTGTGTCCGGATCGCTGGCCCGCGGCGAACCCGCGGTGCGGCGCCGCCGGGCCGGGTACACCCTCAGCTCAGATGTAGACCTGGTCGCCGTCATCGACAACTTGGATGATCCGGCACCGGTCGAGAAGCTCACCCGGGCGCTGCTCACGGCCCACCCGGAGATCGACAGCACCGTGTTCGCCATCGGCTGCGGGGATGTGGGCCGGGTTGCGGGCCGGTTCGGCGTGGACCTGCACCACGGTGCTGTTCACCCGCTGGCCGGACCCGCGCCGACTGGGGTCGCCAACCCGCCGATCGGCCCCCGGGAGGGTCTGGAGGGCCTGACCCATCAGCTCGCGACGATCTATTGCCCCGACAGTGCGCCCGGGGCGACGCCGTGGCGGATCAAGACCGCGCTGGAGGCGCTGCGTGCCGTAGCCTGCCTCACGCGCCGCGCTGGTGGCCCGCAGCGCTACGGCGCCCTGGTCGATGATCCGCGGGCGTGCGCGGTGCTGGACCGTCAGCTGGTCGCCGAGCTGGTCCGCGCCCGCGAACACAGCCGGCCCATGCCGATCACCGACGCACACACCTATGAACTGGTCCTCACCGCGGCCGCGCACCTGTTCGGTGTCGCGGCCACACACCGCGACCTGCTCGCCGCGCTGCACGAGGCTCCGGCTGGTGTGCACCTGCTCGATGGGTTCCAGCGCGCGGTCCTGGCGGCCACGATCATCGGCTACGGACCGACCCGGTTCCGACAGACTGCGGCCTCGGCGCTGCACGTCATCGTGACCGCTATCGACCGCAACACCGTGCCCACCGCACGGGACTCGCTCGATGCTCTGGCCCGGATCTCCCCGGCGGAGTTCGGGCGCGGCATCGACCACCCAAACCGAGTTCTACGCACCCTTGTCCAGGGGTTGCGCACCGACTACTACCACCACCTCGGCCCGCACAACTTCGGCGTGCGGCCGGTGCAGGCCTACACCGGCCCCACCCCGGCGGCCGGTTCCACGGCAGCGGAGGCCCGACTGTGAACGACTGGCCGGACTGGGTGCAGCGGCTCCCCATCATCGACACCCCGTTCCCCTGCGGCTGCGGCTACCTGCTGGCCGGCACCGACGGACAGGTCGTGTTCTGGTCTTTCCCCACCGGGGCGAGCGTGCCACGGCACCAGCACGGTCCCCAACTCGGGCTGGTGCTCGCCGGGCGGGTCGAGCTCACTGTAGGGGACGAGGAGCGAACCGTCTGCGCAGGAGAGCATTTCAGCTTGGGTGACCAGGTGCCGCATGCGGCCGTCGTCGCGCCGGGCACGCTGGTGATCGAAGTCTTCGCCGACCCCGAACGGCACGCACCTGCACAGCGACCGGCATGAACGCACGCATCATCACCGCCGCCCGGGTACTGACCGGTTGCGGCGCGACCCATGCCCCGGGCGCCGTCGTCGTCGACGAGGACGAGATCGTTTGGCTCGGCCCGACGTCCGAACTGCCCGGCGGCTGGGGCGGTGCCACACGGATCGACCTGCCGGAGGCGACCGTATTGCCCGGCCTCATCGACGCACACGTGCACCTGTCCTTCGGCGGTGCCACGCACCCGCCGACAGCGATACAGGCGAGGACCCGCGGCGAGGTCGCCGCGACCATTCGCACCGGACTGGCCGAACTCCTGGGAGCGGGCGTCACGACGGTGCGTGACCTCGGCGCACCCCACTACACCGATCTCGACACGTTGGCCTTGATCCACGATCGGCCGCGGGTCCTGACCTCCACCATTCCGCTGACCGTGGCGGGCGGGCACTGCCATGGCCTCGGCGGCACCATCGACTCCATTGCCGGAATCCGGGACCTGGTCGCCGCCAACGCAGATCGCGGCGCGGACTGGATCAAGATCATGGGCAGCGGTGGCTTCACCACCGGCGGCGCAAGCTCGCCCTACGAGCCGCAGTTCACCGACGCCCAGGTCAGGGCAGCCGTCGAAGCCGCGCACGAACGCGGCGTGCCGGTCGCTGTCCACGCGCACGGCACCGCCGCGATCCGGCAGGCCGTCACGGTCGGGGTCGACTCGATCGAGCACTGCACCTGGATGACCTCCGACGGGTTCAACCTCGATCGCGGTCTGGTCCGCGAAATCGCCGACCGGGCAATCCTGGTCTGCCCCACCATCAACCACCTCGCCCGCTCGGCCGCCGGGCGGCTGCCGTGGCCGGTGCGCCGCGACCACCTGCGGATCATGCTCGAGGCCGGAGTCCGGCTTGTGCCCGGCAGCGACGCGGGCATCCCGCACACTCCTCCGGGCTGCTACCCGCATTCGCTGTCGGCCTATCTCGACCTCGGGCTGTCGCCCGCCGAGGTCATCGACCTGGCCACCCGCCGCGCCGCAGAAACGCTCCGGATCGGACACCTCACCGGTACGCTCGCCGCCGGGCTCAGCGCCGACCTGATCGCCGTCCCCAGCGACCCGACCCGCGATCTCGCCCAGCTGACCACACCGATCCTGACCATGGCAGCCGGACACCTGCACCACCCGAACGCCACACCCGAAGCTGAGGAGGAAACCCGCGCATGAGCATCACCAGACCCAGCCTGACATCGGAATACGCCTCGACCACCCCGTTGCAGGTGCGCATCGACACCCATGCGCGCCACAGCGAACATCCCGACGACCCGGTCGCCGCAGTTCTGGCCGCACTCGCGCTGACCGGCAGCGAGGATCTGGCCGACATCGGCTGCGGCGACGGTCGATTCCTCGCCCAGCTTGCCGAGCAGGGACACCACGGCCGCCTCGTCGGCCTGGACAACTCCACCGCCATGGTCGCCGCCGCCGACACCATCCCCGGCATCGAAGGCGTACTCGGTGACGCGCAGGCCCTGCCGTTCGCCGATGACGAGTTCGACGCCGTCACCGCTCGGCACATGCTGTACCACGTGTCCGACCCGTACCAGGCGCTGCGCGAACTGTGGCGCATCAGCCGCGCCGGCAGCCGCGTCGCCGTGAGCGTCAACCACCCGGCCACCTGCGCCCGCACCCGCCAACTCGTCCTCGACCGGGCCGCCGAACGCGGCCTGGCACCAGCGGTGGGCATGGTCAACGACGTGAACTCCACAACTCTGCCGAAGATGCTGAGTGTGGTGTTCGGCGAGGTCCACATCCGCCAGTGCGACAACGCCCTCCTCTTCGACACTCCAGAACCTGTCATACGGTTCGCCGAAGCCATATTCTCCTTCTGCGGCATAGACGCCGCCAGCCCGCACCGATCGGCGATCCTCGACGCGGTCACCACCGACATCCACGACTGGTTCACCGCCCACCCCGGACAGTGCTGGCGCGACCCCAAGGGCTATATCGTCGCCACCGCAACCGTCCGATAGTCCTCTGTTCCCGA
>NZ_AXVD01000041.1 GCF_000482385.1 Nocardia sp. CNY236
GCAGACTTCGTTGCCAACCCTCGTAGGGCTGATGAGGACGGTGTGTCATTCCTGGTGACTTCCAAGGGGGGCGCCGGGTTGCCAACCCTCGTAGGGCTGATGAGGACTCGTCCGCGGCGCCGGCGTCGGCGAGTTGCCTCGGTTGCCAACCCTCGTAGGGCTGATGAGGACCCCACGGTAAACCCGCTGGTAGGGAGCCTAGCGAAGTGGGGTTTTCGGGGGGTGATTTCAGCAGAGTGGCGATAGTGTAAATGTGTCCGGCGTGTCGCTGCAATGATCTTGTTCTCAGATGATCAACGACGGTTCAGTCAGGTGGAGGTCAGACGGGCAGCTTTCGATCAGCAATCGCGACGATGCGAGCGGCCCGAGGCATCGACCTGGCGTGGTGTCCCACGTAGCCTCGCAGGCATGGAGCGTGCGGCCCGGACCCCTGCATGGATAGCCGGATCGCCGAATCCGAGAGAGGGATTCACAGCGTTCGTTTGGCCTCAGCGCGGTATAGATCGAAAATCGGTCCGCTGGAGGCTCCACCGGACCGATTCGGACATTGTCCGCGCTATGGCCGGTTGAAATTCTCACCCGCCACACCAGCCGTGAACGCATCCCACTCGCCGGGAGTGAACACCAGCGCCGGGCCGGTGGGGTTCTTGGAGTCGCGAACGCCAACCATCCCACCATCGAAGTGCGCGACCTCGACGCAGTCGTTCCCGCCTGCGCTGTAACTGCTCTTGACCCAGCGCGCCTCAGTGCCATTGGTCATGGCGTGTACTCCTTCGCTGCCTGCCGGAGCAGACGTCTACTGTCTGGCACGTCCAACGCTACGCGCCTCAGTGTCTCGAAGGCAGTCCGATATCGACGTACAGTGTCAGCCCGCTCCAGGTAGATGTTTCCGGTGTAGCTCTCGACGTACACCACAGGAGGCTCCAGCGGGCGAGCCCCGTCCTCGGCTGCGAAGTCCAGAATCGTAAACGGTCCAGTCGAGATGCCAAGCGGAAAACCACATTTGGAAGGGAGGATCCGTACCCGGACATTGGGTGGCAGGTTCGCGAGGTGGCGCAGTTGCGTGGACATCACCTTCGGCCCGCCGACACAGCGACCAACCACGGCCTCGTCCAGGACGAGATCGATTCTCAGGGGCCGCAAGTCGCGTGTGATCAGTGTCTGTCGCTTTCGTCGCACTGTGAAACGCTGTTCGATCTCGTTCACCGAATCCATGGGGAAGTACGCTCTATCCAGCGCCCTGGCGTACTCCGGAATTTGGAACAGACCGGATACCATGTCCGGCCGGTAGATGGTCAGATGGGTTGCTGCTGCCTCCATCTGTAGATACACATTGAATGTGGGGTTGATCTGGTTCGGATATTCATCCAGCCACGACGGTTTTTTGCCTTGTGCAGCCAGGGTTCTCAGAAACTGCAGCATTTCCGGCCGCTGGTAGAGCCGGCACAGTCCTTTGAGGTCTTCATCTCGGACAACCACATTCGGAGCGCCGGTTTCCAGTCGGTGCACGGTACCGGCTCCTCGCTTGATCGCCTTCGCCGCCACCTCGATGGACAGCCCGGCCTCTTGGCGCATCCCGCGCAAGCACCGACCGAGGCTCCTATATGGAACCCCCGATGTCGTTGTGTCATCTTGCGTGTCGGTCGTTGTTCGACGGTTTCTCATATCGATGGACCCCTGGTCTGCTCTGGCATTGGAAGGTACACACTTTCTGTTCTGGAAGGCGTGCGAGTCGTAGGTGGAATCGATTGCTCGGGACATTTGGAATGCGGGCAGGGAAAACAACGAATTTCGAAGCGAATTCCATTGGAACCTTACGCAGAAACAGCTTTGGTGCTCAACTGGTCGAGCACCCGTTGTGGAGTACGGAGGCCAACTCCCTCCTATTCCACGTCCGCTCCCCTTTACCAGCCAGGGGTGTACCTCGGACCGGGCACCCCGCGCTTTCCGATTCGAACAGAGGACCTCATGGGCCACAATGCATATGCCGATACCAAGGCGATTCGATACCGGTGCTGCCCGCCCAGGCGCCGCCTACCCATGGCCGGGAGCTCGCTATGTATCGCACGGATCGTGGCTCGGAGGCACGCGGTATGCGCGCTCGGCATGCTCGCGGTCATGGGTCAGCGGGTACGGCAGGCGACCGCAGGGCGCGACCGGGTGGTGGCCTATGGGTGAGCACCCTCCCCACGTGAGTGCCTCGGTGCTGATCAGAGTGGCCAACGCATTGCGGGAAATGTCCGATACACCACAAGGTTGCGCGCAGCCTGCGCCGGAGCAGGGTATCGGGTGGTTGCAGCGGGGCGACGGTACGTGGAGTCCGGTGTACGCGGACGGCTTGGTGGGTCCGGAGTTCACGTGGGCGCAAATGATCGCTGCCAGAGGCGAGGACCTCGGTGATGTACTCGATGCCGTGGTCGAAGCCGGGCTCATCGGCGGACCCGACCACCAGGGCGGGTGAACAGCCGTGCCATCGAGACCGACCGCTGTGGGCTACCTTCGCCGCGATATCTCCGGGATCTCCCAGGACTGGCACGAAATCCAGATCCGCAGTTTCGCAAAACGGCTCGGCTACAATCTGGCCAAGACCATCGTGTTCGGACCACGCACCGATGCCCGGATCGCGCGATTGGTGAGCGCCGTTGAGACCGCGGACGCCGAGGCCGTGTTCGTGCCCAGTCTCTGGCACTTCGATTCCCACCTGCCGAGCGAGCTGATGCAGCTCACCGACGTGATCACCCTGACCCCACTACGCACCTATTCGCGGAAGCCACCCAGGGAGTTCGACACGTAGGTCGAATTCACCTACACGACAACGACATCGGAATCCGCATGGCAGAAGTCATCGCCCACCGGACGGTGTGTCTGGGGACGACTGGAAGGTGTTGCCGTCAACTCCACAGCGTCACATGCACTTTCGGGCGGAAGCGAGCAACGCCCACCCCGGACCCGCGGATCATGGCCTGGATACAGCGTGGAGTGGTGATGAACCGCAGCAGTTCCGACACAGCGGGCTGGCGGGTCGCGGGCGGCAAGGTGGTCGCGCACCATTCGTCGCAGACCTGAAGGCCCGGCCCGGTGATGTGGGTCAAACGACCGGCCGCGAGGTCGGAGGAGACGGCGAAACCGACTGTCAGGGTGATGCCGCCGACATGGCGGACCTCTTCCAATGCGGCAGCGTCGCTCTGGAAGATCCGCTGGTGTGTTTCGGGAATGGCCGCAGCGCGCAGCATCGTCGCGATGTGCCCGTCGACGCTGCCGGCGCTGGGACCCAGCATCCATTGTTGTTCGCGCAAGAGAGCCGGATGCGCCGGTATGCCGGCCAGTGGGCAATCGGGGCGCGCGACCGCGATGATGCGGTATTTCAGGAAGGGTCGGGCGACGACGGTGGAGTCTGCGTAGTCCTGCCGGGATCCCAGCGCGATATCCACCGCGCGGGTCTCGACGAGACTGCGCAGCTGGCTGGTGGGGTGCACGCTCAGTTCGACCGACAGATCTTTCGCCCGCGCCGCGAACAGGTCGATGAGGCCAGGGGCGGCATGTTCGGCGAATGCGGTCGACGCCGCTATGTGCAGTAGCCGCCGACCCTGTGCTGCTTCGCTCACTTCGACGGCGGCTTGGCGCTGTAGGCCGAGAATCTCGATTGCCCGACTGGCCAGACGGAGTCCGCCGGGGGTGAAGCTCAAACCGGTCGCGGCGCGGGTGAACAGTGGATCACCGAGTTCTTTGCGCAGTTGAGCGATGTGCGTCGAGACACCCGCATCGGACATCCTCAGCTCTCTGGCCGCCGCATGGACGGAGCCGAGCCGCACCACCGTCGAGTAGGCCCGAAGCTGGGCGAGGGTCACATCTGGAGTCTACGTTGGAGGTGAAAGCAGTGCCTACAGTCGCAACGTTGCCTGGAGGACGCACCATGCACGACGTGCTCGCGGAATTGAAGACGATCTGGAATGCCGGGGGCACAGCCGGGCTCGCCACAGTGGTGCGGGCCTTCCGGTCAGCGCCCCGTCCGCCGGGTGCGGCGATGGTCGTCGCGCCGAACGGTGCGGTCGTCGGGTCGGTGTCGGGCGGATGCGTCGAAGGCGCGGTCTACGAACTCGCTACCGAGGTCATCCAGACCGGTCATCCCGTCCTGAACCGGTACGGTTTCAGTGACGACGACGCCTTCGCCGTGGGGCTCACCTGCGGTGGCACTATCGACGTGTTCGTCGAAGCGATCTCGCCGGCGACCTTTCCCGAATTGGGGGAGGTCGCTGCTGACGTTGCCGACGATCGACCGGTCGCGATCGCCACCGTGATCGAGCACCCCGACCCTGCCCTGGTCGGGCGGCGTGTGGTGGTCCGGCCGAACGAGGCGATCGGCACGCTGGGGTCGGCGCGGGTCGACGGCGCGGTGGTCGACGACGCTCGCGGACTGCTCGCCGCCGACCGCAGCGAGGTGCGTTCCTACGGTCCGCAGGGGCAACGTCGTGGCGAAGGGATGGCGGTCTTCGTCGCCAGTCATGCCCGACAGCCTCGGATGTTGGTGTTCGGGGCGATCGATTTCGCTGCTGCTGTGGCTCAGCAGGGGTCGTTCCTGGGGTACCGGGTGACCGTTTGTGACGCGCGGCCGGTGTTCGCCACTGCCGCCCGGTTCCCGACCGCCGACGAGGTGGTCGTCGACTGGCCCCACCAATACCTGGCCGCGCAGATCACGGCCGGAATGGTCGATTCCCGGACCGTCGTGTGCGTGCTGACCCATGATCCCAAGTTCGACGTTCCGTTGCTCGAGGTGGCGTTACGGGCGCCGGAAATGGGCTATGTCGGCGCCATGGGATCGCGCCGCACCCACGACGAGCGGTTGGACCACCTACGACGGGCCGGTCTCACCGATGCGCAGCTCGCCCGGCTCGCCAGCCCCATCGGGCTGGATCTGGGTGGCCGCACCCCCGAGGAGACCGCGGTGTCCATCGTGGCCGAGATCATTGCGCGTCGCTGGGGCGGACACGGCGGCTCACTGACCCAAACCGCGGGCCGGATCCACCACGCGCACCCAACCGACAGTGGATTAAGTGTTTCCTTAAGTCGGTCTTGACGCCCAGATCGCCACAGGCGGACGCTGACACCCTCCCATTTATGTGAGGTTGATCACATGCAAGTTCCCGGACCATTCGAATACGAGCGGGCGACCGGCGTCGACCACGCCATCGGACTCCTGGACCGGCTGGGGGAGGAGGCGCGCGTCGTCGCCGGCGGACACAGTCTGCTGCCGATGATGAAGCTACGTCTGGCCAATCCGGAATACCTCATCGACATCAACGACCTGGCCGCCGAGCTGGGCTACCTCATCACCGATCCGACCCTGGTGCGCATCGGCGCAATGGTGCGGCATCGGCGCCTGCTCGAGTCCGACGAGCTCGCCGCGGTGTGCCCGATCTTCCGCGACGCCGAACGCGTGATCGCCGATCCGGTCGTGCGCAACCGCGGCACGCTCGGCGGCTCGCTGTGCCAGGCCGATCCCGCCGAAGATCTCACCACGGTGTGCACGGTGCTCGGCGCGACCTGCCTGGTGCGCGGACCCTCCGGCGACCGCGAGATCGCGATGGAGGAGTTCCTCGTCGGCCCCTACGAAACCGCGCTGGCGCACGACGAGCTGCTGATCGAGGTCAGAATTCCCGTGCGGCACGCGACCTCGAGCGCCTACGTCAAAGTAGAACGCCGGGTCGGTGACTGGGCGATCGCCGCGGCCGGCGCGGCGGCAACTCTGCGCGACGGCGTGATCGCCGCCGCCCGCATCGGTCTGACCGCGGTCAACTCCGATCCGGCCGGACTGGTCGCCGCGGCGGACGCACTCCTGGGCGAGCCACCCACGCAGGAGGCCTTCGCGCAGGCGGGTCGCCGAGCGAGCGAGGCCTGCTCACCGAGCACCGACGCGCGCGGCACCGCCGACTACAAGCGGCATCTCGCCTCCGAACTGACAATTCGCGCGCTGCGCACCGCGGTAGAGCGAATCCCGAACAACACCGCGCTGGGAGAGAAGTAGCCATGCAGGTAACCATGACCGTCAATGGCGAGCAGGTGACCGCAGAGGTCGAGCCACGCACCCTGCTCGTGCACTTCTTGCGAGATCAGTTGCGGCTCACCGGTACCCACTGGGGGTGCGACACCAGCAACTGCGGCACGTGTGTGGTCGAGGTCGACGGCACACCGGTGAAGTCGTGCACGATGCTGGCCGCCATGGCCAGCGGACACGAGGTGCGCACCGTCGAAGGACTCGAGGTGGACGGCCAGCTCGATCCGGTGCAAGAGGGCTTCATGCAATGTCACGGGCTGCAATGCGGGTTCTGCACCCCGGGAATGATGATCACCGCCCGTGCCTTGCTCGACCGCGACCCGAATCCCGACGAGCAGACCATCCGCGAGGCGATCTCGGGCCAGATCTGCCGCTGCACCGGATACACCACCATCGTGCGGTCGATCCAGTGGGCCGCTGCCAAGCAACGAGGCGAAGCCGCCGAGCCCGAACCCGCCGCCCCGGCAGCGCCGGTAGGGAGCACGTCATGACCGCCGTGGAGCCCCGGCCCGAAGACCGAGTCGACAACGACCACAAGCCCTGCGGTCACGGCACGATGCTGCGCAAGGAGGACCCACGCTTCATCCGCGGACACGGCACCTACGTCGACGACGTCTCGCTGCCGGGCATGCTGCACATGGCGATCCTGCGTTCGCAGTTCGCGCATGCACGCATCCTGAGCGTCGATACTTCCGCAGCGCAGGCGCATCCGAAGGTCGAAGCAGTGGTCACCGGGGCCGACCTGGCCGCCAAAGGACTGGCCTGGATGCCGACGCTGTCCAATGACGTGCAGGCGGTACTGGCCACCGACAAGGTGCGCTTCCAGGGCCAGGAAGTGGCCTTCGTCGTCGCACACGATCGCTACTCCGCGCGGGATGCGTTGGAGTTGATCGACGTCGAATACGAGATGCTCGATCCGGTGATCGACGCTCGAACCGCCCTGGCGCCGGACGCGCCGGTGATTCGCGACGATCTCGAAGACAAGCACGACAACCACTGCTTCGAGTGGGAGACCGGTGACGCCGACGCGACCGCTGCGGTGTTCGCCCGCGCCGATGTCGTCGTCGAACAAGAGATCGTCTATCCACGGGTGCATCCCGCACCGATGGAAACCTGCGGGGCAGTAGCGGATCTCGATCCCGTGACCGGCAAGCTCACCCTGTGGTCGACCAGTCAGGCGCCGCACGCTCACCGCACGCTCTACGCCCTGGTCGCCGGTCTGCCCGAGCACAAGATTCGGGTGATCTCCCCGGACATCGGCGGCGGGTTCGGCAACAAGGTGCCCATCTACCCCGGATACGTGTGCGCCATCGTCGGATCGCTGCTGCTGGGCAAGCCGGTGAAGTGGATGGAGGATCGCAGCGAGAACCTCACCAGCACCGGGTTCGCCCGCGACTACATCATGCTCGGTGAAATCGCCGCGACCGCCGAGGGCAAGATTCTGGCTGTCCGGTCGAAGGTGCTCGCCGACCACGGTGCATTCAACGGCACCGCAGCGCCGTTGAAGTATCCGGCCGGCTTCTTCGGTGTCTTCACCGGCAGCTACGATCTCGAGGCCGCCTACTGCTCGATGACCGCGGTCTACACCAACAAGGCCCCTGGCGGCGTCGCCTACGCGTGCTCGTTCCGCATCACCGAGGCGGTCTACCTGGTCGAACGGTTGGTGGACTGCTTGGCCTACGAGCTGAAGATGGATCCGGCCGAGCTCAGGTTGCGCAATCTGCTGCGGCCCGAGCAGTTCCCGTACACCAGCAAAACCGGTTGGGTCTACGACTCCGGCGACTACGAGACGACCATGCGCAAGGCGATGGACATGATCGGCTACCACGCCCTGCGGGCCGAACAGCGCGACAAGCGCGCCCGCGGCGAGCTGATGGGTATCGGGATGTCGTTCTTCACCGAGGCCGTCGGCGCGGGTCCACGCAAGGACATGGACATCCTCGGATTGGGGATGGCCGATGGGTGCGAGCTGCGAGTCCATCCCACCGGCAAAGCCGTTGTCCGCCTCTCGGTGCAAACTCAAGGCCAAGGGCACGAGACGACCTTCGCCCAGATCGTCGCCGAAGAGCTCGGCATCCCGCCCGACGATATCGACGTGGTGCACGGTGACACCGATCAGACACCGTTCGGTCTCGGAACCTACGGCAGTCGGTCGACTCCGGTCTCGGGGGCGGCCGCGGCGTTGGTGGCGCGCAAAGTGCGGGACAAGGCGCGCCTCGTCGCGTCCGGCATGCTCGAAGTCTCCGTGGCCGACCTCGAGTGGGACAAGGGTTCGTTCCACGTCAAAGGCGACCCGTCGGCCTCGGTGACAATTCAGCAGATCGCGATGCGCGCCCATGGCGCGGGGGATCTGCCCGAGGGTGTCGAGGGCGGACTCGACGCGCAGATCTGCTACAACCCGCAGAATCTCACCTACCCATATGGCGCCTACTTCTGTGTCGTGGACATCGACCCGGGGACGGCGGTGGTGACCGTGCGCCGCTTCCTCGCCGTCGACGACTGCGGCACCCGGATCAACCCGATGATCATCGAAGGGCAGGTGCACGGCGGTATCACCGACGGTATCGGCATGGCGCTGATGGAAATCATCGCCTTCGACGCCGACGGCAACTGCCTGGGCGGCTCCCTGATGGACTACCTCATCCCGACCGCGGTGGAGGTGCCGCATCTGGAGACCGGATACACCGTCACCCCGTCGCCGCACCACCCGATCGGCGCGAAGGGCATCGGCGAATCGGCCACCGTCGGATCACCGGCCGCCGTGGTCAATGCGGTGGTGGACGCACTGGCGCCGTTCGGGGTACGCCACGCCGATATGCCCTTGACGCCCTCCCGGGTGTGGGAGGCCATGCAGGGGCGGGCCACCCCGCCCATTTGAGGAGGGGCCGAACCATGGGATCACCGATGAAGATGACCGAGCGCGCGCAAGCGCTGGTGCGCGCCCGGACATCGTTCGTGCACGCGACGGTGGTCCGGGCGCAGCCGCCGACCTCGGCGCATGCCGGAGACGAGGCGATCTTGTTGCAGGATGGGACGATCGAAGGGTTCGTCGGCGGGCGGTGCGCGCAGAACTCGGTCCGCAAAGCGGCGCTGGGCGCGCTGCAGTCCAACCAGAGCGTGCTGCTGCGGGTGCTGCCCGATGGTGATCTTCAGTTCCCCGAGGCGCCGGGCGCGGCGGTGGTGGTGAACCCCTGCCTGTCGGGTGGAGCGTTGGAGATCTTTCTCGAGCCGCAGGTCCCGGCGCCGCTGGTGTACATCTGCGGTGCGACACCGATCGCGGATGCCCTGGCCGAAGTGTGTGCACTGGTCGGATTCGAGGTGCAGCGCAGTAGCGCCGACGCCGAGACGCGCGAGGCGCTGGTCGAGGTCACGGCACTGGTGATCGCCAGCCACGGTGGCGCGGAAGCCGAGACGATTCGCGCCGCACTCGACGCCGGGGTGGGCTACATCGGGTTGGTGGCCAGCCGGGTTCGTGGTGCGTCGATCCTGCACGGGCTCGGGCCGACCGAGTCGGAGCAGGCGCGGGTGCACACACCGGTGGGACTGTCGATCGGCGCCAAGACCTCCGCGGAGATCGCCATCTCGATTGTCGCGCAGGTGATCCAGGCCATCCGTGTGGACGGTCTGGCCGTGACCGCCCGCGCGGCGCCGGCCGCGGTCGAAGTGGTCGATCCGCAGTGCGGGATGACGGTGGTGGTCGGGCCGCAAACCCCGCACCTGACCGTCGGCGGGGTCGACTATTGGTTCTGCGGCGCGGCCTGCCGCAGCTCCTTCGCGCAGAAGACGGCGTCATGACGATCGAGTTCGTCACCGGAGTCGTCCTGGCCGCGGGAAGCTCGCGGCGGCTCGGTCGGGCGAAACAACTTCTGCCGTATCGGAAGACGACGATTCTCGGTGCCACTCTCGACGTGGCGCGCTCGTGTGGGTTCGATCAGCTCATCGTGACCCTGGGTGCGGCGGCCGCGCGGGTTCGTCGCGAGGTCGACCTCAACGGGGTGGAGGTGGCCATGGCCGACGAGTTCGGGTCGGGATGCGCGTCGTCACTGCGGGCGGCACTGCGGATCGTCGATCCCCGCGCCCGCGGCATCGTCATGATGCTCGGTGATCAACCGGAGCTGTCGACGGCCACCGTCGACCGGCTGATATCGGAGGGGACGACAGCTGCGATCACCGTCTGCGACTACCGCGACGGCATCGGTCATCCGTTCTGGCTGGATCGCAGCGTATTCGACGAATTGGCCCGACTGCGCGGCGACAAGGCTGTGTGGCGGATCATCCACTCGAGCCACGTGCCGGTGGCTCGACTCGCGGTCGATGCTGCAGCGCCGCAGGATGTGGACACCTGGGACGACTACGCGCGCCTGTGCGCGGCGACATCGCCATGATGGCGCTGTTCGACGATGTCGACGATGTCGTGCGACGCTTCGACACCGACAATTACCTGCTCGACACCGGGGCCGCCGCGGCGTTCTATCTGGCCACCACCTTGGGCCGTCCGCTGTTGCTGGAAGGCGAACCGGGAGTGGGAAAGACGACGGCTGCGAAGACGTTGGCCACCGTATTGGATGCAGCGTTGATCCGCCTGCAATGCTACGAGGGTCTCACCGTGAGCGAGGCGCTCTACGACTGGAACTATCAGCGCCAGTTGTTGAGCATTCGGCTGGCCGAGGCACGCGGTGTGGGTCTCACCGAAGCCGATCTGTTCACCGAAGAATTCCTGGTGGACCGCCCGATTCTGCGTTGCGTGCGATACCGCGGTCCGGCGCCGCCGGTGCTGTTGATCGACGAGATCGACCGTGCCGACGACGAATTCGAGGCGCTGCTGCTGGAATTCCTCGGTGAGGCCACGGTGACGGTTCCCGAGCTCGGCACGTTCGTCGCCGAACGCCCACCCATCGTCGTGCTGACCTCCAACCGCAGCCGAGACCTGCACGACGCACTGCGGCGGCGCTGTCTCTACCACTGGATCGACTACCCGGACCCGGCCCGCGCGGTGCAGATCGTGCGCCGCACCGTGCCCGGCGCGACCGATGCGCTGATCGAGCATGCCACCCGATTCGTCGGCCGCGCACGCGGTCTGGATCTCGACAAACCACCCGGCGTCGCCGAGACCATCGATTGGATCGCGGCATTGGCCACGCTCCACGTCGCCGACCTCACCGCACCGGCTGCGATCACCGCGTTGAGCGCGCTGGCCAAGACCCCGGACGACCGTGCCACCGTTCGTGGGGCATTCGTCGAATACGCCCAAGAGCTGGGTACCGGATGAGAGGGAAACTCCGATGAAGATCGTCAACGAGTTCACTGTCAACGCACCCGTCGGGCAGGCGTGGGAGGTCCTGACCGACCTCGAACAAATGGTCCCGCTCATTCCCGGAGCACAGATGACCGGATGGGAGGGCGAACAGTTCCTCGGCAAACTGAAGGTCAAGATCGGACCGGTGACCAGTGACTTCTCCGGAAAGGCCAGCTTTGTCGAGCGCGACGACGGCGACCATCGGGCGGTGATCGCCGGCACCGGCCGGGATACGCGCGGATCCGGCAATGCGACGGCCACCATCATCACCCAAGCGCGTGCGGACGGAGACCAGACCCGCGTCACCGTCGACACCGACCTCAAGGTCGTCGGCAAGCTCGCCCAATTCGGCGGCGGAGTCCTGCAACAGGTCTCCGAGAAGCTGATCGGCCAATTCGCCGCCTCGCTGGAAGCGAAGCTCGCTGCCGGCGGCGCGGACACTTCGGCGCAGGCGGCGGGGGCCGACGCTCCACACGAGCAGCCGGCCGCACGATCCGGCGGTCGACACGCACAACAGCCGGCCACGCAATCCGAACCCGCACCGCTGGACCTCGTCGGTCTCGTCGCGCCCGCGCTGATCAAGAAGTACGCGCCGGCAATCGCATTCGCGGTCGCGGCCGTGCTCGCCATGGTCGTCGTGCGCAGGAGAATGCGGGCGCGGTGACGACCCGAGCGGTCCTGCTGCGCGGCATCGATCTGGCCGCGTTCGCCGTCGCGCTGGTCGCACACCTGCGCCGGGGTGGCGTCGCAGTCGCGCCCAGCGGGCCCGGTCTGTTCGTGCAAGCCGTGCGCTGTATGGCGCCGCGCTCACGCACCGAACTGTATTGGACCGCGCGGCTCACGCTCGTGGACCGCATGGAGGATCTCGCCGCCTTCGACGTGGCCTTCACGACGGTGTTCGCCGATGCGGCGCCGGAGGCAGGCCCACGGACCATCGCATCCGGACCTCCGAGTGAGCGCGCGGCGGCTGCGAACGCAGCCGGTCGCCGACCGTCGGGTTCCGGCAGTGACGTGCCGTGGACGACCCTGCGGTCGGCGCCCGCCGAACGCACTGCCGGCGCGGACCGCACGCTGGCCGACATGCTGCCGAGTCGGTTCGTCGCTCGCGCGCAGCAGCCGTTCGATCGCTTCGATCCGGATGATCTGCGGGCCATCGGTGGTTGGCTGGAACAGGCTTGGGCGCTCTGGCCGCAGCGCAGTAGCAGGCGTTACGAGAATCATCCGCACGGCAAGCGGATCGACTTTCGCGCGACGACGAATCGCTCGCGCCGCACCGGGTGGGAACCGGCGGTGTTGGTGCGCACTCGTCCTCGGCGTCGCCCCCGCCGAATCGTCATGATCTGCGACGCCAGTCGCTCGATGCAGCCGTATACGATGATCTACCTGCATCTGATGCGCGCTGTGCTGCAGCGTCGTCGGCTCGATCGTCCCGAAGTGTTCGCCTTCTCCACCTCGTTGACCAGGCTGACATCGGTGCTTGCGCATCGCAGCGCGGAGGTCGCGGCGGCGCGGGCCAGCAACAAGGTGGTCGACCGATACGGGGGCACGCACATCGGGCGAAGCCTCGGTGCGCTGCTGGCCGGACCGTCGGGTAGTGCGGTGCGCGGCGCCGTGGTCGTCATCGCCTCGGACGGTTGGGACAGCGATCCTCCGGAGGTCCTCGCCAGCGCGATGGCTCGGATCCGCCGCCGGGCGTGGTATGTCGTGTGGCTCAATCCTCGAGCGGGTGCGGCTGGATTCCGACCGGTCACCGGGGCGATGGCGGCAGCACTGCCGTTCTGCGACATCGTGGTGCCGGCGCACACTCTGGCGAGCCTGCCTGCGTTCATCCACGCGGTGGCGTCGGCGACGGCCCGCTGACCGACACCGAGCGCAGCCGAGCCGGCGTGGCGCAGCTCACGGACCGCCCCGGTGCGATCGTGGCCGGCGCAGTCGTGTCGGCGTGGTGGGTTAGGGTGACGCGATCGATACATACGTCATGCCAGCCGCCGCGGTGACCGGTGTGACCGAGCCCTGGAGGTCACCGGTCCAGTCGATGCAGATCGAGGATGACGTGTCCGATGTCGCCGATCCACGGCCTCCGATACTGTGGATGAAGATCGCGGACCCCGATACCCCGATACCCCCGTTTCGGTCCGGAACCGATATGCGTGTGTTGATCCCGATCGGCGATCGATTCACCACCATGCGAGAACAGCTGCACGCGCAGCGGATTCCCTTTCGTGAGGTCGGCTACCTGCTCGAGCACGAAGTGATCAGCACCCTGAACCCGCGACGAGAGCTGCTCGCGGCCGTCGGCCAGCGCGGGTCGGCGTCGTCCTCGGCGAGGCCGGCGCGCCCCTTGGAGGGCGCTGCCGCCGAGGCTGCTCGCGACGGATTCGATCTCATGTGGCACAACCACGTCACGCCCGACGACTTCGCTTCGGGAGGGACCCCGGCTCGGTCGGTGCCCGTGGATCATCTCGTGCCCCCGGCGTGGATTCGCTTCCTTCCCCACGACGCGATGAATCCCGCTCAGGCCGAGGCCGTCCCGCATATCATCGGCAGTGACGACCATGTGCTCGTGGTCGCGCCCACCGGCGCCGGGAAGACGGTGATCGGCATGGTGGCTGCGCTGCGCACCGTTCTGGAACACGGCAAGAAAGCCGCCTGGCTGGTGCCGCAACGGTCCTTGACCGATGAACTGAATCGCGAACTCGACAGCTGGCGTCGCCGCGGTTTGCGTGTCGAACGGCTCTCGGGTGAGTACCGGGTGGATGCCCACCGTATTCGGGCCGCCGATCTGTGGGTGACCACAACCGAGAAGTTCGAGGCCATCTGCCGGACCTCCACGCTGCGTGAAGCGCTCGCCGAGGTCGGTTGTCTGGTTGTCGACGAAATCCATTTGCTCGGTGATTCCACCCGTGGGTCGTTCCTCGAAGCGATTCTGGCCCGGGTTCGTGGGAGCGAATCACCGATTCGGATCGTCGGATTGTCGGCAACAGTGGCCAATGCCGATCAAATCGCCGCGTGGTTGCATGCCCGCACTGTCCGGGTGGCGTGGCGCCCGACCCGGTTGACCTGGCAGTTGCCGACCGTCGCCAACAGTACCGATTGGAGTTTGGTCGAAGCGGCCAAGGTCAGACTGACCACGTCCATCGTCGCTATGGTGACGCGTGACAATGGCAGTGTCGTCGTGTTCTGTGGCAGTAAGCGCAATGTCCGACGTACCGCGCTGATCATCGCCGCCAGTCGCGGTGCCACCGGATACGGTATCGACCCCGACGACGTCGAAGCGGTGCATCGCGCCTGCCGGGCGGTCGGCGTCGGTTTGCACTACAAGGGCTGGGAACACAAGAGAGAGGCCGAGCAGGCTTTCCGTGCACGGGAATTCGATGTCCTGGTCGCGACCTCCACGGTTGCTGCCGGGGTGAATCTGCCCGCTCGCGCGGTGATCGTGCAGGATACCGAAGTAGGACTGAAGGCCATCGACGTCGCCACCGTCCAACAGATGTTCGGGCGCGCCGGACGCGTCGGCGCCGGTGAACGACAGGGGTGGGCGTTCCTGCTCGTCGACGAGACCGAACGGTCCATCTGGCAGCGAAAGCTGTTGGCCGGCTTCCGGGTCAATTCTCGCATCCAGGACAGCCTCACCGAGCATGTCCTGGCCGAAGCCACACAAGAACGTATCCACTCCGTCCACGACGCCGAACGGTGGTACGAACAGACATTGTCGTATCACCAAGGCAGCCAGGACATGACGCCCCTGCGCCAGGCGGTCGGGTTCCTCGACGAGGGCGACTTCTTCACCCGAAAGCGCCCGGTGTCCGGCGAGGACGAACTGGTTCCCACCGAGCTCGGGTTGCTGACGGCGCGACTGATGGTCCCACCGGACACGTGCCATCGGATCCGGGCCGCGTTGGCCGAGGTGGATGTCCCCGATACCGCCGAGGACGCCGAGGCCGTGCTGATCGAAACTCTCGCCGCACAGGTGGTCACGCTCGCGCGGGCCGCTATCAGCGAGGACCTCAAGCAGCGCGCGGTCGAACTCGAGCTGGCCCGAGGCTTTGTCGCCGAGGTCACCGACAACGACCGAAGGCGTTCGGCGGAGTCGAGCTCGTATGTGTACGCCCCCGGTGTCTTGGCTCGCGCGGTCCTGCTCACCGCGGCCAATTCTCCCACGGCGTTCCACCGCGGCGCGCGCACCATCGGCGGAATCCCCTACGCGACCATGTATCCGATTCTCGAACAGGCGCCGCGGTATCTGCACTGGCTCGGCTGTCAGGGATTTCTGGGCACGGTGCACCCCTGGGTGGCCATCGTCGCCGCCGACTTGAGTCGACGTATTCGGTGGCGGCGGTGTAACCCGCCCCGGGGAGCCGGTCGACTGTTGTGGATGTGTGAGCAGATGGCCACGGCCGTCCACGCCGATGACGTGGTTCCGGCACTGTGGCGCGCCGCGACCGCTCGGGGCATCACCAATCCGGATTGGGGCGAAACCGGTCGACCGCAGGATTGTCGGCTCAGCCCATCCGACTACGCAACGCTCCTGCGTGATCGGGTCACCCAGACGAGTGTGACGATCGACGACGAGCGTGTGACCACGACCTGCTCGACATCAGCGACTCTGATGGTCTGGTCCGGGACCGACCATGTTGCAGTACCGGTGGCCCAGGGGCGTGCGAGCGCGCCCCTGCCTGCCGGCGACCCCCGCGCGGTCGGGGCCGCTGTCTTCACCAGACGTGGCGACTACCGGGCCGTCGGCTGGCTCGGTGCCTACAGCGAATGCGCACAGCCGTCGACGCCCGCTACACCGTCATTGGTCTGACCACCGCCGCACCCGGATGGGCGCCGATCGTCATCGTCGAGGACTCACTCTCTCATCGAGGTCGATCCGAGCGGGTGACCACTCGGGTGTCGGTATGACGGCGGGTCTCGACACCCAAGTGGATCGCAAGAACGGCGGCCACAGCCGCGACGGCGACGATGATCGGTGGCCACCCGACGGTGGAGGAGGCCCACGGGGTGGCATCCACCTGCGCCGCGGCGCCCATCGTCCGTGCGATATCGGCCGGTAGCCAATCGCCGATCCGTTCGATGGTGGTGAGCAACGGAACAGCCAGCAAGACGACGCTGGCGCAGCAAACGGTAGCCGCTAGGCCGCGGACCAGGCCGGAGATCGTCGCGGTGACCGCGATACACAGCGGAAACCACACGCTACCGGTGAGAATCGCGATGGTCAGGTCGGCGAAGGCGGTGTAATCGAACAGGACGGCGAGTTGATAGGCCAGCGCCGCACCCGCGATCCAGTACGCCAGGAGTGCGGCGACCGTCAGTACGACGAATCGTGGCCACAGCAGCCGAATCGGGTCGGTGAGCCGGGTCCGGTAGAACACCGCCAGTCCTGGACGGTTCGCTTCGGTGTAGGTGGCGCTCGCCACGGCCACGATGGCGAGTGTCGTGAACGTTTGCATGTTCTGCCCGAACGTATCCAATACCATTGTCGCGGTGGGCGGTGGCAGTGTTGCAGCGCCGAGTTCGGCCCCCACCAGGCTGTCGAGGTTGTAGATCAGCACGGGAATCCCCAAGGCGGGCAGGAGCATCACGAACAGCACCGCTATCAGCCGTCGGGTTCGCAGCAGGCGCAGGACCTCGAAATACCACACGGTTGTCGCGGCTCGCATGCGGTACGTCGGAGCGGGCACCGGCGCGTTCACGCGGTCAGGCGCAGGAATGCGTCCTGCAGCGTGCCGGTCTCCTGGTGCAGGGAGGTGAACGGGATTCGCGCCGACCCCAGGACGGCGCCGAGTCGCCAGCCCGCGTCGGCAACGACCTTCTCGTCGAGGTGAACTCGTAGTTCCCGTGGACCGACGGTAGTGACCGCGCCCACCCAGTTCTGCGCGACCAACACATCACGAGCCGAATCGCAGTCGGACGAACACCTGATTCGCCACTGTGTCGTGGCATGTGGACCGGTCAGGCCGTCCAATGGTCCGTGATAGACGACGCGACCACGTCGCAGGACCGCGAGCGCGTTCGCTCGCTCCTCGACGTCTTGCAGGTCGTGGCTGGACAGCAGGACGGTGGTCTGGTCGGCCACGTCCGCCAGCAGGTCCAGCACCTGGACTCGGCCCGCGGGATCGAGGGCAGCGACCGGTTCGTCGACGACGAGGAGACGCGGTTCGGACAGGATGCCGGCGGCAATACTCAGCCGGGTCTTCATCCCACGCGAAAAGCCACCCACTCTACGGGTGTTCGCCGGATCGAGCCCCACCTGATCCAGGGTGTCGGCAATGCGTGTGCTGGTCACAGATTCTCCCCGCAGCGCGGCAGACAGCTGCAACAGTTCTGCTGGGTTCAACCAGGAATCGAACTGCGCGACATCGGGGCAGTAGCTCAGCGCCGACGGCGCGATCTCGAGCCTCACCTGCCCGGACGTCGGTCTCAGCAGCCCACATACCACGCTCAACAATGTCGACTTACCGGCGCCGTTCGGGCCGACGAGCGCGAACATTCCTCGATCCGGTATGTCGATGCCGACCTCGCGCAGTGCGTCCAGCTCACCGAACCGGACTCCGACACCGTCGAGGGCCACCGTGGTCACCGAGGCCGCCCGAACACGAGGTAGGCGAGCCCGCCGAGAGGGATCGTGACCACACACAGCACAGCCCAGATCGATTTGCCGAACACCCGCGTGTGCGGCGCCCGGTACAGGTCCCACCAACAGAACACGACGAACGCCAGTCCGATCAGCACGAGTGGCACTACAGCTTCGATGGGCATGATTACGGCTTCACTCCTGACATTCGGCGCTTCCGAAGCGGGTAGGCCAGTCGCTGCCCCCCGATTGCTATTGCACATCACTGCAATGCACTGGGCAAGTTTGTCGCCATGCTGCTACGTCACCAGCGAAATTCGAACGCTACCAACGGTGTCGCTACCAGCGGGGTGCCTCGGGGCAGGGCGACATCGGTGTCGATGCGATCGCGGTCGTGTCCATGTCGTGTCGGTTCGAGCGGGCACGGAAACCACAAACCGAAGGGCTCAGCCTGCCTGCGCCATCGGACGTTGTGCCGCGAGGCAACTACTTCGCCCACGGCTATGTCGATCCCCTGTGCTGTGGCGACTACCCCAGCGAGTGGACTCAACTCAGCCTGACATGCAGGGACCACGCGGATTGAAGGCTCACACGGAATCGAGAGGAGTTGTCGTCTCCCCTCCTCCGGACGACATCTCTCTAGCTCGGTGAACCAATCAACCACCGCCGCTTCACATTGCGGGCAGTGTGTGGATTCGATGTGCTGCCCAGCAAACGAGGCGTCGCAAACATATCATGAGTGCCAACGTGCGCTTGATGATCCCTGTGTGAGGTTGATTAGGGCAATTAGTGAGTGTTCTGTGATATCTCGACTGCACGGTTCACGGTGGAGAGAGTGGGCATCGGGCGTGGTTCGCATAGGGTTTGGCTCGTGGTTACGCTGGATCTGCAAGAGCGATTCGGGCGAATCGTGGCGGGACGCCGCGAGGAGCTCGGGCTGTCGCGGCCGGACCTGCGAGCAGCCGGCGGTCCTTCCATTGCGACGACGGCGCGGGTCGAAATCCCGCGCGCCGATACAGCGCCGCCGAGCCCTGCCACGCTGCGACTCCTGGATACCGGCCTGCGATGGGCCGAGGGCAGCGCAGCGAGAGCGCTTCATGGCGGCGACCCGAGAAGCCTGGGCGAGCCTGTGCCGGGTTCGGATGCACATCGTCCGGTGACTTCGGGTGGCAACGAAAACGACCCGCTGAGTTTCCGCCTGGTGGAACTCGATATCGACGTCGTGGACGCGCTCATCGCTGCCGCCGACCGTTGCTTCCAACTCTGCGATCGGTCCGATCTTCCCGAGTCGGCCCAGGAAGCTGCGCGGGTAGTGAAAGAGCAGCTCGGCGTAGCCATCGGCAGGCTTGCGGCCGCGCAAGCAACCGAAGTGCTCGAGCGTGCAGGCGGACCGGGCAACGATATCCCCAAGAGCATAGAAAGACTCATCGGTGCGCTGTTGGCGACACCGCCGACAACCACGGGGGTCGAACGGCAGAACCAGCTGTACCGGCGGTGGCTCGCTGGCAGCGCAACAGATCTGGACTCCGCGCTCGTGGACCGCTTTACCAGGCGATGGCAGTCTAAGCTGGACCGGATAAGTCTGATTGAGGGAGAACGCTGTTGAGCTCGAGCGGTGGAGTCATACCGTTGGAAGCGAGGGTGAACCTACTGTTTGCCACCATCATCGACAACGATGGAGCCGAGGTCAGCACCACAGCCGTGGCGCAGGCGCTTTCGAAGAGCTTGAGGTACGTGGTTGAAGTAGAGCAGATCGAGGCCTTGCGGTGGCCCGCGGCGCAACGGCCGAGTAGCGACCTGCTCGAAGGGTTGGCTCGTTACTTCGACATGCCCGCGAGCTTCCTTTCCGACGATCCTGAACTGTACTACAGTCAGTTTCAACAGCTGAGCCTTCTGATCGTACAGCGCGACAAGCGGATTCCATTTGTAGCTCTACGTCCGAGTTCGGACCGTCTGGGCGATAGTGCGCTACAGGAGTTGAAGAACTACCTTGAGTCTCTTGAATGAAGGCGGCGCCGACCAGGACAGCCTGATTGCGGCGCAGGCTCTTGCGAAGCTGACGCTACGCCGGCCCTGGTCGATGCAACGCTTCGTGGAACAACTGAGCCTGCAGCGGGACCGGCCGATCGAGATCATCGAAGGGCTTGGCGAATTCGAGAGCATGGACTTCTCCGGCATTTGGATCCCGCTGCCTGAGAAAGACCTCATCCGGCACCGATCAGGTTTCACCCGGATCGAGCGCGACGGTATCATCGCGCACGAACTCGGGCACATCATCCTCGGACACGAGGTTCCGCCCGAGGAGCGGATCCAGTATTTCCAGCGAACAGCGTCATCGATCCCGGCGGTCGTCATCAAACGGCTCATGGACCAGCAGGCATGTCTGCGCTCGAACTTCGATCTGCCGCTGGAGCGTCAAGCCGAGTGGTTTGCGACGCTGCTGATGGAGGCCGCCGCTGCACTCAGCCAACCACTGTTCCCGGACCGAGATCTCAATCCGAGGCAACGTCTCATGCTCGAGCGGGCAGCCGCGATCTTTGGATGGTCGGCGTGAAGATCGTCATCGGCGCACTCATCCCGACAGTGCTTCTCGTACTGGTGGTCCATCGCATTCGGGTCAACCGGCAAGGTGTTCCGCGTGGCGTCCCCACGGGGATCACCAACCCGCTGACCCAGCTTCTGCTCTTCCTAGGTCTGGCGAAACTGTGCCGGGTCCCGGTGATCACCGACGACATCATCAATCGTGTGTTGCGCGACGCAACTGGCCTCGCCAATGTCATGTCTTTGGGCGGGATGACATTCGGCGCGCTCGCGGCGATACCGATCCTCGGGGTCAGCTCGTACATCACCGGCCGCAACCTCACACCACGTACACAGCTCGGGATTGCCTTTATGATCGTCACGGCGATGATCGCGACGTTCCTTCGCACGCCAATGGCGAACACGCCAACGTCGTATATGAGCAACGACTTCCCGGTGACAGGGCCTGTCATGGCGTACTGGCTCGCGTATCTGACACCGTTGGCGAGCGCACTGGTAATCGGCTGCGCATACATCATCCGCGAACTGATGTGGGTCCGCAGTGGCCCGTTCGCGCGTGCGCTGGCGGCCATCGCTTTGTGTGAGCTACTGGGTTTGGTCTACTGCGCATTCAAGGTCTACAACCTCTATCTTCAGCGCGTCGGAATCGACAACTTCTGGCACCAGAATGCCGCACCTGTATCGATCGCACTCGGGCTCATGGCACTGATTGCGGCTGGAGCATCTGCGGGCATCTACGCCACCCACATCCTCCGGGACCGGTTCCGACGCTACCGACTGCTGCGGGATTTCGGGCACCGGTGGCTGGCGGCCCGCGCGGCCAACCCTGCTGTCGTGCTGGACAAGTCCGATCCATTCCTCCCCACTCGGCGAATGTGCTGGACGGCTTCTCGTTCGGGGGCGACCGCATATAGGTGCAAATCGAATTGGCCGACCATATGCGCCAAGTCGGAAGCACAGGCACCGCAAACGGCCCCGCGGTCGCCTGACGGCCGGATCACGATGGGTGCGGAAGATGCACCCACAGCGCATCCCGCACCCGCTCGGACAGCTCAGCTGAGCGCAGTGCGCAGCGCGTCGGACCAAGGCTGCCAGCGCGGATCGGGTCCGCCTGTGTCATCCCCCACCATGTTGGTGCAGGTGTAGCCCACGGCGACGCCGGATTCGGGATGGGCCATACCGATGCGTCCTCCAGTGCCGACCTGCCCGAAGGCTCCGTTGCCCAGCAACTGGGCAGGCCGAGTGAGTTCGTATCCGTGGGCGAAGTAGTTGCCCCGCGGCATCACGTCCAGCGGCGCAGGATGGCCGAGGCCCTCGGTCTGTGGTTGCCGGGCCCGCTCGACCGACTCCGGGGTGAGCAACCGGATGCCGTCGATCTCACCGATCGTTGCCGCGAACATCCGCGCCACAGAACGAGCGTTCCCGATCCCGTTGCCGGACGGCACCTCCGCGAAGTGCCCGGCTCGAGTATTGAGTAGCGCAAGCCCCTCGTCCCTGGCCGCGACCGTCGCGAGGGTTGCGCGAACCAACCGTGCGTCGACATCGACGCCCATGCGGTTCAACATCGCTTCCACGTCGGCTGCCCCGGGCAGTTGACGCCGCACGAACTGCGGAACGACACGGTACTCCTGCGCTTCCGGCAGTCCGATCCACAGACTCAAACCGAGCGGCTCGGCGATCTCGGCGGCAAGGAACTCACCGACACTTCTACCGGAGACCCGGCGGATCAGCTCACCAGCCAGGTAGCCCCACGTGAGAGAGTGATAGTAGAAGGCGGTTCCCGGCTCCCACAAGGGTTGCATCGACTCCAGCGCGGACACGCACGCCGTCCAGTTCGTCAATTCCCGAGCCCCGATCCCGGATTCGACATCGAAGCTCGACAGGCCACTGCGATGCGATAGCACGTCGCCGACCGTCACATCGGCCTTGCCCGCAGTGGCGAATTCCGGCCAATACTCCCGGACCGGCGCGTCCAGATCGAGCAGATCCCGATCGACAAGGATGTGCACGCAGGTTGCTGTCATCCCCTTCGACACCGACATGAGCAGTGTCAGTGATTCAGCGCCCCACGTCTTCCCGGATTCCGGATCCTGCCCCGTCCACAGATCCACCACGACGCGACCTTGGCGATAGACGCAGAGTTGCGAAGCTCCCTCATCATCGTCGTGCGCGCGTGCAAAACCATCTCGCACCGCCTCGAATCCACGCTCGACAAACCCCTCGATCAACGTCTCAAGCCTCCTCGACAAGATCCAGCGGGTAGACCGCTGGGGCGAAACCCCTTCGCACCCAAACAATATTCGAACGGGCTCCGGTCGATACCGTCGCCCGTCGCACTGTAGCCCGCCGCGAACGCCAACAAACAGGACGCCCGATTGTTCGGTTGCGAGAACCTACGAAGGCGGCTTCCGGCACGCCGGACCCACCTGGACCAAATCCCTTCCGGTCGCGGGCAGCCAGCCGTCACCCTACCCCGGTTCCTGGTGTGGAGTCGGTCCGCCTCGACCGGCATGACCCTGCCACCCACGTCGACGCCCTCGACGCAGTCGACCGTGTCTACCTCACTACCGCCCTTTGGGTGACTCCGACCCGGCGGCGGTCCTCAGCATCAGTGAAGGCAGCACCATCTGGACCGCTACCCGCAGCGGTCGTATCGGCTTCGTCGACGCTGCCGACATCGCGGCCGTCGCCGTCCGGCGCCAGGAGCGACGACCACGCTCCCAACACCAGGCCGCCGAGTTCGATGAATACACCGGCCAGTAGCCATGCCGGGGGAGTCGTAGACTGACTGTAGCGGCTCGTTTTCAGCCGGTTTCCACTCCGTACCACACCGCATCCGCGGTTCGGGGCAATCGTCGCGCCGCACTACCGGTGAGGGAATTCCCGACGTGGGAGTCTTGCTTCGTTCGCGTCGGCTCGTACCGGCTCGGCCGGGTGGTGGAGGGCGCCGCTGTTTGTGCGGGCGGATGGCCGCTGTTCAACTCGACGTCAACTATTGGTCTCGCTCGAACGGTACGCATCCTTGGTGAGAAATCGCCGTAGTACCCGAAGTGCACTCGCCACGGTCGCCGTGTGCGCGACCGCTGTCCTGTCCGCGTGCTCGTCGTCGAGTCCGGAGGCCGACTTCACCATCGCAGCGGATCGACCGCTGGTGCTCTCGTTGGATGAGCTGCTGGAAGCGACCGGTGGTAGCGCTGCGGTCGCAATATCCGACCCAGAACACGGCACGATCACTCGCCGCACCGACGGTGCCGTGGTGTATACCCCGGCGGACGGGTACACCGGCTCCGACACCATCGCTGTGACCACCACTGATGCCGTCGCACTGTTCACCAGCGATATACCGCCACTGGGCGAGTTCGGCGGAGTGAGTCTGCAGGACAGCGGATACGGGTCGGCGTTCACACTGGTTCCCGGATCGACAGACGAGTTCTACGGTCTCACCGATCGCGGGCCGAACGTGAAAGGCCAGAGCAAGGCAGAAAAGCTGACGCCGGTGCCGACATTCACGCCTGCCATCGCCAAATTCACATTGGACGGAACCAAGGCGGTGTTGGAGACCACCATCCCGTTGAAGAATCCGGCCGGCCAGCCGTTCAACGGGCTGGTCGATACCTCCGCCGTCACCGGTGAGACCATGCGTGATCTCGACGGGAACGTCCTGCCGCCCACCGATCACGGCATCGACAGCGAAGGTCTGGTCGCCATGTCAGACGGCAGTTTCTGGGTATCCGACGAGTACGGGCCGTTCATCGTGCACTTCGACGCCGAAGGCACCGAGTTGGAGCGCCTGGTGCCCGGGCGGGGCCTGCCCAAGGAGCTTGCGCTGCGCACGCCGAACCAGGGGATGGAAGGACTGACCATCACCCCGGACGGCAACACTCTGGTCGGAATCATGCAAAGCGCGTTGAACATGCCAGGTATCGAGTCGGCGCGTGCGGTGCCGATGACTCGGATCGTCGCCGTGGATCTGACCACTCGGGAGGTCCAAGAGTTCGTGTATCCGCTGGAGGATCCGAAGCGAAAGCTCATGGTCTCCGAGATCACGGCATTGAGCGACACCACATTTGTCGTCATCGAGCGTGACGGCGACAAGGCGCCCGGGGCCACGAAGAAACTATGGACCATCGACCTCGCAAAGGCTACCGACATCGGCCCACAGGCGAAGATCGTCGGCGCGCAATACGATCCGGAGCTGGGCCTCCTGGTCGACGGTCGGCCGTTGGAACTGCTCGTCGGTGCCGTTCCCACCTCCGACGGTGTCGCCACGCTGCAGAAAGCCGGCATCACCCCTGTCGCCAAGGAGTCTCGACTCGACCTCAGCGGGCTGCTGGGTGATCTGAACGCCGACGGCGAATTCTTCGGCCACGACAAGATCGAAGGCATTGCCACTCCTGACGGCGGCAAGACCCTCTACATCGCCAACGACAGCGATTTCGGAATCGACGCAGCCACCGGTGACCGACCACCGTTCGGACTGCAGGCGAAAATCCTGGCCAGCGGTGCGCAAGACGCGGGGGAGGTGCTCAAGGTCGACACCGCGAAACTGCCTGCCACGACACGGACGACAACGGTCACGGTCACGGTCGAGTAGGCGGGAGGTGAAGCCGGACCGCGCGCTGCGTCGGGCAGCAGGCAGGGAGCGTACGAAACTCGTCAACAGCAGTGTGCCGTTGCTCTCCCGTGCGATGCGACAGCCAGGTCAGCAGCGGTTCCGACAGAGCGCGCTGGCGCTGGTCGGCGATCGTATCGGCTTCCTCGAACAGTCCCTCGTCTTCGGGGACGGAAGTCATGCCGTTCTTCGTGATGTGAACGGGACGATAGTCGGATCTGTCGGCGATGACATCGGCAACCGCTTCGGCTTCACGCTGTTCGAGTACGCGCCCGGTGAAGAACGCGCGGAGCAGAGTTCGTTTGTCGGCCACGACCACTCGATGATCGACCCGCCCCACCGCCGCCATCCGGCACCGGATCGCGCGGCGGGTGGAACTCAACTCGGGGCTGAGCCCGCGCTGAGTCCCGTGGCGATGAATATGGTCAGGTTGTCGATCCCGGTCTCGGGATCGCCACGCCAGAACTGGATCATCGTCTCGGCGGTCGTCGCGACCATCGCGGCGGTGACCGCCGGCTCAGCGGGCAGCCTCGCGCCTTGGTCGGACAGCTCGGTGAGCCAGTCGATCCAGGGTTGCAACTGCTCGGAACGGAACGCTCGCATCCGTTGAGCGAAGGCTGGATTGGCGAGCGTGGCCTGCTCGATCGCGGCGAAGACGTCGCGGTGAGCGGTATAGGTGTGCCAGAACACCGCGACGTGCATGCGGGTGGACTGATAGATGGACTGCTCGTTCGCCGCCGTGGGCGATGGAGGGGTAGATCCGGCGATCTCGTCGGCGTCGGCGCCGATATCGACGGCGAGGGCAGCCAGGATCTCTTCCTTGCTGTCGAAATGGTTGTAGAAGGAGCCCGCGGCGCGTCCCGCTTCCATGGTGATATCGGTGATCTTCGTATTCAGATAGCCCTGACGTGCGAATACGGCGCGCGCCGCGGTCTTGAGATCAGCGGCGGTCCGGAGGGCTCGGAGCTGTCGCTTCGTGGGTCGGCTCGTCGGGATGTCGATGGGGATCACTCCTTGACAGTATTCCGCAGGAGCCTACTAGTAGGAATCAAAGTTCACTGAATCGATATTCACCGAAATGAGAGTCCGATGAAAGCTGCGGTACTGCATCGGTACGGGGCACCGGAGTTCGGGGATTTCGTCGTTCCCGAATTGGACGCGTGCCCCGACGGCGTGCTGGTCGAGGTACATTCGGCCACCATCAACGTGATCGACCGGGCCGTCGCTGCAGGCAAGCACTACCTCAGCCCGAAGACCTTCCCGGTGGTCACAGGCATCGAAGGGGCTGGCGTCACGACTGACAACCGGCGTGTCTACTTCGGGCGCCCGATCAGCCCGTTCGGCGCGATGGCCGAGTGCACACTGGTCCCCGCAGGATTCGCGTTGCCGATCCCGGGCGGTGTGGACTTCCCGATGGCCGCCACCCTCGGCAACAGCGGCATGGCGGCACTGATGCCGCTCACCGATGCCGCGCAACTACGGCCCGGCGACAGCGTGGTGCTGCTCGGCGGCAGCGGCGTTGTCGGCAGACTGGCGATTCAGGCGGCCCGGATGCTCGGCGCCCGCAGCGTCACCGTGGTCGGCAGGAACAAAGCGGCCCTGGCGGCCACCGTGCCACTCGGCGCGTCGGCCACGGTGTCGACCGAAGGGCTCGAGGGCGAGCGGCTCACGGCAACGATTCGTGAGGCGTCCGGCGGTGTGGACGTAATCGTGGACTACGCCTGGGGTGAGTCCGCGGTGGCCGCCCTCGCCGCAGGTAGTCCCGGTGTGCGTCTGGTGCAGGTGGGCGAGAGTGCGGGTGCGACGGCGGCACTGCCCGCTCAGCTGCTGCGGTCCGTCGGCGCGTCCGTTACAGGATTCATGCCGGTGCACCACGGGCCGGAAGCGATGATGCGCGCTTACCGGCAGTTGGTCGTGTGGGCCGATCGGGGAGACCTGACCGTCGACTACGAACTTGTTCCCCTGGCCGATGTGGCGGCTGCCTGGGAGCGGTCGGCCGCAGCACGGCACAAGCTGGTGCTCGTACCCACCGACTACCGGGCGAGCACGGGGGCCGAGCGTCGTCGAGCAATTCCATACTTCCGCCGCAGCACATCGCGGCAGCCAATACGCTGGAGATGAGCGCTATCCAGATCGGCGGAATCACCGGCAGCCTACTGGCCGGTGTGCTGATCCAACTCGGCGGTCCCGCACTGGCATATCTATTGGACTCGTGTGCGATGTTGGTCGCGGTGTGGGCTGCGTACCGTTTGCCGCAACTGCCACCGAGTGGTCGGGTGACCAGCTCCGGTGTGCGGGAGATCTGGTTCGGCTTGGTATATCTCTCGTCCCAGCGGCTGATCACGGCAATGTTCGTGATAGATATGGTCGCGATGGTGGCTGGTCTTCCACGTGCGCTGTTCCCAGCGATGGCGGAGAAGAATTTCGCGGCGGGCAGCGATGACGGAGAGATGATCGTCGGCGTGCTGTTCGCGGCGATGGCGATCGGCTCGTTGCTCGGCGGCGTGTTCTCCGGTTGGGTGCCGAGGGTTCGCAGACATGGTGTGGCTGTAGTCGTCGGTGTTCTGATCTGGGGCTCGGGCATCATCGGGTTCGGGCTGAGCGCCCTGCTCGACAGCGGCGGCCTGATCCTCGCGATCTTCTTCCTCTCCCTCGCCGGTGTGGGCGACCTGATCTCGGTTGTCTTCCGTTCCACCATGATTCAGCAGATCGCCACCGACGATGTGCGTGGTCGCCTGCAGGGCGTATTCAATATCGCGGTTGCGGGTGGCCAACGCCTCGGCGACTTCTCGCACGGTATTACCGCCGCCCTCGTCGGCACCACCGTCGCTGTCTCTGGTGGCGGTGCCTTGGTCGTTTTCGCGGCAATCCTGATCGCGCTGTTCGTTCCGATCACTGTCCGCTATCGATTCGATCCCACATACGTGGCGTCGGATGCCCCGGATGGGGAGACCGAGGTCGTCGTCGAGACAGCTGTCCCGGTCAAGGAGCCGTGAACCCTTTCGCTCGGCCTCATTCGCTACCGCGCAGTGATCGGTCCGCTCGTCAGCTGGTCGAGTCGCACCTGTAGTCCGTCCAGGACGCGATCGAGTGCGTACAGGCAGTAGTTCTTCCACGTGGCATCGCGTTCGGTGTCGTTAGTGAACTGCTCGACCAGTTGCTGCATCTGCCGGGCACCCGGCGCGTCCGACGGATCCGAATCGAGCACGGTGAGCAACCCGGACAATCCGAGGTCGGCTCCGGCGACCTGCTGGTCACCGAGTGCGATCAGGCCGAGACAGGTGTTGAAGGCCACCGAATACGCAGCGGCAGATTCCTCACCCCAGCCGGCTTCGAGCATCAGTGTGACGCCCACGTCCACTGTAGGCAACAGCGCTTCGGTCTGTGGGCCGTTGCGCAACAACCATGTGGCGACACCCGGATACCGGAACAGGTGAGAGATCATCGACGACAGCACGCCATATAGCAGTCGTCGCCAATTCGTGGTGTCCAGCTGTATATCCATCTCGGCGTAGACTCGGTCGACTACCGCGGCGCACACCGCATCTCGGTCGCCGACATGGTGGTAGATCACCGACAACGAGGTGTCGAGACGTGCGGCGAGGTCGCGCATACTCCACCCGTCGAGACCACGCTCCGCGGTGAGTGCCTGCGCGGCGTCGATGATCAATTCACGCGAGAGCCCGGTCCGATAGGCCCGCCTGGAACTTGGGGACATCGCTCGACCCTAATTGCCACAGCGGTCGCCGAACAATTGGGGCTGAACTGGTGAACGTTGGCCGGAGGGGTCACATCAACCTCGGCTCGGACCTTGGTGAGTGGCAACAGGGCTGGGACATTCTCCGCTCGTATTTCGCGTAGTGCGCACATCCTGATACACGGATCGAACATGGAGAAACGCGAGACAGGACAGCCGCTGATGGCCCTCGACCTTCGACGGCTTCGATCACACTCGGTACAAGGACGAAGTCATCGACCGCTGGCTTTGATCAATACGTTGTAGGCGTTGGCGCGCCGCCAACGGAATTCGCCACAGGTGCTTTGTCAGAAGCTTCTGTGTAGCTTCAACATATCGCATTGGCGTGGCGCCGATGGTTTTGAACTGAGCTCAATCACCGGTTGTTCTGGAGTGCGCGTCCTCGCCCCGGTGCACCGCCGAAAGCTTTGCAAGGCACGTGTGCCGTTGCTCAGGAGTACGAGCTCCGGCAGTGGGTATCCAACGGCTGCAATCACCTGACGGTTCCACCCCAAGCAGTTCGGAGGCGTATTCACGTGTTTCAGTAGAGGCCTTCCGGCGCCGTGGTAGTGATTTGCAGGGGCCGGACATTGGCAACTCCGTCGGAGGGCCAGTCGCATCCGGTATCGAAGCGGAGAGCTTGGTCACGTTCGAGGACGTTGGGCAGGAACAGGTCTTCGTGCAGGACCGTGAGGCGGACCTGGCCGGTTGCGCCGTAGGGAGTGGTCGTCGACCAGTCGTTTCGGTCGACAACAGCCATGGTGACTTGGGGATAGTTGGGGGCGTACGGAAGGATTTCGCCGTCTTGCTCGGCGGGGAGTCCGGCGCCGTTGCCGAAGGTGTTGCCGTAGCTGCGACCGCAGATGCCGCCGTCCAACGCGGCGACCAGATCTCGGTACATGTCGGGGCCGACCTGGGTGCCGCTCAGCCGGGCGCCGCGCAGAGCCGACACCAGATCCGGATAGCGACGCGCGAGCACCTGCAGGAGAGCGGGAGTGGTGTTGATGTAGTCGATGCGGCCGTGTTGCAGAACATCGGCGATCTGGTCGACCAAATGGATGCTGTACTCGTTGGCTTCGGCCAAGCGGCCTTCCCGAATGAGCCGCTTCACCCACCGCGGGTCCATGTCGATGGAGTAGACCAGCCCGGCGTGGAGTTCACTCGCTTCCCAGGCGCCGTTTCCGATCAGGTGCGGACCGGTCGGGGTGGCTTGCAGCCAGGTGCGGTGCGGCTCGAAACCTTCAGTGACGAAGGACCATCGGCGCCAAGCTCCGCGGTGTAGCAGCATATCGGGGGTGTAGTAAACCCGGCAAGGCGTACCCGTGGTGCCGCCGCTGTCCCACACGCGACCGGTGATCGGACGGGGTACCGCCAGGGGCACGAGCTCGGCAGGGTTCATTGACCGCAAGGTGTCGAGCGGGAAGGGACCGAAGGCGGTGAGCTGTTCGTAGCGTGTGATGTCGCGGGGATCGAAATCCAGCTCGTCCGTGCGGCGCAACCAGTAGGGTGCGCCGGTCTCCTGGTCGAACGTCCGCCGTATCACAACGCGGGTCCACTCGTCGAGGTCGGCGTCGAGCCAGCCCCGGATCAGGGCATCACATTCGGTGGCACGGGGATTGAAGGTGCTGGTCATCGCATCGCTCGCGTGGGGAACACTTCGATACCGAGCTCGAAGACCATGGTCAGCACCTGCTCGATATGTTCGGGACGGTCGACGTGCAGGACGGAGAACGGGAACCGCAGTACCCCATCGGGAATGGAGCCGCCCACGACGAGTCCGAGGCGTACACCCTCGTCCTTCATCGCCTCGTAGATGTACATCAGATTGATCGGGTCGGTGGGGTTGCGGTGGAAGGTGTCCCGGACATCCGCTGCAGTCGTCAGCACCTTGTTGTCCAGGCAGGACAGCAGCGGCGGCCCCGGATCGGTGAACGGCATGGCATCGATGTACGGCGCCATGAACGCACGGAAATGGCTACGCAGCGGCGAGTGGATGGCCATCGCGCGGCCGGGTAGCTGGACCACGGTGTCCGCGGGTAGCTCGGTGCCCAGGTCGTCCAGTGCCGCGCGCTCGCCGGAGAGCATCAGAATGCGGGTCTGTCCGTCGGCGGTCGGGCCGAACTGCCCGGCCAGGTATACGCCGGGCCGCCCCGCACCGCGGTAGCGGCCCGAATTGTCGCCGACCGGTTCGAAGGCCAGGGCGAGTCCTTGCTCGGGCGTGCCGTGCGGCTGGTCCGGGGTGTTGCGGGCGTGGGCCAGCATCTCGAACAGCGCCCGGCGGCTGATCGCCCCGGCCAAGCAGGCAGCCGACATGCCACCGAGGCTGAGGCCACCCAACGCGCTCGGACGCAGTCCGTGTTCGGCGAGCACGTCGTGCACCGCGATGGCATGTGCCGATTCTCGGATGGTGCCGATGCTCTGCCGTGTTTCCGGCGCCTCGGGGAGATCCTCCTCCAAGATCTGACCCACCGTCAGTTCCGTCCATTCCGCAACCTGACGGTAAAGGTGCTGAACTCCGGCGTTGGTCTGGTGCAACTCGACGCCGCGCGGCTCGCTGCCGACTCCGCCGCCGAACATATAACCCAAGGTCATTGCATTTTCTCCCGCTGCGTAACTCGTGTTCGAATTCGTCGGCCCGACAATGAGCTGATCGTGACCTGCGTTTATATGTTCTCGATTATCACAGGTAGCTCTGGTGTAGCTCCAATATTGATCGAAAGGCCAGGTCGAACGCCGTTCGTCAATTCTATACACCAGTGTCAGGGCATTCATCGGCGGATTGTGCTACAAAGCCGCGACATGCAATCTCGGCGGACGCTATCGAGACGATATCCGGACCCGCGACAATCGTATTTCCAGAACTCGGAAGCAGTCGATCATCTTTGTGGAAGCAAAAGCAAAGTCCATCTCGGCATCGCCGGGAATTCGAGGCGGTACATGAATTCGGTCATCCCCATCGCTGTTATCGGATACGCATGCCGGCTTCCCGGAGCCGATGACCCTATGGAGTTCTGGCGACTGCTGGCCGCGGGCCGGAATGCGGTCACCGAGGTCCCGGACGACCGTTGGGACCCCGCCACCGCCACGGGGCCGAAGGAGGGGCACTCGGCGCGCTGGGGAGCATTCCTCGACGATCCTGCGCTGTTCGATGCCGACTTCTTCGGAATTCCACCGCGCGAAGCCGCCGCGATGGATCCGCAGCAACGACTTGCGCTCGAATTGGGCTGGGAGGCTGCGGAACACGCCGGGATCATCCCGGCCTCGTTGTCCGGCAGCCGGGTGGGAGTGTTCATCGGTGCGGCACTCGACGACTACGCCATGCTCCGCAGCCGGCTCGGTTCGATCGGCATCGACACCCACACGACCGTCGGCACCCTGCGCAGCATGATTGCAAACCGATTGTCCTATCTGCTCGGCGCGCGTGGGCCCAGTCAAATCATCGACACCGGCCAGTCATCCGCCCTGGCCGCAATCCACCGGGCGTGCGAGAGCCTGCGATCCGGCGAATGCACCTCGGCGCTGGCCGGCGGCGTCAACCTCAACCTCGCGATGGACACCGCGCTGGCCCTGGCTACCGCTGGGGCATTGTCCCCGGACGGGCGCAGCTACACCTTCGATGAACGGGCCAATGGGTACGTCCGCGGGGAGGGTGGTGCGCTCGTACTACTCAAGACCCTCGACCAGGCACAGGCCGACGGGGATCGCGTGCGGTGCGTGATCCGCGGCGGCGCGGTCAACAACGGTGCGGCCGCGGCCGGGCTCACCATTCCGGAGGCAGATGTCCAGCAGGAGGTCATCGAACTCGCGTATCGGCGCGCAGGCGTCGCCGTAAAGGATGTTCACTACGTAGAACTGCACGGGACCGGAACTGCGGTCGGTGACCCAGTGGAGGCAGCTGCCCTCGGGGCAGCGATCGGCACCCATCGACCGGCCGACCGGCCGCTTCGAGTCGGATCGGTCAAGACCAACATCGGTCACCTCGAAGCCGCTGCCGGGGTGGCCGGGCTGCTCAAAGTGATACTGGCGCTGGAAAACGAGGCACTGCCCGCCAGTCTCAACTACTGCACCCCGAATCCGGCCATCCCACTGGACCGGCTCAACCTGCGGGTACAGCGGGAGCTGGAATCGTGGCCGGCCGGTGGCGACACTCGCCGCGCCGGGGTGAGCGCCTTCGGGCTCGGCGGCACCAATGTGCACCTGATTGTGGAGGAATCCCCGCGGGACACCAGAACCGCAGCGGGGCACACCGAGCCGACGGCAGGCGGAGCCTCCGACTCGGTCCTGTGGCCATTGTCCGCACGCAGTGCCGAGGCGCTCCGAGGCCAGGCCTCCCGACTGCACACGTACGTGACAGCCCGTCCCGCGCTCACCGCGGCCGATGTCGGCTGGACACTGCTCAGCGCCAGAACCGCCTTCGAGCACCGTGCCGTGGTCGTCGGGCGCGACCGTGAAACGCTGCTCGAGGGACTGGCGGCCTTGGCGGAGCGCCGGGCGGACGCCTGTCTGGTCGAGGGTGTAGCTCGAGTCGAGAACTGTTGTGTCACAAATAGTCCCGGCAGAAACGACTGCGATTCCGACGACATCCTGATGGCAATCGCCTCGTCGTATGTCAACGGCATGCCGATCGACGCGGACTCGGTCTTCGGGGGCTCCGGTGCGCGCCTGGTCGACCTGCCGACCTACGCCTTCCAACGTCGTCGACACTGGCTCCCCGCGGCGTCAGTCATGCCCGACCAGCAGCCGGGAGTGTGGGACGAACCCGTGCTAGCAATGCCCACGTCGACTACCGACGAGCGCGGGCCTCGGTCTGTACCGGATATTGCAGTGCTGGTCCGGTCGCAGGTGGCGCGGGTACTCGGTCACGACGACGCCGGCGCCATCTCGACCGCCAGGACTTTCAAGGACCTCGGCTTGGACTCCCAGACGGGTGTCGAGCTGAGCGAAATACTCTTCCGCCGGACGGGCGTACGTCTGTCCAGCACGCTGACCTTCGACTACCCGACCCCGGATGCCCTGATTTCCGGCTTGCGTCGCAAGCTGAACAAGGCCGCCACGTCACAGACCGCGATCGCGCCGCAGACGTCGACCGCCGGGTTCACCGGCGACATCGCGCCCGAGGTCGCGGACCTCGACGAAGACGATCCTGTCGTCATCGTCGGCATGGCCTGCCGGTTCCCGCGCGGCATCACCTCACCGCAGCAGCTGTGGCAGGCGGTTGTCGACGGCGTGGACGCCATCGGTGACTTCCCTGCCGATCGCGGCTGGGACCTGGGCGCACTGGACGAATCCGACCGGATCGGCAGCCCTGTGCGGTGCGGCGGATTCCTCGACAACGTCGCGGATTTCGATGCCGACTTCTTCCATGTCAGTCCCCGTGAGGCCACTGCTATGGACCCGCAGCAGCGGCTGCTGCTCGAAACAGCGTGGGAAGCATTGGAACACGCCGGAATTCGCCCAGATCGATTGTGCGGCGAACCGGTCGGGGTGTACGTGGGCGGAACTGCCATGGAGTACGGGCCGCGGTTGCACGAGCCGGTCGAAGGCACTGATGGCCTGAGGTTGACCGGCTCGACCGCCAGCGTCATGTCCGGGCGTATTGCGTATGCGTTGGGTTTGGCGGGCCCGGCGATGACGGTGGATACGGCGTGTTCGTCATCGTTGGTGGCATTGCATCTTGCGGTGCAAGCATTGCGCAGCGGGGAGTGTTCACTTGCGCTGGCCGGTGGCGTCACTGTCATGTCCACGCCCGGCATGTTCATCGAGTTCACGCGTCAACAAGGGTTGGCGCGCGACGGACGTTGCAAGTCCTTCTCCGATGGCGCCGACGGGACGGGCTGGTCGGAAGGGGTGGGATTGCTTGCGGTGCAGCGATTGTCGGCGGCGCGGCATGCAGGTCGCCGCGTATTGGCGGTGGTGGCCGGCTCGGCGGTCAACCAGGACGGTGCGTCGAATGGTTTGACTGCACCGAACGGTGCGGCACAGCAGCGGGTGATCCGGGCGGCATTGGCCGATGCGGGATTGACCACTGCCGATGTGGACGCTGTCGAGGCGCACGGAACCGGCACCGAGCTGGGTGACCCGATCGAGGCGCACGCCCTGCTGGCGACCTATGGTCGAGACCGGCCCGAGGGACGACCATTGTGGTTGGGGTCGTTGAAGTCGAATATCGGGCATACCCAGGCAGCTGCGGGTGTGGCGGGTGGGATCAAAATGGTGCAGGCGATGCGCCACGGCGTGCTGCCCCGCACACTGCACGCCGATCAGCCGTCGCGCCATGTGGATTGGTCGGCGGGTGCAGTGCGATTGCTGGCGCAGTCGACAGCATGGCCGCAGACGGGGAGTCCGCGCCGGGCCGGGGTGTCGTCGTTCGGGATCAGTGGCACCAACGCGCATGTCATCCTCGAATCCCCCGGTAGTCGCAGCGAGGTCCCCGCACCGCCGCGCCGGTCCGTCGATGACCATCCGGTGCCGTGGGTGGTGTCGGCTGGGAACGAGTCCGCACTGTCGGCGCTGATCCGACGTCTGGTGGATGTCGCCGCCGATCGGGATCCGGTGGATGTCGGCTGGTCGCTGGCTACTACTCGAGCCGATCTCCCGCACCGCTGCGTGGTGCTCGGCTGCAATCGGGACGAACTCCTCGACGGCCTGCGCGCGCTATCCGAAGGCCGGTCGATCACGGGCGCCGTACGCGGTCGGGCGTTGTCGACCAGCCCGGTGTTCGTCTTCTCCGGCGAGGGGTCGCAGTGGACGGGGATGGCCGGCGAGCTGCTGCGAATCTCGCCCGCCTTCGCAGCCCGTATGGCCGAATGCGAGACAGCTCTCGCGCCCTACACGGACTGGTCGATGCTGGCGGTGATCCGCGGCGAGGACGGTGCGCCGTCACTGGAGCGGGTCGACGTCGGCCAACCCGTACTGTTCGCAGTGAGTGTGTCGCTGGCCGCGATGTGGGAGTTCCATGGCGTGAAGCCTGCTGCGGTGATCGGGCACTCTCGGGGGGAGATCGCCGCAGCCTGTGTGGCCGGCGTGCTCTCACTGGACGACGCTGCCCAGCTGATCACAGCCCGCGGCCGCGTGCTGGCCGCGTCCGGGTTGGCCGGCCAGGGCGCGATGGTCTGGGCTGCCCTGGGGCTCGAGGAGGCGAGCGAGCGGCTCACCGCAGGGCTCGATATCGCCGCGGTGAACTCGCCCGCTTCGGTTGTCGTCGCGGGTGATCCGGCCGAGCTTGCCCAGTTCACCCGGGCGTGCGCTGCCGAGGGCATCCGTACTCGGGAGAGCGCGTCGGACTTCGCCTTCCACTCCGTGCAGATGAAGACCGTGGCCGACGAGCTTGCCCAGGCGGTCGGGTCGATCTGCCCACGGGAGGCGACGGTGCCATTCTTCTCCACCGTTACGGGAGCCGCTGTCGACGCCCACGAGATCGACGCAGATCACTGGGGTAGAAATCTGTGTGACACAGTGCGATTCGAAGCCGCCGTGCACGCGCTGCTCACCGGCGGGCATCAGCTGTTCATCGAGGTCAGCCCGCACCCGGTCCTGATCACTGCGATCGAGGAGACCGCGGACGAACTCCGCATACAGGTCGCGACGACTGCGACGCTGACCCGCGGCTCGGACGATCGCGAGCGTTTGCTCTCCAGCCTTGCCGCCGCGTACGTGCACGGCGCCTCGGTCGACTGGCCCGGTGTCCTCGCGAGGTCGGGTGGACGCCTCGTCGACTTGCCGACCTATCCCTTCCAGCAACAAAGGTTTTGGCTCGAAGCCCGAACTCCGACTGCTACCGGCGTGACGGATGTGTTCTCGACCGGTGTGCGCCCCGCCGCGCATCCGCTGTTGTCCGCGGCGGTCGATATTGCTGGAAACGAGGCGGGGGTCGTGCTGACCGGTCGCCTGTCGCAGGAGACGCACCCATGGCTTGTCGACCACATGATCGACGGCACCGTGCTCGTACCGGGCACCGCCTTGGTCGAACTCGCCCTGCGTGCCGGCCGGGAGGTCGGGTGCGACCTGGTCGAGGAACTGATTCTGCACGCGCCACTGGTTCTGCCCGCCGTGGGAGCGGTCGATATCGAGGTGGTGATCGGTGACCCGGTCGACGACCGTCGGCAGGTGGGCATCTTCTCTCGCCTCGCAGAGGGCCGGTTCGTCATCGATTGGACTCCGAACGCCAGCGGAATGCTGGGCGCCGACGACCGGGCACGGCCGGACACCGAATCGGCATCTTGGCCGCCGATCGGCGCCGCGGCGGTCGCCGTCGACGATTTCTACACCACGGTGTCCGAGCGCGGATACGACTACGGTCCAGTGTTCCAGGGACTGCGCGCGGTATGGCGGCGCGGTGGCGAACTGTCCATCGAGGTCGAGCTGCCGACGGGCGCGACGACGGTAGGCGAGTATCACGGGGTGCATCCAGCGCTGCTGGATGCTGTTGTCCAAGCCGTGCTGGTGGCCGAGGGCACGGACGACAGGACTATCTTGCCGTTCGCGTGGGCAGGCGTCCGGCGCTATGCGATGGGTGGATCCGCGTTACGCGCGCGGATACGACTTGTGGCCGACGCTGTCGTCGCGGTGACTGTCACCGATCGGTACGGCGAACCCGTCCTGACGATCGACACCTTGACCATGCGTCCCATCGTGCCCGGGCAGTTGGCCGGCGGCGACAACGGTCTCTACGAAGTGCAGTGGGTCCCACTGGAACCGGGTGCAGCTACACCGATGCCCTGGGTGGAATGGGCCGGTGAGCTCACCCCGGAGGTGACCGGCGGTGCGGTCCTGCTCGACACTCGCGCTATCGGCAGTGGCATGGGCTCGGCCGAAGCCGCCCGCGCCGCGGTTGGGCAGGTGCTGGATGTTCTGCAGTGGTGGGTGAATACCGAAGGTTTCGACGAATCCCGGCTGGTGGTGGTTACCGCAGGCGCGGTGGGGCCGACAGTGTCGGATGTCGCAGGCTCTGCGGTGTGGGGTCTGGTGCGCTCGGCTCAGGTGGAGTTTCCGCGGCAGTTCGTGTTGGTCGACGACGGCGATGCCGGGTCCGCCGACCTGCCGGGGTTGCTGGACGAGTCGGGTCGGCTCAGGCTGCCGGTCGTCGAGGATCAGCTACTGGTGCGGTCCGGGCAGGTGTCGGTTGCCCGATTGGGTCGCATTGCTGCCAGTGCGGATTCGGCTGTGCCCGCACTGGGCGACGGTGCAGTGCTGATCACCGGTGGCACCGGGACATTGGGCGGGCTGCTGGCGCGGCATGCGGTGCGGCGCCACGGTGTCCGGCATCTGGTCTTGATGTCCCGCCGCGGACCGTCCGCGTCCGGCGTTGCGGATCTGGTGCGGGAGTTGGCGGCGCTGGGCACACGGGTCGATGTGGTGGCGTGTGACGTCTCGGACCGGGCGGCGCTGGCGGCCGCATTGGCCGAGATGCCGTCGTTGTCGGCAGTGGTGCATGCCGCAGGCGTGCTCCGGGACGTGACGCTCACGGGAATGTCGGCTCACGACCTCGATGAGGTCTTCGAAGCGAAGGCGGTGTCGGCGTGGCATTTGCACGAGCTGACCACCGCGACGAAATTGTCTGCATTCGTGCTCTTTTCCTCGGTGATGAGCGTGCTGGGCGGTCCAGGCCAGGGCAACTACGCAGCCGCGAACTCCTTCCTGGACGGCTTGGCGGTGTTGCGGCGCACATCCGGATTGCCTGCGGTGTCGATGGCGTGGGGGTTGTGGGCTGCGGAAAGCGGGATGACAGGTGAATTGTCGGCCGTGGACCGGCGGCGGATGGCGTCCGGTGGCTTGGTCCCGATGGCGGCAGATCAGGCACTGGCGTTGTTCGACGCTGCCCTCGCCAGCGGCCGCGCCAACGTCGTACCCATGCATGCGGACCTGGCCGCTGTGCGCCGCGGTGGGGCGCAGCCGCCCCCGTTGTGGCGGGGCTTGGTTCGGCCCATGGGCTCCATCGCGGTCGGACCCGCCGCCCCGACCGATCTGCGGCAACGGCTCGCCATGCTGCCGCTGATCGAGGACCGCGAACGACTGGTGACCGACCTCGTGCGCGCGGAGGTCGCGGCCGTGTTGGGTCAGCCGCGCCCAGAGTCCATCGACCTGCGTCGAGCATTCAAGGAACTCGGGTTCGACTCGCTGATCGCGATCGAGCTGCGCAACCGCCTCGGCCAGGCGACCGGTTCGAGACTGCCTTCCACTGTTGTGTTCGACCATCCGAGCCCCATCGCGGTCGTCTCGTATCTGCTCGGCGTGCTGGTCGACACCCGAGGCCGCGAAATCGACACCGACAGTGGCGGAGTCGATACCGATACCCCCGGAGCGAGCAGATATACCGCCGAGTCTGTGGCGGATGAGGCCGTGGTCGATGGGTTGGGGATCGCGGATCTGATTTCGCTGGCGCACGAAGGAGCTGAGTCGTGATGGATTCGCAGATGGGGTCGGGGTCGGTCGAGGAGTTGGTGGGCGCTCTTCGCAGCGCGGTGAAGGAGACGATGCGGCTGCGGCGGCAGGTGGCGGCGGTGCGGGAGCCGATTGCGATCGTGGGGATGGGGTGTCGGTTGCCGGGTGGGGTGTCCTCGCCGGATGAGTTGTGGGATCTGGTGGTTTCGGGTGGGGATGGGGTGTCGGGGTTCCCGCTCGATCGTGGGTGGGACGTGGCGGGGTTGTTCGATCCCGATCCGGATCGGGTGGGTCGGTCGTATGTGCGTGCGGGTGGGTTTCTCCATGACGCGGCGGAGTTCGATGCGGAGTTCTTCGGTATTTCGCCGCGTGAGGCCTTGGCGATGGATCCGCAGCAGCGGGTGTTGTTGGAGACAGCGTGGGAGGCGATCGAGCACGCGGGTATCGATCCGACGTCGTTGCGGGGTTCACGCACCGGCGTCTACGCCGGAAGTCTGTTCTACGACCAAGGCCTCGTACATCCCGACGGGCTGTCGGCCATCGACGGCCAGCGGCTGATCGGCAGTGCGGCCAGCGTGATGTCGGGGCGGGTGTCGTTCGTGCTCGGGTTGGAAGGCCCGGCGCTGACGGTGGATACGGCGTGTTCGTCGTCGCTGGTTGCGGTGCATCTGGCGGCGCAGGCGCTGCGACGCGGGGAGTGCGATCTCGCCTTGGCCGGTGGCGCCACCCTGATGGCCCGGCCGACGGTCTTCATCGACTTCAGCCGCCAGCGTGCGTTGGCGCCCGACGGTCGGTGCAAGGCGTTCGCCGCTGCGGCCGACGGCACCAGTTGGGGTGAGGGCGCCGCACTCCTCCTGCTGGAGCGAGTGTCGGATGCGGCGGCCAACGGGCATCAGGTGCTGGCGGTGTTGCGCGGTTCGGCGGTCAACCAGGACGGTGCGTCGAATGGTTTGACTGCGCCGAACGGTCCGTCGCAGCAGCGGGTGATCCGGGCGGCGTTGGCCGATGCGGGATTGACCACTGCGGATGTGGATGCTGTCGAGGCGCACGGAACCGGCACCACGCTGGGTGATCCGATCGAGGCGCACGCCCTGCTGGCGACCTATGGTCGAGACCGGCCCGAGGGACCACCGTTGTGGTTGGGGTCGTTGAAGTCGAATATCGGGCATACCCAGGCAGCTGCGGGTGTGGCGGGTGGGATCAAAATGGTGCAGGCGATGCGCCACGATGTGTTGCCGCGAACGCTTCACGTGGATGAGCCCTCACCGTTTGTGGATTGGGAGTCCGGGGCTGTTCGCCTACTGACCGAGCCGGTGCAGTGGCCGCGGGGTCACCGGCCGCGCCGGGCGGCGGTGTCGTCGTTCGGGATCAGTGGAACCAACGCACACCTCGTGCTCGAGGAACCCGACACCGACACGGCCGACACCGACACGGCCGACACCGACACGGCCGACACCGACACCTCCGACACCTCCGACACCGACCGCCTCACCACACCGACCGGCCCGGTCCCGCTCGTGTTGTCGGCCCGGACCCCGCAGGCACTGCGTGAGCAGGCCCGCCGCCTCGTGCCGCTGGTTCACGACGACACAGTGCACCCGCACGATCTGGCACACTCCCTCGCCACCACGCGCACTACCTTCGAGCATCGCGCTGTCGTGATCGCCGAGAGCCGAGACGAGCTGCTCGCAGGACTGCGTGCACTCGAGGACGGTGACGATGCAGTCGGTCTGGTTCGCGGCGGCGCGATCCACTCCGGTCGAACGGTGTTCGTTTTTCCGGGGCAGGGGTCGCAGTGGGTGGGCATGGCGCGGGAGCTGCTGGCGGAGTCGGCGGTGTTCGCGGCGCGGATGGCCGAGTGCGAGGCGGCATTGGCGCCGTGGGTGCAGTGGTCGCTGGTGGATGTGCTCCGTTCGTCGGCACCGCTGGATCGGGTGGATATCGTTCAGCCGGTGTTGTTTTCGGTGATGGTGTCGCTGGCGGCGGTGTGGCGTTCGTTCGGGGTGCAACCGGCTGCAGTGCTGGGCCATTCGCAAGGCGAGATCGCCGCAGCCGTGGTGGCAGGTGGACTGACCCTGGCCGACGGCGCGAAAGTTGTCGCGTTGCGCAG
>NZ_AXVD01000042.1 GCF_000482385.1 Nocardia sp. CNY236
TGGACCGGTCGGCGCCGGTGTTACCGATGATGCCGGGCATGTCCGAGCGGCGCACCCACGACTACGTCCGCCACGGCACCACCACCTTGTTCGCCGCGTTGAACACCGCCACCGGCGAGGTGATCGGCCAGATCCACCGCCGCCACCGCGCCACCGAGTTCAAGAAGTTCCTGACCAGGCTCGACAAGCACGTGCCTGCCGAGCTCGACGTGCACCTGATCTGTGACAACTACGGCACGCACACGGCGCCGATCATCGTGAAATGGCTTGCGGCACATCCACGCTTCCACATGCATTTCACCCCGACCTACTCCCCCTGGCTCAACGAGGTGGAACGCTGGTTCGGACTGCTGACCGACCAGCAACTCCGCCGCGGCGTCCACAGAAGTGTTGCCGCGCTGGAGAAATCGATCCGTGACTGGGTCGCTGCCTGGAACGAGGACCCGAAACCGTTCGTGTGGACCAAGACCGCTGACGAGATCCTCGAACGCCTCACCTCATATTTGAAACGAATTCCAGGCGCGGGACACTAGCTTGAGTTTTAACCTCTGGGCTGCTGTTTTGTGACCCCGCGTGCTCATGGGTGAAGCCCTTGGTTGATCATGTCCTCTTGTGAGAGAAAGACTTTCAACAACCAAGGGCTTCAGTTGAACAGTGTGCACGACACCGGCTGCGCTGGCACGGTCGGGGATCTTTCGGGCTTCCGGCGCGAGTTGTATCGGTGCCTTACTCGGCGGGCGGACGCTGCGTTCGATCTGGTGGACGCGGTGTTGTGCGCGGACGGGCCGGTGCGGTCGCTGCCGGAAATTGTCGTTGATCAGTGAGCATCGCCGAGGGCACGGCAGTGTCTATGCGGCCCTGGATCGCGGCCGGGTCGATATCGCCCGGCTGCGTCGTGCGCTGGTGTCGGTGCCGCTGCCGCGAGCCGCGGACGGTCGCCTGGTGCTGGCGGTGGATATCACCGCCTGGTTGCGGCCCGAGGCCCATACCTGCCCGCAGCGGATCTTGTGTCACACCTACGGGCGGGCGAAGAACACCGCACAGATGATCCCGGGATGGCCGTATTCGGTGGTCGCCGCCCTGGAATCGGGGCGCAGTTCCTGGACCGCACCTCTGGACGCGGTGCGGCTGACCCCGGGAGATGATGCCGCGACCATCACCGCCGGCCAGTTGCGTACCGTCATCGGCAACCTGATCGAGGCCGGGCACTGGCAGCCCGGTGACCGGGATATCTGGATCGTCGCCGACGCCGGATACGACGCACCCCGGGCTGGTGTTCCTGCTGGCCGATCTGCCCGTGGCCATACTCGGACGGATGCGGTCGGACCGGGTCCTGCGCCGCCGCGCACCCGCATGGCAGCCCGGAACCACCGGCCGTCCACCACGTCACGGCGGTGAGTTCGTTTTCGGTGATCAGACGAGCTGGGGTGAACCCGACACTGCTGTCACGACCGACACTCGCCTCTACGGCCCGGCCATGGAATCGTCTGCATCCCAGGCTCATCCACCGTGGGTCGTGGGTGGCCCGGGCCGGGAAGCTGCCGGTGATCGAAGGCACCGTGATCCGGCTCGATGCCAACCGCCGCCCCAGCGGCGCTATACCGAAACCGGTGTGGTTGTGGCATTCGGAGGTCGACCTGGACCACACCGAGGTCGCGGTGTTGTGGCAGGCGTTCCTGCGGCGTTTCGATATCGAGCACACCTTCCGGATGCTCCAACAGACCCTCGGCTGGGCCTGCCCGAAACTGCGGAACCCGGAAGCCGCCGATCGGTGGACCTGGCTGCTTCTGGCCGCTTACACCCAACGACGCCTGGCCCGCAACCTCACCATCGATCTACGGCGCCCCTGGGAGAAACCTGTTGCTCCGCAACGGCTTACACCCGCTCGTGTTCGTCGAGGGTTTCGGCACCTCCGCCGGAAAGCGGCATGTCCGGCCAGAGCACCGAAACCCTCCCGCCCCGGTCCAGGTCGCCCGGCCGGTCACCACAACCAGCGGCCGGCACCCCGCTACGACGTGCACATCAAGACCACCAGCGACAAGAAACCATCCCTGACGGCTGGGCCGCGACCCCGCAGAAACTCCACAAAACAGCAGCTCAGAGGTTAAAACTCAAGCTAGGCGGTGTCCCCGAAGGCTGAACTGAGCAATCGCAGCCGACTTCCTCGCGGACCGTCGGCCGCCACCTCGCCCAGCGCGGGCTGAACCGGCGTCGATTCCTGGACCCGGGCGGCGAACCGAACCGGGCGCCATGCCGGATCATCGCGCGCCGACCGGGGCATATGGTGCATGTCGACATCAAGAAAGTCGGCCGGATCCCCGACGGTGGCGGCCGGCGTGTCCACGGCCGAGGTTCTGTCCAGGACCTGGCCGCACGGGCCGCGGCCACACGCCGCCGACCCGGGTATGCGTTCCTGCACACCGCGGTCGACGGCTACTCGCGCCTGGCCTACACCGAAGCCCTCGATGATGACAAAGCGGTCACCGTGATCGGGTTCATGTTCCGGGTCAGAGCGTTCTTCGCCGCGCACGGCACTACCCGATCGAGCGGATCGTCACCGACAACGACGCCTGCTACAAGGCGAAAGACTTCGGCGCTCTGGAACATCCACTACAACTATCATCGACCCCATTCGGCCGCCGGAGACCGGCCACCAGCCAGCCGCCTCCACACCGGCGTCACCAACGTCACGGCCTCATACAACTAGGTTCCCTCCATGCCTATTCGAGCACGGCGCCGCAGGTCATATTGATCTCCGTGCCGGTGATCGAGCGGGCCAGGTCCGACGCGGCGAATGCCGCGACATTACCCACATCTGCCAACGTGGCAGAGCGCCTGAGCAGGGTGGCGCCGTCGATCATCGAGGTTATCTCCAGGCGCTCGTCCTCGGGCAGGGAGTCGGGCAGCGACTCCGGGATTCCACCGGTGCGCAGGGTCACCAGGCGGATGCCGCTCTCGCCCAATTCCTGTGCCCACTGCCGGCGCAGCGCCTCCACCGCATCCAGGGCGATCTTGAAGCCACCCAAGCCGGACATACCGTTGCCTGTGCCGCCGAAGGTGAGCACCGTGCCGGACCCGTTGCGTATCATGTGTGGCGCCGCAGCCCGGGTAGTAAGGAACTGGGTACGGGTGGCGGTGAGGATCGGTCGGAGGAACTCGTCCGTCGATATCTCGAGGAGCGGCTTGTGGACGTCCTGATAGCCGATCACGTTGACGGAAATGTCCAGCGCGCCGTCGTTGTCGGCGACGCTGTCCACGAAGTCCAGGACCGACTGCTCGTCCAGGGCGTCGACGTGGGCTGTGGCGACCTCTCCGCCGTCGGCGCGGATGCTGTCGGCCACAGCGTCGAGTGTCGCTCTCGTCCGGCCGGCGAGATGGACCCGCGCGCCATGACCGGCGAAACCGCGGGCGATGGCCTGCCCAATCGGTCCGCCCGCACCGTACACGACCGCTACTTTGTCTCGGAGTATCCGGTCGGCCAGAGGCCAGTTCATAATGTTTCCCTTAGTTCGTAGGTGTCTGGGGTTGGCGCCCTGTATGCCCAGGGCGGTGCGGACGCCAGTTCAGTCACGACACACCCTTCCCGGCTTCTGCGATTCGACGCAGTCATTGAGAGTCCTTTCCGATGAGTACGAACCTCTGCTGTACGGACGGCTCAACGCCGCAATATTCATCGTCCGCTCTGGTGTGCCGTGACCTGCGTCTGGTGCTGGGGCGAGCAGACCGGGCCACCGCCCCGCGGGTGCGGTTGGAGCTGGACGCCCTAGCTGTTTCCGTCGGGGGCTTCGAAGAAGACGAATCGGACGTTGTCTTCGAGGCCCATCAACGACACTTACCGATTGTCGGCCGAGCCCACGACCGCCGCGATTGCGGCGCATGGCCGGTGGGCGCCAACGCTGGGCCGCTGCTGGCGATCGACCTCCGAGAAGCCAGCTCGGGCCAATCGCTCGGCGAATTCGTCAACGGGCCATCGATAGGCCGTCACGACCTTGTGGTCGAAGGCGGCCACCTCGTCGCCGTCGAAGAAGCCGACCACCAGCGCGCCAGCTGGAGTCATCACTCGGTGGAACTCGGCGAGTACACCGTCCAGCTCTTGGGGCGGCACGTGGATCAGCGAGAACCAAGCCAAAATACCGGCGACGGAATGATTCTCGACGCCCAGGCTATTCATCGACCCGAGGTGGTACATCCCGTGCGGATCGGCAGCTTTCGCATGGGCAATGAACTCGGGAACCACGTCGATCCCCCTCGCATCGACACCCATCGACCGAAGGTGGCCGGTGATATGGCCGGGTCCGCAGCCCACGTCGAGCACGGCGCCAGGCCGAATCGACAGATGTTGTCCGATGAAGGCGAGGTCGTCGGCATGTACCTGCCGACTCGTGCCGAACAGCTCGATGTAAAGGTCTGCCACGGAGGCGTACGCGTGTCGAACCTGCTTCACATCCACCGCGTGACTATACGAGCCTTTACGATCCGACGTTGGATGGCTCGGGCGTCAAAAATATTTTGACGATGCGATAGGATGGGAGCATGCCCGATCCCGAGCCGCCGGAGGCCGCTCTGGTCACCGAGTGGTTGCTTGCCACATCACCCGCACAGAACGATGCACACCACAGCAACCCAGCGGCAGCTGTGCGCGCAGTGCTGGACCGGCTGGCCGCCGATGACGAGGTCGAGTTGCCGCATCACGTCATCTATGCCTCGGTCGTGTTGCTGATGGTCGCGCGGACCGAGCTGGATCGTCTGGAACTGGAGTTGATGCGGGCTGCCAACGAACACGGCAACAGTTGGAGCTGGATCGCCGAAGCGTTCGGTCACCGATCCAAGCAGGCCGCTCACGCGAGGGCCAGCGCCCTACACCGCCGCTTCGAATATCGGCCCCTGAACGAGGAAGAATCCTGATGAAACTATGCCTCGACCGCGACTGTCTCGTGGATGCGGTATCGGTTGTTGCCCCAGCAGTTCCTCGACGTCCCCCGAGTCCGGTCCTGGCAGGCATTCGACTGCGTGCGGAGCCGGATATGGTATCGGTCGCGGGGTTCGACTACGAAATCTCCTCGCATACCCGGATTGTCGGCGCCGAGGTGAACGAGTCGGGACAAGTGCTGGTCTCGGGACGGTTGCTCACCGAAGTCGCCAAGGCTCTACCCGCGCGACCGGTCGAAATGTCCCACAATGGAGACGGGCTCGAAATCGTCTGTGGCCAATCGCGGTTCGCGTTGCCGCTCATGGCAATCGATGAGTATCCAGAACTTCCGTCCACACCTCCGACCGCGGGTGCTGTCGACCAGACAGGTTTTTGCGACGCCGTTGCCCAGGTTGCCGTTGCCGCCGGACGCGACGACACGCTGCCGATGCTGACCGGGATCAACCTCGAATTCCATCCCGGTTTCCTGCGGTTGGTCAGCACCGACCGGTTCCGCATCGCAATCCGTGAACTCGAATGGCAGCCAGCCGATCCGATCAACAACGAACCAGGCGCCAGCATGCTGGTTCCAGCCCGCGCCCTCGCGGAGACCAGCAAAGCCTTGGCGGGGCCGAGGATCGAGATTGCCGCCGGCCCGAGTCGAACCATCCTGGGACTCACGACCGGCGCTCAGCACCACACGTTGCGGACACTCGACATGCCCTACGCTCCATACCACAGCTATCTCGAGGACAATCGAACCTCGACCGCCCGGCTCGACAGCGCTGCGTTGGTCGAAGCGATCAAGCGCGTATCGCTGCTGTCTTCGCGAGGCACACAAGTTCGGCTGACCTTCACCGCAGCCACAACGCGCCTGTCCGCTGGCAGTGACACCGAAGGCAAGGCGGAGGAGACTATCGCCTGCGAATTCGACGGTGAGCCGCTTACCGTAGCCTTCAACCCCCGTTACCTGCTCGAAGGACTGGCCGCGATACATGCCGAATCCGTTGAGATCGCGTTGAACGGTCCAACCAGAGCCGCCAGACTCCGCACGGCCCATCACAGACCCGACGAACAACTGCGTGACGGACTGAGTTACGTGCTCATGCCGGTCCGTCTTCCCGGTGATGGGTCGTATGCGGGATCGCTGCGGGAAACAGCCGCTCGACCGCAGTGACGATGGCTGCCCGACGGTCGGCCAGGAACTGATCACGCGCGCCGCTTTCGATGGAGGGCAGGCCAGGTTGGTCGGCCCAGGCCATCGACAACTGGTTGACGAACACGAGAATGTCCAGCGGGTCCCACGAGGAATCGAGCAGTCCGTCCTGCTGCGCCCGCCGAAGCACCTCCGCCTTGCGGCTGGCGGTGTCCCGAGCGGCATCATCGGAGCCAGTGCCAGCGAATTCGAGGTGCCCCCAACGCATCAACCGTAGGTTGACAGGGTTGGCGACGAAATAGTCGTGGACTCGTCCGGCATGGCCGGGCAGGTCGACGCGATCCGCTGTGCACACGACTTAGGCGCGACCTTCTTCGATACCGCCGACCCGCAGCCGACGCAGTCCGCGAAGTCGTCGTGCAGCTGGCGCAGTCGGGCGTCGAGGTCCAACTGCGAGCACTCGGTCATCCGCGTCCAGTCCTGATCAGTGCCAGCACCTCCGCGACCTTCGCCAGCGGCACGCCGACGTTGGGCGATGCGGATCAGGGCCACCCGACGCAGCGTGTCGCGGGGGTAGAACCGCTGGTTGCCGGTGGTGCGCCGGGCTGCTGATCAGGCCCTGGCGCTCGTAGAAGTGCAGGGCCGAGACGGTCACCCCGCTGCGGGCGGCGAGCTGTCCGACGGTGAGTTCGGAATGGTCCGGGCGGTGGTCAGTCATCGTGGTCCCCCCTGCCGTCGGGCGAGGTGTCGGGGCCGGGCGGCGGGCCGCCGCCTGGCCCCTGGGCGAGTAGTCCGGTGGCGACCTCCAGCACCGCCCGCTGCTTCTCCTCCGGGCCGCCGGGCAGGTCCTGCGTCGCGACGGGACCGAAGTAGACGGTGAGCAGCGCCGTGAGGCCGCGGACGTTCTCGATGAGGGGAGCGTCCGGTTCGACGACGAGCTGAGCCAGGGCGGAGACCCGGTCCTGGAGCCGCTGGCCGACGGTCGTCTCCCGGAGCGTGGCGTGGTTCTCCTGGGCCAGGCTCAGGATCGGCGCGGCGTGCACGAGTGCCCGGCTGTAGCGCCGCAGCAGCTCCTGTTTCGCCTCGTTGGTGCGGGGTTGCCGCCGGCCCCACTCGATCAGGTCGTCCAGTTGCCGGTAGAGGTCGTCGAACAGGCTGGCGAGGATGTCCTCCTTGGCCTGGAAGTAGTAGTAGAGCGCCGCCTTGGTGATGCCGAGCTGGTCGGTGATGCCGCGCAGCGAGGTCTTGTCGTAGCCCCGCTCTCTGAATGCCTGCAGCGCGACGGCCTGGATGCGTTCGCGGGTGTCCTTGCGGCGCGGGGTCGGCTTGTTCATTCGCACCCTTCTCGTAGAGTACTGATTTTCGTCCGTTTCGGCCCATGGTGCCGGCTTCCTTGACGCCCAGTCACCCCCGTTCTACCGTGACTACACTACTAATTAGCCGGGCGGCAAGTAAATAAGCGGGAGTGGGTAGACATGTCACAGCAGGTTCCCATCACTACGGCGCCACCGCCGACGGCGACGACGCCGACGGGAGCCGGCATCACCGCCGCGATCGTCGCGCTGATCCTGGCGATGATGCTGGCCACGCTGGACAACATGATCATCGGTACGGCGATCCCGACGATCGTCGGGGAGCTGGGCGGGCTCGACGACCTGTCCTGGGTCATCACCTCGTACACGCTGGCGACCGCGGCCTCCACCCCGATCTGGGGCAAGCTCGGCGACATGTACGGCCGCAAGGGCGTCTTCCTGGCCTCAATCGTGATCTTTCTGGTCGGCTCCGCGCTCTCCGGGCTGGCTCAGGACCTCGGCCAGCTCATCGGGTTCCGGGCCCTGCAGGGGCTCGGCGGCGGCGGGCTGATGGTAAGTGCCTTCGCGATCATGGGCGAGCTGATCCCGCCACGGGACCGCGCGAAGTACCAGGGGGTGATGTCGGCGGCGATGGGGGCGACTATGATCGGTGGGCCGTTGGTCGGCGGCCTGATCACCGACCACTTCGGCTGGCGGTGGTGTTTCCTGATCAACCTGCCGATCGGGCTCGTCGGGCTGACCCTCGTGGCCACCGGCATGCGGCTGCCGGCGCGCCGTGCGCAGGGCCGGGTCGACTACCTCGGCGCGACCCTGCTGGCATTCGTCATCTCCGTCGTGGTGCTGGTCAGCGCGTGGGGCGGCACCCGGTACGACTGGGGTTCGGCCGTGATCGTCGGTCTCGGCTTGGCGGCCGTCCTGGCGACGGCCGGCTTCCTGCTAGTCGAGCGGCAGGCCCGCGAGCCGGTGCTGCCGTTGGGCATCTTCCAAGTCGTCAACTTCTCGCTGGCCACGGTCATCGGGCTGCTGGTCGGTTTCGTGCTGTTCAGCACCATGACCTTTCTGACGTTATACCAGCAGGCCGTGCAGGGCGCGTCCGCCACGAACTCCGGCCTGCTCCTGCTGCCGGTCCTGCTGTCGATGGTCGTCGTCAACGTGATCGTCGGGCAGTGGATCACCAAGGGCCTCAGGCTCAGGACGGTGCTGCGCGTCGGCAGCGCGCTGATGACCGTAAGCCTGTTCCTGATGGCGACCATGGGCACGGGCACCTCACGTCTGGTCGCCGCGCTGTACATGGTGGTGCTCGGTGCCGGGATGGGCTGCCTCATCCAGGGCACGCTGCTCCTGTCGCTGGACAGCGTGGGGATGCGGAACCTCGGTGTCGCATCATCGACGGCCACGCTGTCCCGTACCGTCGGTGGCACGCTCGGCGTGGCCGCCTCGGGCGCGCTCTTCGCCCACCAGGTCCAGCAGTCGCTGGCCGCGCGGGGGCCGGAGGTGGCCTCGGCCGTGAGCGGCGATGCCGTCCAACTGACGGCCGCCGCTATGGCCCGCCTGCCCGAAGGGGTTCGCGTCGCCTACGAGCACGCTGTCGCGGACGGCGCACGGCTCGTGTTCGTGGCGGCGGCGCTGCTGAGCGTGGCGGCTCTGCTCGGCTCCTGGTTCGTTCGGCAGCGCGCCCTGGCGCCCGCGCCGACCGACGCCGCCTGACCGGCGGCACGCCGGCCCTCCGTCTGCGGTTGAACAGCAACAGATTCCAGGACCCACAGTGCGGGCCCACCTGTGACGTGCTGGTGCACCACGCGGGGGCGTGTCGAGCCTGACCGCGCTAACTAAACGCCGCCCTGCCGCAACTGCTCATGCCCAAGGGCGCCGTGCTGGTCGAGCCGGCGCGGCGAATCGCCCGACGAGGTGCCGCAATGGCCAACATCCGCGACCTCGGCGTCCGCGAGATCGGAATCATCGTCGGCGAGTGGGGGCCGCAGATCGCCGCGGTGCTCGGCGACGGCTCCCGCCTCGGTTGCGAGATCACCTATATCCGACAGGACCAGCCGCTGGGCCTCGCCCACTGCGTCTCGCGCTCCAGGCGGTCAAGGCCCGCTGCGACCCGCGCAACGTGCTCCGGCACGGCCTGTCCGTCGTGCCGCCCACGGCGGGAAGCTGAATGAGGGCGGGCCGACCTCCGGGCCGAGGTCAGCCCCGGTGAGGCTCCAGGACGACGACCGGGATGTCCCGGGTCGTCTCGGTGGCGTACTCGTCGTACTTGGGGAAGATCTTCGCCATCAGCTCCCACAGGCGCGGTCGTTCCTCGGCGGTGGCGATCCGGCCCGTCGCGACGAACTTGTCCGCGCGCACCTGGACGTGGACCTCCGGGTCCGCCATGAGGTTCAGGTACCAGTTCGGGTTATTCGGAGCGGCACCGTTGGAGGCGATCAGGACGACCCGGTCGCCGTCCCGGCCGTAGATCAGCGGCGTGCGGACCTGCTGGCCCGTGCGCCGCCCCCGCGTGGTCAGCAGCAGCGTCGGGAAGCCGTAGTAGTCGTGCCCGTCTACGCCGTCGGTGGCCAGGTAACGCCACACGTGGTTCTGCACGTCCGGCAGGGGACTGTTGCGCACCCCGTCGGCGTCCGGCTCGTCGGACGAGACCATCGACCCGGCCCGGCTCGCCACCGTCATCGCCGCGAGGAACGCCTCCTCCGGCTGCTCGCCGAGCATCGGCTGGGCACCCTCGATCCGGAAGATCGGCACACTGGTGACCCCGGCCTCCCGAACGAGACGCAGCGCGGCGCGAACCTCCTCGGTGCCGGAGTCGTCGGCGGTGACGCCGACCTCGGCGGCCAGGCGGGCCAGCGTCCCGGCGTCGCCGATGTTGAGCCCGTCGGTGAAGTGCGCGCGGAACAGCCGCTCCACCATCGCCTCCGCCCGGCCCTCCCGCGCGGCCTGGGCGACGAGCCGGTGCGCCCCGAACGTCCCGGTGGCGATTGCCCGGTCGTAGTGCAGCTCCAGCCAGTCCTTCGCCGCCTCGGTGACGAGGTAACCCAACTGCTGCACCGTCTTCTCGCCGAAGGTCTGGGTGAGCGCCTCGATCAGTGGCATTCCCTCGGTGGGCGCGCCAGGCGCCAGCTCGAAGGGGGCAAAGCGGATCTCCACCTCGCCCCCCTCGGACCGGAACCGCTCGGCCGCGCGGGCCAGCCGGGTGTATCCGATGTACGAGTGCACGCAGATGAGGTCCAACACCATGTCCACCTGGACCTTGGCATTCCCGATAGTCATGTGCTCAGTCTCCAACCTCAACAGCGGTAAAGGTCAATCCGCTCAGCCGAGCCGGGCCGCCCGCGGCAACGCCGGAATCAGCACCGCCCCGACCGCCTCGAGGGTGAGCCTGCGCACCACGCCCGACCGGTGAGGCGAGCGACTTCCGCTGGTTCGACGTCGACGCCCTACCGGCCGAGCGTGAGTTCGGCTACGGGCAGCACCTCCTGATGCCTGAACTGATCATGGCCGGCCGCTCCGCAGCGCTCCTTGTCCCACGCTCCTGACCACTTCCCGCTTCAGCGCCCAGGCCTCCGTCGCAGCCCTGCCCGCGAGGGCCTACATCCGTTCCCGGGTTCGGTGGACCCGGACCGACCCCTGCGCCCGCAGTACCGGGCAGCGCTCTGGGGATGCGTCGCGAGCGACCGCCGCGAGCCGCCGTATCGACCTTCCGCAGGTTCAGGCACTTTGGGAGGTGCCGGGGGCAGTGAACCACAAGAAGCAGCCGCCGCGGTGCCAATGTGGTGTCGATTGATTCCGGGTGCGGGCTGGCGAACGCCACGATCCAGCAGCGACTGGTTCCGGTGCGCCTGTATTTCGACTAGTTGGTCGAAGAGGGGTTCGGGAGTCGAATCCGGTTGGGCGGGGCCGCTATACGCCCAGCCGGAAGTGGGGAGGGCAGCAGCGTGGCCTGGTGCCGAGGCTGACTAAGCTGCCGTGGATCCCGACCGAGTCGCAGTGGATGGACATTCTCGCCGTCGCGGCAGCGGAGCCGCTGCGCAACCGGGTGATGCTCGCGTTGGCCTATGACGCGGCGTTGCGACGCGAGGAGTTGTGCTCGCGGCGCACCGATGACCTGGACCCGGGCCGGCGGATGCTGCGGATCCGGGCCGAGACTACGAAGAACCGGCTGGAGCGGATGGTGCCGTATTCAGCGACGACCGGGGCGCTGTTGCAAGGGTATCTGGCGCATCGGGCGACGATCAGCCTGGCTCGCGGCCGGTTGTTCCTGTCGGAATCGCGGCGCAACCACGGGCAGCCGGTGAGTTTATGGACGTGGTCGAAGGTGGTGCGGTGCATCGCGATTGCTGCGGGAGTTCCGCAGTTCTCGGCGCACACGACCCGGCATCTGTGCTTGACGGATCTGGCGCGAACGGGTTGGGAGTTGCACGCCATCGCCACGTTCGCCGGGCATCGCAGCACCGAGACCACGCTCACCTACATCCATCTGTCCGGCCGGGAACTGGCCGACAAACTCGCCCGCGGCATGGACCAGATCCGCCGCTGGCGGGTCGAGATGCTGGCTCGGCTCGGCGAGCAGGACAGTGCGACCCGGTGACCGTCACATCATCGGCGGCCGTCCATGGGCCGTCCAGCGATCACGCACGGACATGGCCGCTGGATATCAGCCAATACCGCCGCCGGGGCCGGCTTTCGACCGTCGAGTCCGAAGGACTGCACACGCTGGGCTTCGACGGGCTGCGGCGCGGCCGGGACCGCAATTCGACTGCATGGCAACAGATCCAGCGACTCACGGACCCGCTCGAGGATGCGCTGGCGGTGATGCATTGGAATCGTGGCAACCGACATCAGCAACGATTCGCGCGCGACGGTGCCGCGATCGTATTGCACCGCTGCGTTACGCTTGACCGGGCGTTTTGGGCATGGACTGCCCGCGAATGGGGTGAGGTGCTCAGCCCTGCACATCTTCGCGCGAACTATCCCGGGCAGGTCGGGGGAGATGGAAGTCCGCGGTGGCCACGAGGAGCGCGCGCACCTGACTGTGCTGAAACGAGCAGCGGTGAGCGCTTCTGCGCCGGCGTGGGCCGCGCTATCGCAGGCTGGTTGATCAACCTCCTCGTAGTTGGCAGGCCGCACCCTGCACGTACGGCGGCTACGAACTGGGGCTTCATCGAAGGACAGCCAGCATGGCTGTGCGAAGGGTTGACCCACCCATCCCAGATGTAGCCCTATCAATATCGGAACGAAACCGACCGTTCTACCTGCAGAAATGAGGCGGATTACGGGGTGAAGCCCTCGGTGGGCGTGGGACCATCCAGACAGCGGATCGGGGGATTCGTCGCCTGAAAGTTCACCAAAGCAAAGGAATTCACCGCAATGGGATACGTCTACGCCTTCCGTCTCGGCCTGCTGGCGAAGTTCAAGATCGGCCAGACCACGATGACACCCGAGAAACGACGATCAGCGCTGCAAACCTCGTGCCCGGAGCCGTTGTCGTTGTTCGATGCCATCGAAACCGACGAGTACAAGGCGCTCGAGAAGCGGGTCAAGGCCACGTGGGGCCACCGGCGCGGCGCCGAGGGCGGCACCGAGATCTATCGCCTCACTGAAACCGAAGCCACGCAGCTATTCTCCGAGTGCCGAACGTGGCTGTCCGAGGAACTGCCCAGGCAACGGCGGGCCGAGGAGCTGGAGGCCCTGGAACCGGAACCGACCGTATTGCCCAGCGACGCCACGACACTGCGGCTACGACGGCAGTGGATCGAGCTGAACGACGACAAGATACGAGCGGAGCAGGACTGTGATCGGATCGCCGCGGCGCTGGCGCGGGTAGAGACCGAACTCAAGCTCGCTATTGGTACCGCTACCGGCATCGAGGGAGTCGCTACCTGGGAGACCGGCGTCAAGAGCCGCCGCATCAACCCGAAACTGGTCGAGGACCGCGAGCCGGAGCTGTACAAGCAGTCGCTAGAGCCGAAACTGAACGCCGAGACGTTCAAGGGTCTGCTCAAGGCCCTGGGACGCGAGACCGACTACGAGAATTTCCAGGAGATCCGCCACACCAGGAAGTTCAACATCCTCGAATGAGCAGGGGGTCGGTTCCAGGCTGGTGCGTGCGGGTCTCGACCTGATCCTTGTCGGGCGTGGCGACCGCAACGATTTCGAAGGATGGGTTCGACCTCATCAGCGCCCTGGGAAAGCCGAGAATGCTTGTGTCCGAGCAGATGACGGGTTTCTGTCGGTGGGTGGGTGCACCATTGTTCGATGGGTGAGTATGACGCCATCAACGCACACAACGCGGCCAAGGCCCGCTCGGCGGGCTGGCCGGAGCTGACCGGCAGCCCGGGTCAGGTGGGCTGGGCGACAACCGTGCGTCAGAACAAAATCGACGAGTTCGACGCCGGAGAAACCGCCGAACTGGACCGCAGTCAAGCCCGGGCGGTGCTACTGCGTGAGACGCGGGCAGCGGCATGGATCGACAACCGCGCCCACCCGTGGGCCATGGTATGGCTGATCAACCTCACCGACGATGAGCGTGCCACCCTGCTTCCCGAGAACCCGAAATGAGCGGCATGAGTGAGGGGTATGCCGACCTCGAGGCCGCGCTCGGGCGCATGCGGGGGGTTCCGAAACACGATGATCTACTGGTGATCTGGGAACGCCTCGACCGTCTCGACGCCCAGTTGCCCACCATCCCCGATCAGGACCGCCGTCAACGGTTGTCACGGGTCAGCGATCATGTGCACCACCACCTGCGGGATGCGTGGCGTGAACTGGGCATCAGCTATGAGACCGCGTTGGAGTCCTACCGGAACTGGGTCGCCGACCGCCGCTACCCGACCGTCCTGTCTCCCCTGGACCGACCAGCGCCGAAGCTTCCGGACCTTCCCACGCTGCCCGACCACCCGGTGTGGGATGGGTTCGACCGGTAGGATGCCCGGACGTTGCGGTGTCTGACATGGCACCAAGGAATGTTCGACATGAACATGGGCGCCACCGACATGAGGCGGGCCATCGGGCCACTGCAGGCCGTCCGCGGATAGACTTAACCCCGGCGATTTGCCTGACCACGCGTGGCCGGTAGGGATCGGCTCCTTCGCCTTCTTCGTGCCATTGATGAGTCAATTCTTGTGGTTCTCAGGTTGTTCGCAGCCAATGATCGAGGGCTGTGAGGTCCTCGTCGCTGAGTCCTAGGAATGGCTCGACGTGCCGCAGGAGTGCGGGGCCGCGATGTTGGGCGGCGACCCAGATGTGGTCGGCGTCGGTGATCTCGTCGTCGACCCAGGCGAACGGGCGTCCGGCGGCGTAGTCCACCAGGGTCCGGCTCTTCCAGCACAGCCCGAACCATCGGTCCTCATGTTCGTGCTCAGCGGAGGTTTCCGGCCAGCGCACGACCGGCAGTCGTGGCAGTCCGAGCCGTGGCGCGATCTCGGTGTTGGCCTCGTCTTCCCATGTCGTGGCCCAGACCAGCTGGCATGGCAGTTCCGCGAGTCGGCAACCCACCTCACGACGGAGCCGCGAGAAGTGTGAGTCCCACCCGGTGTTGCGCGACTCGCGTTCGGGGGCGTCACCGAACGGGAGAAGCGGCCCGTCGACATCGAGGAATAGCAGTGGGTGTGGGTGAGCGGTCATGCTGCGGTGCCCTGTTCGCGTTCGATAAGGACGCCGCGTGACATGAGGCCGGCCATCGGGTCACTCCTTGCTTTTCCATCTATATCTGTTCTGTGTTCTGGGCGAGGTAGCGGTAGAGGGTGGCGCGTGAGACGCCGAATGCTTCGGCGACCTGCCCGACGGGCTGGTCCTCGCGTAGCGCTGCTCGGGCCGCGGCGAGCTGGGCGGGGCTGAGTTTGCGGGGCCGGCCGGGCTGTTTACCTTGGGCGGCAGCGACTTCCCGGGCGTGAGCGGCCCTCTCCCGCATGAACACACGTTCCATGTGTGCGAACAGGGCGAGCATCGCGACGCTGAGTTCGGCCATGCCGGAGGTGTCGGTGGTGTCGATCGGCAGCGGATCGCGCAGTGTCTTCACGCCGATGCCGCGTTCGCTCAGGTTGTGGATGACGTTGAGGCACTCTCGGAGATTACGGCCGAGTCGGTCGAGGTCGGTCGCCACGATCGTGTCGCCGTCGCGGGCGTAGGTCAGCATCTTCTTGAACTCGGGCCGGTCGATGGTGGCGCCGGTTTTCTTGTCGGCGTAGATCCGTTCGTCGGGGATCCCGTGTTCATCGAGGGCGACGAGTTGGCGTTCGAGGTCTTGGTGGGTGGTGGAGACCCGGGCGTAGCCGAGATCCATTGATGCGCCTTCCTATCCGCCGAAATATCTCATTATTATATACCGTCACGGGGTTTTGCGACTCATTTTCGAGATAAGAATATGAGACTCATCGACGTGGGGCTACCTTCCGCCGCTGGGGGTCTCGTCCGGGTGTCGCGGAACCTTGGTATCGAGACGATGATTCGCAGGGTGGTTGCTATTGTTCGAAGTCCTCTGCACTGCTGTCCTCGGGGTTCGGCTCCGTTTGCAGCGGACTTCGGACATCGGCGTGACGCGAACTCGGCTGCACCACGGGTGCTTTCCGCTCGAACCCGTGTGCACGGAGAGCTGCTGGTATGCCCGAGAATACGGGCGGATGCGAATCGGCTAGCCCCAACCCTGCTGATCATTTCTTGCCCGAGGCTCAGGCCGGGATTGCTGAGCTAAGAGAGCACGCAGACGCTCCGCACCAGTGGGGGCTGCCGTGTCCGTGCTGGCCACCTCCCGACCACGCCGCGCTGCTGCGCGTTGCTGGGTGGATCGACCCGGCCGCCGCTGCATGGATCACCGCCACCAGCCGGATTCCGGCCGCTGATCCAGCCGGACCAACGGCACCACTGACATCGAAGTGGGAATCGCCATCTGGACCCAGCGGACTCCCTAACTGAGCAGACCGACCGACCCGCACGTAATGTATGGACAACGGCAGACTGCCGCCAGCCGCGTTCCGGATACCGGGCTGGCTGGGCCAGCTATGGCGCTGGTGTGTCTACCGTATTGTGACCCGTTGAGGGGCTGTTGATGAAGAGGGGGGTTCTTGTGACCGACTCGGTGCCTACAGCGTTCGTCTTGGTGCCTGAGCACGTCTCCGACGCGGGACGCTATATCCAACAGACTGCGCAAGCACTGATCAGCGGCTTGCGATCCGCGACGATAGACGTCGACGGTCTGATGACAAACTGGCGCGGAGGGGCGGCCACAGCGTACGCCGGAGCTTGGGATGAGGCATACCGCGCTGGCCTGGAAGTCTTCGAGGCATTGGCCGACATGGCCGATCTGCTGGGGGTGGTAGTCGACCGGTCCGTGGCCACCGACTCCGCGACCGCCACCGGTTTCGGATCCCTGGATCTGCCGCCCACCTGACTAGCGATGACAAAGACAGCGGAACCCACGGGGGACAGGAAGCATGACCGAATTTCGCGTCAATCTAGCGCATCTGGATGAGGTGACCGCACGCCTACGAGGGTTGTCGAGTTTCGTCGAGGACTCGTTGCGTGAGGTCGAGGAGCGTATCGCCCCACTCGCGGGAAGCTGGAGCGGGAGCGCCGCCGACCGGCATGCCGCCGCACATGCCGAGTGGACCGCGGCAGCCGCTGACATCGCCGAGGCCCTGGCGAGGATGCGTGCCGCGGCAGCGGCCGCGCACGCATCCTACGAATCCGCTACCGCGGCCAATCTGGCTATGCTCGGCCGCACCAGGGGCGCGCGGTGACGGTGCTCGATGTAGCGGTGCCGGTCTACTACCAGACCGCCACCAAACTCGCCGACGCGGCCAGCGATTTCTGGGCTGCCGTGGACGGCGAGTGGAACAACCTGGCTCGAGCGGAATCTATGGCCGGGTCCTACAGCGACGCGAGAGAGTGGGCCGAAACCTACGACGACAGCGTCAAAAAGATCCTGAACGCGGTGAACAAAATCATGACCGCGACGCACTCCTACGCTGTCATCCTGCAACAGATCGGCCATAACCACGAGACTGCCGAGCACTCCGCAACGGTCAACGCCGGGCTGCCACCGGTGGCACCGACACCACCGATCATTCCTGTGCCGCGCTGCTGGGTTCCGATACCCTCCGCGGGTGGTCCCGGCAATGGTCTGATCGCGGAAGGGGTCGAACTCGCCGAGATGATCGGCATCACCGTTCCCGATGGTGATGCCGATGCACTACAGGCAGTAGCCGAGACATGGGAACGGATCGTGGACGCTGCAGCGGTGACGAAGTTCCCGTTCGTGCTTGCCGACGCCGCAGCCGCATTCGCGCACATCACCGCACCGGAAGTCGAGTACATCGACGAAGACCTCCGGGAGATGCAAGCTGCGGCCGAAGCGATCATTGCCGCAGCGTCGGATATGGCCGCCTCCTGCCGCGGTCATCGCACCGAACTGCTCGAGTTGCGCGAGCAGATCATGACCGAGCTCAAGAAAATCCGCGACGCCCTGTTGCAGGAATTGGCGCTCACTGCAGCGATCTCGGTCGCTACGAGCTTCATCACCTTCGGCGTCGGCGCTGCTGTCGGCACAGCTGCCGCTGCCACTATCTGTGCCCGCTACGCGCGGACGATCCGCACCATTATCGAGCGGTGGAAAGCGGCACGCCGCCTTGCGGACTCGGCGAAGTTCGACGCCGCAATCGAACGGAGCATCCGCAGGCTGGAGCGGATCGAGGACTTGACGCCGAACGGTCGCCTCGAGCCGAAGCAGGATCCGTCCTTTCCTCCGAAAAAGGACCCGATCGAGCTGCCCAAAATCGAGCATCCAGAAGGTGTGCCCAAACCGGATCTACCCCGCGCGGATATCGACACGATCGGCCGCTACACCGCAGATAGTGCCCCGATCAACAACGCCATCCGATCGGGCGAGCAGCTGACCCCGGCGCAGATAGCCGAGCGCAACGCGATGAACAGCGCATTGGATAGATGTCCTCCCTATGAAGGGATGGTGACCCGGCGCGTGGATCTGTCCCCGGAAGACCTGGAACGGTACGAGCCCGGCTCCAAGATTATCGAAAAACCGTTCACCTCTGCCTCCGCGACTCCCGACGCTGCGAAGGACCGTGCGGTGGAAATACAGATCTGGTCGACAGACGGCCGCTACGTCGGCCACCATTCCACTGCCCCGCAGGAGCTGGAAGTCACATTCAAGACCGATACCCCGTTCGAAGTTGTCAACAAATTTCCTGGTCCGAACGGGCGTATCATTATTCAAATGCGCGAATTGCCAAGGCCGTAGAAAGGATAACGAGCAATGCCGGAAGAAATTAGAGGGAAGATCTTCTATGCGCCGGGTGAATACTATCCTGGCAACAACGATATCTCTCCCGAGGAGCTGGAGAAGATCAAGGCGGGATTCGCGGCATGGAATGCCCACCGCGACGCCCTGCCGCCCGAGAAGCTGGTGCACTTGCGTGATCGGTTCGGCGACGAAGACAAGTTAGGAACCGACCAGGAAGCCGAATACTTGGCCGAGGTCGAAGAACGCAAACGACGCGGCGAATACTGGGGATAGCCACTTCGGCACTGCAAGGCCGAGAACCTGCGCCGCTACTTCAAACCATCACCACAGGCGATGCGTGATCTCACCGCGCTACTCGGTCCGGGAGCCGACCGCCGACGCTGAGCTGCGTTTCCATATCCGTTGTTTTTCGGCGATTGCTACCGTCCGCGTCAGCGATCCGGAGCGCTCGGGTCTATCTCGATCCGAGCGCTCTGCCATTGTGAGACGCCGTCGGCGGGGAAGATGTGGCAGGCGGGGCCAGTTGTGGCTATCGGTCGAGAGTTGTTGACTCGGTGGGTGTTGTGGGGGTCGCCGTAGTATCGGCCGAATTTCGGGCGGATATGGTGTAGCCGCTGGTCAGTGGGTGCGGGGCGTGCCAGGACCGATGAGGCTGGTCAGTTCGCGCATGGCCTGGGGTGAGGGTTTGAAGTAGCGACGCAGGTTCTCGGCCTTGCGGTGCCGCGACTTTGCCAACAGCTCGAGCAGGCTCGCGCCGGATTCGCCGAGGTGTGTCAGCCCGAAGTGCCGCAGTTCGTGTAGGTCTCAGCCGATGCCGGGCCCGTCCGGGGCGGTGGCGGCGTCGAGCAGATCGCGGGCCTGGTCGTAGGACAGCCGGGCGAGTCCGGTGCCGGGGCACAGGTCGCGGTCGGCGAGGTGTTTGGGGTCCTGGTAGTAATCGTGCGGAAACAACGACAATGGCTTGACCAGCGTTGATGGCGAGCATTCGGCATACCTGTAAGGAACGCGTTACCACGGGCATAGCGCCACGGCGCTATGCCCGTGGTGCGGTGCCGCTGACGATTCGGTGGATGGTGGAGCGGCCGACGCTGTATTCCTCGGCGAGATCGGCCAGGCTCGCGTCGTCGTCGAGATCGTGGTAGCGGCGATGAATCGTCTTCCGTGCTGCCAGGGGAAGTTTCGGCTGTTTGCCCTTGAGGCGGCCTTTCGCGCGTGCCTTCGCCATGCCCTCGCGGGTGCGCAGGTGGTTCAGGTTGGCCTCGAATTCGGCGACCATGGCCAAGGTCTGCAGGAACAGTTTGCCGAACGGGTCGTGCCAGTCGTAGATCGAGCTGGCGAGCCCGAACAGGACGTCACGCTTGCGCAGGTCGGTCAGAATGTCGCCGACCTCGGCCATGTTGCGGGCGAACCGGTCGAATTTCGTCGTGGTGAACACCGCCTGCCGGCCGGTAGCGGCCGCTGCCGCCGAGGTGACCGCAGCGAGCGCGTTGTCGAGCCCGGTGCGGTTCTTGCGGGTGGTTCCGGAGAAGCCTTTGTCGATGAAGATCCGCTCGCGCGGCACCCCGAGCGCGAGCAGCTGCTCGGTCTGGAGCTCAACATCCTGTTCGTCGGTGGAACAACGGCAGTATCCGACGCGAAACGGGGTGCCCATACTCCCGTAGTGTTCCATATAGGGAGGGTTCACCGGAACAGTTCGTGGAACACTCTTGCGGAACACTATTGAGCTGGGCAGATCCGCGGCGGAGCAGGTGTTCCGTTAGCCGATCGGCTTACGGAACAGAGGTGGCGATTCGGCCGAAGGCCGCGGTCGGGCGCTTCCTCGCGACCTCGGAGGATTGCCCTGATGTGATCCTGGCCTGCAGGTCGTTCATCGCGCCGCGCAGTCTGCGATTCGATGATGGCTCTTTGAACTGGTTGCTATCGGCGGGGCTACGGTTCGAGCATCCGATCGAGCAATCTGTCCAGGAGTTCGGCGGCATCTTCTGTGGCTGGGCAGTCAACGAGGAAGCCTTGGACCAAGCCGCCGACGGTGGAGGCGATCAATTGAGCGTCAAGCTCGAGTGCTCGTGCGGCGATGGGTGTTTCGGCGATGCGGAGACGCCGAAGTTGTTCGGCCGTGGTATCGACCACGAATCGAGGCGCACCCAGGGTATCGGCGGCGCCGATCTCGGCTCCGGTCAGCGTTGCGTGATGGAAGGCGCCCAGGACGATGGAATCGTCCCGTCGGGCATCGTCAAGGGGCAGGAGTTCGGTGAAGAGCGTTCGAAGGATGTCGCGGGGCGTGGCCGATTCGCCGAGAGCTGCGAGTTCGCGCGCAAACCTGGTTGCGGCTCGCACCATTACCGCTCGATGGGTGGCGAGTAGGAATTCGCGTTTGGTTCCGAAGTAGTACTGCACCAATCGCACCGAGACGCCAGCTTCGGCGGCCACTGATTGGAAGGTCGCGGCCTCTAGTCCGCCGCTGGCGATGACTCGCCGTGCGGCGTTGGTGATCTGGTGTCGTCGTTGTTCGTGATCGGCCAACCGCGGCATTTGACCTGCCGCCTCCTTCCGGGATTGCCTGACCGACACTTGATGGTACGCCCATACCATCTATATGGTATGTTGATATCATCAACGATGATGAAGGGGATGCCATGGCAAAGATCGGACGGTTCAAGAACGAGCAGGTGCGGGATGCCTATCTAGCCGCCTACGCGGACTTGGAGGCGTTGTCGTCAGTTCCGGCGACGACGTTGGATATTCAGACATCCTTCGGGACCACCCACGTTCGCCGGTGCGGTTCAGGGGCCGGGACACCGATCGTGCTGTTGCATTCGTTCGGTGGCAACGGCCTGTATTGGGACTTCGTCATCGAAGATCTCAGCACGGACCGCGTCGTGTTCGCGCTGGACACAATCGGTACGGCCGGCAAGAGCGTGCAGACCGCACCGATCGGCAAAGAAGCCGACTTCGCGGCATGGTTCGACGAGGTCATGGCCGGGCTCGACGTTGACCGCGCTCACGTGATGGGGTTATCGCAGGGCGCGTGGCACGGGGCACTCGTGACCGTACATGCCCCGCAGCGGGTGGCGAGTCTGATCCTCGTCGAGCCGAACGGCGTCATCACCAAGATGAAGTGGAGTGTCCTGTTCAAGATCATGCGCTTCGGGATGAGCTCCTCAGATGAGAACTGGAAGAAGATGACCGCCTGGCTCACCCCGGGTGTCACGATGAGCGACACGGCATTTGCTTGTGCACGAGCCGCGCTCGGATACAGGACCCGACTTGGTTGGGCTCGGGTCCTCAAAGATGCCGAACTGCGGTCGATCACCGTGTCGATGCTCGCGATCTTCGGTGGTGAATCGGTGGTCTGCGATCCCGTTCAGGCAGATGAGCGCATCACCGCACTCGTCCCGAACGCCGAAATCGAAATCTACCCCGGTATGGGACACGGTGTGCTTGACCAGATATCCGAGCGGGTCGTTTCTCGAATTCTGAACTTCGTTCAACAGCACGACCAAAAGGCCGCCTCGACCACGAGATAACTGCCGGCATCTGACTGGGTTCCGTAGGGGCACGGTTCAGAAGAGGGTGTCGCGGACCCGAAGTGGCCGGTAGCCGGTGGGTCCCAGTTGAGCCAATTCGGCGTCGATGTCGACCTCGATCGCGCCGAAGAAGTTGATGTTCTCGCTGTGCGCCGGGCTGATGTGCGCCAGCACTTCGTCATCGATCCGGCGTCCGGCTCGGCGCATCTGGTCGACGGCGAGCCCGTAATACTCGGTGGTCCAGGCGATCACGGCGTTCGTGGCGAGGGTCAAACACCAGGCTTGCTCGGTTTGGTCGTCGAGCTGGCGGGCGCGGATCGTGCCCTCGTGCGCGTAGAGCAGGTCCCGGCGCAGCGCGTGGAGGGATTCGCCTTTGTTGAGCTGGCGGGAAATCTTGCGCCGATAGTCCGGATCGGACAGGTAGCGGGCGGCGTAGACGGTGCGGCGCAGGGCTCCATATTCCTTGAGCGCGGTGGCGAGGGTGTTCTGCCGCCCGGAGGCGGACAGTTTGCCTACCAGCAGCGAGGCGGTGGTGTGCCCGAACTTCAGCGACCCGGCCAGCCGCAGCAGATCGTCCCAGTGCTCGGCGATCAGCTCCAGGTTGGCACGGCGGGTCATCAGCGGTCCGGCGTGTGGGAACCGGGCTTCGGTGTCCCGGCGGGGTCCGGGCCGGTACAGGGTGATCTTGCCCAGGTCCCGGATCCGGGGTGAGAGCTGCATCCCGAGCAGGTCGAACAGCCCGAAGTTGACCAGGGTCACGCCGTGGGTGTCGGTTGCGTGTTCGGTGATCGGCAGGTCCGTGGCGTTGCCGAGGATTTCATCGAGCACGTAGTGCGCTTCGCGTTTGGTGGCGACGATGATCTTCGTGCCGTAGGTGGCGTGCTGATCGGTGACATGGGTGTAGGTCGACAGCACCCGGCCGCCGTGGATGACCATCTCCCGCGCCGAGGTCGACTTGCCCCGGACTGGGAACCGCTGCCCGTCGCTCGACGACAACGTACCGACGCCGAATACCGTGGTCAGCGGAAGCCGCTGGTGGTAGTCGATGATCGCGAGGTTCGCCGCGCGCAGGGTCTCTATCCCGCACATACCATTCCGAAGTCCAGGCCAGGATGTCGTAGGAGATGCCGCAGGCCTCCGCCATCCGGGTCAGCCCGAGGTTCGTCGAGTGGGCCAGCAGCACCGCGATGAGATTGCGTTTGAGTTCCGGGGTGCGGGTGTGTTTGCCCGAGGCGTGGGTGAAGCAGTCCAGGTAGCCGGTGCGTTTGTCCAGCTCGATCAGCGGCGACACGATCGGCGCGAACGGCAGCATCTCGGTCAGCTCCGCCTTCAACGACTTCGCCTCGTCGGGGACGTCTTCGGCGGTCAACGGCGAGATCACCAGGTCCCCGGTCTCGTCCACGCGGACCGGGCCGTCCCCGCCGGACAGCACGTCTTCCAGCTCGCCGACCGCCTCGTGCAGCTCGTCGGTCACCGCGGCCAGGGCTTCGCCGGGGTCGGCGGGTTTGCCGACCAGGCGGCAGAACTCGGCGCGCTGCGGAGCCCATTGGTTGGTGGTGAGCAGGTAGGCGGCCGGGTCGGCGTAGCGGCGCGAACCGGGCACGTACACATCCCCGCTACGCAGCCCGTCCCGCAGCCCGAGCAGCACGCACAGCTCCCAGTAGTGCCGGTACGCGGTGACGCTGCCCGATTTCCGGGCCTCGTCGAGGTAGCCGTGCCACTTGGTCGGCACGAAACCGGCCGGCGCCTCGTCGAACACCTTGCGGCGGCCGGTCGCGTTCAACTCGCGCAGCATGTCGACGGCGATCAGTAGCTCGGTCGCTGCGGTCCCGCCGGCGAACCGCACCGCCGAGAGTACCGCCGGGGTGAACTGCCGCAGATAGTTGTAGGACAGATCCAGCGCGGCCAGATGCCCGTGATCACGCGCGAGGCGGTCGTAGGTCTCGGTCTGCGCCTGGTGGCGGGCGTGTGCGACGCGTTCCACCACCGTGACCGGGCCCGGCCGGATCACCCGCGCCGAGATCAGATATTCGCAGCCCAGCCGGAACAGCAACGTCGGGGAATCGTGCTCCATCGCCCTCGCCAGCAGGAACTCGTCTAGTTCCTTCGACTCCAGCGGTCCGGCCGGCCGCCAGCCCAGATACTGAGCGGCCAGCCGCGCATGCTCGGTACGGGTCTTGGCGCGCCTGCCATACGAACCGATCTCCACCCGATCCACCCGAAGCTGCTCGGCAAGCCGGGCCACCGCCACCGGCGGCGCCGCCGTCAGCCGGTCCGGCACGAACCCCAGCCACGGCAACGTGCACAACGCGACCGCCAGCCCCAACCGATCCGCCGGACCCCGGCCACGCCCCGGATCCACGAACGCCAGATCAGCCGGGGTCAGCGTGAAATACCGGAACAACTCTTCGCGGCTGATCTCCGAGAACCCCCGCAGACGCTCCAACTCCTCGTCCGCGAACACCCGCGTCGCCACGAACCCCAACCTCCAGCACGCCGATCAACCTCATCGGCAGCCAAGCCAAGCACCAACCACCCGACCCTGCATCTCGAACGCGAAAACCGTTCTTTACCAGCCGACTACGCCATATCCGCCCGAAATTCGGCCGATACTACGGCGACCCCGGGATCGAGGGTCGCGGCGAGGTTTGGAGTGCTTCGTCCACGCCGCCCCCGCGTGCTGACCGGGGAACTGCGGATCGACGAGCTGATCGTGTCCTCCTCGGTCGAGTCGCTGAAGAAGGAGTCACCAGACCGGTTCTTCGGCCCGACCCTGGACCGGTACGGACTGACCCCAGCCGACGCCGTCCTCATCTACGACTGCGCCGACACCTGCGAGATCTTCCGTGCCTGGGGCGGATCGGCCTACCACTTCACCGAACCCGCCCGGCTACGCACCGACATCGCTCACCTGTTGCCCGAACTCGCAGGCGTCTGACCTGTCAGAACATGGTGTCGCGGACCCGCAGCGGCCGGTACCCTGTCGGCCCCAACTGTGCGAGTTCGGCGTCGATATCAACCTCGATAGCGCCGATGAAGTTGATGTTCTCACTGTGCGCCCGGGCACATCCGGCTCGTTCCCCCATGCACCCAGCGGCGGGTCGATCGCTCGGCGGTGGGTAGGCCGGCTCCGATGTCGAGGAACAGCGTGACTACCGGGGATCACTCAACGCCCTCCTACGCTCTTGGAAACACGGTGTGCTGTCGGTGACAGCTTCCGTGGTCGCCGGGGCTTGGAGCCTTCTCGCAGTCAGCCTTCCATGACCGTGAAGTCGCTGATCCAGCGTCGGATCACCGCCAGGTTCTGGCGACTGACCGAACCGGCGACCTTCCTGATTCTGTGGGTGCTGATCGTGCGGGGCTGTTCGGTCATGGCGAACGACACCTCGCTGAGCCCGAGGTCCTCACCGCGTAGCTGTACGTGGTGAGGCCACCCGCGATCGCTCGTGGTCACCGGGACGATGACGACCAGGTTGCGCACCGCGCGCAGGTAGTCGGCCGTGGAAATGATCACGGCCGGTCGCCGACCGTCCTGCTCGTGTCCCTTTGCGGGAGAAAGGTCGGTCCAGATAACGTCCCCAGGTCGATACGGCTGGGCCGCGCTCACCGAGCCTCGTCCAGGCCGTCATCGACGGTGTCGTCCCAGGCATCGAACTCGGCAACGTAGTCGGCGTCCACCTCGGCATACGCCGCGGCGACGGCGGCGAACCGGAGACGACGATCGTGCTCGTCGAGCAGGTGCTCGAGGGTCTGGGAGACGGTGCGGCCCTCTGCCTGAGCCAGAGTGCTCACGCGCTCACGCACCGACTGTTCTACTTTCATCGACGACATTGTGGCGCCCATGGTGCGTACCTCCCTTCAATCTGGATATCTCCAGGGTACATATCAGGGATACTTTTGTGGATACCTTTGGGGTGAGGTGGTGCTCACGATCTGGTTTCGGCGTTGCCATAGAGTGATAGAAGAGTCCAGCACCGGCCCGACCGGGGCGTCGGCGCGTTTTAGGGTTACTCGGTTGCCTTCCGAGATGCATTCCGCTATGGAGGAACCCTTGTGACATCTACCGACGATGCTCGCCGGGTCGTGCGGGATCTGGCCGCTTCCATCACCGCCCTCGATGACCTGGAGCAGGAAGCGCAGAAGTTCGTCCTGGCATGGATAGGCAGCGGTGCGCCGCTGTTCCGCGTGCGCAAGCCCGACGGCCCGCCGACCCACTTGTGTTCGTATGCGGTGATCTTCGATCGGCGTCGACGCTCGGTGCTGCTGGCCGATCACGTGAAGGCAAACGCCTGGTTGCCGCCCGGTGGACATGTCGACGACCAGGAAGACCCCCGGCACACGGTGTTGCGCGAAGCGCACGAGGAGTTGGGCATCGAGGCGGAGTTCGATCCGGTGTGCGGTGGTGAGCCACTGTTCTTGACCGTCACCCAGACCCGCGGAGAGTGCTCCCACACCGATGTGAGTTTCTGGTTCGCTCTCGCCGGTGACGAGGACATGGCGCTGCGGCGCGACCCCGCCGAGGCGCGCGAACTGCGGTGGTGGCCTATCGACAACGCCGTGTTGTGGGAGCCCTCCGACCAGTTCGACCCGGGCATGATGCGGTTCCTGGACAAACTTCGTGCTCATGGTGGGGTCAGCGAGCCGGTGGCCTGATCGGTTTCACAGGCCGATAGTGGTGATCATGGCGGAGTGGTCGGACAAGCCGGTGTCGATCGTCGTGGGGTCATAGCGGCACTCGGTCACGGCGCCACCGCGCTGGAAATCATCTACCGAACCCTGGATCTGCGTGAACGCATGGTGCTGGTCCCGACCAACACCAACTACGCGACCGCCGCGCTCGCGGCCGGAGCACGAGTCGAACTCTACGACGCGGGCCTGTACCTGGGGATGGCCGACCTCGAGCATCGGCTCACCGGCATAAGTCACCGGCCGAGCATCCGCAGCGTCGCCAGCTCCATCCGGAATCGATTCGTCACCGCTGAGTACACAGTCAGGCACGCGCACAACTCCCCATGTACTCGTCGTTGGCGCCGAGCTGCTCGCGCCATGAAGTCACCTGATCATCGGTGATCTTTGCGAACAAGACCGGCGGCACGGTGAACCCGGTTCCCGGACGCAGCCAGGCCAGGGATTCGACATTCGGGGTGGCCGGGGCCGCAGAGGGCCGGATGACCCGGGCTGGCATCGGCGCGCTGACCTCCGCCGAGGGACTGTTAGGTTCGGGATTCATCGACCACGCCATTCGTCGTAGGACTCGCTCCCTGCGCGCTGGTGGAGATCGCCCTCGAGATGACGACCAGGCCGGGTGATGGAGTACGGTCGACCGCTCCCACGCGGCCAACACATTGGGGGTTCCGCCGTCCAGACGTCGGCGATTCGCCGCACGGTATCCATCCACCCGCGCAGGTGCCTCTCCGAAGGGACTAGGACCACATCGCTCTTGGCCGAGCTCAGGTGCGCCAGAAGGACGGCCAGGTCGCCCGCGATGTGGATGTCGCGGGCCGACAGTTCCAGCCGCATCCGGCGCGCCAAGGTGTGCAAGCTGTCTACCTCGGCTTGCACACCCTTGCCTGAGTGGTCCTGGCGGACGATCGCGATTGCTCTCATGAGGCCACGCTTCGAGAACTCAACGACACCGGCGGTGTCGTTGCCAGCGGAATCCTGACCCACGTCAGCGTGCCGCCTGATGGCGGTGCGACGCGGCCGCGCTCAGCGAAAGCAGTCAGGGTGTCGGCCACCGGCTTGTCAACGGGGTTCGCGGTCCCGTGGATCTGGACTTCCAGCGCCGCTCCGCGCCGAAGTAGCCGCACGGTCACCTCACTGGCTGGCGACAGATCCGGGAAGCCGGTTGTGACCCGGGCGAAGATGTCTGGCTCTGCTGCGTCCATCGCTTCGGCGAGCATCGGCAGGACGATCTGCTCGACAGGTTCGGTCAGGCCTCGTACGCGGGCGAGGGTCAGCGGTTGGTGTGTCTGGAGCTGAGCCAGTCCAACGATGGCCTTGGCTGCATCACTGGCAGTCCTGATGCTGTTCGGACTGAAATGTGGTGGGCGGCGATTGGTGTGGGTCATGATTAGCATGCCGTCGGCAGGGCGCGTGCCGCTTCCAGAACGATGGTGGCCAGGGTGTCGAAGTTGGGGCGGTTCTCGTCGATCGGCTCCTCCATCCAGATGCGGCGGGTGTCGGACGGACCCGGAAGCGTGATCAACGAACCGTGGACGGTTCGAATTGCCTGATACTTGAAGAGTGTGGGCAAGATGTGCACCGCCCGTGAATCGCCAGTCGGCGCGCGTTGGGTGAGGAAGGTCAAGAATCCGGTGTCGATGTTCTCGATCGTCGGGGTCGGCTCATGGAGTCGGAGCAACTCGGTCCGCACTCGGTCACCCAGTGGCCGAGGCATCTGGATCGCGTCGACGTGACCTGCCCGCAGGACGATCTGGTCGTGCTGGTTGACCTCGACGCCGATGAAATGGTTCTCCTTGGCATACCTCGCGCAGCGTGCGGCAGGGGTTTCGGTCAGGGCTATAGCCATAGTTCCTCGCAGGGCATTCGGTTGTCGGGAAGGAATCCGCCGGGCAGTTCGACGGCGGTGATTGCGGGGTTGTGACCGTCTGACCACTTCCGCAGGAAGTTCTGGACCGCGGTCCGGCAGCCGCGGCAGTCGAAAACCTGGTTGGCCCAGAGGAATCGAAGATGGACATCAGGCTCGCTCGGCCGCGGCGAGCTCGGGCTCGAGCTCGGGCTCGGGCTCGGGCTCGGGCGCTGCGGTTTGCCACCAACGCAGTGGGCCGGAACGTCGGGATGAACTACCAGGTCCATCGCGGAAACCTCCGCTGGTTCGCGAGCTGGCGAGCGCGGTATGCGGGCAGCGGGGTCAGCTGGCACGCGATGCCGAGCTCACCGGCCACTGCGAGCGGGGCGTGGCCCATACCGAGCTCATCGAGCCAGCCGAAGATCTGTGCCCACAATGGTCCTCGTCGCTTGCCGGGCGGGGCTGGGGAAGCACCTCGGCCAGTTTGATCGTGGCCAGCGCCTGGTCCAGCGTGAGTGTCCGCCCGCGCAGTTGCTGCACGACCCACTGGTTGCACCCGACGGAGATTGCGGAGACAGCGGTGAGGTCGCTCGAGATCGTTCGGCCGGAAGCCAGATGAATGGACATGGTCAGTCCTCCGGGTCGTACGCGTGGGGCGCGCGAATGCTGTGAGTGGGTGCCGGGCGCAGCGGCAGAGTGACGCCACCGTGTTGCCTGAAGTCGCACTGAGCTGTCGTCATCAGTCCACCTGCATGGGCCTTGTCAACGGAGCGACCACCTTCCGCGGTCACTGTGTCTTGCCGTGCGCCAGGTTGGCACAGTGACACGCACTGTGCACGGCAAACGGTAAACTTCGGCGCGGAGAGTGGGTTTGCTCTGACCTTGCGTCAGCTCGGTCAACGAGCGGTACCGTGTGACAGGATATGGAATGTGACAGAACGTCACTGTGCAGCAGAGGAGGTGTGACTGGTGTCGCATGCTGCTATTTCGGCCAATGGCGACCGACTCTCGCCCTACAGCCGCCGATTGCACCTCGGCGACCGACTGCGCACCCTGCGCCAAGAGCAAGACCGCTCAATTCAGCAGGTGGCCAAGGCCGCCGACATCGACCGAACCCTGCTCACCCGCATCGAAACCGCACAACGGCGAGTCACGGCCGATGTCATCATGACGGTGGCCGAACACCTCGGCGTCGAGCAACATTCGCCCCTCTGGCAGGAGTTCTACGCCCTGGCCCGCGACGCCGGCCAGGCCGGATGGTGGGAGAGTCGGGCGTTTAGAGGGTTATCCGATCGGCAGGCCCTACCAGCCGATCTCGAAGCCGGCGCCAGCCGAATCCGGTGGTACGACTTCGCCTTGGTCCCTGGACTTCTCCAGTCACCGGCCTACGTCCGTGCCCGACACGATGCCGCGGTCACCAATGACCACTCCTCGGACAATCCAGTCGAAATCCGCGCCCGCGAGCGGCGCCAACAGCAAGCACTCACCGAGGGCGGCCCTCGGATCGAGGTCATCGTCGAAGAGACCGTTGTCCGTCGCCGGGTCGTCCCCACGCCAGCGATGCTCGAACAGCTGGAGCACCTGCTGAAGCTCATCGACAGAAACGGTCAGATCGACGTCCGCATCCTGCCTGTCGGTGGCGAGCTGCTCGGACTGCGGGCTCCTCGATCGCCCTGGGAAATCTACGACTTCGCCGCCGGTGATCCACCGCTGGTAATGGTCGAGTCGTTAACCGACGATGTGCTGCTGAGAGACCACGCCGAGGTAACCCGCCACGAACGCCTCTGGAAGCGACTGCACGAGATCGCCCTACCTCCGGACGACAGTCGTGAACTCATCGCGCGCAGTGCCGAAGTTCTTGCAAAGGAGCAGTGAAGTACATGAGCAATACGATCGCGGCAGGGCACAGGCCCCTCGACGGGTATGTCAAGGCATCTGCCAGTGACGGGGGCGGACAATGTGTCCTCGTCCGCCGAAAGGTAGGAGAGGAGTCCATCTTCATCCGGGACAGCAAGTACAGCCGCGACCCCCGAAATCGTCCGGACAAGGAACCAGTCATCGAAATGCCGGCCGCTGCATGGGGTGCGTTCCAGGCTGCAGTCCTGGGCGGTTCCCCCTGGCCAGCTGTTCCGGGGCAGCCCCACTTCGATGAGGCCGTCGACGGCGGAGCGACACTGCTAGGTGCAGATGGAACGACGCTGTTCTTCACGGCGGCGGAATGGACCGCATTCAAAGCTGGTTTGGGCGCAGGAGAATTCGACCCACAGCAGATCGCCGCGTAGATTGCGGTGCCCAGAGCTCGGAAGCCATGCCATCCTGCGCGGTTACGCTGCCACTGTGAACAATGTGCGCATGTGGGTGGAAGCTCGGGAACATGCATCAGGCGGCGCTCATGTCCCGGGGGCCTAGCCTCGGGACATGAACCCGTATTCCGCAGCGGGCATTCCAGCTGCCGATCCCTGGTCGACTTAAGAAACTTAGGTCTAAAACTGACGGAGGTTGTTGACACTGTGGGCTCCTGATACGAAGGAGTCCCGTGCCCGAACGTGCATGGAGTGAGAAGGATCTGGTCCGGCGTGCGAACCGGCGCCTAGCGGTGCTTCGGCATGCCGAGGAGGTCAGCGGCAACGTGGCCGCGACCTGCCGCTACTACGGCATCAGCCGCAACATCTTCTACCGATGGAAGCGCCGCTACGAGGACGAAGGGCTCGACGGGCTCAAGGATCGCTCCAGCGCTCCGCTGCACTGCCCGACCGTCACAGAACCCGCGTGCTCGCGTGTGCTGTGGTCGTAGGCGCAGGCGGTGATCTGGTTTGTTCCGGGCCGGGTAAAAGTGTGGTCGATGCGTTGATTTCCGAACCGGCGGCTGAACCAGCTGTATTCGACGGTCTCGGGGTGTAGTTCGCGGTATGCGTCGCGTAGTCCGAGCCCGAGCAGGTCGATATAGAACTGGTAGTCGTGGGGTTGGAACTGCGGCAGACGGGGGTTGTGGCCGGGTTCGATGACATTGAAGTCTCCGGCAACGACCATGGTGGGCAGGGTGATTCGGCGAAGGTAGTCGATCACTCGGTGTTGGAACACGCTGCGGCGGCGGCTGCTGTCGCTGTTCATGCCATTGGTTGGTGCATAGACCGCCACTACCCGTACAGGTGCGGTGTCGGGGCCGATATCGACGGCTGTGACACGGGGGCCGAGGAGGCTGGCGGGAACGGGTGTGGTGGCCACGCCGCGTGTAGCGATTACCGAGCAGAAGCGGTCGTTGTCCGCGCGGGAAGCGCCATTGGTGGCGGTGTCGTATCCCTCGGCACGAAGACTGGCCAGCAGGTCACGGCATCCGTGAGAGGTCCGCATCTCGGTCAATATCAGAACGTCGTCGCCGCGGGTCAGCAGCCACTGCGCTAGCTTGTGCGCCCGGCTACGGCTGGGACTGGCGACATTGAGTGCGCAGATCCGCAGTGCATCGGTGGGTTGCCGAGGTTCTCGCTCGCAACCGAGAGCGCCGAACAGCATCCCTTGCTCGTCGAGATCTGTCATGTGGTCAGAAGAGTTTGGGCGGCATCGATGGCTCCCGCGAGTTCTGTTGGGGTGAGTTGTTTTCGCTCCCGTTGGTCAGGCGTTTCCTGTTGGGCGCCGCGGACCCAGAAAAATTCGTTGGCGGCGGCGTCGTGGATGAGGAACCGTTGCTTGGCCGCCGGACCCCGTATCAGTAGTGAGGCGGTGTTGGTGGCGGCGGACACGGTGTGCACGCTGGTGTGGTGCAGGGCGTAGGTGTGTCCCGGTTGCTCGTGGCGGGTCAGTAGAGGGCGCAGCGCATTTGGATCGGTGGCCTCGTCGAAGTCGCTGTCAGGGCCAAATATGCGGTGCTGATAGCTGCCGTGCAAGATGCGGCTGGCGAAGGACCAGCGGTGGTTGTGTGGCCGGTCGAAGAAGCCGCCTCGGTATAGGTGCAGGCGTACGCGCACACCGTGGGTGGGGTCGTCGTAGAGGACTAGTTTCCGCATGAAGTCGAAGCCCTCACACATCTCGGCCAGGGTGGGATCGTCAGCGGTCTTGCAGATCAGCGAAGCCAACAGTGCCCGGTCGGTGCTCATCGCGTCGAACACTGGTGTACATCCGGCCAGGATCGAGTCGGTGTCATTCCAATCGATGCCGCTCAGCGACGCAAAGCTCGAGTGAGGCGCGGTCACACCAGCTCACCTTCTTCGTCATGGTTGTTGTAGGGGGAGGCGTCGAGGATCCGCTTCAGGTGCGGATGCAGCCGGTAGTAGCGGCACGGTGTCCCCTGCTGGGCGGTGAGATCGGGGAGTATGCCGGTAGCTGCAACCTGGCCAGCCGCCGTCTCCAACAGCCGAATCTGAGCGGAGCGGACGCGGGCTGCCAGGGTCGCTGTCGGCGTCGGCTCGATCGTTGTGGTGGCGATGATCTCGCCAGTGTCGGCTCGGGCGCGCGCCATATGGGCGGTGCACACGATCGGCTGGTTGGTGATCACAGCCCACCCGACCGCGTCCATACCGCGTACGGCGGGCAGCGCCCCATTGTGGGCATTGATCGCGCCCAGACGTGCTGTTGCTAGTACCTGTGTCGGCACGACGGGCATCCCGGACAGGATGAGCAGGTCTATATCCATCATGCGCAGTACATCCACCACGTGGCGCCACGACCGGGCCTGCCCCGCTGCGATCTCGGCGGGCACCGACACTGCGTTGGGAGGTTGGGCCTGGGCGGCGGGATACCACGCCGTCGAGTAATTCGATGCCAGCGATTCGGTTTCGCCGTCGGGGGCATACCAACACACTGCGGCTGGAGCAATCTTCTGCTCCGCCATCGAAGCCACCAGGGATCGTCCCAACCTCCCCCCTGGCGGGGTCAGCACAGCTATCCGAGCGTTCATACGGCCGGTGTGGGGAGTCCGCTGCTGCTCATCTGATGTGTGCTTCTGATCTTGCATGTCGGGGCGGTTGTCGTTGGAGACGATGAGGTGTTGTTGCAGTCGTGTGCTCAACTGTCTGGTCGCGCTGCGAATGGCCAGGCCGAGGCCGCCGAGACGCTTGGCCAGAGTGGGATCCTGGGTGTCGCGGTAGGACAGCAGTGCCAGACCGGTGAGCTTGCAGGCGGTGTTGAAGTAGCGCGGGTCGCTGTGACGACGCAGCACCTCCACCAACTCAGGACCGGCGCGAGCCGCCGCCCCGCCAGCATCCCCAACACTGCCCAGCAAAACACCAGCACCTCAACAATTTCCGGCCCATACTTCGCCGGGTGCGGCGCGGCAGGACGAACAACTCTCGGCCGCAACGCCGTCCGCAACGCCTTGCGGGCATGATCACGATGCCAGCCCGTGGTGGCACACAACTCGTCGAGGATCTGAGCCTTGCCCGACTTATCCGCCCGCCGATAGCGAGTCGCGATCGTCGCCGGTCACAGCCCTACGTTCGGCCATCGTCAATCCCATCCCTCAGGCCCTAACGCACCCCTCTGGACCTGCCGCGACACCACGCCGCACGCGGGCATCCTCACATGAGGCAACGAAGCGATTGCGCGGGCATTTTGGATGAGTCAACGCGCCCCCTTGACGTCTAAGTGGCCGTGCTATAGTCTGCGTGTAGCTTCTATTGGCAGTCATCGGCCAATCTCCCTGCGCCAGCGCAGATCGCCAGCACAGACCTAAGTGATGCTGGCCGGCTTGGAAGCGCCGAGTGTCAATGTCGGTCGAATGTTGACCCAGCCAGTTCGCTGGAATCTTGACCCACCCTGGGTTTTCAGTCGTTGTTTTCAGTCGTTGGTCTTGGCCGCGGGGACGCGGCCGAGGTCTCGGTCTTTGAGGCGGTAGCTGTCTCCTTTCATCGAGATGACTTCAGCGTGGTGGACGAGGCGGTCGATCATCGCGGCCGCGACGACGTCGTCACCGAAGACCTCGCCCCATCGGCCGAAGGGTTTGTTGCTGGTGACGATGAGGCTGGCCCGCTCGTAGCGGGATGACACGAGCTGGAAGAACAGGTTCGCGGCCTCGGCTTCGAAGGGTATGTAGCCG
>NZ_AXVD01000043.1 GCF_000482385.1 Nocardia sp. CNY236
CGACCTGCTCGCGTTCACCGCTTTCCCGAAACAGATCTGGCGCCAGATCTGGTCCAACAACCCCCAGGAACGGTTGAACAAGGAAATCCGGCGCCGCACCGACGTCGTCGGCATCTTCCCCGACCGCCAGGCCATCATCCGTCTCGTCGGCGCGGTCCTGGCCGAACAACACGACGAATGGATCGAAGGACGCCGCTACCTCGGCCTCGATGTCCTGACCCGCTCACGCGGGCTCACCGACCCGACCATCGAACAGGAGGAAAACCCCGAAGCGCTCACCGCCTGACCAACAAGGATCACGCGGCGACCGTTCTCTTTACACCACGCATTTGGACTTGACCGTCTGTGACTGCACAGTCATCGCAGGTCCCCGACCGTGTTGCCCCCTCCTTCAGTCCCACAACAGCCCAAGGGACACAAACTCCAACCCCGCTGATCAGCCCTATGGGTCAGGCGAAACCAGCACGCTACCCCTCGTTCAATCCGTCGCTTGCTCCCACAACGATGACGACTCCCAACTCGATGTCTCACCGCTGCAGTCGACCCACACGACAGCTCAGGCCAAAACAAGCAGCGGGCCGCTACCCGCTGAACATCCTCACCCGCAACCGTCGGCCACACGGTCACCACAAGATTCCGTGCCGATGCCGCAGCAGGTCAACCACCAAATCGATCGCCAAACACAGCCAGGAGCCTGCTTCGCGGCGACAACCAACAACCGAAGGACCCGATACACGTGACACCGTCGCACCCCACCCCGCACCCAGCTGTGACACTCGTGGCTACACCCGACCCCATCGGCGCCCCGAACGATCAAAGCACCGCCACAGTTGTGTGGCGCATCAGCCGTGAGAGCTCCGGCATAGAACAGCGCCAGTTCATCGAGCGACTCCCCCATGGCACCGACTCGGCCGAAGACGCCCTCAACGCAGCCGGATACACCATCAATGGCGTGTGGACCCACGAAACCGAGCCGAAACTCATCCAGCGGTTGCCGCTGTTGTGCGATGCGCACGGGTTCATATTGCGCATGGGCCGCCTCTATCATCCCTCAACACACCACGCAGGCCCCAAAGTCGCCGCCATAGTGAGCAACAACCTCACTGTTGTGCTGCAATCGGTCCCCGCACATGGCCACCCCCAGAGCTACCACACGGCGTTGACAAAACAACGCGACGCCAACCGAACCCTGGCCGGCGTCAGAGGAATCGACCACCGCCACTTCGCGGCCGCCGCGAAGCTTCTCAACCTGATCATCCAATCATTTGCCACCGAGTTCGCTCTGCAGCTGAAGCTCGTTGAAGCGAACACCACCGACTGAGACCCCACTTGGACGGGTATTCCCCGACAGGGAACCACCGCGGTCGGGGTGCGGTTCGTCGACCCACTCATCGAGGGTCAGTCCGTCGGCATCTTCACCTCACCACTCGATTCGCACCCTAACGCTGGGCTGCGGCGCTGGTATGTCCGAGTGACCACGGCTATCGGCGCGTGCATCGAGGTATTCGCCGGCCACAACCGAGGAGGACATCGGTGTGGCAGCGACGTCCCCACCGTGACCATCGGTGAATTCCCCACCCGTGAGCGTGCTGTGCGGTAGCGGCGCCGGTTGGCCGGGCAGCGCCGCCAGAACACCCGCGCGTTGGAGCGCAAGCTCGTTCGCTACGACCCATGCCGAGCTCCACAGGCCGCGGGCGCTGGTCTTCCCACTACCCCAACCGGCACTGAAGCAGCGCCGCGACCACTCCCGCACTCACCGCTGTGAAATCTGTACATATCCGAGAGGAATTTTCACCCATGTCAATCACCACCTGCATCCGTCACGCCGAGTTGGGGGACCTGGTCGGCCTGCTGAATTCTCAGCAGGCGGCCAAACTCGACGTCGTCGCCCCTGCCTCAGCGTTGCGTGCCAGAGATGGTCTGCTGCAGTTGTCCGGGATCGACCCGGTCCTAGATGAGCGGGGATTCACCCTCGTCGAGGGCTGGTACCGGCCCACTGCTGCCGCAGATGCTCATCTCGGGTCGAAACTGAAGATCCCCGTCCCATATCTGAAGTGGCTTCGGGGACAATCGCGCACCGATCTCTACGACGCCAATATCAACGGTCTGTTGCATGGCAGCCACGACCCACGCTTGCCCGGTCGTGGTGACGACCGGTCGTTCCTGCTACGCCTGTTCACCTCCGGTGGACCGGACGAGCCCGGAGTCCTGCGCGCGGTGCTGTCGGATCGCTACGGAATCATCGACAACCTCGACGTCCTCACCGCGGTACTTGAAGGCATCCGCCAAGCCGATGCCGATGTGTCGGTCCGCTCGTGCGACCTGACTGAGGCATCCATGCACTGCAAGGTGTATTCACCGAAGGCCGCGCACTGGCACCGAGCTTCCTCAACAACTACCGATCCCCGTTCGCCACCCCCGAACTCGAGACCCAACGCCGCCGCGCCGCAGGCCAACTGGCGCGGTGGCGCCCGATCGCGTCCCGCGAAGGCCGCGCCTATCAGCCGGGCACCGAGCCGATCGTGTTCGCTGGGTTCCGGTTCTCCAACTCCGAAATCGGCCACCACGCGGTCACCTTGAAACCAGAACTGCTGGTCGAGATCTGCGGCAACGGACTGACCCTTCCGATGTTCGCCTACACCAAACGCCACATCGGCGACCGCCTCGAGATAGGCCTCAGCGAAGACTGGTCGCACGACACCCAGCGCAAACGGCTCGCGGTGATCACCGCCGAAACACGCGACAAAGTCGCCGAATGGTTGTCACCACAGTTCTTGAACGCCCGCATCACCGAACTGGAACGGCACGCCGCCACACCAGTCGCCCACCCCGAACACACCATCGAAGTCATCTCCAAGAAATTGAAGTTCACCGAGGAAGAACGCCGCGGGATCCTCAGCCATTTCATCGCGGGCGCTCAGCTCACCTCCGCTGGCATCGCCCACGCAGTCACCAGCTACTCCCAGACCATTCCCGACGCCGACCGCGCCGACACCCTCGACGACCTGGCCCTACACGCGATGTCCCTCGTATGAGCCACCAGCACAAACCTCCCAGCACGACTCCACCTGGGACGTAGTCGCCATTGTCCCCTCATCCATCCCCGCGGGCCTCCAGCGCCCCACCCTACGAGGAGGTTGCCTCACATATGCCCGACACACCAACCATCGACCGAGACCAGCTCAAGTGCGCCGAACACTTCGGTACCGCCGGACCAGTCACCGCCCTCACTGAGAACACCATCGCACGCTGGCGTAAGCAGCACCCAGACTGGAAGGCCAAGCACTGGGGCTACAGCGAACCCGATCACCAGGGTGCACGGATGCTGCAACCGATCAACGTCGTATCCCGCACCAAAAACTAGCCCTCCGACCGATTCCCCGGTGCTGCCGGCCCGGTACCGGCAGCGCACCACCAGTGCACACCTCGTCATTCCCGCTGTCCGGTAGGTATCAGCCAGTTCAAAGCTGAACGATGCCTACCTTTTTCACGATCGGAGTCCACTCCTGATGCCCCACGCCACCGACACCTCCGACCCCACCACGATCATCGACACCAACGACACTGCTACGCCTTCCACCGGCCACGTCGACTCCGAGACCGCAGTCGCGGCGCCTGCGCGGATGCTGGATCGGGGGCCGACAATAGACCCCGCGCTACTCGACATCGCTGAGAATGTACGGAAGAACTTCCGGCTTGACGAGCAACCCGAATTCACCGAGTCTGTTCGTGAGCATGGAGTGAAGTCACCGATCAAAGTGATCCGCATGCCCGACGGGCGCTTGGTTGTCCGGGACGGACAGCTCCGCACCCTGACCGCGCTGGCACTCGAGCAGACCGAGGTACCGGTGTGGATCACCGACTTCGATCCTGCTGTCGACCCCGACGAAGCCGAGATCCGCCGGATTATCGAGCAGATCAACGTCAACGATCGCCGCATCCCGCTCACTCCCGGCGACCGCGCCGCCGCAATCGCACTGGCTATTGATTACGGCGCTACCGTCACTCGGGTCGCACAAGCACTGCAGACCAAACGCGACAAGGTCAAATTAGCAGGCAAGGTCGGCGCCTCTCCCACCGCAATGGAATCGCTCGACGGCCAGTTCACCCTCGAACAGGCTGCAGTCATCGCCGAATACGACGCTCTCGGCGACACCGCCGCGGTCGAACGCCTAGCGCGCTCGAGCCCGACCTGGTTCCCCTATCAGGCAAACCGGATCGCCCAAGACCGCGACGAAACACGCAACTATCTGACCGCAGCATTGCCCTACGCCGAGGCTGGGTTCAGGGTCCTTACCAACTACCCCGAACACGACTCTTCCACCGACAGTGAGTCGCTGATATCGGCTGCCGAGTTGGTCGACACCGACGGCGAGGCCGTCGACGTCAACCACATCACCACCGATCCCGGCTTCTGGCTGGTGTGGTTGGAACTCGGCGAGGACACGGTATGGGTCGAGACCGACACCGGCGACCTCGTCGACCCCCACACCGTGGACTTCGACACACTCGATGACCCCGACGCTGAACCGGCCGAGGGACTGCGCCACGCTCGCGAGGTGCAATCACGTCAACAGATTCACGCCGAATACTTCCTGCCACGCGATCTGCTGGAGACAGTCGGCCTGCGTGAGCGCGAGGCCGACACCAACCCAGGCAACATCGACCAGGATGAGCAGGGCGAGCAGAGTGCGGCAGGCAGATTCGCCGCTGGGCGTCGCACCGCCGCCGCGCGGACCGAAGCAGCGCAGACCGAAGCAGCGCGGGAGCGGGAGCGGGTGGTCCGGCGGCGGGTGCGTGAGCTCAACAAGCAGGGGTTGGCGGCCCAGACCACCCGCACCGAGTTCGTGCAACGGCTGGTGCGGCGAAAGACCCTACCGGCGCAGGCGCCGGTGTTCCTGGCCCAGTCGCTGGTTTCCGACTACGGGCTGCTCAGCGAGTACACCGCATTCGACATGACCTCGAAACTGCTAGGCACGAAAAGTAGCCCTCTCCGCCGCGATGAACTGCTCGCAACCCTCGAGACGACGAAACCGGCTCGCGCCCTGGTGATCGTGTTGGCGCTGGTGCTCGGTGGCTACGAGAACCGCGCCGGAAAAGACCTGTGGCGCTACGCCGACCGTGGCGTGCGCCGCTATCTGGCGTTCCTGCGCGAACTCGGGCACCCGCTTGTGCCTGTCGAACAGGCCGCCCTCGGCGAGATCGCCGCCGCCGACATCGACATCGACACCCCCGCCCCTGAACCCAACAAGCCGCAGCAGGCCAGAGCCGCCTGACAAGCTGTTCGGCCACCTCGACAGGCCGGTGCGCGGATCATTCCCAACACCCGTGCACCGGCACCCCGAGGTCACCACTTCACCGAAACCCTAAAAGGTGTTTGTCTCATGACCGCTGTCATGGACCTACCGTCTGTCGTCTTGGGTGGCTGCTGCGGACCTGGTCGTGCAGGTGCCTGCCCATTGGTGTCGTGGCAGATCCCAGACACCACTACTCACGGTAGGGAACCCGCGGAACTGGCTGCTGCACTGCGTGTCCGGCCAGTATCCCAGCCGAGCTGACAGGCACACTAGACGAGGACGTCAACGATCGGCCACGACTTCCTCCTGCGGTGGCGCAGGGATTGTCCGGTTCTGCCATATCGACGGAGCGGCAGATGGGCAGGGAGGTGGGCGACACAGCTGACACCAATGGGCCCAAACCGGGTACAGGTCGGCTTCACCACCGCGAGGATCGACACCCCGTGACTAGCTAGCCACGGACCCGCCCCGAAAGGCGATCCATGCCGATCAGCGCCGAATCGTCGGTGCCGGCTGAGATGCTGAGCCCCATGCAAGACAACACCTTTCGTGGCGACCGTCAGTCCTGGCAACCATGGTTCGACCTGCACCCGCCCAGCTACGAACAACTCACCGCCGTCATCACCGCGATCGACGAGGTGCTGACCCGCGAAGGGTTTGAGCAAGGCCCCTTCGGGTTCGACCCGATCAGCGAAGACGCGCCACTGTATATGCGCGCATCCTGGGTCCGTGAACCGCTCACCGACCGGCACGACCTCTACCTCACCGACGGCGGCATCGTCGGATCGGTCGACAACGCCTCGGTGTGGGGTTCAGGACTGATCCGCCTCGATGTAGACAAACAAGCCATCGAACTAACCTTCCGCGGCACCGCGCCCCACACCCTGGCCGCGATCGTAGCCGCCCACGTGCAAGCCGCCGACGCCCCCTATCACTGAGCCCCGTCGCGGTCTGCCGGTCATCCGTCGCCGGACGGCTCCCGCCTACAGGCAAGGAAATCCACGACATCCAACCGCGCCGAATCATCTGTGCCCTCCCCTCTTGTTCAGGGCCTCGCCCAGCAGTCGTTATCGATGCTGAAATCGGGCCCACAGGCCGCGACCAGCGTGGCCTATAGAGGGCGTCCGCCGCGTTGGCGCTCGAACGATTCGTCGGCTGGGTCTCCGGATCGAGGTCGATCGGTCGATGCTTCCAAACCGACGCCGATCGGTTCGGCAGTCGAGCAGCAGCGATAGACAGATCGATGCCGACCACCCCCGCCAAGGTGAGATCGCCCTCATCGTCGACAAGCACCGCCATGAACCCACCGGGAGCCAAATTGCGCTCGGACACCGGCGACCCATGTCACGCCTCATCAGCCCAGACAGCCACCCGAGACCCGAGACCCGTGTTATGGACGTGACCCGGCACAGGGTCGCACGCGATCTGGTCGATGCAGACAACGAGCGCCGGCTGCCGGCATTCGGCTTGGCGGGCTCGCCTTACCGGTCGAACCCGTCCCACCCGCGATCACGGTCGAAGTCGGCGAGAGCGCTACGGCCAGTGAGCCCACGAAACGCGTGGTCCTTCAACAGCGGATCCGGATCCAAGACCAGGGGATGCTCCAAAGCATGCAGCTCGCGTTGGCGGGCAGCCCCGGCGATGTTCACCGCGCGCTCCGCGCGGTCGCGGGCATCGACCAATATGCTATGCGCCTGGCGGCTGAGCTGGATCAAGTTATCCCTGCGCGCGGCGCCGACCTCGGTGATCGTCCGGCGCACTTCATCGACCAGCCCGGCGAGATGCTCCTGAATCTCGGCGACACGTTCGGTGTTCGGTGCATGCCCGAGCTGCTTCAGATCATCGATCGTATCCCCGATCCGGCCTTCCAGACTGCGCATCTCGCGGCTCTCCTCGCCTTCCCGCGGCCCGATCAGGCCTCGATGAGGCACACAGTACGACCACACACCGACAGCCGCCACTGGCCCGGGCCCCTCGGGTAGCGCCACCCCCTTCGTCGAGGTGAGCGACTTGCGCCATTCGATGGTGCAAGTCGGCGTACTCCCCTCCCGTGTGGCTGTCAGGCTACGGCATCGAAGGAGCTGCAGGCGCATGCGGCCGCGCCGGAGCCACAGGTCCATGATCTAGTCGCGAGGTTGCACATCGCCGAGCCGGACGCTGCGGCAACGCGGGTGCTCTTACCGGAGGTGCAGATCGGGACGTCACCGCGATCTGTTCAGAAGGCGGCGATGTCCCCCCGAGACTCTGGCCGGATTCACCACCCTTGGTGAGGATCTGACCGGCCTGAACGGCAAGTTCACCGAATGCACCACAGGCCTCGCCGAGGTACGCAGCACACGGTTCGCCACAGACTCGCATTCCTGCCCAGGCACATCGTATTCCCTGCGAGGCGCAGACGTGGGTCCGCACACCGACCGACCAGCACAGCGCCTCACCACTGGTGACAGTGCCTCGAGACACGCCGCGTGCTGCCGGGATCACAGATCGCTTCTGACGATCTCATCCATCTCATCCAACCGCCCCAATATGAGGCGGACCTCCTCCAGCTCCTCCTTCGCTGTCCTCAGATCAGCCTCCAGAACTTGATCAGCGAATCTACGACGCCAGTGGCGCAACCGTTTCTGCGTCACCATGAGGTCGGCGGCGATCTGCTCCTCCGAGGCGCCCTGCTCAGCCAGTGCGTCAGCACGACGAAGTTTCGCCAGGATCTCGTTCGCGGAATACCGTTTCCATCTCGCCACAATCCCCATTGTCGCTCCTTCGCGCTGACACAGTCATCAGCACGCTAGAACTCAGGAGACTCGCACCTACCGCACACACGACTGCGGATTCGACTGTCTCGCGTTGTCGGAGGATTCCAACCGGCGAATTACCCGAACCGAGTAGTGATGACGTGGCGGTGCCCCGACGGCCTGCGCCACGCCTGCCCGGACCCGCAGCCCAACAGCCCGAGCGATCCCATTGCCACAGGCTGCGGCCCAGAGCTCCCCGTCGGACCGCGCTCGCCTGGGCACCCACTCCCGGAGAGATCGATCACCTCATTCAGGGTGCACGCCTGCTTGCACACCCACCCCGACTGCCCCCTGCCTAACACCAATAGTCGACAGCCTCCGAACGCTGCCGATCACGATTCGCGGAACACGCTGCCGCACAACACTTCCCGCTACCCGCACCGTACACAGCTCACCGCTGGGTTCGGCGCTCCGTGTCTCTCACCGAAAGGTGTTTCATCATGCCCGAATCCGACCTCTACGCCGACTGTGCGGTGTGTGGGACCCGTCGCGCAGGTCCGGCAGGTCCGCGTCATCGCGTCGCTGAGCAGCTGGTGTGCGGGTCGTGCATCACCACGGTGGCGGTCTGCGATGGCTGCCACGAGCGGACGCTGACCTTGTCCGACACCGCCGAGCGGACCCGGCTGTGCAGCGAGTGCACACCACGATGGTGCGCCTGCGTGTCGTGCGGGCTTCTCAGCGCACGGCACGAGCGCACCGACACCGACCACGCCGTGTGCGTGTCCTGCGCCGACGTCTTCTTCGCCCGCTGCTTCGCCTGCGGACGCCACAGCGCCAACTCACGCTACGTCTCCGGTGGCCTGCGGGTGTGCGCGGTGTGCGCGTCCGGATACAACGGCTGCACCCGATGCGGCACGCTGCTGCGCGGCTACGGCTCGTGTGACTGGTGCGCCCACCCCGCGCGGGTGCGCAACTACAGCTTCAAACCCGACCCCCGCTTTCACGGCACCGGACCGCTGTACCTGGGGCTCGAACTCGAGATCGTGGTCCCCTACCAATGCCACGACGAGGCCGTCGAACTCGCCACCGAGCACCTCGGCACTCTGGGCTATCTCAAGCGAGACTCCTCGATCCAGCCAAGCGGATTCGAACTGGTCACCCATCCCATGAGCTACCCCTACGCCCTCGGCAGCTTCCCCTGGGAACTGCTGGGAGAGCTGGACGATGTCGGCTGCTCCACCCACGCCGGGGTCGGATTGCACGTGCACGCCTCCCGCGCCGGGTTCGCATCCCCGGCGCACGCGTTCCGGTGGATGATGCTGATCTACCGCAACGAATCCCCACTGACCCGCCTGGCCGGGCGCCGCTCGCGCTATGCCCCGTTCGACCCTGCCGCGCGGGCGAGGGTCAAGAACACCGCCAAGAACCACACCGCGGCACTCGGACTGGATCGGCATCAGGCGATCAACCCCTACCCGCGCAGCACCTTGGAGCTACGGATTTTCGCCTCGTCTCTGGACGTAGGGCGCGTCCAGGCCGCGCTGGCGTTCACCGCGGCCTCCATCCACTACACCCGCGACTTGGCCGTCGCCGACATCCACGACGGCGCATGGAACTGGGAGACGTTCGCGGCCTGGGTCGCCGCGCGCCCGCGCTATCAGCCCTTGTCCGACCAGCTACATCACCTGGAGCTCGCATGTGCCTGCTGACCTACTTCCCGCCCGGTACCCAGCCCGACCGCCGCGCGTTGCAGACCGGTGCCGCGGTCAACCCACACGGACATGGCTACGCCCTCATCATCGAGGACAAGATCCGGGTCGGCCACAGCATGGATCCCGACCCACTCATCGAGGAATTCCTGAACCTTCGCGCCGAGTATCCGACAGGGGCGGGGTTGTTCCATTCCCGCTACGCCACCCGCGGCATTCAGGCCCTGAAGAACTGCCACCCCTTCCCCCTCGGACGCGACACCCGAACAGTAATAGCGCACAACGGAACCCTGCCCAAGCGTGTACATCCACGCGCCTACGACCAGCGCTCGGACACCCGCATCGCCGCCGAGGAATACCTGCCTCGCCACCCGTTCGGATCGATCGACACCCACCGCGGCGCCCGCGGGCTCGCGTCATGGCTAGGGACCAGCAAGCTGGTCATCCTGACCGTCGACCCCACCTACGCCCGCCGCGCCTACATCCTCAACGCCGAAGCCGGGATCTGGGACGACGAGATCTGGTACTCGAATTCGACATACCAGCCCTGCGTGCGGCGTTTCCACATCCTGCGCTGCGACGAATGCGGGCAGCTGGATCTGCACCGCGCCGCACACTGGTGCGACCGGCGCGAGTGGTGCTTCGACTGCTGGCGCTCCTTCCCCCGCTGCATCTGCACCACACACCCCCGCACCACCGCGCCGGTCACTCCGGTGACCCGCGCCGAAACCCTCGCCACCCTGACCCGTCCCACACGCGGACGCCACCGCGCACGAGGCCCCCACAGCTGGACTGTCGAGCCCATCATGCCGCACATCAACAAAGACTGACACGCCCCACTGTCCCTGCCGCGTCCGTCGATGCCGTCCCCACCCCTTGTCCGGGCCCCGCACACCTGCCGCTGTGAACGGCAAGTGGGCGGGGCTTTCGCCTCTTTCATCGAAAGGCCGTGACCTGTCATGCCCATTGCCGCCGTGCCCGACACCCACTGCGAAGAGTGCTCACACCCGGTTCCCGCCGCCTGCCTAGTCACCGTCGTGGAGGGAGACCGACTGTGCCCGGACTGTGCGGGCGACACCATCTGCGCCGGCTGCGCCACCCCAACCCGCCACGCCTCCCCGACCGTCGACTCCAACTCCCGATGCTCGAACTGTCTGATCGGCTGGGACCGCTGCCGCCGCTGTGACCTGTTCACCAGCAACGCGCTGGTGCTCGTGGAACGCACCACCGAAGTCGCAGTCTGCCGGACCTGCGCGCCGGACTACGAGCGCTGCGTTGACTGCAATGTGCGTGCCGTGCACACCACCGACACCGACCGAGGTGAGGTGTGCTCGGACTGTCTCCGCTCCTACGACGAATGCATGGACTGCGAACAACTCGTCCCGATCGAGGTGGACCGCTGCGCCGCATGCACCTGTCACGACGACGAGCGCATTCATTTCTACAACTACCACCCGACACCGATCTTCCACGGCGAAGGTTCGCTGTTTCTGGGGATGGAGCTCGAACTCATCACTCCCCGTAAGTATTTCTCCGACGCGGTCGACCTCGCAATCGATCACCTGGACGGGCTGGGCTACCTGAAGAGGGACGGCTCGATCCGCCCGATCGGGTTCGAGATGGTCACCCACCCGATGTCGTGGGACTACGCGCGCGCGAGCTTCCCGTGGCAGCTGCTGACCAAACTCCACTTGCTGGACTGCCGAACAGACTCCTCGGTCGGCATCCACATCCATGTCTCACGCAGCGGATTCACTTCACCCGCGCACATCCTCCGGTGGATGAAGCTTTTCTACCGCAACGAATCCCAGGTCTGCACCTTAGCTCGGCGGCGCAGCGACCAGTGGGCGAAGTTCTCCCCCGCCGCCCGCGAGGCCGCCGCCGAGTACGCCAAAGGCTCCACCAGGGGCGACCGCTACCACGCGATCAACGTCCGCCCCGAGCACACTTTCGAACTGCGGATCTTCCAGTCTTCCCTGCGCCAGCGCCAGGTCAAAGCTGCCCTCGCCTTCGCCGCCGCGTCGGTCGAATACACCCGCACCCTCACCGCCGCGCAGGTCGTGCGCCATCACGGCTGGGAATGGCCGGTGTTCTGCGCCTGGCTCGCTTCCCGCCCCGAGTACAGCGATCTGCACACCGAACTCCAGGAGCTGGAATGTGCATGCTGACCTTTTTCGTACCCGGCGCCACCCCCGACCTAGGCGCATTGCACAACGGTGCGCAATTCAACCCGCACGGGCACGGCTACGCCCTGATCACCGGCGACACGATCACAACCGGGCACAGTCTCGACCAAGAAACCGCGATCGGCGAATTCGCCGCCCTGCGTATCGAGTACCCACACGGACCGGCATTGTTCCATTCCCGCTTTGCCACCCACGGGGTGCACGACCTCGACAACTGCCATCCCTTCCCTGTCGGCGGCGACCCACGAACGATATTGGCACACAACGGCGTCCTACCCGCCGAGGTGCACCCCGCCGATAATGACCCACGCTCCGATACCCGGATCGCGGCCGAGGACTTTCTGCCCACCAACCCGTTCGGGTCCCTGGATTCCTGGGCCGGGCGCGAGGGCCTGGAAACCTGGCTGCGCACCGACAAACTCGTGGTGCTCACCGTCGACCCCGCCTATCGTAGCCACGCCTACCTGTTCAACGAAGGCCGCGGACACTGGGACACCGGCACCGGGATCTGGTACAGCAACAGCGACTACCTCGACCACGACTGGCTCTACCAACCCGACCTGGGCTTCAGGTCCTGCGAATTCTGCGGCGCCGCCGACGACGAGATCGTCGGACCGCACTGCCGCCTCTGCGGCTTCTGCGCCGAATGCCACAACTCGTTCCCGCACTGCGACTGCGCGGTCCTCGACGGCCACGACCGCTACGGCGACCTCATCGACCGCGAATACGCCTGAGCCCGAGCGAGGTGCCGGTCCACACCTCGCGGACCGGCACCTCACGGAAGGGAGCCCACACCCATGCCCCGCCTCATCGACCCCGCACGGCCGGTCGTCACCGTCGCTTCCTGCGGTGTCCCGACTTCGGCGCTCCGGTGATCGGGCTGGACACCATCGAATAGCACTGGCTGCGCCGCGACAGCGATCACGACCCTCGGCGGGCACCACCAGCGGCCGCCGCCACACCGTTCTGCATCGTCCAGACGGTCGAATACCGGTGCCACCAAAGTCTATCGAAGCCCTCGCCCCGCACACCCGCAGCGCCGACGAAGCCCCTCCGCGATGACTGAACCCATTCCCGCGGCACAGGAACAATGCGTGCCCATGCCGGTGACGGCGCTGCGCGCACCCTACCGCCGGCGCCGCGCTGACCACCTCCTCCACCTCGGGGCACCACCGCCCTCATGAGGTCCAGACCGTGCTCACCTCGCTACTGCATCCCTTCCACGACAGCGCCCACCCCCTTGAATTCCCACCACGACCCGCTCGCTCCTGCCCCCCACAACCTCACTGGTGACACGACCCCGAAGGAGTCCACCGATGTCGACTGACCCCTACACCGCCCGGCTGCGGCTGGAGCCGCGGTACGCACCATATCTGCCCGAGATCGGGGCTGCGGCCTCGGTCCTGGTCGTGGGGTACCACGCCGCCTTCGCCGCCACACCCGCACACGGCACCCCGATCACCGCGTTCGACCCCGCCCCGCCCCGCCACCCCGACCCGCCGATGGCGTTGATCCGCATCGAACACCGCACAGCATCACTGCGCACCGATGCCGACGGCAATCCCCAGTGGCAACCCGATCCGTTCGGGATCGGACTGCCCGAGTTCTGCTGGTATCTGACCCCGACGCAACACACCGGCACCCGCTGGGTACTGGCTCGAGGCCGCTGGGCGGCCGGTGGGCGTCAAGCCGTGCTGCCCCGCACCCTCACCGCCGCAGTCCCTGGCGCACCGACAGTCGTCTCAGTGCACGACCACAACACGCACACCGGCCGCCGCTGGAACCAACCCTGACTACCCGAAACACTTGGTCCGGCATGCGCGTCTCAACCATCCGACCGCCAATCCGGCGCGCCGCGTGCGTGATGCGGCGCCGATCGCTTTCGTTCCCCTTCCACAAGATTCGAGGCCATCGCATGGCTATCCCATCCTCCTCGGACCCTGATCGTGTTCCGGTCCCGTACCGGTTGTTCGCCGCGCGCCGCGCACGCGGTCTGGTCGTTCCCTACATCACCGTGTCCCATCGCGATCCGGCGCGGCCGGTCTGGGGGATGCTGGACCCAGTCCGCGCGCACCAGGTGTTGTGGGGGAAGCGGTGTCAGATCTGCGGGCAACCGCTCACCGACCCGTTCGTAGTGTTCATCCGCTCCCTCGACTACCAGCGCGGGCTCGCGGTCGAGCCAGGCATCCATCCCGAATGCGGGCACTACTCCCGACGCGCGTGCCCCATGCTCAACGGACACCAACACCACTACCACGCCAACCCCGCGGTCCGCTTCGCCCACTGCGACGACCCACACTGCGAATGCCGTCACTGGCAACCGCACGATCCCGATCCCCGCGAGTCCGCCCGCGACGGGCTCCCCGCCGAATCCTGGTACGAGGCATGGCTACACATCGATGACTACCAGGTCGTTGAAGACCCCGGCAGCGAGACCGCCGCACCCGCGACCGGAATCAACCTCAAAGGAGTGCGGTTCCGGCGGATACGCAAGATCCGCGACAGCGCCGCCCCCGACACCGGGGCCCGCGCCCCGGAAGTCCTCGACCTGCTCATCGCCACCCAGGCCCTGTTCGGCTACTGAACACCCCATTTCTCTTCGTCGCGGAAAGGAGTTGTCCACATATGGAATTCCACGACCTCACCACACGCATCGCCGCGGCCCTCGGCCCCGGATAGAAACCGCAACGTCACGACCCGCAACAACTAGCTACCCCCTCCCCAACGGCCGATGAGGCCGTTTTGCAGAAGGCCCCCAATCGCTTCTCGGCGAACGGGGGCCTTCTGCTGTCTACCAGCAAAGAGGAGTCATTGTGGTGCACGGCAATCCGGCATCGGTGGGCGACGAAGGATATCGCATCGAAAACGCTGCGCAAGTGCTCTTGTACTTCGAGGGCGGGAGTTGGCGGTTGGATCCCTGGGCTGTCGACGGAGATCCCTTGGGTGGTCTGAGTGAGGTCGAATGCACACATGGTCGCCGTGCCCAGTGTCCTGTGTGCACGACGCCTGCTGTTCGCCGCGCTCGATGCCCTCACCGGTCGCCCACTCGGGCGGCTACTCAACGAGATCACGCTATGGGGCGTAGGGGAGTCTCACCAACTGCTGCTCACCGTCGATACCACCGTGGGGGTGCGACTGTCCAGCAGGATCCTCTATGTCGAATCCTTCACCGACCTCGACAACACCTCCATCACTGCGGCCGTACGCCACATCATCAACGAACTCATCCACCACCACCACCGTGCGCTTGTTGCCGCACTCGACCACGTCGCGCAGCAGGCCGACCGAGGGCTCAGTGGATCGCACCGCTGAGCCCGTCATGTATGACCACCTGCCGAAAAGGGGACCTGATGACTATCTATGCCTCCGTGACCGATCCCGGCCTACGCGACCCAGAACCCCCCAGCGAGCGAAGTGAATTCGATGACCTCCCTGCCGCGGAGGACTGGTTCACGCGCTACCTCAACGGCTGGCTGCCCAGCCCCGACCCTGCGGGCGCAGATGCGGCTGTATGAAAACCAACTCACAACTAACCACCAGCTGGCGTTATGACGTGTTCACCTGCAGTAACCCCAGCTCGCAGGCAGGTGCGCACGATGAGGGCTGCCAGGGGTGGCGGCGACTCGAGATGTTCGACGCCCCCGGTGGGCTGGCTCATACCACCTGGCTACGTCACTGCCGCACGGCTTGGTGTTAAGGGTCTGCTTGACGCCCCGTTGGGGCGCGGGATCGGTAGTGGAGGTGTACGAGCACATCGCCGGGGGTGGGCGATGCGCGTCGTGCATCGAGGGGCGCGGCGCGCTGGTGCACACAGCGGACGGGCGGCGGTTTTTGTGCGTGTCCTGCATCGCCAGCCACCGCGAAGCCTGCCTGCGGTTGTTCGGTCATGAACCCGACTACGGGCTGGTCATCGACGACGCCAACGTGGTGTGGCCATGATGGATCCGCAGATCACGCCCGTGGACCCAGATGGGGTGTGGGACGGGCAGGACTACTGGCATGCCCGCCGAGCACTGAGCCGCTATCAGGCCGATGATGCCTGCACCTGGCCGCGCCAGCGCGGCATGGTGGGCAATGCGCTGGTCACCCCATCGGACTATCGACGGAACACGTGATGACGGTTCGCAATTCTATGTCCACGCCTTCGAAGACGGTTCCGGCGGTCTCATATTGAACATATACGCAACCAACGGTGTGCGGGTCGAGATCCTCGAAGACGAGGACAGCGAAAGAATCTTGGCTACCAACTGATGGAGGAATAGGTGATGGCGCACGATTATTGTTTCGACGTACACGCAGTTGTGGCTCTTCATGTGAAGGCCGATTCCGAATCCGAGGCGCGGGACATGGTTGCGGCGCTCCAGGCCGTGAACCGAGAAGTCGACATAGAGCCGGGCGTGGAAGTGACCGAGTTCAGCGTCCACAAAGTGATCGAACTCGTCTATGCGACAGCCGCCGACGGCACGGGCATTGAAGTCTCGGCAGTGGCGACGGACGGTCCTGTCCCGGAGTTCGATAACGCCGAATTGCCGCTCAGCGGCTAGCTGCTCGACCGAATCGCCTATCAGTGAAGGGAATCCCATGAGCATCGCCCCGGCGACAACCGCACCCCAATCCCACTGCCTGCATGGCTGTTCGACCTTCTCACCCCGCCACCGCGACCGCCACCCCCGCTACTGCGGAAGTCATCGAGCACAATCTCCCATCCCGACGCCTACGTCGCCGCCGCATTGCGCAAACAGGCCAACCACATCACCCGTGCGCGCACCGCTACCCGACACCGGGCAGTGCTACCGGCCGCCAACAGCCCCGGCCGCCTGGTCCGAGCCGGGCTACTCGACCGCGACCACGCCTACTAAGTCCTGTTCACCGCCGCCGCCCATCACGCCGGCGTCGACGAGTTCACCGAGACCGGAGCCGCCCGCACCATCGATGACGGCCTCACCTACGCCGCGGGCCACACCCGTTCCTGCCGACGCTGACACCGCCACCGCGGGTAGCACAGACGTCCTCGGTCCACGCCCGCTCAGCCCACCCCAGAAGGAACAATCTGCTGTGAATACACCAATCTACTTGTAGTTTCCATTGAATCGGGTGTTTCCGATCGCTGAACACGCCATGGCCGCCCCAGAACACATCTGGTCACCCTACGCCCCCGACCCCAAGGTCGTTCCGGCCTTGATCTGGGCCAAAGATAAAGGCACCTACCTACTCAGCAACGGCCGCCCCGGCCAACTCGACCCGAACCGACCCGGATCCTCCGTCATCTGCCACCCAGTGGACTGGACCGGATCCCACACCGGCCTGGCCCAAACCGCAGTCGGCGGTGACGACTTCGCCGAATACCTGCCCCTCACCGACCACCCCGACTCGGCCGAACCGCTCATCGACCCGATCCGCGAATTCGGGTCCCACAACGGATGGCTGATCATCACCGTCGAGCCAACCCGATTCACCGTCACCGTCGCCCGCGCCGTCCGACCACACGCACCCGGCCACTGACACCGCCCACCCAGCAAGAGCTGGCTGCGTGCCAGTGACCCAGGTTGTCTGGATCGACAATCCTGTAGTGAGATAACGTTTTACGATCGGCTCCATGAGCCACCCCCAATACCAGCCGCAGTATCCGCAGCGGCCTCGATCGTTCGCTCCCGCCAGCAGACCGGCCACTCCCTGGTCAAGCACCTGCTGATGGGGCGGACGGCGGCATACATCCGACGCTGCTACGCGCTCAGCCCAAACCACTACTTTCACATGTGATCCGGTCGCGGTGGCTGGCTGTCGGCCCCAGCCTGTCGGTGAAGACGTCAGTCCCCGTGCGGGTCGGGGGCCTTCCGGGGTCTGTCTTTCGCTGCCGGTGACGGCCACGATATTTGTGGAAAACACGCTTAGGAGAAGAAAATGGACAAGCTCACCACCGAGGTCACCGAGAACATGGGGATCAACTCGATCGCCGCCAACATCGCGGAAAGCCTGGCTAAGAACCCAGGCCGCGAAGGCGCCGAGATCAAGAACTTCGGGAACCTGCAACACGCACAGCTCAAGGCGTGGCTGAGGAATCGGGCAGTGGAAGAGTTGGTACTCAACCCCGAAAAGACCGAGCCACTGGTCACCACGCGGCAATGGCGGTTCCTGTTCGAGCTCCCCTACGGGGGGCCACACAGGTCTGAGCTGTTGATCATTGCGGTGATCGAGCTACTGTTCGAGCGCCGGTTGGAAGGCACACCCAAGGCGGTGTGACGGACCCGGGGTGGATGGCCGGGGACATGCCGCACATGCGGGCGTCCCGGTCACACACAGCCCGGACGTGAGTGCATCTCCCTGGATGGTGATCAGTTACGGTGCCGCGAAACGTGATCACCCGGCCCCCCCACTGGGCAGCTCTACACTGGCACCGCGTTCAGCGGCGCGTTGAGGTGGGCGCGATCCGCCACAGACGGTGACATAGTCCTGATCCTCTCCGCCGCCATGGCTCATCCGCCTGTCCCACCCCACTGCACGGGAGTCCGCCGATCGCCGGGTTGAGGGCTACACACCCGCCGGACGGGTCCTGTACGGCAGGCTCGCCGCAGATGTGTGCGTGTGCGCCCGGTACGTCAGCCTAGCCGCCGGCTACCTGACCGCCGCCGGGCTCACCACCTACACATGCCCACCCAACACCATCCTGTCCGCCCCCTCCACGCAGCCGATCACGTGCGGATCTGTCGTCTGGTACATCGCGGAGGTACCGCGATGATCCCGTGCTACTACGCCGATGGGAGTGCCGTGTCCGAGGACGAAGCCGACATGATCATGCGCGCCTTCGGGGCAGTCCGCGCGCGACGCCGAGCGGGCCATCAGTGCCGCCGAGGAGCGCCGGCGGCACACCCACATCGCACACTGTGCGAGGCCCGGCGAGGATGGTGATGCTGCGTGACCCCGCGGGCTGTACATGGAATCGGCAAATTCGATGCCGCAGCGTGCCTCACATACGAAAAGAGCTTGCTTGTTGCATGGCTCAACGCTGACGGCGAGTACGCCGAGCGCACAACGGTCGTCGCGTGTAGGCAGTGCGGCAAGCAGTTCCGACCCGGTGCGTCCCGGAAGATGTCGGCGTCGACGTGCCCGACCTGTGCATCGGGCTACATCGACGCGACGGTGACGTGGCCGCATCTAGATGAGCTGAGGTCGCTTGGCTTATCCATGCGTGAAATCGGCTCCCGTGCAGGTGTCTCGCGGACATCTATCGCGGCGCTGTGCCGCACCGATCGCCGGCAGAAGTATGCGACTCCAGAAACCGTCGCGGCCATCCTCGAGATCCCGCTGCCCGATCTGAAACGCCGACAGGAGGTTCGCGGGAGAAAGCCGCCGACGACATAGGTCATGCTGCGCACCGCCACGTGCTCGGCAAGGGCGCCGAAATTGATGTCATCGACGCCTCGAACTGACTGGCCTCGGACGCGAAAGCGGCGCGGGCCAACGCCCCCTGGGAAGGTGCCGCGGCTGCGCGACGACGACATCCAGGTTGCTCTCGAGCACGATGTCGCCGGCACAGTGTTCGCCGTGGGTGACCCGCAGTTGTCCGGATGGTGGATCGATGACGCGGCCGGCGTGCGGCTGCCCCGGCCGCGCGGCAACGATTCCGGTCATCGATCAACGATTGCGGGATAACAGTTCGCGATCGATCAGCGCATGTCCTCGTGTCGAGGCGTACACCAGGAAGGTGCCGATCTGGCAGTTCTCGGTGCGCCTGGCGGTGCCGGAATACTGCCGCTGAACCCCCGCCGAGCGAATACCCCGGAGATGTTCGACCACACAGGCGCGCACATCGTCACGGACCCCTCGACTTGCCGTCGACGCAGCCGACCACCGCCCCGTACGCTGGCCAGACCCCGCCGAGGGCCCGGGACCACACCATCACAGACCAGAAAGCGAAGCCGTGCACTATACGCTTACCGATGAGATCCTCATCTTCAACGAGCGCACCCTACGCCGTGTCCGTGCCACCATGGACCTACCCCTCCACGGGGTGCTGGCGGGACAACCAGGCGGCTGGGTAGAGCACGAGAGCAATCTGGTCGGCCGCGGGTGGGTGAGCGGTGAGGCGAAGGTGCACGGGGACGCGCTGGTAGCCGGGGACGCGCTGGTAACCGGGCACGCGCAGGTGTACGAGAACGCAAAAATATACGGGCATGCGAAGGTGTCATGGAACGCGCACGTGTATGGGGACGCGGGAGTGTTCGATGACTCAGAGGTGATCGACAACGCCCGGGTGTTCGGGAACGCGCGCCTGTTCGGCTCCGCCATTGTGGAAGGGGACGCGCAGGTGTACGGGGACGCGGAGGTGTCCGGAAACGCGTGGGTGTCCGACAAAGCCCGGGTGTTCGGGAACGCGAAACTGTTCCATCGCGCGCTGGTCGGCGCAAACGCGCAGGTCTCCGGGACTGCACGGGTATACGGGTTCGCGCGGGTGGACGGGGACGCACAGGTGCGCACCCCTCGAGACCTGATCACGCTGGGGCCGATCGGCAGCAAGTGGGATATCGCCACTCTCTACCGCACGACCGGCGGTCACCGCCTGCACGTCGGCTCTTGGACAGGCACCCTGGATGAGCTGCCAGGTGAAGTCGACAGGCAGCTGCGGCACATCGATGCCACACAGAAGCCGCACGTGTTAGCTGAGTACAAGGCGCTGGAAGCACTGGCCCGCGCCCGCCTCGCTGGGTGGAAGTAAAAGCGCGACAACCTGTTCGCGCACGCCGACACCAGCACTCGACAAACACCCATGCCAACCCGAAGACTGTGAACGGCTGGTCATCAGCGAAAGACCGAGCCCGCCAACATAACTGGCCGGCCAAAACTCGGCCAGGAAACGCTCAAATACCAACACGTTCCTCAACGGGATCCCCGGGCCTGGCAGTCTGAGCACAATCCGTCCGAAGAATAGGCTCATCGACGCTTCCTCAGCCCCGTCCCATCGCAGTAGATCCTCACCGCCGCGGAAATCTGTGGTTGGCGCCCGGTAATGTCAGTGACGAGCATCATTTTCGGCCATCTCCGTCGGCAGTCCGCTGGCCGAAACCAACGCGCTGCCCGAGTCACCACCGCTACCACCGCTGCCTCTCGCTGCTCAGGTGGCTGATCCAGCCCCGGTCTCGAGTGCAACTACTGTGGCAGTCGAAACCCACAACCAGTGCCCGACGGTCGATCGACTGGCCCTGGTGGCTTGCGTGGCGTTCACCTGCCCCTCCAGCGTCAACAGCGGCTACGGCGTCACTGCGTGATGAGCTTGGCCGCAGGCATCCCAAACGTCTATCCCTGACTTGCCTCGGGTGTTGGCTTCATGCAGGTGATGACTTCTGCCGTACGCGACGGCCCTCAGCAAGCCGCGCCCGCGCCTTCGACACCGAACGCCGCCGAATCTCAGCTGGATCGGTGTAGCCGATCGCCGAGAGTGCCATTGCCGCCCCGGATCACCTCTGGTCACCGCACACCGTGACGCCGAGGTGGCTCCGGCGTTGATCGGGGCCGAAGGGAAGGCACCTACCGACTCGGAAACAGTCGCCCCCGGCCAACACGACCCGAACTGACCCCCTGATCCTCGATCATCTGCCACCTAACCGCAGCAGGGACCAACGTCAGACGCAGACACCTACACCACCTGATAGGCCGCGCCCAGCAACTGCGCGACCACGGGAGCTTGCGCGTGACTAGCTCCAAGACCCTCGACGGCATACCCGGTACCGGGCGGTGATCTCGTGCTGGATCCACTGCATCCCCCCGCGGTGGGAGCCCGCGGCGCGGTTTACACACCGACGACGGACTGGCAGTTCCTTCTCGGTTGTGGGTGCGTCCCGGACGCTACGGCCGTGGTTCTCCATGGACGTGACGCGCCAGGTCTTGCATTCCTGTGAAGAATCCAGGTGGAGAAGGATTCTGGTGCTGTGCACTCAGGACCGAGTGGGCTCGGTGTTACGACTGAAACACAGTCGGTGGGCGTCGCTGACGTGTCCGGTGAGCACGTCGCGCAGGCCAATGAACAGCAGCGCCGCACCTCGACCGGCAGGAACTGCAGCCCGGTTCGTTGCATACGACCGTGCCGTCGAGCGTGTTGCCAACCCCGATGACGGCACTGCTATCCAAGCGCGGCCACCTCCGTGAGATTGACGCCGCGGCGTTCAAGGACCAGGTCGCGCAAATCGTCGCGCCACCCCTCGGGCGTTCCTGGCGGAGGCCAGGCGAACCTACGATGCCGCGACTGCGGCACGACATCCCGGCCGCCGAGCGTAGGGCGGGGTGACCAGAAGGAACAGCACCAGTCACCGATCCTCAACCCATCGTGAAGACACTCCAGATTCTCTATGTCAGAAAGGCACTCACTATGGCAGGCGACACAGTCATGACCATCATCGGAAACTTGACGGCAGACCCGGAACTTCGCTTCACTCAAACTGGGGTGGCGGTAGCGAATTTCACCGTCGCAAGTACGCCCCGATACTTCGACCGAGTGGCCAACGAATGGAGAGACGGCGACCCGCTGTTTTTGCGCTGCATCATCTGGCGGGAAGCGGCGGAAAACGTGGCCGAAAGCCTGACCAGAGGTTCCCGAGTCATCGTGAGCGGACGGCTCAAGCAGCGCTCCTTCGAAACGCGCGAGGGCGAGAAACGCACGGTCTTCGAACTCGAGGTCGACGAAATCGGCCCGTCTCTGCGCTACGCCACGGCTAAGATCAACAAGATCAACCGCAGCGGCGGTGGTGGCTTTGGATACGGGGGCGGCCACGGCTCCTCCGGTGGCGGTGCTGGGCGTTCCAACGGTGCCGAGGAAGATCCCTGGAACAGCGCACCCGCGGCCGGCTCCGTCGGGGGCGGCGGCCGTATGGATAACGAACCGCCGTTCTAATAGCTGAAGATGGGTGCTTGTCACCCGTCAAGTGATGGGTTGGAAGCCTCCCGCCGTTCCGGGACTGGATCCCTCTGGTCAGACAGGCTCCACTCATCTACTGGTGCTGCCGGGCCGAGCCGACAGGTTCGCAAATCGGAACAGGTTCAACGGTTCTGCCCGGCAGCACCGACATAGCGCGTTTCATGTCCTCAGCCCGCTGGCAGGGCTGGCCTCTTAGCCGTTCGCGAGCCGTCGAGCTCTCCAACAGACCGAGGTCCCTGCCGGTCGCTGGAGACACGAACGGCTCGTGAGATGGCGTGCCTTGAGCACTTCTATTAGATCGCCGCGTTCTCCGCCAGGGAGTTGGTAACCGGAGCTGCGGAAAGGATGAGGATGGAGAAGATCTTCTGCGGGATCGACTGGGCCGAACACCACCATGACGTAGCCCTGGTCGACAACGAGGGAGTCCAGGTCGCCAAGCTGCGGATCAGCGACGACCGCGCTGGATTCCAGGCACTCGTCGAGCTGCTGGCCGAGCACGGCGACAACGCCGAGAACCCGATCCCGGTGGCGATCGAGACCCCGAGAGGGCTATTGCCGCAATGCCTTCGGGCGACCGGTCGGAAGGTCTATGCAATCAATCCGCTGGCCGTTGCGCGCTACCGCGACCGCGTCACGGTAGCGCGGTCGAAGTCCGACGCGGCCGATGCCCGGATCCTGGCCAACATCTTGCGCACCGACATCGATTCCCACCGGCCGTTGCCAGGCGACAGCGAACTCGGCCAGGCCGTAGCGATTCTGGCCCGAGCGCACCAGGACGCGATCTGGGATCGTGGGCAGGCGGTGAATCGGCTACGGTCGCACCTGCGTGAGTACTACCCGGCGGCGTTGGCGGCGTTCCACGGCACCGGCACCCTGGGGCTGGATTCTGCTCACGCTCGGGCCGTGCTCGCCGTCGCGCCGACACCGGCGAAGGCCGCGAAGCTTTCTCGGGCCCGATTGCGGGCCTTGCTCAATCGATCGGGTCGTTTGCGTCGTGACCTCGACATCGAACTCGACCGTCTCCTGGCCGCTTTTCATGCTGACAATCTCCGTCAGCTTCCCCAGGTTGAGGAGGCGATGGGACACCGAACCAAGGCGCTACTGGATCAACTCGACGCCGCCTGCCGAAGTGTCGACGACCTCGCCGCAGCAGCGGAAAAGGCATTCCTCACCCACCCGGACGCCGCGATCATCACCAGTTTCCCCGGGCTTTCCTCCGCATCGGGTGCGCGAGTGCTGGCCGAAATCGGGGACGACCGAGCACGTTTTGCCAGCGCGCGGGCAGTGAAGGCTTATGCCGGCGCGGCGCCCGTTACCCGAGCATCCGGCCGCAGCCATGTGGTCTCCGCACGGGTGGTGAAGAACCAGCGATTAGCGTCGGCCGGCTACATGTGGGCCTTCGCTGCGCTACGCACCCCCGAGACTCGCGCCCACTACGACCGCCGCAGGGCCCGCGGCGAGCGCCACACAGCCGCACTCAGGAACCTGTTCAACCGCCTGCTCGGCTGCCTGCACCACTGCCTACAGACCGGCGTTCCCTATGCCCCGGAACGAGCTTTGCCCCTTGCGATTCCATCAGCCGCATGACCCCTCCGAACAACAGGAAGTTGACGACCTACGACATGAGATGTCTGATCCACCGGCGCCCTTCCCCCGTTGCCCGGCCTCGGACAGCCGGGCAACGGAGGTGAACACCTTTGGCAGCATCAGCCACCACCCGGCGACTCCGGGGCGCGGGGATGCGTGTGGTTTGGCTAGTGGTGCTCGGGGCAGGTGCTGGGCAAGGTCTACGGCATCACTGCCCCCAGCCTCGTCATCGGGGCTCGCACAACCTGGATGGCGAGACGATGAAGTTCTATCTGGGTACCTTGGGGCTCAACCGCACCACCGAACCGTTGTTCATCAGCGACACCGCACGTCCTTCCCCCGCGCCTGGGGAGAATGGGCCCTCAACAGTGGTGGTTCCCCAACCGGTTCGGACATGTCTCAGTAAACGAGGCTGTGCGTGCGCGTTCAGCGAGATCCATCTGGCGGGTGCTGAGGTCATCATGAGGGCCGAGTCAGATCTGTTGGAGGACAGGCTGTTACGCACCCAGGCAGTACCGATCACGCGAGTGACATGGGAGTCCGAGGCGACCGCCATCAACAGGCTCTACGACTGGCTGGTAAGTCTGCGGCGATGGGACCGTGAGGATTTCCACCGCTACATCCGTCATCAGGCCGACCGGATCATGCGCGGCAGTGTGAACGAGCACGTCGTGGTCATCAAGGCGCTGCACCAGATCCGGGCGGTGCTCACCTGAGGTGGACTTGCCTCTGATCCGTGGCCGGGTCGACCAGCCTCCCACATCCCCGGACTGCGCGACACTGGCGAACTCGCCACCCCGGTGATCCGATCACAAACATTGTTTCCACTGGTCAAAGCGGCCTGGACCTCCATCGACGTGTTCGGCCCCGACATTCTTCTCACCCGCGCGATCTGGCTCGGGCTGCAGCAGAATGGCCGACCACTGAAGGCCGCCGAAGCCGACGCGGCGCTCGCTCGATGGCTTGCGGACCCGGACCACCGCGTTCCCGTCCACACCGGCCGCACCGGCGCGGACAAGGCCGGCAAGAGCGGCGATTGCTGACAGGATGCCAACCCGGCATTACGGACCATGAGCGCCACCGGCATGCTGCCGGAACGGACTGTGTCGTCTACAATGGCCTCGTGGCGACCGCCATCGAGAGATGACGGTCGAGGATCGCAACAGAGGCGCAGCACTGTTACTGTGCGGGCTCAGGTGGACGTCGAGTACGCCTGGTGGCGACCGCCATCGTGAGATGGCGGTCGAGGATCGCAACAGAGCCGCAGCACTGTTTGGGCTCAGATCGAGTACCTAGGGATGCCTAGCGGTATCTCTAGGTATTCATCTGCGCAGGCCGCAGCTCATCAACGGTCCTGTCGGTCTCACACCGGCCGTAGCCGTGGTCTGGTCTCGTAGGTGACCCGCCACAGGCGCGGGCAGCCAGCAGCGCCCGTTACGCGCTACCGCTCTCGCCGGCCTGGCAGCATCCCACAGGTATTGACCAGGAACTAAATGGTTGAAGCGTAAATGCTGTGTGGGGCTTGGAAGTAGCCGCGGACATGGCCGGGGAGTTTCTGGATGCGCCGGAAGAACGAGCGAACCGCCAGTTCCATTTGATCTGGGTTGAGGATGTTCTCGTCGGCCAGGACGCGTTTGAGGTCTGCGTTGACCAGTTCGTCGGGGTTGAGGTGTGGGGCGTATGCCGGGAGGTAGTGCAGTTCGATCCGGTCGCGGTGGGTGTGCATCCACGCTGTGGTGGTCCTGGCGCGGTGGACCGGGTGCCGGTCCACGACCAGGTGGATCTTGGTGTCGAAGAAATCGGCCCGTGCCTGCGCTATGCCACGGCTAAGATCAACAGGATCAACCGCAGCGGCGGTGGTGGCTTTGGATACGGGGGCAGCCACGGCTCCTCCGGTGGCGGTGCTGGGCGTTCCAACGGTGCCGAGGAAGATCCTTGGAACAGCGCACCCGCGGCCGGCTCCGTCGGGCACGGCGGCCGTATGGATAACGAACCGCCGTACTGATCCACCGGCGCTCGTCGTGGCTGGGTGAGGTGATCGGCCGGTCGGGCGACCCGCCTGATCGAGGGCTACCAGGTCGCGGTCCGCCGCGCGCACGGGACCGCGCCCGGGTCCGAACGAATTTCCGGGCGCGGCGTCGCGCAGTCAGCTCACTGTCGGCTGTCGTGCGCAGGAAATTCGCCCGGACCCGTCTCGGCGCGTTCCCGCACGCGCGTCGGCCCACGACCTGGTTTCACGCCCTCAGGCGGGTCACCCGACCGGCCGATCACCCCGTATGGGAGATGACCCTCCCATACCGGGTGGGCTTTCGCACCAGACAGGAACACACCATTGAACACGATCCAGCCCAGTTCTGACCATCCGATCGAAGAGTTCCGCGATGAACACTGGTATCTGTCGAACTACGGCCCGGGCGCGGCCAGCTACGATCAGGTGCCATACCCCACCGCCGAGCATGCGTTCGCAGCGGCGAAGAGTCTCGACAAGAACCATCGAGCAAAGGTCGAAGCCGCTCCCAGCCCAGCGGCGGCCAAGGCCCTCGGTCGTAGCGTGGAATTACGGCCAGATTGGGAACATGTGAAAGTCCCCGTGATGCTTGAGATTCTGAAGAGTAAGTTCACTCGCACCGCCGAGATTCAGGATTCGCTGGTCGGCACCGGAGACCGGCTACTCATCGAGGGCAACACCTGGGGCGACGACTTTTGGGGGCGATACCGGCGACCTGGGCTGCGCACGCGTGTGGGCAGGAATATGCTGGGGAAAACGTTGATGCAGGTGCGGCGAGAGCTGCGCCCCTCCGACCCAGACGACCCAGTCGACCGGTGGACCAGAGTCGCGGTCACCGGACACCGTCCGCATGATATCGAGCAACCCAGTTGGGTTCGCGACGAACTGGACCGACTCGCGGTGAAGCTGCGCGACCAACACGCGACCCAGGTTGCGTTGACCGGTTTAGCGATTGGATCGGACACATGGTGGGCTCAGTCTGCCATCGCGGCCGAGCTCCGCCTCTGGGGATATCAGCCCTTCCCCGGGCAGGGTGCGAAGTGGACATCAGAGCAGAGAAATGAGAACGCGCAGATCCTCGAACACCTCGACCGTTTGGTGGTGGTCGCCGACCGGTATGAGAACCGGTTCTACGCCGACCGCAACCAACTGTTGATCGGTGACGCAGATGCGGTGATCGCGGTTCGTGATCCTGAGAAGCGCCGTGGTGGAACAGTTTCCGCACTGCGCGCATACTGCCCTGGCATGCCGGTGATCACCGTCAACGTCCGCGACCAGAAGACGACGATCTCTAGGTCCTTCGACCCTTCGGTCCTGCCTCCGAGGGGGGCCTAGCCCAGTAGTGGCCGGCAGCGCACGCCGCGCTGCCGGCCACCAATCATCCAACGCTTCAGCTGGGCTCCGTCCTCAACACTGCAAGCCATACCATCTCAGCGTGCCGGTTCAACCCCTGACCAGCCGCGACTCGGCCTGACGCCGAGAACTTCCACGCCATTCGGTGTACTCGCCTGAGAGGCTAAGGGCGCGGATGGCTGCTGGTATGTGAAGCGGTTCTTCGCCGACCGCGAAAGTCATAGACCAGCCCCTCGTGTCCAAGAGCGCGACGGCTTTTCTTATGATGTCCAGCGCGGCTTCGGTGGTCGCCAATCGCTTGTCCTTCAACTCCCAATTCTCTTTTCAGCCGCTCTATTTCGGCTTGCCCGGGGTAGGTTTGGCGACCTTCTTCGCAGTGGGTTTCTTTGCGTCGAGTACTCCGGCATCACGCAACCGCCGCCAGTCGATCGGTCAGAGTAGGATCTGCCAGCCCGCGCGCCTACGACCAAACTCGCCACGGTCTCGGCCAGCTCGGCCGCCAGTCAATTCGCCCGGTGTCCTACAGGCATACTGCGACGCGGCTGACCCACCACAAAGAGCTGCCACTAGATCCATCGATGGTTCAGGCGGAATTGTTGCCGGTCTCATACGACTCGGTGGCCTGTCGCCGCTGCCACTGCCCCTGACTCGCCTCGGTGTTGGCTGCAGGTTCCGGCGTGGCAGTTGGTGGCTTTTGCCGTGCGCGGCGACCGTCAGCAAGCAGCGACCGCGCCTTCGACACCGAAATCTGCAGAATCTCAGCGACTTCACTGATTTTCGGGACCTCCTGCCTGATCGACGCCACCGCTATGGCTTGTTCACGCTTGCACCCGCTGACCTCCTGCGCCGCAATCTTGCGAAGGTCCTCCGCCCGCTGCTCTAATGCTCTCAGGTCCTCCGCCAGCGTGCGCTCGACCTCGCTGATCTTTGCCCCCGCAGCCAGAAACTCGCGCTCGGCGTCCTCAATCCGTTTTTCCCTCTGCAGCACCTCCGCACGCCGGTCCCGCCGCCGTTCTTTAGCCCGCTCGAGCTGCTCCACCACACCCGGTGTTCTGCGAGAACCCCGCGGCTTCCTCGTACTCATATCAACTCCTGCCCGACCAGATCGCCATGACCACGTCAGTCCCCAACCCAAGAGTAGAACCACCTACCTCACCACCACACAGCAAAGACCACGAGGTGACCTTGTCAGCAAGCAGAACCTGAAGCCTGGCGGCCACAATGGTGAGACCATGCTGCACCAACGCAGACAACCACGTTCAGTGAATTCGAGATGGCCTGAGCCACAAAACTGTTGAGCGTCAGTGACACTAAACCTCCACGCGACCCGACCTGCTGACCGAAGAAGCCAGCAACTCCGCGAACGATATGTCTCGCAACACATCACGGATGAGCATGGCCGGCAACCGCAGACCCACAAGCGATATCACGCGCTACGCTAGAGACCGCGCAGAATCTGGGTTCCTGTCCTGCGCAGGTTCGTGATCAGGTCATGGACGCGGACCAGTGGGTGTGCCCGGAGACCTCTGGGCACACCCACTTGCATCCACCCCATCTGCGCGAGAAGATGCGGTAGTTGTGCGAATGCTCGTCGCCACCTCAGCCCGCGGTCAGGGCACTGAGCGACTCCCAAACAGATGCCAGTCCACCCAGATGCGGGCTGTTCACATCAGGGTGGAGTCAGTCCGACACATGGCCGAACTCGACTTCATAGCCAAGAGCCAGGCAAATAGACCCAGTACCAAGGTGATTAGGAACCTTCATGCAGATCCACGCTCTCAGCTACACCCCCACCGTCCCAGCCTACAGACACGACACGGGCACTGTCTCTATCGCCGGCATCGTCGTCGAAAACCCTCGCGGCCCCGGGAAGACCTGGCTGATCAACCAGCACACACCATACGACCAGCAGTCGCTGATGGTCGTGGTAATCAGTACCGACGACATGGGCAGCCCGATCGCATACCTCGAACCGGCCCGTATATACCCCCGGGGAATACCCGGCAACTACAGAATTCTGCGGTCAAAAGGGATGCCGGGCACCGGCATCGCGCAAATCGGCGCCGACGAACACCTGTCTGAGCAACTCCCAGCGATACTCGGCTACAGAGCGCCTTCCACGCTGCAAATCCGCGACAAGGCCGCGCGCACGATCACAGCTACCTCGCCCGACTACAATCCCGTACTCCTGACTCAAAGCATCAACGGCCAATTCGACGATGTTGACCAGCACTTCGTGACCGTGGCCGGCGTCAAGTCCTACACACCGCTCGTCGGGAAATTCAACCACCTTTTTCCCGGCGTGGACGAGTGCGACCGGCGTTGCCCACTGATGATAGCGATCATCGACATCGGCCCCGCAGGCCTCCGCACTGCCCGCCTCGAACCGGTGGACCTGATCAAAACCTCGGACTCATATATCCAGAGCAGCCGCCGCTGCCTATGAAGCCCGGGTGCCGCAGTGCGTGGCTGCCCGACGATTCGCCGCTGAGGAAGACACTCACCGAGATACTGCTCTGCCCCGCACCGGACCACCTACCCATATACGACCGCGAGTGACGGCCTCACCCCAGCCGCACAGCTCCATGAACGCATCCACGTAGGCGCGCTCGAAATTCGCGATCGACGGCCGCGACCCCGACACCATTGCCGCGAGCGGCGTCCACGTCCCCGGACGCCGGCCCTTATCTGAAAGGAATCTCTGAACCGATGACGAATAATGATGACGCACAGCTCACGGTCGACAAGGCGTTGCAGCAGGCGCATGAGTCATTGTCCACCGTCGCCCACCTGATGACCACAACAAACAGCGAGCGGATGGCACGAGTGATCGGCGGCCAACTCGACGCGGCGCTCCTGGCCGTAGAAACGCTGCTCGAGCTGCGCACCGGCGACCAGGCCCGCACCGCAGGCAGATTCGGGGTCAATGGACCTCAACCCTGGGCGCCCAATGGGCTTCAGCCCTGGCTCGATGAGCCGCCATTGTAATGCGGGCGCGTTGGCTGCTGAGTTCGGCGCGACCTCGGCCACGGTGTCGCATGGGCTGCGTCCGCACCGTGAAGTGGTGATTGCGTTCAACCGGTGTCCCGGGCCGCGTAAGCCTGGAATCCTCCCGATGGCACACGCCGCGCCGTCACGGGTCCGCCGTAGCCCAGGTGCGGTCACAGCGCTGCCTCGCCGACCGCCAGTCAGCGAAGTGCCCCCTGCTCATCCAGAGAGCGGACTATCTGTTTCCCGCGGTAGCCTGGTGATGGTAGCTGGCGTCGTACTCGTCGGGTGATCGCCCGCCGAGCTTTCTTCTGGATCCCCTGGGTGTTGTACCAGCCGTCGATGTAGGCGAACAGGGCGTTCTCGGCCCGATCCCAGGTCCGCCACGTGTGTCGGTATACCAGCTCGGTCTTCAGCGTGGAGAAGAAGTTCTGCATCAGCGCGTTGTCGTAGCTGTCGCCGACCGACCCCATCGCTTCCGTGATCGGGTTGTCTGCCAAACGATTAGCGAACCGTATGGCCGTGTAGGTCGATCCGCGGTCGCTGTTGCGGATCAGCTGTCCGTCTCGGACCTCGCAGCTCCAGACCGCGTATTCGAGCGCTCCAGGACCAGCGGTCGGAGGTCGTCCAGCTAACGATCCGGTGGGAGAACGCGTCACCGACCGCGGCGAGCCAGAACACGCCCTGCCGCACGGGATGCGAGTCGCGTCAGCGACCCACAACCGGTTCGGTTCTATGGCGGTGAAGTCGCGTTCGACGAGGTCCGGTGCCGGTGTCGCCCGCGGATCCTGTCGGGTCGATCCGAGCCGCTGTTTCTTACGGCGGGAACGCGCCCTCAGCCAACGGATTGGTGGTGACATCGTTGCCGACACCGATCCCGACCCCGACTACTCGCTGCCGGACACCACGTCACACTGATCACCCAACACACCATCGACCCGATCGTGTTGCCCGGGATCCCGGAGATCTGGCTGCCCCGAACAGAAGACCTCGACCACCATCGCCGCCGCGTCCACAAGGTATTGACCGACCTGGCACCAGATATCGTGGAGGCTTCCTCCTGGGAAGCTGAAACCCTACACTATGCGCGCCGACCACGCCGATACCGTGCACCAGTCGTGGTGCGTGGCGATCTGTCGGCCTCCACCATGGAAGCCTTCGACCACCTAGTCGTCGCCGAAAAAGAACTCCTCGGCCTCGCCGATGCGGTCCTGGCCGTCAGCGAGTTCGCCGTCACCTACGGCATCCCACGACCAGTAGTGGCCACCAACTCGGGTGAACCGGTGGTGTGCGAGTTCGCGTCGCCGGACACCGCACAGGCGGCGCAGGAGGAGCTGTAGCTCGCCTACGAGGTGCAAAACGAGACTCATGTCCTGGTAAGCCGGGACCACACATGAGAAATACCAATTACAGAGGAGGCATATAGTGAACCATTTTGAATTCACTGCCGATGAGTTGATCCTTGGCAAGCATACGCTACGGCGCATCCGCGCGACCCGCGACTTGCCCACACACGACGTCAAGGCCGGAGATTTGGGTGGCTGGATCGAATCCTCGGACAATCTGGATGAGAATGCGTGGGTCGGTGGGAACGCGCGGGTGTACGAGGATGCGCGGGTGTTCGGGGATGCGTTTGTGTTCGGGGATGCGCGGGTGTTCGGGGACGCGCGGGTGTGCGGGGCCGCGTTTGTGTTCGGGGATGCGCGGGTGTTCGGGGATGCGTTGGTGTTCAGGGCCGCGAAGGTGTTCGGGGCCGCGAAGGTGTTCGGGGCCGCGAAGGTGTTCGGGAATGCGCGGGTGTACTGGGATGCGTTGGTGTGCGGGGCCGCGCAGGTGTCCGGGGACGCGCAGGTGTCCGGGGACGCGTTTGTGTTCGGGGATGCGCGGGTGTTCGGGGATGCGCGGGTGTCCGGGCGCGCGGGGGTGTTCGGGGATGCGCGGGTGTCGGGGCACGCGTGGGTGTCCGGGGCCGCGCGGATATTCCAGCCACAGGATGTGCTGACGCTGGGGCCGACCGGTAGCGAGTCGGTGTTTATCACGCTGTTCCGCACCGCCGCAAGCCACGAACTCTGGGTTGGATGCTGGCAAGGTACCGTGGATGAGCTGGGCGCCGAGGTCGAGAGGCGGTCGCAGAAATGGGGAGTAGACCTAAAGACGGCGCAACAGTGGCGAGCCGAGTACCAGGCACTAGAGACCTTGTGCCGGCAGCGAATTAACTCATGGGGACCCGGCTAGTTGTATGAGGCCATGACGTCGGTGACGCCGCCGCGGAGGCGGCTGGCTGGGGGCTGATCACCGGCAGCAGTATGCGGGCGATGGTAGTTATAGTGGACGTTCCAGACCTCGAGGGCGTCGCTGCGCTGCATTTCGGAAGACCATTCGCGGGCGTAGAGGAGCTCCTCGGCCAGAATCCGGTTGTAGCGTTCGACCTTCCCGTTGTGGCGGGGCGTGTAACGGTTTGATCCCCCGGCGGCGTTCCCACCGGGTTGTCCCCGGATATGGCAACGGCCGCGATGCGACGAATCAAACCCGGTACAGCAACCGACGTGTGCCGCCGGGAGCTGGCGAAGGCAGTGCTCACGAACCGTCCCCGAACCGCGCATCGCCGGCACATGGACCGTGCACCTCGACCAAGCCGCCGACCGTGCAGGAGGACGTGTCGTGGGTTGGGCGGCAGGTGTGATTACCCACGAAATCAACGGGTCACCAGTGTCGTCGTGGCTGGGTGAGGTGATCGGCCGGTCGGGCGACCCGCCTGATCGAGGGCTACCAGGTCGCGGTCCGCCGCGCGCACGG
>NZ_AXVD01000044.1 GCF_000482385.1 Nocardia sp. CNY236
TGCCGGGAAAACGTCGATCGCGAACGAGCTGGTCGCGACTGACCCGCGACACTGGCGGCTGTTCGATCCCGAGTTCGTCGGGTTCATGCTGCGCGCACAGTTCCCCGATACCGAAGCGAACGACTTCCAGGACCTTCCGTCGTGGCGACGGCTGGTCCCATTGGTCGCCCACGATATCGTCGCCGAAACCGGCCAGTGTTTGGTGATCGTGCAGACAGTGCTGAACCAGGAGTATTGGACCGAGATTGCTACCGGCATTACGGGACTGGGGCATTCGTTGCGTCATGTGCTGATCGACGCCAGCCCGAAAACTCTTCGGCAGCGGATCAGCGAAGACGACGTCTTGCATCGCGCGGCGGCCTGGCGCTTGCAGCGCCTACCCACCTATATCGCCGCCCGCGATAGCTGGCTCGCGGACGCAGCCGATCTCGTAATCGACACCACTTCCATGAGCCCGCGGCGTGCGGCCGCTGAGCTCACCGAGGCCATCGGACGGTGGACCAGAAACGACACCCGGGAGAGTTCTGATGACGATCCGCAGTGACCTTTGCACTGACAGTGAGTCGACTGCGGCCACCGCTATCGAGAGGGCCGGGACCTGTCTCGATAGCGGTATCCTGGCCGATGGCTCTCTTGTCTGCAGCTGGCCGGACGGCCCGGCCTCACTTCAGGTGCCGGGTGAAGAACCGGTTCGCCTCCTCTCCGGCGAATTGCGGGACGCCGGTGTGTCCGCCCATATTGGCGTGCAGCGTCTTCTCCTTGGAGCCGAAGGCGTCGAACAGGTCCAGGGCCATTTGCCGGTTTTTTCCTTCGTCGTCCCATTGCAGCAGGACATGCAGCGGGATGGTGACCTGCCGGGCCTCCTCGAATATGGTGCGGGGCAAGAAACTCCCCGCGAACAGCACGGCGGCCGCGATGCGCGGCTCGACCACTGCCAGCCGGGTGCCGATGGAGATCACCCCTCCTGAATATCCGACCGGGCCGCTGATCTCGGGCAGCGCGAGCAGGGCGTCCAGGGCGGCCTGCCATTCCGGGACCGCCTTGTCGACCAGCGGGAGAATGAGCCGGTCGACGATCTCGTCGTCGACCCGCCCGCCGGCCGCCAGCGCCCGATGCAGGTCGGCGAGGGCCTGATCGGCGGCGGCCGAACTGGGGCGCTCACCCATCCAGGGGAGCTCGATGGCGGCCGCAGCGAAGCCCTCCGCAACGGCATGCCGGGCCCGGGCCAGCAGTCGCGGGTACGCCTTGCGCAGCCCGAGCGGAGGGGGACCGAGCAGGATCAGCGGCACCGGTGTGGATGCGGATGAGGGCGTCCACACGATGCCGGGGATCTCGTCGAGGGTGAATTCGCGCTCGCAGATGTCGTCGTCGAGACGCTGTTCGGAAATGAATTGCACGGTCGTGCCTTTCGGAGTGCTCGTGAACGGCGCTCCCGGACGACCTATCGCCCGACCGTGACCCCTGAGGGGAGCACCCATGTCGATACTGCGTTCACGGATACCACCTCCTCGTTCTCTAGCACGGCCTCCAGAACAGTAGCAGTGGTCGCAGTCGTCCGCCAACGGTTTTTGCGGTGACTCCGGGGCTGGACGCACGCAACTCGTACGGCTCACGTTATTTGGCTATATCCATACTGCTGGGCGGGCCGTCCCTGATCGCCCGACTCATCATCATCGGGAGCGTCCGGATCCCGCAGCGGCCGGTGGCCTCCGCTCAGATCTGGCAGGTGGAAGCTGTGCCGTCGGGAACCTTGCTGCCCTCGGGTTGACGCAGGATCACGTCGACGGCGCTGAGCGAGTCGCGCAGGGTGCCCGACACGACCATCGCGTTGCGGCCGGCAGCCTGGTCGTTGAGCATGTTCAGCCAGGTACTGCCCCGTTTCGGTCCGAAGTATCTCCGGTTGGTTCGCGTGTGGATCAACCGTACCGGGACGACGAACCGCATCCCGTCCACACTGGCGACACAGCCGCCGCCCCACAGCTGAGCCAACCGCACCTCGGATTGGCGTTGACCAGTACCGTGTTCGCCGCGGCCATCGTCTCCGCCCGTAGATAGTGCTGGTCGAGGTCGCGCAGCCGGTCATGGGTGAGCGCGTCGGTGCCGGGCGAGGTGACAGGTACGAGTCCGATGTTCATGGCCTGGGCGCACAAGACGGCGGCCACGGACATACCCAAGTCCGCGACGCGGGCCTTGGTGCCGGCGACGTGGGTGAACGGCTTCCCGAATCCCGGATGCCAGCTGATCCCCTCGAGGACCGATCTTCGGCGGGACACCGGCCCAGCCGAAGATCCGGCCGCGGCCGACCGAACCAGGCGTCGAACCGCCGGAACGCCTCATTCAGATAAGACCAGAACCGGCCGGGGTCGGCGGGGCGGCCGAGCGGAGCAGTCCGCCAGGCCAGCTCGGCGCGCATCCGGTCAGCCACGTACGGGGACATCATGTGCAGGCCGTGGTGGCGGTAGGCGCCGTCGAGCATGGCGGTGGCGCGCAGTACCTTCATACACAACCGGTTCACCATCAGGTGGAACTCGGCGGTCGCGTCACCGGCGAACCAGCTCTCGGACAGGCCGGACCAGAACCAGCACATCACGTAGTACAGCAGGATTTCGTAGGCGTCGCGTTCATCGAGGTGCACCCGCGTGTGGGGCGGCAGACCGTGGCGGGTCACCGGCACACCGATGTTCTTGAAATCGTGGCCGAGAGAGGTGGCCACCACCTGATAGTCCCGGACCGGCATCGCCATCAACTCCACTGTGGGAAGAAGGGTCTCGGCTAGATTCATAATTTCGCCGCTGCGGTCGCCTGAGGGGAGGGCGAGCTTGCCGGGCATCTCTATTCGGATCGGGCGCGGCTCGCTGTCGCGGCGAGTTGTTGTCGCGATAGTCGGGCCGGGTGACCTCACTTCGGCCACATGCGGTCAGTTGCCGGTTTCACGGAATCGGTGAGTAAGCCCCTCGGCGATCGAGCGTGACCAATGCCGCCTCCGCAGCGTCTTCTGACAGGCCGGCTGCAGCGCGCAATTCACCGAACGTCAGCGGCCTGGCCGACAACGCGCCCAAGACTGTCGCTCGAGGATACGACAGCGCCATCTTCTTCACCGCTCGAGAATGTCGTGAGCACGATCGATGGCCTGTTCCTCGAGTAGGTCGGCGTATTCCTCACCGTCGTAGCACCATCCGTCGGCGCCGAGGATCGACCAGGAACCGTCGATGTTGTGTAGGTGGCCGATGGGATCGCCCAGCGACATCTGCGGGTGTCTCGCGCTGCGGATGTAGGCAGAAGCGGTGCGTGCCTGCAGGCACTCGCCGCCGTGTCCGCGGTGGATGCAGAGGACGAATCGGGCCTGCTCGAGAGAGGTTGGTGCGGTCTCGAGGGCGCAGTCGTTGTACTGGTGTCGCCACAGATCGTGGAGTTCAGTGCTCATCGCGCGGACCTCCTGATCGTCGTGGGGGGACACAGACGTGACGCCAGTAGTCGCGGCGCACCGCGTCCCACAGGCGGTCGAGTTTCGGGAATCGTTCCCGTGATGTCACCAAGTCCGGTGCGGCGGTGGGGGTATCGATCGCTATCAATGGTGGACCCGGTGCCGTGGTGGCGACGCGCATGATGCGGATGCGGGCGTTGTCCCACCGCCACACGGCCGTCCATCCATCGCACTCGGTGCGGTACTCGATCATTTCCCCACCTCTTCGTGCCGCGGATCGTGTGGTTGGTCGCCTTCGCTGTTCCCGGTCCGACGCTGGGACGGTTCGGAATTCAACCCCTGCAGGCCCTCTACAACCCGGGCCATCACATCGGCTGGAGGCAGCTCGATCGGTTCGGTCGGAAAGCCGTATTCGGCGGCGTACGCGCCGGGAGTTCGGTGCTGTGGCTTATTCATTCAGAGCCTCTACCGACCAAAGTCGGCGGCATTGCTCACCAACGTGTTTCGGCAGCAGCCATCCGTACATCGGTGGGTTCGGCCGCGGCCATCGTTTCGGCCAGAACTGCCCCAGTTGCACCTGCATTGTTTGCCCCTTGGCGTCCAGATGCGCGGAGCGGCAACACGCCCCGCTTTGGATGGTGTCGGTTATCCGATCCAGAAGAGTGATGACCGACACAGTTGAGGTTAGAGCTACAACTCTAGTTGGTCAAGGTGTCTACGATAGAAATGAAACAGATTGCATGACAGCTGTCATTCTGGGTTGGATGCTATGGTGTGGACTGCCTGATCCGACTCGAGAGGAGACTGCTGCTGATGACGCCTCGATCACCCGCAGTAGCGCGATGGGAACTCTCTTTTCGGACGCGCAAACGCCGTGATGAGCTGGGGATCACCGGGCCGCAAATCGCCAAGGAGCTGAAGTTCTCCGCGACCTACTGGCCGAAGGTCGAGCGTGACCAGCGCATCCTCTCCGAAGAGAAACTGACGCAGCTTCTCCACTTCCTCGGGTTCTCCGAGGAAGATCAGCGCGACCTCATCGAAGTCCGCAGATTGGCTGGAGAACGGGGCTGGTGGTCGGAATACGAAGGGCTGTTCAGCGAACAGCAGCTACGGCTGTTCGGCATGGAGTACGGCGCCGAAGAGATCAGCACTGTCGAGAGTGTGCTCATCCCTGGTCTGCTCCAGACCGAAGAGTATGCGCGAACGCTGATCACGGGCGACACCGCGTTTATCCGCCAGATCGAGGTTCAGCAGCGGATCGCTGCCCGACTTGCGCGCCAAAAGCGCCTTTCCGGTGATGATCCGCTCCGCCTGAACGCCGTGGTGAGCGAGGCTGCATTGCGGCAGCAAACCGGTGGACCCGATGTCCTGCGGAACCAGTTGTGCCACTTGATCGCTACGATCGAGGAGCACTGGGAAACCATCAACTTTCGTGTCCTGCCCTTCACGAGTCACACGGGAGCAATCCGTGGTTGCTCGACCTTCCATATTCTCGACTTCCCCAGGCCACGGCTACCGACACTTGCGTGGAGCGAAGTGCCCACTCACGACGAACTTGTCGAAGATCAGCAGCGAGTCCGGAACTTGACCATCGTCTTCGGGCACCTTCAGCAGGAATCGCTAAGCCGTGAAGACTCTCTCCATCTCCTCAAAGAACTCGCAGATAGGGACAAAACAGCAGGTGAATAGGATCATCGACATGGAACTCAGCGCCACCACTCACCTCAACTGGTTCAAGGCAACCTCCTCCAGCTCATCCTCGAGCTGCGTCGAAGTTGCCGACGCGGGACGGGTGGTGCTGGTCCGCGACAGCAAGTTCCTGCGCGACCCGCACAATCAGGATCGAGCAACTGACCAACCGACGATCGGCATCCCTGCAAGCCGCTGGCGCGAGTTCCTGAACCTCGTCGTCAACCGCCACGATGCCGGCGATGCGGAACTTCCCGCCATCGAGTACCAATCCGACGGCGGCGTTTCGATCCGCCGCGCAGAAGTCACCCTCACCTACACGCCCGCCGAATGGCACGCATTCTGCGACGGTATCCAGAAGGGCGAATTCGACCGCCTTGTCCCAGCCGCAGCGTAGATGTCGTAGACTTCCGATCTTGAATACATGACAAGCGGCAATGGGTTCCGAAACGTGCTCCGCTGGTGGGAATGCCGTGGTCGCGCGATGGGTCTGGCTGTCACCATGGGTGCATGCCATGTTGCGGCGCAGAGGTATTCACGTCGGCCGCAAGCGGGTTGAGCGACTGATGCGGCGGTCGCGGCTGCAGGGCGCGTTTCTGGGCAAGAAACGGCGGCTCGGATCGACCCAGCAGGATCGGCGGGCGACACCTGCACCGGACCTCGCCGAATGCGACTTCACCGCCACCGAGCCGAACCGGCTGCGGGTCGCTGACGCGACTCCCATCCCGTGCGGCCGGGGTGTGTTCTGGCTCGCCGCGGCCGGTGACGCGTTCTTCAACGGGATCGTCGGCTGGAAGACCTCCGACAGCTGCGACACCGAACTGGTCCTGGGAGCACTGGAATAGCGTTCTGGAGCAGTGAGATCCGAGACGGACAGTTGATCCATCACAGCGACCGCGGATCGACTTACACGGCCATACGATGGAGAACTTCTTCCCCACGCTGAAGACCGAGCTGGTATACCGACACACGTGGCGGACCCGGGATCAAAACCAGGTTAAACGGCCTCCAGAACGAAGAACAAGAAGCTCAGGAACGCCCCGGAGGATGACTTCGCCAGGGCGTCAGGGAAGAGTTCGCGGGCGCCCGGCGCCGGGGGCGGTTCGCTGATGACGGCTGTGCGGAAACCGGCCGCAGTGAAGGCGTCGGTCATCGCGTGCAGCGGCCGATGCCAGTAGGTGAGCACGGCTTTCTTGCCGTTGAAAGTGTATTCGTCGGAATGCTTGACGGTCGCGAAATAGTCGGCGTCGCGATAGAGCCACTTGAAGACGAACGGGTGATTGACGGACATGATCAGCCGCCCGCCGGGCGTCAGCACACGCCGTAACTCGGCCAGCGGTGCGGTCCAGTCCTCCAGGTAGTGCAACACCAGGGAAGCGATGACATCGTCGAACGCGCCATCAGGAAACGGAAGCGGACTTCCGATATCGGCGACCTGCAGGGCCGCATCGGCGCCGAGTCGCTGCCGGGCCAGCTCCACCATCTTCACGCTGGAGTCGAATCCCGTGACGATGGCACCTCGGTCGCGCAGCGCCGCGAAGATGGGGCCGGAACCGCAGCCGGCGTCGAGGACGTTCCTGCCAGTCACATCTCCAGCCAGGTCCACAATGGCGGGTCTGGCGTAATAGCCGTTGATGAGGTTGGTTTCGGTTTCGGCCGTATATGCCTCGGCGAAGGTGTTGTAGTCGGTGTCCACGGCGTCATCCGTGGCCCCTCCAGAACTCTTGGGAATGATAGGCATGCAACCCATCCTGCCGGCGAATTCCTCGAGCGAGCATCGCGCTGGACACGCGCAGAAGAACTCCGGCGGTAGATCGTGATCCTGCTACTGGGTTTGGCGTTGGTCGACCGTAGTCGGTGAGGCGTGCCTCGGGCGACGCCGCCACCACAGCAGTATTGCGGTCGACGCGAACGGCACGGCGACGAAAGCCACCGCGGTGACGGTCAGGTCTGGATCGTGTAGCTCCATCTGGGGCCAGCTTTCGCCGAATACCTGAGCCGTCACCTGAAATGCCGTGTGGAAGCCCATACCGGACCAGATGCTGCCGGTTACCGCGCGCAGCGCGCCCAGCAGGGCGGCGAACAGCGCGAACTTGAGCATGCGTTCGATCGATATCTCGCTGCTGATCAGCGCTCCCCAGGCAGTGAACAGAGCTGCCTGTCCCAGTGCCGCCCAAACGGGGGCGAAGCGACCCGCCAGGACAGCGAAGAAATATCCGCGGAACACCAGCTCCTCGGGAATCGCCTCATAGAGCAGCACGAGCGCAGTGAGCCCGAGCAGTACGACGGCGATCTCGGCAGCCGGTGCCCGAACGGTCACCTCGGTCCATCCTGCCGCCACCGATATGGAGAGCGTGAGCAACGCCGGGACCGCCCAGCAGGCAGCACCGAATCCGAATTGTTTCCACCCGATCCGCCACCCGGTGAGCCCCAGATCGGACCAACGAAGCGGGACGGGGAACCGCAGCACGAGCGCGGTCAGGGGAATCGCGAACAGCGTCGCCCCCACCGCCCGGACAATATGCCCGCCACGGGTGTACTCGGTACCGGTGACAGCGTCTACCCCGTGGGTGAGCACCAGCCACCAACTGGTGATAGCCGCGAATACCAGCACAATTCCAGCGGATACAGCGGCGCGAGTCGGCGGGGCGGCGGTCGGCGGCTCCATATGCTCACTGTACAGGCGTACAGGCGTACAGGCGTACAGGCGTACAGGGGTCAGTGGCGTGAAATCACGCCGCCCCTGCTTCGCGGACGATCAGCGGCCGCGCATCCTCGTCGGGACTAAATCGGTAGCGAGAGTGTTGGTTCCAGATGATGGAGAACGAGGGAGGTTATGTCGTGAAAGCCGTACAAGCCAGTGGGTTCGGTGGACCGGAGGTGCTCGCCGTGCACGAGTTGTCGGACCCGGTAGCCGGACCGGGCGAGGTGGTCGTCGATGTGGCGGCCGCCGACGTCATGTTCCTGGACACTCAGCTACGTAGGGGGTGGGGCAAGGATTTCTTCCCGCTCGAGCCGCCATATGTGCCCGGCGGTGGGGTTGCGGGCGTAGTGGCGTCGGTCGGGCCTGGCGTCGATCCGTCTTGGAAGGGCAAGCGGGTTTCCACGCCTACCGCGGCGGCCGAGATCGGCGGCGGCTTGCCGATCGGTGGATATGCCGAGAAAGCTGTGGCCAAGGACGCGACCCTGGTCGAGGTGCCGGATGGGCTGACGATGACACGGGCGGCGGCACTCGTGCACGACGGTAGGACCGCGCTGGCGGTGTTCGACCACGCCAACGTGCGGCCAGGGGAATGGATTCTGATCACGGCGGCAGGCGGTGGGCTGGGCATCTTGCTGATTCAGCTCGCCCGTGCGGCGGGCGCGAACGTCGTCGCCGCCGCACGGGGCGCAGCGAAGCTCGAGCTTGCCGGGAGGCTCGGCGCGAACGTTGTGGTCGACTACACCGCTCCCGACTGGGCTGCGAAGGCTCGCGCCGCGACCGGCGGAGTGGGTGCCGATGTCGTGTTCGACGGTGCGGGGGGCCCGCTCGGTGGGGCCGCATCCACTGCTACCGCCAACGCTGGGCGGTTTCTGGGATACGGTGCTGCGGCAGGTGAATTGGCCGAGGCAGTCCAGGAGGAGGTCGCTGCGCGCGATGTTGTCGTTCACGGACTGTTCGACATCACCGGCGGCGACACCGATTGGAAGGAGCTCGCTCGGCGCGCTCACGCTGAGGTTGCCGCGGGGCGTTTGCAGGTCGTCATCGGCCAGACGTTCTCGCTCGAACATGCCGATCAGGCGCATGCGGCCATCGAGTCCAGGAGTGCGGTGGGGCGCACACTGTTGACGGTGTGATCAAGTGTCATGCACCCGCGGTGACAGGCGTCGGGGTACCTTTGAATACGCGCCCGAATCGGGCGACTGCCGCGATTGACAGCGCAAGAGCCGGCAACACCCACAGCGCCGCGCTGAGCGATGTCCATTCGGCGAGATAGCCCATCAGCGGGGGGCCGGAGCGGAGGCACCGCATTCCTCACTCGGCTGGCGCACCGACACCGACCCCCAGTCTCACCCCGCCCAAGCCCTGCCCGGCCACCATTGCGATGACCTGCTCGCTTACCACGTGCCCCGTGGCCTGTTCGAAATCGGCACCCCGGCAACCGTGCACCTGTTCGCCACCACCGTCGGCGACCAACGCCGCTACGGCGGCATCTTGATCGACCACACCGGCGTCCTCATGGATATAACCCAAGCGCGGCGGCCCGCCCGGATCGTGAATGCGTCCGGCGATGCAGGGATCTGCTGGCGGACCCCAGTGCCCTTGCGAACGACCGAGATCAGTTGCTGACCGGCATCGATGCCCTCGGTCGGCGCTCTGACCTGGATCCTTGCTCTTGCTGCGTCCGAATGGCTTGCTGGTCATCTGAATCCAGACGCTGAAGTCCTGTGCCTCGACGCGAGTCACGCGATTCCAGTCGACCTCTACCGCGTACAGGAAACGAAGCTACCGCAGCAGATCCATGCCGTAGGAACGCACAGTGGTGGCTCGGCCGGCGGCGACCAGGTCACGCAGGTACTCGTCGACCGGTGCGACCGGTTCGCCGCGGGTGTCCTCGATCCGCTTGCTCGAACCGCTCGACGACGTCGGCCGATGCTCTGGACAGGGCTTTGTCGACCTGGGCCCGGCTTGCCATGCGCATGCTGGTGTCGGCTCCCTGGGACTCCCACAGCCGCACGGTGCGCGCACTGAGCCCTACCGCCGACGCGAACTTTTCGAGGGTCAGCGACATGGCCTCACGCAATGCCCGTGTTTCGATCCCTGTCCAGTGATTGTTGATCATCGGCCCCGGTTCCGCCCCTGCTGATGGCTGTTGGTGAGACGAAAGCTACTCCAGCCCTCCGCAATTCCGCTCCCGAACCGCGGGACAACGGCTCGCCCGGGATCAAATTGCCGCAAAACTGCCGCCGCATCACCTGGTGATTGCCGGTCCGATGACGCGACCCTGGACGCGGCACCCCGGCAACAGGTCAGGCGAACCTAGAACCGAGGCCCGCCGTCATCGGATTCGGACACCACGTGGACACGGTGTCCGAATCAGGTTGCGGCCGAACCGGGGCCGGGGTGCCTCCGAGCGCACCGGGTAAGGGGATGGACAGCACGCAGAGCCTTCGCTACCGACGCTGCGGCGATGAGTTCGAAAGCACCTCACACCCCGCCGGATACTGCCGCATCAGACGAAGGGGCTACATCTCGTGACGAAAACGCGAAACCCGCTGGCTCTGCCATTGGAAGTGCAGAACGGCGGCCGGCGGCCGTTGCCGATCCTGACCGAAGAACAGCAGCACAGCCTCGACCCGAACCTGCGCCGGGTGATCGACTACCGCAAATCGGGCCTGAGCCTGAACTGGATCATCGGGTGCCCGCTGAACTGCACCTATTGTGTCCGCCACACCTTCGGCAACTAGAGATGAAGGTGCCGCGCCGGCTGATGGACGACGAGCGGGCCGCCAGGATGCTGCTGCGCAACAAACACTTCCGCCCGCACGTCACCCCGATCCAGCTGCTCAACCGCGCCACCGACCCGATGCTACCGACCGTCAGACCGCACACACTGAACATGCTGCGGCTGCTCGATGACCAAGGCGTCACCAACCATGTCCTGGTGATCACGCGCTGGCGGGTCGAGCCCGAGGACTGCGCGGTCCTCAACGGTTTCACCAATATCCGGCTGACGCTGCTGGTCACCCACTCCGGCATCGACGACGAACGTATCGAACCGGTCGACTCCACGATCGCCGCGCAGACCCTGCGCACCGCTTTCGAGCACGCCGAGAACTACCGGGTGATCCTGTACTGGCGTCCGATCGTGCCCGGTCTCAACGACTCCGATGATCACATCGCCTGCGCCCAGCAACTCAGCCGCCACGCCCACGCCACCGTCTTCACCGGCCTGTTCTTCAAAGACGAGATCCGCGCGTACTACACCGCCAACGGCGCCCGACCTCTACGACGGCGACCCGTCACGCAAAGTTCTCCCGGAGCTGCTGGAGGAAACGGATCCTGGCCAGCACAGCCGGGTTCGGGTCTCCGCTGTTCCGCAAGACTTCCTGCGGCGTCACCTTCGCGCACGGGGTCGCCGACTACAACGGCCACTACGGTGTCCGGGAACTGTGCGTTATCTGCCCGATCGAGTAGATCGAGCGCTGCGCTGCCGACTGGCGGCGCCCCGACGGACCGGCGACCGCGGCATGGGTCCACCGTCTCGGCGGTGAGATGCTGGACATCACCGACGCCACCCTCGGCCAGATGTACGAGCAGCTCTACCTCGGCTGGAAGGTCACCGTGCCGGCCGGCGTCTGCCCGCCGGTGGGCGTCGGCGGACACATCGCCGGCGGCGGGTACGGGCCGCTGTCGCGCAAGTTCGGCCTCTCCGTCGACCACCTCTACGGCGTGGAGATCGTCGTCGTCGACCGGTCCGGCCAGGCCCGGACCATCGTGGCCACCGCCCGCCCGAACGACCCGCACCGCGACCTGTGGTGGGCGCACACCGGCGGCGGCGGGGGCAACTTCGGGTTCGTCACCAAGTACCTGTTCCGCACCCCCGGCGCCACCGGCGACGACCCCGGCAAGCTGCTGCCCACCCCGCCGCCGACCCTCTTCATGACCTGGGTTTCCTACCCCTGGGACGGGCTGACCCAGGAGGGCTTCCTCCGGCTGGTGAAGAACCACAACGCGTGGCACGCCGCGCACAGCGCCCCCGGCGACCCGTACGAGGGCCTGCACGGCGCGCTGCACCTGAACACCGAGAAGTTCATCTACCTGGAGATCCGCACCGACGCCACGATGCCCGACGCGCGGAAGATGCTCGACGATTACATCGCCGCCGTGTCGGCCGGGGTCGGCGTCACCCCGCAGATCAGCACCACGGACGACCTCTGGCTCGCCAACGCCACGCTGGAGTTCCCGCAGACCATCCCGCCGCGGACCAAGTCCAAGGGCAGCTACCTGCGCAAGCCCCTCGCCGATCGGCAGATCGTGGAGCTGTACCGGGGCCTGCGGGACCCGGCCTACAAGGGGCAGTGCCTGGTCTACTTCGCCGGCTACGGCGGCCAGGTCAACGCGGTCGGGCCGAACGCCACCGCGGTCCCGCAGCGCGACTCCATCCTGAAGCTCTGGTTCTCGGCCTCCTGGCCGAACGCCGCCGACGACGAGGAGTCGGTGGACTGGGTGCGCCGCTTCTACCAGCGAGTCTTCGCCGACACCGGCGGCATGCCGGTCCCCGGCGACCGCTACGACGGCTGCTACATCAACTACCCGGACATCGACAGCAAGGACCCGGCCTGGAACCGGTCCGGCGTGCCGTGGAGCACCCTCTACTACAAGCAGAGCTACCCGCGCCTGCAGCGCATCAAGGCCAAGTACGACCCGAACAACACCTTCCGGCACGCCCTGTCCATCGAGCCGGCGGCCGGCTGAGCCGCCGGGTGCGTACGCCGAACGGGCCGGTCGCGACGCGACCGGCCCGTTCCGTGTGCCCCGCCCGCTCTCAGGCGGGCGGCGCCTCGTCCGGCGCCTCGGCGGCCAGCCGCCGCCGGATGTCCTCGCGCAGCGCCTTCTTGTCGACCTTCCCGACGTTGGTGCGGGGGAGGGCAGCCACCTCCACCAGCCGCTCCGGCAGCTTGAACCGGGCCACCCCGGCCCGCTCCATTACCGCGCGCACGTCGGACAGCCGCACCGACGCGCCGGCCCGGACCACGGCGTAGAGGCAGACCCGCTCGCCGAACTCCGGATCGGGCATGGCCACGGCGGCGGCCAGGTCCACACCCGGGACCTGGTAGGCGAAGTTCTCCACCTCCTCCGCCGAGATCTTCTCGCCGGCCCGGTTGATCATGTCCTTGTCGCGCCCCTCGACCACCAGGTTGCCGTCGGGTCGACGGCGCACCACGTCACCGGTCCGGTACCAGCCGTCGGCGGTGAACGCGATCCGGTTCTGCCCCTCGGCACGGTAGTAGCCGCGGGGGGTGTACGGGCCCCGGGTCAACAGCAGCCCTGGGGTGCCGTCCGGCACCAGCCGGCCCTCCTCGTCGACCAAAAGGATCTCGTCGTCCGGGCAGATCGGGCGGCCCTGGGTCTGGCACACCACCTCGTCGGGGTCGTCCAGCCGGGTGTAGTTGAGCAGCCCCTCCGCCATGCCGAAGACCTGCTGGAGGCGGCAGCCGAGCGTGGGCTGGACCCGCCCGGCCACCTCGTCGGCCAGCCGCGCGCCGCCCACCTGGAGCAGCCGCAGCGTGCTGAGGTCGTAGCCGGGTCCGGACTCCTGGAACGCGAGCCAGCTCTGGGCGATCGTCGGCACTGCGGCGGTCACCGTGACCCGCTCCCGCTCGATCAGGTCGAAGACCGTCTTCGGCGCCGGCGACGGGGCGATGACGACCCGGCCACCCACCAGCAGGGTGCCGAGGATGCCGGGACAGGCCAGCGGAAAGTTGTGGGCCAGCGGCAGCGCCGCCAGGTATACGGTGGACGGGCCGAAGCCGGAGACCTCGCCGCTGCGCCGGGCGTTGTACGCGTAGTCGTCGTGGGTCCGGGCGATCAGCTTCGGCAGGCCGGTGGTGCCACCCGAGAGCAGGAAGATCGCGACGTCCCGGCTGTCCGGGGCGGCGGCGTCCAGCTGCCGGCGCGCCGCGGCCGGGTCCTCCACGGGACGACACAGCGCCCGCAGGTCCACCCAGCCGGGCGCGGGCCGGGCGCCGGCCGCGAGCACGTGCGTGAGGCCCGGCTGCGCCGCGGCGATGCGCCGGGCCATCTCCTGGTGGTCGAAGCGGTCCGTCTCGGCGGGTACGGCCACCGCCCGGGCCTCGGCCTGCCGCACGAGGTGGGACATCTCGTGGTGGCGGTGCGCCGGCAGCGCCATGACCGGCAGCACGCCCAGCCGCAGGCAGGCGAGCGTCAGCACGACGAACTCCCAGCGGTTGTCGAGCTGCATGACGATTCGGTCGTCGCGGCGCAGGCCCAGCGCGTGCATTCGCAGCGCCGCGCCGTCGGCCCGCTCCACCAGCTCCCGGTAGGTCAGCCGGACGTCGCCGCCGACCAGCGCCTCGGCGTCGGGCAGGGCATCGGCCACGGCCAGGATGCGCGCGCCCAGCGGCCGCCCCTCCCAGTATCCCGCGGCGACGTACCGGGCCACGGACTCCGGCGGCCAGGGCACTAGGCCCGTCCGGCTCGGCTCCGGTTCGCCCGTTCCACCTGTCACTGTGGCCTCCTCCCGCCGGCTGGCCGTCCCACCGCCGCGCCCGGGTCCGGGCGGGGGTGCGTGGCGGCGGGTGGCCCGGAGCCAGGAGGCCGGGCGTCGGGCCGCAGGCTGGTGGGACTCCCTTCGATCATCCCGGCGGGGCGGCCGGCGAGGCACCTCTGAGCGTGCGGAGGGAGGCGCGGAACAGCACGACCGCGGCGGGCGCCCCGCGAGGGCGCCCGCCGCGGTCGACGAGGGTCAGTTCGCTTGCTCGGGCAGCTCCGAGTAGTGCTTCACGAGGTCGTCGAAGGACAGCGGCCCGCCGTGCGGCGCCGGGCGGCCGGCCTCCCGGTCGAGCAGCTCGCCCATCTTGTCCAGGGCCAGGTGGAAGCCGGCGGCGCTCTGCGGCAGGTGCCCCGGGTCGCCGACCACGTTCTCCAGCACCAGCCGGCAGCCGTCCCCGTGCGGGCTCAGCAGCCAGCGGTAGGCGTCGCCGTCGCCGGCGTACACGAACCGGAGCGGCTCGTCGACCTCGACGACCCGGGCCCGCTCCACCATCTCCGGGGAGAACGTCACGGTGAAGTTCCCGCCCTCGACCGGCTCCACGACGACCGGGAAGCCGAACCAGGAGGAGTGCTCCTCGCTGTCGGTGATCGCCCGCCAGACGCGCTCGGGCGGGTCCGGGTAGTCGTGCGTGAAGCGCAGCAGCGGCTTTCCGCCGGGGCCGGGGTGCCGGGTGGTCCGCGTACGGAAGGTTTCGGGATCCATCAGATCCGGTCTCCTCTGGGTCGCTGACCCGGCCCACGGGACGTGGGCCGGTCGTAGCAGACTGTCAATATTGGACGGAACAGGTCAAGCGCACACGCCCGACGGCCACGCCGGTCGATCCGGCGTGGCCGTGGGCGGGAGCGACGGTCAGCCGTGGCAGGAGCCCGCCGTGGCGTCGCCGTAGCGGTCGTGGTGGCGGATCCACCCCATGGTGTCCGCCATGCCCTTCTCCTGCCGGCCCAGCGGGGTCAGGTCGAGGTAGTTGTAGGTGTTGTTCAGGATGTCGCTGCCGCGCCCGTGCGTGGAGTACGCGTAGAGCACCCGGCCGTCGTCGTCGCGCAGGAACGCGCTGACCCCGGGCAGCTCCGGCTCGTCCGTGCCGACGTCGAGGGTGAAGTCCTGGTAGAAGTCGTCGCCCCGGGTGGTGTACCAGGGGATGTCCCAGCCCATCCGGCGCTTGAACGGCACGATGTCCGACTGCGGCGCGGCGCAGACGATGGCCAGCGAGGTGTCCCGGGCGTGCAGGTGCGCCAGGTGACCGATGTTGTCGATGAACAGCGAGCAGACCGGGCACCAGTCGTGCCCCTCCAGCGGCCACATGAAGTGGTAGGTGAGCAGCTGCCGCCGGCCCTCGAACAGCTCCGGCAGTGTCCGCTCGCCGTCCGGGCCCTCGAAGACGTACCCCTTGTCCACTACCATCATTGGCAGCTCGCGCCGTTCCACGTTGAGCGCGTCCCGCGCCCGGGTCACCTCCTTTTCGCGCTCCAGGAAGGCCCGCCGCGCCGCGTACCAGTCCGCCCGGTCGACGATCTTGGCGTCCGTCATTTCTTTCTCCTCCCGTCGCGGCCTCGGCCGGTCACCGCAGGCTCTCGCCGTGGTCGAGCAGGGCGCCGACGAACTCGCCCCGGGCCAGCGCGGCCGCGATCGTCTCGATGTCGTCGCTCATATAGCGGTCCCGGTCCAGGGTGGGCACCAGGGACCGGATCCGGTCGTAGGTGGCCCGCCCGGCCGGCCCGAGCCGGTCCACGACGCCCCGCAGGTCCACTGCCTGGGCGGCGGACAGGTACTCCACGGCCAGGATGAGGTCGTTGTTGCGCAGCACCCGGCGGGCGTTGCGGGCGGCGATCAGCCCCATGCTCACCACGTCCTGGTTGTCGCTGTTGGACGGGATGCTCTGAGTGCTCGCCGGGCCGATGGTCCGGTTCTCCGCGCCCAGCGCCGTCGCCGGGTACTGGGCGCCGGTGAAGCCGCTGTTCAGGCCCGGCTCGGCGGCCACCAGGTATTCCGGCAGGCCGCCGTTGAGGTGCCGGTTGAGCAACCGGTTGGTGCGCCGCTCGGAGGTCACGCCGAGCTGGGTCAGGGCGATGGTGAGGAAGTCCATGGCGAAGGCCACCGACTGGCCGTGGAAGTTGGCGCCGTGGAAGACCTCCCGCCCCCTCGAAGAAGAGCGGGTTGTCGTTGGAGGAGTTCAGCTCGGTCGTCACGATGCCGGTGGCGTGGTAGACGGTGTCGCGCACCGCGCCGACGACCTGCGGGATGGCCCGCAGCGTGTACGGCTTCTGCAGGTAGATCTCTCCGCGCTGGACGGTGACCCCCTCCTGCTTCTGCTCCTCAACCTGGCGGCGGATCTCCCGGTGCTCCAGCGCCAGGCCGCTGCCGGCCAGCAGGGCGCGCATGTTGGCCGCGTTGTCCACCTGCCTAGCGCACAACGCGAACCTCGAGCGACGGGTCATCGGTGATCATCTGCCGGGATGGGCACCGGAGATGGTGCTCGACACACTCAAACTCGCGAAGGTGGTGTGGCCGGGCCTGCCCGGCTACTCGCTGGACAAACTGGTCGCTCATGCCCAGCTCGACACCGCAGCGGTCCCCGATCACGGGCACCACCGCGCGGATTGGGACACCTGGGCGGCGTGGCAGCTGCTCGTGCGGCTGGTCGAGGACAGCGGGCTGGGCTGGGATGACCTCGTGCAGGCCGCGGCGCCGGCCGAGTTCGTCCCGCCGAGAGAACCGGAAGGCCGATTGTGGTGACCACCGATTTCAGGCGCCCGGTCACCCTCGCGGTCACGGGCACGCATTCGACCGGCAAGAGCAGCTTCCTCCAGGCGTTGAGCGAGCAGCTGCGCCGCGACCGGATCGAGGTCGCCGTGGTCTCGGACCTGGGCGCCGAAGCCCTCGCCCATCGTCTGCCCATCTTGGACCGCCACACCTGGGCCAGCACCTTGTGGTTCATCTCGCGTGGCATGGCCTCGGAAGCCGTCGCATGGATGAACGCCGATGTGGTGCTCGTCGACCGGCCGGTCCCCGACGCGCTCGCCTACTACGAAGCTGCCCTCGAATACCGCTGTGAACAACCGGATCTCGGGAACGTGGCCCATCTCGAAGCGCTCGTCATCCAGCACGTCCGCAACTACGACCTGATACTGCGAACGATTCTCGATCCCACCATTCCGCTGGACCTGAGCAAACCACGCGGAACCGACCTGGAATTCCGGGCCCTCGCCGACCGCCACGTCGCGAAAGTCCTCGAACGCCACGACATCGAACACGACCCGCTGCTCTCCCACGGCCACACCCGCGCCCTCATCGATGCCAGGGCGTTCATCCGGGGCCGACTCGACGGCGCCGACCGGGACACCGAAGGGTAGCGATGTCCACCAGCACCGCGCCCGCCGCGACCAGCGGCACCTTCTGGATCGGCGGCAACCTGCCTGTCCATCGGATCGGATTCGGCACCATGCAACTCACCGGCGCCGGCCACTGGGGACCACCCCCCGATCCGGATAACGCCCTCCAGGTGCTACGGCGTGCAGTCGATCTCGGCGTCAACCATTTCGACACGGCCGACGCCTACGGCCCTTGCCGCGGGGCGTTTGGAGGTCGTCATCGGCCAGACGTTCTCGCTCGAACACGCCGATCAGGCGCATGCGGCCATCGAGTCCAGGAGTGCGGTGGGGCGCACACTGTTGACGGTGTGATCAAGTGTCATACACCCGCGGTGACAGGCGTCGGGGTAGCTCTGAATACGCGCCCGAATCGGGCGACTGCCGCAATTGACAGCGCGAGAGCTGGCAACACCCACAGCGCCGTGGTAAGCGATGTCCATTCGGCGAGATAGCCGATCAGCGGGGGACCGGAGACGAAACCCAACCAACCCAAGGCGGACACGATCGAGATCGCTCTACCTGCGTTGCTGTTCGTGCCATTGTTGCCGATGGTGCCCACCGCACTGAACGCGGTGGGCACTACCAACGCCAAACCCGCTCCCATGCATGCGAACCCGATCAACGCGATCACGGGCTGTGCCGCGACGAGTGACACGACCATGCCTGCCGCGAATAGCATCGCCAGAGTCGGGATCAGATTTCGTGCGGCGAACCGTGTCTGCAGTGTCGTGGCGGTGAGACGCAGAGCCACCATCGCCAGCGCAAATGCGGCATAGCCCAATCCGGCCACCGCGTTGCCGGTGTGCAGTTCGGCTCTGAGATAGGCCGCCGACCAGTCGGCAGCAGCACCTTCGCACAGCATCGATGCGAATGCCAGCAGTCCCAGAATCAGAATCGGCCAGAACGGTACCCGCTGACCGGTGTCCGGCCTCCTGAGCGGTCGTGACGGATCGTTGGTGCGACGTGTGGAGTCGAATAGCAGTGCAGTGGAAAGGAACTCGACCATCAGCAGAGCCGATAGACCTAGAACGATCATCTGCGTTGTCAGGTCTATGCCGATGGCCACGACTCCAGCGCCGATGAGGGCGCCGACGAACCCACCCAGACTCCACATGCCGTGAAGGCGGGCCATGATCGGTCTGTTCACCGCGTTCTCGACCGTCACGGCTTGGGTGTTCATCGCCACGTCCAAGGCCCCTTGGAAGAACCCCCACACAGCCAGCGCGCCGAACAGCAGCGTGGGTGAACCAGCAACGCCTACTCCGATACTGCCGAACGCATAGCCGACCATGGTGATTCGAATCATCGACCGACTACCGACCCGAGGTAGCAGCCAACCGGTGACCCCCATGGCCGCTACCGATCCGAGCGGCGCTCCGAGCAGAGCCGTTCCCAGCATTGCGTTGGTCATCCCGAGCTGCGACATCACCAGCGGAATATGGGCGGTCCACGACGCGAACAACAAGGCATGCGCTACGAAGATCGCACCCAGCACCATCTGGGGTGCACGAATGTCGGTGCGGTGTTTCGGTGGTCGATGCGCGGGGGAGTGGCTGCGGTCAGACACGGAAGACCTCGATGCCTTCAGAGGCGAGCGCCGCGACCGCTGCGTCGGGAGCATCCTCGTCGGTGACAACGATGTCGATATCGGCGGTTGGGCACACAACAGCCATCGCGGTACGGGCGAACTTGCTCGAATCGACCATCGCGATCGTACGTGCGGCCGAAGACATCGCCGCACGTTTCACCGCCGCATCCTGCAGGTCATAGGCAGTGACCCCACGTCGCGGATCCAGGCCACAGCAGGTCAGCAGCATGGTGTCGAAACGTAGGTTGGCTAGGTTGTGTTCGGCCAACGGTCCGACCAACGACCATTCGACGGGCCGGACCGAACCCCCCGGCACCAACAGGGCGACGTCGCGGCCGGGCGCCAAGACGGTGATCTCGTTGACAGCCAACGGAACCACTGTCGCCCGACGTCGGGCCAGCACGCGTGCTGCTGCCAATCCGGTTGTGCCGCTGTCGAGAACCACCGATTCACCATCGGAGACCAAATCCACGGCCGCCGCCGCGATTCGGGCCTTGATCTCGGCATGCTCCAATTCACGCATGGCGAATGGCGATTCCTCGCCACGCAACATCGTGCTGACCGCGCCGCCCCGCACTCGTCGCAACACCCCGGCTTGCTCCAACTCGGCCAGATCTCGCCGAATGGTCACCTCGGACGTTCCGAGTTCCTGCGCCAGAGCGGCGACGTTGACCAATTCTGTCGTTTTCAATGCACGCACGATCTCCGCGTGCCGCTGTTCCGCTGACACCACACACATATAGTACATAGATCGTGATCATTCGAAAGTAATTTGTGATCACTACTTCAGATGAGTGCTGGCCTGCCGATCCTCGGCCTTGGGGAACATCGGTCCAGCGGTTGTCGGTGAGAACGATCATGGTCGGCTAGGCGACGCGCGCCGCTCGACCGCGCTCCGGTGATCACCCGACAAAGTCGGTGCGGAGAATGTCGGGTGACCAGGGCAGGTATCGCCGCACGATGGGGGCATGGATGACACGACCTTGGTTTCCCGTTTCCTCCGCGACGGGTTCGTGAAGTTGGAGGGCGCCGTCGCGCCGCGCGTGGCCGCAGACTGTGCGCGGCTGCTGTGGCGGGAGACGGGCTGCGACCCGGACGACCCGTCGACGTGGACGCAGCCCGTGCACTGGGTGGGCGGCATGGCTCAGGGACCGTTTGCCGCTGCTCCCAATTCCTCGTGCCTGCAACACGCGTACGACCTGCTCGTCGGCACGGGACGGTGGGAGCCGCGCTACTCGCTGGGCACGTTCCCGCTGCGCTTTCCGCACGAGGAGGAGCCGGACGACGCGGGCTGGCACATCGAGGGGAGCTTCCTGCCGGAGGGTGAGAGCTGGTACTTCACAAATCTGCGCTCCCAGGGCCGGGCGCTGCTGATGCTGTTCCTGTTCAGCGAGGTCGGCGAGAAGGACGCCCCGACCCGGATCCGCGTCGGCTCGCACCTCGACGCGCCGAAGGTGTTGGAGAGGTACGGGGAGGACGGGGCGAGCGGGCTGACCCTCGCCCCCGATCTGGTGGCGGCGTCCGACCACCGGCCACTCGCCCTTGCGACCGGGTCCCCGGGCGACGTCTTCCTGTGCCATCCGTTCCTGGTTCATGCGGCGCAGCCGCACCATGGGGTGCGGCCACGCTTTATGGCGCAGCCGCCGCTGATGCAGGCAGCACCGTACGAACTGGAGCGGGCCGACGGCGCGTACTCACCCGTGGAGATTGCGATCCGCCGAGGTCTGGGACAGAACACTCCCGGTCCAGACGGAGACGGCACCAACCGCAGCACCCTATAGCCGTGCTTCACGACCTTCGCTGGCAAGGTGGTCGTGAGAAGGGAAAGGAGGCCGGGCATGCTGGAGCGGCTGAACCAGGCCATGGCGCACATCGAGGGCCATCTCGACCAGGACCTCGACGTGAAGGAACTGGCACGGATCGCCGCCACCTCGGAGCACCACCTGCGCCGGATGTTCTCCGCGCTCGCAGGAATGCCCCTGCGGGAGTACGTTCGGCGCCGCCGGCTCACCCTCGCTGGCGCCGAGGTACTCGCGGGACGCGAGACTCTGCTGGAGATCGCTGTGCGCTACGGCTACGGCTCCGGCGAGGCGTTCGCGCGAGCGTTCCGTGCCATGCACGGCATCGGCCCCGGTGAGGCCCGGCGTACCGGCGCCGCACTCACCTCACAGTCCCGGATGGCCTTCCACCTCATCGTTGAGGGGAGCAGCAGTGTGCGATACCGCGTTGTGGACAAGGCGGACTTCACCGTCGTCGGGCTCGAGACCCGGGTACCGCTGGTGCATGCGGGGCCGAACTGGGCGATCATGGACTTTGTCCGTGGGATCGATCCGCAGACGCTGGAGCGCCTGGAGAAGCTGTCGGACCAGGAGCCGCACGGCATCGTGGCGGTCTGCGACGGCATAGACCCCAGCCGCACCGAGGGCACTGTCCTCGACTACCACCACGGCGTGATCACCTCCGTGGCCGCTCTCGAGGGCACGACCACATTGGCGGTCCCGGCCGGCACCTGGGCGGTCTTCACCACCTCCGGGCCGGCACCGCACGCCATTCAGGAGCTGTGGCGGGACGTGTTCACCGAGTGGTTCCCGTCGAACCCGTACCGCACCCGCACCGGCCCAGAGATCCTGCGCACCCGCCTGTCGCCCCAGAAGACCGAGGTCGACGCCGAACTGTGGCTAGCCGTGGAGCCTGAGCACTGCTGAGCACGACGGCATCCTGTCGCGCACACGACATAAGGGGATCCACAGCCAGCTGCCGCAGCGCTCCATGCTGGCCGACGGTGACTGCGACTTCGGTGCAGCGGCCCGTCCTTGTCATCGAGATCCCGGCCCGTCTCGACGGTGTGGACACGGGCGGGCACGCTCGGCAAGTTCCGGTGTCCACGCCACCGCGGCTACGCTGGGGCTGCCCGTCCTGTTGTATCGGCTGTGACCCTGCTGTGGCTGCGTGGCGACGGTCCGAGGAGATATCGGCCGTGCCGCACCGTCCCGCGGTCGGGGTCGGCGCTCACATCGTGATCCCGAGAACCGTAGTGGGACTGGTGGCGACCGCGGTGGGGGTGGCGGTGCCGGTGATCGGCGCCGATACCACCTGCGCTGTGCCCTGGTTTGTGATGAACAGGGTGCTGCCGGAGGCGGTGATGTCCAGAGGGGCCGACAGACCGGTCACCAAGGGGGTCGGTGTGCCACCGGTGACCGGCACCGTCGACACCTGAGCGCCCGTGTTCTCGCCGATGTAGAGGAGGTTACCGACTCGGGCGAGGCCTGTGGGAATGCCCAGACCGGCCGTCAGCAGGGTCGGGGTGCCCCCGGCCTGCGGCACCGAATATGCACTGGTGGCGGCATCGGTGAAGAACAGCAGGCCGCCATAGGTGTAGGGCAGTGCGTTGCTGGTGCCGTCCAGGGAGGTGACTGTGACACCGACGGTGCCGGTGCCGGGTGGGGCGATGGCGCTGATCTGGGTGTCGGAGACGATGGTGAACGTGGTCGCTGTCGCCCCGAACCGCACCGTCGACGGCCCGGCGCCGGCGAACCCGCTGCCGACGATCTGTACCGCCGGATTCGGGACCGAAGCTGGGGTCAAGCGAGGTGAGCACCGGCGCCATCGGGGACCTCCGAACTAGAGAAGCGGCTTTCCTGCAACTGTTGTCGAGGTGTTTGCGTCACCGTGGTATTCAGTAACTCACTGGCAGTGGAGGTTTCGCAACGCATCCCTCGTGGCGGTTCCGCAACAATCTCCGGTGCGGTTCTCCTTCTAGGTCGTGTCTCGAAGTCGTGACCAGTTCTGTTGCTATTGGGCGAGCCAGATGTTGATGGCGGCGATCTCGATGGTGGCGAGGTAGCGGGTGGCGAGTTTGTCGAAGCGTGTGGCTACGGCCCGGTGGTGTTTGAGCCGGTTGATGCTGCGCTCGACGGCGTTGCGGTCTCGGTAGGTTTCGGGGTCGAAGGCGGGAGGGCGTCCGCCGTCGCTGCCGCGGTTACGGCGTCCGCGGACTTGGTTGTCGGGGACAGCGATGGTGGCACGGATTCCGTGGTTGCGGAGGTAGATGCGGTTGTCGTGGCTGGAGTAGGCCTTGTCGGCCAGGACACGATCGGGGCGGCTGCGGGGCCTTCCGGGTCTGAGTTGGGGTACTGAGATTTCTTCGAGTACCGATATGAAGTGGGGGTTGTCGCCGGCCTGGCCGCCGGAGATCAGCAGCACCATCGGCCGCAGATCGGGTTCGCAGGCGAGGTGAATCTTGGTGGTCCACCCGCCGCGGGACCGCCCGAGGGCGTGATCGGCGGGTTCGGTCCGGTGACCACCGGGTGGCTCGGACCGGTGAGTGTCGTGGCGGCGGGCGCCGGCGGCGTGTTGGTGGGCGCGGGTGATGGTGGAATCCACGCTGATCTGCCAGATGATCTCACCCGCGGCGTGGGCGAAGGCCTGCAGCTGACGCAGGATCAACGTCCAGACTCCGGCGCGTTCGAAGCGCCGGAACAGTGCGTAGATCGCCTGCCAGGATCCGTAGAAGGGCGCGATGTCGCGCCACGGAGCTCCGGAGCGGACGCGCCAGCGGATCCCGTCGACGAGCCGGCGGCGGCTCCATCTCGGCGGGCGGCCCGGGCGTGTGGGGCGAGGCAACAGCGACGACAGGCGCTGCCACTGGGCATCGGTGAGGATCGGCACGGCGGAAGGCCGGTACCCTGCACATGAGGTCTCCGGTGTTCAGTTGGAACTTGGTCGATCAACTTCTCTACCGGAGACCTCGCCCATATTCCAACCAGGACAGCAGATTTCAGGAACTCACCGCCGACCCCGTACTCCGAGGGGCGCTGACCTGGCCCGCGACTTCGAGACACGACCTAGGGTGTCCAGGTCGGCCGCGATGATCGCGACGTGCATTTCAGATGTGACCTGCCCCAAGGGTGTGCCTCTGCCCGACCATGTCCTCAACTTGGAGTAGTGGACATGGTCGTCGGCGCCGATGAGCGTGATGGGCATCAGCGCTGCGGTGCTGGCGTAGGGGATGACCACGTCTGCCGAGGTGAGCGCGCGCTGCATCGTCTCGATCAAGCGCGAACTGATCGCGGACCCCGCCGTGGCGACTCGTCGGAGTGGGGGAGCGTCAAGGTCGTGGTGTCTCATGTGTTCGATGAGGCGATGCCACACGAGCGGCGATGCGAACACGTAGTCACTGTCGGACTCGGTCAATTGCCGGTGCAGGGCCGCAATGTCGAGCCGCGCCGGAGCCAGGGTAGCCAGATCGGGCAAGACGACCCTGCGTCCCATCGCCAAGGCGACCAGCGCCAGGTGCGGGAACAGGCAGAACTCGGAGGTGATCTCGTCGCGGCGGTAATAGCGGATCTGCGAAGCAAGCTCTCGGAAAGTCCACGGCACACCTTTGGGCACGCCGGTGGTTCCGCTCGTATACAGCAACAGCACCGTGTCGGTGGCATCCCACTGCCTATCAGAGAGATCTGAGGCGCTGGCGGGCGCATCCTGCTCTGCCGTGCCCGGCACGCAGAGCGCACCACTGTAGATGTCCTCGGACACCTGACGTGATCTGCAAACCCAGACACTGGGATCGAGCGTCGCCAGACATTGGGCCAATGCCTCCGCAGGCTGGTTCGGGTCCAGGAACGCCGGGACGGTGCCGAGGAGGAATGCGCCGTGGCAATAGGCCACCAGATCGATGCCCAGGGGCAGTGTGACAACGACGTGTTGACCAGATCCAACTCCGCACCGCCGAAGATGCTGTGCCGCTAGTCTCGCCAACCGGCCCACGTCGGCAAAGCAGTGGTGGACGCCCGAAGTGTGATCCTCCACCGCGATGCGATCGGCGTTGTGGCGATTATTGTCGGTCGATCCGTCCAGCAGTACATTTCCGGACACTATGGACCGTCGATCCGAACTCATGATTCGCCTTCGACGGCACGCGTTGTCGCGCACTCGAAACGCCGTCCCCCAGTGCCTTCTCTTCGTAGCAAGCCTATGTCACATGGATTGCCCCGAGACTGCGAACTTTGGGTGAAGCGCATCACAATCGCGGAGTCTTCAGCGGAGAGCGAAACAGATTGCTCGCCGCACGATTTCAGTCGTCTTCGTCCACGCACAAGGTGAACACGGTTGCCGTGAGCAGCGCCAGCGGCCGATCCCGCTGGGTTTCATCCGCCGCAGATGCACGGTCTTGCCGGCCAACACGTGGGCAGCGCTACCGAACCGAGTCCAGATCACGGATGGGCAGCCGCGTGACAGTGCGCAATCGATCTCTCGGCCACGGGTCGACATCAACAGGGAGGAGTCGCATGCCGAATACAAGTTCAACGAGCTCCGGTACACAGTGCGTGGTCGATCAGAGCGCTGGCCGCGTTCTCCTGGTCCAGGATGTGCTCGAGGGTGTCGCCGCGTGCCTCGGACATGGAAACTACAGCACTTCGCTCGCCGTTGTCGGTGACGCCGTTGAGGGTGATGTAGCCGCCATACCCGCCCTCGTGGCTCCAGTAGGTTCCTCCGCAGCTCAGGGGGCGTTGGACCAGGCCGAGCCCGTATCGGCCGTCGGGCCACATCTGTTGGAACTCCGCGCTCACGGGGACGGTCTGCTTCATCTCGGCCAGTTGCTGCCGCGGTAGGAGGCGGCCCGCGAGCAGCGCGCGGAAGAAGTCGTTCTCGTCCAGGGTGGTCGTGACCCACGAAAGGTTCCGGGCGACCGGTATCTGGTCGGTGACATCCACTACGGATCCGGGGCCGAAGAACTCGTAGGCCCTGGCGTGTGGTGCGGGCAGGGTAGGCGTGGTGCCCATCCACAGAGTCTCGTCGAGGCCGAGCGGGCGCACGATACGATCTTCGATCTCCTGGTGGGCAGGTCGACCGGTGGCCTGCTGGATTATCATGTCGAGCAGGATGTAGCCGGTGTTGGAATACTCCCAGCCCTCGCCGGGCGGGAAGCCCGGTGCGTGGGCCATCGCGCGGGCCACCAGCCGCTCGGGGCTGTGGACGTCGTAGCGCTGCTGGTAATACTCCTCCGGAGTGGTGTATCCGGGAAGGTCGTCGCGGATTCCGCTGGTGTGCTGGAGCAGGTGGCGGATCGTGATGCGATTGCCGTCGTTGCCGTTGCTTTGCACTACGCGTGGCAGCCAGTGGTCGACTGTGTCATCGAGGGATAGCGTGGCCTCGGCTGCCAGTTGGAGGACCACGGTGGCGACCAGCGTTTTGGACGTACTGGCCATGCGGAAGTAGCCGTCGGGAGCGACCGCGCGGCCGGTGTTCAGGTCGGCGGTGCCGCTGCTGGCGACAGCCTGTCGACCATCGGAATCGATCATGCGGGCTTGCACACCGCTGACACCCAGGGCGTGGATCACCTCGGTGTCCTGGCGTAACTGCTCCTCAGCTGAGAGGTCGGCAGGCTCGGCGCACGCGGTGAGCAGCGCGGCGACACCGAGCGCCACGGCGAGGCGCTTTCGCACAGTCGAGATCATGGTTGAACGCTAGTTTCCGTCCCCACCGGGCGCGATCCGGCTTCACCCCGGGATCGGGGTGGGGGATGTCCCCCCACCCCGATCCGTCCAGCAGGGTGCCCTACGTGGTTGTGATTCGTTCGCTGTGCGCCAGAATCGGCTGCGCTGCAAGAATTTTCGACTATCGGTCGACTGGTTTGTCGAAACGTCATGCCCCGGAAGGTGAAGCGTTCCACAGGAAGACCCATCTATGACGTAGCTCATAACTTCTTCTGATGCGCTCACCAGGTTGTGGCGCTGCCGTGTGGGCTGGTAGCGTGCCGAGGTCCGTGACATCACATGAGGAGGTGAGACCCATCAACGCTGTATCACTTGGGTGCTCCCCATTCTCTTCACGGTGGGGCGATTGACGTAGCTGTCGCCGGGAGCGCCGCGAACAAGGCAATCCCGAAAGGCAACGAGCTATGCATTCTGTACATTTCACTGCGGAGATATGGTCGAACGGTGTCGTTGAACGCGACTTCACCGTGGGTGAGGTCCCTGGAGTACTGTTCTCGCCCACATCCGACTGCGATCACATGCCTCTCGTGTTGATGGCACACGGTGGTGGCCAACACAAGCGTGCACCGGGAATCGTGGTCCGGGCTCGTCACTTCGTGACAACCGGCGGTTTCACCGTCGCCGCCATCGACGCGCCCGGACACGGCGACCGTCCCCGAACGGCAGAATTCGAGCAGCGCATCGCCGTCCTGCAGCAGGCTCTGAAGGCGGGCGAGCCGATCGGATCGATCATTGCCGGTGTGCACACCTACCTGGCCGAACGCGCAGTGCCGGAATGGACGACCACCCTGGACGCCTTGCAGGGACTGCCGCAGATCGGCCCCGAAGGCCCGGTCGGTTTCTGGGGCATCATGCAGGGCACCGGGATCGGGGTGCCGTTGACCGCGGCCGAACCCAGGATCACCGCGGCGGTCTTCGGTTGTCTCGGACCTGAATCCCTGGCCGAGGCTGCGGCACGGATCAGTGTCCCGATCGAGTTCTTGCTCCAATGGGACGACGAATTGGTCGACCGCGAATCCGGCCTGGCGTTGTTCGACGCCTTCGCCTCGAAGGACAAGACGTTGCACGCCAACGCGGGCGGGCATTTCCAGGTCCCGCGGTTCGAGGTCGACAGCGCCTCCCGGTTCTTCACCCGCAACCTGTCCCCAGGCCGCTCGGCTACCCGGATGTGAGCGGTATCGGCGGCTGGCTATGAGCCGGTCGCCGAATACGGGTCTCGCTGCCGACCGGTTGAACGCAGATTCGGACCTCTGGTTACCCGCGCCGGATCGGCGGGTCTGAGGTATCGGATTGCCCAACCGTCACCTCGCGGATGCGGGCAATGCCGTCCCAGATGTCGGTGAACCGGGTGTAGAGCGGGGACAGGCCGATCCGAAGCCGGTCCGGAACCCGATAGTCGCAGACGACTTTCGCCTCCTCGGCCGATGCCTGGCAGATCTGCCAGGCATGCGGGTGGTACAGCGACACGTGCGAGCCGCGACGGTATGGCGACCGCGGTGAAGCCGGTACGAAGCCCAGGGGAGTGAGCATGGTGTCCACCAGATCGTCGGCCAATCGACCCAGCAGCAACCCCTTCTCTCTGATTCGGGCCATACCGGCCTCCTCGATCACGGTGAGGGCCGGGTCGAGCGCTGCCAGCGACAGCAGCGGCGGCGTGCTCACCAGGAACCGTTCGATGCTGGGCATCGGATCGTAGTCGGGACCCATCTGAAACTGTTCACGTTGCCCGAACCATCCCCAGATCGGCTGCCGCAATCGAGTTTGCAGCTCACGGCAGACATAAAGAAACGCCGGTGCACCCGGCCCCCCATTGAGGTATTTGTAGGTGCACCCGACGGCGAGTTCCGTGCCGGTCGCGGTGACGTCGATCGGGACGGCTCCTGCCGCATGGGACACGTCCCACACGACTCGCGCGCCGACAGTGCGGGCCAGTTCGTTCACCTCCGCCATGTCCAGCAGCGCCCCGCTGCGATAGGACACCAACGACAACACCACCACAGCGACATCTGGGGTCAGCGCGCAGCGCAGCACGTCGAGGTCGAGGCCGCCGTCGATGTCGGAGGAGAGTTGGCGTAGGCGCAGACCGCGCTGCTCGGCAATGCCTTGCATGACGTACCGATTGGTCGGGAAGTCTTCGGCGTCGATCAGGACCGTTCCGCGTCTCGGCGCTGCATCCAAGGCGGCGCAGGCCAGCTTGTACAGGTTGACCGACGTCGAATCCGAGACCACCACCTCGCCGGGCCGAGCACCGAGTACGTGCTGCGCCAGGCGGTCACCGAGCCGTGCTGTCCAGTCGATCCATTCTCGCCACGACCCCACCAACCCACTGCCCCAGTCTTCCTCCACAACGCCGCGTAGCCGGTCCGTCGTGGCCGCAGGCAACCGGCCCAACGAATTGCCGTCCAGGTAGATCAACTCCGGATCGGCATGGACGAAGCGATCCCGGAATTCGGCCAACGGATCGGCAGCATCCAATTGCTCAGCCACCATGCGCGGGATCCGACCTTCCATGGGACCTCCTATGCGCACAGTACCGCAGGAGCGGTTCGCGTGGCTGGCGTCCCGACCCTGGCAGTCGGTCCGAACTCGCGCCGCGTCGCGGATGACTTGAAATTCCTTGTTGCCCATGGTTATTTCCACGGGTCGATGGTGGGCCCGCTCAACGAGCTGAACCGCATCGCCACAGCCCATGACAGTGAGCGAGGGTATGCAGCCACCAGCGCACGCCAGCTCGCCGAAGTCCTAGGCCGACCACTACGAACAGATCTACTAGTGTGCCGCGCCAGGAATTTATTATCTATTTTCTGTATAGGCGGCGTGTCGGCGTGCGGCTGGATCCCGGGATGACGATGCTTGTGGTTGTGGCCGAGCGTGGACGTCCGAGACAGCCGTTGGTGTTGACCGAGGAGGAGCGGAAGGTGCTCACCGGGTGGGTGCGTCGGCGGAAGTCGGCGCAGGCGTTGGCGCAGCGGTCGAGGATCGTGCTGGCGTGTGCGGAGGGGTTGTCGAATACGGATGTCGCGGCGCGGGAGCGTGTTTCGCTTCCGACGGTGGGTAAGTGGCGTAAGCGGTTCCTCGAGCGGCGGCTGGACGGGTTGGGCGACGAG
>NZ_AXVD01000045.1 GCF_000482385.1 Nocardia sp. CNY236
ACGGCGACGTGCGCTGAAACCACACCCTCGTCTCCGTCGTGGATCGCGGCTTGGACTTCTTTGAGCTCGACCCGGCACCCGTGTACTTTCACTTGGTCGTCGATCCGACCGAAGACTCGCAGCTGCCCGGATGGCAACCAGCATCCCAGGTCGCCGGTGCGATACATCCGACCCGCGGCAAAGGGGTTGTCCATGAACCGTTGTGCCGTCAGCTCGGGACGATTCACATACTCCCGTGCGATTCCGGCGCCGGCCAGATAGATCTCGCCACGCACACCGATCGGCACCGGATTGCGATTCCCATCCAGAACATAGATCTGCGTGTTGGCCAGCGGACGGCCGACATGGTCATCGAACGGCGACTCGACGAAACCGCCTACTCCCACAATGGTCTCGGTCGCCCCGTACGCGTCGTAGAGGCGCCGGGCGCCGACCTGTTCGACCGAACGGACGGTGCGCTTCTCGCCTGCGATGTACACCGCTTTCACGCTGTCGGGCAGATCGATCGCCTCGAGTGCGGACAAGGAGATCGACACTGCGTCGACATCACCCGGAATGTGATCGGCCAGGCTGCGAACCATCCGAACGCTGCCGCCCCGGGTCAACGGGTGCCACATCAATACATGCAGGCAGAATCCCAGCGAGCAGGACTGCAACCATCTGGCGTATCGCTCGACGGTCAGTTCCTCGAACGAGGAGTCCTGCAGCATGTTGACGACATTGCGATGCTCGACCACCACGCCCTTGGGCATGCCGGTGCTGCCCGACGTGTACAGCACGTACACCGCATTCGACGGCGATACGTCGACCGGTAGCCGTTCGGGAATCGAGACGGGTCCCCGAGCAAGTATCCAATCGACGTGGACCACCGGCAGATCGACGTCCCACTCATGAGAATCCAGGATCGCGGCGGTGTCGTCGACGACGAGGACGGCGGAGCAAGCGGCGTCCCTGGCCATGTACGCCAACCGCGACACCGGGATATCGGGGTCCAGCGGTACGTAGGCCGCCCCGACGATGGACGCCGCCAGCAGCCCGACCGCGGCCTCGTTGCACCGACCGATCAGGACCGCGACCCGACTTTCCACCGTGACACCAAGAGTTGTCGCCAACTCGTCTGCGACCATCGCTGCGCCGCCCACGAGTTGTTCGAACGTCAGCTGCGACTCCTCGGTGACCACGGCAATGCGATTCGGAGTCCGCCGAGCCTGGTCCACGACCAACTCGTGGAGGCACGTCGTCGCAGCTACCTGCGATGCTGCAGTCGATACCGATGCGTTGAACCCGATCAGTACCTGTTCTCGAGCTTCCGGACTCATCACCGGCAACTCGCCGACCGTCGAATCGGGCATGGCGGCAACCGCGCTCGACACCGCCTCGAATCCCTCGGCCAGCCGTACCACCGAACCTCGATCGATTCGGCTGACGTCGTAGTTCCAGCGCAGCAACCATTCGTCGGCCCGCAGATCGATGTCGAGGGTGAGAGCTCGGTCTCGTACTCGGGGTTCGGACACGTCGACGATGTGCCAACTGCTGCCGGCATCCTTTGCGACGCCGCGCCGGACGACCACTTCGAGCGCGTCGGTCGGCGCGGCCTGGTGTGCCGGATTCATCAGGGATCGAGTGAGGTCCAGGAACGATGCCGAGCGCTCGACTGCCGTGAAAACCCTCCGCGACGACCCGTTCTGCAGGCTGGTGGTCAGGGCGCGCTGTAGATGCTCGGTATGCACCCCGCTGATGACGCCGCCGAGCGACACTGCGGAGAACATCTGGTGCTCGGATTGCCAGTCACATCGGCCGAGGAGGACGCCGAATGCAGCGACAAGGATGTCGTCGATCGCGACCGCCGCCGCGTCCGCTATCGCGGACAGGCGTGCGGCCACGTGCGGCGACACCCGACTCTCGACATCCGCGGGCACGAGATCGGTGCCGTCGTGAATCATCCAGTCGAAGGGTGTCGCGGCCGCTTCCCTATCGGATGCGGGTACGCCGCCTCGTCGCTGCGGGTCGTCGGGTCGACCCGGTTCGAGCACCTCGGGGTACATGACGCGGACTTCGCAGAAGCCGTCGTGCTCCACGAGGTCGGCTTGTGCGTTCAGTGAGAAAGGCGGGTCGGCGGCGCCGATAGCCGCAACCGTCGTGACACTACTACTCCGGCCCCGATGCCGGGTGATCTCGAGATCGAGCTGCGGGACAGGCCATTGCTCGGGCCATCGTGCCCGGAAGGCGGACGAAACAGCCGAAGCGAGTTGTTCATCGGGTATCGCATGGCTCGATGTCACCACCAGGTGTTTGGATACGGCACGAACCGGCGGCCGCAACGATCCGTGATCGAGCAAGTAGTCGATGGTCATCCACAGCGCGGCCTCCGTCGACGCTTGCACGCTTCGGTCGAGTTCGTCCTCGTCGAGCACGGAGATGACGTTCTCGATGCCGAACCGCGTCCCGTTCGCCTTCGCGGCCAACCATCGATCGATGTGGATCTGCCGGATGTAGGGCAGCAGCGGGTACAGGGCATTGTCCGGTGTTGCGTGCGCCAGTCGGTCGCACCATGACGCGAACGGGATCTGTTCCAGACGATAGCCCTTTTCCCGGAGCATGTCCCACAGGCGAGGCAGCGTGGTGAAGTTCCATGACAGGAGATGAAATGCTTTGCCGTACACGCTTTCGTCCGCATGTGCTCTCGCACTGATGTCCAGGACCGATCGCGCGACGACGTCGACTGGCAGGAGTTTGTAGTTGACGTCGATATCCGGTACGGCGGCGACGTCGGTGACTCCTTGGATCAGTCGTGCACAGATTCCTTCGAGGTTGAGTCGCCCGTCTCCGGTGTCGCCGGTCAGCTCGTCGAACCGGTAGATGACGATCGGCATGCCGCGATCGGCGGCCTCCCTGGCCAGTGCGTCCGCGACCCATTTGCTGGCGAAGTAGTCGGTTTCGAATCCAACCGGGCGAGGTTCGTCGGCTTCCCTCGCAACCACTTGTTCGAGCATGTACTGCTCGCTGTGAATCCCCAGAGTGGACATGAGGTGCAGCGGTTTCGACGCCGCACCCTGCGCTGCGAGTCTGATGACTTCTTGGGTGCCGCGCACGTTTGCTTTCTTCAGCTGCTCGTAGGGGCGGACCCAGTCGACATCGGCCGCACAGTGAAAGATCTCGTCGACCCGTGTGTCCAGACTGTGCCAGCTGTCCATGTCGAGCATGAAGAAGGGGGACCCCAGATCACCTTCCACGGCGCTCACCCGGTGGGCGAATTTCTCCGACCACAGACCGTAGGAATCCATCGCCTTGCGGACGCGTTCCATGCCGGACTGTCCGTCCTTCGGGCGCACCAGGCAGATGATCGACGTGTCAGGGGTGCTCCGAAGGATGCTCGATACCATGTAGGAACCGAAGAAGCCCGTTGCCCCGGTCACCAGCACGCAGCGGTCATCGGACGAGACAGCGCGGATCGGCTTTCCCTCCAGCGACTGTCTCGTCACGCCGATTCGAGCCAGGAACGCAACAGCCAGCGCGCGTTCTCGGTGGCACTCCTGCTCGTTCATCAGCCAGGTGTCATCGGGCCTTCTCTCGTCGATGACCCGTGCCATGTCCCACAGTGCTCGACACCGGAACAGTCTGCGTTCGGTGATGACGGTCGCATCGAGCGAGAATTCCGACCGGATGCTCGCGGCGAGCTGGACGGTACGTACGGAATCCCCACCCAGCTGGTCGAACTCAGCGCTGCGGCCGATCGATTCCGGGGAACACTCGAGGATGCTGGACCATAGCGATCGCAGTCGCGTTTCGGTGTCGGTGAGTGCCTCGTCGCGATCGGCTGCGTTGTGGCCGGTATGCCGTGGGTTGTACGAGTAGGTGGCGTCGATGGTGCCCGCCGCGTACCGCTCGGCAAGGCGGTGGCGTTGCACCTTCCCGCTCGTCGTCCGAGGAACGCTGCCCCGGCCGGCCACCATCACCTCGAGCGGGACGATGCCATGGCTGCTTGCCACCGCGTGCATGGCATCCTGGGCGAGTTGGGCATGAGAGTCCGCGGTGTCGGGGGAGAGTAGGACGACCAGCTCTTCTGTCCGACCGCTGTCCACGCCGAATGCAACGACCGATCCCATCGCGAGTCGACCGTCCAGCCGCAGGCGGATCGTCTCTTCGACATCGTGCGGGTGCACGTTGGCCCCACGCACGATGATCAGTTCCTTGGTGCGGCCGGTGACGAAGAGTTCACCTCGCTCGTCGACGAAGCCCAGGTCTCCGGTGCGCAGATAGCCGGCTGCGCTCGAGTGGCCCGACGTCAGCGTCGCGTTGAACTGCGCTTCGGTGACATCGGCTCGATTCCAGTAGCCGCTCGCTTTGCTCGGCGAATCGAGCCAGATCTCCCCGACCTCCCCTGGCACGCATTCCACGCCGTCTGGGCCAACGATCCGAAGATCGATTTCCGCGTGCGGAGGAACTGCTCCGTTGCCGACTCGGCTGGTGTCTTCGGTCCACTGTTCGTCCTCGCGACCTTGGGCCGAGCACACGAACAAGGTGTGCTCGGCCAGTCCGTAGGTCGGACACAGCGCACGAGGCGCAAGTCCGACGCCGGCGAAGGTATCCCTGAAGTCTCGCAGGGTTGCTGGGCGCACGGTTTCGGCTGCGACGATCAGCGAGACCAGTGCCGATAGATCGCCGTCCAGATCGCGGCTTCGTTCTTCGGTCCAGGCTCGGGCACACAGTTCGAGTGCGAAGTCGGGTGCCTGTGTGTGCGTTGCTCCCTCGCGCGCGCAGACCTCCATCCACATGCCGGGATCACGCAGGAATCCTGTTGGGGAGAATGCCACCGATCGTCCGCCGAAATAGAGTGGCGCGAGACGCGAACCGATGAGCCCCATGTCGTGGTTGTGGGGCAGCCATGAAACACAGACCAACTCCTCGGGTTCGAGTTCGAATCCGAGGAGGACCGAACGCGCGATCGCATCCAGATTGTGATTCAGGTTGCGATGTGTGACGACAACACCTTTGGGACTTCCTGTTGTCCCGCTGGTGTACTGCAGGAAAGCCGGAGCGTCCACGGTGGCTGCGAGGTCGAGGCCCGGGTCCGTGGCGTGTGGCGTGAGGTCGTCGGTGGTCAACCACGGCGCATCCAGCACCTGGTCTACCTGATGAAGTCCTTCGGCTTCGTCCCGGCCGAGTGATGCGCGGAGTGACCTGGTGACGGTACGCAGTTGTTCGACCGTCGTCAGTGTGATCGCGGCATCGCTGTCGCGAGCGATGGAACTGTATCTCCGTAGCAGCGAACCGGTGGTGGGTAGATGCACCGGAACCGCCACGATTCCTGTTGCCAAACACGCGAGAAATGTCTCGACGAAGTCGAGTCCCGGTCCATAGGCGAGGAGTGCTCGATCTCCCGGTTTCAATCCGGCGGTGGGGCCGATCAGTGTCTTGGCGATGATCTCTACGCGGGTGCGCAACTCCCGGTAGGTGCGTTGTGCGTCCAACTTCCCCGAATCATCGAGCCATTGCAGCGCAATGGATTCGCCGATCCTCTCGGAATGGTCCATCAACCGTGAAACAACAATACTGGTCATTGGTCCAGCACCCCTTTCGATTCCGATGACGATGCCACCAGGCTCGTTCTGGATGCCGCAGAGACCACCACTGTCCCTACACCCAGGAGCATTCGTTCTGTGTTGCCGTTTTCTGCTACGGCTCATGGACCCAGACCTGCTCCGCAGCCGCCACGGAACCGGTGAGCTCCGTGTCAGGTCTAGGATCAGCAGGGTGCGCGGCGGTGAGCAGCCCTACGCAGGTACTCCGCTCTCGGCGGTGGACCTGTCGTAAATCGTTGCCCGAGTGTGCAATCCGATTGCGGTATTCGGTGCGTACTCGGAGGTGGACATGCGCTACGAGCCCCACTCGCCAGCACGGCAGCGGTCGGGTCGGTCGCTCGGTCTGGGAGTGCGGATATCCGCTGTGGTCGACATCATCCTGCAAATACGCTCTGGTCTCGCCCCTATCACGCCAGCCCAACGGGTTGTGAAACACGTTCTACTAAATAAATTAACCGGTGACTCACTTCCTCGGCAAGGGTTCCAGTCGACAAGACTCAGCAATTGTCTGGCTCGCGTACCGCACCAGCTCCTGACTGGCACTTCGTGCAGGAAGAGGTCTTGTCTGCTGTAACCCGCACTGGCAGTTCAGGTATCGCTGAAGGTTTGCGTGAAAGAACTCTTGTGGCGAGAACTTGTTCCATGGAAGAATGGCGCTGGATCACCCAGCCGAGCATGTGGGTCCGCTTCTCTTCAGGGATGCAGGCCACTGAACCATGGCTGATAGAGGGGATTTTCGATATGAAGCTTGATTCGGATCGCCTGGAAGACTATCACCGCGATGGGTTTCTATCCATCGCACAACTTGTCGACGGACGTCGGCTTCGCACGATTCAGGACGCCGCGGCAGATGTCTTCGACGAGGCCGACAAGAAAGCCCCTCGAAAGGATCGTGTACTCGTCCCCCGCGGCACACATCCCGCATTCGAGGACAATGCAGCAATCAGGGAAGCAGCCGAGGTCGCCGAACAGATTCTCGGCGGACCCGCTGTGCGACTGTTCGACATGATTATGCGTCGAACGCCGCACTCGATCGAGACAACACCATGGCATCAGGATATGGCCTACACCGCATCACCGGCCGCTCCAGCGGGTATCGAGAACTCACTGCAGAGCCTCCAATTCTGCATGCCGCTGGATGATTCGGCGTTGACGTCGGGCTGCATCGAGTTCCTTCCAGGTCGCCATCTCGAGCCGCTCCTGGAACACCGACTGGTCGCCGGCTCCTCCGACGATCCCACACGCGTATTGGAGATCGTCGGATGTGGTGAGACCGTCGACGTCTCCGATGCCGTCCGGGCACCGCTTCCGGCGGGTGGAGTCACGGTCCACAACCTCGGAACTCCGCACTACACAGGAGACGACGCCGCTACGGCCCTCCAGGAGGTCATCAACCTTCGCCGAGACGCCGCCGAACGCCCGTTCATCGACGACCTCACCGGCCAACCCGTGCACTACCTATTCATGAAACACGGCAAGCTGCTGTCGACCTACTACCTGTTCGACACACCGATCCAGCAAGCGTGCAAGGCCGTCGGCCTGGTACTCCCGGGCGGCCGCGGCGGATCCGGCCGCGGCACCGTCACCGCCCACCGCTTTCGCCACACCGTCGGCACCCAACTCGCCGAACGAGGCGCCAAACTCCACACGATCATGAAAGTGCTCGGGCACTCCTCGGTGAACATGGCGCTCGTCTACGCCCAGATCAGCGACCGCGAGGTCCTGCGCGACTACCAATCCGTGCTTGAACCTGGCGCCGCTATCGCCGGCCCCGCCGCTGCCGACCTCAAGTCGGGAGTCCTACCCGACGAGGCGGTCGACTGGCTCAAGAGCAACTTCTTCAAGACCGAACTTGAACTAGGTCACTGCCTTCGACTTCCGCAGGAAGGCCCCTGCGAGTGTGACCTCTACCTGAGCTGCGCGAAGTTCGTCACCACACCCGCCTACGCCCCACGGCTCCGCGCCCGGCGACGACTCGAACACAACCTCGCCGTCGACGCCGCTGACCGCGGCTGGCAGCGAGAAGTCGAACGCCACCGCTGCACCGCCGAACGCATCGAGAGACTCTTGACCGACTTGGGTGAGGAGCTCGACCAGCCGGCCGATCCAAGCGCCATCAAGCTTGATCCTGATGCCTCCACGTGATCACGATCAGGCAAGATGGTGAGCATGCCAGCTGTCCGCGTTGATCGCTACAACGCATTTCACGTCAACACGGTTGGCCTGCAGGCAAACCCATTTCCGCTGTCGATCAGCGTCACGCCCTACGATGGCGTGCATAGCGTCCAAGCCACCGCCGTGCGGGCCAACGACCTCGTTAACGCGCTGACAGCCGACGCCCACCACACGGCCGTGGTCCTCAACGTCGGACAGAACAACTGGTTGAACGACGACTACACGCCCTGGCCGTTGCGGCGGATCGCGGAAGAGCAAAAAGTCGCAGCGGCCTGCCACGACATCCGATGGGCGGCTTCCTCCCACTTCGAGTCTGATGACATGTTGACCATGCCCTGGCAACAGCTACCCAGATTCCTCAGCGGCTGGAGCCCCTACGAGCTCGAAATCCTTGACGCCCCTGGACCACTGGACGACATCACGGCCGACGAACTGGCTCTAGCCGTCAACACCCTTAACGGCTCCAGCCTACTGCTGCCTCGCCTGTCCACCTCTGGCTTCTACTACGCGGGCCACGACGACTGCTACCTATACGCCGAGGCCACCGACCCGCAGATGCCCATACGTCTGCTGACGCGCCTGCTCACCCTGTTCGTTGGCTCATCACTGCTCGACGACGACACCGAGTCCCTCACCATTGCCGAGCCCGAGCCGGCCCTCGCAACCGCCCTACTAGAAGCCAACCGCCACTGGATCGGCACCGTCAGATCCACCAAACCCGACGGCACCGTGGCCATCGGGTTCACGCCCACCGACACCACTTGGCGCCTCGCAGACCCCCTCCCGACCCTCGCCACCACCTCGGTGACCTTCGACCTCGCTACCGGCAGCTGGCGCATGTCTCCCGGGAACGACCACTGCCAGGATGCTTGACTTGTCCACATAATGACCCTGGTCAACTTCGGGCTGTTCGACCTGCTCGGGATGCAGCTCTCACCTCGGATCCGGGACCTGGGAAAGACCACCCTGTACCGGCCCGGACCCCGCCGGGACACCGAAGCCCGGTTCCCACACGCCGGACCGCTGATGACCCGCCGTGCCAACCTGGAGCTGATTGCCGAGCACTGGGACGATTTGCTGCGGCTGGCCGGGTCGCTGAAGTTCGGGCACGCCACCGCCTCGCTTCTGGTAGGCAAGCTGTCCGCCTCCGGGCGGCAGAACACCCTCGCCACCGCGCTCAAGGAATATGGAGCCCTGCGCCGCACCGTCTACGCCGCGATTCTGTGGAATCTGAAATGTCAAATTCACGCCGATTTGCCCTGGTTCACTGACACGATCGGCAGAAGTGTTGCAGTCGCGGGAGCGCCGATCTCACGCGGTGTGGCGCCCGCTGGTGTGGGGACATTGGCCAAGCGGTCGAGCATCTTCGGTTGTGTCGGCCGAACGGCTTCCCATGCCTCGATCGCCTTGCCCAGCAAGGGATCCACTGGTTTGGTGAAGGCCGTGCCCGTCTTGTGAGTCGGGATGTCGAGCAGACAGATGGCGTCCTGGGCAAGGATTTCGTCGGAGTCTCCAGGGATCGGGAATCCGTCGTGTTGCCAGCGGATACAGCCCAGGCGGAGGCGAGCGATCTCGTTACTGCGGAGCTCAGCGAACAGCCAGGCCAGGGTGACGGCGCGGATCAGCTCGATCGGGGAGCAGAGTCGGTAGGTGTTGGTCGGAAAGTCGCCGGGCTCGATGTTGAGCCCGGACCACAGAAGCTTCGCCCAGATGTCGTCCGCGATCACCCGCGGATTCGGGCCGAGCAACGCGGCTATGCTGCGCGGAGTGGCCAAGGCGCGAGCGGGATCGAATCTGCGAGGAATCCAGCCCCATTCCTGGCAGTCGCGGAAGAACGTCCGGGTGGCGGTGAGATAGCCCGCTTTGGTCCGTGGTGACAGTGGCAGGCCACCGCGCTTGTCGAGTCCTGCCCGGCGCTGGACGTAGTCGCCCACGGTCATTCGGTCCAGGGCAGCGACCCAGCCTGCGCAGGTCTCGCGCGTCCATTGCGACGGCTCGATGATGTGGGGGTGCTCGGCAACCAGCCAGCGGCCCGCCTTGGCAAGTATGGATCGGAACATGCCGCGGACCTTCGGAGTGAGCGTCGAAGTGTTGTACCAGCGCTCCACCAGATCGACCCAGGGGTCAGCGGCCCCGTCGATGTCCGGCATCACCGCGTGAATCGACTTCGGCGGTGGCCCGCAATCCCGGAGTTCGGAGATCGCCCGGTGGACGCCGTGGAGTTGTCCACGCCTCGATTTCGGCGTAATCGCCGGATGCTGCCGGATCCGGGCCATCGCCTCCGTGGTCATGTCCTGCAGCAGGGGGCTGTGGTTGATCAGCATCATCTGCACGAGCACCGTGCGGAACTGGCCGAACGCTCCCTTCGATGGGTGGTAACCCCAGCTGTTGAGGGTGTCAGCGACCTGGGTGATGGTGTTCTCGACGGGCTCTTGCCCGAAAACTCGCCATGCCAGCGATCGGCGAAAGAACTTGCCGATCCGATGGAAGTCGGTGAATCCGCCGAGCATGTAGGCGTATGCGGCGACGTAGGGCCGGACCGAGCCGTCGATCCATCCAGGCCATGCGTTTTCGAACTCGAGGTGGCCTGTGCCGATGAGGCGCAGCCAGTCATCGGTCGGCTACGCCCAGTACGAGGTGCCGTCTTCCAGGCAACGCCGCAGGACCAGCCCGACAGCATCGGTGACTGCCCGACGGTGCGCCTGAGTGTCCGGGCACCAGCGCAGCGCCGCCTGTGCGTCGTCCAAGGGACGCAGAAGGCGTGAAATCGCTTGCCATTCGACGCGATCACAGTCGTAGCCGCGACGGCGACGCACCTGCCAGTCCAGAACCTCGAGAGCCACTCGCTCGCGGGCGGCGAGTTCGGGTCGCCTGTCGTATCGGTTCAGGTCGATGGGCCACGGCCAGGCTGGAGCCATGGCCGTCGGGGACATCGCCGTCACGGAGTTGGTGCTCACGACTCGTTCGCCTCCGCCCCGGGTTCGCCGAGGCGAGCGAGCATCTGGACCCGCCAGCCGTGGATCTGTTCCATGCCTCGGTTGAGCTTGTCGGCCAGATCGCGGCCGGAAAGGTGGATGTAGGTGAGCGTGGACTCGGTGTTGCGGTGGCCGGCGAATCTGGCGATGGCGTGCAGTTCCCAGCCCATCCTGGCCAGATCGGTGAGGCACAGGTGTCGAGTGGTGTGCGTCGAGAACTCGGGCACCGCGGCCGCCAGCGCGAGGCGGCGTACGACCTTCGACCAGGTCCACAAGGACAGTGGCTGCGCTCGGTTTCGGTGTGATTCCGACAGGAAGAACGGGCCTCGGGCTCGGCTGAGCTTCGCCCGGTGGGTCAGATACCCCGACAGAAGCACACCGGTCGGCGCCGAGTACGGCACGATCCGCTCCAGCCGGTTGTTGGTGGTCTCCGCCCGCACTCGCAAAGTGCGGTGAGCCGGATCGATGTCGTCGGTGCGCAGCGAGCACAGCTCTTGCCTACGAAGGGCGGCATCGTAGGCAAGAGCGAGCATCACGCGGTTGCGGATCGGCTCGTCAGCAGCCACGGACAGGATGTCCAACCACTGCTGCCCGGCGGGAATCCATGGCAGCTTCGTCAGCCGGGGCACGAGTCCCCGATCATGCCCGCTGCGGCGGCGACCTGGCGTATAGCGGCCCCTGCCAACGGGATTCGACTCCCGCAGACCTTCTTCCATGAGGTAGTCGTAGTACAGCCGAACAGGTACCAAGCGCTGTTGAATCGTGGCGTTCGCGAGCCCGGAACCGGAATCGATCGACACGACGTTCGCTCCCCAACGACTCGGTCGCTCAGTCAGTTCACGCACGTAGACCGCGACGTGCGCACGATTCGCGGTAGCGGGATCCACGCCTTCCCGGTCGCACATGGTCAGGTACTCGGCGAGCCCGCGGGCGTAGGCGTCGATCGTTCGCGGCGCACGCCCAAGATCGGTCCACACCTGCAGCCATTCGGCCGCCCACTCGTGCCGGCCCAGCACCGGCCATTTCTCCAGCACCACCGTGCTGCCCAATACGTCTCCTCAGTTCACGTGGTCGGCAGATCGTCGCGGTGGACGGCTCGCAGATCGACACCTGGGAAAACAACCTGCTCGCCGAGTCCCACATCCGTTACGGCGGCTACGGCGGCCTGGCGATGAGGTTCGTTTCCGACTCCTACATCGCCCTGTTCTCCCGCTTCGTGTCGTGCGGGGCGTGGGAAGCCGTCTACATCATCGATGGATTGCTGCGCAACGACTCCGACGTGCAACCAGACACGATCCACGCCGACACCCAAGGCCAGTCGCTGCCCGTCTTCGGACTCGCTGCACTGCTGGGGTTCGAGCTGCTGCCGCGCATCCGCAACTGGGCTGACCTGAACTTCTACCGCCCCGACCCCGCTACCAGCTACCAACACATCGACTCGCTGTTCGGCAACAACGTCATCGACTGGGGGCTGATCGAACGCCACTGGACCGATCTGCTACGCACGGCGATCTCGATCCGGGAGGGCCGGGTGTCCTCGGTGACGCTGCTGCGCAGGCTGGGCAACCACTCGCACAAGAACCGCCTCTACCGGGCATTCCGTGAGCTGGGACGCGTCATCCGCACGATCACGTTGCTGCGGTTTTTGTCCGAATCCGGCTTGCGGGAGCAGATTACCGCGATCACGAACAAGGCCGAGGCGTTTCACGGGTATGCGGAATGGCTGATGATCGGCGGCAAGCTCATCGGCCACAACGACCCCGACCACCAGGAACGCGTGGTCAAGTTCAACGAACTGCTCGCCAACTGCGCGATCTACTCCACCGCCCTGGACATCACCGACGCCGCCAACCAGCTCGCCGCCGAAGGCTACCCAGTCGACCGCGATGACCTGGCCACCATCACCCCCTATGTCCAGCACACCATCCGCCGCATGGGCGATCTTGTGCTCGACCTCGCACCGCCCGAGGAAGCGCCCGCGACCCGGCTGGATCTGGAGCCGCGGGTGCTGTTCGTCCCGCGTGTCTGACATGACCGCCTCCAGCAACGGCTACCGTCGATCCTCACCATGCGCGATTCCCACCGCACCGAACGAAGCGCTCGCCCGGCAAGTGAGGTGCCCCCGTTCGGGAGGTCCTCCCCATGCCCGGCAAGCATCCTGCGGCGACTCCGGCGGAAGATGGACTCGAGTTTCGATCTCAGAAAGGCCGGAAGTTCCGTGGTGTCATCAGAGGTCCCGCGAACCGTCAAGGCGGTCGACACAGCGCAGCTGATACTCCTCGACGAACAGGCACGTAAATGTGGTCTGAACAGGCACCACGGCGCCGGCTGGCTGGCCACCTATGCCGACCGTACGGCCACTCACTACCTATGGCCTGTGCTGGCTCATCAGCTGGCGCGCCAGCCGGAGTTCTCGCCGCACTGGCGGTGTCTGCTGCTGCTCACAGTACGAGACGGCCGGCAGGTCTGCTCGCTGCTGGATGTTCTACCTGCGTCTTTCAACAACCTGCCAGAAACCTTGGACAGTTCGACCAAGTCCGAGATCGCCACGAAACTCGAACACGAGTCACTCATGACCCAGGCGGAATGGGCACAGAGCGTAACGGCTGACATGGAATCGACGGTGCGCTGGTAGTAACTGCTCCGAAGTCCTCTGCTCACATGACCGATGGAGGCGTGGTATCTCGGTAGAAGGCTGCGGCGGCTTGCAGGGAGTCGATGAGCAGGCGGCCGGGGTAGTCGCGGTGTGGGTAGCGGTGTCGGTAGTAGCAGTTCCAGTAGCCGGCGACACGTTGGCCGGTCAGGTGAAGGAAGTGCGGGTTGGCGGCGGCGAATCGCCCGTATGCCTGGTGGTGGGGCAGGCGAGGTTGGTCGAGGTCGATGAGCCCCTGCTGGATGGTGATGACGATGTCGAGCACGTATTCGCCGACGAGTTGCACGACGAAGGGGACGATCCAAGGATCGGTAGCGTCGATGACCTGGTTGAGGTGGTGGTGGCGAACGTGGCCGTTATGGTGGCGGGTGTAGAGGCAGTGCAGGATCTTGGTTTGCCTCGGAGACAGCCGGTCGAAGACGTCCGCGGCAGGCTCGGGGTTGTACAGGCGGTAAGGGAGGGTGAGGTGCTCGCCTTGGACCCAGACAGGGAAGGACCCTGCGGGTTGGGGGTGTGCTGGTGGCAGTGCCTGCGCGACGACACGCGCATCGGCGGCGAGAGATGCCGGAAACGCGGGTAGAAGCGCGAGTTCGAATGCAGGGTCCATGCGACCTATCGGCGGATGCGGGGCGGCGAGTTGGTCTCGACGGCGGGCCTGGATCGCGGTTTGTTGGTGGGGTGTCGTGGTGGCCGTCTTGATGTGCCGGGCGAGTACGAGCAAGTCCCAGAAACGCTGGAAGTCCGCCGGCCTGTCGCGCCAGGAATGACGGCGTAAGCGTTGTTCGAGCTGGTCAGTGCAGTGAGTGAGGAGTTGTTGCTGTTCAGGGGTGAGATGACCCTGGGAGTCCAGGCATGCGGTAACACACCGTTGGAGGTCTTCGGCGGCCGGGTGGTGTGGGACGAGCAGCGCTGCAAGTCGGTTCCGGTTCCAGTAGTTCACAGCGTGTAGTGCGGCCTGTCGAGGGGCGCCGTGCCACTGCTGCAGGTAGTTGGGGTTGGGATCGGTGGGCCGTGGACTGCGTTGGCCACGTTGTTTGGCCTTTCGGCGTCGGGTTGCGTACTCGCGGAGTTCGGCTTGCCGGACCGCACGACTGGTCTCGATCAGGTCGAGGGCGTGCAGGAGCGCGGTTTCGTCTCGCGGAAACGGTCCTGCCTGCTCTGCGAGGAAACTCAGTGCGGCGTGGAAGCCGATGGGTCGGTACAACTGTACGCAGGACCGCAGCGCCGAGACCCGGTGTGAGTAGGGCAGGCTGGGGTCGCGCACCTTGCGCGCAATGTTGTTGAAGCTCACGCGCAGACACTCTGCACGCGGTCGAGAACGCGGTACACCGTCGGCCGGGACACGTTGAACAGCTCCGCCAACTCGACCACGGTGTATTTACCCGCCTGGTGCAGTTCCACCAGGTGCGCCTGCTGCCGGGCGGACAACTTGGGCTGCTTGCCGCGGAGTTTGCCCTTGGCCTTGGCGATGGCCATGCCTTCGCGGGTACGCAGGCGTAGCAGGTCGACCTCGAACTCGGCGAAGGTGGCCAGGATGTTGAAGAACATCTTGCCCATCGGGTCGGTCGGGTCGTACACGGTGGGACCGAGCGCCAACTGCACGCCACGGTCGGCGAGAGAGTCACCGATCTCGCGGGCATCGGGCACCGATCGGGCCAGCCGGTCCAGCTTGGGCACGGTGAGCCGGTCACCGAGGCGTACCGCGGCCAGGGCCTGGTCCAAACCGGGGCGCGCACGGGTGGTGCCGGTCAGACCGTGGTCGAAGTAGATTCGCTCGGGATCGACACCGAGCCCGAGAAGGATCTCGCGCTGCGCGGTGAGGTCCTGTTCGTCGGTCGAGCATCGCGCGTAGCCGACGTTGATTCCCATCGCACCGCCTCCGTGTCACGTTTAGCCCGGATAACCGTTACAACGTCACCGTACACCCTTACCGTGACACTTCTCGCCTGCGGCGACGTCATCTAACGATCCCGGCCGAACGCCTGGGGCGGTGTCCGTTGACGGAACCCCAAACGGACACCCTGTTCAGCTACACCGACCAGCATCTGCATTCCGTCGCGGCCCCTTTCTGGCGTACTCGGTTCCCACCCCCACGAGGGCATGATCCGGGCCCGACAGCTCGATGACCAGACCGTGCAAGCCTGGTGCCTGACCCTCGCCACGAACGCCGTGATCGCCTGGACCACCGAGTATTACGGGCTCGCCGTCGACCAGATGCGCCGAGCCGGACGCCGGATCGATGACGAAGTGCTGGCGCACATCAGCCCGGCGCACAGCGCGAACATCAATTTCTTCGGCGCGATCGAGGTCGATATCGATGCCGAACTCGCTCAGCTAGGGCCGACCGGGTACCGGCCACTGCGTGTGCGCGACACCCTGTTCTGACCTCGTTCGCAGCCCCGACGGGTCGCTGTCGCCCGAGTGCGGTTTTGACGTGCCCGTTCAGGCCGCTCCCGGCGCCTCGCGACTCCATACAGTCCACCCCGATTGGACATATAACCCTAATGGGGGTATAAATGGGGTTATCAACTGTTCGAGGTGGTGGGAGGAATGATCGTTATGCCGAAGATCAACGTTTACGTGCCTGATGAGTTGGGCGAAGCGGTGAAGGCGGCAGGTGTGCCGGTCTCGGCGATCTGTCAACGTGCGCTGGAGCAATCGGTACGTCGTGTGACCGCGATCCGGGCAACGGTGCTCGGTGATCTCGAGACCGACGATCCGACAGCCCCGCTGTCGCGGTTCACCGATCGAACGCGGGCGGTGATCCGGCTGGCGATCGCGCAGGCTCGAGCCGATCACGCCGCCGAGGTCGGTACCGAACATCTGTTGCATGGGGTCCTTGCCGAGGGAACGAATCTGGCCGTGCATGTGCTGCGGGCCATGGAGATCGACCCCGCGCATGTGCAGCGAGCGCTGGCTGCGATAACTGCGGAGACTCAGCCGGCCACCGAGGCAGCAGCGAAGAGGTTCAGCGGTTCGGCCGCCAACGCGCTCGAGTTGACGGTGACCGAAGCGATGTCACTGGGACACAACTATGTCGGGTGCGAGCATCTGCTGCTGGGCTTGATCAGCGAACCGGAAGGTGTCGGCGGGCAGGTATTGCGGGAGGCGGGGGTAGACGCGCGTTCAGCTCGTCGGGCCGTGGTCGCAGCACTGGCCGGGTATACGCATTTGCGTGCCCACAACGCGAATCCAGCGTCGGCGGACGCCTCAGCGATGCTCGCCGCCGCAGTCCGCACCGAACTACGCCCGATCCTCGATCGACTCGAACAGTTGGAGCGGCACGCGGGCCTGTCGGGGGCAGGCTGAACCGTCATGCGGGCGAGCATCACTAGGAATCGAGCACACGCAACGGCCGCGCTACGCGAACTCGCGTGGACCATCGGGCCGACCATGCTGTCAGCGATCCTGATATTGCTCATGACAGGAACGGTGTGATGGCACGCATCCTGTTGATCGCCACCGGCGACACAATCGCCTACCAGCAGTATTCCCCACGACCCGCGGTGGCGTCGGGTGAGCGGCTGCTGGCAGCCGCAGGCATCGACTCCCTGCCGGTGGACGTGCACGCCGAGGACATCATGGCCGAACCGAGCTGGGACACCTCCCCGACAACCATGCTGGCGCTGGCGCGGCGTACTCGCAGCGCCGTGCTCGACGACGGATACGATGCGGTGGTTCTCACCCACGGCGTCGACACGTTGGAGGAGACCGCCTTCCTCACCGATCTGATGGCAGGCCCGGACGCCCACGGTTCGATCGTGTTCACCGGCGCACTCCATTGCCTGGACGCGCCGGGCAGTGACGGCCCGGACAATCTGAGCGCGGCGCTCGCCGCCGCACATCCCGCGACACGCAACCTCGGTGCCCTCGTCTGCTTCCACCGCGAATTGCACGCTGCCCGATGGGCGAGGCTCGTCGACGCATCCGGCCCGCCAGCGTTCTCATCGGCACCGTACGCACCACTCGGTCATGTCTCGCCGGCCGGCGAAGTCTCTCTTACCGCCGCCGCACCCATACGCCCGCCACAACTCGACGGCGCTCCAGAAAGCGATGTCGCGCTGATCAAGACCTATCCAGGCATGACCCCGGCACTACTGACCGCCGCGGTCGACGCCGGCGCCCGCGGAATCGTGCTCGAAGGAACCGGCGCAGGGAATGTGCCGGTCGAGCTGTTCACCACCATCGACGAACTCACCAGTTGGAACATCCCCGTCGTTCTCGCATCCCGCGCCCGCTACCACCCCGCCGGCGGAGGTAATGCGGCCAACGCAAACGAACTCGCAACGAAACTCGGCGCGATCCCCGCCCGCGGTCTGTCCCCGGCACACGCCCGCATCGCATTGATGGTCGCCCTCGCAAGCGGCGAAGTCGACGCCGTCCGCCACTGGTTCAACCGCCTCTGACCACCCAGCCGACACCGCCAAGCCGACGAAAATAGCGTTACCTGGTCGGCCTGGCATCAATGGGTTATCCCGGATAACGGACTGTTATCCGGGATATCATCGGAACCGGCCAGCGGCGACTCGTCGCGGCGCGTACGTGGGGCGGCCCCGTTATCTGGGGCAAGACCTGGAGGGGTGCCGATGGCGGGAACCGTGACCCGGATCCGGGCAGTGCCGCCCCGAACCGTCCGCTCGGCTGCGCAAGCATTCCTGGACACGATCGGGTCGCCGAACACCCGCCGCGCCTACACCATCGCGGTCGTGAAGACCGCCGACGAACTCGACGGCCGCGGCCCCGACGGGCTACTCGCCGCCAGCCGGGCACTGGCTACGGTGACCGACGCCGAGATCGGCGCCGCGCTGGAGGCCCTGTGGGGCGAGTCCGCGGTGAATACCTGGAACGCCCGCCGGGCTGCGGTCGGCAAGTGGCTGGGCTGGTGCCGCGAACAAGGCTGGGACGCGCCGGCGGTCCCGGCTTCGGCTCGGCGGTCGACGCCACCGGACTCCGACACCCCAGTGCGGGCGCGGACCGCGATCGACCGACTGATCTCGCGGCGCGATGTGCACGTCCGGGAGAAGACGCTGTGGCGGATGCTCTACGAGACCTGCGCGCGGGCCGGGGAGCTGCTGCAGGTGAACATCGAGGACCTGGACCTGGCGGCCCGTTCGTGCCCGGTGAAGTCCAAGGGCGCCAAGCCGCGCATCCGCCGACGCGGCGCCGGCCACGCCGAATACGTTCTGGAGACGGTGTACTGGGATGCCGGCACCGCGCGGCTGCTACCCCGGCTGATCAAGGACCGCACCGCTGGCCCGCTGTTCGTCACCCACCGCGACCGCCATCGACGGTCCCGGGACCGGCTGGGACCTGCACGAACTCAGGCCCTCCGGGCTCACCCACCTCGGCGAGGCCGGTGCCAGCCTGCTGGAACTGATGGCCAAATCCCGACACCGCAAGGCCGAGAACCTTCGTCGCTACTTCAAACCGTCCCCGCAGGCGATGCGCGACCTCACCAGCCTGATCGGACCGGGCGCAGATCGTCGCCGGTGAGACTGCCAGTCCTGAACCCCACTTACCGTCCGTGACCAGCAGCTACGCCATATCCGCCCGAAATTCGGCGAAAGCTACAGGGACCCCGACCGGAACCGACCCTGCATTGCGGGGTCGAGCCCATCCGGGCGTCCAGGCCCGCTCGCGGTCCTTGCGGCCCCGGAATCAGTGGTGTGGCGGTGTTTCCGTGGTGTCAGGTGGCGTCGGGCCACGTCGCGTATGCGGGTTCGGAGAGTGAGCCTCGACGAATGTGCGGAATCGCTGCAGCCACTCGTCGTCGGCATCCTCGTGCGAGAAGTGGCCGGCGTCGTCGAAGACGGTCACCTCGCTGTTGGGCAGGAGCGCATCGAGGCGCTCCGCGTTCGACGGGTGCACGAACTGGTCGTGGGCGCCCCAAGTGATCAGCACGGGAACAGTGACCGATGGCAGCCGCTCCTCGAGCACGGGCAGCTCCTCGGCGTAGGAGCCGAGAAAGTCGAACGCATTGCAGTGCTTCTGCGGATCGAAGCAGATCGCTCGGTATTCCTCGACTGCGGCGGCCGACGGCGTGAAGTGATGGTAGCCCGCTGCGGTTGCTGCATCGAGGTTCCGTTTCATCAGCCCTCGGCGTACCGGTCGGTGAGTTCCGAGCCATCTGACCAGTCGAGAGTGGGTCGCGGCCCGGAGGGATGGGTCGAAATCGGCCGGCCAGGTGCCCGGGCCATCGTAGATATTGACCCCGAGGAGTCGCTCGGGCTGGCTCGACGCGAGCCACAATGAAACCGGGACACCGATGTCGGGTCCGATGAGGAAGGTCTCGCCGATCCCGTTTGCGTCCATCAGCCTCGCCAGGACATCCGACTGGGCAGAGGGGCGCATGACCGAACCCGACCCGGTCGACCTGCCGAAGCCCGGCAGGTCGACGGCGAGGAGGTCGAAGTTGTCGGACAGTCTGTCCCAGAGCGACTCCCAGCAGCGGATGGATTGCGGCAAGGCATTCGTCATGACGACCGTCGGCCGGTCACCGTCGTGGACCCGGGCGACTCTGAGATCGTGGTCGCCAACAGTCTGCCGTTCGAAGTGCATCATGTCGTTCTCCTGGGGGCTGGCTGCGCAGGTGCGGCGAGTCCGCACTGCGGACCGCGGTTGTGGCCAACTCTTCCTCACCTTCGGGGAAGAAAGTGGTATCTCGAGCACGACAACACGCCGATGCCGCGCAGCAGACCCTGCTGGCTCGTGGCCGCGGAGCCGAACTTCACTCAGCCGGATCAGACCTGCGGGTGCGTCGCTTCCTCTTTCGAGACACTACTGGCAACGTGCCGAGGTGCTGCCGGACCGCATGTCGATCCGGGCTCCGCAAACCTCGGTACGCTCGGCGAGCGACGACGAAGTCAAGGCAATATCTCGACGTAGCCATCGCTTCCGTGCACGCGAATGCGCTGCCCATCGGGAATCAGTCGGGTGGCATCGGCCACGCTGACGACGGCAGGCAGGCCGTATTCCCGTGCGATCACCGCACCGTGTGTCATCAATCCTCCGACCTCGGTCACCAGACCTGAGACGGTGACGAACAGAGGTGTCCAGCTCGGGTCCGTGTGAGCAGTGACCAGAATGTCACCCGGTTCGAGATCGGCCTGGTCCATATCCAGGACGACGCGGGCGCGCCCTTCGGTCGTTCCAGCGGAGACCGGTAAGCCGATCAGCGCGCCGGTTGGCACGTCGTCGCGTCGGTAGGCTCCGGTGACGACCTCGCCATCGGATGTCAGCACCCGGGGCGCGGTCAGCGAGTGGTACGCCCGGAAGGCGTCCTTGCGCTGCTGGATGAGCACGTCGTCCACGTGCTTCGAGCGCACGACGTCGTGGAACTCCCCGAACGTGAGGTAGAAGACGTCTTCCTTCTCGGCGAGCACGTCGGCCTGCACGAGACGTTCGGCCTCTTCGAGCAATGCCTGCTTGTAGATGAAGGAGCGGCTGACGATGCCGTATTTCGGGTACTCCCGGTAGCCGATGAAGGTCCGGACACGGTCGATCATCCGTTGGGTTTCGTCGGCCTTGCGCTCTCCGTCCGGCAGTACGCGCAGGCGCTGGAACACCTCTTGTGCCTTCTTCTGTGCCGCCTGTCGTCCTTGCTCGAAGCGCCGCTCGGCGGCACCCGGCTCGAAATTCCTGACGTTGTCGAGGATCGCGGGCACGAGCGTGCTGGGGCGTTCGCGCCATCGCGGCCTCGTGATGTCGATCTCGCCGACACAGCGCATGCCATAACGGACGAGGTAGTTCTCGATGGCGTCGCGTGCTGCGGTCCCGCCCGCGAACTTCGGCAGCTCATCGAGGAATCCGTCGTCGGCCACACCCTGCAGGAAGGCCACCACCTCTGGATGGGGGCGAACCACGTCCGCGACGTCGAGCAGTGCCAATCCCATCTCCGAGGTGATGTTGCCGGGTGCGGACATCGTCAGGGTGTCCGCCGCGTTCTTCTCGCCCAGCCATTCCCACAAGTGGTTGTTGAGCCACCAGGTGGCCTGGATTCCCGCCATGACCGCCTGCATACTCAATGGATCGCTCAGGACGCGTTTGTGCTCCTCGAAGGCCTCCAGCAGGAAGTCGAACAACGCCGGACCGGTCTTGGTTCGGATGTCGCGGCGCAGAGCATCGATGGATGCTCGGCTGCGCTCGATCAGCTGATTGACGATCGCCGGATCGGTGTCGATCGCGGCGGGCGCACTCCCGACCGGGGGAACCCCAGGACCGGCATCCGGGAGTGTGGGAACGAAGTCGTCGCGCTCGAGGACGGTCTCCAGCGCATCTCTGGTCAGCGGATCGTCCTTCCCTATCATCTCCAGGAGGCCGGCACGGCTCGCGGGCGATGCCAGGCGCGGGGTGACGTCGACGAACAGTCTCCCGCCGGCCTCGTGCATCGGTGCCATGGCCGTCGACTGCCACATGGACAGCCCCAATGGCCTCATGGGGTCGGTCATCATCTGCTGATGCCCCACGGAGAGATAGACATGGTTGTCTCGGTCGCTGGCCGCGGGGATGGGGAACAGCGTGGTGATCGGGCGGCTCTGCACGATCTGGAAATCGTCGCCGACCGAGCACCATTCGATGTCCTGCGGACCGCCGAAATGCGCTTCGATCCGCCGCCCGAGCTGTACGAGCCGCACGGCCTGCGCATTCGTCAGGGCCGGGCGCTGCTGCCGCTGCGGGTCTAGCGCCACTTCCTGCGTCCCTCCAGTCGGCATGGCGTGCACGGCACGATGCTTGGCGGCGACCGTCTCGTCGATGACCCGCCCATCACGAACCGTGAACACGTCCGGGTTCACCAGGCCGGAGACCAGAGCCTCGCCGAGGCCGAAGCTGGCGTTGATGGTGGCGACCTTCCGGCTGCCCGTGACGGGGTCGGCCGTGAACAGGACACCAGCCGCGTCCGGGAAGACCATCTGCTGTACGACCACGGCCATGTGGACCTTCCGGTGGTCGATGCCGTTGCGCAGGCGGTAGGTCACGGCCCGCTCGGTGAACAGCGATGCCCAACAGCGGCTGATGTGCGCAATCGCGCTCGGCGGCACGACGTTCAGGTAGGTGTCCTGCTGGCCCGCGAAGGAGGCTGTGGGCAAATCTTCTGCCGTCGCGCTGGATCGCACTGCGTAGGTAGCCGGTTCGCCGAGCCGGGCGAGGGCGCGGGTGATCGACGCCGCCAAGTCCTCCGGGATGGCGATCGCTTCGATGGTTCGGCGGACCTCCGCGCTGAGCATGCAGATCGCTTCGGTGTCGCCTGGGTTCAGGCGCGATAGCTGATCGAGCCGATCCTCGATCGATGGCGCTTGCGCCACAACCTGCTGGAAGGCGGCTGTCGTGACGCAAAACCCAGCCGGCACGTGAATGCCCTCGATCCGCGACAACTCGCCCAGGTGCGCGGCCTTGCCGCCAGCGATCGCGGTCTCCGTCCGGTCGATTTCTCGAAGGTCCAACACGTACTGCTCGAACACGTCGTGCTCCTATTCCTCGGTGATGCCGTTGTCCGGCCGCCGATTCTGCGGCACGACCCGGGTCTTGCCGCAAGCCCCCATGTGCGCTATATGTTGAAAGTGGCAGAGAGCCAGCTTTGCTTTTGCCGCCACAATGAGGCCGGAGAGTTCCACGACGTCGTGCGAAGGATTCCAGCGCGGTGACATGTGATGTCCATACGCTGACAAACATCCGATTCCGTAGGTTCGCAGACTCCTCGGATCACCAGCGGGTTACTCGACCCTCGTCCGTCCTGCCGGTCTTCCGAGTCGGCCCGCGGGTTGATATTGCGTTCGTTCGAGGTGTTCGTTAGCATTAGCTGCATGTACATGAATCGACCATTGGGTGAGGACGGCGATTCATTCGATCACCTGGTCGATGACTGGTTTCAGGTTGCAGCCTTCGTGGCTGCAGTGGACGCAAACCTGGGGAAATGGTTGAACGGTCGCTATGGCGTGGGACTCACCGAGTACAACGCGCTGCGCCATCTCAGCGCGGCACCGGACAAGGAACTGCGGATCAACGAACTGGCCAACCGGATCGGTCTGAACCAGAGTTCGGTGACACGCCTACTCGGCCGCCTGGAGGCTCGGAATCTCACGCGCCGTGAGACCTGCTTCGAGGACGGGCGTGGGGTGTACGCGGTCATCACGGAGGGTGGTGAAGCCCTCATCGTGGACGCGCGCGATCCCTACCGGGCGCACCTCGAGCATGCACTGTCGAGTGTGGAGGCCACCTCCCCCGCGCTCGGCGCACACGTTGTCGGTCGAGTGCTCGCGAGCATCGGCGGACTCCCCGCTTCCTGACCAGGCGTTGCCTGACACGCGCATTCTCGCAGAAATGCCTTCATATAATTGTATGTACACGCAACTTTGGAGGATATATGCCGGCTACGGTCGAGATCTACGTCGACTACGTGTGCCCCTACTGTTTCCTCATCGAGGATTCGGTCAAGGCACTACAGCGAGACCACGACGTCGATGTCGCGATTCGGCCCTACGAACTACGCCCTGATCCAGTGCCGACCCTACGGCCCGAGGACGAGCACCGTCCGCGAGTCTGGGACAGCTCGGTCTACCCGATGGCCCGCGAACTGGGGGTCGACATCACACTTCCCACGATCGCTCCACAGCCTCGCACCGAACTGGCTTTCATCCTCTGCAGGTCGCAGAGGATGAGCCGGGCGGTCGCGCACAGTACCCGACATGTCGAATCGGGCGGAATCCCCTTCGTCGCACTGGTGGTGTCCGACGATGGTTACACATCCGACTTCGGGGTGAACCTGGTTCTCGAAACCTGTGATTCCACCGCGCACGCAGAGATCGTCGCAATGCGAAGTACGCTGCATGCTCGAAACCTCACCGACTTGCAGGGGATGCGGCTACTCGCTACGGGAGAACCCTGCGGTTTGTGTTATCGCTTCGCGTTCGAACACCACATCGACAGTGTTCATTTCGCGGTCGACGCCGCTACTGCAGCACGCTATGGGTTCGACTATCGCACCAGCTATGGACGCCTTGGAATCGACCGTGCGCGCATGCCGATCGCTGTGGAGTGCCTTCCCGTGGATCGGGCGCTCGAGCCGTTTACTCGCTACCTGCAACTTCACTTCCCTCCGGACCCTGAATTCCAACCGGGTCGACCGAAAGGACAACCATGAGCTGGCTCTATCTCGGAATCGCGGTCATCTTCGAAATCACCGTCGCACTTTCCGCAGGGAAAGCCGCAGGCTTCACCAACCTGCGATGGACGATCGCCACGCTCGCCAGTGGCGGCGTCGCGACCTACTTCCTCAGCCTCGCGCTGCTCACCTTCGATGTCGGCGTCGGGTACGCGATTTGGACGTCGGTCGCGGGCGTCGGGATCGTCTTACTTGGCGCTCTCTTGTTCCAACAGCGACTCAACTGGAAAAAGGTGGTCGGCATCGTCGTTGTAATCGGAGGAGTCGTCGGGCTCCAACTCAGCGGCGCCGCCTGAGCGGCAGTCGACCCGAGTTCTGGATGCAGTCTGACCTCTCGAAAGGATCGAACCGTGACCGTTGACACCACCGATGCCGCCTACACTCAGAAGACCACTGACCGACGTAATGATGCCCGCGCTTGGCTCGTCTTGCTTCTGGCCGGACTTTTCGAGGTCGGTTACGCTCTGTCCGTCGGCGGAAGCCATGGCTTCACCGTCCTGTCCTGGTCGCTCGTTGCAATCGTCTTCTTCCTACTCACCTTGTTCGCGCTCAGTGTCGCTCTCGAGCGGATCGACGTCGGGATCGGATACGCTGTCTGGGCCGGCATCGGCGCAGTTGGTGCCGCGCTTCTCGGGCCGATCTTCTTCGATGAAACACTCACACCGATGAAGGCATTGTGGCTTGCGGTGGTGATCGTCGGTGTGGTGTGGCTGAAACTCGCCGACCGGCCTGTCGACGCATAGGACGCCGCAACCCGCATTCGGCTGCGGCGAAACAGCACGACGGGCCTCGGAACCAGCAACAGCCACAACGGCATAACACGTGAAGAGCCCGTTGCGTCGAGGGGTGCACGGCGGGTTCGGAGGGCGAGCCGGGGAGCCCCCAGTCGAAAGACCGATAGGGCGCCCCGGTCCGACCCTACACCGAACATCCCGCTAGTAGTGAGGTCTTCGAATCCACCACCGAGTTTGAATGTCGGTACCCGAGGTGTGAGCTGGTCATGACGAGAAACGTTGCGTATCAGTAGGCTTCGGTCCTACTCGTTCGGCAACATTTTGTGCCGCGCGTCACTTGGGTGATGGCCCCATCGTCGGCGGTTTCGTCAGCGTTTCGGCGATGAGCTGGGTGTCGGTGTATTCGGTAATAGCGACAATCTTTTCTGCGCGCATGGTGATCACCCAGCAGTAGCGGTTCGGGTAGGGCATTCCAGCAGCGGTGACGCTATGGTTGCGTGCCTCTACGACCACGAGATCGTCCTCGGCAACGAACCGGTGCGCGCTGACCCGATTCGGGCCGGCGAACTGGGCGGTCAACGGTCTCAAAAGGTCCCGCAGCACCGCTGCTTTGCCATCGTAGGTGCCTGACCAGGCGGTGCGACCGATGATCGTCCACCGAACCTCGTCGTCGAGCAGATCGACGAACAATCGGCCATCACCATGGTCGGTTGCCGCGAACACTTTCTGCAGCAACGCCTTGTTGCGCGCCGCGTCCATTCGTTCCATTCGACCAGGATGCCAAAGCGGCCGTCGGATACCACCGGATGAACCGTCCCAGCTGGTCGCAAAGCCCGCTGACAACACGTGAGTGATCCGAGATGCTGGCGAATCCAACGCACCTTGCGCCCGAGCTACTGAAATCGCGACGGTCGGAGAAGCTCGGATGGTCCAGTCCAACAACATCAGAACAGCTCGCTGTCCACGCAGTCGCGGCGAGCCAGCTGTGGTGTCAGATGCCAAGGTCGTCGACAGTGTGGACCCAGTTGCGGGTACCGAACGAGCGACATGACAGCGTGGCCACCGCGAGATCGGGATGGTGGCCGGTCAGATCGTGGCGTGCGAGGTCGGCGAGCAGGTGGCGGCCGAGGGCGGTGATCAGCGTCGACTGGGTCCCGGTCATGATCGCGCAGGCCACAGCGGCGATGGCGGCGGGACCGCCGGTGCCCAGGAACTGGCCCAATGCTTGGGTTTTGGTGTCTTCGCCTGGGTATCGGGCGACGGCGTGGGAGACGTCGATGGTGGACAACCCGACGAACAAGACCAGCTGACAGACAAATCCAGACTGACCACGCGGGTTGGTGAAGATTCGGGGCGCACCGGCATTCCTCTATGTCCGCCGGGAGCTACAAGCTCAGGTACGGCAGCCGATCTGGGGCTGGTTCGGGCAACGTGAACAGTTTCAGATGGGTCCCGAATACGATCCGATGCTTGGCATCGAACGGTTCCTGGTGAGCACGCCGCGAGGCCGACCGGTTGAACCCAGATTTGTGACGGCTTGCCATTGAACCGAGGGTTCAGTGTTGGGTGGATCCGCTCAACGAGTGGTCATGTCAGCGGAACAGGTCGGCGTTTTCAACAGCCCATTCATCATACGTGCGTGGCGGGCGACCGATGATGTCGCGAACGGAGGGACTCTGCGCAAGGCTCCACTCGGTCAGCTCGGGCAGGCGATTGCCGTACTCCCGAAGGGCGTAGAGCGTTACGTCCACCGCACCGTCGGGCCAGCCGTTGCGTTGCCAGGCTGCCCGGCTCTCGCCGGCCGTCAGTTCGATGGCGTGAATGGCGTGGCCGATGGCATCAGCGATGCTGCGTACGCGCGACCGCGTTGACAGCGGGAGGCCCACAGCCTCGAGGATGAGGCCCGTGTAACGGTCGGTGCGCATCGACGCCGCCGCTACTGCGGCGAGATCGTCTTCATGGATGAATGGGTAGTGCCCGATATCGAGGAAGGCCTCGCGGACCACCCGCTCGGCGCGGATCGAGTCCGGCCAGTCGGATCCTGTCGCCGGGTAAGTACCACTGATGACCGAACCCATCACGGCCGATGGCCGGATGTGGGTCCAGGGGATCCCGGAACTTTCCACGGCTCGTTCGATGGCGAGCCAGTACCACGTTTCTGGCGGGTTCGTCTGTTCGTACTCGGGTCCATGGGATGACAGCAGGACGATCCGGCGGACCCCGGCGTCACGAGCAAGCGCCAGCGACTCTTCGACGGTCGCGGGATGCGCACCGGCAAGGAATATCGCGTCCACGTCAGCGAAAACTCTGCCAGAGTTCAACGGCTGTCGGATGGAGCCTTCCACCACCTGGGTACCGTCCGGCCAGCCGCTGTTCTCCTGCGGCGGTGCGAGTACCCGAACCGAGTCCCCAGCGGTGAGCAGTTGCCGTGCCAAGCATCGTCCTACCAGGCCCGTAGGGCTGCAGCCCTCTTCTTTGCTCGGGGCGACCACAGTGAGTAGCTTGACGCCCTCGGTGACCGATCGGCTCCCGATCGATCGGAATCTGTCCATGCAAGACCCTCCAATCATTGGCGGGGATCTTGCGCGTCATCGAGGCGGTCGACGGGCTGATGCCTTCTGCACCACCGGGAGTGACGTTGCGGATCCAATTACGCGGAATTTACCGGCGCGGAATCGTACGTGTCAACCCATCGAGCCGCACTCAACTCGGTGCGTCAGCGCCCGGCCCGAGCGGACCGAGATGTTCGAGACATCCGGCCCGGCGACGCGCTCACCATCGACGAGGCCCAAGAGTTCTAAATGGAGAAATCCCGCGCTTGGAGGCGGCCCCGAGAACCAGCCTGCCGCCAGGTTTCCGGCGATCGAGCCGGCGGCCAGTAAATCCGTTGTCCGACCCGGGGGCGCCGGGCAGGATTCGGCACATGGATACTTCGCCTTCCACCTTGCTGCGTTGGCAGTTCGATCTGACCTGGTCGTTGTTCGAGTACCACCTCGAGCAGCTGGAGGCAGACGACTTCCTGTGGGAACCTGCTGATTTGTGTTGGACGCTGCGCCGGGACGAACGCGGTATCTGGGTGCCCGACTGGGCCGAGTCCGAGCCCGAACCGATCCCTGTCCCAACTATCGGCTGGATCAGCTGGCACATCGGGTGGTGGTGGAACGTCGCCATCGACCACCTGCGGCAAAGCCTTCCCCACGACCGTACCCAGATCATATGGCCGGGTCCTGGATCGGCCTCGGTCGACTGGCTGCGCGGCCTGCGCACGAGGTGGCTGCGTGTCCTCGATCAGATCACTGACACCGAACTCGATGGGCCGACAAGCTTTCCATGGCAGGACGACCCCACCAAGTCCATCGCCCACACGATCGGATGGGTGAACGCCGAGCTGATGAAGAATGCTGCCGAGATTGGGCAGCTACGACTGTTGCGCGCAGTCCGAAACGACGAGTGAGGTAGCACAACTCAGGAAGTGCTGAACTGCATGGTTCAGATTCATTGGCAATGACCCATTGCGCGGCTCGAGCCACTGTTGGTAGAGGGCTACCAGCGTGCGACGCACAGGACTACAAAGCGCGCCATGCCGTCGAGTGCGGCACCGGGCAGCTCAAGGAAAACCTTCCGTGGCAACAAGATTCGATAAACTGGCCGTCCCTGTCAGGCCACCGTCCTCATCGCCGCCATCAACCAATGGCTACGACACGGGTGAGGACGGGCGCCACCGCCTGGGCGGGTTCTGGCATCAGCTGCGTGTCCGCATATTCAAGACCGGTTCGGCTCGGCAGTCGGCGGACTATTGACCTCGAGTGCGGTTGAGGTGGGATTGTGTGTCCATGACTCCGAGCAATACCGGCAAGACCCGCGTGAGCCAGGCCACAGCGCTACCGGCCGAGGACGAGCAAGCCGTTCGTGATCTGGTGGCGCTGGCCGTCCATTCGCAGAGTGACCACTCGGTTCATCCCGATCTGCACACCGAGGAGGTGGTGATCGTCAACATCGTGGGCCGTCGTTTGTTCGGGCGGGATACCTTCGGCACGGCGATGAAGTCGGCCCTCGACAGCGGGCTCGGAGACATCCGGACTACCGTCGAGATCATCGACATCCGTCCGATAACCAGCGATGTCGTCCTGGTCAGCTGCATCAAGACGATTCACGACGAACGTCCAGATGCCGAGACCACACTGCCCAGCACCGGCGCCCTCACCTACGCCGCAGTCCGTACCGTCGACGGCTGGAAACTCGCTCTCGCCCAGACGACTGCGATCCAGTAGCGGCCAGGCGGATCCTCGATACTGCCCGCCCGGCGGCCGAACAATACTTTTCCACCACCCGCACCCCAACCACTTCGAAACACTAGTGTCCCGCGCCTGGAATTCGTTTCAAATATGAGGTGAGGCGTTCGAGGATCTCGTCAGCGGTCTTGGTCCACACGAACGGTTTCGGGTCCTCGTTCCAGGCAGCGACCCAGTCACGGATCGATTTCTCCAGCGCGGCAACACTTCTGTGGACGCCGCGGCGGAGTTGCTGGTCGGTCAGCAGTCCGAACCAGCGTTCCACCTCGTTGAGCCAGG
>NZ_AXVD01000046.1 GCF_000482385.1 Nocardia sp. CNY236
ATCGCACGGGAGTATGTGAATCGTCCCGAGCTGACGGCACAACGGTTCATGGACAACCCCTTTGCCGCGGGTCGGATGTATCGCACCGGCGACCTGGGATGCTGGTTGCCATCCGGGCAGCTGCGAGTCTTCGGTCGGATCGACGACCAAGTGAAAGTACACGGGTGCCGGGTCGAGATCAAAGAAGTCCAAGCCGCGATCCACGACGGAGACGAGGGTGTGGTTTCAGCGCACGTCGCCGTCGACGACGGCAATCTCGTGGGTTGGGTGACACCAGCGACCGTCGACACCAGGACCGTGCAGCGGCGCCTGCGGGCGAACAAACCACGCTACATGGTCCCCGACCGGATCACTGCCGTCGACGCCTTCCCGACCCTGCCCTCCGGAAAGGTCGACACCACAAAACTACTCACCACGACCAGCGACATACGCCGCGAACTCGGCAAACGACGCCCTCCAGCGACCGACAACGCACGTCGTCTCACTGCCATCTGGACAGCGGTCCTCGCCTGCACAGATGTGGATATGGATGACGACTTCTTCGATCTCGGAGGAAATTCGTTGTCGGCGGTGCGGGCTGCCGTCCTGGCGCGCCGAGAATCCCTGCCACTGACAGTCGTCGACATCATGCAGGCGCCCACCTTCGCTGATCAGCTCGCCCAACTCGACGGGGGAGCCGGTGCCAGCGCCATGGTCACGATGAACGACCACACCGAATCGGCCGACATCGCTGTCTTGGCGACCGGGATCGGAGGAACCCTGATCCCGCTGCGGCCGATCGCCGATGCCCTACCGATCTCGGTGCACGGTATCCAATACGTCGGCGAGGTCCCCGATACCTCGATCGCCGACATGGCCGACTATTTGTTGTCGCTGTCGCCGATGAGCGAGACCGTCCCGACGGTCCTGCTCGGCTACTCCTTCGGCGGTGTTGTCGCCTGGGAAATTGCCCACCAGCTACGCACCCGCGGGCGCTCGGTCGAACACCTCGTGCTGGTCGAACCCATGATCACCCCCGATCGGCGGGAGGCCGAGCTCGTGGCCGCATACCTCGAGCAATGCGATCCGAGGATCCTGGCCGCCGAGCTGCGGGAAATGACGACGACCGACGAACGCACCGTCGCGTCGATGGTGTCGACGAACGCAGTCACCGGTGCGGTGCCCGATGCACAGTTGGCTCGGAGCGTCCGCAGTGCGCTCCATGCGCTCGAGCCGTTGCGCCGCATCGACTCCGACGGCGCCGAGATGGTGCGGGCACTGAACCACACACGGATGGCGCTGGAATACCAATGGCCCGCTATGGGGGAGGATTGCACCACCCGGATCCATGTCGTCACCGGTGACGTAGGTCATTACGAGCGGGCCACAGTCGTGCGGTGCATCGAAGCATCGGTGAGCCCGCAAGCAGTCGACTACCACGTCTATTCGGGCACCCACGACAGCGTTCTACACGACCGTCGGTTGGCCCGCCTGCTCGCCGAACTCAGCACGGGATCCCGCGATGCCTAGCCTGCGGTCGGTGGCCGCCGGACGAGCTCCGACAACCAGGGAAGGGCCGCACATGCGTTGGCACTCGAAATTGCTTGAAATGGCCGACTTCTGCGCCGACCGGAATACCTTCGGTCTCCCGGAGCACGTGGTGAACGACTTCATCGCCCGAGACCGGCGGCTGGAGCGCGCGATCGACGACGGCTACGCGCAGCACCGGCACCTTCGTCGGGCACCGGCTACCGAACGGTTCCTGCACCTGAGCGAGGCCGACCAGGTGCGGCAGGCCCAGAAGGGTTTCCTGGCTTTCTATCACGAGCAGGAGCGCAATCCCTTCCTCCCGATAGCAGCACACGGACCCTGGATCGTCACTACCTGCGGGGCCGTCGTTCACGATTCGGGAGGTTACGGAATGCTCGGATTGGGACATTCCCCCGAACACGTCGTACGAGAGCTGTCGGCCCCGTATCCCATGGCCAACGTCATGACGGCCAGTCTCCAACAGGCCAGGTTCATCAAGGCATTGGACAATGAGCTCGGTCGCCGACGCCCGAGCTCACTGCGCCGCCCTTTCGCGTCGTTCACCTGCCTCGGCTCCGGGTCGGAGGCATTGAATCTGGCCACCCGGATATCCGACGCCAACGCCAAACTCCAACTCGAGCGCAGACCAGCCGGTGTACGACCGACGTTTCTGGCGATCGTGGACGGATTTCACGGCAGGACCGACCGACCCGGTCGGGCCTCACATCTGTCTCGACAGATCTACGCCGAGCATCTGGCGTCCTACCGCAACAGTGACGACCTCATCGCAGTGGAACTCAATGATGAAACAGCGCTGGCCGACGCTTTCGCCCACGCTGCAACCAGGGGTTATTTCATCGAGGCGGTGATACTCGAACCGGTGATGGGCGAAGGGTCACCCGGAAAAGCGGCAACTCCCAACTTCTACCGAATGGCACGGCAGCTCACATCCGAGCACGGGAGCCTGCTCATCGTCGACTCGGTCCAGGCCGGGCTGCGAGCGCATGGATGCCTCAGCATCGTCGACTACCCGGGGTTCGAAGAGCTCGAACCTCCCGACCTGGAGGCGTTCGCCAAGGCAATCAGTGGTGGTCAATACCCGATCTCTGTCCTGGCGATGACCGCCTCCGCGGAGAAGCTGTATGCCAACGGCCTGTACGGCAACACCATGACCGGAAATCCCCGCGGTCTCGCTGTGGTCGCCTCGGTACTGGAGTCGATCACCGACCATGTGCGGCAGAACATCCGCCACCGTGGCCGGGAATTACTGGACAAGCTCACCTCTGTGCAGAATGACCACCCACACCTGGTGGTCTCAGTTTCCGGCTGCGGGCTGCTGGTCGCTGTCACGCTGAATCCGGAGCTGGCGAAGGTCCACGGGGTCGACGGAGTCGGAATCGAAATCAAACGGCGAGGAATCAATTTCGTGCCAGGCGGACGCAACGGCATCAGATTGACGCCCCACTTCGCCATCACCAGCCACGAAGTGGATCTCATCGTGAATACGATCCGCGATGTCTTCGACCACCGGAGTGTCGAGCCGGCTGCATACAGCAGGGCAGTTGGCGGAATCCGGTCCGCGTGAGTCGTCGACTCGGCGCACGAGGACCGGAACTGCCTCATGCGCACCAACGATCAACGGACAAACACCTCCCGCAGCAGGGAGGTGCGGAGATGATCGAGGATGACACACAACTGAGACACGCCAAAACTCTCGGAAGGCTACTGATGGATGGTTCACCATGACGTTGCCACTGCAGATCCCGACCCCGATCGGGGATGTGTGCCTCGAGGACAACGGCTCCGTTCTCCGGTCGGTAATGCCGCCCGAATTGTGCTACAAGGGACTCGGTTTCGGTGGATACTCCGCCGCCGTGGCCGCACTGGCCGGATTCAGCCAGATGCCGGGCCGAATACTACGCAGTGTCCACACGGTGTTCACCGGCCCGCTGCGGTCGGGATTGCTGGATGTGAAGGTGCGGGTTCTATCGGCAGGCCGCAGCTGCGGGTTGTGCGAGGTCGACATCGAACAGGACGGTGCCCCGGCCCTGACCGCCCTGGCCTGGTTCGCCGACCCACAGATGGTCGGTGGCGTCAGTCGCCACGTCACGCAGGCGATCTCCTATGACGACTGCGTCAGCGTGTCCTGGGTCGCCGCGGTGGCGCCGTTCCTGAAGGGACTGAATGTGCGGGCAGTCGACTACCCGCTGTCCTACGACGAATTCCATGATGGTCGAGACCGTGTTGCGCTATGGGCGCTGCCCGATCCCGTCGCGGCCGTGGACCACCGGATCGCAGAGATATCCGGCCGTTTGACAGACATCATGTTTTTCGACGCCTTTCTCCTCGATGCCGGGCTGCGGACCGAATCTTCACCAACTCGCATGGTCAGTCTGGATTTGTCTGTCATCTGGTCCGGCGGACAGGCGGCGCCCGAGCCCACGCTGTTGGAAGCCGACGGGCGAATCGAGCACAAACTGGCCACTGTGCAGGGAACTTTGCGTGGCGCCGGCGGACCGGTGCGGGCATCGGCCACGTCCCAGTGCCGGGTCTTCCGGGCACAGCGCGAAAGACCTGATTCGTAGGGCAGCGCACAAGTCTCCTGGCGCAGCGTCACCGTCCATTCCTCTGCCGAGCACCTACGATCGTGCGCGTCGCTGGTTGCGCGCATTCGCAGTCTTGGCCTGATCGGCGTGCGGCTGTTCGGTCATAGTGAGATTCCGCGCCCATCTGTCGATTTGGCAGGAGACTTCGCAAATCGGTCCGATGGCGTCATGGATCACGGGGCCGGTCGACCACTCACCAAACCACTCTCCACCAGGGGCGTGATGCAGCGTGCTGATACGTACACGGACCACACCCGCCGGCCTGGCGACGAGCGGCAGAAGTTTACGATTCACCAGCGAGGGTCGCTCGAAGAATCCCCGACCGGTCATGACGCGAGCAGCGAGGTTGTCGAACACTACCCGCAACCGGGATTCCCGATACGGATGCAAGCGTGCCAGGCCGGCCGCTGCCACGACATAGGCGGTGGCCATAGTGGGTGCGTTGTCCAGGTTCAGTCCAGGGCGAGGGGTTCCGTCGGAGTAGTGGGTGAAGCCGTATTCGACCGCGTAGCTACCATCCGACTCCGCTGCCGTCTCGTAGGTCGTTGTGTCGCTCCAGAATCTATTCCTCATTTTCTACCACAGGCAACAGATCGTCCAGGAAGGCAAGAGTTTCCGTGAGTTCGGAGTGTTCGGCTTCGGAGAGTGTGATCGAGCGGGCACGGACCACAGCGTGGGCGGCGCCGGCAGTGTCGGCGGCACGGATTGCGAGTTCGGCGCGGTAGGCCAACGCCTCGATGAGCTCGGCCGGCGTTGCGGTGTTGCTGTCTCGCTCCAGCGCAGCGTCCAGAATCTGGGCCGCCCGCGTGTGTTCGCCGTGAGAGTCGCCCATGACGACCGCCCGCGCGAGAGTCACCGACAGCTTCCCGGTGATTGCGTGCCGGTCCTCGAGCGTGGGTTTGGCAGCCGAGATCCTGATCCAGTTTCCGCCGGGGTCGACGACGGTGAATCCGGAGTGGTTGTTGGCGTTCTTGCGCTTACGGGGTCGGGTAATCCGAGGAATCCCGGCGAGTAGCAACTTGCCGTGAGCGGCGCGCATACCCGCGGCGAACGACTCGAAAAGTTCCCGGGTGTCGGGCACGATGACCAGGCATGTTCCATAGGAGTCCGCGGCCTCGAATCCTTGAATGCCGAAGAAGGCCAGCTGGAGGTCTTCGCGTTTCAGCGACACGTACGGGTTGGGGCGGATCTGGTAATAGGTTCGGGTGAAGCCCAACATGGTATAGAACTCGACGATCTCGTCGATCGACCGGCAGGGCAGCGCCGGCACGGTGATCTCTCCTGCCATGGATTCGTCCTTTCGAAAGGGAGTGCTACCGGACTGGCCCGGGTCGCTACAGGTCCGGTTGTGTGGGAGCGGGGGCCTCGCCAGCCATGGTGAAGGCGCCGCCTTCCAGACGGCGGATCAGCCGCTGAGTCCACTCGGCGCCGGCATCGGCAGTGGTCAGCCACAATGAGACAACTTCGCCCACCGGCCCCCAGGTGTCCAGGTTCACGTCGGCGGGCAGGTGTTCGGTGACGCTGTCGCGCCAATTACGCATCGCGCGGGCGCGCGCATGCAACATCTCGAGAGCATCCTCCCTGGACAGGTCTTCGATCAGGCCGATGGCCGCACCCAACACGTCCAGGCTCGGTTCACGGTCGGCCAAAGCCTTGCGCAGCAGAGCGATATATTCCTGCTCGCCTTTGTCGGTCAGCTCGTACTCGATCCGAGGCGGACCCGCGGAGTCGGTCTCGTACGCCGTCAGCAGGTGTTGGTCTGTCATGCTCTTGAGCGCGTGATAGACCGAACCCGATGTGGCCGTGGACCATTCGTGCGCACCCCAGGACTCCAGGTCAGCGCGAATCTGATAGCCGTGCGTACGTCTGCGCCTACGCAGCGCTCCCAGGACCAATAGCCGTACAGGCTTCACCTATACCCCTTCCGGCATGCTAACCAAATTTGGCTAGATCGACCGAGAGTATCACCCAGCTCTCAGATAGACAAATTTGGCTAGATCCCGGATATCCGCACCAGAGCGGTCATTGGTGCGGCGACATCGTACCCGCTGCAGCGGCGACCCGATCTTCGCCGGTGATCTCGCCGAGGAGTACACCGTCGGTGTCGTGGAGCTTGTGGCCGCGCAGCGATGGGATCACCGTTGCGGATCGGCGGCACGAGCTCTCCTGGCAGCTTGGCGAAGAGCGCATTCCCCGAGCGTCACAGGTGTTTTTGCCCGCTGGGCGAGGTCGATCTCGTGCGTCGCTCGTAGCGCGCGCGAGCAATCCGATGGGCCGTGCGCAGCAACTCGCGAGCGTCGGCGTCCGTACGCGGGCCTGGGTTCACCACCGCGAGCCAGCCGGCGGACCCATAGACGGGGTGGGGGATGATTGTGTCGTCGCCGCCAGGGTCGATGGCGTTGCTGAACGTTTCACGCGGGGTGTGACCGGTCCATCGAGTGAATTCCCGTTTTCCGGCTGCGATGTTCAGGCGATAGGTATTCGGCCGATCCAAACGTGATGTCTCGTCGCCTGGATAGTTCTTGGTCACGATCGTGGCAAAAGGTTGGGTCGCCACCGGAACGGCGCCATCCGGTGCGTAGTAGAAAAATGTGTCGCCCCAGCTGATTTCCGGTGAGCCGTCCCCAGGCAGCGGTCTGATGGTCAATACCCCGACGAGGCCGGCGACAAAGTTGATGATCTCTTCTTCCGCAATCATGGGTTCCAGCGTTACATTGACGTGCTTGTGGAGACTTCATGCGGCGATACCCGTGGATGTTCGGTTCCAAGTCTCGAATCGCGAGGTCTGCGCACGGTCGATGTCGCGCGCCGGGCCGGGTGTTCCGTGCAACAGGTTCGCAATCTCGAACGCGCAGGCGTGCTGCCACCGGCGACACGCACCGCTGCCGGCTACCGGGTCTATGGCGAGCTGCATCTGCAGTCGGCGTTGGCCTACCGAGCCCTCGCGGCGGGTATCGAACCGAGTGAAGCCAGGAAAATCGTTCGGGCCGTTCACCGATTCCCGCTCGCACACGCGCTCGCCTTGCTCGATGCGGCACATGCTCGACTGGCCGCAGAACGCACGGAACTGAAGAACGCCGAGCACGCCGCCCAGGCCGTCTGCGCCGAACCGATCGATGATGTCCGAAGCTCGGACTCGATGAGCGTCTCCGAACTTGCCAACGCACTCGGTGTGCGCCCTTCGACCCTGCGGCACTGGGATTCCGAAGGCTTGGTCGTCCCCAGCCGCGACCCGGTGCGAGGAACACGCCACTACACACCGGCCCATGTGCGCAACGCCCGAATCGTGCACCAACTACGTCTTGCTGGGTACCGCATCGCGCCTCTTCGAGCGCTCATGCCGCAATTGCACCGCGCCCGCCGATGGGCGGATGTCAGCGCCGCATTGGCCGCCAGAGACCTGCAGCTCACGGCTCGCTCCAGAACTCTTCTCGACGCAGCTGCGGCGATCAGCGCTATCGTCGCACTCGCCGATTCCGCACTCCACGAGCCTGCAGACACCAAACCGACGTAGGTCGCTCGACACACGCGCGGCCGAAACCCTCGGGATTGCAGCGATACCTGGAGAATCCAGCCGCCGAGCTTCTCTTGCTGGTCGGCTTCCGCGTACATACGGTGTCCTGCATGACTCCAATCGAGATCGAGGACTTGCCAGCGGCAGCAACAGATGTGTTGCAACGACGCTCTCGCGCCGCCGGGCTGTCGGTGCAGGAGTACGTGCGAGCGGAGTTGATCGCACTGACGGGCCGGCGGGTACCGCTCGATGCTGTGGTGGAGTTCCTCGCCGAAGAGCGGTCGGGCCACACACGCCCGGAAGTCGACGCCGGTGGGCCGGCCGTACTCGGTGTCTACGGTCTTCCTGCCGATGCTCGGAATGTGCTCACTGCCCGCGCTGCCGCCGCCGGAAGGCCGGTTGGCGAGTACGTGCGACAAGAGCTGATCGCCTTGGCGCGGCGCGGCACGATCGACGACGCGATAGTCGAGATCCGCGAGGCGGTGGAACGGGTACCGGGCATGGTTGTCGACATGGACGCCGTGGCCGCGTCCGTCCGATACGCACGCGGCCTCTGACGTACTCGCGCCTGGATACCGCTGTCCAGAGCAAACGGTCGCACGCGGGGTCGCGGTGAACAAGCCGCGCCCGGAACGACCGCCGAGATATGATTGGTCCGCTCGATCGGAGCATTCCGGCAGGAGGGTCGGGTGTGGGCAGGCTGAAGGTGACGTCGGTGGACGGCACGGTGATCGCGTACGAACGGTACGGGGACCCCGGCGGGGATCCGCTGATCGTGGTCGGCGGCGCCACCTGCGACCGGGCAAAGACCCGCCCATTGGCCGAAGGACTCGGCGCCCACCTACCGGTCGTCAACTACGACCGCCGTGGGCGCGGCGACAGCGGCGACACAAGCCCGTACGCCGTCGAGCGGGAGGTCGAGGACATCGCCGCCCTCGTCGACGACCTCGGTGACGACGTCGTCCTGTACGGGCACTCGTCCGGTGCCACGCTGGTGCTGCACGCCGCAGCCGCCGGGGTGCCGGCCAGGGCGATCGTGCTTCACGAACCACCGTTCGGCGCGGACACCGACGAGGACCGCGAAGAGGCCCGCGACTACGCCGAGACGCTGACCGCGCTGCTGTCGGCCGACCGACACGACGACGCCGTGGCACTGTTCTTCCAGACCACCGGCGTACCGGCGGAGTCCATGGCCGAGATGCGCCACGAGCCGTGGTGGGCCGACGTGGTGGCGCTCGCGCCGACGCTCGCCTACGACTCTGCGGTCATGGGTGACCTGAGCCGCGGAGGTACCCTGCCCATCGACGTCGCCGCCCGGGTTCCCGTACCCGCGCTGGTGCTCAGTGGCGGAGACAGCCCGGACTCGATGATCGAGGCAGCCCGCGCCACTGCCGCGGCGCTGCCGCACGGCACGCACCGTGTTCTGCCCGGCGAGGGGCACGTATCGTCGTCGCAGACCCTCGCCCCGGTGCTGACGGAGTTCATCGCCCGGCGGCACTGAACCGTCATCGACGCCGTCACGGACCTGCGCACGATCGGAGCAGGTGTTTGCGCGCCGAGAACGGGGTCGCCCAGGACAGACTTCGCCCTAGAAGCGTCCATCCTTGTTCCACTTGCTATTCGGATCGAGGCTTCCGATATCCGGCAGCTCTCCGGTGACACTTGTGTTCTTCCTTCTTTGGGAAGTCCTGTAGTCGATCCAGAGATCCACGATGCCGAGCAGGACGAGCGCCACGCCGAAGGGGCCGGCAGGGTACGGTCCGATCTCGTAGTCCCAGAAGAAGAGTGCGAAAAGGGCGCCGACCGCGACACCACCGACCCGAGAATCCGCTTGAAGTCGAAGGAGTTCTTGGGGCTCGGGGGTTGGTCGAAATTCACTTGCGCCTCACTTGTGCCGACCGGGCATCGGAGGCCGGCAGCCCTCTAACGACGTTGTGCGCCCCTCCGGCTGGAGTCGATCACGAAACGCTTCCTGAGCCCGGGCTCGGCCGGAGTTGACGTTTGACCAGCTTACCAACCGGATTTCGGGGCAGTGTCGCGCGGATCTCCAGTCGTTCGGGCAGTTTGTAGGAGGCGATGCGGCGATCGCGCAGGAAGCTGGTCAATTCGGTGAGCGTGAGGGATGCGCCATTCACGAGCGTCACGACGGCGGCGACTCGTTCGCCGAGGACCGGATCGGGGTCTCCGATCACTGCGACCTCGGCGACGGCAGGATGCTCCGTGATGAGGCTTTCGAGTTCGGCTGGGGCAATGTTCATACCACCGCGAATCACGATGTCCTTGATTCGGTCGACGAACCGTAGGTATTGCCCTTGGTCGCCGGCGATTTCGAACATGTCTCCGGTACGGAGCATTCCGGCTTCGTCGAATGGACTGGGGCGATCGGAGCCGTGGAGATAGCCAGCGAATACTGTGGGGCCATCGATACACAACTCGCCGGCGCCGCCGATCTCGGTGACCTCGTTCCCGGTGGTCGGGTCGATGATTTTGATTCCTACCCAGTGCGATACTCGCGACGACCAGGAGACACCGGGAGTTCCGTACCGTGGGAAGAACTGCGCCCGTTCCTCCGGATCGGGAAAGTCCTCGGGACTCGACAGCAATGCGAGGCCCTCGTTCGACCCAAAGAAGTTGATTACGCCGATTCCGAACTTTTCTTGCCAGCCCCGCACCATTGCCGGCTGCAGTGGCGCAGATCCCGAACCGATACGGGTCAGAGAACCGAGATCGTTGGCGGCCAAGAGTTGTTCGTTCTGGAGCAGGACCGACAGCAAGGCCGGCGGAGCAAGCGTATAGGTCACTCGTTCCTCGGCGATCTGCCGCAAGAACACACCGACGTCGAACGGGTGGTGTTGGACCAGGAGTGCGCCGGTACGTAACCAAGGCAGGAACAATCCGGTGATTCCGGCCATGTTCACCATCGGGAACGGGTTGAGCAGGATGTCATCGGGAACCATGCGGGGAGCGTCCACCGTCGCCCAGGAGACCGAAAGCCAGTCGAAGTGGCAACGCGGTACGCCTTTCGGTGTGTTCTCGGTGCCCGATGTCCAGCAGATCGTCACGCAATCGTTCGGGTCGTTCGGGTCACTGGCGAGATGCTGCTCCACGCGGGTTCGCTCGGCGACGGTGGCTGCGGTGGGGGTGAGATCGTGAGTCCCGGTGATACCGCCACCCTCGCCGGGCTGGCTGATCGTCAGGACATGCCGCAGCGAGGGAAGCCGGTCACGGACTGCGACGACGGCTCCGGCAGGGGAGCGGTCGGCGAACACCGGGACGGTGAGAAGTGCGCCGAACGACGCCTGACGCGCCATCTCGACAACCTCGTGTTCCCGATACTGCATCGGCAGCGGCGACACCACCACGCCGATCGTCCATGCCGCCAGGTATGCCTCGACCAGCTCGATGGTATTCGGCAACTGAACACCCAGGACGTCCCCTCGGCGCAGTCCGATTTCCAGCAACCGTGCAGCGAGCCAAGTGACCTCGGCGTCGAGTTCCTGCCAGGTCAGCCGCCGCGGCGCAGCACCCAGGATGTCGGCCCGGTTCGCCGGATCGACGATCGCGAGTATGTCCGCTCGTTCGGCGACTCGATCACGAAACAGTTGATCGGCTGTCTCTCGCGACCACCATCCTCGGGCGAGGTAGTCGGCGACTTTGTCTGTTGGATGGAGTCCGCGCGTGTCGATCAACGGTCGACCCTTCTTTCTCACTGGTGCGCGCCGGGACGCCGAAGCTGCCACTCGGTATGCACCGAATGTTCGCGGAGCGGTCCTGGTGTCGATTGCCAGCTGACATGACACAGCACACTCACATCGAACTTCAGTTAACAGTGTGATAGTGATTACTACATCATGTGCAACGGGGCGTCAACACTCGGCTCGACTGCACTGAGAAGCGCCGACACTAGGATGTTGCTCATGAGCGTCGATACCCGGTTGCTCGACGGTCGAGTCCGATGGTGAGGAGCAGCGTTGTGGCAGAGGTGTCCTCACCCACGCCGCTCACATCCAACGGGCCCAACGCGCTCGCCAGAGCGCTCGGCTTACTCGGCGACGAATGGACACTTCTGCTATTACGGTTCGCGCTGCTCGGTGCCACGCGCTACAACCAGTTCCGCGCAGAACTGCCGATCTCCTACGCCGTGCTGACCGCACGCCTCGAAACGCTCGTCCAGGAATCATTGCTGGAACGTCAGGTGTATCAGGAGAATCCCGTCCGCGCGGAATACGTCTTGACCACGCGCGGTCGGTCGGTATGGCCGATACTGCTCTACATCTGGGACTGGGAGCGCAAATGGGTCCCCGAACACCCCGAGGCGCTGCCCACTATGCGTCACCGAGTGTGCGGAGCGGAGTTCGCTCCCCGTCTGTGCTGCTCGTCCTGCGACAAGCAGATCGGAGTCTCCGATGTCGACACCGACTGGGGTCCCAGTGGATCGTGGCCGCGCTCGGTTCCCGACGTCGCGACGCGTCGCCGCTCCCGAGGTCGTCATCGCGGGGGTCCGCCCGGATTCTTCCCGGAGACCATGGCGATGCTCGGAAACAGATGGTCCGCCGCCGTAGTCGGCGCGGCATTTCAAGGAGTTCGGCGCTTTTCGGATTTCCAGGATTCGCTCGGCATTCCACCCAGCCTGCTGACCGAACGTCTACACGACCTGTGTGCGCATGGCGTGCTGACAACTGTCCGTATCCAGGGGCGCTCCGATCGGGCGGAATATCGACTGACCGAGAAAGGACGCGGGTTCTTTCCGATCGTCGTGACGGCCCTGCAGTGGGCCGAACGCTGGTACCGTGCCCCGGAAGGCCCGGCACTGCGCTGGCATCACAGGGAGTGCGGCGCCGAATTCCTGGTCGTTCTCACCTGCGACCACTGCGCCGCGCAGCTGAGTGGCGCCGACATCGACGTCGAGCCGCGGCGGGGGTTCGGACAACGACGTGGGTCCGCGGTCGGGTAGCAACCACGGCGGGCGGCGACAAAGGCTACCGCCGCACTCGCCGTTCTCGGTGTCGGTTTCCAGGGATGAGACGGTGATCCGGGTGATGCCTGCCGACCACAGCGCACAGCGTTGCCAGGTGCCTGCTGGACAGTGAGTTCCCGAGGATAGCTCACCGATTCTGTCGGACAGGGATGCCAGGGTAGTGGGATGGACCGCCGAACACCACTGGAACCGGACGCTGCGCGACCTCTACCTGCACCCGCAAACCCTCAGCTGAGAAGCGACCCGATGAGTCGCCACCTCCAGATCACCTTCGACGCTCACGACCCGCAGGCTCTGTCGATCTTCTGGCGCAACGCACTGGGCTACGTTCATCCAGGTCCGCCCGGGGGCGAGCTGCCTGCCGATGTCGATCCACTTGCTGCGTGGGACGAGTTCCTCGCTCGTATCGGTATACCCCCACAGCAGCGCAACACGAGATCGGCCATCGAGGATCCCGCGGGGATCGGTCCACGACTGTTCTTCCAGCTGGTGCCGGAGGACAAGGTCGCCAAGAACCGCGTCCATCTCGATATCCGCGCAGCTGCTGGACTCCAGGGAGCCGAACGGATGGCCGCACTCGAGACGGAGTGCGACCGACTTGTTGCGCTCGGAGCAACCCGGGTGCAGCGCTACGAGCCCGAGCCTCCATTGAGCGCCGGTTGGATTGTGATGACCGACCCCGAGGGCAACGAGTTCTGCCTGGACTGACGCGCGACGACTGCTCCATCTGGCTCTGGGGCCGCGCGCTGAAGGCGCGGAATCCATCGACCTGCTCCAACAGCGGCGGTTGGCCGCCGACTACATATAGTGGGATGGCGGCCGATTAGGATCGGCTGGTTTCAGATCCAGACCGATTGCGGGAGTGATTTCATGAAAGCAGCAGCCCTATCATCGTTCGGTGGACCCGAGGTCCTGACCCTGACGGAGATTCCCGAACCCCAGGCCGACCGCGGCTCGGTTCGTGTGCGGGTTCGGGCCGCCGGGGTGCAGCATTTCGACGGCGGGATCCGCGCGGGCTGGGCGCCGCCCTCGCTCGACCTCCACTTCCCGGTCGTACCGGGCAACGAGTTCGCCGGCGTGATCGATCAGGTGGGCGACGAAGTCATCGGATTCATCCCGGGCGAGGAGGTTCTCGGGTACGGGACGTTGGGCGCCTATGCCCAGTACGTGGTGGTGCCTGCCGATCAGATCGTCCACAAGCCACGAAATATGCCGTGGGACATTGCCGGAGGCTTCTCCGGTAACGGTCAGGGCGCCCACATGTGCCTCGAGGCCATGGGTGTGGGTCCGGGTGACACGGTGCTCGTCAATGGCGCCGCCGGTGCACTCGGCACATTTTCGGTGCAGCTGGCCAGAGCGTGGGGCGCCGATACGGTCATCGGCACCGCCAGCGAAGTCAACCACGACTATCTACGCGCCATGGGCGCAATCCCGGTGACCTATGGCGAAGGTCTCGTCGAGCGGGTGCGCGCGCTGGCGCCGCAGGGTGTGGACGCAGCGATGGATACCGCTGGGCCCGAGGGGTTGCGGGCCTGCGTCGAACTGGTCGCAGACACCACCCGCGTTCGAACCATGATCGCCGACGACGCCGCGCGGGAACTGGGTGTACCGCTGCTGGGGCCTGGTCGGTCCAGCGAACGCCTCGTCGAGCTGACGAAGCTGTACGAGCAAGACCGTCTGCACCTCCACATACGCCAGGCCTACTCTCTGGCGCAGGCCGCGCAGGCTCACCGGGACCTCGAATCCGGCCACGGCCGTGGAAAGATCGTTCTGATGGTGGAGTAACCCGCTGGCCGGCAGTGCGGCTCCCACGGATACTGGAGCCGCGATGCTGCGATTCCGGTTCGGTCGGTCCGTGATCCTCGGCTACCGTCGAGACCGTGCGATGTGTAGGCGACCACCGGAACGAGGGAACCCCGGCTTGGGCGGTGACACGATCTGTACCCGAAGCTATTCGGGGTGATGGCACACGGCTTCGACGTTGTTGCCGTCGGGGTCACGCACGAACGCGCCGTAGTACGTAGCGTGATACTCCGGCCACAGTCGAGGCTCGTGCAGTACCTCCGCACCAGCATCCACAGCTGCAGCGAAGAACGCGCGCACCGCTGCACGGTCTGCCGCGGCGAAAGCGATATGCGATTCGCGGAACCCTTCTCCGGCAGACAGCGGACCCAACCAGAAATCGGGAGTGGGTGGATTCGTGCTTCCGTAACCGATGACCTCGTCGAATTCCATCACCCTGGCCACTGCGAGCGGGGCGAGCACCTGGTCGTAGAAGGCGGCGCTGGCCGTGACATCGGCGACTTGAATTGCGAGATGATCGAGCATCCGAGAACCTCCACTAGGAAAGCCGTGGCCAGTGGGCCACGGCATAGACTGGACATTTGCGCGATCCTCGCATGCCCCACCGACACGATCGGGGTGGCTCATGGCGGGCAGTTCTCGTCGTGAGCTCTGCGAAGCGATACCCACCGTTCGGCGACCATTGGCGATGCTAGCCGCGATCGCCCCCTGGCTGGACCGCCTGCACAATCACCGAATGCATCTTGTCGGCTACGGCATGGGTCGGGGTGATCTCGATCTCGGCGAAACCAGCCGCTGCAAGCTGGTCGCGATATTCGGTGAACGACAGTGCGCCTGCGATGCACCCGACGTGGTCGCCCCGCTCACCCCGCTCGGCGGGAGTCAGCGTGTCCTCGGCAACGACATCCGCGATGTTGATGCGCCCACCGGGGACCAGCACCCGTGCCATCTCGGCGAATACCGCAGGCTTGTCGGTCGACAGGTTGATCACGCAATTGGAGATCACCACGTCGATACTGTTGGCAGGCAACGGAATCGATTCGATCGTTCCCTCGAGGAACTCGACGTTGTCGACGCCGGCCTGCGTGGCGTTGTCCCGTGCCAGAGCCAGCATCTCACCGGTCATGTCCACACCGAACGCTCTGCCGGTCGGGCCGACGCGACGCGCGGACAGCAATACATCGATCCCGCCCCCGGAACCCAGGTCCAAGACCCGTTCGCCCTCGCGTAGGTCGGCGCCGGCAGTCGGGGTTCCGCATCCGAGAGACGCGGTCACCGCCTGAATCGGCAGCGCCCCGCGATCCACGGCGTCATACAGCGCGGCGCCGAAGTTCGTGTCGATCTGCACGGCATCGGGCGCCCGACAGCCGCTTCCGCAGCAATCCGCAGACGCCCCACCTTCGGTGACAGTGGCGGCGGCGGCCGCGTATCGGACCCGCACACTCTCCCGCAGCTCGTCGTCCTGCCGTGACATCAGAATCACACCTTTCGAAACACTCGGAACCACGGCGCTTCGACGCGCTCGACCAGGTTGTATTGATATCTGTCAAAACAAGTCTGCGTGCTGAATAGATATATGTCAATATGGATGGGTGTCGAACCAGGAATTTCCGGTGCCCGCCTCGCCCAACTGCTGCACCACGACGCTGTCCTCCCCGCTGAACCCGGAGGACGCGGCGAGCCTGTCGAGTGCGTTCAAGGCGCTCGCGGACCCGGTCCGGCTTCGCCTACTGTCTCTGATCGTGTCCGCCGGTGGACACGAAGTCTGCGTCTGCGAGCTGACCCCAGCGTTCGATCTGTCCCAGCCCACGATCTCCCACCACCTCAAGGTGCTACGGGAAGCTGGGTTACTCACCTCGCAGCGACGCGGGACCTGGGTCTACTACCAGGCGATTCCCGATGCACTGCAACGGCTTTCAGAGGTGTTGGTCACGGTGCAATCTGCGGTACCGCAAGGGTGAGCACGGGCAGGCCGAGGAAGGTCGATCGGGCGACGGGTGAACGCATCACCTGCATCCCCCGGTGCTGTCCGCGTGACCTGGGCTGGCCGTTCTCGGTGTGGAGCCTGTCGAAACTGCGAGAAGTGTTGCTCGTCAAAGGAATCGCTGAGATCAGCCGCGAAACTCTGCGCCAGATCCTCAAAGCCGAAAGGGGTGTCGTGGCAGGCCACAAAGACCTGGAAAGCGGGGACCGATCCCGAGTTCACCGCGACGATGAACCGCGTCCTGGACCTCGACGACCTCCACCCACCGATGGACGGTGGTCTGCGTGGACGAGTTCGGGCGCTGAACGTACAACGCTGCGCTGGTCGTGGCTGGTTCCAAAGGACGCCGCGAGCGGCGCCTACATCCGCTGGTACAACCAGCACGCCCGACCCAAGCGCGACTTCGCCGTCAACTCCAAGATCCGCCACCCCGACTACCTACCGAAGGTTGCTTGACGAGGCACTAGCTAGACGACAGGTCCAGATCCGGTGATGGGGCTAGATTTCAGTCATGCGCCTGACCCTCTTCGTCAATCCCGAACATCCGCCTGGCGACCCGCTGGCCACCCGGCTGGCCGAGCACTTCGAGCAGGTCGCCATCGCCCGGGACACCGGCTACGACGGGGTGGCGATCGGCACCCATTTGAACTACGGGTCGGCGGCCTGGTTACCGCCGTTTTCGACGCTGACGCACCTGGCTCCCGCCGCCGGGGGGATGTCGCTGTCGACATGCATGCTGGTGCTGCCGTATCACCACCCGTTGCACGTTGCGACCGAGGCCGCCTTCCTCGACGTACTCACCGGCGGCCGTTTCACACTGGGAGTGTCGGCAGGTTGGGCGAACGATGAGTTCCAGTTGATGGGCATCGACCGCCGCGAGCGTATCGGACGCTTCGCCGAGTCACTCGATCTCGTCAAGCGGCTGTGGACGCAGCACGGTGTCGACTTCGACGGGCGCTTCTACCAGGTACGCAACGCCACGCTGGCACTGCGGCCCTTCGCCTCGCCGCGCCCTCCGGTGTGGCTGGGTGGCAGCGTCGAACGATCCGTCCAGCGAGCCGCCGAGCAGGCCGACACCGCACTCGGCGACAGCTGGGTGGCGTCATCGCATCTGGTCGACTCGGTGATCAGGCAACAGACCGAGGTGTTCTGGAATCGGCTGGCGGAGCTGGGAAAACCACGCCCGGCGGATTTTCCGCTGCTGCGCAATATCGTGGTCGCCGAAGACCGCGCCACCGCCCTGCGCGACGCGGTGCCTTACCTGCAGGCCAGCTACAAGTTGTTCGACAAGTGGGGGCTGTTCACCGAGGTGGTCGGGGATCCAGGTGCGGCCGACGACGTCCCCGAGTTGCTGGCCGGCCGGGTGATCATCGGCTCGCCCGAGCAGTGCGCCGAGGAGTTGGTGGCGCTGGCGACGTCCACCGGGTTTACCCGGCTGGTGGCCCGGGTGCAGTGGATGGGCATGCCGCAGTCGACCGTGTGCCGAACAATCGAGCTGCTCGCTCAACAGGTTCTGCCCATGGTGCAGAGCGCGCTGCGCTGAGCGCCTCGGCTATCCGCACGCACCTCGAATCGGAACGGCAGAGTCGTGGTGTTCGCAGGGTCCGTACGATCGGTACCGCGGATCGTTCCGCTGATGCTGTCGGCGCCGCCGTCGGGACCGACACTGGTGTCGACATCCTGCACGGCCTCTCCGGACACGCCGTAAAAGCCGTCGAAGTCTTCGACGTTGACGGTGCGGGCGACCGGTTGCGGCCTGTCGAACCGCAGGAAGGGCCTGACCTATGTCGGGTTGGCGTCTGCCGCGACGCCCAACTGCCAGTTGATCTGCTGGCAAGACATGCTCTGCGCGGTGCGGGCGGTGCCGTCGATGGTGATTTCCGCGCCCGGACCGGCGGACGCTCTATAGGACGGCGAGTTGCTCGAGCAACCGGTAACGACGGCCGGCACGGTGGCGGCCACGCCGCACCGGCGCAACATCGTGGTCATGTCGTATCTCCACGTTGTGAGGTGGCCCCGCTGGACGTCGCCGAAATCTCTCGTCGGCGATCATCCCGCAGCCCGCGACGTGGGCGGGCTGGTTGGCGAATTGGCGGGTGTCCAGGGTGTCGCCGGCCATGATTACGCGACCGGGGCACAGGTGACCGAATCACCCTGTCGGCTGGTAGGTAGGTGCGCTCATCCGGTCTCGCGGTCTGTCTTAGTAAACGATGTCGTATTCGCCTCTGCCTTTGGGTGTGCGCGAGCGGCATGCCAACAGCCAGGCCAGCGGCCGTGTAGTTTGGTCATGCCGATTCAGATGCTCAGGGGGCGTTCTCTCCTGAGTCGGGAAATGCTCCAGGGGGCGAGGAATATTATGATGCGTGTCCATTTCACTGCGGAGGATCTTGCCAGAGTGCGGCTATGGGTGATGGGGCCGGTCGCCGAGACGCAATGGGTTCTCCGAATCCTGCAGCAGAGCCCTGAAGCTGCGCTGTTCAGTGGATGGCGTACGCAAGCATTGCGGCGAAGCCCGGTGTACGCGGGCGCACTCGCACACTTCCTTACGCCCTTGAAAGGAGGTGCGGCTGACCTGTTCACCATGCTCGGCAGGGTAAGAACTGTCGAAGAAGGAGTCGATGTGCTTCTCCATCTTCCGACCGGACGTCTGCACAGCGAGTTCCGCGACATTCCGGATATCGCACGACGAATACCGAAGTGGCTGCAGCCGATGGTTTCTGGAGATATTTCCATGCGGCAGCGGTTCGCCATGTCGCTAACCGAATGCTACAACGCGTTCATTGGGCAAGACTGGCCTCGAATACACGCACACTTGGCCGCAGAGTGTACGGCAGGAGCACGGCTCGTAGCGGAGGGCGGTGTCGAAGAGCTGCTGAGCAACCTGCATTCCCATCTTCGGTGGAATTCCCCGGTCCTCGAGATGCCGCTGTATCGGCCGTATGTTTTCGATGCAGACCTGCATCTGGAGGGCCGGGGACTTATTCTCGCACCTTCGCTGTTCTGCCCGAGTGAGCCGCAACTGTTCTTTCCAGTGGACTCTGACGGAGCAGTAGTGCTGACCTATCCGGCTTCGCGCGAGCCGCAAGCTATCGCCGCGATCTTCGCGAGACCGGACAGGTCGTCTGTCGAGGCGCTCGGTGATCTGCTCGGTCGAACTCGGGCAGCCCTACTCGAAGAGCTCGACAGTCCAACCAATACGACGATGCTCGCCAAGCGGCTGGGGGTCTCGGCGGCAGCCGTGAGTCAGCACATCGGCGTGCTCCGCCACGCGGGGCTGGTCGTCTCAATGCGTGAGCGCAATTCTGTTTGGCACTCCCGCACCCCGCTCAGCAGTGCCCTCCTCGAGGGCAAGCATTATCTATCTCCATGCCGAAGGACGAGTTGAAGGCCTGAGTCCCCGCGGCGGCGGGGTCCGTGATTCTCGGGTTTCGGCACGTCAACAGTAGTTCGCGAGGGGCCGGTTGAAGTCGTATGTAGTGGGGTAGGGCAGCGGTGGTCTGGACCCCCACTTCTGTGATTGGTTACGGATACTTAACTAGGTAGAAATTGTCCGCTTCCATCGCTCGAAATGTGGCGTAGTCGTCGGCGACTTTACGGGCGTCCTGATGGATGAAGTCAACGATGCCTGGGGACGAGAAAAGCCCTGTTGTTCGCTCGATTGAACCGCCGATATCGACCCGCATATTCGTGTGGTATACGGTGGTCAAATTCATCAGCTCGGCCATACGGGGTAGAGCAATCAATTTTCCGCCATGCGGGGACACCATGAAGCTGTGGTACATCGCCTTGCGAAAGTGGTACGGCTGATCTATGCGGCAGCGAAAGCTCTCTGGCTCGAGGTACGCCTGAAGCGTGAGAGCGAGCTGGTCAGTGCCGAGCGCCTCGCGGATAGATGCCGGGTTGGTCGCACCCTGAAGTCGTGAGCCAACCTCGATGAGTACCGGGCCGCTTCGAGTCATCATGATCTCGAAATGTGCAGGACCATGCAGAATCTGCAAGGCATCGAGCACACCTATCGCATACTCACTCAACGCGTCCTGAATATCGCCGTTCCGAGGAAGAAGCTCCTCGACGCAGGAGATATAGCTGGCACCTTTCACTCGCTCCTTGTGACAACGCCAGATGTCACAGACAAAGGTTCTTCCGTCGCGACTGACGGTATTTACAATATATTCGGTTCCGAAAATAAATTCCTGAACCAGGACATCTTTGTTCCTCAGTCCGATCTGATTGACATGTCCAAGAATGCGAGCGGCCCCCTCAACGACTTCTCCTGGTGTGCTGCAGACGAATACACTATCGGCTCCACAGCTGTTCAGGGGCTTGACTACGACCGGGAATGCATCAAGACACCTGGCCCATTCGGCAGCCTTGGTTGCGTCTGATGTACGATACTGCTCCGCCGTTCGAATTCCTGCTGAGCGCACGGTTTCAGCCATCAGATATTTGTCCCGGCGGGCTTGACTGCGTCGAGTGCCATTGGTCAACAGGCCCAGTCGTTCGCTCAGCTCGTCGGCGAGGATGACGCCGCTCTCCGCTCCGGCGACAATAAAGTCCGGTGATATATCCCCGAGCTCGGCGGCAACAGTGTCAGAGGCAATGAGTTCGCGTGAGAAGAGTGCGCGGTTATAGGAGCGTCGAAAGACTTCGGGGACATCCGGACTGCTCAGGACATTGATGCAATCATGCCCGCGAACACGAATTTCACGAGCAAGAGCAGCTCCGGACGAAAATCCGTCGACAACGGCGAATAGCTTCATGACTTGACTTTCATGATAGTCGTCTCCAATTCTGATGCAGCCCTGAACTTCTCGTATATGGCATAAATGACGAACATGGTCGCGATGAGGATCCCCGCCAAAGAGGGGACGGAGAACGGATAGTTACCGAGCGCCTGTTGGCATAAAAATGTGATGAGTGGTCCGATCGCGATGAGGACCGCCGTGGTGGCCACGTCCGATCTGGCGATACCGAGTTGCAGGAAGTACAACGGGACGACAATCAGCAAAAGAGCGACCAGCAAGATAGCGCCGAGTTGGCCAGTGCCTATCGCGAACGGCGTATCGGTGAGCCGAATACACGCGAGACACGACACGATGAGAAGAGGGAAACGCAGGGCCATAACAGTGGAAGCATTCAGGCCTCCCTCAGCCAGCCGTTTTGCGATGATATTGTTCCACGCAGTCGTCACTCCGCTGACCAGAGCTCCGACAATACCGAGTACGGCTTGGGTGGCGCTCAATCTACCTACGCCCGAAACGCCGGTTATTGTCACGATCGCAAGAAGCGCTACGGATAGGAAAATACCAGCGGATGAAACCAGATCAGCGCTCTCGACATTGCGCCCGTTGAGGGTGGCGAAGGCAAGTGTGGCGATCGGGATCACTGCAGAATTTATTGCAACGACAACAGCGGGTTCGATGTGTTTCAAAGCATAGATAAAAGCGAGCCACATGACCGCCGTGGTGATGTTGATTCGGATAAGATCTGGCCGCCTATTCCTTGCGTTCGAGAGAAGTTTCCGCGGTCTTATTATGTGAGGAATAGAAAACGCCAACATAGAACCACCGAACGCGATCAATATCATCGAGAACATACTGACCTGGTGCAGGATATGCGCAAAGAACAGATCGCGTCCTGCTGACAGCGAAACGGAGACAATCGTGCACACCAGTCCTACGGCGGCCGCACTCCGAGCCTCACTCATATCCATTTTCCCTCAGGTGTGGCTGGGCCAGTAGCCGGTCCGCCACACGACCGCCGCCCGGATCTGGAGCCAGCCTGTCACTGACTGGCTTCCTATCCATGATCGTAGGTTTGATAGTGGTGTCGTAGAGTGAGTCGTCTGCGAAAATCTGTTCAGGCGAGAATTCATCACTGATCTTGAAGTCAAGGCAGAGCATCCGTCGACTGAACGTCGACGTGTTGATGGCCGAGTGGAGACTTGCTGCGTCGAGAAACCAGACCTGCCCCTTCCTCATCCGGAATACAGTGCATTCTTCGGAATTGAAACGGCGCTGATTATCCTGCAGATTCACCAGAACTCGGTAGTATCGATCGACAGAGTCGGTCAACTCGAGGAAATCACGATGGGAATCACTGACCAATCGAGCACATTGCGCAGCCGGGCCATTATTAGGTGGTCCTTCGAGAAGGATCGGTTTATAATTTCTGCAATATAAGGAACTTCCGCAACTAGAGAAGTTGCGCTAGATGGGGCGTCGAAGTCTCGAAATATCCCGTCATTTCGTTTGCCTGATTCATTGAACAGCGGCATATTGACCCATTTACCAGAAGTGAACTCGTCGCATTGATCCAGTGGGTGCGGCATTTCCTCGATATGAGCAATATCGGGCGAAAGCAGCTCGTCATCGAAGGTTGGTTGACCGAGGATGGTTGAGTTCATGGCTTCCTTACAGGAAAAGAATCGTTTGGGACGATTCAGAGTCAACCGTCCGGCGTCGTATTCCACAACATGATTAAGACCTGCCTTAATATCTATGGTCAGGGGCCTATTTTAGGACTTCTGATCTTCAGATCTGTACTTCGCCACGGAGTCATGGGATGGGGTACACCTCCCGCTGCATGAACAGCGGACATTGGCCGAGCAGGCTACATGCGCGTACGCAAGCGACCCGGCTGCGCGGCCGGTGGTTTCGTCGGCATGCAGCACTGGCGCTGTGGGCAACCTCACCCGAAACGCCGTTGCAGTGTCAAGGGAGGGCTGCGTCGAGCTCAGGCGGTGGCGCCGCCATCGATCACCAGATCGGTCCCAACGAGGAATTCCGCCTCTGAAGAGGCGAGATACACCACAGCCGAGGCGATTTCGTTCACAGTAGCGACGCGCCCGGCGGGGAGTTGCTGTCGCATCCGGGCATCACGCGCCTCGCGATCTTCGCCGGGTCCGATCGACATCGGCGTGTCGACCGGACCGGGGCTGACTGCATTGATTCGGATACCGTCGCGAATGTGATCGAGAGCAGCATTACGCGTCAACGCGCTCACGGCAGCCTTGGTCGCGACATAGGCGCCGAGCCCCGGCAACCGCATGTGGTGCCCCAGGTTCGAAGCGACGTTGACGATAACGCCACCGCCGCTGTCACGCATCTGGGCGATCTGATGTTTCATCGCCAGGAAGGTTCCGGTGAGATTGACCGCCACCAGGTCGTCCCACTGGCCTTCGTCGATATCGCCGATCGGTCCGGTCGCAGCCAACGCACCCGCGTTGTTCACCGCAATATCGAGACGACCGTGCGCGGCTGTCGCCTCCGCTACGAGCCGCGCAACTTCGACGGATCGAGTGACATCCGCCACGACCGGGGTAGCTCGGCCTCCTTCTGCTTCGATGAGCTCGACAGTCTGCGCCAGAACGTCCATGGACCGGCCCGAGACGACGACAGCCGCGCCATGTCGCGCGAACGACGTGGCGATGGCGCGGCCTATGCCGCCGCCACCACCGGTGATCAGTGCGGTTTTTCCGACGAAGGGCGTCACGATGTCCTCCTCGATCGTGATCGACAATAATAATTGACTGAGCGTTCCATTATTTGGAGACCGGCCGAGGCGGGATCCAGCATCACCCCGTGTAGTCAGTGCAGCAGCGCCGATATCTGCTCGGCGGCGTCGTGCAGTCGCTCCGGCTCGGTCGTCGCTTTTCCTGACACCCGTAGGCCCTGCAAGAACACCAGCAGACATCGAGCCAGCGCCTTGGGATCCGCACTATCGCGCAGTTCGCGTTGCGCCTGTGCACGCAACAGCGCTGCGGTCAGCGCGGTCTCCAGAAAGTCCCAGCTGGCCTGGACGCGTCGGGCCGCTACCGCGTCGTGCGGGGCCAGCTCCACCGCAGTATTGACAACGAAGCATCCACGGCGGCCCTCTGGGCCGGCAGCTTCGCTCGCATACCGCGCGACCAGCGCCTGCACTGCAGGCAGAACCGGCCCCGGGCGGGACAAGCTCGCCGCGAGGTCGGGGTCGACGAGTTCGGCATAGCGGTCCAGCGCAGCGAAATACAACTCCCGCTTGCCACCGAAAGTGGCGTAGATACTCGCTCGCCCGATACCGAGACGTTCGACCAGATCCGCTATCGATGTCGCCTCGTACCCGCGCTCCCAGAATGTGGACAGCGCCGCCCGCAACGCGGTGTCCGGGTCGAATTCCTTGGTTCTGGGCATGCGTGCACGCTACTCGATATAAGAATGAGCAGTCAAATATTAACGGGTCGTCGACAGAGCAAGGCGGCGCTGATCGTCGCGGATCGTGTGGTGATTGCGCCACCGTCTGGGCGGGATGTCATGGTGGCGCCGGAACAGTCTGATGAAGTATGTCGGGTCGGATATACCCACCCGACAGGCAACTCGATCCACTGGGAGGTCGGTGTTGATGAGCAGATACCGGGCCGCGGCCATACGGCGCTGGGTGATCCACTCCTGAACGGTTCGACCGGTACGCCGGCCTACCAATGTGGTCAGATATCCCGGGGTCAGACTGACCGCCTCGGCAATGTCGCGCAACGACAGGGGCTCGGTGTAGCGGCGGTCGATCTCGTCGAACACCGCGGCAAGGAGCTGATCACCGTCGTCGTGTGGATCCACCGCGATATCACTGGTCATTCGCGCCAGGTCGACCAACAGCACCGTCAGGTGGGCGAGCACTGCGTGCTGCTGCGCGGTCTGCCGCACAGCCAGTTCATGTTCGATCGCGGCGATCGCGGCCTCCCATATCCCGTGTCGTGCAGCGGGCACCCGAAGCGGCAACAAACCGTCCGGATGACGATGCCGGAAGGGAACCAGCAAGGGATGCGCCCGCCACATCGGCCACAGCGCATGCTTGTCGCCGGCGAGCGAGGTCGGATCGAAAGCTACAGCGGCGACAGGCGAGCATTCGAGTGACCGTGCAGGGTCGATCACGTGGCCTGCCGCCACCGCATACGCAGCGCCGGAGCCGGAGACATACATCAAGATTGGGAATTGATGGATGTGGGGACGGGTATGACGCAGCCGCATCAGCCCCTCCGCACGCAGTACCGACACCGGCGGCACAGCCGGATCCGTGCGGTAGTCGAAGACCGGAATGCCGTCGCGGTGTCGCACCAGGCGCGCCGGTTCGGAAATACTGGCCGACATACCACCGACGATAGTCGAACCGAAGATGGTCCGATTTCTGCCACAGATCATCCACCATCTCGCCGTCGGGTCACGCCACGCTGGGATCATGACCGATCATCACGAACACCACAGCACCGCGGCCGCGAGCCACGGGCACTATCTGCCAGCCGCCGGGCACAATCTGCTGTTGCCCGGCTACGACCTGTTCACTCGGCTGCTGGGTATCCGCAGAGTGCACGACAGACTCATCGACCAAGCCGGACTCGCCGACGGTCAGCGCGTGCTCGAAATCGGGTGCGGACCAGGCGATCTCTCGATCCGTGCGCAACGTAGGCACCCCGGAGTGCAGGTGACCGGTTCGGACCCGGATCCGTTGGCATTGGCCAAGGCGAAGCGTAAAGCACTGGGAATGAACGGTATTCGTTTCGAGCAAGGCTTCGTGCAGAGCCTGCCCTACCCGGATGGGACATTCGATCGAGTGCTGTCGTCGCTCATGCTGCACCACGTGGACAACGATGCAAAGGCCGCCGCGGCCAGCGAGATTCTGCGGGTGTTACGCCCTGGAGGGCGCCTCCATCTGGTCGACGTCGGTGGTGCAATGCACACCACAGATGGCTGGGCCACTCGCATGGTGTTGCGGAACCCGCATCTGGTCGAGAACGTCGGCGAGGCGATACCCGACCTGTTCCGCGCGGCGGGCTTCGACTGCACCGAGGTTGCGGGGCAGCGGCACTGGCTTGCCGGCCGCCTCAGCTATATCCGTGCCATCCGCCCGGCCTGATTCGGCAACCGGACCGGCCGCCGGGCTGCCTTCGGCCTCCGCATCGCGCTACTACGCGTGCGGAGGTTCACCGGTGACGATGTGATCGGCAAGATTGAGGCCTTCCCGCACCAAGCGCGCGAGATGGCCATCACGGATGCGGTAAATGATGTGGCGCCCCTCCCGGCGGGTCTCGACCAAACCGGTGAATCGCAGCTTCGCCAGGTGTTGACTGACCGCGGTACGTGAGGCGTGGCACGAATCCACCAGTGCGGTGACGTCGGCTTCCCCTTCCGCGAGCACCCACAAGATATGCAATCGGGTAGCGTCGGACAGCATTCGAAATGCCGCGGTCGCTGCCTCGAGGCGCGCCTGATCGGGGCGGACCGGATGAACGAAGCTGGGTGCCGCAGATGGGTCGGCAACCGGCTCGCCGTTGCCCGCCATCGCTCACCGCCTTCCCGCTGCCTCCGCCACTGGGGTGGAGGGCATCTCCGCCGGCCACAGTCGAGCAGCCGTGATTGCCGCAAGTGTAGCCATCGCGGCGAGGACCATGGCGGCAGCCGGCTGACCGGCCGCAGCGCCGACCCATCCAGCTATCGGGTAGGTGACCAGGAAACAGGCATGCGACAAAGAGAATTGGGCGGCGAATACCGCTGTCCGCACCTCTGGGGTCGTTTGGGCGCGCACCAGGCGCGCCGCCGGTGTGTTGACCATCGACGTACCCGCGCCGAGCACGACCCACGCGCCGGCCAACACTGCCCAGCCAGGACCCGGCGCAGGGGTCGTCGCACCGATCACGATGGCCCCGAGTATGCCGACCGGCACTACCGCACAACCGATGAGCATGACTGTGCGGTCGCGCAGGCACGCCAATATGCGCGGCATCGCCAGGGCCACGGCCATGGAGCCGCCGCCGTAGCAGCCGAGCGCCACAGCCACACCGGTTTCCGTTCCGCCGAGCAGGTCTCGAACATAAACGACCGTGTTCACCACGACCAGCGCCGTTGCCGCACCGACGACGAGGTTCATCGTCAACAATGCGCGCAGAACTGGTCGGGTACGCATATACCGGGCCCCCTGAGTAGTTCGCCACATCAGTGATGCCGTGCGGTTCGCTGGCGCCAGCCGCGGCAGCCTCGTACGCACCACCAGAACCGCCGAGGCGATGAAACCAGTAGCTGTACCGACGAATAGCAGGTCGTAGCTGATCACGGTCAGCAGCGCTGCCGCGAGCATCGGGCTCAGCGCAGACTCCAAGTCGTAGGCCAGCCGCGATAGCGATATGCCGCGGGTGTAGGTCTCTTCGTCGCGCAGCACCGACGGAATGAGCGCCTGAAACGCCGGGGTGAAGGTGGCCGACGCCGCCTGCAGCACGAAGATCAGCAGATAGATGTGCCACACCTCGGTGACCATCGGCAACGCCAGCGCAACCGCCGACCTCACCGCGTCGGCCGATACCAGCAGTACGCGGCGTGGCACTCGATCCGTGATCGCCGCGACGACCGGCGCCACGAATACGTAGGCGATCATCTTGATCGCCAGCGCAGTCCCGAGAACCGCGCCTGCGTCGCTACCGGCCAACTCGTATGCCAACAACCCCAGCGCGACCGTGAGCAAACCCGTGCCGATCAGGGCCAGAACTTGCGCGGTGAACAGTCTGCGGAACTGCGGGTGCCGCAACGCCTCGATCACATCGACCTCCAGTCTGGCTACTCACACCAGATTAAGACAATAAGTGCGCAAGTGCGAACTTATTGTTGGTAGTACCGTCAGCACGGAGCGTGCGAGTGGGGCCAGCGACACCGAGTCCGTCCACATTGCGGTCCGCGCAGAGATCACCCGAGGGGGTGCCTCAGCGTGTATGACTGGTTGCACTGCTCGGGCACACTGGGTATGGCTTCGGCCGCGTCCGCGACCACCTACCCACCCCATCCCGGAACGAGGACACCGCAACCCGATGACCGCCGCCGAGTTCGACATCGACTGGGCCGACGCCCGCGTCTACGCCATCCCCATGCGCACCCGCTTCCGCGGCATCACCGTCCGCGAAGGAATGCTCGTGCAAGGCCCAGCCGGGTGGGGTGAGTTCTGCCCGTTCGCCGAATACGACGACCACGAGGCAGCATCCTGGCTGGCCACCGCCATAGAACAGGCGACCGTCGGCTGGCCCGAACCGGTCCGCGACCGGATCCCGATCAACGCGACCGTGCCCGCCGTCGACGCGCAGCGCGCTCACGACATCGTGGCCGTGTCCGGATGCCGCACCGCGAAGGTCAAGGTCGCCGACCATCCCGAATCCCTGCCCGAAGACCTCGCCCGTGTGGAAGCTGTCCGGTCTGCATTGGGTCCCCACGGCCACATCCGCATCGACGCCAACGGCCTATGGGACATCGACACCGCCATCGACCACATCAGGCGACTCGATGCGGCCGCCGCGGGTTTGGAATACGTCGAACAACCCTGCCGCACCATCGACGAGCTCGCTGCTGTTCGCCGCAAAGTCGGTGTCCGCATCGCGGCCGACGAATCGATCCGCCGCGCCGAGGACCCCATGAAAGTCGCCGTGGCCGGCGCAGCCGATGTCGCGGTCATCAAGTGCACCCCGTTGGGCGGGGTCCGTCGAGCCGTGCAGGTCGCCCAGGCAGCAGGGCTGCCCTGCGTGGTGTCCTCGGCGCTGGAAACCAGCGTCGGACTCGCCGCCCAACTCGCCCTCGCCGCCACCCTCCCGGATCTCGACTTCGCCTGTGGGTTGGGGACACTCAGCCTGCTCGAGGGCGATACCGTGGTCGAGGAACACGCGTTGCGACCGGTCGAAGGCATGCTTGCCGTCCCGCGTACACCGCCGGTTCCCGCCCCGGAGTTGCTCGAGAAGTTCCAGCTCACCGACCGAGACCGGACCGCATGGTGGCACCAGCGCCTGGCCCGGGTACGCGACGAACTCACCCAAC
>NZ_AXVD01000047.1 GCF_000482385.1 Nocardia sp. CNY236
CAAGCGTTCCCCGGCCTCGCGCGGACCGCCGATATGGTGCGATTGGTTCTCTGATCTCCTCGGCCCGGCTCACGGTGCGCTGTGGCCGGCTACGGCGGAGCGGTCGCGGTCCGAGTCCGCTGCCGCAGGGATATCGGTGGGCGCCGCCCAGAACCTATCAATATGTCTGGAGCGGTACTTATAGAATTCTGCTGGTCCCCACTTGATAGCGAAATAGGGCGCTTCATCTTCTGATCCCTTGAATTTGCAGATCGGCCTCCGGGGCAGCGGCATCGAGGTGACTTGGATACATTCATGGTCGCCGAGTGATTCGATGGGAGAGTCACGTGTCATGAGGTTTTTCTCCTTGTCATGAAACATATGCTGCGGCGGGGAGAACATCCATGTGACGCCGGCGAATTTCCATGAGTAGAACGAGAACCAGCCGACACCAGTGATGAGCACCATGATGAACGCTATGCGCACGACACGTTTCTTCATAGGGAAAATACTTTCTATCCAGACGATTGTATCAGTAGGTTCGTTGTGTCGTCGGGGTCTACGCAATTCAGTTATGACTATGTTGGGACTCGGCTTACGTCGGTCGAACAAAGGCGTTGGTGCGCGTCCGGCAGGGCAAATTGTCCAGGAGCGTCGCTACCTCACCAAGTGGTGGGATACCAGAAATACGCAGGACCTCTCGAGTAGTACTTGTAGTATTCGCCAGGTCCCCACTCGATGGCGACATCCCATCTTTCATCGCCCATCTTCCTTTGGAACTCGCAGATCGGTTTCCGGGTGATCGGTATCGAGTCGAAGCGGATGCATTCGTGGTCGGCGAGTGAGTCGACCGGTGAGTCCTCTGTCATGTCGAATCTCTCGTCCTGGAGGAACATCGACTCTGGCGGAGAAAACATCCAGGTCACGCCGGTGAATTTCCATGAGGTGAATGAGAACCAGCCGACACCGGTAGCGATCGCGAGCACGAGTAGTATACGGATGATCCGGTTTTTTCTGATCACTGTGATCTCTCTATTCGCGTAGCATCGTCCGGCGGCGCGGACTATTCTGGGTAGTCAATCTTCACCGGGCGGTATTTGATTGGGAAAAAATCTGGATTCTCCGCGTATCCCGGCAGGAACCACGGCGCATGATGACGGTCTGTCGTATGCTGGTTGACCACATCTCCCCACACTCGGGAGCCGTCGGGCATGGTGATCCAATCCTGTCCAACATATACTGCGGTATGTGTAATCTCCGGTTTCCCCTCGTCGTTTGTACGTTCATAGAAGACGATATCGCCAGGTTGAAGCCCACTACTGGAGAGCGCATTGGGATCTACCGATGCGTCGGGTGAGGTCCACACACTTTCCGGAGCAGCCGTACCGGTAGGCGTTCCGTCTTCTGCCTGGACGCTTCCTTCGGTGAGAAACTGGTGCAAATCTGGCGCGTATGTCCAGGTTCTCGAAGCTTCCCAGTCTTCGGTGAAGGTGTTTTCGTCGTACTGTGAGAACCATGCATTGGGATCATGGTCATTCGGGTCGTTGAAGCGGTCGCGTGTCATCTTCTGCTGAAATCCACCGGATTCGATGGCCTGGGAGACGAAGTTCGCGCAGTCGGAACTGTAGCTTGGATAGTCAGGGTTATAATTCTTCCAGTATTTTTCGGTGAAATCGACGACACGTTGCCGCGCTTGGCTCAACTCTGTCATCGGCAACTGCATGCCCGCCGGAATTCTCGCGGACGATTCCGGCGCTGCGATACTGATCTCCCTCAGGGCCGAGCGGATTCTCCGGGCGGTGTGGTCCAGCGCGTCTGCCAGAGCGGCTCCCAAATCATCTATCGCGGCCTGCCAGTTTGCCATCGTATTGAGTCCGGCATCCGAAGCAGCCGCGTCGGTCACGGTGTCGGTGACTTTCCACCTGTTGGAGACCGCGAATCGCTCATTCGCGGCCCATTGTGCGTTGCTCAGCAGATCGCGAACGAGAGTCGTGACCGAATCACCCCCCTCGTCGAACGCGGTGGCCAGATCATCGATCGCTCGGTCGTCTCGGACACAGCGCGTTCCTCAGCGGCGAGTCGTGCAGAACCTTTCCAGTCACCGCTGTCACCTGGCTTGTGGATGATTCGGACACCGCATCCAGTGTCCCTCGCAACCGTGTGGCCACGGCGGCGTATTGCGCACCCGCGGTGGCCAGCTGCTCCGGCCGCCATCGCGCGATCTGCTCCCGGGTGGGTACGCTCATTACAACTCTCCCATGGCTTTCATTGCCTCGGCGAAGGATTCGTCGGTGAACTCGAACGCGTCAGCGCTGCTGCGCACCATGGAGATGATGTGGTCGATGCGTGAAACAACCACCAGGGCCGTTTCTACCCGACGGGTACCGCCGTCACACGCGGTGTCGATCGGCGAACTCGTCACGGCGGCGCCCGCCTCGTCCGCGCCGGGATCGGCTTTCACCGTGCGCAGTTCGTTGGCCTCTTCCCCAAGAGCGTGTGCCATGGATCGCAACGTATCCGGGTCGACCTGCAGCCGAAGCCCGGGTTGCCCACGTGGATCAGGCGCCAATTCCATTCCCTCCCAATTTCGATGAAAGCTGTGCACCTCTTTCATCTGCCTGGCAATTGCACAGACTAACGGGCGCACCCGCTAGCTAGGAGTGCCGAAACCGCAAGCACTATCCGGCAATCGAAGTCCCGCTTGGAGCACGATACGCCTAGAGCACGGTATTGGCGGGGGACGGGCCGTGGGCAGGGCCTCGGCATAGTCGTGAAGTGCGTGCGTGACCTGGGGTCGCGGGGTGCGCCATCGGCTGCCGGGCGTGCTGGCCATCGCCATCGCGGCCACGATGACCGGCGCGCTCGTTCGCGGCGATCGCCGAGTGGGCCGCTGACGCACCGGTCCCGGTGTTGGCCCGCTTGGGTGCCGTGGCGGCGGTGCCGTCGGAATCGACGATCCGCCGCGTGTTGGGCCGAGGGGCCGCCGACCGTTTCGACGAGGTGATCGGCGCTTAATTGTGGTTGCGCACCAGCATGCTCGGTGGACACAGGGTGATCGCGTTCGACGGCAAGACTCTCAAAGGCGCCCGCGACGCCGCCGGGAACCTGGCGCATCTGTTGGCCGCGCTGTGCCAGCGCACCGGAGTGGTCCTCGCCCAAGTCGGAGTGACCACCAAACCAATGAAGTCGCTCGCCTGCAAGCTCTGCTGGCTACCTTCGACACAGAGCCGCAGCGCTGTGCGGGCTCAGGTGGAGGTCGGAGATTCGGGGAGCCGAATGTGTGTTGTCTCCCTGAATCTCTGATGCGCCAGAGTCCGTCGGTGCCTGGGCGTATGTTCGCTGTACTGGGATCGGTGGGATGTAAGGGCAACCATGGCTTCGGGTTTGTGGGCGCATAGTGTGAATGCCCTGGGGGTGCGTCACGATCTGGTCGATCATTTGCGGGGTACTGCCGCGATGGCGGCGGAGTTCGCGGAGGTGTTCGGGGCGGGGCGGGTTGCGGCGTATGTCGGTTTGGCTCATGACACGGGCAAGGGTGGTTGTCCCTGGCAGGCAGGGCTTGTGCGCGCTGAAGCCAACGGTGGGCGTGTGGTGGATCAGCATGGCCGCAGCATCGACCACAAGCTCGCCGGTACGTGGTTGGCCGCGAGAAGAGCGGGCCTGGGTTTGTTGTCGATGGCGATTTTGGGTCATCACGGAGGTTTGGGTGATCGCCCCGGTCTGGTGAAGGCGGTTGCGCGGGCGGAGGGGCCGGATCGTGACGCGGTGCAGGAGGCGATCGCTCGGGTCGCGGCCATGGTGCCGGAAATCTTCCCGGATCCGATGCCGCGGATTCCTTCGTGGGCGTTGCCGCCGGCCGAGCCGTGTGTCGTCGAGTTGCTGCTGCGGATGGTGTTCAGCGCTTTGGTGGATGCCGATTACTTGGATACCGCAAAGCATTTCAGCGGACAATCGCGACCGATGCCGGTGCGGTTGTCGGAGTTGGTGCAGGTCTATGAACGCAACCGTCGCGACTACCTCGATGCGCGGCTTACGTCTTCTGATGAGAAGGCGCTGCGGGTCGATGCTATCCGTACCGAGGTCTACGAGCAGGTTGTCGCAGCTGCTTCGCAGCCTAGGGGTATCTTCCCGTTTCCGGCGCCGACCGGCGCTGGGAAGACCATCGCGGCAGGTGGTTTCGCGGTGCATCATGCTGCCCAGCATGGTTTGGCACGGGTGATCGTCGCGGTGCCGTTCTTGTCGATCACCGAGCAGAATGCGTCGGTGTATCGGCAGTTGTTCGGTGATGAGCATGTGCTCGAGCATCACAGTGGCGTCGATGTGGACGAGCTCGGCTCCAGCGGTCGTTGGCAGCGGTTGGCGGCGGAGAATTGGGATGCGCCGGTGGTGGTGACGACGACAGTGCAGTTGTTCGAGTCGCTGTTCAGCCGCAAACCGTCGGCGATGCGGAAGCTGCACCGACTCGCAGGGTCGGTGATTGTGTTGGATGAGGTTCAGTCGCTGCCGGATTCGTTGTTGTTGCCGATTCTGGGAGTGTTGCGACATCTGAGTGAGCACTTCGGCACGACGGTGTTGTTGGCCTCGGCGACGCAGCCAGAGTTCTTCGGCTTGGAAATATTCCAGGGTATCGGGCGCCGGGATGTGATCGCGCGACCGCAGCCGTTGTACGACCGGTTACGGCGGGTGCGGTTCGAGTGGCGGTGCGATCCCAAACCCACCTTCGGGCAGATCGCCGAGGATGTGGAGGGGGAGCGGCAGGTGTTGGCTATCGTGAACACCACCGCCGATGCCGCTGAGCTACATCGACTGATCGAGGCTCGGGATACCGAGGGGCCGGTTTTGCATCTGTCGACGCGGATGGCCGGCGGCCACCGTCGCGCTGTGCTGCAGGAGATCGGGGCGCGGCTCGCCGAGGGGCAGCCAGTGGTGGTGGTCAGTACCCAGTTGGTCGAAGCCGGTGTCGATCTGGATTTCCCGGTGGTGTATCGGGCGTTCGCGCCCGCGGAGGCGTTGTTGCAGGCCGCTGGGCGTTGCAACCGTAATGGGCTGCTCGATGAAGGTCGGGTGGTGGTGTTCGATCCGGTCGATGGCAGTGTGAAAGGCCCTGCGATGGTGTACGGACCCGCCCTGGATGTCACGCGGTCGTTCTACGGCCCCGGCCGCGACCCGGACCGGCTCGACCTGCTGCGGGACTACTACACCACTCGGTATGCGGTGAACAACATCGAGAACAGCGGTGCTGGTGCGAGGATCCAGGAGCTTCGGGCCGTCTTCGACTTCCCCAAGGTCGCTGCGATGTTCACCATGATCGATGAACACACAGTGCCTGTTGTGGTCCGCTACGGCGATGACGCCGAACAAGAAGACCTCCGTGCCAGAGTGCTCGGCCCGGATCCGGTCGAGCCGTGGGTGTATCGGCGGCTGCAGCCCTATCTGGCGGCGCTGCCCGAGCGACTGGCTGTGCGGGCTGTGGCCGAGGGGCTGGCCACAGTGTTGGTCGGCGATCCAACCAAATCCGGCAGCGGCCGCCTGTATGAGTGGTGCGGCGATTACGGCACCCGCGGAATCGAATTCAGCTATCCCAACCCGGAGGACTACATCTGGTGAACAGCACCCATCCGTACTATCCGCACTCCCCGCTGGTGGTCGAGGTCAGTGGCGACTATGCCTGCTTCACCCGGCCGGAGATGAAATCCGAACGCTTCAGTTACGAAGTCATCACCCCGTCCGCAGCCCGAGGAATTCTGGAAGCGATCTTCTGGAAACCAGAATTCGACTACATCATCGTCAAGATCGAGGTCCTCAAACCGATCCGCTGGTTTGCCATTCGCCGCAACGAGGTCAAATCGATGGTCTCCGACGACTGGGTTCGCCGCGCCATCGCCGATCCCGGCCTGCGCTACGACGTCGAAGACGACCGCGATCAGCGCAACACCGTGGGACTGCGTGATGTCGCCTACCGTATCTACGCCCAGATCCGGCTACGGTCCCATGCCACCGCTACCGAGATGGCATATCGTGACCAGTTGCGCCGCCGCGTCGACAGAGGCGCCTGTTACTCCCAGCCGTTCCTCGGCACCCGCGAATTCTCGGCCCGTTTCGGCAAAGCCACTTCAGCCGAACCCATCTCGGGTCGGCGGGACAAGGACAAAGACCTCGGTGTGATGCTCCACAGCATCGCTTACGGCCCCGATGGCGGCGAAACCTACCGCTGGTTCCTCGCGAGGCTGACCGACGGCGTTCTGCACGTTCCGCCCCGCGGCATGGAACTGCCGTCGGCGGGCGCGGTCAAACGCGGGAGGCGAGCGAATGCTGATTGATCGCCTCGTGGCAAGCCGCACCGAGGACGCCGCACCTCGCTACTACCGGACCCGGACGGTGCGGTGGGCCGTCGTGCTCGATGACGCCGGGAACCCGAATCTGATAGATCGGGCCGATGCGAATTACAAGTCCGGAACACCTTTGGCGACACCGTATCTGACTCGCACCAGTGGTGTCGCCCCGATGCTGCTGGTCGATACTCTCGAGTATGTCTTCGCTTTCGCCAAGAAGGATGATGACAAGGCCCACCGCGGCGCGGCGCGGCGCCACGACGCCTACCTTGCCCTGTTGCAGCAATGGCGGGAGTCCAGCAATGATCCAGTCGCCCAGAGGATCTGTGAATTCTTCACGACTGGAAGACATCTCGATCTTCTGACCGACCCTCGGCTGCAGGAGGCGAAGTCGTCGGACTTGGTGGCGTTCCTCGTCGCCGGTGAGCTGGTGCAGCTGCGGGAGTCGGCGACCAGGTTCTGGGCGCAAGTGGCGCGCACCCGCAAGAGCTCGGGCAGCGAGGGGTTCTGCTTGTCGTGTGCGACAGTCGGACCGTTGAAGACGGTTCCGGAGATGGTCAAGGGCAGCCTGATTCCCGTGGGTATCGACGCGGCTGGGCGGCCGAAACGCGGCCGGGATGCGGCGGTGGTGTCGATCAACACCACCGCCCAAGGGCGGATGGGCACCCTGCAACTGGCCAACACGCCGCTGTGCGAAGACTGCGGCGGGCATGCCATGGCTGCGCTCAACAGCCTGCTGTCGGACCCGCGGCATCATCGCCGCGGTGAGGACAACGTCCTGACGTGGTGGCTGCGCGAGCCCGCCGCCGAATTCGATCTCCGCATCATCGACACACCCGCCCCCGAGCAGGTCTCCGCACTGCGGAACGAAGTGGTGCAAGGTGAGTCGGGCACGGTCGTCGACGACTCCGACTTCTACGCCATCACCCTGTCGGCGAACCAGAGCCGCGTCGTGGTGCGTGACTGGATCGATATGCCGGTTCTGGAAATCAAGAAACGATTCCGTGACTGGTTCGACGACCACCGATCCACCCAGGCGTGGGCCGACGGCATCCACGAAGTGGGTCTGAAGGCAATGGTCCAGGCCACCGGCCGCTGGGATAGACAGCGCAAATCCTATGTCGCCGGGAGCGCGGCCTCCGGTATCGAGCGAGAGCTGCTGCGCTGCGCGCTACACGGTGGCCCGCCACCACCGAATTTGGTGCCCAGGCTGCTGCATCGCATCCGCAACGACCACCACGTCGACCTGCCTCGTGTGGCGATGCTGCGCCTGGCTCTCAACCGCCCTCCATATCTGAAGGAGAACGTCATGCCAGGCCTCGACGAAACCGCCACAGACCCCGCTTACGTATGGGGCCGGATGTTCGCCGTCCTCGAAGTCATCCAACGCCAAGCGATCCCCGACATCAACGCCACCATCCGAGATCGCTACTTCGGGCTCGCCATGAGTCAGCCGCTCGCGGCCATGCGGATGCTGCGTCTCAACGCCAACGGCCACCTCAAGAAGCTCACCGGGAGGCAAGCCACTCGCCCCGCAGGGTGGGCACTCCACGCTCAGCTGGCCAAGATCTCCGAAGCACTCGAGTGGCACACTGCGCTGCCCGCACACCTAGACGCCGCAGCCCAAGTTCGATTCATTATCGGCTACGACCACCAACGAGCCGCCGAGATGGCCGCAGCCCGCGCCGGGAAGGCCGCCAAAGACGCCAAGGCCGCGGCTGCTGAAAACGTCGCAGCCACTGAACCCATCGCCTGACAGACACCGACAAGGAGCACTCCATCCCATGATCGACGCCGCTCATCTCGACCCCACCCGCAAACACGACTTCGTGTTCCTGTTCGACGTCATCGACGGCAATCCCAACGGCGACCCCGACGGCGGCGGAATCCCCCGAACCGACCCCGAAACCATGCAAGGCCTGGTCACCGACGTCGCTATCAAGCGCAAAATTCGCAACATGGTCTCCCTGCTCGGCGAAGGCAAACCCGGCAACGCCATCTACGTCGAAGCCGGGGTAGCGCTCAACGCCCAACACGAACGCGCCTACAAAGAACTCGACCTGTCCGCCGGCAAAGCATCCGAGCTGTCCGCGCGGCGCTGGATGTGTGAGAACTTCTACGACGTCCGCATGTTCGGTGCCGTCATGACCACCGGCAGCAAACCCGCCGGCCGTGTCCAAGGCCCGCTGCAGCTGACCTTCTCTCGCAGCATCCACCCCGTCCTGCCCCAAGAACACGGAATCACCCGCCTCACCCGAACCAGAGAAGACGACACCAAGCAAACCGAGATGGGCAGCAAATACGCCGTCCCTTACGGCCTCTACCGCGGTGTCGGACATTTCAGTGCACCGTTGGCCGCCCGCACCGGCGTCACTGCCGAGGACCTTGCCCTGTTCTGGCGCAGCATGACCCTGATGTTCGAGCACGATCGTGCTTCCACCCGAGGCGAAATGGCCCTGCGCGGCCTCTATGTCTTCACCCACCACGACGCCTACGGCACCGCACCCGCCCACACTCTCACCGACACCGTCCACATCACCCCCGACAGCAAACAGATCCCGCCCACACCTATCCGCAACTTCACCGACTACGCCATCACCGTCGATGAAGCCGCCCTCCCCGATGGCATAACACTCACCCGGATCATCGGATGACCCCAGCCACCGCCGCGGACCCACTGCCGGTGTCCCTGTCCTCGCTGGAGCATTACGCGTACTGCCCCCGGCAAGCCACACTGATCCTGCTCGAAGACGCCTACGCCGACGATTCCAACACCATCCGCGGCACTCTCATGCACGCGCATGTCCACGATCCCGGTGTCGAGTCCAGACCTGGCGTCCGCACCTTGCGGGCGCTGCCGGTGTGGCATGACGGCGTCGGCCTGATCGGGGTATGCGACGTGGTCGAGATCTTCGCCGACGGCACCGTTGCTCCGGTGGAACACAAGTCGGGACGCTACCAACCCGGTGGTCCCGCCGACGTCCAGCTCGCCGGACAAGCGGTCTGCCTCGAAGAGCGTTTGGCTACCCGGATCGACACCGGATTCATCTACGCGGCAGGTGATCGTAAACGCCATCCGGTGACGATCGATGACGCGCTACGGGAGCGGGTCGTGCAAACCGCGGAAGCGGTCAGATCGTTCGCTCAGCGGGCCGAACTAGCACCGGCCGTGGCGGACAACCGATGCCGCGGGTGCTCCATGAGCACACTCTGTATGCCCAAGGTCTGGATGAGTTCCGCAGGCAGATTTCTGGGCCGCGTCGACGGCCCGACCCGAGGCAATGTGCTACTGCGCCACAGCCAGCATCTAGCGCACGCCGATCCTGAAGCCCGACTATCGATCGCGAGATCGTGTGTCGCGGGCAAGATCCAGAACAGCCGCCAGATCCTCATGCGTGGTGCCCGAGATTCTGTCCATCGGCAACAGGCACTGCGTGAGATCTCCGACGACCTGGCGGACCTCCTCCAGAAGCTCCCAGAGATACCCCACCTCGAGGTCTTGCTCGGCATAGAAGGACAAGCCGCCCGCTTGTACTTCTCCGGCCTGCGGCATCTGTTGCGGCCAGATCTCGGGTTGGCGTTCACCGCCCGCATCAAGCGACCGGCCATCGATCCGGTCAATGCGCTGCTGTCCTTCCTGTACGGTTTGCTGCGCTCCGCCGTACACGGTGCGGCCGAACAAGTCGGACTCGACCCCTACATCGGATTCCTACACGGCCTGCGTCCCGGCAAACCCGCCCTGGCCCTGGATCTGATGGAAGAACTCCGGCCGGCAATCGGTGACCGCCTCGCCCTGACCCTACTCAACCGTCGACAAGTCCGTCCGGAGCACTTCGAGACCTTGCCAGGCGGCGCGGTGCAACTGACCGAAAGCGGCCGCAAGCTGGTTCTCACCGAATGGCAACGCTACAAGCAACGGTCACTGCCGCATCGACTCCTGGGGAGAAAAGTAGACGTCGCGCTACTCCCTTCGATCCAGGCACGACTACTCGCGCGGCACCTGCGAGCCGAACTGCCCACCTATCTGCCCTGGACGCTATAGATGGAGCTCCTGCTTACCTACGATGTCTGCACCACCACTCCCGCAGGAAGGCGAAGACTCCGGAAAGTCGCCAAACTCTGCGAAGGTTATGGACTGCGCGTACAAAATTCCGTATTCGAAATCGTCTGCACCGAAGCCGAACTGCTCATCCTGATCGACAGCATCCACCGCCTCATAGAGAACACCGAAGACAGCATACGGATCTACAAAATACCCAAAGGTTCGTTCAAATCAGTCCGCGCCATCGGAACCGCCCAAGTACTACCACACGGCGACCCGCTGATCCTGTAGCTAGGAACCTCCAGTGCACATGGATTCCCAGAGAGGTTCCGAACTGGCGAACAGCGGCTATCGTATTGGAGCTACTCGAAACAGTGCCTATCGCGCGGCCCGGTCGACATCCGCCCAGTTCGCGCGCGGTGGCGGTCACCCTCACGGGTGGCCGAGGATCGCAACGCCCCAGTCTGCCCAGGATCAGCGGTATGCAATGAGTGGCGGTCACCCTCACGGGTGGCCGAGGATCGCAACACCGATTGGCGTCAGCTACCTGCGATGTCGGATGCGGTGGCGGTCACCCTCACGGGTGGCCGAGGATCGCAACTTCTCGGGCGGAAACCGCTACCGGCTCGACCGCGCGTCGTGGCGGTCACCCTCACGGGTGGCCGAGGATCGCAACGCGCCAGTCTGCCCAGGATCAGCGGTATGCAATGAGTGGCGGTCACCCTCACGGGTGGCCGAGGATCGCAACTTGGACTTGAGACTGGGTCAGGCCAAGATCGTCGCGGTGGCGGTCACCCTCACGGGTGGCCGAGGATCGCAACATCGGCAGGTGGTTGCTCGACGCCGATTCAGCTCCCGCGTGGCGGTCACCCTCACGGGTGACCGAGGATCGCAAGCCAGGAAAAGTCCCCACCTCCTTGGGGGTGGGGTTCAGTTCAGGGGCGGTCACCTCGCTTGATGCGGTGTTTCATGCGGTAGGAGTCGCCGTCGGTGATGACGACGGTGGCGTGGTGCAGTCGGGTTGATCGAGCGCTGGTCGGATCTGTCGGAGTGGCCGCAGATGTTGGTGCGGGCGGTCATGTTTCGGCTGGTGGTGCATGCGCTGCATCCGCGTTCGACTCCGCGGGCGTTGCCCGGCCTCGCGTGAACCGCCGATATGGTGCGACTGGTCCTCTGATCTCGACGGCCCGGCTCATGATGCGCGGAGCCGGGCCAGGGTGGCTCGGTTGCCGTCCGGATCCAGGGTGATCGCCGCCGCCCACGCATGCGCCGTAGCGGCCCGCCGGTCGAAGAGGTCGATCCAGGTGTCGACGCACCCACGGGTGTCGTCCACCCCGGTAGGGGACTGTCCGAGTTCGGGTAGGTGAGCGTAGGTCATCGACGTATACGAGCGGCCACGAGCATCGAAGATCGTTGCCGCGCAGACTTCGTGGGCCCCGGCACGTTCGAGCAACTGGCCCGCGATGGCCGCATCGATCGCTTCTCGGGGTACGCCGTCGCGGCCGGTGAACATTTCGCCGACGGTCCAATACGCCAGCCCGAAACCCCATAGCCGGCCGGAGAGTCGCTGCATGAGCCATTGTGCGGATTCGAGGATCGGTGAGCGTTCGGCGTCGGCGTCGAGGACTATCGTGGTGTGGGCCATATCGTGTGTGGTGGGGGAGTCGGTGCGGGCGAACCCCCAGAAGTGGAGGATGTCGGCGTTCGAGCCGGCCGGGTCGGCGCGGCGTTCGGACATCATGGTCGTGAGTATCGCGTCGATCGCGACGCGGGGTGGGTAGCGGATCATCGATACGTTCTCCAAAGGCCTGCCGCGTGGTGCACGCGCAGGACGCTGCGGTCGTGGTCGTTTCCGTCGTATGGACATGTCAACTCTTCGGTTGGGCAGCTGTATATCTCGAAGGTTCGGATAGATCGGCTCATCCGGGGCGCCGCCCCGTCTGAGTCCGCGCAGCGGAGGGGGTTGCGTGCCTGTGCAGCACGACATCCCAGAACTGGGTACGTACCGCGTCCCAGAGCCGGAAGTGGCGCGGGAACCATTCCCGTGCTTGCGCCAGGTCCGGTGGCGCGCGCTGATCGAATCCGATGAAACCGGGCTGTCCCAGCGGTATTCGAACGATCGTGCCGTCGTTGCGCAGTCGGTGGGCAGGCGTTCGGTCGGTCTCATCGCGCAAAAACAGGACTTCCACACGATGGCCCATCACTCGCCAGCCCGCGTGAGTGGCTCCGATTGTGGTTCGGCGCACTCGCAGTCACCTCCGGACCGTAACTTGCGGCAGTGCTATCGAAATCACCTGCTGGACTGGCGTCTCCGGACGAGACGTTGCGTTCTTTGCAGCCGTGTTCGGCCGAGGTCTGCAGCTTCTTCCATATCGTCGGTGCATGCGCATATGCTGCGGGTCGTGCTCACGACGGCGGGCTCGAAACAGTCGAGGTACGGCGATCGGTACGTATCCCTGGGAGCTTCTCAGTTGGGCACTCAATGATTCCCGAAGCGGGAAACTATCAGTCACACTGTGGGAGAGCAGGGGAGGACACTGAATGGCGGGCACCAAGTCGGACCTCGGTAAGACGACGACGCTGCCGCGTCGCCAGCTGGGCAGAGCGCTGCGCGACGCGCGTCAGGCCAACGGATACACGCTCGAGCAGGTCGCCGAGGCTCTGGAGATCAGCCGATCCAGCCTCGGACGACTCGAGCTCGGGCAGAACGAGCGGGTGAAGGTTCGCGATATCGACTTCATCTGCGAGTACTACGGGATAGCGGAGGACCGCGTCGAGTATTTGAGGTCCCTGGTATCGCATGCGAATCCTAAGGTATGGTGGGAAGACTTCCGGAAGCTGATCAGGCCGGGATTCAACACGTATCTTCAATTGGAAGCTGTGGCAACCGGATTCCGTTTCTTCCAGTCACTTGTTGTGCCTGGAATATTGCAAACAGCCGAATACGCACGGGTAGTCGCAGCATCACCTTTGGCTGATACTTCAGATGAGGTGGATCGGCGCGTAGCTTTGCGAATGCGACGGTCGAAGATACTGACTCGCCGACACAAGCCGGTCCAGGCGGAATTCTTGCTACATGAAGGGGTGCTGCGCACCGTGGTCGGTTCCAGTCGAGTCATGGCGTCCCAACTTCGCCATATTGCGGACATGAGCACGCTGGAGAACATCTCCATCCGAATCGTACCGTTTACAGCAGGATTCCCTGGCGGTTTGGCCTTGCCTCCATATATCGTCATCGACTTTCCGCATAATGAGCCATCCGTGGTCTACACCGAAGGAGCTATAGGAACAATAATTTTCGAAGAGAACGACGATGTGGAGCGCTTCCGGGTGATGTATGGGTCTCTCAAGAGCGCCGCGCTGGAAGAACGACCATCACGTGATCTACTAAGAAATCTGACATGGAGATATGATCAGTGACCACAAGGGCCTTGAGCGGGCAATGGTTCAAGTCTTCCCACAGCGGAGACGGTGAGGCCTGTGTCGAAGTTGCATGGCTCGGCGTCGGAAGGGTCGGCATCCGTGATTCAAAGAACCCGACCGGTCCGGCTCTGATCGTAACCGCAGGTGAGTGGCGAATGTTCACGATGGCTGTGCTGGAGGGAAAATTCGACCGAATCAGATGAGCCGACGCACAGAACCCCGTGTCCTTCTTTTCAGCATTATGACTCGCCGAAAATGACTGCGTCTTGATTGGAGGAATTGTGATTCCCTACCAGGCACTTGAGGATTGTTCTTCGCTGGAGGATGGGATTGTCTACCTCGCGCGGTCGAAACGACTGTACCTCGATTGCGAGCGGGTCGCCTATCGGTGCGTGAAGGTATACAACAAACACATTGCAGATCCCCGGGATGTGTGCGAACCGAGCCATGGAACCGTGAATATTAATCGTTGCGATAATGTCAAAAATTTGGAAACCGATATTCTCCAGACCACTGGAGAATATCTTTCGATCTACAAGATCTCCTTTGAAAGTTTCGAGAATTCGCCGACCTTTCAAGGGGTCATGATCATCTCGACCAAGCGCGACACCGGACAAGATGCAGAAAGCGAGTCCGGTGTCGGATACTGCACAGAGCGGGTGCAATGATGACCTATTGGTACAATCCTGATCTATACTTTCCGCGGCTGGGTTCGGCGACGCTACGTACTATCACCGACTTTCTTTCTGGTGAGGAACTGCAGCCTGAGGTCGATCCCTATGCCGTCCAGGAAAGGTACAACAAGAAACGCGATCGGGTGCGCAGCAGTGCGGACGACATTGGATTCGATGGCGAGATTCGGCCGCAGGAGGTTCATGAGGTAGATGAATTCGAAGGGTACGACCTTGCCACGCTACGTGCCAAGGTCGATCAGATCGATTCGACAGCAGTCGCCGACCTCGTTGCCGACTGGAAGAACATCTCTGATAAGAACGACGAATCGCTAGAAGGATTTACGGGTAGCATGTCCCGCGCTACCGATGAGGGGGTATGGCGAGGAGCGGCACGCGACGCTGCGGCAAACGCCGTCGGTAACTACACAGCCCAAGGTCAGCAAGTCTCTAGAGCAGCGAAGCTGACCAGCAGCAAGCTGGATGAACTGAGGACCGGCTTGGAACCCACCAAGGAGTTGGTCCCGCATCCGCCGGAGCATCGCAGCGGAGTGCAAAATTTTGGCTCATGGATATCCGGACGTGGCTGGCGCAATGATGATGTTGCCGAGTACAACGCGAAGCAGGAGGCATTGCGGGTGTTGAACACCGTATACGCCCCAGTTGTTCAGGAGTCCGATACTGGCGTGCCTGTGATTCCTCGTCCAACTCCCATGGCAAGCTCCGGTGCTGACTCCGTCGGTGGTGGAGCGTCTAGTGGAGTTGATTTCGGGGGCGCAAGTTCTGGTGACGGAAGCCGCTCGGGTTCACAATCATTCAGTCCGAACACTTCCAGTACCGAATTCGGCGACCCGGCAGACTCCAGAGATACTCAGGTTGCAAACAATCCTGCCGGAAATTCGCCATCTGCAGGTCCCGATTCCGCGTTCACCGCACCGGCATCGACTGCATCGGCTACAACCGCTCCGGGGGCGACCACCCCCGGCGGTCCGGCTTCGGGAGCTTCGAACAGCTCTGGAAGTTCTACTGGTGTGGGCGGCCCAGGAAATTCCGGTGAGCCGGGCGGTTCTGGAAGCCGCAGTGGCGGAGGTGGTGCCGGTAGAAGTGGAGTGGGCGGTCTTGGAAATCGCGGCGGCATTGGGGGCTCTGAAAGGCTTCCCGGCTCCGCTTCACCCGGCAACTCGGTGCGGTCACCGGCTGTCCCAGTGCCAGGCGCCCCCGCCGGAGCCACTCCGCCAGCCGCGCGATCGGGCACCTCCTCGGCTCGCTCTGGAATGACCGGCATGCCAGCTGGTCTGGCTTCCGGTGGGCGTGGTGGCACGTCCGATGAAGAATCAGGCAAGAGCGCTCCAGACTACTTGGTCACCCAAGAGCACGGAGACGAACTGCTCGGTCTGCGAGATTTGCCAAAGACGGTACCCCCTGTGATTGGTGAATGATTCTGTGCGGCGAGGTATCGAGTCATGGCTGAGATGCGGAGCTGGCGGTTCACCGCGCTCGAATTCCGGACACTGTGGGAGTCCACTGGTCGAGACGTTCTGCCCTATCCATTGCGTCACCAGCACACGACCCAGTTCCGTTCGGAGAGTCTGCGATTGCGGCAGGAGGCGGCGCAGTCACTCCGCGCCCACCTCGATGATGACCTGGTGCGAGTGGTACAAGTACTTCTCGCCCCGGAAGCTCGGGTGGAGGTAGCCGGGTTTGTGGGCATCCGACGAGAGCACAAACTGCGTGCGCATGCAGCGGTGCACGATCAGCATGGCGCGATTGCTGTACAGGAGCCTGGCGCAGACCACGAGCAGGGCGGTGATGTGATCTTGCGGTTGTTGTCGGCGGGGGAGGTTGCCAAGGCCGCGGTTGATGTGCTTCCGCGCTGTAACGCCGGGCAAGGTAGACAAGTGCGAGTATCGCCCGAAGAGTTAGGGCGGCCTCGTCCACCGGTGCGTGATGCATGGAGGCCGACCCCACGGGAGGAGTTCGAGCGGTTCTACACTCAGGCGATGACGTTGATCGGTCATATCGGCGTGTATGCGATGGGCAGCGTGGACAATCGGCATGTCGATGGGCGCAAGGACTTCCAGCTCAATGACGTCGAAGATGACGGCCGTTATGTCACTTTCGGTGCTGACACCCTGACCATCAAACCCACGACCTCCGAGCGGATTGCTGCGACATTGCGGCAGATGATCATCCGGACCGTAACCGAGGTGCGTGAGGGAGTCTATCTACCGCATTGACCGCGCATCGTGTGCTGCACGCTCATGCCCAGCGCATTCTGATCCTCGACTCTCGACAGTCGCGCCCATCCGAGTCTGCTACATTCAGCGCGTTGAGATCGGGCCGACCGAAAGGGCGGGGGATGCGCGGTATCAGATTGGTGGCGGCTGCCGTACTGGTGCTCGGGCTCGCCGCTTGCGGCGAAGCCACCAGCACCGACAAGAGCGCGGCGACAACCACCAAAGTCGTCCTGTACGACCCGTGTACGATCCCTGACGAGGCGGTGCTCGCAGCCGGTGTCGACCCAAAGACAAAGGAAAGCGGTATCGAAGGAAGACCACGGTCTGGTTGGGAAATCTGCGGTTGGTACAACGACGATTTCGCGCTCACCGTGTATTCCTCGGCCCGCACCATCCGGGACTACGGGGCCAAGGCGAGAAATGCCGATTTTCAGTCGGTGACAATCGCGGGACGTCCGGGAGAACAGTTTCGTGTTGACGCCGATAACAGAGATTTCAAGTGTGACGTGGTATTCGCCGCGGAGCAGGGCAGCGTACAGATCTCTCTGCTGAGTTTGTCTCCGCGGGCGACCGACTTGCCCGACCCTTGCAGGTCGCTATCCGAGGCGGCGTCGTCGCTGGTTCCGCATCTGCCCCGGTAGTCAGCGGATCGAATCAGGAGGGGTACATGGCTGACAATGAGGCTCGTCGCTGGTCGAGGATCGCCGAGCAGGTCAGAGCGGGTGAGCTGTATCTGGACAATGAGGCAGTCGCCCGCAACTGTTTGTTGGCGTGCGCCCAGCGTATCGCTGACCTTGAAAGTATGCTTCGCCTCGCCGACCGGACGATGAATGTCTCTGGTTTCGGGGATTTCGACATGGCTGGGAAGCTTCAAGGCAAGTTTGCCAGCCAGGGCACGGACATTGATTCCGTAATCCGCGAGGACATGGAGGTCGTGGAGGATATGCAGGAGGTGATGAGGCTGTCGTTGTCGAGGGTTTTGGGTGTGGATGTCGATAACGCCGGAAACATTCGCGGCCTCGCTGATTAGCTGTAGTAGCGGTCACGTCGCCGCCGATCGATGACTAGCGCGAAAAATTCCAGTATATCTATGCACTGGTTGCCGCAACCGTCATTCGGCATCACCGGTTTCCGCACTATGCCCCCATTCGTCGTTGAGTAGTCTGGGAATCAGAGCCTACGTCGGAGGCCTTCTTTGGTGGTTGCTGGGCGGTATCCGGCGGTCGGTGGGCCATTATACCGAGGACCGGGGCGCAGCCCAGTTGTCGCTGGCGATGAACGACCTGCCAGGGTTGTTGAAGCAGTCGCTGACCTGGGACCAGGGCCGGGAGAGGTCGCTCACGCCTCGTTCACCACCCGCACCGGTGTCCCGGTGTTCTTCTGCGACCCACACTCACCCTGGCAGCGGCCATCGAACGAGAATATGAACGGGCTCATGGAGTGGTCCCCAGAAGACGACTGGCAGCGACCAGATCCCCGACCTTGCGGCGGCATACGGGGATACCAACTCTTCCAGACGCTTCAAGACCAGACGAACGGCCTTCTCGCTAACCTCGGACGGATAGCGCTTCGACCTGATGGAGACTTCATTCGAGGAATGAGGCGGTTCCAAACCCGGCAGCCAGCGCCGCCACTGTAGGACAGCTGAACGGGCCTCGCGGAACACGTCGAACCACAGTCGCCGTCATGTTCTGGTATTCGCATTGGATGGTTTGACGGCGTACTCGGCCGATGATATTTTCGAAAACAGCTCAACCTCATCGGCCGGGGTGGTTTCACCACCCCGGACCTGGCGTGAAATCCGGAAGCAATGGCTCGACCAGAGTCCGCAACTCATCCGGGACAAACAACTCATAGACCACGATTCGGACATCACGCAGCACAGCCGATTCTGGCGTAACCTCAAAGAATTACAACCGCGTAAGACGCCATCTCAGTGCGACTACTTCAGCTCTCAATCGCGCTTCCAGGGCTTGTCTGATCGCTCTTATATTCAAGTTGGAGGTCGATTTTGCTTGAGTGCCGTGAAGGTTCATGTAGTGGGTTTGTCTTGCCGGTTTCCCGGCGCTGACACGCCCGGAAAATTTTGGAGAATGCTCGTGGCGAAGGAGGGTGGCTCATCCTTGTCGAACGGTGCGGTTTCCCGTTTTGACCGGGATGATTTCCGTTTCAACTGTATCGAACCTGCAGACTGGTTTGACAATAGTTTCTTCAATCTTTCGCTTCGGGAAGCGGCCGTGATGGACCCGCGTCAAAGAATAATGCTTGAATTGGCCTGGGAAGCAATTGAGGATGCCGGCGTATCCCCGAGTGTCATTTCTAGCAGTCGCGTGGGAGTTTTTATCGGCTCGTTGGGGGATTCTATCAAGGATGCGGGCAGTGATTCATCGATATCAGGATCCAGTAGCTCATTTATCGCCAATAGAATTTCTCATTTCTTCGGATTCGACGGGCCAAGTGTTGTCGTAGACACCGGGCAATCTTCCTCGCTCGCTGCGATGCATCTTTCTTATAGAGAGCTTCGGTCCGGGGATATAGATATCGCGATTGTGGGCGGAGTCCATCTCGTTCGCAGTCATGATCGAATCCGCGACCTCGGCAGGCTAGGTGTAATTTCGGCCGGGAGTGAATGCCGCCCTTTCGATGAGCAGGCCGACGGTTTTGTACCAGGAGAAGGCGGGGGTGTTGTCTTGTTGATGACTTCTTCGTCAATGGAGAGCGCGAGCGCGAAAAATTATGCCGAGATATGCGGTACGGCGGCCGGCGGAAACGGTGCCAATTTCGGGATAATCGCGCCCGACGCCAATGCGCAGGCCAAATTGATTCAACGGGCTCTTGCGGATGCCGAGATCCTGCCCGATGACATTGGATTCATCGAAGCACACGGCACAGCGACAGCGCAAGGCGACGCCACGGAGGCGACAGCGCTGGGCGACGCTATCGGATCGAGGCGAACAGCGGGTCCACTGGTCATCGGTTCGGTAAAGGCCAATATTGGTCACCTGGATGCTGCTGCCGGTATAGCTGGAGCAATCAAGGCGGTGCTAAGTCTGTGGCATCAAAGATTTCCTGGAAATAGAAACTTCACGAGTTCCAGTGATCTCATCGACCTGTCTGGGCTAAATATCACGATCCCGACCGACACGACCGAGCTGATCAATCACCATAGTGGATCCCATAGTTACGGTAGGGTCTCTTCGTTCGGGTTGGGCGGCGCGAACTTTCACGTCATTTTAGGTTCGTCCCAAAAGATTGAACCGGGATATAGTGCGGAGTCGGTACCTCACGACTTCATAGCCGTGCCGTGGGTGGTTTCGGCGCGGTCGGTGGCGGCGTTGTCCGGGCAGGCGCGTTTGCTGCGTGAGTTCCTGCTCTCGGAGGCTGGGGCGGATGCCGACGCGGTGTCGGTCGGCCGGGAGTTGTTGAGGCGTTCGCGGTTTGAGCACCGTGCGGTGATCATCGGCGCCGATCGGCAGTCGTTTCTGGACGGGTTGGATGCTGTGGCTTCCGGTGGGCAGGCCGCGCACGTCATCCGCGGGGTGACGACGGGTGCTTCCGAAGGCGGGAAGACCGTCCTGGTGTTCCCAGGCCAAGGCGCTCAATGGATCGGGATGGGCAAAGAGTTGATGGCCTGGTCACCGGTGTTCGCGTCCGCGATGGCCGAGTGCGCGGGGGCAATCGATCCGCTGGTGCAGTGGTCACTACTCGAGGTGCTCTCCGACGACAGCAGTGACTGGCTGGGCCGTGTCGAGATCGTGCAGCCGGTGTCGTTCGCGGTAATGGTCTCACTAGCCCGAGTGTGGCAGTCGCTGGGTGTAGTGGCCGATGCTGTGATGGGCCATTCTCAAGGTGAGGTCGCCGCCGCGGTCGTCGCGGGAGCGCTGAGCCTGGCGGACGGTGCGCGGATCGTGGTGGCTCGCAGCGCGTTGATCGCGCAAGGACTGGCCGGCAACGGCGCGATGGCGTCAGTGTCACTGCCGCTGGCAGCGGTTGCGACGCGTTTGGGCGCGGGTGTGGAGATCGCTGCGGTGAACGGTCCGGCGTCGATCGTGGTGGCCGGTGAGACGACCGCCGTGGCCAAGCTGCTGGCTGAGCACGAACGTGACGAAGTGCAGGCGCGATCAATCGCGGTCGATTACGCCTCGCACACCGCCCAGGTCGAATCAGTGCGGGACGCATTGCTCGAGGCGCTGGGGGCGGTGGACGCGCAGCCGTCCCGAATCCCGCTGTATTCCACTGTAACCGGGCAGAAGTTGGCTACAGAGACCATGGATGCGCGGTACTGGTTCTGGAACCTGCGGAAACCAGTGCAGTTGCAGCGGGCCACCGAGGCGGTACTCGACGACGGGTTTACACGGTTGCTAGAAGTCAGTACTCATCCAGTATTGACCATCGCGATGCAGGATACCGCCGACGCGGTCGGATCACCGGTGCGTATAGCCTCCACACTGCGGCGCGGCGAAGACGGAAGCCGCCGCCTCATTCTAGCGTCGGCGGCTCTCGAGGTCACCGGAGTCGGAATCGACTGGGAAGCACTGCTACCCACCGCCGCGCATGGATGTCGCATCCGGCTGAATACTGACCCTCTGGTTCCGGGTGAATATTGACCCACCCGTGAACGATCATGAGGTGTTGAACGTGGAGGACTGGGCGGAGATCCGCCGGTTGCATCGCTCGGAGGGTATGGCGATCCGGGCGATAGCTCGCCGGTTGAAGATCTCGAAGAACACGGTGAAGAAGGCGCTGGCGGCGCATGAGCCGCCGCGATATCGGCGCAAGCCGAAGGGTTCGGTGGTCGATGAGTTCGAGCCGGCGATCCGGGAGTTGCTGGCGGAGTTTCCCGATATGCCGACGACGGTGATCATGG
>NZ_AXVD01000048.1 GCF_000482385.1 Nocardia sp. CNY236
CGTTCATCCACCTCGACGGGGACGACCGCAGCGGCAACAACACCGCGGGAGAGAACCTGCACATCAACCTCGCCGACATCACCAAGTTCCGGCGCATCCTGATCTTCGCCTTCATCTATCAAGGTGTCCCGAACTGGTCGCAGGCCAACGGTGTTGTGACTCTCTTCCCCACCTCCGGTCCACAGATCGAAATCGAACTCGGCTCAGCGGACGACCAGGCCATCTCCTGCGCGATCGCGATGCTGGAGAGCAATGGCCGGGAACTGACAGTCACCCGCGAGGTCCGCTACATTCGCGGTGGCCAGCAGGAGATCGATCAGGCCTACGGATTCGGCATGGAATGGACGGCGGGCAGTAAGTAGCCGACCACCCGCTGACGTCAGGAAGTCGACGGTTCCACAACGGACGGGTCCGCAGGGTCGAATAGTCGACTCCGGCCGTTGATTGCCGTTGACCCGACCCCACCTCGAGGCTGAGTCGGCCGGTCCGGTAGCTGATCCCTGATGGTGCTCCATCGGTGGCCAACCTGTCCATTGGTGGAGTATCAGCAGTGTGAGCACAGGCCGCTGAGTGGAACGAACCGCAGACACCAAAACTGTTCCGCGAGAACAGCCTCACCACCAATTCCCTCGTCATTGAGGCAAGGCAGCACATAGCGGTACGCTATCCACAGAGAACTGTTTGGGGGGAACACATGAATCGGCTACCGCTTGTCGCTGATGCCAACTGTGCACACTCGTGGCCTACCCTCGGACGACTACTGCTCGCCTGCAACCAAGCACTGTCGAAAGCCATCCCAGTCGGTCCCGGCCCCAGCCAGGGCATCACGCCGATCACGACCATAGCCGACTGCGCCGCCCGGCTAGCCGTAGCGCACCGGCACCGGATCACAGCCGCCGCCAGCGAACCCCAACCAGTCCGTCGGCGAACATTGCGGGCGATCGACACGGAAATCTCCCGGCTAACCCAGCTGATCCGCACACTCGCCGCCCGGGCCCATCCAGTCGACGGAGAACCCAGCCTAGGCGCACTCGTGTCAGACCTCGCCTATGTGCAAGCCCAAGCCTTCCCGCAAACAGTTGACTCCCTGCCGGCACACCGCTACAACATCTACCTAACCAGCAAACGTCAAACGTGCCACCACGCGCCTGCCCTCAGGACTTCACCGACACCACACTCGCCAGTGCGTTCGTGACGCTGCCTGCCTGAACCCGACCCACCACCCTGCGCCGGCGCTGTCCGCATTGCGCGGGGCACCAGTTCAAGCCTTCACCGCTCCCACTCGAGCGAGGGCATGGGGCCGGTCACAGTCCACTCGATCAACCTCGCCGCCGACCGCGTGTAGTGTGCCAACTTCTCGGCTTTCCGCCGCTCATACTCCTCCCGACCCGGCAACCCCCACACCTCGACGTAGGTCGGCGTCACCTCATCGGTGAGCACGAAGTCCGGGAACACAACCGAAGTCACCGCGTCACCGGCGGCTGCGTCGAAGGCCAACGGTTTGACAAACGACCGACCAGCCGCCTTGAGCGCATCCGCCATCCGTACCTCATACGACGAATCCGCTGGAACGTAGTCACTATTGGTCAGCATCACCGCCGCATCGACCGCCCTCGCGAACCCACCCGCCGAACGCTCGACATACAGCAGCACGATCCGACGACCACCGGCCTCACTCGCCGCCAGCGAAAACGCGCTACGGAATGAGCTATGCAGCCTGGCCTCCAACTGATCGCTGACGAACACCTGTCGCCGCCGAGTCTGCTGCGCCAACTGATACCGCACACCATAGGTGGACAAGTGCACGGCCTTGAGCTCACCGAGAATGAAGCCACGCCGAATCCGGTTGGAATCAACATCCAGCGAGCCCATAAAAGTATCGAAGGCCATCAAATTCGCCTCAGCGACCTCCGCCCGATACGGCGGCACGACATACACAACATCCTCAGCCGAGAAGCGACCGATCGTGATGTCGGACCGTGGCCCAGCCAGCGCTTTCGACACCATGGCCCAGTTCCGCCAGCGCCACTGCGCTGACCAAGCCACAAGCCTCGCGCTCTCCCACAAATAGTGCAGCAACCCCAGCAACCCCACCGATCGACGACCCAACCCAGGATATGCCACCTGGTCAACAGCCTCCCAGTGCTGCCCAGGCGTACTGATCAACGGTGCCGCGAACCGGATCGACACCCCCGCATCGGTCTCACGGATCGCCGACTCATACGCCGCCTGCCCCGTCATCAGTCGATCAAGCCGATAGAACGCACACCGTGGATCATGGCGTGGACCCTCACCCGGCCAGCACGCGAGATGATGCCGACCGCTCTGTGTACACCGCGTCACCAACCGCAACGCTGGTGTGCGACACAAACACTCGGCAGCCTTAGCCGTCCGGGCCGCAGTCAGCAACCGCACATGCTCATCAGGATCAGCACGCACCTCCCCCAGGCGCAGCCGCACACCCGCAAGCCTTACCCAATCGATGTGCTCCACGACACCCGCTTCTCATTCTCAGGCACGACCACTGCCACCTCAAAATAGCGCCAACAGCGACGACCGGCAGAGCTCAGCGCACACCGACATCCTCCCAGCTATCGCAACGCCGCGAAACGACCAGCATGCCCCAACACAGAGGCACGATTCCGGCCCGACCTGACCCAGCTGCGGAAGCGCACTCTGCCCCGCCCCGGCACCCCCGGCCGACCCCCGGCCCTCTCGGCCGCCGCGCATCACACCACCCAGTGCCAAGGAACCATCATGCCCAAACCACAGAACAGCAGCGTCGGAAACGCCCCCCGTAACGTCGCGAGCACACACCACCCCGGACCCGCGCTGCGGCTGATCTCGCTCGGGGCCGGAATCCAGTCCAGTGCTCTGCTGCTCCTGGCCGCCGAAGGCATACTCCCCAAACCCGACGCGGCGATCTTCGCCGACACCGGTTGGGAACCGACCGCGGTCTACTCCCACCTCGCCCGCCTCGAAGTCGAGGTAGCCGAACCAACGGGAATCCCCATCTACCGCGTCCGCCGCGGCCACATCCGCAACGACGCGCTCAATCCGTACGCCCGCTTCGCGCAAATGCCGCTCTACATCTTGTTACCCGACGGCAGCCGCGGAATGCTACGCCGAGCCTGCACCGCCGAATACAAAGTCGCCGCCATCAAACCCTGCGTGCGGCGCCTGCTCGGCTTCGAACATCCCACGCCGGTGCCCCGCGGAGTGTTCGCCGAACAATGGGTCGGCTACAGCATCGAAGAATCCTCCCGCGCCTCCCGCGCCACCGACGACGTCGCCTACACCCGCAGCGCATTCCCGCTGATGTTCCTACCCGGGGGTACTGGCCGATCAGCCTACGGATGGACCCGCCATGACTGCGAAAGATACTTGCGGGCACACGGATTCGAGAATACACCGAAAAGCGCGTGTATCGGATGCCCGTATCACACCAATGCCTACTGGCGCGATCTGCGCGACAACCGGCCCGACGAATGGGCCGACGCTGTCGCATTCGATGACGCCATCCGCCACGGCGCAGCACGCGCCATCGCCAACGGTCATCCGCTGCGCGGGCAAGCGTTCCTGCACCGCTCATGCGTTCCGCTCGATCGCGCGCCCATAGACCACGTCACTGGCGCCGAATGGCGCTCCCGCCAACTCGACATCTTCGATGCCATCGCCGATCTCGAGATCGAACGCGGCTGCTCACCGTGGGGATGCCGAGGCGAGGACGATGAGGACAACGCGATCGACGCCACCTGGCACATAGAACCCACCACGCGGAGTGAACCGGCCGCGACTCCGGGACCGAGTACCGTGCCGTGGCCTTCTCACTGATAGTCGTCATCGCTTCGTCGGTGAGGGCGCGCGGCTATCCTAGACAACTAGACCCGCTCGGCAGCGAGACCCCATCGTGCGTGGTCACCGGTCGGGGCTTCCTCGACGGTGAGGACGTCAACTACGATCTAGGCGAGCTTCAGCGCCGCCTCAAAAGCCGAAAACAGGAACTGAAATGAACGAACGATCGAAGAGCCTCGTCGACATGATCGAAGAACTCGGAGCCGCCGCCGCCGCCGGACTCCTCGACCATGCCGAAGCCGCGCAACGCCTTCAGCAGTTCTCCGATGGTGGCCTGACGCGCCGAGGTGCGGAAGATATGCTCAACCGGTGGCAATCGGCGCGCGCATCATATCAGTCGATCTTCCAGGCGGCTGAGGACGGCCTGGTGCGAATCCTGACGCAACAGGGAGAAGAAATCCTGCTCAAAGCACTGAGCGCAGCCGACGGACCTCGTGCGAGCGACGGCCGGCCGATTCAGGGTCCAGAGCCCGGCGCGTAGCTCTTCGTCGCGTTGGGGTACCCGGTTCGGAGTGCTCCAGCGAATCGCTACCAGGTATTCGCTATCAATCGGAAACTACATGCGGGCGGTGTCGGCAATGACGGCGTCCACATCACCCGTCTGCGCGAGCGCAAGCTCATGGTCCGTGATCTGACAGCCGATGAACTCACCGCGCCGGACGCCGGTTCGGCGAGCGTACTGGACAGCGGCCCGCCGACCGACCTGACGTAGGTGGCCTATCGTACAGAAGTGTGCCTGTTTGCCATGTGAGGTGTGGGCGCAGTTGTCAATTGTGGCGTGGAGTTCGTCGAAGGCACCCGGACGGACAAGGGCGCGGTCTCGCATGGCAAGGAAGAACACGTAGACGAAGGGATAGCAGCATGACTCAGCGGCACTTCGTACGCCGATTTCTGGCGGCGTTGGCTGGATCCACCTCGGCATTCACACCAGCCTCAACGGAGGAGCATCGAGGCAATGGCCACCGATTTCTGGCGGCGTTGGCTGGATCGACCCCAGCATTCACAGCGGACCCTCCTGACGAGTACCGAACGAATGCTCCGGCCGCCCGACGGCCTCCACGATCAGAGGGCTCCCAGCACGAACCCCAAGACAGCAACAAGCCTGCTCACTGAACCAGACAACGAGACAAGCCATCCCACGCCGCTCCACACGTGATCGGCGCCGACGTACTTCGATTGACTAACTGTCCGTGGACAAGTCCGGCTGGTCGAAGTCGTCTCGCGCAGCAGTGGTGTTTCGGGAGTCGAGAACCAGCGGTGGCGGCGCCGCGCCAGGCATGGGCGGGCGTACCGCGAACATGAACGTCCCCGCTACGGCGATGGAGACCATCATGCAGAACCCAGGCACTGCAGCGACCAACACCGACACGGCGTCGCTGAATTGGTGAAGAGAGCCGCCTGAGTGCACTCCATTGCCGAATCCGGCGAAGAGGATCCCGGCCCCGGCGACGACCCCGAACAGCCACCGGACCCAGTCCGGATACCAGCCGGGTGTCATCCGCACCAGGCAGTAGAGGGCCTGCATGGTAACCGCTGTGACCGCGACTGGCCACACGGCCGCCTCCCACGCCGAGGCGCCCGCCAAGAGGGCCCACTCGATTCCAAATGTCGCGAACGCGGCGTAGGCGGCGACGGCGACGAACGCGAAGGCCGTCATCGCCGGGGCCGACGTGGCGAACCGATGGGCCCAACGCTGCCGCAGCTCCTGGCTGGATGGGTGGGACGCCGAACGCCCCGTTGTTTCAGTCACGGTGAATACCCCCTGATGAGTGTGGACGTGGAGCACCAGTGTGAACGCAGGCACCGACACATGGGCATTCCTCCTCGAGAGGGGAATTCGAGAGACTACCAATTCGTGGTCGTCTCGGGTTGTGGGTGGGACCCTTCGTTCAGCGTGGACGCGGGTTTCCGCGACGTCCCCAGGGTCGTAGGTGAGCCAGGGGCATCGTTCCAGGCAGTACAGCATCACCGCCGGCCACAGTGTCGATAGGGCATCTCCCGCCGGCATCATCAATGATCGACCTTAGACACGACGCGGTGGCCGCAGCTGATCGACAGGGAGACTCAGCGCAGCGAACCCTCTGGACTGCACAGCCTCCACTGGCCGTTCTCCTGTATCAGATATTCCGTCGCAGAGTCGGTTTCGGAGCCCTGGCCGGGCGCCAACTGTACCGTGACCACCGCGCTCGCACTCGTGCCGGTCACCTCGATGTCATCAATTCGGTCGATGGTCACCGGCAACGCCATAGCATCGAATTCGTTCTGCTTCTCTGCCGAGAGCTGTGCGAACCAGTCACGGTCGCGTGCACACGCCTGAGTCATTGCCGTACTGAAAGCCTCATTGCCCACGATGCCATAAAACTCCCGAATCGCTGACTCGATCTGCTCCTCGGCCGAGGCGACCGGATCCGCGGCAGCAGCAACTGGGTCTTGCTGCGGTGTCGCGGAATCGTTCCTAGCCACATTCAACGCGACTCCCGCCACGCCGCCTACCGAAATCACCACCGCGACCACGGCGACGAGAACGGCAGTCCTGCCCTTCTTCGGTGCTCCCACGGGGTGGTCATGTGGTGGCGGGCTCAGTGGTGGACCACTGGGTGGGGTCGGACCCTGCCCTCCGTGGTGCTGCTGTGGCGGAATGTCGGGAGGCTGCCTGGCCGGTGTCATGTCATGCTCCCTGCTGGTAGATCCGCACCGCAGCCGCGGTGAGTCGCCGAGTTTCGGTACAGCCGTGCCCGGATACCAGCAGTGCCTCGATGTGCTCCTCGGGCTCGGAGCGGTTGTACCCCAGGAATGGCTCGGCGGCACCGACATTGGCGCGGATCTTGCAGTAGTCGCCGCTCCCGCTGTCCTCTACCGCATCCACCCCTACGATGCGTAACTTCCGTTCTTCCGGAAACACATAGGTGGATCCCGACACCGTCATCGGCTGCACCCGGACGGTGTATCGAGTACTGTCATCGCGAGTTTGGCGCCCAAGCCAGAAATCACACTCGAACGGGTCGAACGCGGCAACGTAGACTTTTTGGTTCGGGAACGCAAGATCTATTGCCTTACAGAGATCTATCGTGGCGCCTACGGTTTGTGGAATTCGTGACGAATTCACCCGAAGAGGATTGTGATCCAGTAGTGGAGCCGATGCAGTCACCACCTCGAGCAGCACAGGACATGCGTCGGCACCTTCGATTGGCCAGGCGGTGTAAAAGAACGAGCGATGCTCGTTGTACTCCAAAGCGATAGAACACGATTGGCCCGGAGCGCCGATCAATGATGCCGCTCGGCCGTTGATTTCCAGTTCCGGCACACCCATCATGACCGATAGCGACATCTCTATCTTAGTGATTCCTTTGGTCAGGTCATTGGGGTCGAATTTCACCAGGCAGTCATCCAGCAGTCCTCCCACGCCGAAATAGACTGGACGGCCCACCATCTCGAGTGCGTTTTCATCCAGCATCCCGCAGGGGTCCAGTGTGCGGGCAGCATCAGTTTCGGCGAGTTTCTCCAGTGATCCAGGTCGAGCGAGGTGGTCGCGGTAGCTGCTACTTGCAGGATCGGTCCCGGCCTGAGTCGTGGTGGTGGTGGTGCACGCTGCTGTCAGCGCCAGCCCAGCCACCGTCAGGCATGTGAGTACGGCGGCGAACATCCGACGACTTATGCGGCCGCGACTCATGCGGCCGCTCCGAACACCTTGACCGCGATCGGTCCCAGAACATCGGTGACTCTACACACAGACCAGATGCCGACTGTCACTCGCGACTGCCAGTGGCTGCGATCGGATTTCGGGTTGTCGGGCAGGCTCGCGTCTATTGTCGGGCCGACGGGGATGTGCACAGAACACCTCGGCTCTTCGTTGGCCACAGGATCACGGACGCCGATGAGGGCGGGTACCCCGGCCACCTGACCCAACGTTTGATTTCCGAACGGTTCCAATGCGGTCTCGGCGCGCGAGAGCCTCAAATCGATCATTACTCGGTCGGCGTTGAACGCCGCTTGACTACTGGCGGCCTCGAATGTCACGTTGCACTCATATGGCGCGGTTCCTGCGTCGAATTTGATGACCGTGTACTCGTTTGGCATATGCGGGAGCAGCTCACAGGGGCTGCGATCAGCGAGTGGTACATCTGCCACCGACTGGTCACGGCGCGGAATCCGCTGCTCTCGAAAGGCATCGACGATGGAAGCGACGGTTTCCTCCACCAGCTGACACCCCAACTCCGCAGGACTCACCGCCGCCGAACTTACCTTCGCGTATGCGACGGTCGGGACCTCCTCAACATCCGGCACCTGCCCGGAGCTGGAAGGTTTGACCGCGAATCTCATCGGCACCTTGTAGGAGCAATCTCCGGAACTGTTGGTGTCGACAGTGATCGCCTCACCCGCGATCTGCCTGGTGGGCTCCCCGGCCTCAGGAGGCGGGGTGTCCATCTCTATGGTCAAATGCGACAGAAACTCTCGCCGGTCATACTGCAAAAATCCTATTTCGCATTCGCTGAGTGAATAGGTCGGTCCTAGCACATCTATCCGGCCAACCTCACCGATCCGGTCCTGGTCGAAGAAGCCGCACGGGTCTGTCGCGCGGATCTCCTCGGCGACCCGCAGCTTCTGTGCATCCCCGTCTGGCACCGTGACACCAAAGATCTCCTGTTCGCCGCTGTCACCACTGGCCTCAACAGCGGCGCTCGAGCCATCCGACACAGATTCGCTGCCGTTTTCGGCGCATCCGCACAATGCGGCCAATACCAGTGCAGGCATACACAATCGCGCGAATTTCATCCCCACCTCATTTCCCGCCTTGCGGCGCTGCGCCACACAACCGAGACGACGGAGGACTCGTACAGCGACCCGCATCGCGGCCACCATAGAACCCCAGTGATCCTGTGGAGCATTCACAGGATCACGGCCACCCATACACCAGTGTGTGAGCTCGCCCACTCGGGACGCTGCTGAACGGTCATGGAGTAGGCGATGACCGTAGATGACGCTGCATCTGGCTCCGCTACCAGCGAGAGGCCAGGAAACCCACCGAAACCCTGGGCGCACTTGCACTGTACGTGTCCGGATACTTCACCGCAACGACCTCATCGACCCTCGTGATGAAAGCGGCGCATTCTGGATCCGCCTGCCACGCCATTGAGCCTTGGCACCGACTGTGTACCGCACATGATCCACCGGTGCATACACCTCCGGACCGCGCACAATCCCGCGGAATCCACTATCTGGAACCCGCGACGGCCTACCAAGTATCTATTCCACTGCTAGGCTGGCGATTAGGCCGGCCAGTAACCCCCCCGCTGGCCGGCGTGCGGTGATAGGAACTCTCACCCTACGCCGCACAGTGTCGCGGCACCGCGTGCATACTCCCCCCTTAATGCACAGCGGTGCCGCGCACAACTATTCAGCCGACTGCAGCCACGAAAGCCCAACAGCTACACCCGCGTCCAGTCCACGATCAGCGATCGGACTGCCCAACTGTTCGATCCACCCTGACCGATCCGACCCTCTGACGGGCCGCATCACCACACCACACCCACGCCGCAACCGCATCAAGCACACCAGCTTCCGACACCGCGCAGGCTGCGCCCGCATACACCCTCGCCCCGGATTGGATGCAAACCACAACACGCAAGCCCAGCAACTGCGACATCGCGTGTACGTTCACAGCGTGCCGTTCGCCACACCTGTCGATGAAACAGCAATCTGTGACGTGCTCAGTGCTGCTCGCGTGAGCACCTACATCACCGCCGCCGAGGGCGACATCACACGAGCCATGGCCCTCTACGGATGGAACGCGCGCGTATCGGCTGCACTCATGCTGCCCTCGCATTTCGCGGAGGTCACCATCCGCAACGCAGTTTCGGAGGCATTGACCACGGTCTACGGCTCACGATGGCCCTGGAACCTCGGCCTGCAACGCAGCCTTCCCGCCCCCGCAGGCCCGGTGTACAGCCCACGGCAAGACCTCCTCAACACACGCAACCGGGAATCAACGACCGGTGGGGTGATCTCAGAACTGAAAATTGTGTTTTGGCAAAGCATGTTCACCGCCCGACACGACGTACGCGTGTGGAATCACCACATCCTGAACCTGTTTCCCAATGCCTCCGGACCCACCCCCTCGGACCTTCGCCGCCGGATATACACCGACCTCGAATCGATCCGCAAACTGCGCAACCGCGTCGCCCATCACGAGCCGATCTTGGCTCGTAACCTCGGCGAGGACCTCAACCGAATCATCGAACTCATCGAACTGCGCTCAAAACCCGCCGGCGTGTGGGTCCGTGCGATGGAGGACGTGAGCACGCTGCTCATCGAGCGCCCCTAGCAGCCACCCCACCACACGCTCGACACTGACACCGCGCCCCAGTGACCAACCAGCCCCATCACCGAAAACGCGGGCCATGCCAGCGTACAAACGCCACACCACGCAGTAGCGCGTGAGGCGATCACGCGCGCCCCAACCCCGCGGAACCCGCGATGACACCGCCGCGTCGAACACCAGTTCGGTAGTCACGCCACCTGCAACCCCCCGCCGGTGCCGGACACACAACGTCGCCACCGCGGAACCGACTACCGCGACCCTCACCCGAACAAAAGCCGCAGCACCAGCGAACTCCAACCATCAGCAGCCACCCCGACAACCTGGACCGAATCGCACCCACAATCGACCGCACACCCACGCAGACCACCCCCTGGCCACATCCCGGTCACCGCATCCGACCCCTGAGACCCGAGCGTGCCGCCTTCCCTGTACCAGGCGACGCGACGAACAGTGCCACGAGGTTGTATACTCACTTCCACGAGCCGCGGGACTTGTGGGCCAACGCCTCCCTCCGCGGACATAGGGAAAGCCAGAACAGGGACTCCGCCCAACGGGGTCCCTGTTTCCTATCCCCAGGCGATCCCGACCGCCAGTGCACATCCCACGAGGCGTATCCACCGTCAGTGTGCTCGTATGCTGCCACCGTCAGCGCGGACATCCCAGGGTGTGACCTGCCAGCACACGCCACCCCACGTATTGCATACAGCAGGAAGCTGCCCTTCGTCGGCAACCACGGCCCCAAGCCGGGTGGACGCCCCAGCACCGGCCCGCCCCTGAGTGCCTGTTTGCGATCCCCTGGGGAGTTGAAGTTCCGGGGATCGGAGCTTAGCCGTTCGGTTCTGGCGTCACGCGTGACGCGAAGCTGAGATGGCTTCTGGCCTGCCAAAATGATGCTTGCGCCCAGGATGGGTTGCTCGCATACTGGGCGCGTGCGGGAGCGTAGGTATCCCTCGGACGCCACTGATGCCGAATGGCAGCTGATCGAACCTCTGCTGCCGGTGCCCGCGTGTGAAACCCCGTCCGGTGGCCGGCCGGAGAAGTATGCCCGCCGTGACATCGTTGACGCGATCCGCTATCTGGTCCGGACAGGATGCCAGTGGCGGGCTATTCCCCATGATCTTCCCCCGTGGCGCACGGTGTACGGGTTCTTCGCGCGCTGGCAGCGGGCCGGGGTTCTGGCCAGAATCCGGGACACGCTGCTGCGGGCTGTCCGATCTGCCAGTGGATATTGCCTCAAACCGGTAGCTGCAGTGATCGATTCGCAGTCCGTGCGCGCTGCGGAAACGGTCGTGAAATCCTCACGCGGCTGGGATCAAGCCAAGAAGGTGAACGGTGTCAAGTACTCGGTCGCGGTGGACCTGGGCGGCATGTTGCTGGCGGCTGTGGTCACCCCCGCCTATGTGCAGGACCGCGATATCGCCCGCGTCCTGTTGACTCGGTTGCGCGCTGAGCATCCTGTGCTGCCGACGATCTGGGCCGATGGCGCCTATCGTGGCGCGTTGGTGGCGTGGGCGGCGAAAGCGCTAGATTTCGACATTCAGATCGTGTCCCGCCCACCTGGGCCGCAGTGACGCTGATGACACGACGGCTGACTGGCACATGAACAGGCCACGGCGCAGATGCCTAGACTGCGGCCGACTACTACCGGCCGATGCCAATCCGCGGCGGTCGTTCTGCGGACAGGCATGCGTGGCCCGTGCCTACCGTAAACGGGTCCGCCTACAGGAGCGGCGAGCCCGGCGCCTCGCCGTCATCCACCTATTCGGCCAGCTCACCCGCGCAGAAAAGGCGGGAATCATCACCAGGTCAGTGATGCTGTCCGGGGTCCAGTGCCCTGTCTGCGGCAAGGTCGTCTGGCAGGGAGTCCGTCGACGCACAGATGCCGTGTATTGCTCCAATGCGTGCAAGTGCAAGGCCGCGCGAGGTCGGCGTCAACCATGACGCCCAGCAGTGTCGAATTCGCCGTCACGCTGCCCGACTGACACGGCTATCCATTAGGACTGCCCAGCTCAACCGACTGTCACCACGTTGTGGCTGAACGAGACGGCCCGCCTACATGAGTGCTGATTGCAAACAGGCACTGAGAACCAATCCCGACCTCATCGTGTAAGCCACGACCGACTACCCCCGCGTGCGATTTGTGGCCTGCGGATCGACCGCGGGGCCCGAAACATGCCGCGATGTCGACACAGGTGGACCGCTCTACCGCCGCGGCTGCCTGCCGCCGGTGATGCCGCACGCACCCTTCGGCGAGACCGCCACGAACGACTCTCCTGGTTCTGCAGTAGCGACCTCAGCCACATCCCTGAACTCATCCAACCCATGGCCGCGATATCCGAGACATACACAACGTCGATGATGCGAACTGGGTTCGCACGGTCGGGCGCGTACCGATGAACTACCAGTATTGGCACAATTCGTGCTGCCGGCGGTGCGGGAGAGAACGCTGCTCGACGAGGGGCTTTGGTGCTGGACCAGCAGACTGTCAATGCCCGTTGCTGCCCGGTGACCGTCTCTGAAATAGCCGGTAGGTGAGGCAGCGTCCGAACGAACGCTGCCTCACTCGTCGACTGTTCGTTGGCGAAATCAACCCAATCCAAACGAGGGGTGAGATATGTCCGAGATCGAGCGCACGAACGATCCGCGTTTCACGGCCATGTGTGGCGGTGATGGACCACCCGTGTGGCGTCGGATCGACTGGCGGGACACACGTGTCCGCGCGGGCGGCGGCTCAGGCGATCGCCGATCGGCGGGACACAGCGCTGATGGCGTTGGCCGATGACGATTGGTGTCGAGAGCTGGAAGGTCTGCGCGATCCCTGGATCGCATCATGGCTGGAGGGCCAGCCGGTGAGCATGGTCAGGGCGTGACCTATTTCGTTGGCAATCGAGCAAGCCCCGGACATCGTTCCGGGGCTTGCTTGTAAACCTGTGCGTAATCGATCCAACAACCAATATGCGTCCGAGACCCCCAGGGATGCCGTCCCTGGGGGTCTCATGCACGTGAAAGAGGGAATGGTATGCGAGTAACGGCGGATACGCTCAATGGCGTGATGGACACCGATCACGTGATCCGTGTCCATCAAGACGGAACCGTGTCCGAGCCATCGGACGTGCGGGCCCCGGAGGTCTCCGACGACGGCCGGGAGACACACGTGTCGGGTGATGGCTGGCAGCTGCTGTCGGGCTACACCCCGCCAGCACGGATACCGCGGTCCGGTCATGCACGCCACCGAGTTCATCGGCGGACGACTGGCGCAGGACATCCTATCGGCGCCAGGCCTGTACGCGGCGGTGGTGGTGTCGCCCACCGATGGTTCCGAGGAGCCGGTCGGGTGGGCGATCGCCTTTCGGGACGGTGCATGAATGTTCTACACGCTGACCAACCCACACGGCGACACCAATATCGGACCGATAGATTGGTGCGGCGACTGGGATTACGAGAAGTCGACGACCTTCAGCTACCCGGAACTTCTCGAGGCAACTCCCGGTCGGCCAATGCGGGTGGTGCGGCATTCGGTGCCGAATCACGACGGCTGCCCAGCCTACGAGATCGCCGACCGCTCCCGCCCCGAGACCACGCAGGTGGTAGACACGGCGGTTCGTGCCACGCCGATGTGGGTGGCGACCTACCTCCGCTACAGGGCGCGGCACCAGCCGGACCCGGACGACGTGACGCTGCAGGTGACCGCGGCTGGCGTGGCCAGAACGTAGGGCCGGGTCGTGACAGACAACAGTGAAATCATCAGCCTGTGCCAGAAGTGTGTCTACATGATCGGCAGCGCACTGGAGCCGCCTCCGGACGATATCGCGGCCGCGGATGCGATGGCGCGAAACTGGCCGGAGCACGTGCTGAGCTGCGATTCGGGCAACGACTCGTGTGACGACACAGCCTCGATGACCAGGCCAATCGGTGGGTGAAGGCCACGTACTGGCCAGCCCACCATTACGCCCCCCTTGGCACGAGCTGTCGGGTTCCCACGTTGATCCGCGTTCCGCGGCGCACAGGCCCCGTGGCCTGTGCGCCAGCGGTAGCTGATCACTCATCGACAAGCGAGGAAAATGCAATGACGATTTGGGTTGTCTCTTCGAATCTACCGCTGGACGACGCACCGTTCCGGACCCATGTCCGGGGTGAAGATGACGCGCTGGAGTTGCTGCGGGCCATGGCCGAGTTGATGCTGCGTGACGGCGAACGAAGCGCGGAAGAACAAGTGGACATCGAGGAGTCCGCCGGCGACGCAGCGATGGTGGAACTTTTGCGCGAGGGGTCGGAACTGTTCAGAGACCTCCTGTTCTCGGTCACGCAGGCAATCAGTGTCCGCCAGGAATTCAGGTACGTCATCCACTGGTCCGACGGCACGATCCACTACTGCGCTGCACCGTCACCGCAGCCAGCCGCCGTGTGCTCCGACGAGAAATGCGGCGACTGCCATGGAGAGGTGGAACACGCTTCGGCCCTGCGGGATTGACGGTCCCGCCGTGTTGCGCAGATGTGTTCTGCCAGATCACCCGCGGTGGCCTCTCACACTGAGGAGGATTTCTATGGATGGTCCATTGATTGGTGAGGCGCTCCAGTCGGTCAGCCCGGTCGGAGTCAAGGGCTGGTGGTCAGGATGGTGAAGCACCATATCCCGGTGCACTTCGTGTTCACTGAGCTGTGGCGTGATTCCGATCCGGTCACCGCCGTGTTCATCCATACCAAAATCCGGGACGGGTTCGACGCCTACGCGGAGGTCGGCCAGCACACCTGGGTCAGTGAGCAGTGGGCGAGGCAGCAGCGGCCGGCGACTCCGCAGGAGTACGCCCCGTTGATGGCGGAGCTGCAGAGGATGGGGTACGCAGTGGAAGTCTCGCCGTCGCTAGCCCCGGTGGGTTGGGTGCGGGTCACCGAATACTGAGAGCCGAACCCGCCACTGGCGCGGCATCCGAGCGACACTACCGTCAGCGTGAACACGTGGCCCAACACCGCCGACACGGCATACCGGCAGCGAGCCGACCGCCACAAGTGGGTCGGCACGCAGGTCGAGCGGCCAGGCAGGCGGGTTCTGAAGTGGACGACGATCCGCTGTGCAAGCACCGCCCGGTGACGGTCCACACCACGCTCGAGGTGTTCGAAACCGACCCTCGGGTGCCGGTCGACCCTGAATTGGGAGCTCTCGGTACTTGATGGACTTCCGTGGCGTGCAGATAGTCACCTGTGTGCTGCGGTCGCCATGAATCGCAATTAGTTCCATCAAATTTGGAGGTACCCCACTATGGGGAACAAGTTTGCCATGTCCAAATTCATTGGCGTGGAAGAGATCCTGGGCGATGTGGGCAACTGTATCGGTGACCCATTCGACCTTGCGGAGGAGGAGGTCGAGGCGGCACAACGCCGGCACCCGGGGCGGGCCGATATCCTGTGGCACTGCTTCTCACTGCTGAAGACGACGCCATCGGAACGATCGTCAACAGTTTCGACGGTCCTGACTGAACGACGCCAGCTGGTGCGGCCCGCCACTCAGTCAGCCTGGGCGGCTGATTCGGTCCAATCATCACCAAACATTCCAACCAACTCTCCGTTTCGGTCCCGAATTCGAGTCGACGCCGAAAATTTCCTAAGAAGGGCGGCGCTGAAATGTCGTGCTATACCGAGAAGCAGGGGCGGTACCGGACTGCCAATGGGTGCCGCGGCACCTACCGGTCTCACCACGGCGAAGTGAGGATCGAGTGGCGTGTCCCGTACTGGGAGTTCACGCAGCGGTTGGCGGCGCATATCGCATCCGGCTGAGCGCCACTGTGACAGTGCCAGTCCCACTGGCGGTGATGGCGGTAGCGGCCTGTGTCGGCGCGCTTATCATCGCCGTCCTGATGTTCCGGTAGCTGCTATCTACCTCTCCACATCCGCCTCCACAGGGGTGTGGGCTCTCGGATTCCCAGCCGCTGTGTGTCCGTGCTTTCTCCAGTTTCAAGAGAACTTCTATGATCCTCGAACCAGCCCCTGGGCTCCACAGCGCCCAGGGCACTACGACCACGTCGTGGTGTAGGCCACGATCGCAATCGTCACCGAGGCCGCGGCCCGCGAAGGTGTTCTCGATCCGGTCACCGCGGTCCATGCCGATATGGGCCGGGCGCAGTGGCCGAATACCACCGAGTTGGCTGCCGAGCATGCCGCGCACTACGGGGTCCGATACACAGTTGATGCCCGCCGAGGCGGCGACCTTCTCAATCACATCGCCACGGCCCGGCTCAACCCCGAATACATCCCCCCAGCACGCCGAAGCCGAATCCGCTAACGGACACCAATTCCGGCACGCGCTGAGTATCGCCGAAATCATCGACGCCGTGGACCGCCGCGACGACCCACCCCAGCAACGCGCGCTGCTCCCGCGTCCTTGGCGTCGGTCTTGCCCTCGCCGCGGAAGCGGCCGGTCAGCAAATTCACCACCCGGCCCGGCACATACGTCACCGCTTGATCGGCAGCCAGTAGCACTGTGGTCAGCAGCAACGCCATCGGGCTGGTCAGATCGATCGCCCGGCGCACCGGCTCGCCAGCCTGAACGGCGCGGGCGATCAACGCTTCGATCGCGGCTTGGTCGTTACCTAAGCGCTGACTGAACACCGTTTTCCCGGTGTCGTCGACCCACGCACGCGTGATGCGCATGCTTGCCGACATCGATCCCGACCCAGATCTGGGGGCGCGTTGTCGCCCACACGATCCTGACCTCGCTGTTCGCGCCCGTGGACAACCCGCCGTCAGATCCCTAACCGGTGACGACCGCAACATGCTCTCAGCAGCGGCCGGAGCATCCAGCACGGTAGGGCGGCCAGTCCGTTCAAGCTTCGACCGAGACAAAACACCGTTGGCTACACCCCACCGCCCTGGGCATCCAGGGCACCAACCCAGACACCTACAAACTTAGGGAATACCATGTCCAACCTGACCACTGGCGCTGTCCGCAGACGCTCTCGACCGCACGATCAGCGAACTCTACGCGATCGAGGAAATAGCGTACCCGCCCGACCCATTCGCTGCCACCGCGGACTGGGAATTCGCCTGGCCGAGCCTGCTCGCCGACGCCATCGAGATCGTCAACGACGACAAACTACTCACCGACCTTCGCACCGGCAACCCACTCGAGCTGGGCATCACCGGAAACCCGAACCCTCCCGACGAGCCCCCGCTCACCATCGAACTCCACGACGCCCACGGCAGCGTGCTGGCCAAGCACACCTACACCGACCACATGCCGCCCAGACCGAACCGCCCCGGCACCTCGACCTGGGAACAGGCCGCTGCGGACGCCCGCCACGCCATGGCGACCCTGATCGCCGACCTCATCGCCGATCTCGCCCGAAACCAGCGACCCGAATAACGACAAAGGGCGCCGGAACCACCACCATGGTTCCGGCGCGTCCGTCACCGCGCCGCCAGCGGGAAAGTTGGTCGCCGAGGATCGCGGTCGGGCGGCAGCGCGGGCGAGGCGGTGTCAGCACGTCCCTTCGGCGGGGCCTTCCACGACGCTGCCACACCGCGGCCCGGCACGCCAGGTCGTACGTCCGCCGACACCTCGGCGCGACACCGACCCCCTTGCCCGCACCGTAGTGGCGTCGGACCTCGACGAGGCCGAACCCTCAGCCTCAGTGGCGCGCACCGATCCCCCCACACCTGCCGAAACACGCTCCCACCACGGCAGTGGCGTAGTCAACCTTCGATACAGAACACCAGTCCGCGCCGGCATGTCTTACCGGCGCGATCACGGTAGGCGGTTACTCCTGTGAACAATGACATTGCAGTGCTCAAGGCAGCCATTCAACGGCCGCCACTGACGCATATGGCCTGTGTGGCGGCGGCTGAACAACATCTACGCACGATCGGCATGCAGATCCTCGGGACACACCCGCGAGGCAATGGCCCCGGTGTCGACCTCGTCGACCTCATCGTAGCCACCGAGGAGATCGTGGTATTCGGCGTGGTCCTCCACGATGTTCCCCAATTCGATGCCATCCAACAACAATGGGCCGAAAACGTCGTAGAATCGCTACTCACCGAAGCAGGGTCACTGCTCCCCGAAACACACACGGACACATCCCAATTCCGCGTCGATGTTCTATTCGTCCGGCCTGGACCAATAGTTACCCACATCCCAGACGTGTTCGGAGCCCCCAAGAAATCCAGCGACCAACCCCAACCGACAGGCGCAGCCACCCTGCCTTCCGGAACACCACTGGGAGCACCCACCGAACCCGGAATCTATGCCGACATCCCCGAAGACGTCTACCACAACGACCGGGATTCGTTGTCCAACTCCGGTGCACGCCGTTTGCGGGAAATCACACCTCGTCAATGGCACTACGAACAACTCCACCCTCTCACGAAGAACATTGATGTTCTCGAATTCGGCAGTGCAGTACACACATTGATCCTCGGCACCGGTGCCCCCGTCATCGAAGTCGCAACCGAAAACTGGCAAAACACCACGGCCCAACGACGACGGAAACATCTACGCGCTTCGGGCGCGATTCCTCTACGGACGGAGCATTTCAACAAGGCCGCCACCATGGCGAGGGCAGTACGGCGTCACCCATTGGTTGCTAAGCTCCTCGAATCCGGCGCTGCCGAAACGACCGTGTACTGGCGCGACAAACTCACCAATGTGATGCTGCGCCTGCGAGCTGACTGGATCCACATCAACAGCCGCGATCAGGTCATCATCCTGGATTTCAAGACCACAGACTCTGCTGATCCCTACCAATTCGCCCGTTCTGTAGCCAAATTCGGCTATGACCTCCAGCAGGACTTCTACCAGAGAGGATTCAGCACCCACGGAATCCGCACAACCTTCCTGTTCGTCGCGATCAGCAAAGACCCCCCTCACATCGTCACCGTCTTCGAACTCACCGACATCGACCTCAAATACGCCAGCACAGACAACCGAAACACGATCGACCGGTACGCACAGTTCCTGCATTCCAACACATGGCCCGACTACGGACCAGGAATCCACCCGATACGAATTCCGAGTCACTATCGAACCAGACGGGAGACTATCCGTGAATGCAACCCCGACATCGTCCACCACTGATAAACATCGATCTACAGAAACCCTCGACCAAGGGCGAACCAACGAACCGAAATGGGATGTCCTCTCTTCGAAGTACGAGTGGAAAGTGCAACCGCCAGATTGGATCCGAGAAGAATTTCTCCGACAAACCGAACGCAACGGACTCGATCCGATGGACGATACGATCCGACTGCGCAGCCGAATAGTTTTCGACACCGGTCACACCGCCGATCCAACTGCAATCTGCACAATATGGACCATTGAAAAAAGCATCTACGGGATCCGCGCGCTCGCCCACAGAGAGGCCGATCGCCGTGGGGAAACCTTCAGAAACCAGAAGCTCTCATGGTTCGATAGCAGATCCGGAAAGTGGGTCGACACCTGGAATGTCGAACGTGAACGTCCCGAAGCAGCCAAGTATACAATCGACATCGAAATGCCTGACGGTCGATTCGAACGGTTCGAACCCGTCGTCAACTACCGAGAGTTCGCCAAACCGTTCGCCGACCAGCGATCCGACCAATCGCAGACCGGCATCGAACTGCACCCCGATGACATCGAAGCATGGAAGAGGAGACCTGCGCACATGCTGGGTCTGAGTGCCGAAGCTCAAGCGTTGACGCGTGCCTACCCGCATGTCAACCTCTCCCGCACGACGTTTCGCGTTCATTCCCAACAGGCCGACCGAACCGACCAGCAAATTCTCCGTGGTTCTGCTGCCAACACCGTTCTGCCTACCACCGCCGATTCACCTGCGAAGCGGGCGCCCCGTCGAGCACCGTCGACCAAGGAGTAGGCCGCACAAAACCTTGTGTGAGACCACCTCACACAAGGTCTCCCCTACATATTCGCGCAACCCAGATGGCGATGCTGGCATCTGGGTCGTGCCACAACAATCCGTCCCGGCCCGTTCGAGAACAATATCGGACAATCCGCACACCACCACCTCGAACCGTTGGCTGCGCCCGAACGTCGCTGCATCAGAAGCCAAGCGAATCTCGTGTGAAGCAGCCTAATTCCGAAACGCACAGTCGCGATTCACCGGTGACGAACACCAAAACCCTCCTCACAGTATCGGCGCATATCCCACCCCGTCAGCTGAGTCTGTGAGGTTGCGTCCAGCAGAGTGGTGTACGACCAGACGCCAGCGAAGTCTGAGCGTGTCGTAGCCGGATAGAGGACGGTCACCGCGTGATCCTTCAAAAGACCGACCAAAGTCTTCGAAGG
>NZ_AXVD01000049.1 GCF_000482385.1 Nocardia sp. CNY236
GGTTGCCGTTCCAGGTCGAGAAGATCCAGACCGGCAATGGTGCGGAGTTCCAGTCGGTCTTCGGCTGGCACGTGATCGACCAGGGTATCGGCCACACCTACATCAAACCGGCAACCCCGCGCCTCAACGGCAAGGTGGAGCGCTCGCACCGCATCGACGCCGAAGAGTTCTACCGCCTCCTCGACGGTGTCGTCATCGACGACACCGGGTTGTTCAACGACAAGCTAAAGGAATGGGAGGACTACTACAACTTCCACCGCCCCCACGGGGGCCTCGCAGGGCAGACGCCCTATGAGAGGCTGCTACAGAAGACCCAGGCCCACACTGTCAACGGCCATCGTCAGTAGCACAACTAGTTGACATAATCTCAGTTATCGGTAAAGAACCTGCCCGAATTTCATCTGATGAACGTCGGCCGCCGCAGCACTTCTGACTCGGTCGACGCGTAGTGCACGACCATCGTTGAAGCACAACCGATTCACTTGAGACTACAAACAATCTGTCTGCGAGACTTGGTTTTTGGTTCTGGTATTCATCGTGACAGGAGTCCACTGATGCCGAAGAAACGCCGCCGCGCATCACGCAAGCACCCGACACAGACGGGACCGTCAATCGCAACAGCCTCCACATCACCAGAGATTGTTACCGCCGCGCGTCGACTACTACGCGAAGTAGAGCAGTTCCGTCTGTCAATTGAGCGGCACAATGGCTCTGAGCCGGCCCTACTGCTACCCACCTCATTCGAGATGCTCGCCCACACCGACGCTACCCTGCGTTCGGATATCGACACACTCGAAACCGCGTACGAGATCATCGAGCTCAGGAAACCCGTCGCTGCAGCCAGTCGCAAGGGCATCTCCTGGCAGGGACCACTGCACGCCGAGCGGATCGTTGACCTTGCCAAGATCGCAAACGATGACGACGTCGACTACTACACCCAGTGGCGTCGCAACGTCGAATCCATAGCCCAACGCGCCGCGATCCGCGACGAGGATCTCAAACACCGCTGTGGACGCCCCACCAAAACCACCAAATCCCCTTGCTCGAATCGGCCGGTCTACGTCCCCGGCAGAGGGCACGCGGGCGGGCTCGGCTGCACTCGACATCTCACCGCTGTAGAACGTGAGGTCGTGGCCAGATACTTCTACGACGCCGTCGCCCACCACGACTGTCCCGGTTGCGTCGCCGAGAGCGGAATTGCCTGCTTCACAGATGGCGATGACCCCCGCAAGCTACGTTCCGTCGACGGCGCATGGCCGCCGACAAGGGCCTTCGCAGGCGAAGAGGTTCACACCGCGCGTTTGGACCGCGTCCAGCTCTAGCGGCGAGGTCCGACTCGACGTCCGCAGTCGTTGATCACAGCAATGCACAACCAACAATCATGAGTCACAGACGCTGCCCCGAGTCCGACGTGGAACATAGCGGACACGTGGACAACGAGGTTGGACATCGTTGGCTTAACAACCGCAATTGACGGTGGCTCCAATCACTACGCGCTGGACCCGTGAGCAGCCTCGGCCGCGCCCGAGTCACTTGTCGCGATTGCAGATCTGCCGACCCCGTCCGCCCGGGCCATGCATACCTGAGTCGGCGTGGAGGCAGAATACGCTCGTTCGAGCACCTCACCGACGAACTCCGGGAGATCGAGATCGAGCTCCGCGCACAAGCGGCTCAGCTGCGCCACCTCGACGGAAGTCGCACCGGCCTCGATCTTCTGCAGCTGGTGAACATCGATAGCGGCCAGTACGGCGACGTGCTGGATGTTGTATCCGCGCTGACGTCGCCAACGTGCGAGCGCTGCACCGCATTGCTGGTCGATCAACCTCGACAACGCCATACTCTCGGACCGACAATTCGGCATCTGCGCCCCCTCTTTCATTGCAACTCTATCCCGGATTTCGCACCACACAGCGGCCCCGAGCCCTCCACATCCACCCGGGCTGTCGAACTCATTCCAACCCCTCAATATCGTATGCCGTGGCGAGCCTCAAACTACCAAGCCCGAATCAACGGACCACAGCGGTGTCCGGTCAACCCTTACCAGCAGATGTGCCACCTGCCTTCTCATCGACGCTGTTGACGAATTCTGTTTCGGAAACTTCAACAGCTGCCCGACGTGTCTCGAGTTGAGGCACGGGTCATTTGTGCTAGATCGTTGTCCATGGCGAATACCACACCCACCCGTGTCGCACAGTTAGCACTAGATCAGGTAGCTTCCGAATTGGACCGGACTGCATTCCGCGGTGGCTAAACGACCGGCTACCGAACGAAGAGTCATTGTTATAGGGGGATTGGCGTGTTCAGGCGCGTTGTGATCGCAGGATTCACCGGGGCTGTTGTCGTGTCGCTGGTAGCGGCATGCAGTGATGACACCAGCGACACCGGATCAGGTCAACGACGAGGTGCCGCCACAGCCCAGGCTGCACAAGCGCCGCATGGAGATGCGATTCCACTGCTGAACACTCTGCTGGTGCGCGAGCGCGCTCCCCAAACTGGTTACGACCGTGACGAATTCGGACCAGCGTGGTCGGATGAGGTTTCGGTGTCCGGTGGAGGTAATGGATGCGACACCCGCAACGATATCCTGCAGCGGGACCTGACCGCAGTGACCCTCAAACCGGGCACGTGCCAAGTCGCGACAGGCACTCTCAATGACCCCTATACCGGCAAAACTATCGACTTCACTCGCGGCTTGGAAACCTCCTCGGCAGTGCAGATCGATCACGTCGTCGCACTGTCGGACGCCTGGCAAAAAGGGGCCCAGCAACTCTCGACCGAACGCCGACGCGACCTGGCCAATGATCCACTGAATCTGCTCGCGGTGGACGGTCCCACAAACCAAGCCAAAAGTGACTCCGACGCTGCCGAGTGGCTACCACCGAACGCCGGCTACCACTTGCGCCTACGTGACGAGGCAAATCCAGGTCAAATCGGCCTATCAACTCTGGATCACCCCCGCCGAAAAATCTGCGATGGCCAATGTACTCGCCGAATGCAGCACCCCCGATGCACAAGCGCCCATCCAATCCCTTCCACCTGAACGTGCACAGCAACCAGCTCCCGAGCCCGCTGGCATCCCCGCACCCGAGACCGCCGAGGCGCCCGCCTACTTCCAGAACTGCTCCGCTGCCCGCGCCGCCGGTGCTGCCCCACTACATCGAGGTGAACCCGGATACCGTGCCGACCTAGACCGCGACGAGGACGGCGTCGCCTGCGAATGAGCATGCACGGCGGCGATGTGGTCTGGGCCGATCTCCAGCCTCGCTCGGTCAGGCCACACCGGTCGGCTGGCGATGGCGGGGCTGGCGGGTGGTGCCCGACACCATCTGCCCTACCCCAGGCAGGCTCACCGCTGGGCGCGGATCTGCTCAATGCGCACCAAACAGTGTTGCCGACCTGCACCATCACAACCACCGGCATGCACCGGCCATGTGGAATGGTCGGCGGCGTCTACCCCGACCGCCCACAGCACCTGCTGCTCCTCAGCGGTGGGTATCCCCTCCGGACCGTCGCGCACCAGATCCTTGGCCGCGCGCCACGCCCAATCCTGCACGTGGAGCAATTCCTCATCGGTAAACCGCCCGCCGGACTGGAGTTTCGCCAGTGCCGACTGCTCAGCAGCCAGTTCCCGCCCCGCCAAACACTGGCACTCTGCTTCGGCGCGAGCCAGCCGCTCGCTGCGAAGCGCGGCGAACCATTCCGGCGCCGACTCAGGATCACGTATCCAGGAAACGGCCGCGGTCACGGTGAGCGGTTCGTGCACTTCTGCCGCACGCATAGCGCTCGCCAAGGCGGCAACTGGTATACCGACTTTTTCGGCGACCGCGACCGGGACAAGGGCACGATCGCGGTCGCGCTGCTCGGCCTTCCTGCGCCTACGTCGCCTCGGCGACTGGTCAGTGTTCGCGCTCATCCAGGCCATTATTGCCGGCACCACCGACAAACTCGACGCGGGCTGATCGGTCACCTGCGCTGAGCACCAAACGCCCGCTCGGGGCCTGCGTCACCTACGACTTGTTCACCGACCCACGGAAGAAGCTGTCCCGCAGCGAATTCCTCGAACGCTTCGAGCAAGGCCTGACCGGTGGGGTCGATTTCGTGCTCGCTCACTTCGGGACGAGCCCGGCGCTGGCGGAGATGATGGGCCGCTCGCACCGGATCATGCCCACCACTTCACGGGGCGGTGGCCTGATCGACCGCTACATGCGTATTCATCGGTGCGACAACCCGCTGCTGGAACACCTCGACGGCATCATCGACATCTGCCGCCGAATGGAGGTGGTCGTGGACTTGGGCGATATCTTCCGGCCCGGCGCCACCGCCGATGCCGGGGACGAGATGAAGTGGGCGGAGATCCAGCTGCTGGCCCGAGGTCCGCACGCAGATCCTGAGCGGCGGCGTGCAGGTGCTGTGTGAGTCCGGCGGTCATATCCCGTTGCACCGCATCGGCGAGCTGATCCCCGCCTACAAGGAAGCACTCGGTGGTGCGCCGCTGTGGCTGGCCGGCCCCATGGTCATCGACAACGCTGCGTCCCTGGACTCGGTCGTCAACACCATCGGCATCGCCGCCGCCGGCGCCTGCGGTGGTGACATGTTTGCCTCCATCACCCAAGCCGAGCACTACGCCATGCCCACCGCTGGGGATACCGCCGACGCGGTCCGCAACGCTCGCGTCGCGATCACCGCCCTGGAACTGGGCCGCGGCAACACTGCCGAGATCGCCCGCCAGGAGGCGATGAGCAGGGCCCGCCGCAAGAACGCCTGGAAGACTCAAACCGAGCACGCGATGTATCCGGACCTGGCCAACCAGGTGTTTCTGCAACAGGATCTACTCACTGACGGCAAGCCGTGCACGATCTGCGGCAGCCCCGCCGTCACTACCGCCGCCCGAGAGGTCGCGAACTCGCTGCGCAGGCTAGGTGATCTGGTGCCCGTCCGCGACTGGCTGATCGTCGGCGGGTCACTGGCTCGCGGCGAACCGAGCTTTGCCCACGCCCACAGCGGAGAGCCGACGCTGCTCAGCGACATCGACCTGCTGTATGTGCACCGGGGGGAGCGGCCGTCGACATTACTGAGGGAAATCATGAATCTAGCCGAGACCCTTCTTCCCGCAGTGGAGTTGATGGCGATGCCGGTCCGGGACTATCAGGTGGTGGCCACCTCTCTCGGCCACGATTTCAAGAACATCGGTGTGCCGGTGACCCGCCACGGTCTGCCGCCCCACACGCGGGTGCACCTCGATGAACGCGACGCCTACGAAATACTGCTGTACCACGTGATGTGCTGGTTCTGGTCCGGCCTGTCCGAGAGCTGGTTCGCCGGTGACGCGACCGCCGAGTTCCACCTGATGGTGAACCGGTTGTGTATGAAGGTACTGCGCGCCACCGCCATGCTCGACGGCGCCTACCGCCACCACGACCTGCACATGATGTCCCCGTACGTGGCGGAACGGATGCGCGCCGAGCTGGCCTGGCGGACTGCTCCGCTCGGCCGCCCCGCCGACCCCGGCCGGTTCTGGTCTTATCTGGATGAGGCGTTCCGGCGGTTCGACGCCCGGTTCGGTCGGCCAGGACGCGGTGGCGTTCAGTGCCTACTCACAGACCCCGAGCGGTCACATCATCGCCGGGTACCAGCGGACCGCGCAACGACTCGGCCGGGCGTTGGCGCATACCTGGGTCGCCACCGGAGACCGCGCCGATGTCGCTACGGTAGTGCCGAGTGTCTGGGCTCGGATCACCGGCTGGACCGGAACGAACCCGCCGTCGGACCCATGGCAATACTTCCGAGCACACCGCACAGCCATCCACGATCATCTCCGCGCCAGGTCAAGTGAAGGTTCTGGTCACCGGTGGCGCCGGCTACATCGGCGCCACCGTCGCCCGCATACTCCTCGACCACGACCATCAGGTCACCATCGTCGACGACCTGTCCCGCAACGACGACCGGCAGGTCCCCACCGACGCCGAATTCGTCCGCTGCCGCGTCCACGACATCACCCAAGTCCTCACCCCTGAGGCCGGATTCGATGCGGTACTGCACTTCGCGGGCCTGATCGCCGCCGGGGAGTCGATGCAGCACCCCGGATAGCACTGGGACAACAACACCCGCGCCTCCCTCACCCTCCTGGACGCCATGCACACCGCCGGCGTCGCACGGCTGGTCTTCTCCTCCACCGCCGCCGTCTACGGCGAACCGACCGAACTGCCCGCTCACCGAGAACTCGCCGACCAACCCGGTCAACACCTACGGTGCAACGAAGCTGGCCGTCGACCACGCCATCAGCTCCTACGCCCGAGACCCCAAGGGCTACACCATCATCGTCGCCTACGCTGATCCCTGTGGGCTTGTCCGAGGTCGGTCAGTCCGATGTGGTCTGTTAACTGCCTGTCGGTGCGGCCTGTCGGATCGATGTGAGACCCTGAGAGTTGTTGCACCGTGTCAGTTTCGGCGCAACCGCCGTTGCCCGCACATTCTTTTCGACAGGGTGGTGCCGGATGGACGGACACTTCATCCGCTCCGCTCGCCAGGCCCGCGGATGGTCCCAAACCCAGCTCCTGGCTGCATTGCGGAGCCAGGCTGTGCTCGAGCACGTCACGCTGATGAGTCCGGCCTCGCTGCGAGTGGCGTTGTCGCGGTGGGAGAACGGGCACACCGCGCCCGACCTGGTGCACACCCGGCTGCTGTGCAGCGTCCTGGAACTGTCGCCCGTCGACTCAACTGGACCGGTTGCGGGGCGTGGTGAACCCAGCGACGATTCGTTGTTCGCGGTCCTGGCTCACCACACCAACAGTCTGCGTCTGCTGGACCGGCGCCTTGGTGCGCCGTTCGTGAGAGCGCAGACTGCCGGACATGTGTCGGCGCTGGAGTTGCTGTGGGAGCGCCGGTCAGGCGTCGACCGGCGCAGCGTCGCGCTGGTCCAAGCCGACACCGCGGCGCTCGCGGCGTGGGAAGACCTCGACGTCGGCGACCACACCGCGGCAGACCGGCACTTCGGACTGGCCAGGCAGGCGGCGTCACGGTCGGGGGATCCGACATTGTTGGCGCACGCGCTCGGCGAGCACGCGGTTATGCTGTCCGAAACCGGTCCCGCCCGCCGGGCGCTGGCCCAGGTTCGGCGCGCGGAAACCCTGCCCGGCCTGCCGATGCTCCTGCGGGCCTGGCTCGCGGCAACCCGCGCTCAAGTCGCCACCTGGTGCCCCGGCGAATCGATGACAGTCCGGAAGGCGATGACCGAGGCGGAAACTGCGCTCACCCATGCCCGTCCTGGCGATGAAGTTGCGCTACCCTTCCTCGCTCTCAACGAGATCCACCTTCAGCGCTGGAACGGCCACGTGCTGGTACGCCTCGGTGACCCGGCGGGCGGCCCGATCACCGAGCAGGCACTGGCGGGGCTGCCCGCTGAGTTCGTGCGCGCCCGCGCCGGGCAAGTGCTCGACCTGGCAGAGTACGCCACACGCCACGGTGACCTGGACCTGGCCATGGCGCGGCTGGTGACGGCGGCGCAGGCCATCACGACGGTGGGGTCACGGCGTCTGCGTTACCGTCACGACCTGATCGCGCGGCGGGTGCGGGAGCTGACCGCCGGCTGCCGGTAGCGCGGCGAGCATCCCGACAGCGGTCGCGGTGCCCAGCAACTGCCCCGCCGCGAGGAGATCGCGCGTTTCGGCCAGCGGCACCCACACCAGATCTGCGGCCTCCTCGCCGTCGGTGGGAGCACCGACCTGACGCGGCATTCGCCCGATGAAGACGTGGTGGGGGGTCTCCACCAGCCCCGGCATCGGTTCGAGGACTGCCACCAGTTCGAGCGATCGGACCTCAAAACCGGTCTCTTCCAGCAATTCTCGGCGGGCGCACGCTTCCGGCGGTTCACCCGGCTCGACGATGCCGCCGGGGGCTTCGAACCCCAATGCGCCCACGATCCATCGGTGGCGATGTAGGAGCAATGCGCGGCCGTGGTTGTCGACGACCACGGTGCAGGCCACGGTGTTGAGCCTGACCGCGTGATGGGTGCGCTCCACTCCATCGGGGGTGGTGATGTCGTGCAGGCTCACCCGCAGCCAGGGCGGCGCGTCATAGACGGTGCGGTCGGAATGCACGTCCGTGCGGGGCGGGAAAGCCATGTCCTCACGGTACCGGCCGCAGCACCGACTCCGGACCGTCATGCTACGGGTTGCTACGTTCCCGCCTCCCCCGCCAGGCACCGATCCTTGAAGCTACGACGATGTCCGGCAAGGGATTCGAGGTCAGCAACCATGATGACTCCACCGACTCGACAGCAACCGGTACCACCTCGGACGAGGCAGCCGCGGCGGGTCGCGGTGATCGGCCAGGGCCACATGGGGCTGGTGGTGTCGGTTCTGGCGACCGAAGCCGGCCACAGCGTGGTGGGCTACGACACCGACCCCGTGCGGATCTTGCGGGTGAGCAGCGCCAGCGAAGACCTCGGCGAGGTGCCCCGCGACCGGCTCGCACAGGCGATCGCGACGGGCCGGTTCACCGCGACCACCGACGCCGCAGCGCTGTACGGGTTCGAGGTGGCGGTCATCAGCGTCTCGACCCCGCTGGCAGCGGGCAGACCGGACCTACGGTTGCTCGAGGCCGCGGCCAAGACCGTCGCTGCGCACGCTCGACCCGGATGCGTGGTGATCGTGGAATCCACGACGTGGCCGGGCACCACCGACGAGATCGTGATCCCAGCCCTGGAGTCCTCGGGCCTGAGGGCCGGGGTAAACCTACACGTCGGGTACACACCCGAACGGATCAACCCAGGCGACGGGATCGACGCGATGGTCACGATCCCCAAGATCGTCTCCGGTGCGGACGCGGCGTCGCTGGCGCTGGTGACCGAGTTCTGGGAGACCTTGGTCGACACGGTGGTCCTGGCCCCGGACATGCGGACCGCGGAGTTGACCAAACTCATCGAGAACACCTTCCGGCTGGTCAACATCTCCCTGGTCAACGAGATCGCCCACCACGCTCGCGACCTCGGAGCCGATATATGGTCCGCGATCGGGCTGGCGACCAGCAAACCGTACGGGTTCATGCCGTTCACCCCGGGTATCGGCGCGGGCGGGCACTGCATCCCGGTCGCACCCCGCTACCTGGCCTGGCGGATCGGCGAAACCGGCGGAACGCCGGCGGGCCTGATCGAGATGGCACTGGCGGTCAACGACGCCGCGCCGGTGTGGGTGGCCGAACGGATCCTCACCGGCCTGACGCAGCGCGGCATCGGCACCGGGCAGGCGGTGGTGCTGGTAGCGGGAATCACCTACAAGCCCAACGTCGGTGACGTGCGGGGATCGGCGGCCGCTGCGGTAATCGCACACTTGCGCGGGCGCGGGGTCTGGGTGCTCGTCTACGACCCGGTCGCCGAGTACGCCGCCGAGGTACTGCGAGTAGTGACACCCGAACTGATAGCGGCGGTGTCAGCGGTGGCAGTGCTGGTCGCCCACGACCACCTCGACACCGACGCCCTCGCCGCGGCCGACTATGTCTTCGACGCCTGCGGCATTCTGCCCCGCACCCCGAATATCGAACTCCTCTGAGTAGCAGGTGACCACGATGAACTCGGAAACGAACAATATGATCGGTCGGCGTACGTTGCGGTCGGCGATCCTTGCCCACAACAACGACTACGGGTTCGATCCACGAACCCCGGACTGGCCGGCACCGACGCTGCGAGTGTCGTGCGTGGTCCCGTACTACGAGACCGGGCCGCTGGCGATCGAATGCGTGCACCGGCTCGCCACGGCGGTGGCGGCATACCGGGCGGCGATCGGCCCTACCGCGCCACAGGCGCAGATCGTCGTCGTCGATGACGGATCGACCGCCCACCCGTTCCCTGCCGATGGTGCGCCGGAGATGGCGCGGGTGATCCGGCTACCCGACAACAAGGGCAGAGCCGCTGCCCGCAATGTCGGCTTGCAGGCCAGTAGCGACTTCGACGTGGCGTTGTTCGTCGACTCCGATGTACTGGTCCACCCCGATCTGGTCACCGGGACCTGTCGGCTGTGGCGGCCGCCGACCTCGACCGCGGATTCGGCGCGAGCGCCGATCGTGGCATCGCTGATGTCAACCTACCGGGCCGGTACCGAGCAGTTCGCGCCCGCACGGGCGATCGCGGCAGCATCGGTCGCCGCGGACTGGCGGTTTTCATGCCGGTTCCAGCCATCCTGGATCGCCGTCCCCGGTGACTGGATGTACGTCGGTCACCGCTTCGACCTGATCACCGCCACCAACTACTTCCGCAGCTGGCACGGAGCGGTAGGTCCGTGGCTGCTGCCGAACATGGTGCTCGGCGGCTGTTTCGCCGTGCCGGTCGCCGCCGCGCTCGACGCCGGTGGCTTCGACGAAACCTTCGCCCGGTACGGGTTCACCGAAACCAGCCTCGTCGCCCGGCTGATCGCCTCCGGTGTCCCGGTGATCCCGCAGGTCACAGCCGCCGCGGTGCACGTCGAACACAACCCAGCCCACCACGACCAGCGTGACCGCGACGCCCACCTGGCGCTCGCGCACCGCCGGTTCTTCACGGAGTTCCTCGCCCATGACCTCGACTGACCCCCACCCCACCCCCGACGCACTGGCCGAGCGGCTAGCCCACACCGGCGCCCTGGTGAACCTCGTCTTCCACGACATCGCCGCCGACTGCGACGATCTGTGGAGCCGGTTCGACACCAGCGTCGACCGGCTGCACGAAATCGTGGCCTGGTGCCGAGACCTCGGGCTTTCGCGCCGGGCGCGGCTGTACTTCGACGACAACCACCGGTCACTGTTCGACGTGGTGCTTCCGACCCTGAACGTCACCGAATTCGCCGAAGTTGTCGCGGCCGTCCCGGTCTCCTCGATCGGACGTACCGGCCACGGCACCACCACCGACCTGGCGGCCGCCACTGCCCAGGGTGTCCGCATCGCCGCGCACGGGTACTCCCACACTCGCCTGGCTAGCTACGACCCGCACGGGACGTTGCTGGCGACACCGATCGGCGGCCACTACCGCGACCGGGTCGGCGCGGGACAGCACGAGCCGGCCACCGAGAACGAAGTGCTGTTCCAGCTGGTGGAGGCAGGAGAACACCTCTACACGCTGACCGGCGCGTGCCAGGAGTTCGTGCTGCCTCACGGCTGCTACAACGCGGCCACCCTCGCGCTGAACCAACGGTTCGGGCTCTACCCGCACCTGGCCACCACCGACCCGGGAATCGACACCGGGCAGCTGCTGCGGCCCCGGTTCCTGGTCACCTCCAACGACACCCCGACCACCCTGGACGAGCGCATCACTGAGCAAGCGAGCCCATCATGACCGACACCGCACCGCGCGTGATCGCCTTCGAAGGCATACCGTTCGCCGGAAAATCCACCGCCGCAAACGAACTGGCCGGCCAGCACCCCGGGGTGAGGGTGGTGCCCGATTACCACGAGATGCTGACCAAGACCGAGCGAGTGCGGGTCGCGCAGCTGTCGGACTCGGCTGACGACCAGCATCACCGGGTCGCGGTGTACCGGGACCTGGACGACCGCCGGTGGAAGCAGGCCAACGAATCCGGGTCCCCGACAGTGATTTTCGACCGCTGCTACCTGTCGATCGCTGCCTACCGGCTCGCCTTGCACACCGCCTTCGGCCTACCGGGTGACCCCGACACCGCCGGGCAGGCACCGGCCGCGGTGTGCGAGCGGCCCATCCCACCGGTCGTGGTGTTCTTCGCGGTGCCGGTCTCGGCCGCGGTCGAACGCCACAACCGGCTTGCCCGCACCATCGACACCCGACTACGCACCCGCGAGTTCCTGTCCACGCTGATCGACTCCTACCGCCACGTCCTGACCGCCTGCGATGCCCGAGTCCTGGTCGTGGACTCCAACCGGCCGTTGACCGAGGTCGTCGCCTACGCCACCGAGTGCGTCCGTGAATTCCTCTGACCGGGCCCGATGGGCAGCAGCCGGGGTGATGCTGGTCAACGGGGTGTGGAGCACCTGGTGCGCGCACGCTGCCGTCGGCGGGTTGCGGCAGCGCGCCGGCCAGCGCGAATCTGTCCGATTCGAGCCTGGGCGGGTCGCGACCGACAGCTATATCGTGGTCGTCGTGCCGATGCTCCACGAAGCCGACCGCGCAGCCGGTTGCGTGGATCACTGGTGCAAACTCCTCGGCGACCACCCCGAGCTGCGGTTGTGCGTCGTCACCACCGCCCGCGAACGCCACGAACGCCTCAACGGACCACACAGCTGGGACGCGGTCACAGCCACCGCAAGCTTCCGCCATGGCGCCGCCGCCGGGCGCGCGGAACTGCTGCACTACCCGGGCGTGAACCGCACCTACGGTGAACAGCTCGGCTGGGCCCTGGACGTGCTGAGCAGCCGCCCCGCACCGCCGGACTACCTCTACGTCGCCAACATCGATTCCCGGCTCTCCCCGCACGGATGCGCCGAGATCGTCGAACTCGCCGCTACAGGGGTTCCGGTCGCGCAGCAGTCCAGTGTGTTCTTCGGCAATCTCGACGACCTCGGGCCGGTCGCGACCGCTGAAGCGTTCTACCAGTCGCGCTGGAGTTTCGAGCACGAGATCTTCCGCTACCTCGTTGGCTCCGGCCACCTGCGCTGGTTGCCCGGTTGGGTGCGGTCGATCTGGTACCAACACACCGTTGGGCACGGCCTGCTCATCGCGACCAACACCTATCGCCGCCTCGGCGGGCTGCCGCGCCCCCGATTCGGCCTCGAGGATGCCGCCCTCGGGGTCTCGGTCCGCGAAGCAGGCCTACACGTCCACCCGTTCTCCACCCTGGAATGCGGCGATGCGCCCCGCTCGGCCCGCGAGCTGGCCCGGCAGCGCTCGACCTGGATCCGCGGCCCGCTGTGCAGCAGCGAATATGCGCGCACCCGCCGCGGCAACCTCATCGCCGCCCAAGGCACCTACGGCGGCCTCAAGTGGGCCCTGGCCGTGCCCGCGCAGGTGATCGCCCTGATCGTAGCCTCTCCCCGCCAGCGGGTCGTGGCCACAACCGGATGGCTCCTCGCGCTCTACGGGCCGCTGATCGCGATGCTCGCCGGCCTGCGCCGATTGGACTTTCCCAGCGACTACCGGCCCCGACGCCGAGACATCACCTACGCGATGATGTACTACCCCGTCGCCGCGGTGAGCTGCTGGGCCGGTGGTCTGCGCGGCGTAGGGCTGCTCATCGGCGACCTCGCTCGCGGCCGCACACCGATCCAGCCACGGACCCGGGAGACCGAATGACCAACCGTGTCGATGCACCCGTGCAGTGCGTACTGCCGATCTTCGGCATCTTCATCTTCTTCGACTGGTACAACACCCTGTCCACAGCCCAGTTCTGGGACTCGATCCTCGGCAACCAACGCCACCCACTCGCCGGCCCACTCAACGCCGCCCTGGAAGACCTGTTCCGCGGCCGCAAGGAATTCGTCGGCGCCTGGATGCGCGGGCTGGTCACCGACGAACAGGTCATCGACACCTTGAACCTGACCTTGCCGCGCGGCTACAGCAACGACTACCTGCTGCGAGAACTCTTGCGGGACTGCCGCAACGCCAAGATCAACCCCGACATGGCCGACATCGTCCGAACCCTGCGCGACCGGGCGTTTCTCGCGGTCGCCTCCGACAACATGGAATGCTTCGTCCACGCCGCACCCCGGGTACTGACCGGTGAGCTGCGCATCGACGAGCTGATCGTCTCATCCTCGGTCGGATCGTTGAAGAAGGAATCCCCGGACCGGTTCTTCGGCCCGACCCTGGACCGATACGGGCTGACCCCGGCTGATGCGGTCCTCATCGACGACTGCGCCGACACCTGCGAGATCTTCCGCGCTTGGGGCGGATCGGCCTACCACTTCACCGAACCCGGACAACTACGCGCCGACATCGCGCACCTCCTGCCCGAACTCGCCGGCGTCTGACCTCGCGGGTACGCAGCGGCCGGCAGCCGGTCGGGCGCGCTGTGCCGGCTCCACACAAACGCCCGAAAACGTCAGTACCGATACGTCACCACTAACATCGCCAGCGAACTTCCGCGCGCCATTTCGCCCCCGTGGGGTGCTCCACTCCGTGAACGCCAAGATCCAGTGTGCTTTGCCCGGGTCAGCCTGCGGCCTACAGAATTTGGGCAGCCCGCTCGCGCGACCCGCTCGCTGTGGCTTCCTTCCGCACGAGATGACTCGTCGAGCATGCACCGTAGCGGCATCCGTCGTGGCTTAGAGGTCCAGGACGGCAAGGGATCCCTGGTGGTTCACCTGCCCGGTTTCGGGGTTTCCTCGATTTGTAGCTGTGCATCAGGGTCGGCGTTTACTCAAGCGGGCCTTGCGGCGCGCCCGCTTGTTGTCACTGCTTTTGCCCATGGCAACGGTTCTACCAGCATCGCTCTCGCAGGTTGTAGTGCTGCACCGGCAAGATATGCAGCGCAGGCCTTCTCAGCGAGGTCGGTGCTCGTGCTGCGGCAGTCGCGCCGCCGATGATCTCGTCCTCGGTGTCGATCGGTGGATTGCACAGCTGGTGAAGCACCTCGGCCGAGCTAGCCGCGCTGGCCGACCACCTCACCGCCCACGGCATCGTGCTCGAAATGCACGCCGGACCGCTGGCCGGAATCTACGACCCCTCCGGCGCCGGGCGCATCCTGTTCGCGTTCTTCGCCGCGATAGTCGAGCCCGGCCACGCCGACGACATGCTGCCACCCTGCTCCGCTCACCGGCGCACTGCCCGGCGAAATGAAGATCGATTTGTAGAATGTCGCGGTGAATGGTGACGCTGGCATCGGGGCGGAATTGGGTGACCTCGGGCTCGCTGTGCCCGACGAGCATCTGAGTCGGTGGAAGGAACATACGTATGTGATCCGCTCCTGCGAGCTGGTGCTGTCCGAGACCGCCGACCCGAAGCCAGGAAGCTCTCTGGCGCAGGTCGATGCGCTCTACCGGTGGGAGAAGGTCTCGGCGTGGACGCGAAGCTACCTACAGGCCGCGACCGAACACCTCGGCTTGTGGGCCGACCGCGTCGCCCCGTACGCATTCGACCCCAACGCGCCAGTCCTGGTGCGCATCCGGCCCTACCTGCTGCTCGGCCGATCCGGACTCGAAGCCGCCGCCCACGCCCTGTGGCTGTTCGAGGTCCCCACCAAGACCCATGTCGAATGCATCCAGAGATTCGTTCGATTGATGTACCGCGACTTCGGGTACCACCGGGATGCTCTGACCGCTCACGGAGACGACACGACGCTGATCGAGCAACGCATCGCCGACCTCGAACAGCGCGCCGACAACCTTCCCTTCGAGACTGCCCCGCGAAACACACCACCCGGATACGAGCGGCTGGTGCGCCACGCCGCCGAGGTCACCGGACGCGACGCGAACCAGTGGTCCTACCTGTGGCAGGCCGCCAGCGGAGCTGGCCACGGCCAGAACTGGTTCAGCATCGAAGGATTCGACTTGCTCCACCGCAGCGAATACGAGCCCGGCCACTATCGAGCGGTCTCCATCCCCGATCCCGCCTTCGTCACCGACCTCATCGGCGCTGCAGCACACGCATTACAGTGGGCTACCTGTCGGTGGTTGCTCAATGCAGGCTACGAGCCAGACCTTCTCGCGCGCGCTGTCCTCGAAATTTCTGCCAGAATGCCGAAAACCAACCCCTCAACCAGCGAATCCGGCTCCTCGACGCGGTAAAGGAACTGTGTGGTGGCGGTGCGTTGAGCCAGCGGTTGGGTTACGGCCTACGGGCAAGGGATTCTCGGCAGGTCGCGATATCCGTGACGATATCGGTGGCCTACTCATCAGTGGGTCCGTGGTCGAATACGTTGCGGACCTGACGTTCCGACACGCGGGCCGGGATTCTGGAGGGCTGTGCCCGTGGTCGAGGCGAGCGAACGGGCACTGCGGCAGGCCGCGGTGCACCGGCTGGCCCAGCTCGACACCGCCGGGGCACTTGGTACCGAGCATGTTGTGCTGACCGCGCAGGCCCTCGACGTCAGTGAGCGCACCGTCTGGCGCTGGGTGGCCGCCCGCCGCGCCTCCACCCCGGAGACCGAGCGTGATCGGTTCCGTACCGACGACGCACTGCGCACCAGGTTGGCCTACTGGCGCGGCAATGCCGCGGCGTTGCACCGTGAGCTGAAAGCCGCCGAGAACAACCGCGGCCCAACAGCTCCCACGCTGCGGACGATACAGCGAGCGATCGAGCGCGACCTCCCACCAGGCGATCACCCCGCACACGCCGAGCTGGGATGCCATCCTGGCCGCGCTGCGGGCCGCGATCCTGCGAGATGAGCCGTCGGGAACAGAGGACTATCGGACGGTTGCGGTGGCGACGATATAGCCCTTGGGGTCGCGCCAGCACTGTCCGGGGTGGGCGGTGAACCAGTCGTGGATGTCGGTGGTGACCGCGTCGAGGATCGCCGATCGGTGCGGGCTGGCGGCATCTATGCCGCAGAAGGAGAATAGGGCTTCGGCGAACCGTATGACAGGTTCTGGAGTGTCGAAGAGGAGGGCGTTGTCGCACTGGCGGATGTGGACCTCGCCGAACACCACACTCAGCATCTTCGGCAGAGTTGTGGAGTTCACGTCGTTGACCATGCCCACCGCTGGTGCCAGGCCGCGTTCGGCGGCCCGGTCGAGGACGAGTTGGCGGGTGCGGGCGCAGGTGGCCGGGTGGTTGACGCTCACGGCG
>NZ_AXVD01000050.1 GCF_000482385.1 Nocardia sp. CNY236
CCTGGACCGCTGCGGGGCAGTTGCAGTATCTGGGTCGCAGTGATTTCCAAGTGAAGATCCGTGGTCTGCGTATCGAGTTGGGTGAAATCGAATCCGCATTGACCGCGCTACCAGCCATCTCCCAGGCCGCGGTGGTGGTGCGTGAGGACCACGCCACCGCGCCACACCTGGTCGCCTACCTCGTCACCACACCCACCACCACCACCACCGGCACCGATAGCGACGCCGATGTGGATATCGATAGCGATGCCGGTGTGGATATCGATCGGGTCCGTGGCAGCCTGGCCCGCACCCTGCCGGCTTACATGCTGCCCACCACCTTCGTCGTCCTCGACCGCTTGCCCCTCAACGCCTCCGGCAAACTCGACCGCACCGCCCTGCCCGCACCCGCACCCCGGGCCACCGTCTTGCGTGCCCCCACCACACCGGTCGAGGAAATCGTCGCTGCCACCTTCGCCGAGGTCCTCGGCCTGCCCCGCGTCGGTCTCGACGACGACTTCTTCGCCCTGGGCGGCAACTCCCTCACCGCCACCCAGGTCACCGCGCGACTGTCCACCACCCTCGACACCGACCTCGGCGTCCGCGAACTGTTCGACGCCCCCACAGTCGCAGCACTGGCAGACCGTGCCGAAGCGTCCCGTGGCGCCGGCGCCCGCGCACCGTTGCGGCCGCTGCCGCGTCCGGAGCGAATTCCGTTGTCCCCGGCCCAGCAACGGATCTGGTTCCTCAACCGATTCCATGCCGACGACCGGTCCACGGCCGCGGACGCGATCGACAATATCCCCATCGTGCTGCACATGTCGGGTGACCTCGATGTCGCGGCACTGACCACCGCTGTCGCGGACCTGGTCGCGCGACACGAGACCTTGCGTACGGTCTACCCCGATGGTCCGGATGGGCCGGAACAAGTGATCATGACTGCGGTGGACCCGGACGTCTCGGTCGTGCGGGTGTCGGAATCCGCATTGGCCGGCCAGCTGCACGCCCTCGCGGGGTCCGGTTTCGATCTCACCGCCGAAATTCCGCTCCGCGCAGCGCTGTTCGACGTCTCCGATGCCCAGGACCCCTATCATGTGTTGGCCATTGTCCTGCATCACATCTGCGCGGACGGGTTCTCTCTCGGTCCCTTGGCCGAGGATTTGATGACCGCCTATACCTCGCGTCGGTCGGGAGTGGCGCCGGGCTGGGCTCCGCTGCCGGTGCAATACGTGGACTACACGCTCTGGCAGGCCGAAGTCACCGACAGCGAGACGCAGCTCGACTACTGGCGAGGGGTACTCGACCGGCTTCCCGAGCATCTGGAGTTGCCGACCGACCGCCCGCGTCCATCGGTGTCGTCCTACCAGGGCGCGACCCATCGCCTGCGGATCGACTCCGATCTGCACAGCGAGCTGAGGGAGTTGGCGCGCAAACGGGAGACAACCTTGTTCAGCACGGTCCATGCGGCACTGGCGGTGCTGCTGGCCCGGGTGTCCGGTGGTTCGGACATTGCGATCGGCACCCCCGTAGCCGGCCGTGGCGCGGCGGCGTTGGATCGCTTGATCGGGATGTTCGTCAATACGGTGGTGCTGCGGACCGCCGTCGATTCCCGCGCCAGATTCGAAACCGTGCTGGATGCGGTGCGTGACCAGGACATCGACGCGCTTTCCCACGCCGAGGCGCCCTTCGAGCGTCTCGTCGAGGCGCTCGCCCCCACCCGCGCTCGCAATCGGCATCCACTGTTCCAGGTGGCGCTCACCTTCCAGAACTTCGCTCTGCCCGATGTGCGGTTGCCGGGCCTCCAGGTGCGGATGCACGAGTTCGATTCGCCGGTGGCCGAATTCGATCTGCAATTCACGGTGCTGGAATCGAACGACAAGGACGGTCGCGCGGACGGTCTGGGAATCGAGATCCGCTACGCCACAGAGTTGTTCGACGCGAGCACGATCGCTGTCCTGGGCCGACGGTTCACTCAGGTGCTCGCTGCCATCGCTGCGGACCCTACCGTGGTGGTCGGCGACATCCAGCTGCTCAGTGCCGAGGAGCAGCGGCGGGCGTTGTACGAGTGGGCAGTCGGCGAGGCCGACACCGCGGACGTCACCGGCACTATGGCCGCTCGCTTCGCCCGGGCCGCTGCGCGGCAACCGGCCGTGGTGGCGGTGCGCGACGGTGCCCGCTCGCTGTCCTACGCCGAACTCGACAGCTGGTCCAACCGGTTGGCGCGGCGGCTCATCGCCGTGGGCGTGGGGCCGGAAGCGCTGGTGGCCGTTGCTCTGCCACGGTCGTTGGAGCTGACCGTCGCCCTGCTCGCCGTGCTCAAGGCCGGCGGCGGATATCTACCGATCGACCCCGCGTATCCGCGTGACCGGATCGAGTACGTCCTGAACGATGCTCACCCGATCTGCGCGATCACGGGAACGACCACCGAGTTGCCGCCGGAGTGGTTCGACGGCCCGGTGCTCGACGTCGCTGCACCGGAACTCGATGCGCTCAGTGGCGAGTCGATCACGGACACCGACCGGCGCGGAACGGTGCGCGCCGACCATGCCGCCTATGTGATCTATACCTCCGGCTCCACGGGACACCCGAAAGGTGTCGTGGTGCCGCACGGGAACGTACTGCGGCTATTGGACAACACGCACCGGCATTTCGGCTTCGGTCCGGCGGATGTGTGGACGCTGTTCCATTCGTACGCTTTCGACTTCTCGGTGTGGGAGCTATGGGGCGCGCTGTTGTCGGGTGGAACGCTCGTGGTGGTCGACTACTACACCGCACGTTCGCCACAGCAGTTCCGCGCCCTGCTGGTCGCCGAGAAGGTCACGGTGCTCAACCAGACGCCGTCGGCGTTCTACCAGCTCGTGGCTGCCGATCTGACCGAGCCCGAACCTGCCGACTTCGCGCTGCGCACCGTGATCTTCGGCGGCGAAGCGCTGGAGCCACAGCGCCTGACCGGGTGGCTGACACGCTATCGGCACACTCCTGGGCTGGTGAATATGTACGGCATCACCGAAACCACGGTGCATGTGTCCTATCGCGAGCTCGGCAGTCGGACCGACTCGGCGAGTGTGATCGGCGCAGCACTGCCCGGGTTGACCGTTCGGCTCCTGGACGATCGACTACGGCCCGTCCCGGTCGGAGTGCCCGGCGAGATCTATGTCTCCGGCGGGCAGCTGGCGCGCGGGTACCTGCACCGGCGTGCCCTGACTGCCGGCCGGTTCGTCGCGGACCCCTATGCGAGCGATGGATCGCGCGCGTATCGCTCCGGTGACGTGGCCCGCTGGACTGCCGACGGTGATATCGAATACCTCGGGCGGGCCGACCAGCAGGTGAATCTGCGTGGATTCCGTATCGAACTCGGCGAGATCGAGGCTGCGCTGCTCGATTCGGCCGCCACGGTCCACGAGGTGGCCGTGGTGGTCCGTACCGACCTGGTGGACGAACCGCGACTGGTTGCGTATGTCGTGACCGGAGATGATGCGGTCGATACCGTCGCGCTACGCCACGAGGTCGGTGCACGCGTGCCCGAACACATGGTCCCCTCCGCGATCGTTGCGGTGGACCGCATCCCATTGACGGTCAACGGGAAGCTCGACCGGGCAGCATTGCCCGCGCCGCAGTTCGAATCGACCGTGTATCGGGCGCCGACCACGGCGAGCGAGCGGGTCGTTTCCGAGGTGTTCGCGCAAGTCCTCGGGCTCGAGCGCGAGGTGGGCGCCGACGACGACTTCTTCGCCCTCGGGGGAAGCTCGCTGCTGGCGGCCAAGGCGACGGCCCGGATCGGTGCGGCTTTGGGGCGAACCGTCGGGGTGCGCGCACTGTTCGATGCACCGCGCGTCACCGATCTCGCGGCGGTGGTGAGTGCCGTCGCGATGGGCGATGCCCGCCCAGTGCTGATGGCCGGACCCCGTCCGGAGCGGATTCCGCTGTCTCCGGCGCAGCAGCGCATGTGGTTCCTCAACCGCTACGACCAATCCTCCACGGCCTACAACATTCCCGTTGCCCTGCGTTTGTCCGGGGTGCTCGACGTACCCGCGCTGCAGTCGGCGCTCGGTGACGTGGTTGCCCGGCACGAAGCGTTGCGCACTCGCTATCCGCAGGTCGACGGCGTCCCGATGCAGGTGATCGAGTCCGCTGCTCGGGCAACTCCGGAGCTGGAGCTGGGTGAGGTGTCCGAACAGCAGGTGCCGACCGGGATTCGAGAGCTGGCCGAGACCACCTTCGACGTCACTACCGAGGTGCCGGTACGAATGCGGTTGCTGCGGGTGGACCGGACTGCGGCGCGGCACGAGCGCGACCAGGCAGAGTTCGTGCTCGCCGCGGTGTTGCACCATATCGCCGCCGACGGATCTTCGATCGCGCCGTTCGTACGCGACCTGATGATCGCGTATTCCGCTCGACGAGACGGCATGGCGCCGGCGTGGTCCGCGCCGGTGCTGCAGTACGCGGACTATGCACTGTGGCAACGAGACCTGCTCGGCGTCGAGGACGATCACGAGTCCGTGGCCGCCCGCGAGATCGCATTCTGGACCAAGACCTTGGCCGGACTGCCCGACCAGCTCGCGCTGCCGACCGACCACCCGCGCCCGGTCACACAGAGTCTGCGCGGCGCGAAGGAGCACCTGTCGATCGACCAACAGTTGCACGCGGACCTCGTCGCGCTCGGCAGACGGCATGCAGCGACGTTGTTCATGGTGGTGCACACGGCCTTCGCCGCGCTGCTCGCCCGTTGGTCCGGTAGCGCCGACATCGCCGTGGGTACGCCAGTGGCCGGCCGCGGCGCGGCCGAACTCGACGATGTCATCGGGATGTTCGTCAATACGGTGGTGCTGCGCGTCGGAGTTGAGGCCGGCGCGTCCTTCGACAGTCTGCTGGCGCGGGCGCGCGATGTCGACCTCGCGGCGCTCGACCACACCGCCGTACCGTTCGAACGGCTCGTGGAAGTGCTCAACCCCGTGCGTTCGACGGCGCGACATCCCTTGTTCCAAGTCGGTTACTCGTTCCAGAACCACGACCGCGGGCAGGTGCAGCTTCCCGATCTGGATGTGCACGAGCTGGACTTCGACAGTGGCGTCGCGCAATTCGACCTGCATCTGTTCGTCGTCGACCACTATCACGGCGACGGCCGGCCCGCCGGTCTCGAGCTGACGCTCGGGTACGCCACCGACTTGTTCGAGCCGGTGACGGCGCAACGGTTCATCGCTCAACTGGGCCGAGTGTTGCAGGCAGCCGTAGCGCAACCCGATCTACCGGTCGGTGATATCGACGTGCTCGGAAGCGACCGGGCGTTGGTGTTGACCGAATGGAATCGGACCCGCCACCCGATACCGGACGTGACGTTGTCGGACCTGTTCGACGCGCAGGCCGCGCGCAGCCCGGGCGCGGTCGCGCTGATCGATGCGCACACCGGAGCCGAACTGAGCTACGCCGAGCTCGACGCACGGGTGAATCGGGTGGCGCGCAGGCTCATCGAGGCAGGGATCGGTCCGGAGTCGACCGTGGTCCTGGCGATGCGGCGATCACTGGAGTTGGTCGTCGCCATGTACGCGGTGGTGCGTGCCGGCGGGGCCTATGTACCGATCGATCCCGATCATCCGGCCGAGCGGATCGCGCACATCATGGCCACCGCTGCCCCAGCGGCCGTGTTGACCACTTCGCGCGACACGACGCCGCTGGAAACCAGCTGCACCACAATGGATATCGATCGACTCGATCTCGCGCGCTTCGACTCGTCGCCGATCGTGGACTCGCAGCGAATTCGCCCTCTGCGCCCCGATCATCCGGCCTACGTCGTGTTCACCTCCGGCTCTACCGGCCTCCCCAAGGGGGTAGCGGTCACGCATGCGGCAGTGGTGAACCAGCTGTCGTGGCTTGCCCGAGAATTCACGCTCGGTGGGCATGATCGGGTGCTGCTGAAAACGCCGGCGACATTCGATCTGTCGGTGTGGGAATTCTGGTCTGCGCTGCTCACCGGGGGCCGGTTGATCGTCACCCCGCCTGGAGCCGAACGTGATCCCGACCAGCTGCGCGCACTGCTGCACGAGCACGAGGTGACGATGCTGCACGCGGTGCCCTCGCTGATCGGCATGCTTTTGGCAGTCGAGCCCGACCTACCGCTGCCACCGTCGGTGCGACACGTCCTGGCCATCGGCGAGGCATTGCCACCGGCCACCGCGGCGGACTTCCTGCGTCGCCACCATGGCGCGACCGTGCTGCACAACTTGTACGGCCCGACCGAGGCGGCGGTGTCGATCACCTCGTTCACCGTTCGTGCCGAGCAGCCGCACGCGGTGCCGATCGGTGCGCCCGTGTGGAACAGCCGAGCCTACGTGCTGGATGCGCGCCTGCGGCCCGCGCCGATCGGTGTGCCGGGTGAGCTGTACCTGGCCGGCGCACAGCTCGCGCGCGGCTATCAGCATCGTCCAGGACTGACCGCGGACCGGTTCGTGGCAGATCCGTACGCGGCCGAGGGGCAGCGGATGTATCGGACCGGAGACGTCGTGCGCTGGCGCCCCGACGGCACGATGGAATACCTGCAACGCGCGGACTTCCAGGTGCAGATCGGTGGGTTCCGAATCGAACTCGGGGAACTGGAGACCGTGTTACGGCAGCAGCCAGGAGTAGCCGCGGCGGTCGCGGTATCTCGGACGGACGGGGGTGCGGGAACCCGGATCATCGCGTATGCCGCCGTTCCGGAGGCCGCCGCGGACACCCACGCCGAGCTCGCGATGTCGTTGCGCGCCGCGCTCGCGACGCGGTTGCCCGCATACATGACGCCGGCCGCGGTGATCGTGCTCGAGGCGTTGCCGCTCACTGCCAACGGCAAGATCGACCGCACCGCACTGCCGACGCCGGTCTTCGCCGAAGCCGCCTTCCGCACGCCTTCCAGTGAGCTCGAGCGCCTGGTCGCGGATACCTTTGCGGAGGTCATCGGTCTGGAGGCCACCGTCGACACCCTGAGCGTGGACGACGATTTCTTCGCACGCGGAGGCAATTCGCTGATGGCCACCCGGTTGGCTGCCCGCCTCGGCGCCGCGGTGGGTGGGCGCGTCCCGGTCGCCACGGTGTTCGAAGCGCCAACGGTCGGTGCGCTCGCGCTGCGGTTGGCCGACATCGATCGCGACGGTGCGCGGCCCGCCCTGGTTCGCCGTGCAGACGCCGGACCGACGCCGCTGGCACCCGCGCAGCAGCGGATATGGGTGCTCACCCGGCTCGCCCCCGATTCGTCGGCCTACCACGTCCCCATGGCTTTGCGGCTGCGTGGCGCGGTGGATGCGGCCGTGTTGACCGCGGCGGTCGCGGATGTCCTCGACCGGCACGAACCGCTGCGCACCCGGTACCCGGATACGGCCGAGGGGCCGATCCAAGAGGTGGTATCCGCGCCGGTGGTCGATTTGACACCGACCTCGGTGTCGGATGCGGACCTCGACGCCCGGATCGCCACAGTGGTTTCGGCCGGCTTCGACATCACCGCCGCACCTCCGGTGCGTGCCGAGTTGTTCGCGACCGCGCCCGACGACTACGTCCTCGTCGTGGTACTGCACCACATCGGTGCGGATGGGTATTCGGTTGCACCGCTGACCAGTGATCTGGTCCGCGCTTATGTCGCCAGGTCGGCGGGACGGGCGCCGGAGTGGTCGCCGCTGCCGATCCAGTACCGGGATTTCGGCGCGTGGCACTGGCAGGTTCTCGGCGACGAGGCCGATCCGGACAGTCTGCTCGCTCGTCAACTCGCCTTCTGGAAGCAAGAACTGGCCGGTGCGCCCGCGCTGCTGGCACTGCCCACCGATCGCGCGCGTCCGGCGCGCAGGGACGGGCATGGCGCCGTGGTGATCGAAAACCTCGACCGTGAGCGGGCCGAGGCGCTCGAGCGTCTCGCTCGGGCACACAACGGCACCTTGTTCACCCTGGTGCACAGCGCACTCGCAGTGTTGCTGGCGAAACTGTCGGGCACCACCGACATCGTGGTCGGCGCTCCGGTGGCCGGCCGCGGGGTGCGCGAGTTGGACGAGCTGGTCGGTATGTTCGTCAATACGGTGGCACTACGGACCGACGTCGATCCGCGGGTGAGTTTCGGGGATCTGCTGCGGCAAGCGACCCGCCGTGACCTGGTCGCGCTGTCGCACGCCGACGTACCGTTCGAACAAGTGGTCGAGGCGTTGGGTGTCACCCGCTCCGGCTCCTACCCACCGCTGTTCCAGGTGCTGCTCACCTTCCAGAACATGCCGCGCGGCTCGGTCGAACTGCCTGGGCTGCAGGTCGAGCCGATCGACCTCACCCTGGGCGAAGCGAAATTCGACATCCAGCTCACGGTGGTCCCCCGGTCCGATGACCCACGCGCTGGTCTGGAGCTGCACTTCGGCTATGCGACGGATATTTTCGACGCATCCACCGTGCAGGAGTTCGGAGTCCGGTTGTTGCGGGTTCTCGATGCCGTCGTCGAAGACCCGCGGATGACGATCCGTGCGATCGACATTCGCACCGACGACGAACGACGTCCCCGTCCCGCCGCAACCATGGCCGATCTTCCCGAGCTCGTCGCGCGCGCGGCCGGTGTCGCTCCCACGGCTCCGGCCTTCGAACACGATGGTCGCACGATCGGTTTTGCCGAGCTGGATGCCAAATTCACGGCTGTGGCCAAGGCCCTGGGTACGGCGGCCAAACCCGAATCCCTGATTCATGTTTCGCTCGCCGGGCTGGTGCCCGGCATTCTCGCCGCCGTGGGCGGCAACGGCCTGGCGGCCTTGCTGCAGACCCTGCTCGCCACCGCGGAAACGGTGCTCGCCGACCCGCAGTCGGCTGTCGACTCGGAAGGAAACCGCTGATGAACCACGCCGATTCGGTCGCGTTCGGCACGATCGACGCTCGGTCCGCCCCGGGTGATCGCGCTGCCGCTCTGCGGCGCGCGTATGGCATCGACGACCTGCCCGTCCTGGTGGCGACGGTCGCGCAACAGCAACCGCAGCGGGTGGCACTGCGTCATGGTGAGGTCACCGTCACCTACTCGGCATTCGCCGAAGAGCTCTCGGTGTTGTCGGACACACTGGGAGCGGGACTCGGCGCGGAAGCGCTGGTTCCCCTGGTGGTCTCCAGCCGCGTCCCCGAGCTGTTGGAATCCGGTGACGGCGCGCTCGGCGCAGTCTTGGAGACGCTGCTCGACGATGCCCTCACAGCGGCGCACGACAGCTTGACCGTCACCTCGGCGCCGGTGGAGACGCTGGTGAGTCGGTTCGAGGAGCAGGTTCGGAGAACCCCGGACGCGGTGGCGCTCGACTGCGCCGGCACCACGATGACCTATGCCGAGTTCGACGGCCGAGTCAATGCCTTGGCGCAACACCTGATCGGGCGCGGCGTCGGACCGGACACCGTGGTGGGCTTGGCCGTACGACGCTCGCTCGACCTCATGGTCGGCATGTATGCGATTCTCAAAGCCGGTGGTGCGTACCTGCCGATCGACCCCGATCATCCTGCCGAACGCATCGCCTATGTCCTCACGGTCGCCCAGCCGGTGGTGGTCCTCACCACCACAGGCGACGAGCCGCAGTGGGACGCCGATATCGATATCGTGCGGATCGACCGGTTCGACGGTGAGCCCACACCACACGCACCCGAGATCGCACGCTCCGCCGACCACATCGCCTATGTCATCTTCACCTCCGGATCGACGGGACGGCCGAAGGGCGTCGCCGTGACGCACCGAGCGATCGTGGCGAATCTGCGTTGGCGACAGCGGCTGTACCGGTTGCGAGCCGATGACGTGGTGCTGCAGAAGACGCCGTTCACCTTCGATGTGTCGGTGTGGGAGTTGTTCTGGCCGTTGCAGGTCGGGGCGCGGTTGGCCATCGCCGCGCCGGATGGGCATCGAGACCCCGCCTACCTGGCCCGAATCATCGACGAGCACGCCGTGACCGTGGTCCACTTCGTCCCCTCGATGCTTGCGGTGTTCGCTGCCGTGGCGACGCCGCAGGACGTGGACTCGCTGCGCTTGGTCTTCGCCTCGGGTGAGGCCTTGCCGCCGGCCACCGCGGCGGCGTGGCGTGACCTCAGCGGGGCGACCCTGCACAATCTCTACGGACCCACCGAGGCCGCGGTCGATGTGACCGCACATGAGGTGACCTGCGCGGACAGTGCGCATGTGCCGATCGGCGTCGCTGCCGACGACACCGAACTGCTGGTGCTCGACGACAGCCTGCGTCCCGTGGCGCGCGGTGTGGCCGGTGAGCTGTATCTGGCAGGTATCCAAATAGCTCGCGGGTACGTCGCCCGCCCTGGTCTGACCGCGGACCGATTCGTGGCCAACCCGGAGGGGCCGGTAGGGGAGCGGATGTACCGTACCGGCGACCTCGTGCGCTGGGTGTCCGGCACCGACGGTGCGCCCGACGAACTCGAATACCTGGGGCGCACCGACTTTCAGGTGAAGCTGCGCGGCCTGCGCATCGAGCTGGGCGAAGTCGAGGCAGCTCTTCTGCGGCATCCACAGGTCCGGCAGGCGGTCGTGGTGCTGCATCGACAGGTGAGCGGCGATCATCTGGTCGGCTATGTCGTCGGTGACGCCGATGCTGCGGATACCGCCGCGGTCTTGGCGGCCGTCGGGCGGGAGCTGCCCGACTACATGGTGCCTTCCATGCTGGTTGCACTGGATGCGATGCCGGTCACCGCCAACGGCAAGCTGGATCGCCGCGCGCTGCCCGAACCCGACTTCGGCGCCGCGGCGCCGCGGTACCGTGCTCCCGAGACCGAGGCGGAGGCCACGGTCGCCGCAATCTTCGCCGAGCTGCTCGGTGTGCCGCGGGTAGGGGCCGACGACAATTTCTTCACCCTGGGCGGCAATTCGCTGTTGGCCACCCGCGCGGTCGCCCGAATCGGTTCGGCTCTCGGCGGCGCCGGGGATGTTCGTGACTTCTTCGACCGTCCGACCGTGGCCGCCGTGGCCGGTGCTGCCGCGGCGGTCCGTCCGACGCAGCCGCGTCCGCCACTGATCGCGGGTCCGCGTCCGGAGCACGTTCCGCTCTCGCCGGCACAGCGGCGGATGTGGTTTCTGAATCGGTTCGCCGTCGACACCGAATCGGCCGGCGAACTGGACGCCGCTGCGGTGGACAACATCCCGGTCGCGCTGCGCGTATACGGACCTCTGGAGGTCTTCGCGCTGTCGACCGCGATCACCGATCTGGTGGCCCGGCACGAGGTGCTGCGCACGGTGTACCCGCAGTCGGCGAGCGGGCCGAGGCAGCAAGTGCGGCAGCTGCACGCCGTGCTCGACCTACCGGTGTCGGACGTGTCGGCGGACAGGCTCAGCGAGGCGGTTCTCCAGGTCGCGGGGCAAGGTTTCGATGTCGCCGAGGAGATCCCGGTACGGGTGCGCCTGCTGCGTTGCGGGCCGGAGGACCACACACTGGTGCTCGTCGTCCATCACATCGCGGCCGACGGTGTCTCGCTGGGTCCTTTGATGCGCGACCTGGCGGCCGCCTACGCCGCTCGGCACGCCGGCCGGGCGCCGGAATGGGCGCCGCTGCTGGTGCAGTACGCCGACTACGCGCTGTGGCAGCAGCAGGTACTCGGCGCCGAGTCCGACGCGGATTCCCTGGCTACCCGGCAACTCGCATTCTGGCGTGCCGAATTGGCCGACCTGCCCACACAACTCGATCTACCCGCCGACCGCCCGCGCCCGGCTACCGCGACCCATCGCGGCGCGACATACGAGTTCGCCATCGATGCCGGGCTGCGCGCCGACATCGAGTCCGTCGCGGCACGGTACCGGGCCACGCCGTTCATGGTGCTGCACGCGGCGTTGGCGGGGCTGCTGGCCCGGCTCTCGGGCACCACGGATATCGCGATCGGCACGCCCATAGCCGGTCGAGGTGAAGCCGCACTCGATGAATTGGTCGGCATGTTCGTCAATACCCTCGTGCTGCGTACCGCCGTGGAGGGCGCGAACAGTTTCGCCGCGCTGCTCGCGCAGGTCGCCGACCGAGACGTTCGAGCCTTCGCCCACGCGGACATTCCGTTCGAACAGTTGGTGGAAGCGCTGAATCCCGCGCGCTCGGCAGCGCGGCATCCACTGTTCCAAGTCGCGTTGTTCATGCAGAACATCGGGCCGGTCGCACTGGCCATGCCCGGTCTGCAGACGGAACTGGTCGACTTCGACTCCGGTTCGGCGAAGTTCGATCTCCAGCTGACGGTGTCGGACGCCGAATCCGGGTATCGAGCCGAATTCACCTATGCCACCGATTTGTTCGATGCAGCGACCGTGCGTGAATTCGCGGCCAAGTTCATCCGACTGGTGAGCGCGGCCGTGCACGCCCCGGAGGCGCCGATCGGTGATATTCCGCTGCTGGACGCGGGTGAACTGGACTATGTCACCGCGAGCTGGAATGCCAGCGGGCACACGGTGGCCGATCGGTTCCTCCACGACGGGTTCGACGCGCAGGTGCGCCGCACCCCGGATGCCGTCGCCCTGATGACCGACACCCGACGGTGGACCTACATCGAATTGTCCGACGAAGCCAATCGCCTGGCCCGGATGCTGATCGGGCTCGGCGTGGGTCCGGAGTCACTGGTCGTGCTGGCCATGTCGCGGTCGATCGACCTCGTGGTGGCGATGTACGCCGTGGCGCGGGCGGGCGGCGCATATGTCCCGGTGGATCCCACGCACCCGGCCGAACGGATCGGTCACATTCTGCACACCGCGCGCCCGCAGGCGATCCTCACCACGACGGCGGCCGGGTTCGACTCGGGGGCAACCGAGGTCGACGTGTACTGCGTGGACGAGCTCGACCTGTCGAGCTATGCATCCGGCGCGATCAGCGACCGCGAGCGGCACGGCGTACTGTGCCCGCAGCATCCGGCTTATGTGATCTTCACCTCCGGCTCGACCGGGAAGCCCAAAGGCGTTGCGGTCAGCCATGAGGCCATCGCCAACCAGCTGGCCTGGATGCAGGCGGAGTACCGTCCGGGTACGGGTGACGTCTACCTGCAAAAGACCGCGAGCACCTTCGACGTATCGCTGTGGGGATACTTCTTGCCGCTGCGCACGGGCGCGACCTTGTTGCTGGCTGCGCCGGATGGGCATCGCGATCCGCGCTACCTGGCCGAGGCCATCGCCCACCACGGGGTCACACTCACCGACTTCGTGCCGTCGATGCTCGCCGTTTTCGCCACCCACGCCCGCCCCGGAGAACTCGACACACTGCGTGCGGTATTCGTCATCGGTGAGGCGCTGCCGCCGGAGACGGTGGCCGCGTTCGCGCGGGTATCCGACGCTGGGCTGCACAACTTGTACGGTCCGACCGAAGCGGCGGTATCCATCACCTATCGCGAGGTCACCGGCGTGGACACACCGCTGGTGCCGATCGGCGAGCCGGAGTGGAATTCGCAGGTCTATGTGCTGGACGCGAGGCTGCAACCGGCGCCGGTCGAGGTGCCGGGCGAATTGTACCTGGCAGGTCGGCAACTCGCGCGTGGCTACCACGGCCGAGTCGATCTCACGGCCGACCGTTTCGTCGCCAACCCGTTCGGCGGGCCGGGCACGCGCATGTATCGCACCGGTGACCTGGTGCGTTGGAGCCGTGACGGCGAGCTGATCTATCTGGGCCGCACGGACTTCCAGGTGAAGGTCCGTGGGCAGCGCATCGAACTCGCCGAGATCGAAACGGCGCTGTTGGCCGCGCCCGAGGTGAGTCAAGCGGCAGCCCACGTGGTCCATGGCGCCAGCGGCGGTGTCCTGGCCGGCTACGTGATCGCCGCACCGGGTGAAACGCTCGACCTCGAGGCCCTGAAGGGCAAACTCGCCCAGCATTTGCCCGGGTATATGGTGCCGGCGGCGCTGGTCGAGCTCGATGCGTTCCCGCTCGGAACCAGCGGCAAGCTCGATCGTGGCGCCCTTCCGGTCCCCGCGCCCACGGCGGAGCGGTTCCGCGCCCCGGTGGACGCCGCGCAACGGCTGGTCGCAGCAGTGTTCGCAGAGGTGCTGTCGGTCGAGCGGGTCGGCTTGGACGACGACTTCTTCGCGCTGGGCGGCAGTTCACTGGACGCTACTGCGGTCACCGCACGCGCAGGCGAAGCCGTCGGCGTGCGGATCCCGGTGCGCACCCTGTTCGACGCGGCCACGGTGGAGGGCTTTGCTGCCGAGGTGGAACGGCTCGGCAGCACGGCCGCGCCCCGGCCTGCACTGGTACGTCGGGAAAGGCCGCAGCGGGTACCGTTGTCGCCAGCGCAGCAGCGCTTGTGGTTCCTCAATCGACTCGAGCGTGAGGACGGACTCGACAGCGTCTACAACCTGCCGATCGTGCTGCGGTTGAGCGGTCGGCTCGATATCGGCGCACTCGACAGCGCGGTGCGGGATGTGCTGACGCGGCACGAGACCCTACGCACCATCTACCCCGAGACCGACGCTGGTCCGTATCAGTCGGTTCTGGACAGCGCCGACGTCTGTCCGAGCCTGAATGCGGCGCCGATCGCCCCCGACGCGGTACACGACACCGTGGCCGGGATCGTGCGCGCCGGGTTCGATGTGACATCCGAGCCGCCATCCCGGGTCGTGCTGTTGGCCGTCGACCGGACCGACGAGACCGATGCAGTCCCTGACGACGAGTACGTCCTGGTGGTGGTCGTGCACCATATCGCCGCCGACGCGCTGTCGATGCCGCCTCTGGTCGGTGATCTCGTTCGGAGCTACGCGGCGCGGGTGAGCGGCGTGCAGCCGAACTGGGACGCGTTGCCGGTGCAATATGCGGACTACAGCCTGTGGCATCGGGAACTGCTCGGCGCCGAGGACGTTCCCGGCGACGTGGCCTACCAGCAGGTGCGCTTCTGGCGTGCGGCGCTCGACGGCGCGCCCGCGCGACTGCCGGTGCCGACCGATCGACCACGACCGACCGTGGCGTCGCATCGCGGCGCTGCAATCGAGTTCGTGATCGATCCCGACGTGGTCGTCGGACTGCGAAACGTCGCGCGGCACAACGGCGCGACCCTGTTCATGGCGCTGCACGCGGCATTCGCCGCCACGCTGGCCCGGTTGAGCAGCAGCGCCGACATCGTGATCGGTACGCCGGTCGGCGGGCGTGGGGAGCGCGCGCTCGACGCGTTGGTCGGCATGTTCGTCAATACCCTGGTGCTCCGTACTCGGGTCGAGGCCGGCGCGCCGTTCACGGCAGTGTTGTCCGACGTGCGGGCTGGCGACTCGGCCGCATTCGCCAACGCTGACCTGCCGTTCGAGCGCCTGGTGGACCTCATGGCAGTGGACCGTTCCGCTGATGCACACCCGCTGTTCCAGGTGATGTTCAGCTTTGCGCCGGCAATGCCCGCCATCGCCGATGAGGCGCTGCAGGTTCCGGAGTTGGCGGTGCGCCCGGTCGAGATCGCCGATACCGGAGCGAAATTCGATCTCCAACTGGTGATCGAAGAGCCGGACGGTTCGGCGGGACTATCGGGCAGCCTGCGGTACGCGACCGATTTGTTCGACGCGCAGACCGTCGAGTCCTATGTCGCTCGATTCCAACGAATGCTCACCGCAGTCGTGGCCGACCCGGGCGCTCCGGTCGGTGATGTCGAGGTGTTGACCGCCGCCGAACGCGCGGTGATCCTGCGCGAATGGAACTCCACCACGTACCCGACGAGGGAATCGGAGACGCTCGCTTCGCTGTTCGCGGCGCAAGCCGCCCGGACGCCGGACGCATCCGCGGTGACCTTCGATGCGACGACGTTGTCGTATGCCGAGTTCTCCGGGCGCGTCAACCGGTTGGCCCGCTGGCTGGTCGCGCAGGGCGTCGGACCGGAGTCGCTGGTGGCGCTGAGCGCTCGCCGCTCGATCGACCTGGTGGTCGGTATCTATGCGATCACTGTTGCAGGCGGCGCATACGTGCCCTTGGACCCCGATCACCCCACTGACCGCAGTGCACATATCCTCGGCACCGCCCGGCCGGTGCTCGTGTTGTCGGCGGGCGCCGATCTGGACTGCGGCGTCGCCGAGACCCGGATCGATCGTTTGGATGTGTCGGGGTATTCGGATGCGCCGGTGACCGATGCCGATCGGGGTGGGGTGGTGCGTGGGGGGAATCCCGCGTATGTGATCTTCACCTCCGGGTCGACGGGTCGACCCAAGGGTGTGGCGGTGTCGCATGCAGCGATTGTGAATCGTTTGGTGTGGATGCAGTCGGTGCATGCACTGTCGGGGGCGGATGTGGTGTTGCAGAAGACACCAGCAACGTTCGATGTATCGGTGTGGGAGTTCTTCTGGCCGCTACAGGTCGGCGCCCGGCTGGTCCTCGCCGATCCGGATGCCCATCGTGATCCCGCAGCATTGGCGCGGGTGATCGAAACCGAAGCGGTGACAGTCACCCATTTCGTGCCCTCGATGCTGGCGGTGTTCGTTGCCGATACCAGCGCGGTGGACCGGTGTGGTTCGTTGCGGTTGGTCTTCGCCTCCGGTGAAGCACTACCCGCACCCGCTGCCCAGCTGATGCG
>NZ_AXVD01000051.1 GCF_000482385.1 Nocardia sp. CNY236
CTGGTCATGGGGTTGGTGTTCGTGGTGTTGATCGCCTACCCCTGGATCGAGAAACGCCTCACCGGTGACGGCAACGCACACCACAACCTGCTGCAGCGGCCCCGCGATGTGCCGGTGCGCACCGCGATCGGCGCGATGGCGATCACGTTCTATGTGGTGTTGACCCTGTCGTGTGTCAACGACATCATCGCGTTCAAGTTCGACATCTCGTTGAACGCCACCACCTGGATCGGGCGTATCGGCCTGCTCCTGGGCCCACCGATCGCGTACTTCCTGACCTACCGGCTGTGTCTGGGCCTGCAACGCAGCGACCGCGCCGTCCTGGAACACGGTATCGAGACCGGCGTGATCAAACGCCTACCCCACGGGGAATACATCGAGGTCCACCAGCCACTGGGCCCGGTCGACGACCACGGACACCCCATCCCGCTGGAATACCAAGGCGCACCGGTACCGAAGAAGATGAGCAAACTCGGCGCCGCCGGCAAACCCGGCACCGGTAGCTTCCTGCGCCCGGACCCCCAACACGAAAGCGACCGACACTTCGAAATCGAACACGCCGAAGAACACAAACAACTGAAAGCGCTACAAGAAGTACAACAAACAGCCCACAGCGGTGAAAACGATTCCGCCACCCGATGACCGATTCCAGGTGTATCGACGATCGCATACGCGCGCCACGAAAACTCATGTGCCCCGAGTCGTGCGACTCGGGGCACATGAGCTCGATCAAACCATTCCGGTGCGGTCTATCCGCGCTGGAATCCGCCTGTCGATACCCCCATTAGGAAGGCATCCCATTCGCCCGGCGCGAGGGTCAAGATCGGGCCACGTCCATTGTCCTTGGTGTCACGAACGGCGACAGCGCCGTCGACGAGAAAAGCGACTTCCACGCAGTTCCCGTCTGGGCCACTGTATGTGCTCTTGCGCCACACAGCGCCCGTCACATCAACTTCCACCGCACTAGCTCCTTTGCTGCGTCGAGAGCGAAGATTCTCCTGACATCGGTCCAGCTAGCTCGGCACCCGACCGAAAGGCCGAATGCCGTCGTGCGCCTCCCGGTAGCGCGCACTTCCCAGTGCGTCGATATCGCACATCGGGCTCGAGAGGAAATCAACCTCGCGCGAGGCTTGTCCCCGCCGGTAACCCTAGCAGGTTGATCGAAAGTTTGCCCGCCTCTTGCTTATTCAATCATCGGAGCCAGAAGCGCGCACAAAGGAGGGAGTTGCGGAAATATAGCCAGATGCTTCCCGTCCATGCCACATACGCACACCATCGGTGGTGGTTCGACAGATCCGATTGTGACGGTGTCGGTCGACGATTCACCACTATTGGCGCGGCATCGCCGGCGCCGGCGCAGCTCGTGCACCGTCCGGGCAGTGTTGGCATCATGGAGGCCGTGGTCGAACGTGATCGTGACAGTGCTGGTCGGGCTCGCAACGCTCGTCCGCGCGACCGCCTCGGGCGGCCGCTTCCTGCGGGCAGTGTCGGGGTTGCTCGAATCCCGGATGATCTCGATCTACCACCCCAGCAAACTTTGTCCTTCGCCCAGCAACTTCTGGATGCGGGTCTCGCGTTCAATGCGCACGAAGTTTTGGAGGCGGCATGGAAGAACGGGCCGTTAGCTGAACGCTCGCTATGGCAAGCTCTCGCCCAGCTTGCCGTCGGCGTCACTCATGTACAACGCGGAAATCCCACAGGTGCGGTCAGGCTGCTCACCCGCGCCATGTCTCGCTTGACCGCCTACCGACCAGACGGCGAAAGCATGCCCTACGGTATCGACCGTGTCGGACTGTTGGCACACGCCGAATCGCTGATCGCCACACTGGCCGCGGGTGGCGAACCGACGGCTGATGATCTGAGGCCGCGACTGCGAAGTTGATCGCGCGCTCCTACCATGGCAGCCGTGCAGATCATCTCAGCGTCCACCGATCGAGTCCATGGCTGAGCGAGACCATGGCTGAGTTCGCGGCAGGGTTCGCCGACCGGTTCACCCCGGGGTGCGCCGCGGGTAGGTACGCACCGAGCCCGTCCGGGGACCTCCATCTGGGCAATCTCCGCACAGCACTGCTCGCATGGGCTTTCGCTCGCTCCACGGGCCGTCGGTTCCTGATCAGGATCGAGGATTTGGATCGGGTACGCCCCGGCGCGGAGCAACGACAATTGGATGATCTCGCCGCGATCGGCGTGGACTGGGATGGACCCGTGGTGCGTCAGTCCGAGCGCTTGCCGATCTACCAGTCGGCTATAGATGGCCTGGTCGCAGCTGGACTCACCTATGAGTGTTATTGCACCCGAAGGGAAATACAGCAAGCAGCCACCGCTCCACACGGGCCGATGAGCGCCTATCCGGGCACCTGCCGCGGACTCGACGCAGTCGCGCGCGCACGGCTGCGCGACGCGGGTCGCCCGGCGGCACTGCGCCTGCGTGCGTCGACCGCCGAGTTCGACGTCGATGACGACCTATACGGTCACTATCGCGGTCCGGTCGACGATGTGGTGCTGCGGCGCGCGGACGGTGTTCCCGCCTACAACCTGACAGTCGTGGTGGACGATGCAGCTCAAGGTGTCGACCAAGTGGTACGCGGCGACGACCTGTTGCCCTCGACGCCGCGGCAGGCATACCTCGCAACTTTGCTCGGGCTGCCGGTACCGCGGTACATCCATGTGCCGCTGGTACTCGATGCGCAGGGGCGGCGACTGGCGAAACGGGACGGCGCGGTGACGCTGACCGACCGCCGTGCTCTCGGGGACACGCCCGAGGACGTGATCGCCGTGCTGGCGGCCTCGCTCGGCTATAGGGCGGCATCGTCGTCCGAGCTGCTCGCCGGATTCGACGCTCGGCAGCTACCCCACGAGCCGTGGATACTCGATGTGAAAAGGTTGTTGCAACGCAGCCGATGTCCGTAACGTACTCGGCGTCCATGACAGATCGAAGGACGAGGGCAACCAACTATGACGAGCGGTGGGTACGACCCCAACCAGTATCCGGAGGGCGGGCAACCTCACGGGCAGCCGTACCCACAGGGTGGGCAGCCATATGGCCAACCGTACCCACAGGGCGGCGACCAGTACGGGCAGCCGCCCCAGTACGGCCAACAACAACCCCAGTACGGGCAGCCGCCCCAGTACGGCCAACAACCTCAGTACGGGCAGCCGCCCCAGTACGGCCAACAACAACCGCAATACGGCCAGGACCCCTACAACCCGCAAGCTCAGCTACCGGGCTTCGGTAACTACGGTGGCCAGCCGGGTGATCTCGGCACCCGGATCGGTGCGCGGGTTATCGACTTCATCATCCTGGTCATTCCCCAGCTCATAATCGGTTTCTTGATGGGCGATTCCGTCGGGATGAACCTCGTGCTCACAGCGGTTTGGGTTCTGGTGACGCTCGGCTATTTCGTCGGCATGGAAACCATGCAGGGCGCCACTCTCGGCAAGAAACTCTTGGGCCTCAAGGTGGTCGCTCCCGGCGGCGCCGCCACGATCGACCCGACCACCTCGCTGAAGCGCAACCTGTTCCTCGCGGCGAATCTCATTCCGTGCATCGGATCCTTGGTGACGCTGGGCCTTGCGATCTACATCGCAGTAACCATCAATCAGGATCCGAACAAGCAGGGCTGGCACGACAAGTTCGCCGGCGGCACCCAGGTCGTCAAAGCCTGACACGCGCAACGATCCGCAGTGTCCGGGAGCATCCGACTCGGATGCTCCCGGACACTTATGCGGCCGACATCCTTGCCTGGCAGCTGCTCACAAACTGGCTATGACCAGCACGATCCACACAACGGCGAGCGCCACCATGCCGACGCCGATCCAGATGCCGGCCAGTGCCATACCTCGCCCGTCTTGGCCGGACTGCTTGACTTGGTTCAGTGCCACCGCGCCGAGGATGATGCCGACGATGGCGCCGAGCCCGCAGGTGACAGGGGTGAGTAGCGACGAGATCATCGCACCGATCGCCAAGCCGTTCGTACCCTGCACCGGAGGTCCGTAGGGCTGATAGGAGTTCGGGTAGCCGTAGTTCGGCTGCGGGTACGGCTGCTGAGGTGGGTACGGCTGCTGCTGAGGTGGATACTGGGGCTGCGGAGACGGCGGCGTCGACTCGCCCGGATAGTTCGGCGCCGACGGATAGTCCGCGTGCTGCTCGGTCGGAGGGTACTGCGGGACCGAGTCCGGTCCGCCGAACTCCGATCGCCCCTCCGTGCCACCGTACTGCTTCCACCATTCGTCGGAATCGCCAGGATTCGTCATTGTTACAGCGTATCCACGACCTGGTTTGATGATGTGGGTGAGTAAGTCGAACGCAACCGAAGAACACATCGAGTCTGGGCGCCCCGCCCTGCATGCGGCATTCGCCCACGTAGCGCGGGGATACTACGCACCGATTGTGGCACTGTTCACCGCAACCCTGATCATCTCCAACATCTGCGCGACCAAGGGAGTGGAGTTTCTCGGCGACCGCGCGGTATCCCTGGGTCCCGTTCAAGTCCTGCCCATCGCCACCGATGGAGCCTTCTTCCTCTTTCCGCTCGCCTACATCCTCGGTGACGTACTCAGCGAGGTCTACGGCTTCCGCGCCACCCGACGCGCCATCTACTACGGTTTCGGCGCACTGCTGCTGACGGTCGCGTGCTTCGCCATCGCGATCGAACTGCCCGCTGCCGGCTTCTACGACAACCAAGAGGCCTTTCGCACCGTCCTGGGAACCACGCCCCGCCTCGTGGTCGCCGGGCTGGCCGGGTACTTCGTCGGGCAACTGCTGAATTCCGCCACCCTGGTGCTGATCAAGGAACGGACGAAAGAAAGCCATCTGTGGGCCAGGCTGATCGGATCGACCGTCGTCGGTGAATTCGCCGACACGCTGATCTTCTGCTCGATCGCCGCGGGAGCCATCGGTATCGACAGCTGGCAACAGTTCGTGAACTACTTGGTCGTCGGCTTCATCTGGAAGACCGTCTGCGAGATAGTTGTGCTGCCGATCACTTATCGAGTGATCGCGGTCCTGAAGCGGCACGAACCAACCTATGCTCCTGCGGGAACCGACCCCTTGCATACCTGAGCACGAACGTGGAGGACGCCTCGATCAGACCGAAGACCGCCAGCGGCCCAGGGTCTCGGCCTTGTACTCGTCGAAGTAGCCACCATCGATGCTCTGCCGGATGTTGTCGACAAGCCGCACGGTGAAGCGCTCGTTGTGAATCGTGCACAACGTAGCCGCCAGCATCTCTTTGGCCTTGAACAGATGGTGAATGTACGCGCGGGTGTAGTGGGCGCAGGTGTAGCAGTCGCAGGACTCGTCGATCGGGGTGAAATCACGGCGGAAGCGGCGGGTGTCGATATTGAACCGGCCGGTTCCGACGTAGATCGCGGCATTGCGCGCCACGCGTGAGGGGTTCACGCAGTCGAAGGTGTCTGCGCCGTTCTCGATAGCGGCGAAGACATCCTCCGGTTCGCTGATACCGAGCATATGGCGCGGTTTGTCCTCGGGTAGCTCGTCACAACACCAACCGACGATCGCACCCAAGTTGCGCTTTTCCAACGCGCCGCCGATGCCGTAGCCATCGAATCCTGTGCCCATGCCTCCCCGCATGGACTCGAGCCCCCGGCATGCCTTGCGGCGCAAATCCTCGTACTGCGCTCCTTGAACGACGGCGAACAATGCCTGGTATGGGCGGTGGGTGCGGGTCGCAGTCAGCCGCTCGTGCTCATCGATGCAGCGCTGCGCCCACTCCTGCGTGCGTCGCACCGAATTCTCCTGATACTCGCGGGTGTTGAACAGTGTCGTGAGCTCGTCGAAGGCGAACATGACGTCCGCGCCGAGTTGGTGCTGGATGCCCATCGACACCTCGGGAGTGAACCGGTGCACAGACCCGTTCAGGTGCGAACGAAAGGTGACCCCATCGTCATCGACGGTGGCCAGTCGTTCCCTGCCCGCGGCGATCACGTCGTCTCTGCGGACCTCCACTGCCTCCATCGCGAGCACCTTCTTGAAACCGGCGCCCAGCGACATCACCTGAAACCCGCCGCTGTCGGTGAAAGTCGGCCCCGGCCAGTTCATGAACGTACCGAGTCCGCCCGCTTCGTCCACGATGTCCGCGCCCGGCTGCAAATACAGATGGTAGGCGTTGGCCAGTACCGCTTGGGCGCCCAGATCTCGGATCGTCTCCGGAAGCACCGCCTTGACCGTGGCCTTCGTGCCCACCGGGATGAAGGCCGGTGTGGCAATGGCGCCGTGCGGGGTGGCGATCACACCGGACCGACCATGTCGCCCGTCGAGCCGGGCGCCGACGGTGAAAGAGAAAGCTTCGGGACTGGACACCTCGCTATCCTCGCAGCCTCACCGAAACGGCCCGCCACAGGCCGCCGCCGCACTCGTCAGGCCCTCACGCACTGGCAGCAGCCGCGAACTGAGCGTTGTACAGACGGTAGTACGTGCCACGCTCCTCGAGCAGCCGATCGTGCGTGCCGTGTTCCACGATTCGACCGGCGTCCATGACCACAATGAGATCCGCGTCGCGGATCGTCGACAGCCGATGCGCGATGACGAAGCTGGTCCGGTCTCTGCGCAACGCCGCGGTGGCCTGCTGCACCAGCAGTTCCGTGCGGGTATCCACCGAACTGGTCGCCTCGTCCAGGACGAGGATCGACGGCTCGGCCAAGAACGCGCGCGCAATGGTGATCAGCTGCTTCTCCCCGGCGCTGACCCCGGAACCCTCTTCATCGATGACGGTGTCGTATCCGTCCGGCAGCGCATGCACGAAACGATCCACATAGGCGGCCCGGGCTGCGGCGAGAATGTCTTGCTCGCTCGCGTGCGGGTTGCCGTAGGCAATGTTCTCCCGGATCGAACCACGAAACAGCCAGGTGTCCTGCAACACCATGCCGATCCGCGAGCGCAGATGCTCCCGAGTGACCTGAGTGATGTCGACGCCATCGATGGTGATCGCGCCCGCGTCCAGCTCATAGAACCGCATCAGCAGATTCACCAAGGTGGTCTTGCCCGCACCGGTGGGCCCGACGATCGCAATGACATGACCCGGCTCGGCAACCAGCGACAGTCGCTCGATCACCGGCCGATCCGGTTCATAGCCGAAGGACACCGCCTCGAATTCCACCCGGCCACGATCGACCGGGCGAGTGGCCGGCATCACCGGGTCCGGGCTCTGTTCCTCGGCGTCGAGAATCTCGAAGATCCGTTCGGCCGAGGCTACGCCGGACTGCAACAAGTTGACCATCGCGCCGATCTGCGACAACGGTTGGCTGAACTGGCGGGCGTACTGGATGAACGCCTGCACCTCACCGAGCGATATGGCCCCAGTGGCCACTCGGAGACCACCGACCAGCGCGACCAATACGAAATTCACGTTTCCGAGGAACATGACCGCCGGCATGATCAGACCAGAGATGAACTGCGCCTTGAAACTAGCCTGATAGAGGCTCTCGTTGCGCTTGTCGAACTCTGCGCCGACCTCACGGTTGCGACCGAATGCGGTGACCAGTTCATGCCCGGTGTAGGCCTCCTCGACCTGCGCGTTGACCTGACCGGTGTATTTCCACTGATCGACGAAATACGGCTTGGACCGTTTCGCGATCTGTGCGGTGATCACGATGGCGGCCGGCACGATGAGCACCGAGAGCACAGCCAGCAGCCATGAGATCCAGAACATCATGATCAGGACGCCCACCAGCGAGAACACCGACACCAGCAGCTGACTCAAGGTCTGCTGCAGGCTCTGGGATACGTTGTCCACGTCGTTGGTCACTCGACTGAGCACATCACCACGCGGTGCGGAATCGAAGTACCGCAACGGAAGCCGGTGAATCTTCTCCTCGACCTCATTGCGCAGCCGTTTCACCGTGCGATTGATCACGATGTTGAGCAAGTACCCCTGCAGCCACCCGAACAGCGAAGCGCCGAGATACAACACGAGCACCAGCAGCAGTACCCGCCCGACCGCGTCGAAGTCGACACCGATGCCAGGAACCACGTTCATGGCGCCGAGCATGTCGGCGAAAGTACCGTTGCCCTCGGCTCGCAGGGCTTCGATCGCCTCATCCTTGGTCACGCCCGCCGGCAACGTCTTTCCGACCAAACCGTCGAAAACCAGATTGGTGGCGCGGCCCAGAAGATACGGACCGAGAGTGTTCAGCACCACCGAGGCAATGACGAAACCGAAAATCAGCCAGACATACAGCCGCTCCGGTGCCAGCGTCCGCAGCAGACGCTTCAACGAGGGACCGAACGCTTTGGCCTTGCTACCCGGCGCTTGGGGAGACTGTGCGGGCCTCATCGCGCCTCCTGAATCCTGCGGGACACCCGCACCCGGTCGGCGCGACAAGGCGCTTCGCAATGGTTCCTCATCGCGCCTCCTCGGCACTCAGTTGGGATTCGACGATCTCCCGGTACTCGGCGCAGTCTCGGAACAACTCGTCATGGGTGCCGACGCCAGCCATCTCGCCGTCCTCCAACACCACGATTTGATCGGCGTCGCGTATGGTCGCGATGCGCTGGGCCACGATGATCACCGACGCGGTGGCCGTCGCCGGCTTCAGTGCCTCGCGCAACCGGGCGTCGGTCGCGACATCGAGCGCAGAGAACGAATCGTCGAACACATACACCCTCGGCTTCTTCACCAGCGCACGCGCAATGGCCAATCGCTGACGTTGACCACCGGAAACGGTGGTACCGCCCTGCGCGATCGGGGTGTCCAGTCCCTCTGGCATCTCACGAACGAAATCGTCGGCCTGCGCGATTTCCAACGCCCGCCAGAGTTCTTCCTCGGTCGCGTCCGGATCGCCGTAACGCAGATTGCTCGCAATCGTTCCGGAGAACAGATACGCCTTCTGCGGCACGAGCCCGATCTGCGCGCGCAACAGTTCCAGGTCGATGTGGCGCACATCGGTCCCGCCGAGATGGACCGCGCCGTCGGTGACATCCATCAACCGAGGAACGAGGTTGATCAACGTGGTCTTACCCGCTCCAGTGGAGCCAACGATCGCCGTGGTCGTGCCGGGACGTACCTGGAAATGGACACCCCGCAGCACGGGCTTCTCCGCGCGTGGATAAGCGAATTCGGCGAAGCGGAAGTCCACCACCGCGGGATCGTCGGCAAATGGTTGCGGCAAATGTGGCGAGTGGACCGAGGACTCGGTCTCGAGCACTTCGCCGATCCGGTCTGCCGAGACCGCAGCGCGGGGCGCCATCATCGCCAGGAACGACGCCATCATCACAGCCATCAGGATCTGCATGATGTAGGACAACATCGCGGTGAGCGAACCGATCTGCATTTCGCCTGCATCGATGGCTCGGCCACCGAACCAAACCACGGCGACCGCGGTGACATTGCTGATCAGCATGACCGTCGGAAACATCAACGCCATCAACCGACCCACCCGCAGCGCAGCATCGGTGAGTTCGGAATTGGCCACCCCGAATCGCCACGTCTCCTGGCGCTCCCGAACGAAGGCCCGCACCACCCGAATGCCGGTGATCTGCTCGCGCAGGACCCGGTTCACCGCATCGATCCTGGCCTGCATCAGGCGGAAGCCGGGCACCATCCGAGAGATCAGCACAGCCATGGACAGACCCAAAGCCGGCACCGCGACGAGCAACAGCCACGACAGGCTCAGCTCCTCACGCAACGCCATGACTATCCCGCCGATACACATGGTCGGCGCCATCACCAGGATGGTGACCGACATGACGACGAGCAGCTGCACCTGCTGTATATCGTTGGTATTGCGCGTGATCAACGACGGTGCGCCGAACATCCCCACTTCGCGCGCAGAGAACGTACCGACCCGATGGAGCACCGCGCCACGCAAGTCGCGGCCCGCACCCATTGCCGCCCGCGCACCCAGGTATACCGCGGCAGCAGAAGCAACGATCTGTACACCAGAGATGAGGAGCATCCACAGGCCGGTGCGCCAGATATAGCCGAGATCGCCTTTGGTGACCCCGTAGTCGATCAGGTCGGCGTTCAAGCTCGGCAGGTTCAACATCGCGATGACGGCGATCAGTTGAAGCACGACGACCCCCGCCAATTGGGCGCGATACGGAGCCAGATACGTACGCAGGAGTCTGATCAGCATGATGAATCGCAGGCTACCGGCAATCGACGTGACGCGTCACATTGATTACCGGTAGCTCAGCGTGACGCGTCACGCAGGCCCTTGACCAGGAGGATTCCAACGCACCCCGCTCAGCGCTCTCGTCGCGCCCAGGCGCCGGGGTCTCGAGTGAGCTCCTCGACGAATGCCGGTAGTCGATCGTGCGCGATGTCGTCGATGGTCACGTTCTCCAGCACCGTGCGGATATTGACCCGAAGCGCGATCCACACGCGCTGCAACGATTCGGCCGCGCCGGAATAGCGGATGTCCTCCGGTCGCGCACCACGCACCGAGGCCAGTGGACCCTCGATCGCCCGAATCACATCGGCGATGGAGATCTCGACCGCCGGCCTGGCCAGCCAGTATCCGCCATCCGGGCCCCGCCTGCTGATCACCAGATCGGCACGACGCAGCTCGCTGAGCACCGACTCGAGCACCTTGGGAGGAATCCGTTGGGATGTGGCGATCGCCTCGGCTTTCACCACCGGAGCGGCCTGCACGATGGGTCCGCCGTTCCCGATTGCCGAATTGTCCGGACACGGGGCGCTAGCGATTTCGAGCAGCGTCCGCACCGCGTAATCGATCTTCGCGGTGATATGCACAGCAGCGTCTCCCTGGCTTCAACGGTACGTAGTCGGAATCTGCCCGGACACACACGGGGTGAGCACCTTCGTCGCCGCATCCAGCAGCGACGCTTCCACCACGGAGTCATCCGCTCCGGGCACCAGTTCCTTGGACACCAATGCGACGCGAACCACTTCGAGTGCTGCGCTGGCGCGCAGCTTCGCGTCGTCGGTCGGGTTCGGCCCGGCAAGCCAACTTCGCAATGCCTGGCTGGAGTCGATGAGATCCGGATATCGGTCGGCCATCGCATTCAAGATCGCGACTGTGTCGCGCACCACGAGGGCGCCGGCATCCCGATGGTGGATGAACCCACGCAGGTAGGTCTGCAGCACGCGGCGGACGCCCTCCGTATCGTGCGGCACGCGGTCGATATCTTCGACCACCGAGCGCATGTGGTCGATAATCGGATCGATGATCGCCATCAGTAGGTCGAGCTTCGAAGCGTAATGATAGTAGAGCGATGCCTTTGTGATTCCCACCGCATCCGCAACTTCACGCAAGCTCGTCTGCTCGAATCCTTTGGCTCCAAACAGCCTTACCGCCGCATCTCGTATCGCGGCCTTAGTGCCTCCACCTGCGACAACAGCCGCAGATGTGTCGTGGACAACCATTGGATGATCCTCTCATCACTCGCATACCTGGCGCACATATCCAACCGGAATGGTGTTGGACCTCGACGGCACCCTTAGGTAGTCTACCTACCGCACGGTAGGCAGAAGCGCCAGTGGAGGCGGGGACACGCGAGGTGCCCCGCGAGTGCTGTCTACACGCAGAACCAGCACCGTCCCCAGTCATCGCTAGGAGTATCTTCTCGTGTCCACGTATCTGTATCGATGGGGGAAGCTCGCCTTCCGCCGGAAATGGATAGTCCTGCCCGTCTGGCTCATCGCGGTCGTGCTCCTCGGCATTCTTGGCGGGACGCTGGGAAAGCCGATGGCCGACAACTTCAGCATGCCGGACCTTCCTTCCGCCCGCGCGACCGACATCCTCGACAAGCACTTCCCTGGCGTCTCCGATGCGTATCAGGCCGATGCGGTCACCGGCACGTATGTGGTCGCAGCACCCGATGGACAGAAACTGACCGACCCGGCGAACCGGTCGGCGGTACAGGCAATCATCGGCGACCTCGGCCAGCTGGACATCGTCGACAAAAGCAAACCGATCGCCAACCCGATCGACGTGGCCGAACAGCGGGGCTGTCTGGCCGATCCCGATCCCGCACGATGCACCGGTGCGCCGTTGAACGTACTCAGTGAAACCGCACCGGACACCGTCGCGGTGATCGAGGTTCCGTTCACGATCGAGAAGTTCGCCGACGTGACCGACGAGGACCGTGACAAGGCATACGAGGCGGCTGCCAGCGCACGCAACGCCGGCCTCACGGTCGAGGTGAGCGGCACCATCATGATCAATCAGGAGGGCCCCAGCGGTAAGTCCGAGATGATCGGCATGGCTGTTGCGCTGGTCGTCATGATTGTGGCATTCGGCGCTGTCGTCGCTGCTTTCGTGCCGATCGCAACCGCCTTGGTCGGCTTGGGCGCGGCCACCTCGCTGATCATGCTCGGCACCGCGGTGATCGAAGTCCCCACGTTCACCACGTTCCTTGCCTCGATGATCGGCATCGCGCTGTCCATCGACTACGCGTTGTTCATCGTGTCCAGGTACAAGCACGAGTTGGTGGTGCAAGAATCCCCTGAGGAAGCGGCGGGAATCACGCTCGGCACAGCGGGCTCTGCGGTGGTGTTCGCGGGGCTGACAGTCATCATCGCCCTGGGAAGCCTGGGTATCGTCGGCGTCGAGTTCATGACCTTTATGGGCCTGGGTGGCGCGATTGCCGCTGCTTTCGCGGTGCTTACGGCGGTCACGCTCATGCCCGCGCTGCTGAGCGTACTCGGCCGCAAGCTGTTCAAGCCCAAATTGCCGCTGGTAGCCCAGCATGATCCAGAAGACGACGATGCGGTGACCAATGGCATGCGCTTCGGCCGTTTGATCGGCAGGGCTCCGTGGGTTGCGCTGATCTTGAGTATTGTGGTGCTGGGCGCGCTCGCCGCCCCGGCGACAGGCTTGAACCTCGGCCTGCCCGGCGACGACAGCATGCCGAAGACCTCCACCATCCGCAAGGCATACGATCTGCGGACCGAAGGCTTCGGCGAGGGCAGCAATGGCGTGCTGAACGTCGCCGCCGACCTGAGTGGGGTACCAGCCGGCGAACGTGAGGCCGCGGTCGAGGCGTTGCGCGACAAACTCGCGTCCTACCCCGACATGGACTATGTGACCCCGGCGCAGTGGAGCGAGAACCGGCAGGGTGCGACCCTCAACGGCGTGCCGAAGTCCGGGCCCAACGACCAGTCCACGAAGAACCTGGTACGCGACGCCAGGGAAGCCGAAGGCGAACTGAAGGCCGAATACGGCATGGAATACGGCATCACCGGTACGACCGCGATCTACGCGGACATGGACCATGTCCTGCTCAGCAAGATCGTGCCCTACCTTGCGATCGTGGCGGGTGCGGCGTTCGTCTTGCTGATCCTGGTGTTCCGGTCGATCCTGGTGCCGCTCACCGCAGCGCTCGGATTCCTGTTGTCGATGGCTGCGACCTTCGGCGCGACCGTGCTGATCTTCCAGGAGGGCGCGTTCGGCCTCATCGAGGATCCGCAGCCGCTGGTCAGCTTCATGCCGATCATGCTGATCGGCCTGGTGTTCGGCCTCGCGATGGACTACCAGGTCTTCCTGGTGACCCGCATGCGCGAGGAGTTCGTCCACGGCAAGTCCGCCAAGGAATCCGTGATCGCCGGCTACCATCACGGCGCCCGTGTGGTGACCTCGGCGGCGATCATCATGATTTCGGTGTTCGGCTCGTTCCTGCTGGAAAGCGACGTGACCGCGAAGTCGTTCGGTTTCGCACTGGCCGCGGGCGTGCTGCTCGACGCGTTCGTCGTCCGGATGGTGCTGATCCCGGCACTGCTCATCCTGATGGGCAAATGGTCGTGGTGGATGCCGGCCTGGCTCGACCGCATCCTGCCCGACATCGACGTCGAAGGTGCGAAACTGCGCGAACTGCAGCAGCGTTCGACCGAAACGACCGAAACAGAACCGGTAGGCGTCCGCTGATCTGTCGACCCACCCCGGCCCTGCACTCGGTTTTCGAGTGCAGGGCCGACCCGTTTCGAGGGCCAGGAGTTCTACTCGCTCGGTTGGGGAAGCGCACAGTCACTCACCTTCGGATTCAGGCCTAGATAGTTGAGTGGGCCGGCGAGCGCAGTCGCCGCGACTGTGCCCCACCCAGCGCAGCTGACCGGGGGGCCGCCTTCGAAGTGGTTGCGCTGGTTGGCCGCAAGTAGCCCGACAGCCAACCAGATCAGCAGAACCAATCCGAACAGTCGGGAGCCTGTGCCGCGCCTGGCGCGTGCACGAGATTCGTAGTCGCGCATCTCATAGGATCCTTCCGTGCTCTCCGTGAGCACGGAATACCCCGAAACCCGATCAGTATCCTTTCCCATTCCACCTACCACCGGCGGACATTCTGGCGAACTCCAAGTTCACATTCCACAACCGCTCCACCAGCAGAAGGAGAAACCAGTGACCGCTCCGGACCACCGGCGCTGGATGACGCGGGCCGTGGAACTGGCCCACCTGTGCCCGACGGTGGCGAACGCATACTCGGTCGGCGCGGTGATCGTGGTCGACGGGCAGGAAATCGCGACGGGCTATTCGCGCGAAACCGATGCCAAGGGGCACGCCGAGGAAGTCGCTCTCGACAAGCTCGACGCTGGCGATCCTCGGCTCGAGCGCGCCACCATCTACAGCACGCTGGAACCGTGTTCGCAACGTGCGACCGCCACGCGGCGACCATGCACCGACCGGATCATCACCGCCGGGATCCCGGTGGTCGTGATCGCATGGCGGGAACCGTCGATTTTCGTCGAAGATTGTGTCGGGGTGGAAAAACTCTCTCGGCACGGTATCGAGGTGATCGAGCTCCTGGAATTCACCGATGCGGCGAAGGCGATGAACCGCCACCTGGGCCTGCCTTGACCCAGTGCACCGCGAAGGGCACCGGCCGGCCTCGCATGGGTTGATGTCCGGCTGGCATGCCTTCTTCGTTTCGAGTTCTCCGGTGTCGAGTCCAGTGGTCGCGGCGGCGCGTCATCGATGTGGCGGGTGGGTTACCCGGCGCCGACACACCCGCCGTGTACCGGAAGGCGAGCAAACGAGCCGATCGAACGATGGGAGCGGTCGCTGTCGCCCTGCTGGAATCGAGTGGCATCGTCACCGGGCAACCATGACCCGGTAGAGCCACGGGTGCGGCTCTACCCATCGAATTCCTCTTTCCTGCGGGTGCTCATATCGGCGCACGGGCTCACCGGTAGCGCGGTCGATGTGACCGAGCCGGTTCAGGCCGACGCGACCAGGATTTCAGCTGACCCGGAAAGTCGCTTCGGCGGCGATGAGCTGTGCGAGGTCGTCGGGGCGGCTCCACATGGGCCAGTGACCGG
>NZ_AXVD01000052.1 GCF_000482385.1 Nocardia sp. CNY236
TCGCACTCGGCCATCCGCGCCGCGAACACCGCCGACTCCGCCAGCAGCTCCCGCGCCATGCCCACCCACTGCGACCCCTGCCCCGGAAAAACGAACACCGTTCGACCGGAGTGGATCGCGCCGCCGCGAACCAGACCGACTGCATCGTCACCGTCCTCGAGTGCACGCAGTCCTGCGAGCAGCTCGTCTCGGCTCTCGGCGATCACGACAGCGCGATGCTCGAAGGTGGTCCGTGTGGTGGCCATTGCCCGTGCCACCGACGCTATTTCGGCGTCGTGAATACGGTCCAGGGCGGTGCGCAGGGCCAGGGCCTGGGCGCCCAGCGCCTCCTCGGTGCGCGCGGATACGACGAACGGCAACAGCCGCGCGTGGTCGTCCGAGCGCGGCGCCGGATCGGCGTCCTGCGGCTCGGGCGCCTGCTCCAGCACGACATGCGCGTTCGTCCCGCTCACACCGAACGACGACACCGCGCTGCGCCGTGGCCGCCCCAGCTCCGGCCACGGCCCCGCCTGCGACACCAACCGCACCGCACCCGACGACCAATCCACCTGTGACGAAGGAACCTCCGCATGCAGTGTTTGCGGAAGCACACCGTGCCGCAACGCCTGCACCATCTTGATGACCCCGCCCACACCCGCGGCTGCGGACGTATGCCCGATATTCGACTTCAGCGACCCCAGCCACAGTGGCCGCTCAGCGGGCCGGGCCTGGCCGTAGGTCGCCAGCAATGCCTGTGCCTCGATCGGGTCACCCAGTGGGGTGCCGGTCCCGTGCGCCTCGACGAGGTCCACATCCGCCGTCGACAACCGGGCATCGGCCAAAGCCTCTCGGATGACCCGCTGCTGCGCCGGGCCGTTCGGCGCGGTCAAACCATTCGACGCGCCATCCTGATTCACCGCCGAACCGGCCACCACCGCCAGTACCCGATGACCGTTGGCGACCGCGTCCGACAGGCGCTCCAACGCCAGCACGCCGACGCCTTCGGACCACGCGGTACCGTCTGCCGTATCAGCGAACGCCTTGCAGCGGCCGTCGGGAGCGAGTGCCTTCTGCCTGCTGTAGGAGACGAAGGCATCGAGGTCGGCGCCGACGGCCACGCCGCCGGTCAACGCCATCGAGCATTCGCCCGACCGCAGCGATCGCACGGCCAGATGCAGCGCGACCAGGGAGGACGAACAGGCCGTATCCACAGTGAACGACGGTCCACCAAGGCCGAGCACGTACGACAGCCGCCCGGAGATGACGCTGCTCGTGGTCCCGGTGTGCAGCAGGCCCTCGACCTCCGCGAGCCGGGCGCAGCCCGCGCCATAACCGTTCACCATTGCCCCGATGAACACACCCGTCGGGGTGTTGCGCAGGGTGGCCGGGACGATGCCCGCATCTTCCAGGGTTTCCCAGGCGACCTCCAGGAGCAGCCGTTGCTGCGGGTCCATGGCCAGCGCCTCGCGCGGCGAGAGGCCGAAGAATCCCGGATCGAATTCGCCTGCATCGTCCAGAAATCCACCATTGCGGGTATAGGAGGTGCCGGCGTGGTCCGGGTCCGGATCGTAGAGGCCCTCGACGTCCCAGCCGCGATTGGCGGGCCACTCGGTGATGGCGTCCGTGCCCGCGGTCACCAAGTCCCACAACTGTTGCGCCGAATTCGCACCGCCCGGGTATCGGCAGCCCATTCCGACTATGGCGATCGGTGCGTGCCTGGCGTCCTGGTGCTGGCGCAGCCGCCGCCGCGCATCGCCCAGATCGGCGGTGGCACGGCGCAGGTACTCGAGCAGCTTCTCGTCGTTGGGCATGGGTTGTCCGTCCTCAGGCCTGGCCATGGTTGCCCCCGCCGTGGTTGTCGTCGCCGTATTCGTTGTCGAGAAGATCGAACAGCTCGTCCGCGGTAGCGGATGCGAGGTCGCCGGCGCCCGCGGACGGCGCATCGACCTCGGTCCACCGGCGCAGCAGGTTCTGCAGGCGGATACCGATATCGCGGCCTCCCGGCGTGTCCGGGGCGAGACCGGTCAGCGCCGATTCGAGGCGCTCCAGTTCGGTCAGCGCCCGGACGCCCGCTGCGGCATCGCCGCACAGTTCGGTGTAGAGCACATCGACCACGGCGACGGGCGTCGGGTGGTCGAAGACCACGGTGGCAGGCAGCTGAACCCCGGTGGCAGCGCGTAGTTGGTTGCGGAATTGGACGGCGAGCATGGAGTCGAAACCACTGTCGGCGAACGCGTGCTCGGCACCGACTGCCGAGCGGTCGGTGTGGCCGAGCACGGTCGCCGCGTAGCCGGTGACGATATCGAGCAGCACCGTGCGCCGCGCCGGCTCGTCGAGGGGTTCCAGGCGCTGGGCCAGCGCGGTGGGCGCGGCGTCGGTCTCGCGTTGCCTACGCAGCGTCTGCGCGGCCTCTGGCAGATCCCGGATCAGGCCGAGGGCGCGCGGGCTCGGAACCGACGCGATGATTCTGTCCACGTCGATATCCGCGACGAAGCCGGTCGCTTCGTCGTTGTCGAGCAGTCGCTGCAGGATCGTGGTGATCGTCCCGGTCGACATCGGCCGGTCGGTCGCCACCGACCGAGAGTCCTGTCCGCCGAGGGCGACCACCAGGCCGTGCGCACCACACTCGCGGCGCTGGCGCAGCCGCGCCTGGACCGCCGCGCACGCCGCGGTGGCCGCGCCGTGCCTGACCGCCCCCCAGGTGCCACTCAGCGCGGTCAGCACCAGGAGGGTCGTCTCGCCGGATGGGCTCAGCGCCTCCAGGTTTCGCACCGCCGCCACCGCAGTGTGTACGGTGTCGTCGAGTTCTTCGGCGGTGAGCGTGGCGATGCTCGCACCGGGTCCCTCCGGCACGGCCGAGTGCACGATCATGCGGACGGGGTGTTCACCGTCGAGCTCGCTCAGCAGGTTCGGGTCGGCCGGTGTGCGGTCGGTGACGGTCATAGTGACGTCCAGCTCGGCCAGTTCCTTGCGAAGTGCGGTGATCTCGTCCCTGTTGCTGACGCCGGTCTCGTCGTCGCCGTTGCCGCCGGTGACCAGGATGTGCCTCGCGCCCAGCCCGGCGAGCCACCAGGACAGCTCCGCAGTCAGATCGCTCATACCTGCCGTGATCACCACCGTGCCGCCCGCGGGCGACCAGTCACGGGGCACGGGGTGGTCGTGAATGTCGTTTCGCTGCAGGCGTCTTACATATGCGCCTGTGGAGCGCAGCGCGATCTGGTCTGCACCGTGCCCCCCGGCGAACACATCGGCCAGCCGCTCGGTCGGCAGGTCTGCGACTGTGTCGGGCAGGTCGAGCAGACCTCCGAAACGCGGCTCCTGTTCCAGGAGAAGAACTTGTCCGAGCCCCCAGAACTGAGCCTGATCCGCCCGCTGGAGCGGTTCGTCGTCCACTGCGACCGCACCGGTCGTCACGCACCACAGCGGCATGGTCATACCGCACATGTCGAGCACGCGCAGTAGCTCCACGGTCGCGATCAGCCCGGCGGGCGCCGCCTTGTGGCCCGGTGCCGGGTCCTCGTCGAGTGCGAGCAAGGAGACGGCCCCCGCGGGCTGTGCCCGCGTACCGATTTCAGTCAGCGCGGCGTCCACCGATGTGTCGTTGGCCGCTGGATCGTCGCTCACGATGACGACGACCGGTCGCGCACCACCGTTGCGCAGTGCCTGCGTGCAGACCTCGACCACCGGGTGCTCGCGCCGCGCGATCGGCACGAGCACCAGCCAGTCACCGCCGAGCCGACCCACGGGCAGATCCGTGACCGGCTGCCAGCCGATCCGGTAGGTCAGCCCCTGGCCCGCTTCGACAGCGGTCGCAGCGTTGTTTGCGGGTGTGTGCCACCCCGGTGATGGCAACCAATACCGTTCCCGCTGAAACGCATAGGTAGGCAGTGCGACACTGCCGCTGCCGCTCAGCACGGGCAACCGGCCCCACGAGACGGCCGCACCGCCGCACCAGGCCTCACCCAACGAGGTCAGCAGGCGCTGCCAACCACCATCGTCGCGGCGTAGCGAGCCGATGGCTGCGATCGCGCGGCCGCTTTCCTCCGCGGTGCCCTCGATGGCGGCGGTCAGTACGGGATGTGGGCTCATCTCGATGAACCTGCTGACGCCGGAGTCGAGCACGGTACTGGTACCAGTATGGAACTCCACGGTCGCACGCAGGTTGCGGTACCAGTAGTCGGCGTCGAGCGACGCCCCGTCGAGACGCTCACCGGTCACCGTCGAGTAGAACGGGATTTCGCTGGCCCGCGGCCGGATGTCGCCGAGCGCGGACAACAATTCGTCGTGCAGCCGAGTCACCTGTGTGGAGTGCGCGGCGTAGTCCACAGGAATTGCGCGGGCGCGGACCCCCTGGCGATCGCACTCGGCGCGCAGGGCGGCCAATGCCTCGGGGACTCCGGAGACGACCACAGCGGCCGGGCCGTTGACTGCTGCGACGCACACGCTGTCGCCGTAGTCTGCGATCAGCTCGGCGGCGCGCTCCCGTCCGACCGCTAGGGACATCATGCCGCCGCTGCCCGAGAGCCTGCGCAGCGCTCGGCTGCGCAGCGCCACGATCTGCGCTGCATCGGTCAGCGACAGCGCACCGGCGACACAGGCGGCGGCGATCTCCCCTTGGCTGTGGCCGATCACAGCGTCGGGATGCACACCGACGGTTCGCCATTGCGCGGCCATCGCCACCATGACGGCGAACAGCGCAGGTTGCACGACGTCGACTCGGTCGAGCGAGGCCGCGCCGGGCCGGGCGCGCAACGTATCGGTCAGCGACCAGTCGACCCACGGTGCCAGCGCCGCTGCACATGCGGCGATGCTGTCGGCGAATTCCGGTGAGGTGTCGAGCAATGCGGCGGCCATCCCCAGCCATTGCCCGCCCTGCCCCGGGAATACGAACGCCGTTCGTCCCCGACCTGCCTGGCCCTGAATGATTCCAGGCGCGGCCGGGTCCTCGGCGAGATCGGTCAACGACCGCAGCAGCGATTCCCGGTCGACGCCGACCACGACGGCGCGCACCGGGAATGCCGACCGCGTGGCCAATGACCGGGACACATCGGCAATTTCGACATCTGTGGCGACAGTCAGGTGATCCCGAAGCCGGATGGCTTGCGCACGCAGGGCAGCCTCGGTATGCGCGGAGAGCATCCAGGGCACCGGGCCGGTGATGACACCCGGCCGGGCGGTATGGCGCTCGTCGGCGGTGGCCTCCTCCAACAGGACGTGTGCGTTGGTGCCGCTGATGCCGAACGCCGAGACCCCCGCCCGGCGGGGGCGGCCGTCGGGCTGCCAGGGCAGCGCCGCCGTGAGTAGTTCGATCTCACCCGCGGACCAGTCGACGCGTGCTGTGGGTTCGTCGATGTGCAGCGTCCGAGGCAGCAGGCCGTGCTGCAGAGCCTGCACCGTTTTGATGATGCCCGCCACACCGGCAGCGGCCTGCGTATGACCGATATTGGATTTCAACGAGCCCAGCCGCAGCGGTCCCCGCCCACGCCGATCGGCGCCGTAGGTGGCCAGCAATGCCTGTGCCTCGACGACATCGCCGAGGACGGTGCCCGTACCGTGCGCCTCTACGAGATCGACGTCGGCGGCGTCGAGCCCGGCGTTGGCGAGCGCTTGCCGGATCACCCGTTGCTGGGCAAGGCCGTTCGGAGCGGTGAGGCCATTGGAAGAGCCGTCCTGATTGACCGCGCTGCCGCGCACCACCGCGAGCACCGGATGCCCGTGCCGACGTGCGTCGGACAGGCGCTCGACCAGCAGCATGCCGGCGCCTTCGCCCCAGCCGGTGCCATCGGCCGTGTCGGCGAAAGACTTGCAGCGACCGTCCGCGGAAAGTCCACGCTGCCTGCTGAATTCGATGAGTGCGTCCGGTACGCACATCACGGCCGCGCCGCCGACGAGAGCAAAAGAGCACTCCCCCGACCGCAGCGCCTGCCCCGCCAGGTGCAGGGCGACGAGCCCGGAAGAACATGCGGTGTCCAAGGTTACGGCCGGACCCTCCAACCCGAGCTGGTAGGCGATGCGTCCGGATGCGACGCTGGTGACGGTGCCGGCAAGCAGATGACCCTCGACGTCGGATGAATTCGGTCCGGAACCGTAGCCCTGCCCGGCGACGCCGACGAACACCCCACCGGCGTTGTCCGCCAGGTGTAACGGGTCCATCCCGGCGCGCTCCAGCACCTCCCACGCGGTCTCCAGCAGCAGCCGCTGCTGAGGGTCCATGGCCAGCGCCTCCCGCGGAGAGATTCCGAAGAAGGTGGCGTCGAAATCACCTGCTTCGCCGAGGAATCCGCCGCCGGATGTGTAGCAGGTCCCCGGGTTGTCCGGATCAGGGTGATAGAGCGTGGCGAGATCCCAGCCACGGTCGGCGGGCAATGGCGAGATGGCGTCGACCTCGCCGGTGACCAGTTCCCACAGGTCCTCCGGCGACCACACCCCGCCGGGGAAGCGGCAGGCCATGGCAACCACAGCGAGCGGTTCCGCCGGATCGGCGGCGGAGGTTCGGGCAACCGGCTCGAACGCGGACGCGGCACCATCGGTCAGCAGCCCACGCAGATGGGCGCTGAGTGCAGCGATGGTCGGGTGATCGAACAGCAACGAGGCAGGCAACGTCAGCCCGGTCACGGTGGCGAGCTGGTTGCGCACTTCGACGGTGGTCAGCGAGTCGAGGCCGAGTTCGCGCAGCGGGCGCTCGGGATCGATCGTGTCACCGGTGTCGTAGCCGAGCCCGGTGGCGACCTGCGTGCTCACCAGATCCTGCAGCAGAGCGCGCTGTTCGGATTCGACCAGGTCGGCGAGCCGATACCGCCAGCCCTCGGCGGTATCGCTCACGACAGAGTGCGCGGCGCCGTGCGCAGCCTCAGCCTCCCGGATGCCGCGCAGCAACGGGCTGGGCCTGGCCGTGGTGAATGTGGGCGCGAACCGCTCCCAATCCACGTCGGCCACGACGACCTGGACGTCGCCGAGGGCGATGGCCTGCCGCAGCGCCGCGACGGCCACGGCCGGATCCAGGCCTATCAGACCGTGGCGACGCAGCGTAGCGCCGGCGTCACCCTGTGCCATCCCGGTGCCCGACCATGGTCCCCAGGCCACCGAGGTGGCGGGCAAACCACAGGCGCGGCGACGCGCTGCCAGTGCATCCAGGTGCGCATTGGCAGCCGCGTAGCCGCTCTGTCCGCCGCTGCCCCACGTTCCGGCAATGGAGGAGAACAGGACGAACACGTCCAGCGAGTCCTCGTCGAGCAACTCGTCGAGGTGCGATGCACCAGTAGCTTTGGCGGTGATGTCGGCGTAGAGGTCGTCGGCATCGAGATCGTCGATCCGGGCAACGGAGGCCGAGCCGGCGGCGTGGAAGACCGCGCGCGGGGAATCGCCCGACGCGCGCAGCCGATCGAGCAACGCAGCGATATCGGCGCGAACTCCGAAGTCGCAGGCCGCCAGCGTGACCCGAGCGCCCATGTGTTCCAGTTCGGCCGCCAACGCCGCAGCACCGGGGGCGACTGCACCATGTCGACCGGCAAGGACCAGGTGCTCGGCGCCATCGGCTGCCAGATCGCGGGCCAACACCGCACCGATTCCGCCGGTGCCGCCGGTGATCAGAACAGTGCCTGTCGGTCTCCACCGCTGTTGTTCGGCCGCCGCGAACTGGACGGCCCGGACGAGACGGCGGCCGAACAGCCCGACCGGGCGGATCGCAATCTGATCCTCCTCCGCCAGTCCGCCGGAGAGCACGGCCGCGAGCGTGCGCAGCGCCGCGGTGTCCGGAGTCTGCGGCAGATCGATCAGTCCGCCCCACAGGCGCGGCATCTCCAGTGCGGCAACCCGACCGAAGCCCCAGATCTGGGCCTGTTCCGGCACGGGCGCCGCGTCCTGCGCTACCCCGGAGGTGACGCACCACAGCTGCAGGTCCACGCCGGCATCACGTGCGACCTGGACGAGGCGCACAGTCGCCGGGAGCGGATCCGGCCCCAGGGCGAGCAGCGACAGTACTCCCACCGGCGCCGCGGCGTGCAGCCGATCGGCGAGTTCCGTGCGGGTGGTCTCGGCGCCGACCTCGATCACGGTCACCTCGGCGCCATGGCCGGCCAGCGTCTCCCGCAGCGCCCACGTGACGTCGACCTCCTCACCCACCGGGACCACCAGCGCCCATCGACCGGTCGGGCCGGCCCGGCCCGGGGTCACCAACGGCTCCCAGGAAATCCGGTAGCGCCGCTCGACCGCACGCGCTTCGCGCTCGGTCCGGGTGCGCCACGAGGCCAGCGCGGGCAGCGCCTCGGCGAGCGGTGTGTCCACCTCGATGCCCAACAGCGACGCCACAGCGAGCGGATCGTTGTCCCGCACCAGATTCCAGCTGGTGTCCACCGATGTCGCGGCGGCTTCCGGCCAGAATCGCCGGTGCTCGAATGGATAGGTGGGCAGGTCGACCAGCCGGCCCCCCGATGGCCAGATGACCGGGACGCCACGCACGTACAGGCCGGCCAAGGCGGTGGTGACCGCTGCCAGCTCGGGGCGGCCCTTGGGCAGCAGAGTCAGCACCGCGCCGGCGGGCTGTGCGGGCGGGCAATCGGCCAGCATGGCGGCGAGGATGCCGCCCGGTCCGACCTCGAGGAAGGTGGTCGCCCCGGCCCCGACCAGGGAGTCCACACCGTCCTGGAAGCGGACCGCGCCGCGGGCGTGGCGGACCCAGTAGTCGGCCGAGCACAGCTCATTACTCGTGGCAGGTGCACCGGTCAGATTGGAGATCACCGGGAGCTGCGGCGAGGCGTAGGAAACCGATTCCGCTATCCGTCCGAACTCCTCGAGCATGGGTTCCATTCGGACGGAATGGAATGCGTGACCCACAGTGAGTCGCCGGGTGCGGCGACCCCGTTCGCTCAGCTGCCCGGCGACGGCAAGTGCGGCCTCGGCGTCACCGCTCAGCACGACGGCGGTGGGCCCGTTGACGGCCGCAATTGCCACCGCCTCGCCGGTGAGCAGTTCGCGGACCTCGTCCTCGGTCGCCTCGACGGCCACCATCGCGCCGCCGTCCGGCAGCTCGTCCATGAGCCGACCGCGTGCGGTAACCAGGACACATGCGTCGGGCAGGCTCAACACGCCCGCCACATGGGCCGCCGCCAGCTCACCGATGGAGTGCCCGAGCAGCAGATCCGGTCGGACCCCGCGCCGCGCCAGCATGCGAGCGAGCGCCACCGAGACGGCGAAAAGCGCAGGCTGGGTGTACCGGGTCCGGTCCAGCAGGTGGGCGGCATCGGTGTTCTCGGCGGCGAACACGATCTCGTGCAACGAGCGGTCGAGGTGCGGTGCGAGATGCGCGAGCACGTCGTCGAGCTCCTCGGCGAACACGGGATCGGCACGGTAGAGCTCGGCTCCCGCAGCGGCGAATTGGCTGCCCTGACCGGGAAAGAGGAAGGCGAGCCGTCCGCCCCCGGGCGCAAGGCCGGTGATCAGGTCACCAGTGCGGGCGCCTGCGGCGAGCGCGGCCAACGCCGGTCGCATCGCCATCTCGTCGCGACGCAGAATCGCAGCCCGGTGACGCAGGCCCGACCGTGCGACGGCAAGCGTGTGCGCGACATCGGCCGCAGCGACGTGTGGGTGGGCATCGAAGTGCTCGTCGATGCGGGATGCCAAGGTACGCAAGCCTTCCAGGGTGGCTGCGGACAGCAATAGGGGCATCGCGAAAGGATGCGCTGCCGACCTATCCCTGTCCTCGACTGCCGGTGCTTGCTGGATGATCACGTGTGCATTGGTGCCACTGATGCCGAATGCGGATACACCGGCCCGCAGCGATCCCTCCGTTTGCGACCAGGTGGTCGGCTCGGTCAGCAACCGCAGTCCCGAAGTGGTCCAGTCGATATGCGGGGTCGGCACGTCCGCGTGCAGAGTTGGCGGCAGTTCGGCATGCTGTAGCGCCAACACCATTTTGATCACGCCGGCGACACCGGCCGCGGCCTGGGTGTGCCCGATGTTGGACTTGACCGATCCGAGCCACAGCGGATCGGACGCACGATGCGGTTGTCCGTAGACGTTCTGCAGCGCCCGCGCCTCGATCGGATCACCCAGGTTCGTTCCGGTGCCGTGGGCTTCGACCGCGCCCACCTCCGCGGCGGATATGCCGGCGTCGGCCAGTGCGGCACGGATCACCCGCTGTTGGGCGAGGCCGTTCGGGGCGGTGAGACCGTTGCTGGCACCGTCCTGGTTGATCGCGGTGCCGGCGACGAGCGCGAGCACCCGGTGGCCGCGGCGACGGGCGTCGGACAGCCGCTCGAGCAACAGAACTCCGGCACCCTCCGACCAGGCGGTGCCGTCAGCGGTGGCCGAGAACGCTTTACACCGGCCATCGCGGGCGAGGGCGCCCTGCCTGCTGAATTCGAGGAACACCGTCGGCGTGCTCATCACGGTGACACCGCCGGTCAGTGCCCGGTCGCACTCACCGCGGCGCAGTGCCTGCACGGCGAGGTGCAGCGCCACCAGCGAGGTGGAGCACGCGGTGTCGACGGTCAGTGCGGGACCCTCGAGACCGAGCGCATAAGCGATGCGACCGGACAACACGCTCGCCGCAGTACCGGTGAGAAAGTGACCCTCGGTGTCGTCCGCGGACGCGGCGATCCTGGCCGCGTAGTCTGCGCCGTTGGTACCCACGAAGACACCGACCGAATCGCCACGCAGGGAGGTCGGATCGACACCTGCATGTTCGATGGCTTCCCAACAGGTTTCGAGAAGCACTCGCTGTTGCGGATCCATAGCCAGCGCCTCGCGGGGTGAAACCCCGAAGAACGCCGCGTCGAAACAGGCAGCGTCGAGCAGGAAGCCGCCGATCCGGCTGTAGGTGGTTCCGGGGCGCTCGCCGCGGGGATCGTAGAGCCGGTCGATATCCCAATCGCGGTCGTCCGGCCAGTCCGTCATGACATCGCGGCCTTCGGCGAGCAGCCGCCAGAAGGCGTCGGGTCCGTGTGCCCCACCAGGGAATCGGCAACCGATACCGACGATGGCGATCGGCTCATCCGAAGCGGCGATCGCCGTGGGCACGGGTTGCGCCGCTGCGTCCGGTTCGCCGAGCCCGGTGGCGAGATGGGCGGCGAGCGCCTGCGGCGTGGGGTAGTCGAACACAATGGTCGTGGGCAGCCGCTGCCCGGTCTCTCGAGCGAGCCGGTTACGCAGGTCGACAGCGCTGAGTGAATCGAAACCTGTTTCGGCGAAGGATTTTCGCGTGTCGATGGCGTTCGCTGCGTGGTGTCCCAGGACTCGTGCGGCGAGATCACCGATCAGCCCGACCAGCCGTCGCGTTCGCTCCGCCATAGGCAACGAGGCCAGCTCGGGGCGCGGCGAATCAGCGCTGTCCGCAGTCGCGACGGCGATCCCGGGCAACTGCGCGAACAACGCGAGGCCACGCGTCCTGCCAGAGGCGCCGAACCGGGACCAGTCGACATCGGCGACGATCGCCGCGTCTCCGTCTCCGTCACCGGCCAGGATCCGGCCCAGCGCGCCGAGCGCGGCGTCCGGGTCCATCCCACGGACACCGAGGCTGTCGAGCCGGTCGGCACTGCGTGCGTCCACCATGCCGTCACCGGACCACATACCCCACGCGACACACGTCGTGGGCAGACCCGCCGCACGGCGAGCGGCGGCGAACGCATCCATGGCCGCATTGGCAGCGGCGTAGTTCGCTTGGCCGAGACCGCCGATCGTGCCCATCAGCGAGGAGAACAGCACGAACGCCGACAGGTCGTAGCCTGCGGTGAGCTCGTGCAGATGCTCGGCAGCGGTGAGCTTGATCCGCAGTTGGCCGTCGAGCCGAGCCGCGGTCATCGCGTCGGTCATGCCGTCATCGAGCATTCCGGCCGCGTGGACCACTGCGGTGAGCGGCCACTGCTCGGGTATCGCGGCGAGTGCGGCAGCGAGTTGTTCCCGGTCGGTGACGTCGCAGGCGGTGATGGTCACCGCGGCGCCGGCGCATACCAGTTCGTCCCGAAGTTCCTCCGCTCCAGGGGCGTGCGGGCCACGGCGGCTGAGCAGCAGCAGATGCTCGACTCCGCGCCCCGCGAGCCGGCGCGCGACATGCGCCCCGAGCCCCCCCGTACCACCGGTGACGAGAACGGTGCCCGTCGTCGGCCACTGCTCCCGCATCCACGGCCCCTCCGCAACGGGCTGCAGGCGGCGGCCATATACACCGGTAGCCCGCACCGCGACCTGGTCCTCGTCCCGGACCGTGGCCAGAACGGTGCGCAGCCGGCCTGCCGCTCGCTCGTCGAGCGTCGGCGGCAGATCGATCAGGCCACCCCAGCGATCCGGATGTTCCAGCGCGAGAACGCGCCCGAGTCCGGCGACGGCGCCGTGCGCGGGTGCGCCGGGCCGCTCACCGGAACCGATGACGGCAATCCCCCGGGTGAGACACCACAGCGCAGCAGCAACTCCGGCATCGCCCAAAGCCTGTGCCAGAGCCAAGGTCAGTGCCACACCGCCGGGCAGGCTCGAATGCTCCGGATGTGGGCGCGACTCGTCGGCGAGCACGGACAGCACACTGCCGACGGGCCGGTCCTCGACCGCGGCACGTATGAGCGCGGCCAGGGACTGCCGGTCGTGACCGGAGCCCGGGACGCCGAGTCGAATCAATTCCAGCCCGTCGGCGGCCAGCCAGTCTGCCACTTCGCTACCGGATTCCGGCTCGACGATCAGCACAGGACGCGTAGGAGCTGCTGCAGACGGAAGCGAAAGTGGTTGCCAAGAAATGCTATAACGCCATGCAGCGGCCCGGCGAGCCCGCCACGACGACAGCGCGGGCAGGACCCCTTCGAGTGCCTCGACATCGACATCCAAGGCCTCCGCGAGTTCCGGCACCGAGCGGCTCGCCAGCTCACGCCAGATGTCGTCGGTTTCCATCGCGGCGATGGGGATTTCCGTGTCCGCCCAGTATCGTTGGCGTTGGAATGGGTAGGTGGGTAGGGCGATGGGGTGTGCTGTGGTGGTGTCCAGTGCCGTGGTCCAGTCGATGGGTATTCCGCGTACCCATCCTTCGGCGAGGGCGCACAGCAGGCGATGCATACCGCCCTGTCCGCGGTGCAGAGTGTGGAGCGCAGCGACGATGTCGGCGGCTGCTGTGATGTCTTCGATGCTCGCTGCGAGCACGGGATGCGGACTGATCTCCACGAAGGCGGTGTGACCGAGCTCGACCAGAGTCTCGACCGCTGGTGCGAAGCCGACTGTGTGGCGCAGGTTGCGGTACCAGTAGCCGGCGTCGAGGCCAGCGGTGTCCACCCAGTCACCGTCGACCGTGGAGTAGAGGGGAACCTCACCGGCGACCGGTCGGATTCCGGTCAGCGCCGTATGCAGGTCCGCACGAATCTGTTCGACCTGCGCGGAATGCGAGGCATAGTCGACATCGATGCGCCGCGCCCAGATGTCCTCGGCGACACACCGGTCGAGTAGTTCGTTCAGCGCGTCGTCATCGCCTGCCAGCGTGGTCGCTGTCGGCCCGTTGATCGCTGCTATCGAGATCCGGCCCGACCATGGGGCGATCAGTTGTGTGGTGTATTCGGCCGAACAGGCGATCGAGGCCATCCCGCCGCGGCCGGCCAGTACCGCGATCGCCTGGCTGCGCAACGCGACAACTTTCGCGCCGTCGGCCAGGGTCAGTCCACCTGCCACCACGGCTGCAGCGATCTCGCCTTGCGAATGGCCCAACACTGCAGCCGGTTGCACCCCGAACGAACGCCACACCGCCGCCAGCGACACCATCACCGAAAACAACACCGGCTGAACGACATCCACCCGATCCAGCGGTGCCGACGAACGGAGCACATCCACCAGCGACCACTGCACCCACGGCGCCAATGCCGCCTCGCACTCGGCCATCCG
>NZ_AXVD01000053.1 GCF_000482385.1 Nocardia sp. CNY236
CCCAGGAGGAATCTTGTTCGTTTGGCTGAATGGCAGTTTCGGTGCCGGGAAAACGTCGATCGCGAACGAGCTGGTCGCGGCTGACCCGCGACACTGGCGGCTGTTCGATCCCGAGTTCGTCGGGTTCATGCTGCGCGCACAGTTCCCCGATACCGAAGCGAACGACTTCCAGGACCTTCCGTCGTGGCGACGGCTGGTCCCATTGGTCGCCCACGATATCGTCGCCGAAACCGGCCAGTGTTTGGTGATCGTGCAGACAGTGCTGAACCAGGAGTATTGGACCGAGATTGCTACCGGCATTACGGGACTGGGGCATTCGTTGCGTCATGTGCTGATCGACGCCAGCCCGGGAACTCTTCGGCAGCGGATCAGCGAAGACGAAGTCTTGCATCGCGCGGCGGCCTGGCGCTTGCAGCGCGTACCCACCTATATCGCCGCCCGCGACAGCTGGCTCGCGGATGCAGCCGATCTCGTAATCGACACCACTTCCATGAGCCCGCGGCGTGCGGCCGCTGAGCTCACCGAGGCCATCGGACGGTGGACCAGAAACGACACCCGGGAGAGTTCTGATGACGATCCGCAGTGACCTTTGCACTGACGATCCTGCAGCTGCCGGATCCGCGCTCGACACCGACTCATCCGCGACGGTTGCCCGGATCCGAAAAGACTGTCGAAACAACGGGTTCGCGTTGTTTACCGTGGAGGACCCCGTGGTGTCGGGTCGGTCGATCTTGGCCGAGACAGCCCGGCTACTCGACCTTGGCAGCACCTACGTGCCGGCGGTCTACGCCACTGCTGCGGACCGGTTCGGCTACGACGTCGACGGGTTCAACACCATCTCACCGACAGCTGCCTCGACTGGTCACCGGGCGTTCGGCACCTGTGTAGCCCAGGGGTTCCACACCGACGGCACCCTGGAACCGATCGGGCACGTGGAGACGTCGCTGTTGTGGTTCGACCGCGCCGCTCGAGCAGGCGGGCACACCACGATCTTCCGCGCGGTCGAGGCATTCGAGTACCTGCGGCACATCGACCCGGTCGGGGCGGCGGCACTGACGACCGATGACGCGCTCACGCGGGTGGCGAAGTCGTTCCAGCCGCCACCCAGAGCGTCCGGACCGGCGTTCGCCGAGTTGGCCGGGCGCGGCCTGCGTACGCGGTGGGCTGACGACGGCACCGAGATCTGGCAGCTGGCCGGGAGTCTTGGTGAGCAGCGTGCAGCCGCAGTTGTTCGACTGCGGGAGTTGTCACAACCGGGCGGTCGATATCGGCAGGACATCGCGGTCCCCTCGCGCACCGGACTTGTGCTGTGCAATGGGCGAATCGCGCACGGCCGGACCGCATTCGCCGCCGGAATCGGCGAGCGAGTACTGATCCGTGGCCTGTATACCCGGGAGGTGGCGTAATGGTGTCGGCGGCGACTCTGCTCGAGTGGCGCCGCACCACTGGCATGGAGTTCACGCAGGAGCAGTTCGCAGCACTGCTCGCTCCCAGCACTCCCGATGCGGTGGTGGCCTCTTTGCTGACGTTGCTGGCGACGAGCAGCCACAGCGACGCCGAGACGTCTGCGCTGACGCAGGCGTACGTGGCGTCTGGAAAGCGGGTGACGTGGCCGGATGCCACGCAGGTGGTCGACAAGCACAGTACGGGCTGTGTCGGTGACGACGTGAGTATCGTGCTCGCCCCACTGCTGGCTGCCACCGGTCTGCGGGTCGCGAAGATCACCGGATCGGCGTTGCGACACTGCGGCGGCACGCTCGACAAGCTGCGCTGCATCCCCGGGCTGCGGCTGGATCTGACGGTGGCGGAGTTCATTGGCTGCGTCGAGGCGGTCGGGTTCTGCATTGCGGGCCAATCCCCGCAGCTGGTACCTGCCGACCGGCGCACCTATGCGCTGCGTGAGCGCACCGGCACAGTCGAGGTGTCGGCGTTGATCGCGGCCAGCATCATGAGCAAGAAGCTCGCCACCGGCGCCGCGACGATCGCGCTGGAAGTCAAGTACGGACCGGGCGCGGTGGTGGCCACCGAAGCTGACGCCAACGAGTTGGTGCGGCTGATGCGCATGATCGGTGAATCAGCCGGCCGGCGGATGCTGATATCGACCTGCGACGCCTCGCAGCCACTCGCCCCCGCCGCCGGGCCGCTGCTCGAACTGCGCGAAGCCGTCGCCGTGTTGCGCGGGAACGGGTCGCCGGTGTTGCGCGAGCACATGACCGGGTTGGCCGAGCAGATCCTGTCCGCAGTCGCGGCACCGGATTCTGCGAAGCCGGCTCGCACGCGTATCGATGACGCGCTGAACTCCGGTGGCGCCTATGGGGTGTTCTGCCGCTACGTCGAACATCTCGGTGGGGATGTGGAGTGGCTGGACAAAAGTCTGGAGACCACCCGTGCTCCCGCTGTGCTCACATACCACTCACCTGTGACGGCGGTGTACATGGGAATTGATGCCCGCCCCGTTGGTGACGCCGCTCAGGCCCTCGCTGCCCTCGACTCGACCTACGGTGTGCGGATCGTGGTCGAACCCGGGCAACCGGTCTCAGCGGGGCAAGCTGTCTTCGAGGTCCACGCTCCCGATGCTGTTTCTGGCCAGGCGCATGTCGGTGTCCTCGGCCATCATTGCCACTTCCACGATTGAGGCCACCCGTGCATGCAACGAATTTCGACCCAGCCAGCGGTGTCGCTGTGGCTGCGACCGGACACCTGGCGGAGATCTCTGGCCGCACCGCCGCCACCGAACTGGTGAACCGGACGGCGATCAACCTGGTCCCCAGCGAGAATCGGATGAGCCCGGCCGCGCACGCGCTGTTGGGCAGCGACTACAGCAATCGCTACTGCTTCAACGAACGCCTGACCGCAGGGCAGTGGGAGTTCCGCGGCGGGGAAGCGATCGCCGAGTTGGAAAAAGCTGGACGAGAATCCTTTTCACGACTGCTGCACACGGCGCCCGAGTGGGTGAACCTGCGTCCGATCTCGGGGCTCAACGCGATGATGATCGCGGTGGCCGCTCTCGGCGGTGCACCGGGGTCGATGGTGGTGTCGATCTCCCAGACAAGCGGCGGCCACTATGCCACTGGCGCGTTGGTCAGCCGGTTCGGGCACCGGTGGCGACCGGTCGACGCAGTCGACGGTCGCATCGATCTGGGGCAGCTGGAGCAGGCACTGGCTACGGGAACGGTGGCACTGGTGTACGCCGACATGCAGAACTCCCGGCATGTGCTGGACGTCGGCGCGGTCGCGGAGTTGGTGGACCGCTATCCGCCGGCGCGGTTGCACATCGACTGCAGTCACACCCTCGGGCTGGTGCTCGGCAGTGCGCACCCCAACCCACTGGACTACGGGGCGGGATCGATCAGCAGTTCACTGCACAAGACATTCCCTGGCCCCCACCGCGGACTGCTGGCCACCCGCGACGAGACCACCCATGCCTTGCTCCGCGAGGCCCAATTCATGATGGTCAGCAGCCACCACTTCGCCACGGCCTTGGCCGCCGCGCGCACCGCGCTGGAGTTCGAAACCTACGGCAAGGGGTATGCAACCGCGGTGATCGCCAACGCACGGGTGCTGGCGGCCGCGCTGGTCGAGCGCGGGTTCGATGTTGCCGGTGCTGCCTCCGGATACACCGATACCCATCAGGTCTGGGTGCGCCTGCAAGACCCGTTCGGTGTGTCGGATCGGTTGGCACGCTGGGGCATCCGGGTGAACATCCAACGCGATCTGCCCGGATGCCCAGGGCCGATGTTCAGACTCGGCACCGCCGAGCCCACCTTGCTCGGCGCTACCGCGATTGACATGCGCGACCTTGCCGCGGTGATCGCGATGGCACGCGACGAGGACACCAGCCAGGCCGCCGCCCTTGTAGGCGAGTTGCGTGGACGAATCGGCCAGCGACCGTGGTGGTTGCTGGCCGCCGCACCGGAGGGGGCGTGGCTGTGACGACGGTGGTCGTGCTCGCGGCCGGGGCCGGGCGACGGTTTGGGGCGGTGTATCCAAAGGAACTGCATGTCTTGCGTCCTGGGGTAGCGGTAATCGACCCCCTCCTCGACGCGCTCGAGGCGCTCCCGCTGCCGGAGGCGAAAGTGGTAGTCGTCATTTCGGCTGCGAAACTCGCGCTAGCGCGTCATCTCGAACGCTCTCGCCGCGACACGGCATTCGTGCTGCTGCCGCACTCGGATGTGGAAACCGGATTGGGATCAGGGTTGCTGGCCGCCGCGCCGTGGTGCGATGACACCGTGCTGATCTGCCTGGGCGACCAGGTCTACGTGTCCGATCCGGTGGTGGCGCTCAGCGAGGCAACCACCCGTGTCGGCAACGGTGACCCGATCACGGTTGTCGCTGCCAGCACCCATGACCCGGACCGGTTGCGCCATGAGGGAGCCCTGACCGTCACCGACGACGTCGTCATCGCTGCAGCTGAAAAGCCTATACAGACAGACGGGTTCAATGCGTGCTGGTCGGCGCTGGCGATACGGAAGCCGATGCTTGCGCCGCTAGCGCACAGCCTCCGCGAAGCAGTCACCGAGTGTCTGATCGACGCGCCGGTGGTGTGGGGTCCAGACTTCCTGAATCTCAACGAGCCCGCCGATGTAGCAGAGGCCGCAAAAGCAGGTTACTTGCCATGATCACGCTGCTTTTCGACGCCGGGGCATACTCGCTCGGCCAGACCACCACCGGCGGAATCGGGTTGCGGGTCGCCGAACTCGCCGCCGCGATGGCCCGCCAGTTCACCGTCTACATCTACAGCCCCGCCACCGGTGATCAAGAGCCACTCGACGTTGCAGATGCTGAGCTGGTCACCGCCGGTGACGCCTGGCGGGGTCTGCTCACCGAGGCAGATGTGGTGTTCACCTTCGACATGCCCGACCCCAGTCATATCGAGCAGGCCCGCCGGGAGGGCACGCTGATCGTGTCGGAGAACGCGCCGCCGATCGAGCAACTCGAGTATCCGCGGTTTCGCCGCAACGGGGTCTTCGATACCTGTACCTATCAGCAGCTTGTCGACACCTACCGGTTCCAGCTGACCCACAGCGACCTGCTCATCGCCCGCTCCCGTGTCGAGTGCACCACACTGATCGCGAGCCTGGCCTCCTACGGTCTTCTGACCCCGCAGGATCTGAGCCGATCACGACAGCTCGAGCACCGCATCACGACGATCCCGATCGGTTACAGCACCACTACCGCGCACGCGGTGGCCTGCATGTCGGACACGATAGGGTCCGGCCACCGTGAGGTGCTGTGGACCGGTGGGTTGTGGACATTCATGAACCCGGTCGCGGCGGTACGCGCAATCGCGGTGGCCCGCGCCAGCGGCGTCGAGGTCGCGTTGCGGTTCCTGCATGCCGCACCTCACCCCGACACCGATGCAGTACGCGCCGAAGTCACCAGGGTCGCCGACGATCTCGGGATCTCCGAACACGTGGTGCTACACACCGATCCGCTGCGCCACGACGACTGCGACCGCTACCTGCGCCGCGCCGCAGGGCTGATCTGCCTGGCACGTCCCGGGATCGAGAACCAAACCTGTGTGCGGCTACGTGCCCGCGATTCACGCCTGTACGGGCTGTCGACGTTGGTCGATCCGTTCGGCGCGACCGCCACCGAACTGGGTGCCGACGGTCTGGCCGTCGCGGTGCACCCCGACGACACCGACGCGATCGCAGAGTATCTCACGGTGTTGGTCTCCGACCGACCATCGCGCCCGGTCGCCCCGGAGGTATGGGCCTACGAGCGCACGACAGAACCGCTCGTCACCCGATTGCGGCAAATACTGAATTGACGACACAGACAAAGGATTTCCTCATGCCGGCACGCTGGAACGGCTGGACCACCGCGAGTACTGCGGCCAACCCGAGCCATGACCTGCGCCACCATCAACTCGTCCGTGGCTCAGGCTGCGAAGTCTGGGACATCGCCGGCCACTGCCACCTCGACGGCGTCGCCGGTGCCGCCAACACCCCGTTCGGTCACGCACACCCGCGCATATCCGACGCGGTCGCGACACACCTACGGCAACTGACTCACGTCGATGAAACGCTGGCCGCGCAGCAGCCCGCCGAAGAACTCGTCGACACGCTCGCGGCCCTCACTGGCCTGCACGACGTCGTGTTCGTCAATTCCGGCTCCGAAGCGATCGAGGCCGCGATCCGCATCGCCATGGACTACTGGCGGCATCGAGGTCAACCCCAGCGTGACACCATCGTCGCCTTCGCCCGCGGCTACCATGGCTGCACTGCGCTGGCAGCCGGATTGTCCGACCTGCCGATCCTGCGCACCGAGTGGGCGCCCGCCCCCCGGATGCGACACGTGGAACTCACCCCCCACCATCGCCCTGACGAGCCCGGCGCAGCTGCGGCACTGGCCGGCGAATTCGCTGCGGCGATCACCGCCGCCGGGCCACAACGGGTGGCGGCGGTGATCGTGGAGCCGTTCCTCAACGTCGGTGGCGGAATCGTCTTGCCCGACGGGTTTCTCACCGAATTGCGGACAGTTGCAGATAGCTTCGACACCCTGATGATTGTGGACGAGGTGTTCACCGGATTCGGTCGCAGTGGCTACGCGGCGTTCGCGGTCAATGCGATGCCCAGCCCGCCCGATATTCTGGCCATCAGCAAGGGCATGACCAACGGCGTCGTCCCGATGGGCGCGACCTGCTTGCGCCACAGCATCCGCAACCAATTCGGCGACGCCGTGCTGCGCTACGGGCACACCACCTCCGGCCACGGCCTCGCCTGTGTGGCCGCGCTGGCCACCATTGACCTCTTGCGCACCGAAGGCCTCTCACAAGCCGCCGCCACCGCCGACTGGTTCGCCACCGACTTCCCGCAATGCCTGCGCACGTCGGGAATAGTCGAGTTGCGCACCTACGGGGTCGTCGGTGTCCTCGAATGCGACAGCGTCGAACGGGCACTGGCAATCGCTGCCGCCGCCCGCCAAGACAGAGAGTCAAGCCTGATCATCGGCTGCAAACAGAACGCGCTCATGCTGACACCCGCGCTCAACACCACACCACAGCAACTCCGCACAATGGCTGCGCATCTGAAGCGCGCGGTCGAGAACACGAGTTTGTACGCGTGACCCCGCATGCCGCCAGCCTACCGGCACTACCTCCCGCACCTGCACAAACAACCGACGACTTCGAGTACGTCCCGTGGTGGACCGCCACCACCATGAACAGCGTCCTGGACGGTATCGACACCGCCACGTGGTGTCTGCTGTGCGATCTGACCGCTGGCACCGCCGATATCTCCACAGACACCCCACGCGCCACGGCGGCCACCGTGGCGGCGGTCATGGAAGCACTCTGGAAGCGGCGACCGATCCGCCACACCACTGCCCCGAGCCACAGGCTCCTCCCCGAACGCTTCACCACCTTGACCTCCGCGGACCCTGACATCACCACCTGCGGCCGGGTAGCTGCCGCCTGGTGCATAGCACGGCTGGCCGCCTTCGCACGCCACCTTCGTCACACCAGCGGCGGGTGCCGCCACCACCAACTCGCCGACGTAGCCAGCACCGCACGGCAGATCCTCGCCTCCGATGACGGCAGCTGGCTCTACACTGCCTCGCTGGCTGCCCGCTACGAGTCCGACCGGCCTTTCGCTGCACCCGAATTCGCCGCTGCGATCACCACGATCGCCAACACCCTGCTAAGTGGGCGCGATACTATCGAGTTCGGTGCCGGGACCGGCGCCGTGACCCGTATCGCCGCACCACATACCCGCAGCCTCGTCGCCATCGAACCTGCAGCCGGGATGCGAGCGATCCTGCACCAGCGCACCAGCGACCTCGACCATGTACAGGTGCGTGGGGAGGACTGCATGAGTGTGGACCTGCCGGGTGCCTGCGCCGACGCCGTATTCGAGCACGCCGCACTCTGTTTCGTCGATGAGCCGCTATTCGCGGTTATCGAGGCCGAACGATTGCTACGCCCCGGCGGTACACTCATCCGAATCATCTCCACCACCGAGCCACCCGAACCGGTCACCACCTTCACCGCGGCTTTCCACACGCAGCTACGCCAACTGGGCTACGGACCAGGCCGGATCGTCAGCTCCGGCAACGATCCCCGCATCACTAAATGGCTCTCCGCCGCCGGCATCCCCACCCAAATAGACACTGTCGCCACCTGGACCAGCGAACAACCACTCCACCGCCACATCGCACCATTGCTCCACGGCAGCTACCCATACCTGGCTATCATCCCCGGCGACGACCGCCGCCGCGCCATCGACAGCGCCCTGACCTCGACCGACTTGGACCTAGACACCCTGATCCGCAGCACACACGAGGTGAAGACCGCGTCCTCACCTCTCGAGTTCTGACCCACATCAAGGGGCCCGCGGACAAGCCACTCAAACTCGGCGAGTCCGTTCACCTCTGGGACCACCAGCCAGATGACGGCTGATCGCTGTGCGCCCCATTGACATCGACCACTTTTCGATTGCCGCGGACACGATAGATGATGGCAGTGAGGACATCACCAGAGCTCCGGGGATATCAGGATCAACCGCTCGGAATCGGTATTCTATGCGAATTCCGTTGTGGCGCAGAATTTCCACGATCGCCCATGCCCAGAACGCATAGTTCTCCTCGCGGATGAGATCGCGTTTGCGGCCGTCGCCGAAGTGCACGTACAGGTGTTGGACGCTGTTGCCGCGGGCACGGCGCAGAGCCTGCCCGGCGACGGTGAACTGCTGTCCCGGCGTCGCCGCGCGAGCGGCGGCCAGTTGCTCGGTGGCCAGTACCCGGTCGCGTTCAACGGTGGCCGCCAGGATTCGAGTGCGCTGGTCGATCGCGGCTTGGCGGCGACGCTGCTGCTTCGGGGCGAACGCTTGTGGCACGCGATCAACACCAATCCGACCACACCGCCGGAGGCGAGTATCTGTTGCCGCGGCCACCAGATCCGCTGCTGCGGAAGCTGGATCTCCGCCAAATCCGACAGCGGCTGCAGACGCGCCGAGCGGTTCGGTACGAGCATTACGGGCCGGCTATCGCGCAGGGCCGCGCCACTGGCTTCCGGTCGATCACATTCTGGCACCGGGATCAGCCCGGCAGTCCGGTCGGGAAGGTCAACTATCTGATCTGCCACGAGTGCGGATCGGCTTCATCGGTAACCTCGGCGTGCAGAAGAACCGGTGGGGCCGCGGTATCGCCACCCGTGCCCTGGCCTTCCTCCGCGACCAGGTTCCTGGCTACGCCTGGCAGACCAGCCGCCACAAACCCACCACGAAGTCGTACTGGCTGCTGGTCGCCGAAACCAGCGGCGAGGACTACGCCGACACCACACCCGACCACACGTGTGAGCACATGGCACCGTTGTGGCGCGGCCCGGCAAACAACGACCAGAAACGAAGGAAGTGCCGCTAGCGGCTAATCGGACCACCGATTTCACCCCCCGCGTCCATCTCCCGTGGGGTTTCTCCTGGCGCGGCGTCGGGTACGCGCCGGGTGTTCGTGCGGCTAGCAGACCACGCGGTACCAAACCGCAGGTTTCAAATGCCCCGAAGCTTACGCACCAACGTTGGCACCCTTGTCCGCGAGGTCCGCGAGGTCATCGAATTCGCCTTCGTCCACGGCGCTCGAGAACGCCAACCATTCGGTTGGCGTGTAGTCCAAGTGGATGCCGTCGGCTGATTCGAGCGAGGCCGATCCGTCCGTATGCACGGTGATGGCGGGCTCTGAGAGAGCTTCGGAGCGGCCAGTCGCAACCTCAACAAACTCGCACCATTGGGCGACGGTGATGGAGATGATTGGCTGAACCTCGGGGTTATTGCGCGGGTTCCGTAAGTACTTGCTGTCCCGGATCAGGATCGTGGTGCCCTCGGCTTTGACCTCAACACAACTCCCCCCGCCTCCGTTGCTTCGGCGCGCCTTCCGCCAAGTGGCGGTGTCGGTGGTGGTCATCGTGCAAATCCTTTCAATGCTGAGGTGATGAGGTTCTTTGAATCCGACACGCTGAGTGCTTTCTTGTTGATGTCGAGCCAGACCTGCTCGTACGCGGTGAACTCGTCTGGCTTCTGCAAGTACATCGCGCCGGTGAGCGTATCGACGTAGGCAAGGGGCGGCTCGATGGGCTCACCGGCCGGATCGTCCGGGAAGGTGAGCAGCTGGAACGACGTACCTGCGGTCATGCCGCCGTGAACACCAGCCTCCCAGGGCAGAATCCGCACAGAGATGCTTGGCTTGTCGGCGAACTCAAGGATGTGCTGAAGCTGCCGGGTCATGAGTCCTGCGCCGCCCGCCGGCCGACGTAGAATCGATTCGTTGAGCACGGTCTCCAATCGAAGCGGCGTCTCTCTGGTGAGCACACTCTGACGCTCCATACGAACCTGCACTCGTTGCTCCCGTTGTCGGGGCGGGTTGAATCCGGCTGGCACGCTGTACAACAGCTCGGCGTATTCCTCGGTCTGGAGCAGCCCAGGGACCAGTTCAGATTCATAGATACGGATCTTGGTGGCGGAGTCTTCCATCATGACGAAAAGCCCGAACCACTGCGGCAGCTCTGTGTTGGTGTAGTCGTGCCACCACGACTTGGAGCGCCCGTTGCGGGTCTCCGCCGCGAGGGCGAGCAGGAGCCGCCGGTCGTCCTCGTCAGCCTCGTAGAGGTCGAGCAGCGCTTTGAGGTTCGGAGGGCTGTAGCGCACGGCTTCATTACCATCTTCCATCCGCACGATGGTCGATCGGCTGATGCCGAGCGCGGAGGCGACCTGATCTTGAGAGCGCTTGCCCCGCAGGGCGGTCAGGCGGCGGCCGATGTGCCGACGGATTAGCGCTGTGCCAAGGGTGTCCAGTGCCACGTCGAGCCCTCCGATCGCTCCGAATTTGTGTCATGCAAATTAAACAACGACACACCTTTCGCTCACAAGACTGTTCCGCGCCAGGCTGACACAGGTCTGGGCCAATTTCGTCCCGTCTACCATCAGACGAATATTGTTGACACAGACTGTTTTCGAGCATTGATCTATCGGTCTGAGTGTAGAACACTTGTGTTGTGGCCGGAATCACTCCGGTGCTCCACGAACAGGCGGGTGAGGCGATGGCTGTGATGATCGGACTGCGTGGGTTTTCTCTGGTGAGGACGTCGCATCGCCGCATAGGAGGGTGGTAGCGGTGGCTGTCGAAGTGATTCCCCTAGCGCGGATGTTCAGTGACGTGACGACCCATCAGGCTCTCTACGTCGGAGAGGAACAGTGGGAGCTGTCGTGCCTTCCGGGTCGCCAACTGACTTGCGATCAAGCGGCGTCCGCGCTCCGAGTAGCCGAAGCGGCTGCGGCTCTCCTCGTCTGGATGAAGCCGCGAGCGCAGGAACTGGGCCTGACCGAACGCGAACTCCTTGGGTGTGTGGCGGGGGAGTGTGATTGGCCTCGGCCGCCAACCCCCAGTACGTCACCCCTGAAGGGTCGATTCGGGCGGCGGTGGTCGAACAGCGGAGGTGCTGCGTGAATGTCAAGCCGCTGATTTATGGGTACCTGCGTGAGGACTTGGTGAGCCACGCGAACCAGGTAGAGGAATGGGACCGGCAGATACGCGAGTTCGCCAGTGCTGAGGGATTCGACATGGGGACCGTGTTCGCAGAGCCGCCGAATCGAATGTGGTCCGCGTTCGCCACGCTGATGATCGAACTGAAACGCTCCGAATGCCATGATGTTGCCGTTCCGGCGCTACCGCACATGCATCGGCCGGGTTCGGCGTCCCCGACTGCGATGGTGGAGCTCCTATTCGTTGAGGCCCACGCCGTGGTATGGGTCGCTGATCCGGCCGCGACCCGTATCGGAATGAACACCACTGAGCCGCCGACTCTTCGGCGGAATGGGGGATGACGAGGAGATGCGATTCGGGGAATCAGGATTGACGCTGATTGATGTCATAGACGAGCTTGGAGGGCACCGGGAGGTCTGCCGCAGAGTCGGCCAGGTCGCGGCCGCCGGTGAGGTCACTCGCGCTGCAGTGATTGCTGCCGAGTTGCTCCTTGCCGTCCCGGTCCGCCGGATCGGCACGGCCGCAGCATCTGCGGTGACAGCCGCCCGTCGGAGGCGCTGATGTTCGGCGATAAGGGCAGATCAGCCGCCTTGGTGATCGACACCGCGAGCACCGGCGGCCCCCTCGGGCTACCTCAGCCACCTCGTCCTGGGCAACGGCCCGCTAACGCCAACTAGCCGTTCAACTACCCTCTGAAGAGACCCCTCGCTTCGCTAGGCTCGATCATGCACTTGGCTGGCAGGCAGGCACCTCGGACATGATTCTCCGCGGCCGCGTTCCTGGCCATGGTGCGGCTGCGGCCGCTCGCCAGAGGCTTCGGCTGGTCGTCACCGGCCAGCCGAAGCGGGGTGACTCGCCGCGTCTTTGTCTGACCAGGGGAATAGCTGATGCCCGGGCGGAGGACCTGACGATGCACCATACACACGATCGGCGCAGCGAGCCCGTGCGGCAGCTGCCTGTCCCCGACCCGGACAAGATCGAATGGGTGGAAGGCGGACCGTGGGGCATCTCCCGTCACCGCGACCGCAACGAACGTATCTACCGGATGTCTCGTCGCCGCAGCGCCGCCGAGATCGCTGTGCTCGAGGAGTTGAGCGAGCAGCAGATCACCACAATCATCCGGCAAGGCGAAGACTACTACGCGCTGCACCCCGAGGCGCCTCTGTGACATCCCGGCGCTGGACGCGCCCGCTACTGTGAGCCACCTAGTTCTAAAACTGACGGAGGTTGTTGACACTGTGGGCTCCTGATACGAAGGAGTCCCGTGCCCGAACGTGTATGGAGTGAGAAGGATCTGGTCCGGCGTGCGAACCGGCGCCTAGCGGTGCTTCGGCATGCCGAGGAGGTCAGCGGCAACGTGGCCGCGACCTGCCGCTACTACGGCATCAGCCGCAACATCTGCTACCGATGGAAGCGCCGCTACGAGGACGAAGGGCTCGACGGGCTCGAGGATCGCTCCAGCGCTCCGCTGCACTGCCCGACCGTCACAGAACCCGAGGTGGTCACCAAGATCATCCACTTGCGCCAGCACTACCACTTCGGTCCGATGAAGAT
>NZ_AXVD01000054.1 GCF_000482385.1 Nocardia sp. CNY236
CTCGAGGAACCGCTTACGCCACTTACCCACCGTCGGAAGCGAAACACGCTCCCGCGCCGCGACATCCGTATTCGACAACCCCTCCGCACACGCCAGCACGATCCTCGACCGCTGCGCCAACGCCTGCGCCGACTTCCGCCGACGCACCCACCCGGTGAGCACCTTCCGCTCCTCCTCGGTCAACACCAACGGCTGTCTCGGACGTCCACGCTCGGCCACAACCACAAGCATCGTCATCCCGGGATCCAGCCGCACGCCGACACGCCGCCTATACAGAAAATAGATAATAAATTCCTGGCGCGGCACACTAGATGTGCTGCGCACCCACCGCCACCAGCGACGACACCCTGTGCCGGGTCGAGCACGGTGTTCCTTTCGGGTTGGGTCTGGAGGTCGGTTCGTGGGGGGTGGTCAGGGCTGTATGCAGGGGAACAGGACGCCCTGTGGCCGGTCGTCGCCGCGCTCGGTGGCGGTGATGATTTCTTCCATGGACAGGTCGAGCCGGAATCGGTGTCCGATGTCGGATTCGACTTCGGCGTGCCGGGCGGCGTATTCGGGGTTGAGGTGGGCTGCGGCGATCAGGTCTTTACGACGGGCCAGGACACAGAACCTGCAGCTGAGCCGGGACATATCGGCGTATGCCGGGTGGACCTCGAGGTCGGCTTGTTCGATTCGCCGCCATACGCGGGCTGTCGACCAGCTATGGATGGGGTGCCAGTTGTAGACTTCGCGGCGGCCGTTGCTGGCTGTCGCGTCGAATGCGAACGGTGCCCGTCTGGCTCGGGCGGCGGATTCCTCGGCGCGTAGGCCCATGATGTTGAGTAGACGGACGGGCCGCCTGAGTACCTTGCCCGATTCGCGTAGGTTGGTGACGATGCGGGTCATTTCTTTGCGGATGGGTCCGCGTTTGTGGTCTGAGGTGCACCATCGGCGTTTGGCGTCGGGCCAGCGGCCGCGGGCGGCGACCCGTTCCAGGATCGTTTCCACGGCCCCGTTCGGGTGGCGGCGTGCGGCGGTGGTGAACGGTAGCTCGTAGTGGGCGGCGTGGGCTGCGGCGAGTTGAACGGTGCCGGGCCATTCGGATTCGCCGAGGTCGGCGTGTACGACGGTGAGCCGGTCACGCACGCCGGCGGCCTCGGCTGTCTCGACGGCCTCGGCCAGCGCGGCGGAGGAGTCTTTTCCGCCGCTGGTGTTGAACAGCAGATGGTCGAAGTGTGACAGGTCGGGTGATGTGTGGTGCATGGGATGTCCTTGTGGGGGAACGGGTTCGGGTTGTGTCTCAGCGTCCTCGAGGGGCGCGGTGTCAGGCGATATCGAATCGGTCGCTGGTGCGCTGTAACCGCGGGCGTTGCCTGGGCTCGGGTCGTTTGAGCGTGTGTGCGGTGCGGCGCTGATCGCCGAGAACAGCTGTGGATGCGTGTTCTGGACTGCGGTGTATCTGGCACCGCGAGGACCGGTGAGTGTCGCGGTGAAGGTGTGTATTCCACGGGGTAGGTCGTGGTGTCGATCGTGATGGTTCGGTCGAGGTACTTCGTGATCTCGGCGCGGTGCGGTGTCGCTGTGTTCGCTGCTCATTGGTGGTGTCTTGTGGTGTTGGGCTCCTCTGGGCTGGTGGTGGGTTCCGTGTAGCCTCCGACTTCGAGGTAGGCATCGGTGGGGACGCTGTTGGCGTCGATTGCGATCAGGGTGAGGCCGCCGTCGTCGACGGCGATATGGGTTTCGGCGGGCAGGGTGTCGAGCCAGGTTCGGAGGGGGGAGGGTTCGTAGTCGATGTCGTTGGCCTGGAACAGTTCCCGAAGCTGTCTGCGCCCGCGACGCCGACCGCCTCGAATGCCTGATTCAAGCCCTCGAATACCAAGCCGCCGGCAATATCCTCATGAGCGAATGGATCACCGGGTCCAAGAACCGCCTGAAAACCACCACCGCCAACGTCATCGCCGAAGCAGCGATGACGACCCCGGTCCTGAAGTGGCGCACCACGAGGGGCTAACCGGCTCTGTCACTCATTCCTGAATGAGAAGCCGCCCAAGCGAAGCGTACGATGATTGCCAGGTCAGCTACCCCGAGCTGACCTGGCTACGCACTCGCGCAAGCCGATGCCGCCCGAGCGCCCCCTGGTCCGGCGGCATCGCGCATTTCGGCCTGATGGCTGACCCCGCGCCGCGTGACGATTGGTTCCCGCTCACATCCGCTGAAGGCCGATATCTCGTTGACTGCGGGCCTAGATTCGAGTCATGACCTGGGATATCCGGCGCGTCCGGGCCGGTGACGGCGGGCAGTGCGGTTGGCTGCCCTGCGCGAGTGCCCGAGCGCCTTCGGCGAAACCGCGGAGCAGGCTGCGGCGCTTCACCCGGCGGACTGGGAAGCGCGGATCGCGCGCAGTTGCGCGCCGGGCCGCCAGATCCTTGCCGTCGCCGCCGATCGCGACAATGGCGAGTTCGTGGGTATGTTAGGCGGCTGTATCGACTCCGAGCGGGACCGACCCGAGCTGCTGGTGCCGGTGCCCGATGGGGCCCTGTGGGCGATGGTCTGGGGTGCCTATGTCCGGCCCAGTGGACGCGGCCGGGGCCTGGCTGATCAGCTGCATGCGGCCGTTCATCGCTGGGCCGCCGATGAGGCGCGAGTCGAGTGGATCGGCCTCGATGTCGTGGAGACCAATACCCGCACCGTGGCGTTCTACCGGCGCAACGGCTACGCCAGCACCGCGCTGCTGCGGCCCTACGCGAAGGACCCGACGCTGACCGAAACCGTGATGGTGCGGCCGCTCCGGCGCGATCCGGAGTCGCCGTGATCAACACCTTGGGCGGCATTCCGGTGGTCTTGGCCGATGTCGCCAACGTCGATAGCCCGGTGCCGATCGGGTTCCGCCGGTTGGCGCTCACCGTGGTTGACGGCAGCGGCCCGGCGGAGCTGGCCGTGCGGAGTGAAGGACTTTCGGTCGCGGACCGGCACGCGGCCGCGCGCACCGCGACAGCAGTGTTCGTCAGCGAGATCCGACTCGAGTACATCGAAATACACGGAAAGCCCCCAGGTCGCCGGTGCGATACATCCGACCCGCGACACCAGTCGATCGGTCAGCGTGGGATCTGCCAGCCCGCGCGCCTCGGCCGGAACGATATCGGTCACGGCGGTTCATAGGCACCGGCACCGACGAAAACCCGCTGCGCGAAGCCGATGAAGCGGCGTCCATGTAGGCGCTGCCCTGGGTCGGCACGTACTTCATCATTCGAGCCCCTGGGCGGCTTTCAGCCGGTCGTCGAACACGGGAATGGTTGCGTCGGTGAGCCTTCCGACCGGCCCAGACAGCCACGGCCGGTACACCGTGGTCACGCGATCGGTGCGTATCCATCCCTCGATGGGGTCGGCGTCGGCGAGCGGGACGGCTACCAGGCGGTCAGGGTCGTAGCGCTCGACGGGCGCGACCATGACCCAGTTCTCTCCTGGTCCGAGCAGGTAGCCGGGGGTCACGATCACCCGGTACGGGGTGCGTTCGTCGTCGTCCTTGCCGGGGCGGTCTCGATCGAATGTGTAGATGTCGCCATGGTTCACGCGGCGTGCCCGCCCCGGTGGTCCTCGGCGCGGGCGGCCTCCTCGACGGCGGCCTGTTCCTCGGCGCGGGCGAGGTCGGCGGCCGCGTCGCGACGGCGCGGCCGGTTCGCATCTTCCCACAGTGCGCCGATGCGCGCGACGCGCACGACGTAGGGGGAGAGCTTCACGCCGTCGCGGTCGGCGGCGGCCTTAAAAAGCGCCAGGTCTGAAGCCGGGACTTCGATAGTCAATTTCGCCATATTCCACACCATACTCTCGGCCCGGTCTGAGAGCGGGGAGTACGCCAGCATCCGGGGCGGATTTCGTACCCATATGGCCCCCCTGGCTAGGGCCCTACAAGGACGCTTATAGGAGGTCAGCCATATGGTCAATATTGGCCATAGCGGCGCTATACCCGGCGAGGGCGGATATCGGCCGGGCCCGGCTCGTCGGTCCGTTGTGTGTCACTCTCGAGACGACGCACCCCGGCCGGAAGAGAGAACGCGCATGGCCGCACCCGACGAGAAACCGACTGTGCGCCTGGTCGCGCATTGCCGCCGGTGCCATGGCTGGTTGGTGTCGGCGTCCTCGGTGAGTGCGGGTATCGGGCCAACGTGCGCGGTGCGCGAACGTGCCGAGCAGCGCGCCGCCGCGCGGCCGCTGACATTGTTCGAGGTCGCGGCCTGATCTTCTCAGCGCAACCGAGCACCCGGAAACGGGCCGGGCCCCGAAGGTACATCCTCCGGGGCCCGGCCGTCTGTCGTCTTCTCTGGTGGGTGATTCCCTGGGCCGGCTCCAACGGTCCAGGGAATCACCGGGTTAGTCGTCGTACCGGCCGCCGCACATCGAGCACGGTTCGGTGTGAACCAACCACGAACCGGGGGTCTTCTTCATGCGCCGCTTTCGCGCTCCATCGAGGTAGAACACGAATTTCTCGGACTCGCCGAGCAACACTCCTTGCGGGAGGCACGGCCCGGCGGCCGACGACTTGCGTACAACCTGCTTGGGGCGGCCTGCATCGATGAACAGAGCGGCGGCGGCCCCGGCCTTCGTCTTGGCGTCCTCGAGGTCGGCGGCGTGACCGGAGTCGATTCCGCTCGGGTTCCATTCGTGCAGGCCGATGCTGAATTGTCCGCAGTCATCGAACATGCGGACTCGCATGTAAACGCCGTCGTGCTGGGCCCGGTATTCCTGGGCCCCGTATTCGTCAAATTCGCCGTACTTCTTCCAGGTGGTGTTGTTCATTGCGGTTGTCCTCCTCGGTGTCGGGTGGTTAGCGGTTATCGGTTTCGGTACCGAAAGCGCGGTAACAGGGGCCGCACAGTCGTTCGGCGTTCTCGATGGGGCCGTAGTAGTCGCACCCCTGGCACTGGGTGTGCCACCGATACCGGCAGTTGTCGGGAATTACGCCGTGGATGTCCTCGTATTTGCCTTCCCAGCTGCAGTTCGGACACTCGCATTCGCCGGTTTCGTAGGTGGTCGGGCCGTCGATATCCTCGTTAAAGCTCACGGTCTGATTGGCGAACAGCACATCGGCTCCTGACTTTCATGGACGGGTGGCCCCGACCGTTTTTCTCGTTCTGGCATGGAGCGTTGGACCGGCAGGAGGCCGCCGGAGTGCAAGCCCTGGGCCGGAAAGTTTTCCCTGGGAGCGCAGCAACCACGTTTTGGGAAAAGTTTCTGGCGCCGAAGGCCGGAGCGAAGCGGAGCCAGGGCTTGTGCGGAGGTGGACGCCGGCCGGTCAAAATCGGAAGGCTAGAAGGGGAAAAGAACCTCTTTTCAGTCCGGCCGCCAGGCCGGTTCCTCAGCCGGTCGCCCTTGCGGCGGCCCGATCTCCGAAGGGGTCGCACACCCCGTGCGGGTCCGCGACGCTCGGCCGGAACCGGAGGTAGTGACTGGCAGGGTCTCGTAATCAACTGTCGCGAGTTCGAGGCGTCCAGCCGGACGGTTTCCGTGCCCGTGGGCCGGAGGCGTAGCGAGACCAGTCGGTCGAGGCGTGGATAGCGGCGCGGGTAGTTGTCTTGTGGTGGTAGCCGAGGGCGTCGGCGACGACGGGTGGGGGTAGTTCGAGGACATGCTGGTGTAGCACGCCGACGCGGCCGACGGTGCTGGGGATGCCGAGGGTTTTGATCAATGCCCCGAGTGTTTCGGGGTGGATCGGCTGACCGGCGCGGCGGCCTGGGAACAACCAGCGGGCTTCGCGGTTGGTGGCGGTATTCATGTTGGTGCGCTGGTCGATCCAGGACAGCAGCAGCTCGGCGACTGGGCCGGGGACCGGTGACGGTGGGTCACCGAGCCGCAGTCGAACGGTGTCGTTGTCGACGATCACGTCGTCGAGGGTGAGCCGGACGATACGGCTGACGGGCTGGGCGTAGAGCAACACGATCGCCGCCGCGACGCGGGACCTCAGCAGTGGCTGGTCAGGCTCGGTGAAGAGTCGGCCGAGTAGGTCGATCCTCTGCTGTTGCGACATCGGTGCTGCCGGGCCGATCACAACGGTGGGAAGCCGGAATCGGCGGGTGAGCTTGTTGGCGATGCACCAGTGAAGAAACCCGCGGATCGAGGTGCGGGCGTGGACATTGTGTTCGACATGCCAGGCATCGACGTCGGCCTGTCCACGGTCGACCAGCTCGAGGTCGTGTTCGGCGAGCCAGCCGAGAAACTGTGTCGCCTGGGTGATCCGGGCGCTGAAGCCCCGCCGGCTGCTGACGGTGAGTGGATTGCGTTAATCGTCCGGCGTATCCGACAGCTACTGACCGAACTCGGCGAACCCTGCGGATCACCCGACGAAAACGGAGGATTCGGTGCGCCACGGGCGCAGGATGGCGTAGGTTCAGGGCGGATTCGGCGAGCGGGGAGCAGCCGGAGGAATCAGGGACTCGACGACTGGTGGTTGCCTGAAATCTGGTATTTCGCGAAGAGTTCCCGAAAGAACAGTGTGAGTTCAGTTTTGGCTCGGTGAACGTCGTACAGTTCGGCGCCCCCGAACCGGAATACGTCGTAGCCGCTCAATTTCATGGTTCGGTCGGCTTTCGCGTTCTTCGCATACTCCTGCGGGCTCGGCCTACCTGTGGAGTCCGTGTAGTGGTTTGCGCCATCGACCTCGAGGACGATGCGACGGTCAGGCAGCAGGAGAAGGAAGTCCATCCGGAACGTGAGGAGCGCGTCCGGTCCGCGTTGTTGCGCTGTTTTCGGATCCCAGTACAGCCAGATCTCAGGAAGGAGAGCGGGAAGGTTGTAGGCCGATTCGTGGTGAATTTCGTAGTACAGCTTGAACAAGTTCTGCTGTGGTGGCGAGTTCTCGGGCAGGCATCGCAGTAGTCTGTTGTACAGCTGTCGCTTCGCTTGATCATCATCTTGATCGAGATGGTTGCGCTGCCACCAGGATTGAAGGTCGCTCCAGCGCAGGCCATGCCGCGGGATCGGCTCGTCGTAGACCAGGACATCGTCCTCGTTCATGAGTTCGAGATGATTGTCCAGCGCGTTCACCAGCCGCAGATCCGGCTTAGCCGTGGAGGCGAAGATGATGTTCTTCGGCTTCGACGGCGGGCCATCGACCATCGCCATGACCTCGAAGACTGGATATCCATCCTCGGAGCCGATTTCCCGTAGTTCGAGGCGTTCTTCACGTAGGTGGCGGTTGATGACCTCGACGGTGGCCCTTTGCAACGGCACTTTGGGAACCACGTGGTGGGACACCATTGCCTCGAGGAAGAGGTTGAATCTGCGGTCTGGAGCGTCGATCGCTCCGAGCTGGTCGAACAACTCCTCGCCGTTCCAGTCCTCAGGGTTGCGGTGAACATGTTGGAGGATCTGTTGGCGCAATGTCGGTGCCCCGAAGCGTGGGCTATCGCCGAAGATGCCCCCGAACAATTCGGGCGGTCCAAGGTCCCACCACCGTTCCAGCATCGCGTCGAACCGATCTCGCGCCACCGTGGTCAGATCTTCGAGGGCGAGGTCCGCAGCGATCTCACGCCGCACCCGTTTCGGGATGCTGACCACCGGGATATCGGACCACAGGATGTCTTCGATCTCGTTCCGCTGCCCAGCGGTGAGTGTTCCGTCTGCCAACAGTCGCTCAGCAAGATGCGGTAGTTCGTCATCGCGCACAGACGTCCACACCGCCTCGGCCCGCTGCGCCTTGGACCGCCCTTTCTCCGTAGGTCGCAGCGGTGGCTCTGTCAGCCCCAACCGCTGGTATTCCTGCGTCATCGTCTTGTGCGTGTCGCCCAAGGCCATGACCGGTATCTCCAGCACCGCCCGCAAAGCGCTCAGGTCCATCAACATCCTCATCCGTGTCTCGCGTGAACACTCGTTGCTCGAGATTTCTCTCCTCCCCGGCGGATCGACATAAAGCGAGCGAACTGCGCGGCGTCGACCTTGACGGCAGCGCCCTCGGCGGCGGTAGGCGCACTAGAGAACCTGACCAGCTGCACACCCGCCTCCGACAGCCGCCACTGGGGAGTGCCGTCGGGCCAGCGGCGGACTCTCGGATTGTAGGGCTCACCTACTGCTGGGGGTGCCCCCTTCCCGGTGTGCGGGTGGGGCGTCGTCGTATTCGTCGTCGCCGGGCTCGGTGATCAGGCCCATCCATGGGTCGTAGGGCAACCGGCAGTGCACATAGCCGCTAGCGGTTAGGGTTCACCCCTGGCGCAGCACCGCTTTCACCGGGGCGGCGACTTCATCACCGTCGCCTAGACCGTCGAGCACGACCAGGATGCTGTGGCCGCCATCTGCGGTGTAGAGATACCAGGGCTCCAGCTCCGGCGACAGCGGGCGCGGGTAGCGGCGACCAGGAAGTGTATAGGGGCCGTAAGTGGATTTGATGACAGCCGCTGGGTCGACCTTCTCGTTATCGGGCACTTGGACCCTCACTTTCAGGATTGGGGGGGTGTGGGCGAGGTGGGCGACCGCCCGGTGGTCGGTTCATCTACCAGCGGTCGAACTCGCGCGGGAGATACCGCTGGCTCGGCGCACCGGGGTTGACCGGCGCTGGGGGCGCGGGCTGGGTAGGGTCAGCTGCGCGGCGTTAGCGTTGGGCCAGCTCGGTGCGGGTCAGCGGCCACTCGTCGAGATCAGGGGGTGGGATTGCCAGTCACCTGATAGCGATAGGACATTTGGCCGTCATGGGCGTGGCGGGTGCGGTCTCCCGCCTCGATAGCGGCACTGACTCGCGCGATCACATCCGGATCGGTCACGACACGCTCGGTGGGGATGTAGTCGTCATACCAGCCGGGATGCTGGAACACCGCCCGGCCGTTGCGAGTGAGGATTAGTGTGCCGTCACGATGCTCATGCATCATGCTGTAGTACCAGCAGGTGATGACACCGACACGATCCGCATCATCAATCGTGGTCCACCCCTGTGTGGCAGCGCCAGTGCGGCGGACCTCCTCCACCAGCTGACGCAGGGTAGTAGCGTCGGTCATGTCCGCGCGTGCCGCATCGTCCTCAGCGGTTTCCTGCGCGGTGGGTTCGACGATGACGACAGTGTGGGCGAGGTCCCAGTGCGCGGCATCATGGGTTTCGAGATGCCAGCAGATCGAGGACGCAAATTCGCTGTTGGTGAACCACACTCTGCGGTCTACCACGATGCCACGACGGCCGTCCTCCAGACGCACCAGCGTCCCGAGCGGGTGCGCCTGCCCCAGCGCCGTAGTCTTGTTCATGCGCTGGGTTGAGACGATCAGTAGCGTCGTGTCCTCGTCCCCGGTGGGGATGCGCCCGGACTCGGCGAGCACTCGCTTCCGCTGCTCGACGCGTTCCTGCTCAGCGCGTGCCTCCCGCGCCTCGCGGTAGCGGCGGTTCTCCTCCGCCGATTCTCGTTTAGCTTGCTCGGCCTGAGCGCGCCGGCGGTGGTTGTAGTTGGCAACCGCAGTCGCTACCTCGTTATAGGCGTCGTCCCACTCGGGTTCAGCACCGAAACACCACACCCTGCGGTGGCCGTCCCAGACTGCATCGAGCTCATTGGCCCGTGCTCGAATGTCGGTCGCCTGAAACGGGATTTCCACGGAGCGACCCCGGTACATGATTTCATCGACACGGGCGCGGCGTGCGTCCGCAGCCCGCACAGCGGCAATCACCCGCTCCTTCTTTCCAGACCCGACCCACAGGCGTTCGATATCACCGTCCCAATGCGCGCCCAGCTCCCTGCGCAGCTGTGCGCCGAGTGTGGATTCATAGGCGCATGCGACGTAGATGCGCCGGCCGGTCTGCCATGCCCGCTCGATGGGGATGTCCTCGTGCACCTGTGTCGCTTGTTTCGCTGTGCTCATGAACTGGGCTCCTCAGTGGTGGATGAATCCCGCGTACGCGGGCTGCCTCGACATGGGGTGGCGGTGAATGCGGAAGGAATCCGGCGCCAACCCACGAGAGTGGTTGTTGCTGTTGTCGATTCGGCCTCAGGAGACTGGAAGGACCCGTATTCGGGCACGCCACTGTGTGGCGGTGAGACAACACGCTGGTCTTTCCCACCCCCGAGAGTGTGCTGCGCTACGCGGACGTGCTCGCCCGATTCGCGTGCGGTGTCCCCGACGACTCGCCGCACTGCCCGCAGATCGCGCACAGCGTCGGTGTCGAGGTACGCGACTGGTTTGCCCGCCACAGCGGACCGTGGCGCGACCGCTAGGGCTACACCGTATTGACCGCCGACACCTGAAGCAGAAGGCGAAGCTCGAGGTCGTGTTCGCCGACGAGGCGCACGTGGCGGTGGAGGTCACCGCGTGGTGCTATCTGGAGTTGATCGCCGCCTACGGCAACCCCGACAAGCGAGCCGGGAAGCTGGTGATGTTCAACTGCCTCAAACGGATTCGCACCGGCTTGCCGAAGGGGTTGGAGGAGTTGGCGCAGCTCGGCCGCAGTCTGTGGCGGCGGCGGGAGATCCTGGCCTACTTCGATCTCGGGCGCTCGAACGGTCCGGTGGAGGCGATCAACGGGCGGCTCGAGCACCTGCGTGGGATCGCAACGGCCGTAGCCGTGGTCTCGTCTCATAGGTGACCCTCCAGGATCGCGGGCCGCCAGCGGCCGCTACGCGCTACCGCTCTCTCCGGCACAGCACCGGCCGCGCTGTCATCCATACATCGCGCACGCGGATCTATCAGAGTCAGCACCACCGGCAGAACCTCACCGGCCCTGTAGCCGGTGACGGTCTGACGCAGAATCGTCGATCTTCAGGCCGGCCACGACGGATTCACCGGCGGATCAGCTGCGCGGATCCGTCGTGCACAGCCTGGTGAAACTCCCACGCGCTGGCGATCGTGCCGACCAGTTCGATCGTCGGTTTCCAGCCCAGCACCCGGTGGGCCTTCTCGTTCGACGCCACGCTCACCGCCGGATCTCCCGGCCGCCGCGCACCGACGACGACCGGGAAGTCGACTCCAGTCACCGCCTTCACCGTCTCAAGCACTTGTCGGTTCGAAAATCCTTGCCCGTTACCGAGATTGAATATTTCGTGCCGTCCCGGCTCGATCACGTCCAGGGCCATCAGATGCGCGTCACACAGGTCCCGGACGTCGACATAGTCGCGTCGGCAAGTCCCGTCTTCGGTCGGGTAGTCGGTCCCATAGAGGGTGAACGACTCCCGCTCACCGAGCGCGGTCTGCAGCAGGATCGGTATCAGATGCGATTCCGGGTCGTGTCGCTCACCCAGCCACCGGCCATCGCCGAGCTTCGCGGCGCCGCAGGCGTTGAAATACCGCAGACTGACCGCCCCCAGCCGGCCTGCACCGCACTCACCGGCGATCATCATGTCGATCGTCGCTTTCGTCGCCGCATACGGATTCTGAGGCCGAATCTCGGCGGTCTCGTCGAACGGGCGTGTTCCGTCGCCGTGATACAACGAACCGGTGCTTGAGAACACCAACCGTGGCACGCCGGCCCCGCGGATCGCCCGCAGCAGCGCCAAACCGCCCTCGATGTTCTGATACCAGTATTTTTCCGGGTTCCGCACGGACTCGGCGACCTCGATGCTGGCGGCGAAGTGCAGCACGCCGTCGAACCCGGCGTCGGGGGTGATGATGTCGGCGGCCTGGTGAATCGACATCCGGTGGAACGTCGCAGCACCGGGCAGGTTGGTCATGTGGCCGGTCGACAGGTCGTCGATGATCTCCACCTGGTGCCCGGCGGCGACGAGTTGGTGGGCGACGACGGAGCCGATGTATCCGGCGCCGCCGGTGACAAGCAACTTCACTGGAACGGAGTTCCTTTCGGGAACAGAGGACTATCGGACGGTTGCGGTGGCGACGATATAGCCCTTGGGGTCGCGCCAGCACTGTCCGGGGTGGGCGGTGAACCAGTCGTGGATGTCGGTGGTGACCGCGTCGAGGATCGCCGATCGGTGCGGGCTGGCGGCGTCTATGCCGCAGAAGGAGAACATGGCTTCGGCGAACCGTATGACAGGTTCTGGAGTGTCGAAGAGGAGGGCGTTGTCGCACTGGCGGATGTGGACCTCGCCGAACACCACACTCAGCATCTTCGGCAGAGTTGTGGAGTTCACGTCGTTGACCATGCCCACCGCTGGTGCCAGGCCGCGTTCGGCGGCCCGGTCGAGGACGAGTTGGCGGGTGCGGGCGCAGGTGGCCGGGTGGTTGACGCTCACGGCG
>NZ_AXVD01000055.1 GCF_000482385.1 Nocardia sp. CNY236
AACGAACACCGCCAGCATCGAGGGCACGAAATGGGTGACTGTCACCGCTTCGGTTTCGATCACCCGCGCCAATGCTGCGGGATCACGATGGGCATCCGGATCGGCGAGGACCAGCCGGGCGCCGACCTGTAGCGGCCAGAAGAACTCCCACACCGATACATCGAACGTTGCTGGTGTCTTCTGCAACACCACATCCGCCCCCGACAACCCATACACCGACTGCATCCACACCAAACGATTCACAATCGCTGCATGCGACACCGCCACACCCTTGGGTCGACCCGTCGACCCGGAGGTGAAGATCACATACGCGGTATTCCCCCCACGCACCACCCCACCCCGATCGACATCGGTCACCGGCGCATCCGACAGCCCGTGAACATCGAGCAGGTCGACACGCACCTGTGCGGTGTCGATCGCCAGGTCTGCTGCCGAAGTCAGCACGCAGATCGGATCTGCGGTGGCGAGAATGTATTCCGTACGCTCGGCCGGGTGATCCGGGTCCAGTGGCACGTATGCCGCTCCTGCGACGGTGACGGCGTACATGCCGACCACGAGATCGATCGATCGCCGCATGCCCAGCGCCACACGAGTTTCCGGGCCCACGCCGCGCGCGATCAACCAACGCGCCAGCCGGTTCACCCGCCGGGAGAACTCGACATAGGACAAAGTCGACCCCTCGAACGTCACCGCGGTCGCGTCGGGTGTGCGTTCGACCTGGTCGTAGAACATCGAGACCAGAGTCATACCGGTGGTGCCGACCCACCGGCCGGACGCCACCGCGGTGTCGAGCTCGAAGGCAGTGTCGTTCCATGCAGACACCAGTTGCTCACGTTCGCTGGCATCGAGCAGCTCGATGTCGCCCGCTTCCGCGTCGGGATCGGTGATCACAGCAGTGAGCACTCGAATCAGGCGGTCGGCGACGCGCTGCACGCTCTGCGCGTCGAACAGATCGCGCAGGTAGCCGGCGCGCACCCGCAGTCGCGTATCCAACTGCGCGATCAAGGTCAGCGGGTAGTGCGTAGCGTCGGCCGCCTCCAGTGCGGCCACGGCCATGCCGTCGATATCCGCGGCCTGGGCTTGCAGGCCTGCGGTGTCGATCGGATAGGACTCGAACACGATGAGCGTGTCGAACATACCGCTGATGCCGACAGCGGACTGGATATCGGCCAACCCGATGTAGTGATGATCGAGCAGATCGGCCTGCTCGACCTGCGTCCGGACCAACAGTTCCCGCACCGATTCCGATGGATCGATGCGCACCCGAACCGGCACGGTGTTGATGAACAAACCGACCATCGACTCCACACCGGACAGCTGCGCGGGACGCCCGGACACCGTAGTGCCGAACAGCACATCGCCGCGACCGGTCAGTCTACCGAGCAGGATGCCCCACGCGGTCTGTACCACGGTATTCGGCGTGACACCGAGAGCGCTGGCCAGCGTGGTCAACCGTGCCGTGGCCGCCTGGTCCAACTCGAAAAGATACTCACCGGAAAGCGAGGTGATCTCACGTCCGGCATCCGGACGAACCAGCACGGTCGGCTCGCCGACGCCGCGCAGAGCATGGGTCCACGCCGACAGCGAGGCTGTGCGGTCCTGTTGCCGCGTCCACTCCAGGAAGTGCCGGTAGGAACGAGCTGCGGGCAGCGCGGAGGAATCCGCATGTGCCGCGTACAGCATCAACAGATCCCGCATGAGCAGCGGCATGGACCAGCCATCGAGCAGGATGTGATGGTTGGACACCACGAAGTGCCAGCGGTTACGCGCCACCTGGATCAGGGTGAACCGAACCAGGGGTGGCTCATCGAGGTCGAAACGACGCATGCGGTCGGCGGCGATCAGGTCGGCATCGTCGCCGCCGGCGATCCGGTCGTGTTCGGTCCACGACACCGGGAGACTGTCCAGCACGATCTGCACCGGATTGCCGTCGTGGCCGGTGACGAACGCGGTCCGCAGATTGTCGTAGCGGTCCATCAATGCCTGCGCGGCCGAACGCAACCGCGCGGCATCCACTCGCCCGATCAAGGTCAACACCGCCTGTGCGGTGTACACGTCCACCGAGCTCGCGGCTAGACCGGCGTGGAACAGCAAACCGGCTTGCAGCGCCGAGAGCGGCCAGATATCGGCCAACGCCGGAAAGCGCCGCTCCCAGCCGTCGATATCGCGCTGCGTGATTCCCTGCCCGGCAGGTACTCCCGCGCTCACGCCGCCGCGCACACGGTGCACCAGGGCGAAGTCCGACGGCGTATGTCCACCCGCGCCGGATTCTTGGGCGTGGCGGGCAATGGCTTCCAGAGCGTCGGTCCACAATCGACCGAACTCCCCCACCTCAGCGGCGCTCAACAGCGTCGACGGGTAGCCGATCGTGGCGGTCAGCCTGTCGCCGACCACGATCGCATTCACGTCCAACGGCGCCATCACGGGCATGTCGGCGTCGTATGCGCCCTCCAACGCGCCGAGATTCGCAGCGGGAATCCAGCCGAATCCGCGCAAGGACTCCGGCACATCACCCTCGGAGATGCGGCCCAGGTAGTTGAAGCTCACCTGGCCAGGAAGCTCGGACGGTAGCTGGGCTGCGGTCTCTGCGTTCAGGTAGCGCAGCAGTCCGTAGCCGATGCCCTTGTCCGGTACCGAGAGCAAGCGCTCCTTGATCGCTTTGATTGCCACTCCGAGTGCGGGTCCGCCGGTGAACGCAGCGTCGAGATCGATTCCTGCCAGGTCGATGCGAACCGGGTAGATCGCGGTGAACCATCCGACCGTGCGCGACAGATCCGCTCCGGCGACCACGTCCTCTTCACGCCCGTGCCCCTCCAAGCGGATCAGCAGCGGGTTGTCGCCGCGGTCGCGGATGCGTCGTGCACGCCACTGTGCTGTGGCCAGAGCCAGTGCGGTGAGCAGACCGTCGTTCACCCCGCCATGGAACAGCGCGGGAACAGTGGTGAGCAGGGCGTTGGTGACCTCGGCGGACACTTCGACCCGGAACTTTTCGATGACGCCCGACGTGTCGAGCGCAGGATCCATCGGGCGCTCGGTCAGCAACGGATCGGGCGTCGCGACCACAGAGCGCCAGTAGTCGAGTTCGGCCGTACGCTCTGGACTGGACGCCGCGCGCTCCAGCGCGTGCGCCCAGGTGCGCATCGACGTAGGCGGCGCAACCAACTCCGGGGTCCGACCGGCCGCGTACTGCCCCCACGCTGTCACGAAGTCCGGCACCAGAATGCGCCAGGAAACACCGTCCACCACCAGATGGTGGGCCACGACGATCAGCCGGCCGGTGTGCTCGGCCGAATCGGGCTCGAGCCACACCAATCGGACGACCGCACCTGCCGCGGGATCGAGCCGACCCAACGCCTGGTCCACTGCGGCCGTGGCGATCTCGACCAACGTCGCGTCGGTCGTGCTCGGATCGAACCCGATGCGGTCGATCACGGCGTCCACGTCGACGGTTCCCGGCGCGGCGGTCTCGACCACCCAGTCGCTGCCCTCGCGACGCAGGCTGGCCCGCAGCATGTCGTGTCGATCGATCACCGCGCCGACCGTCGCCACGATACCGGCGCGGTCGATACCAGCCGGCAATTCCAGCGCGAGCATCTGATTGAACCGACCGAACGAGCCGCTCCGCTCGACCATGAACCGAACGACCGGCGTCAAGGGCATGGAACCGACTCCGCCGCCGGACAGTTCGGGTAGCAGCGCGGACGATGTCTGCGCGATATCGGTGCTCTCGGCGACCGTAGCCAGACCGGCCACAGTCCGTTGCTCGAAAACGTGGCGTGGAGTGAACACCACACCGCGCGCCTTGGCTCGTGAAACCAGCTGAATGGAGACGATGCTGTCTCCACCCAGGGCGAAGAAGGAGTCATCGACCCCGACTCGCTCCACGCCGAGAACGTCGGCGAACACTTCGGCGATGGTGTGTTCGACCGGGGTGCGCGGCGCACGGAACACGGCCTCGGTCGCGAACACCGGCTCCGGCAACGCTGTACGATCCAGCTTGCCCACCGGGGTGAGCGGAACTCGATCGATCACCATGATCGCGGCTGGCACCATGTAGGTCGGTAGCAGTTCCGCGACATGCGCGGTCAGCGCGGGTACGTCGATCGTGTGCCCGCGTGCGGCGACCACATACGACACCAGCGAGACGGCAGCGGTGGGGCCGCGGTGTCCCATGGTGGCTGCGAACTCGACAGTCTCGTGCGCTGTGAGTGCGGCATCGATTTCGCCGAGTTCGATCCGGAATCCCCGCACTTTCACTTGGAAGTCGGAGCGGCCGACATAGTCGATCTCTCCGGTTCTGGTCCAGCGCACCACATCGCCGGTACGGTACATCCGGGCGCCAGGAAGATACGGGTGGGCGACGAAACGCTCGGCCGACAACCCGGGGCGCGCGTGGTAGCCACGCGCCAGCTGAATGCCCGACACATACAACTCACCCGCGACACCCACCGGAACCGGCCTGAGCTGCGCATCCAGGACGAGCGACTGCATCCCGCGGGTCGGACCGCCGATGGTGACCGGATCGCCGGGCGTCAGGGCGGCGCTGATATTGGTCATGATCGTGGTCTCGGTGGGACCGTAGCCGTTGTGGAAGCGACGACCAGAACCATTGGCCGCACCACCCCATTTGGCGACCAGATCAGCGGGGACGGCTTCGCCGCCGGCGACGATCACCCGCATGTCGACCAACTCCGCCGAATCCAGCGAGGCGAGCACCGACGGAGTGAGGAAGGCATGCGTGACCCGCTCGGCGCGGATCAGCGCGGCCAGTTCCTCGCCGCCGTACACGCCGGGCGGACAGACCACCAAGGCGCCACCACGACCGATCGCGAGGAGGACCTCCAGAATCGACGCGTCGAAACTGGGCGAGGCGAAGTGCAGCGCTCGCGTGTCCGAATCGAGGTCGTATCGAGCGTTCTGCTCATCGCGGAAGTTGGCCAATCCCGCGTGGGTGACCATGACCCCCTTGGGCACACCGGTGGACCCGGAGGTGTAGATGACATAAGCCGGGTGATCCGGGCGCACCGGGCGCACCCGATCGGCATCGGTGATCGCGGCACTGTCGTGTTCGGTCGAGCCCTTCTCGTCCAGCACCAGCCACTCGACCGTGTCCGGCAATTCGGCACGGACGGATGCCACGGTGAGTCCGATCGAAGAGCCGGAGTCGACCACCATGTGCGCGATCCGGTCGGCCGGATAGGTCGGGTCGATCGGGACGAACGCTGCGCCGGACTTGGCCACCGACCACTCGGCGACATACGACACATCCGACCTCGGCACGGCGACCGCCACCAGTTCCTCGGCGCCGATACCTCGGTCGATCAGCATGCGGGCCAGACGATTCGACCATGCGTCGAGCTCGCCGTATGACAGACTTCGCCCCTGGAACACCACCGCGGGTGCGTGGGGGTCGATCGCAGCCGCCTCGGCGATGAGCTCCGGCAAGGTCCGCCCCAGCGTCGCCGCCGCACCGGTGCGTGCGGTCAGATCGGAGTGCTCCGCCGCGTCGAGTATGTCGATCGCGCCGACCATGACCGCCGGGTCGGCCGCGATGGTCTCGAGCACGCGCTGCCAGCGTCGAGCGATCTGCGCCACCGTGGACTCGTCGTAGAGGTCGGTAGCGTAGGTGAGCGCCAAAACCATTGCTCCGGAATCGGATTCGGGCCGCTCTGCAAGAGTGAATTGCAAGTCGAAGCGTGCAATGTTCTCCTCCAGATCCAACGCGGTCACAGCGAGCCCCGGCAGCTCGAGGGCAGTGCGCTCCAGATTCTGGAATGCCAGCATCACCTGGAACAGCGGATTGCGCGCCTGTGAGCGTTCCGGGGCGAGCAGTTCCACCAAACGTTCGAAGGGCACGTCGGCATTGCCGTATGCGTCCAGATCGGCACGACGCACCCGGTCGAGCACATCGGTGAAGGATTCGCCGAGTTCGATTCCGACCCGCAGGACCAGGGTATTGACGAACATGCCGACCAGATCGTCGAGCGCGGCCTCGCCCCGACCCGCGATCGGGGTGCCGATCGTGATGTCCGCTTCGCCGGACAACCGCGCCAGCAGCACGGCGAGCGCACCGTGCATCACCATGAACAGCGAGGCGCCGCGCTGCCGCGCGACCTGCTCCAGTGCGCCGATCAATTCCCCGGACAACTCACGCTGCAGTGTGGCGCCGCGGTGCGAGGCGACCGCCGGTCGAGACCGGTCGGAGGGCAAGGGCAGCTCATCGGGGATGCCGGCCAGCGCATTCCGCCAGTGGGCAACCTGCTCGGCGAGCACCGAGCCCGAGTCCTCCTCGGAACCGAGCACTGCGCGCTGCCATACCGCGAAGTCGGCGTATTGCACCCGCAACGGCGCCCAGCCCGGGGCGCTGCCGGTCGCTCGCGCCGTGTAGGCAGTCATCATGTCGCGGGTCAGCGGCCCCATCGAAAAGCCGTCGCCTGCGATGTGATGCACCACGACCACGAGTACGTGCTCGCCTGGTTCGGGGAGGTACAACCGGATACGTAGTGGAACCTGTTCGGCCACATCGAATCCGAGGGTCGCAAACGCGGTGATCCTCGTGATCAGGTCGGTCGGGTCCACCGAGACCGGACGCAGGTCCAGGTCGATGTCCTCGGCAGGGACCAAGACCTGCGTCGGGACGCCACCGTGTTCCGGATAGCGGGTCCGCAACGACTCGTGCCTGCGCACCACGTCGGCGACCGCGAGTTGCAGCGCCTCGACATCGAGGGCACCGGTGAGCCGAAGTGCGATGGGCAGGTTGTAGGCCGCCGAACCGGTGTCGTATCGGTTCAGGAACCACATGCGCTGTTGGGCGAACGACAGCGGCAGCACCTCGCCGGCCGCGCGTGGGCGCGCGACCAGGCCGAGCCGTTCGACACCCCCGGCGTGCGATTCCACCCGGGCCGCGAGGGCCGCCACCGTGGTGGCTTCGAACACTGTGCGCACCGCGACGGTCGTGCCCAACGCGGCGCCGATGCGCGCTACCACTCGGGTCGCGATCAGCGAGTTTCCGCCGAGATCGAAGAAGTCGTCGTCCACGCCGACCCGCTCCACGCCGAGCACGTCGGCGAACACCGCGGCCACGGTCTCCTGCACCGGCGTGTTCGGCGCTCGGAAGCCACGCGTGCGAGCCGCGGGAGCAGGCAACGCGCGCCGGTCCAACTTTCCGTTGACGGTCAACGGAATCCATTCCAACCGGACCACGGCCGCGGGTACCATGTAGGACGGCAGTTGCTCGGCGGCACCGTCACGCACCACGTCGAGTACCGGGTCCAATCCCGCCTCGGCGACCACATAGGCGACGATGCGCTGATCGCCGGGCCGGTCCTCGCGGACGATCACTGCCGCTTGCGCGATGCCGGGCTGAGCGAGGATCGCCGATTCGATCTCGCCCAATTCGATGCGGAATCCACGGACCTTCACCTGATCGTCGGCCCGGCCCAGGTATTCCAGCTCACCGAAACGGTTCCACCGTGCGAGGTCGCCGGAACGGTACAGCCGAGCGCCCGGCGACACGCTCATCGGGTCGGCCACGAAGCGGCTGGCCGTCAAACCGGCTCGACCGAGATAGCCACGCGCCAGTTGCGTTCCTGCCACATACATCTCACCGCCAACGCCGATCGGAACCGGACGCAGCCGGCTGTCGAGCACGTATACCCGCAGGCCGGCAACAGCCCGGCCGACGACGCTGCCGGAGGCCGCGGCGATCGTTGCGGCGTCCAAGGCACGGTAGGACACGTGCACCGTGGTCTCGGTGATGCCGTACATGTTGACCAGCAACGGTCCGGTCGGGGCGTGCGGGTCTACTGCGGCGGAGGCGCCGTCGCCGTGTCGAGCCACCCAGTCCGACAATCGGCGCAGCTCCAAGGCCTCACCGCCGAACACCACGTACCGCAATGCCAGCGGAGCCGCGTTCGGCGGCGCGTTCCGGTCGGCTTCGGCCAACTGGTAGAACGCCGACGGCGTCTGGTTGAGCACCGTGACACCGTGCGTGCGCAGCAGTTCCAGGAATTGTTCCGGTGAGCGGGAGGTGTAGTAGTCGACCACGACGAGGGTGCCGCCGAACAACAGCGGACCCCACAACTCCCACACCGAGAAGTCGAAGGCGTAACTGTGGAACAGCGTCCACACGTCGTCGGGTCCGAAACCGAAGTCACGGTCGGTGTTTGCGAACAAGCGCACCACGCTGCGATGCCCCACCGCAACGCCCTTCGGGCGGCCGGTCGAACCGGAGGTGTAGATCACGTAGGCGATACTGTCCGGGGTCAGCGCGGAATTGCGATCGGCGTTGGTGATCGGACCGTCGTCGGCGTCCTCGATATCGCCGGCTTCCACCGCGAATCCGTCCAGAACAACGGCCGGCATCCCCTGCGGGACCTCCACGTGCACAGTGGAATCGAGCACAACGCTCGTCGGCTGAGAATCGGAGAGCACATAGGCGATCCGGTCGGTCGGATACGTCGGGTCGACCGGGACGTACCCGGCTCCGGTCTTCACCACTGCCAGCAAGGCGACCACCAGATCCAGCGACCGCGGCAAGATCACCGCGACCAGTGTTTCCGGTCCTGCCCCGTCCGCGATCAGCCGGCGTGCCAGCACGTTCGCGCGCCGGTCGAGCTCGGCGTAGGTCAATGTCTCCACACCGAAGCGGGCCGCGATCCGTTTGGGGTGCGTGGCGACCACTGCGTCGAACAGTCCGGGCAGAGTGGCGTGCGGATCGGCGAATCCACCTCCGCGCCGGGTGCCCTCGCTGCTGTCGGCGCCGGATGAGACCCAGCGTTGCGACACGTCGAGCCGCTCGCTTTCGGCGAGCAGATCGATGTCGCCGACGGGAATGTCCGGATTCTCCGAGACACTGCGCAGGATACGGACGAATCGGTCCGCAAAGGAGGCCACCGTCTCCGGGTCGAACAGATCGGTGGCGTAGTTCCACGACAACCGCAGCCGGCCCTCGCCAGCGTCGCCGACCGTGAGCTGTAGGTCGAACGTCGCTGTACCAGGATCGAGGTCGACTGCCGCGACATCCAGGTCGGGCAACGCCACCGCACCGAGGTCGCCGGCCGACGCCGCCTCGAAGGTCAATGCGATCTGGAACAACGGGTGGTGCGCCTGTGAGCGCACAGGACTGACCACATCCACCAGGCGCTCGAACGGTACGTCTGCATGTGCGAAGGCGGCCAGGTCGGTGCGGCGAACCTCGTCGAGCAGCCCGGCGAAGCTCCCGCCCGGATCGACCCGACTGCGCAGCACCAGGGTGTTGACGAACATACCCACGACGTTGTCGAGCGCCCGTTCGCCGCGGCCCGCGATCGGGGTGCCGATGACGACGTCCGTACTGCCCGACAACCGCCCGGTCCAGGCCGCGAGTGCGGCGTGCACCAGCATGAACAGCGTCACACCGCGCGCGCGTGCCACCTCGGCGAGCGCCCGACGTGCGTCGGCATCGATCTCGACGTGGTAGGTACCGCCCGCGTGGGACGCGATCTCCGGCCGCGGGCGGTCGGCCGGCAGTTCGACCTGGTCGGGCAGGTCCCGCAACTGCTCGGTCCAATAGGTGATCTGCTCGGAAGCGACGGAGTCCGCGTCGTCCTCGGCGCCGAGCACGTCGAGTTGCCACAGTGCGTAGTCGGCGTACTGCACGTCGAGCGGGGCCCACGTGGGCGCTGCGCCGCGCACACGTTCGGTGTAGGCGAACATCAGATCGCGCAGCAATGGCCGCAGCGAGAACCCGTCAGCGCTGATGTGATGCACGACCACCACCGCGACATGCTCGGTCGCCGACACCGCGAGCAGGCGTGCCCCGAAGGGGATCTCGAGCGTGACATCGAAGTGGACGCTGGCCAATTCGATGATCCGCTGGCTCAGCTCGTGTGCACCGACGGATTCGACAATCAGCTCGAATGCCACCTCGCCCACCGGTACCACGCGCTGGTAGCCGGTGCCCTCCACCTCGGGGTAGACGGTCCGCAAAGCCTCGTGTCGCGCGAGCACGTCACCGACAGCCGCCTCGAATGCGCCGAGGTCGAGAGTTCCGGTCAACCGCACCGCGACCGGAATGTTGTGCACCGCAGTCCGGTTGTCGAATCGGTTGAGGAACCAGATGCGCTGCTGCGCGGGCGACAGCGGCGCCATCTCGGGCCGTTCCCGCGCGACCAGCGGCACTCGACCACCTTGTCCAGCAGCCGATCCCAACAGCTCGGCCAACGCCCTCACCGACGTGGCCTCGAACAACACGCGCACTCCGAGGGTGGTGTCGAGTGCGGCGCCGAGTCGGGCGACTACTTGGGTGGCGATCAGGGAGTTGCCGCCCAGTGCGAAGAAGTCGTCGTCGAGGCCGACACGGTCGGCGCCCAGGGCTTCGGCGAAGGCGCCGGCCACGATTTCTTGCACCGGTTCCACCGGCGCCCGGAATGTCTTGGTTTCGAACACTGGCTCGGGAAGCGCGCGTCGATCCAGCTTGCCCGAGGGGTTGAGGGGGAACTGGTCGAGCACGACGAACGCTGCGGGCGCCATGTATCCCGGTAGCCGGTGGGTCAGATCGGCGCGCACGGCCTCGATGTCCACCGTGTGGTGTGGGGCCGCGATCAGGTAGGCGACCAACTGGTCACCGAGGTGCTGGTCCGAGCGCAGCACGACCACCGCCTGCGCGATCGACTCCACCGCGGTCAGCGCCGACTCGATCTCGCCCAACTCGATGCGTAGTCCACGCACCTTCACCTGGAAATCGGTGCGACCCAGGTATTCCAGCTCACCGCGTGAGGTCCATGCCACCAGGTCACCGGTGCGATACATGCGCCCGGCATCCCCGAAGGGGTTGGCCACGAACCGCTCGGTGGTCAGATCAGGGCGACCGACATATCCGTGGGCCAACTGCGTGCCCGCCAGGTACAACTCGCCGGCAACTCCCACCGGGACCGGTTGTAGCCGGGTATCCAGGACATACACCTCGGTGTTGAACACCGGGGCGCCGATGGGTACCGATACCGTGTCCTCGTCGGTGACCTCGTGGAAGGTCACATCGACCGCTGCCTCGGTCGGGCCGTAGAGGTTGTGCAACCGTGCTCCGGTCACCGCACGCAACTGTTGCGCGGTCGCGGCGGGCAACGCCTCGCCGGAGGCGAAGACATTGCGTAGTCCGCTGCATTCGGCTGCCCGCTCCTGGGTGATGAACGCCGACAACATCGACGGCACGAAATGTACCGTGGTCACTCGTTCCTGCGCGATGACCTGCGCCAGGTAGGCCGGATCGCGATGACCATCCGGGTGTGCGAGCACCAAACGGGCGCCGACCTGCAATGGCCAGAAGAACTCCCACACCGACACATCGAACGTCGCTGGTGTCTTCTGCAACACCACATCATCAGCGGCCAAACCATACGCGGCATGCATCCACACCAAACGATTCACGATCGCTGCGTGCGAGACCGCGACGCCCTTGGGCCGGCCGGTCGACCCGGAGGTGAAGATCACATACGCGGTGTTCGCCGACCGCAACGGTTTGTGTCGATCCGCATCCGATAGCGGCGCGTCGGACAACTGCGACAGATCGAGCCGATCGATACGCACCTGCCGTGGTCCGGTGACCTCCAAATCGGTACCAGAAGTCAACACACACACCGGTGCTGCGGTATCGAGCACGTACTGGGTGCGGTCGGCGGGATGGTCCAGATCCAACGGAACATACGCCCCACCCGCCGCATGCACCGCATACATACCGACCACCAGATCGACCGAACGACGCATACCGAGCGCGAC
>NZ_AXVD01000056.1 GCF_000482385.1 Nocardia sp. CNY236
TTTTCCCGGCACCGAAACTGCCATTCAGCCAAACGAACAAGATTCCTCCTGGGCCAGGTGTTCACAAACGAAGGACGACAACGATGATCCCGGTCGGAAATGTGCACCCTGCATGCCGACACTGTGCGCGCCGGGCAGGTTTACCGATAGGTCGTCGACGACAAGGATCCTGGCCGGGGGCACGCTCATTGCGGTAGCGGCGTGCCGATACAACGCCGGTGCAGGCTTGGTCATCCCGACATGTGCAGACACGAACACATGGTCGAACGCAGTGTCGACGCCGAACAGTTCGAGATCCGAGACCAGAGTGTCGGTGTTGTCAGTCAGCAGCGCCACCACATACCGCCGTCGCAACTGCGCCAAGAAGTCGATCGCCCCGTCGGCCACGCGTCCGCGGTCGGCACTCCACACCCGTACCGCCTCACGGCCTCGGCCGTCGAATCGCTGCGCCAGGTTCTCGGCCACCGAATCACGCCACCGGGAGTCGGTGACGATTCCGAGCTTGGCGTACTGGTAGACATCAGTGCCGTACGCGGCGGCCGCGATCACCCCGGCGGGCAGGTCATCGGCTTCTTCACCTGCGCGTTCGCCGTCACCATGCCAGTGGTGCAGTACGCCATCCCAGTCCAGCAGGATGCCCTCGATGCCCTCTGACCTGGTCATGGTTGCCTCGTCTTCACCCGCACCGTTGCCTTGAAGTCGACGACCGTCGAGGTCAACTCTTCGAGCGTGTCGGCGTCGAACACCACAAACCCCGGCCGCGAATGCGAGTCGCGTACATCAGGGAGCAAGTCACCCTGCTGTGGTGCCGATACCTCCAGCACGTGATGCGCCGAGACGAACTCTTCCAAACCCTGCACACCCGTTACCACGCCCGGCGTGGCACTCAGGAACCGGATCGCTGCGAATCGCTCGGCGACCGCATCGATCGGCGGCTGCGCGTGAGCGAGGCAGCGCAGCCACGCGTCAGCAAGATTGATTCCGTAGGCGAGTTCAATGAGCAACGGGATTCGGTCGCCAGGAAACCGAACCGCGCACTCGATCGGGTAGGCGTGCTCACCGTGGACCCGCCACTCCGAATGCAACAGCCCGTCACTCACATCGAGCGCCTGCACCAATTGTCGCGCGTTGCTGTCCAGCAACGCGTACAGCAGACGCGGCACCACCGCCGGAACCTGGTGGGCCATCTCCGGGAACCAGGGCAGCTCGCCCACCGCTTTGTCGGTGATGTTGACGAACACGATCTCCCCGGCCTGCACCAGCACTTCGATAGAGAACTCCGAACCGGTCCGGTACTCCTCGACCAGATACGTCCATTCCAGCGACCGATCAAGCGGCTTGTATCTGCCCTCATCGGTGTGCACGGACTGATCCCAAGCCACGGGGATGTCGTTGCGGTCATCGATGTAGCGCACGCCCAGCGAGCCGTTACGGTTTCGTGGCTTGAGCACAACGGGACCCTTGCAGGTATCGAAGAACTCGCCCACCTCGGTGATGGTGTCGACCGCGCGGAATCGAGGTATCGGGAACCCGGCGTCGCCGACCACTTGCCGGAAAACCAGCTTGTCCGTGCACGCCTGGACGGCTTTCGCGCCCGGGTAGCCTAGACCGAGCCTGTCTGCGATAGCGGCTGCGGCGCGCACCGCATGCTCCTTCCCCGGCAGAACTGCGTCGAATCCGACCTCCGCATGCCAGGCCGTCCCGACGTCGACCGCGTCATCGCTGAAAATGAAACGTGCAGTGCGCATCTCGACAACGGACGGATGGTCGAACTCACCGGGATGCGCCTCCAGCACCGACGGCTCCACCAATAGGAACACCTGCGGGGCATCGGTGTCGACGCGGGCCAGCGCCTCGATCAGGCCCGTGGCGTGCCCGAGCACCAGAACCCGCCGCCTCATCGTCGATCACCGCCCGCAGCGCCGCACCGCGCATTCGGTGACAGTATTCGGTCTTTCACTCCAACTCCCTCGATCCGCTGGTCGCCGCCGCGCTGTTGGTGCCTGAACCAAAAGCCCAGCTGCGCGGTGCTCGGTGGGAATGCCCGACCTACCCGACCCGCGGCGGACGGGACGCAGACACCACACACTGACCGCCATGGGTTGGCCCACCAGCACAACGACAGCGACCGTCTCGACTACCAACTGCCAGCGCCCCGGCACCGCCGTAGCCAGAACCTCGTGCAACCGGTGATCAAGCCCCGCCTCCGGGGTGCGATTCGAGTATCGCGCCCGGAGGTGCGTCACAACATGTACGAAAACGTTTATCTTCGATCATTTTTGAACGTTTCCTCGCCGAGGATTCCGCTAGTGTTGCGATCTGTCGACAACCAGACGGAGGTGGAGATGGAAATCCGCAGCCCTCGGACTCGACTCGAGCAACTTGCCTGGCAGCAGGGGTACAGTAGTGCCGAGTTCACCCGGCAATTCGCGGTCGAGGCTGGCAAAAGTTGTGTCGCCTCGGTGTCCCGGACCACAGTAGGACGGTGGCTGTCTGGGCAAGCCTTTCCGCGTGGCGCGGCTGCCCAAGTTCTGACGCAGTGGTTCGGCGAGCCGATCACTGACCTTGCCGGCCCGCCTGGGGAACCAACACAGAACGGTGAGGATTTGGCTGCTGCTGCTGCTGCGGATTCGATCCGGCATGCGCTGGAATCGGCGGCAGTACTGGACTCCTCGGCACTAGAGATCCTGCACTCCGCTGCGATTGAGGCTGCACGCACCTATCCTGTGACACCGCCACCGGTGATGTTGCGGACGTTGGTGTCGTTGCGAGACACTGTTTTCGAGCAGTTCGGCCGCACCCGCAGCCCGATGCAGCAGGCCGACTTGTATTTGCTGGCCGGGCAGGTTTGCGGGTTGTTGTCCTCGACGTCGTGGGATCTCGGCTTGCTCGACGCGGCTGGGCAACAGGCCCGCGCCGCATACACCTATGGCAACATTATCGGTCACGCGTCGTTGCTGGCGTGGGCCCGCGCCCTACAGGTCACCGTCGCAATATGGTCGGGCGATACCCGGCAGGCAGTCTCACTGGCCGCGACCGCGCTCGATTCCGCCCCACCCGGCACCGCCAGCGCCCGGCTACACAGTGTTCATGCCCGCGCTCTGGCGCTGCGCGGCGCACGGGGTGAAGTCACGGCCGAGCTCGAATCAGCCGCAGCCGAGCTCGAACGCGCAGGCGGTGACCCACTCCTCGACAACATTGGCGGTGAACTGGCGTTTGACGCGGCGCGGCGTGGATTATGCGCGGCGTCATCGTTTGTAGCGCTCCGCGACGGGCGCCAGGCGCAGGCCGAGGCCGACCAGGCGTTGAGGTTGTTCGCTGCGATCCCAGCTGCTACGCGGTGGAGCGCTGGCGTGACCAGCACCTACGCTGATCTCGCCACCGCCCGCACCCTATGTGGTGACCTCGATGGTGCCGTAGCCGCTCTCGAGCCGGTCATCTCATCTGATCCCCAGCGGTGCACCGAGGCCCTTACCCGGCGGCTCGAGCTGCTGAGCAGGATTTTGCAGACCGGGCCCTACCGTGGAGATCCGGTCGCCACACAGACACGCGATCGTATCTCGCGTGTCACGGCACTGTCCCTGCCACGTACCCTCACAGCCCAGACACTGCCGCCGATGTGACGATGCGACTATGCCCGGTGGAAGCCGAGCTGAGCGGTGTCCCACATATGGAGCAGCTCCTGCTCATGCGGCGCACTGATCCCGAGAGCAGCGGCCCGCTCATGCGTTATCGCGGCACCGCCGGATGCCAACCACTCCCACGTGGCCGCGACCGTCTGCGCGATAGGTCGTGCCTGGAAGCCGGCTGCGCGCGCGCGGGATCCGTCCACCATCCACGTACCGGGGTAGGTACGCCATAGCGGCAGACCAGTCCACTGGCGCACTCCTTGCTCAACGAGCCATGGCTCGTCGGTTATCCATTCCAACCTGGCAGCTGCGCTGGTGACACTGATGCAGGCGGTGAGCATGTCACTCATTGTCTCCTCGCCTGCCGCAACGAGATTCATAATTCCGGTCAACCCCGGGGTCAATGCGAACTCTGCGACATCGCGTACATCGACCGGCTGGATACTGCGGTCAGGCCGTCCCGGTGCGAGCACTCGGCCGCCGCGAAGCATCCTATCCAGCCACCACTGCAATCGACCGACGTATTCGCGCGGACCCAGGATCACGCCAGGTCGCAGGATCGTGGTGCGCGAGGGACCGAACACGTCGATGACCGCTTGCTCGCATCCGGCCTTGCCGAACCCATACCGGGATGGGCTGGGATCGGCATCGAAGCCGTAGTCCGGGCCCGCGTCCGGCGGACACTCCAGTATTGGCGAAAACTCGCTCAACGCGTCGATCGGCCACCCCTTGTACACCGATACCGTGGAGATCAACACATACCTACCAGCCACTGGTTCCAAAGCCTCGGCCAGTGCCAGCGTTTCGCGCGGGACATAACTGCTGGTGTCGATCACCGTCTCCCATGGTCCCGCCGCAGCGAGGCGAGCCACAGCAGCCGGGTCGGCTCGGTCGCCGTAGACGGTCGCCACACCGGCAATGCTGCCGCCGGTCACACCACGACGGAAGGTCGTCACCTCATGGCGTTGGACCGCTAGCTCGGCGACCGCAGCGCCGAGAAACCAGCTGCCACCCAATATCAGTACACGCGCCACTGTCAAAACACCACCATAGTCATCGATCATCGGTCGGAGTGAAAGTTTTCAGCCGTTGCAGCAGCGCCGCGAGTAGCGCGGCGCGCTCAGGCATCGCGGCCACCCACACGTGCTCGTCCCGGGCGTGTGGGTGTCCACCCACAGCACCGAGCCCATCCAAGGTGGGGATGCCCAGTGCTGCGGTGATGTTCCCATCCGATCCGCCGCCCGATCGTGCCGCGCTCAACGGCGCGAGCCCGAGCTCGACCGCGACGGCAGCAGCTTGCGCATACAGCGCCCGAGCCTGCGGTTCTTCCAACGGCGGGCGCTCGATCCCACCGCTGATAGTGACCTGCGCCCCTGGCAAATGGGGGACCAAGCCGGCCATTGCGGTGTCGACCCTCTCGAGGGCAGCGATGGTCCACGCGCGAGCGTCGACATAGACCCGAGCGGTTTCGGGTACCGAATTCTGTGTGGTGCCTGCGCTGGCAAGCGTTGGTGTCACAGTGGTATCGCCCTCATTGAGGGCAGTGATACGCATGATCTGGTGGGCAAGTTCAACGCTGGAGTTGACCCCCAGATGCGGCTCGAGACCAGCGTGCGCCGCCCGCCCATGGATCGCTACGGTATAGGTTGCGATCCCCTTGCGGGCGGTCTTCACCGCACCACCATCGGCCGCCGGCTCACACACCAGCACCGCTCCACACCGCCGGGCCTCCTCGCGGATCAGCGCACGTGACGAAACAGAGCCGATCTCCTCATCGCCAGTCAGCACAACACTGACATGATCCGGATCCCGCGACAGGGAAATCGCCCCCAGCGCCTGCACAATCCCCCCTTTCATGTCGAAAACACCGGGGCCGGATGCGATGCCGCCTTGGATTGTGAACGGCCAATCAGTGATCGTGCCGATCGGCCACACCGTGTCGTAGTGACCCAGGAGCAGGACACGCGGGTTCGGCGCCGGTGCCACCACATGCGTGGTGCCCTGAACACGGATCAGTTCCACAGGACGCCCCACCGCCGCCTCCAGCCACGGTCGGATCAGCTCCGCACACAGTTCCAGGTTCTCCGGCACGGCTGATGGCGATTCGCAGCGAACAAGCTCACCCAACCGGTCCACCATCAGAGGCAACAGGCCAGTAGCCGCATCCAGCAAACCCTCATTCATGTACCCGGACCCTCCATCACGTTCACCACACGACCACCCACGTACACGATCACCTTCCAGTGACAACGGGCTCTGCGTTGAGAGTAGCGAGAACTCTCCGGCCGAAACGTTCAAAAATGATCGAAGATAGTCGTTTTCGTACATATTGTGACGCGCCGCCAGGTGCGATGCTCGAATCGTACCCGGCGGCGGGTCGATCGCTGATCCAACTCCGCCCCTCTTCGTGATCGGCACGGTCCCCGCCGCCGGGTGCAGTCATGCTCGGATGTACTACGCGGGGAGCCTAGTGTTTCGCACCGATATCCCGAACTCTGCTCGGCTCTGGACCTATTGGTTGGGCGGTAAGGACTACTACGAGGTCGATCGCCTCGCTGGTGATGCCTGCTGCCGGATCTATTCAGGTATTACAACGTTGGCCGTGCAAGCACAACAGTTCCGTGTCCGCGCAGTATGCTTCCTCGCCGAGCAGGGCATCCGTCAGTTCCTCGACATCGGAGCCGGCCTACCCACCACCGAGAACACGCACCACATCGCCCAAACCATTGCACCGCAGTGCAGGGTGGTTTATACAAGCTCGGATCCACTGGTGCTCACCCATGCTCGTGCACTGCTGACCAGCTCAACAGGAGCCGTCGCTACGGTCGAGGCCGATAGCCACGATCCGGGCCGCATCATTGGCCAGGCCCGCGAGGCGTTGGATTTCACCGAGCCAATTGGTGTCCTGTTCATGGGCGTGCTCGGCTACATCCGCCCCTACCGCCACGCGCACGAGACGGTGCGTACTGTCCTGCGGGCGGTAGCGCCGGGCAGCTATCTGACCGCATGGGACGCCATCGATGATCGCGGGCCTGCGGCCGAGATGTGGAACTACCACAACGCCGAGATGTGGAACTACCACAACAGCGCCGGTGCCGACGGCTACGCGCCCCGGCGACCGCCCCAGATCGCGAACCTGTTCGCCGGACTGGAGCTGGTCGCGCCGGGTGTGGTTCCGATCACGCAGTGGCAGCCACCCGCCCTCGAGGTCGGGGCCGTTCACAGCGTCCCCGCCTGGGGCGCGGTCGCCCGCAAACCGTAACTACCCCGTATGACACCTCTGGAGCGCGTTTTGACGATTCATTCCTGCCCGGTTTCGGTGCAACGCCCAACACCCACCGACCGAATACCCCTGTATACGGAGGAATTCGCGGCTGATCCACACGCCGTATACCGGCGGATGCGTGACGAGCATGGTCCGCTGGTGCCGGTCGAGCTGGCTCCTGGGATACCGGGCACACTGGTGATCGGTCATAGGGAGGCCGTCAAAATCCTGACCGACCCCCGCTTCTCATCCGATCCACGTCGCTGGCAGCAAAACTGGGGCGATCAGATCCCACCGGATTGTCCGGTATTGCCCATGATGGCGCACCGCCGGCAGCCGATGCGCGCCGATGGCGACTACCATCGGCGGCTGCGGGGCGCGGCCACCGTGGCGCTGCGTGGAGTCGAGCTCCTCGATATCGCTGACCGGACCAGGGAATACGCCACCGTCCTACTCAACAACCTCTGCGGGCACGGGTATGCCGACCTACGGGCGCAGTATGTGGTGCCGCTGATCGGACACGTTTTCGACCACGTGCTGGGGTTTCCGCCCGAATCGAGTCAGCGGGCATCGAGCGGGACCGCGGCAGTACTGGATGGCCATAGCGGTGCCAGTGTGGAGGCAGGCATGCAGCAACTGGTGGCGACGGTCGCTGCTGTGGTGGCCGGTAAGCAGAAGACGCCCGGCGATGATGTGATCTCCCGGATGCTGGCATACCCGGGCCAGGATCCGGACCAGCCACACAAACCCCTCACCTTGGAGGAAGTTACGGAGGGGGCGATGCTGCTGCACGCCGCCGGATCGGAGGCGACCACCAACATGGTCCTCAACGTCCTGCTGAATATTTTCGCTGATCCGCAGGGGTGGGGTGGGATCGTGCAGGGCGGGGGGTTGTCGGTCCGCGACGCTATCGAGAGAACCCTGTCGACTGATCCGCCGCTGCCGCAATTTTGTACCCGGTACCCAAGCGGGCCACAGGTAGTCGGTGGAGTCGAGCTGGCGCCGGACATGCCGGTGGTCACGAGCCTGCTGGCGTGCAACAACGATCCAGCCGCGTTCCCCCGCGCGGCGGAGAGCAGTGGCAACCGCGCGCATCTCGCGTGGGGTGCGGGTCCACACATCTGCCCAGGACCCGCCCAGGAACTCGCAATCACAGTCACCACCTGCGTGATAGAGGAAGCGCTGGATGTGGTGCCAGATATGCAGTTGTCAGAGGAGGTGGTCTGGCGGCCTGGTGTTTTCACCCGCGCCCCGGAGGCACTGCCGGTCAAATTCCCGAAAACCCCTCCTATGCCAACCATTTCAGGGGACTATTACCGATGAACGAGATTCCAATCCTCGATCCGACCGCCACCGACATCCACGCCGAACTGGCCAAATTAGCCGCACTCGGCCCGGTCATACAGGTGGTCCTCCCCGGAGGAGTGACGGCATGGGCTGCCATGACCACCGCGACGATCAAACAACTGCTGACCGACACCCGGGTATCCAAAGACGGGCGCCGGCACTGGCCCGCCTATCGGGACGGGCGCATCTCCAGCTCCAATCTGCTTGGGACTTTTGTGGCATCACACCACATGCTGTCGGCCTACGGCAGCGATCACCGGCGGCTCCGCAAGCCGGTCGCACCCGCCTTCACTCACCAGCGCACTCAATCACTGCGCCCGCGGATCGAGGCCATCACCACCACGCTGATCGAGCAGCTCGCAACCACTCCCGATGGCCGAGTCGATCTGCGGGAGGCGTTCGCGTGCCCGCTGCCTATCCAGGTCATCTGCGAGCTGATGGGCGTTGATGCTGATCACGCTGCGGTGATGCGCGCATGTGCCGATAGGTTGTTGGATACCACCCAGTCACCGGAGCAGATCGCGGCCAGCTTCGTGACGCTCGGTGAGACCGTGGCGGCGGCCGTCGCCCGGCGACGCGACAACCCCGCCGACGACCTCACCATGATGCTCGTCAACGCCCAGGCCAATGGGGATCTGACCGAGCGGGAGGTGACCGACACCCTGATGCTGATGATCGCCGCAGGTCATGAAACGACCGCCAACCTCCTCGACCATGCGATCGTCGCCCTGCTCGGTCATCCCACCCATCGCGCCGATGCCCTTGCCGGCCGGCTGGCGTGGGAGGACGTGACAGAGGAGGCACTGCGTCACCAAGCGCCGCTCGCGTACATGCCTGTCCGGTTCGCGATCGAGGACATCGACCTGGCCGGGGTGTGTATCCGTCAGGGTGATCCCATCATTGTTTCCTTGGCAGGTGCCGGCCGCGACCCCGCCGTGCATGGCGACACCGCCGACGAATTCGACCCTGCCCGTGCCCGGAAAGACCATCTCGCGTTCGGCTACGGCGTGCACCACTGCCTCGGCGCGCCTTTGGCTCGGCTGGAAGCCGAGATCGCTCTGCCGGCCTTGTTCCGGCGCTTCCCTGACATGCGTCTGGCGATCGACCCGGCCAGCCTGGAGCCGCTACCCAGTGTCATCGTCAACGGTCACCGGGAAATCCCTGTGCACCTCACCTGACCTGACAACACACAAGGCTTGGCTGGAACCGCTACTGTCGAGCGGCATTTCGGACGGGACGACCGCCGAAAATGAGTGATCGACAACAATCGACGGCCAGTGTGCACGACACCAGTCCAGCCCGCGTGGTCGGGGACCTTTCGGGTTCGGACAGGAGTTGTATCGGTGCCGGACTCGGCGGGCGGACGCGGCATTCGAGTTGATGGATGCGGTGTTGTGCGTGGGGTGCGGATCAGCGAGGGCAGCCGTTCATCACCTCCCTCATCGGTGCCGGCCGCGACCCGAATGTCCACGGCGACACCGCCGGCGAATACGACCCAACCGCACTAACACCAGCCGTCTCGCGTTCGGCTGCGGCGCGCACCACTGCCTCGGTCCATCACTGGCCCGCCTCGAAGCCGCAGTCGCCGTGTCGGCCTCAGCGAACTGCGTGTGTTGCCCGTCCACCCCTCCTACCCATGTCCCTGTCCAGCGCCCTACCGTTTCGAGGGATCACCATGACCCGGCTACCACTCGTCGCCGATGCTGGCCACACCCACTTGTGGCCTACCGCCGGTCGGCTGCTGCTCGCCTGCAATCAGGCACTGGAATTCGATTCCGCGAGCGCTGACGGTACCCAGGCAGTTGCGACCGTAGCCGAGTGCGCCGCATGGCTGGCTGTGGCGCACCGGTGCCGACACCAGTTGATAGCAAGCGCCACCGCTGGCCGTCGACAACGACTGCGGCGGATCGACACGGTTGCGTCCAGCAGAGTGGTGTACGACCAGACGCCAGCGAAGTCTGAGCGTGTCGTAGCCGGATAGAGGACGGTCACCGCGTGATCCTTCAAAAGACCGACCAAAGTCTTCGAAGG
>NZ_AXVD01000057.1 GCF_000482385.1 Nocardia sp. CNY236
CCCGGAGTTGCTCGAGAAGTTCCAGCTCACCGACCGAGACCGGACCGCATGGTGGCACCAGCGCCTGGCCCGGGTACGCGACGAACTCACCCAACCGCACAGTCGGGTATGAACCGGACCCGGCTGGTACGGACTGTCATTGGGATCGTCAGCAAGGCACCTGGATGGAATGCCCCAGACCTGGATCGGCGGACCCACTGTATGGCCTCGAATACCCCATCCGCCAGGCCGAACTATCGCCGCCCACGACACCTACCGCGGCCTGACATGAGCACCCGCTCTACCAGTGCAAGCCCTCACCCTGACCGTGCTCGGTCCACTACCACGCCAAGGTGAGTGGGCAGGTGCACGGGAGGGACAACCCCTCCACTCCCTCCCGTGCATGGGGAAAGTGCAATGTTAGCGGTCTCGGCGACAGTCAGTACTCCGCCGAGACCGTGTTCACCGCTGAATGCCGGCCCGCGAGTAGGGGTTGTCGTAGCGTGTCAGCAACTCAGCCGGAGCGGTCAATGCCGCAGCGGGCCGACCGTCGGGCTGGGTGAACATCTCCATCAGATCCCGCTCAGCGGTGCACGAGGGGCAGTGCCCACGCAGCAGCCGTCCCATCGCCGCACAGGTCGGGCAGCGGTAGGTGAAGCTCACACCCGCGCAGTCCGGACAGACCGGCCCGGCCTTCTCGCGCCCGAACACCGCAGCGACGCGACCGCACCGATTGCACGGTTCTGGCAGAAATTCTGCCAAGGTTCGCAGAATCTTCTTCCAAGACATCAGGGTCGGCGAATACGGTGATCGCGGCGGCGCGGGTGAGTCGGGTGCCCGAGGCCAACTCGAATCCGGCGTCATACAGGATCGCCACCACCTTGGCAGTCAGGGAATCTGCCGCGTACTCCTCGTCACGCTCCGCCACCCCGGAATCGGCCCTTGAACAGGCGTCTACCGACATCCAATGACGACGTTAATGACAGGTATTTTAAGGCGACAGGATCTCGATGCCGTGCTCTGCGAGCTGGCCGCCACGGTCATGCCGGCCCGCCACCGCTGGCCCACTGTGGCGTAGAACTTCGGTACAGGGGAGGCTGTCAGGGCAAGGTCAGCTGACAAGGGTTCGGCCCCAGGGCCGGACGTCTGGCCATGCATGGGTGTAGCCGTGGCGGTCGAGGTAGCTGACGGTGAGGCGGTGGTGGATGTCGGTGTAGGTCTGGAATCTTCGCATGTCGCAGTATGCGTCGGTGATGCTGGCGGTTTCGCTGTTGTAGCTGTTGAGGGTGTGCTCGATGAGTTCGTTGCTCAGCGGCCCGTGAGTCATGGCGGCGCTGACGACGAGTTTGGCGAGGTCGTAGCCGAATGGCGCCAAGGTCAACTCATCGAAGTCGATGATGGCGACCTTGTGGTCGGTGAGGATGAAGTTGCGGATGTTGCTGTCCTTGTAGAGAGCGACTGGTAGTTCGCTGATAGCGAGGGTCTGCGGCAGTGCGGCTATGCGGGGTGAGACGAAGTCGATGAGTGTCAGTGTCGGTGTCGCTTGGAAAGGCTGGTCGAGTCGTCCCGCGTGCAGGTGGCGGGTGTGGGCAGTGGTGTGGAGGTGTCCGAGGGAGGCGGCGACTATCGGCAGGTCGGTAGGCCCGGGTTGTTCTCCGTCGATGCGTTCGAGGACCATTCGTGTGCCAGTGAGGCCATACAGGTGGGGAATACACACGGCGGCGTCTAGTCGACGCAACCAATCATGATGGGCCCGTGCAGTTTCGGCGAGACAAGCAGATGCGTAGTTCTTGATGAAGGTGGTTGTGGTCATGGTCGGCTGCTCCCGGTTATGTAGGTGACGGTCGAGGTGGCGGTGAATGGCCGGTCACGGGTCCGTCGTCGCAGTTCGGCCGCAAGGTCTCGTGGATTGGTCATCTGTTGGGGTAGTACGTATTTGGGGACGGTGACCACATAGGAGGCAAGGTGGTAGAAGTCGGTGAACCGGAAGGTGTGGTCACGGTGGATGACTTCAGCCACTTCGAGCCCGGTCGCGGCGATGTCGGCGGAGTTGCCGCTGTGGAAGGTTGCATACAGGCTCGACCGGGTGGTTGCATGTGGGTCGAGGCCGGTGTCGACCATCAGGTGGTCGATCTCGTGGTAGCTGTCGACTGATTTGGTAGCCAGAACCGCCAGGCCGCCCGGTGCCAGGCACCGCGCGATTTCGGCGACCACGTCGGCGGGCCGTGTGGAATGGTAAAGGCAGAACGCCGCCACAGCGACGTCGCATCCCGCCTCCGGCAGCGGCAGGTGGTGGAAATCGCCGCGCACGGTGTTCACCGCGAAGCCGGTCTCGGCGACCCGTCGGGCTACGGTGGCCAGGAACGCTGCGGAGAGGTCGACCACAGTCTGGCAAGAGGGCGCGAGGGCTTCGGCGAGAGCGAGGGTGACTGTTCCTCTGCCACACCCGATTTCGCACACCCTCGGACGGTCCTGTGCATGGCGTGCGGCGAGGTCGACAATGGTAGCGGTCGCGTCGTCACCACCGGTTTTCGCCGTGAGCAACGCACCAGTGCGTTGCTGGGTGCGCGCGGCGTCGGCGTAAAGGGCCGCGACGGTGTCGGGGTCGGTGAAGGGTGTGGAGGTCATGGACGGGTTCGCCTCCGAAATACTTCGGTGTCAGCTGGTGATCCGAGCTTGGGCACGTAGGCGGTCGAGGTAGCGGGTGGCCTGGCGGCGACTGGTAAACGTGATCAACTCGACGTGGTCGCCGTGTTCGGCGATCAGCTCGCGCACTCGGGGTCGCATCTTGGCGCGGTAGCCCCAAATGTAGCGCAAGAATGCCCAGGTGATGCGGTCGTAGACGCCGTCGCGGTGTTGACCACCCCGGTAACGCCAGCGCCGTTGCAGCACACCCGCGATGCAGGTGACCGCAGGCAGGTCGAGGAAAATGACGGTGTCGGCGGCAGCGAGCCGAATCGGCAAGCTACCCGCGTAGTTGCCCTCGATCAGCCAACGCGGTCCGGTGACGAGGCGTTGCTGGATGGCATGGAATTCTTCGGCCGGCAGTGGGCTCCAATTGGCGTCGTAGTAGACGGCGTCGAGGTGGGTCAGCGCGAGCCCGTGTAGGGCGGCGAGCTGGTTGGCGAGGTGAGTTTTGCCGCTGCCGCCGCAACCGATGATCACGATCCGCTGGTCCACGCACGGCCACAATACCCGCCTCGGCCCTGCCGAACTGGCAAGCTGCTCGGTCACGACCGCACCCCGGTTCGGGAAAGCGCCCGATCGAGGGTGTCGAGCTGGCGCGAAAGCCGGAAGGTGTCGAGTTTGGCCAGGCACTGCGCCACGAGATCGGCGTGCGCGGCAGTGGTAGCGATGCGCCGCAACTGCGCGACTTTGGCGGTGAGGTGAGCACTGCTGGTGACATGTAGCGGCCAGGGAGTGAACTGTGGGGCGCTGCGGATATAAGCGGGTGTGAGTGGCAGGCATCCGGCTAGGACGGCTTCGGAGAGGCGTTGGGTCATCTGCCCGACTGCGGCGTATCGGTCCGGCAGCAGCAGCACCGTCGCCAGAGCATCACCATGAATCCTCGCGACGTGGGAGAACGGGACCCGGCCGATGAACCGCACCTGCGGCCATCTGCGGGTGTCAACCCACTTACCCGCGACTACGCAGTCGCGGCGCCCGCTCGCTGCGGCGGCGAAGTAGCTGTCGAAGGCTTCGTCGCGGTCGTACTGGTTGCCGATGTAGGCCAAGCTCAACGGTCTCGGCCGTTGTGTCAGAGTGTCTGGATCGGCAGTATCGAGTGCGTTGTCGTCGACGGGAAACAGCAAGCTGACCGCGCCGGCGGTGGGGTGCAGCGCCGCCTCGCAAACCGTCACATGCGGTGCGTGTCGCAGCGGATGCCCGGCCGGGAGGTGTAGATCCTTGTCCCACACAATCGTGGGCAACCCGCGGCGGGTGTAGTGGTCGAGCAACTGGTGCTGGCGGTGTAGATCGCAGGTGTGGCCTGACGTGCCGCAGGGCGTGGTGTTGCGGCCGGGGATCGGCCAGCGCCATTCCAGGAACACCGCGTCGATGTCGGGTAGCCCGTCGTCCCAGGTGTAGAGGTGGGCGAAGGCGGTTCCGGCTTCGATCCTGTCGCGATCTTGTTGTAGGAACACGATCTCGTGGCCGAGACCGCGAAGGCCCTCGATGAGAGTGCGGCGGTGGCTGCGGCCTCCGTCGGGGGTGTCGGTGATGCCGGGGCCGAGGAAGCCCCAGAAGCTGTAGCCGATTCTCATTTGCTCACCCACCAGTCTTCGAGCATCATCGCGTCCAGGCCGCTGGCGAGCAAGCAGTCCAATGCCATGTCGGGCGTGCCGCAGATCGGTTTGCCTTTGATGTTGAGCGAGGTGTTGATCAGCACCGGGACACCAGTGATCTTGGCGAACTGCGTGATTACCTCTGCCAGGAACGGGTTTTGCCCCTCGGACAGGGTTTGTACCCGGGCTGTGCCGTTGACGTGCACGATAGCTGGGATCTGTTCACGCGCACGGTCGGTAACGGGTGAAGCGATCGACATATACGGCGCGGGCTGGGACAGGGTGAAATAGTCCGACGCGGTAGCAGTGAGGGTGACCGGTGCGAACGGCCGGAACGGTTCGCGAAACTTCACGGTGTCATTGAGCTGCTCGACGACCTCGGCGTGCATCGGTGAGGCCAGGATCGACCGGTTGCCCAGCGCCCGCGGGCCCGCCTCGAGTGGCCCGCGAAACACTCCGACGACGGCACCGGCGGCGAGCGCGCCGGCCAGATACTGTGCCGGGTGAGTGGGTCTGGTCGCAGTCAACCCGGGGCGGGGATTCGTCGACAGCACCACATCGCCGAATGCAGGTCCGAGGTAGCAATGATCCTGGATTCCGGTGGCGAGTTTCCCAGTGTGGTCCAGATATGCGGCGATGGCAGCGCCGATGGCGGTACCGGAGTCACCGGGAGCGGGCGGCACATGTACTTCATCGAACAGGCCGGATTCGACGATCTTGCCGATCGCCACACAGTTGGCTGCGACTCCACCCGAGACACACAGCAGCTGGGCTCCGGTCAGCGCGCGAGAACGCAGCGCCAGAGCCACCATCACCTGTTCGGTGCGTTCTTGCAGAGCCGCGGCCAGGTCACGGTGGACCTGCTCGATCGGTCCGTCACCGCGAGGCGGGCAACTGCGGGCGATGAACTCGGCGCTGACGCGCGCGAAACGGCGTGAGAGCACCCGCACTGGAAACAGGCTGGGGTTCAGTGTGAATCCGGTGCCGGTAATCGGGATCGCGTCGCGCATCAACGCCCGGAATCGGTCGGGCTCCCCGAGCGCGGCCAAGGCCATGACGGTGCCTTCCTCGTCACCGCGGCGCCACCCGAGGTGCTCAGTCACCGCGCCGTAGGCGTAGCCGAGCGAGGCCGGATCGTTGATGGCCTCGATGATGTCGAATCTACATCCACTGCCTGAGGTGCGGCGGGCGTGAGCGATCGTGGTGGTTTGGATCTCGCCGAGACTGTCGACCACCACAACAGCAGCATCGTCGTAGCCCGAGGACGCGAATGCATACAGCCCGTGTGCCCGGTGATGCAGGATCGGCGAGCTCGACGCGTGCGTGAAATCCCGCCCAAGTCGTCTTGTGCGGGTGCGTGTTCGGGCCGCGACCCGTGCGAAGCTCGCCGCACGCGGCAGGGCTCTGGCTCGGGTGTCGCGGTCGGCCAGCTGCCGACCCACCTGTCTGGTGGCGGCCAGGTAATCACAGGCACGGAAGTTGTAGGCGACGGTGTCGATCAACTCCGGTACGAGATCTCCCTCACCGAGCAGCCAGTCCACCGCGTGGGCGGGGTAGTCCTTGGTGTGTTTGCTGCCTATGAGGCGCTCCTCCTCGGCAAAGCCGACCAGCTGGCCGTCGAGGATCAACGCGGCTGCCGAATCGTGTGTCCAGGAACAGAATCCGAGAACAGTGCGAGGGTTGGAGGTCATGATGCGTGGGCTCCTTGGTCTGCCGCAACCGGCGCGCGGTGGTCATACCAGCGTTCCAAGGCACGCGCGAGGTCGCCGTCGGTAGCGGCGAGCAGAGTCCGGGCGCGCTCGCGCTGGCCACTACTCCAGGCTCGGTAGCTGGCCAACATGTCCGCGAACGCCGACCACGCTCCGGTCGCACCAGGTGCGCGCGGTTCGGTAATCGTGTTGCGCACCACCCGGTCGGCACGGGTCCAGGGAATCGCGACCTGGGGCATGAGCGGCGACGGGTCGGGATCGTGGGCGAGTTGTTCAGCGGCGCCGAAGTGCTCGGCGTACAGGTGTAGTGAGTCGATGTGGTGGTGGTATTCACCCAGTTGGGCACCGAGCCACCCGGCCAGCAGCTCCTGGATCAACGTGTTGGTGAAGATGTCGTAGGGGAATCCCAGCCACACATCTTGGCTGCGCATCGTGGTGTGCATGTGCAGGCGTCCGCGTCGCAGGTAGAAGCGGTAGCTCAGGGTGCAGGGGACGTCGCGGTGCCCGCGGGTGTCGCGTTGCGGGTCATAGAGCTGGATCACTGCCTGGCGGGTGTCGGGGTCGCGTTGAAGCAACTGCCGGGTCCGGTCGAGCTGATCGATGCCGTTCCACCGGCGCATCCGCGGCCCGTAGGCGCCTTGCAGGACTCCGTCGTCGGCGTAGCGGGTCAACGCCTGGTTGTATTGGAAGATCCAGTCCTCGTCGGAGCCGGACAGTATCCACAGCGCTTCAGCGACCGCGAAGGCCGGGTTGAGCCGCCGCAGCGGCGGCATGTCGACGAATCGGCGTCGAGGCCGAGTCAACCGCAGGTGCGCACCGAGGATTTCGGTGGTGGCCAGGCCGCGCGGGCTGACCGGCTCACCGAAGTTGGTGATCGCGCGACACGCGGAGGTGAACAGGGTGTTGGCGTCGTCAGCGCTGAGCACGATCATCTGGACACCACCACTTTCGCCGCGGCGGACACCGAGTGCCCGGATGGTTGTTTGACCATCCAGTCCAGCTGGCGAGCCACCCCCTCCCGCAACTCGACGCGCGGTGCGTACCCGAGCAACGAGTGCGCCACCGTGAGGTCGGCGCGGGTCGCCTCCACATCACCGGCCCGCGGCGCCTCCACCGCGAGGGGGATTTTGCGTCCGGTGATCTGCCCGACCAGGGCGATCAGTTCGAGCATCGATACGCTCGAACCGCCACCGACATTGACGATCTCGGCGTCGATGTCTTCCGAGACCGTCGCCGCGGCCAGCGTCGCGGCCACGATGTCATCGACGTAGGTGAACTCCCGCGACTGTTGCCCGTCGCCATACAGCGGTACCGGACTTCCTGACAGCACCGCCGCAAGCACCCGAGAGATCGCCATATCGGATCGTTGACGGGGTCCGTAGACGGTGAAGTAGCGCAACGTGACCACGCTTGTCGTGGTGTCCGGTCGCGCCGCGTGCGCCATGCACAGATGCTCGGCGGCCAGCTTCGTCGCGCCGTAGGGCGACATTGGATAAGTCGGGTCGCTTTCGCGGCTTGGACCCGAGGCTTGGCCGTAGACACTCGATGACGATGCCAGCATCAGCCGACCGACCTGGGCGCGTTCGCAGGCGGCCAGCAGACGCTGGGTGGCAACGACATTGGATGCCGCGTAGTCGGGGAACCGTTCGGACCACGAATCCCGAACACCGGGCACCGCAGCCAAATGGAACACCGTGGCAGCACCGGCGACCAGTGCATCGATCTCGTCGCTGACCAGATCCACCTGATGCACGCGCAGACGGGGCTTGGTGAGTGCGCCAGCGAGATTGCGGGCGGCGACCGGGTCTGTGTGCACCGACCGGCGGTCGATCGCGACCACCTCGATCCCGAGGGCCAAAAGCGCGTCGGTCAGATGTGAGCCGATGAACCCTGCCGCGCCGGTCACCACGACCGGACCTAGGGTGGGTGATGTTGTGGTCATATGACACCTCCACATTCAATTGCACTGGAAGACAGTCTGTTTCGGCAGTTCTAAATCACTCCCAGTGCCACCGGATCCCGTCCGGGGGTCTTACTGGGGTCTCACTTTCGGGTGAGTCGGTTCACATCGGTACTCGATTGCGCGAGGATCGAGGACACCGAACCTGGTGTGCGAAGGGGACGTCGATGGATGCCAGCCCGGTCAATCAGAAGTTGCGGAACCTGCTGGACGAAGCCGAGATGAGCAACGGCGCACTCGCACGGGCTGTGGTCGCCGCGGGTGCCGAGGAAGGTACCCACCTGGCCACGAACACGACCTCGGTCTCGCGTATGCTCGCCGGCGCCCAGCCTCGCTGGCCGGTGCCCAAGCTCGTCGCCATGGCCATTTCCCGGCGGCTGCACCGGCAGATCAGCGTCGGCGACTGCGGCTTCGCCGACCACACCCCGCCCGCCGAAGACGTGTATGACGGATTGCACTGCTCGGGCACACTGGAGCAGACAGTGCGCACCGTAGTCGAGTTGTCAGGACGGGATATGGATCGACGCAGGTTCTTGCTGGGATCGGCCTTCACCTCCGCGGTGTTCTGCGAACCCGCCCTGTTCGCCCTCACGATCGGACCCAACGAATCAGCCGCCCGATCCGCTGGTCCCCGCGTCGGGATGGCAGACGTGGAGATCATCACAGAAAACATCGCCCACCTGCGGCGTCTGGACCACCGCTACGGCTCCGGCCGCGTCCGTGATCAGGTCGTCGCGCTACTGCACCGCGAAGCCGCGACCGTTCTCCACGGCAGCTACTCCGAAATCACCGGCAAAGCGCTGCTCAGCGCCGTCGCACAAGCCTCGTGGCTGGCCGGGTCGATGTCGGCCGACATCGGACGCCACGCACTGGCCCAGCGCTACTACATCCAAACTCTCAATCTCGCGATGAGCGCGGGCGACCGACGCTACGCCGCGAACGTCCTATCGCACATGAGTCGGATGACCGTGCAAATCGGACAGACCAAGACCATTGAACAACACCGCATCGACCACGCACGCCACGCCGTCGCGCTGGCCCGCGCCGGCCAGTCCCTCGCCAGCTCATCCCCCACCCCCGCACTCTCGGCGCTACTGTGCGCAGTCGAAGCCCGCGGACTAGCGATGCTCGGCCCCGCCGAGACCACCGCGACCCGCAAGGCGATCACCACCGCCGAACGCCACTACACCCACGTGCGCCCCGAGAGCGAACCGCCATGGCTATCGTTCTACACCGAAGCCGAACTCGCCGCCGACCTAGGCCGCTGCCTCACCGAAGTCGGCGAGCCCGAACAAGCCACACGCCACATCAGCCACGCCCTAGACCTCTACGAGCCGTGGCGCACCCGCAGCTGCTGCTTCGTGCAAATCGACCTCGCCACCGCACACATCGTCGGCGGCGACCACGAACACGCTGCCACCTTCGGCCGCGATGCCCTCCGTACTGCCGCCCGAGTCACCAGCGAACGCACCCACGACAAACTCCGCGCGTTGCAGCGCCGCATCCAACCACACACCCCCACCTCGACAGCGCTGACCGACCTCGACCACCGCATCACCCACCTACTACCCACCCCATCCCGGAACGAGGACACCGCAACCCGATGACCGCCGCCGAGTTCGACATCGACTGGGCCGACGCCCGCGTCTACGCCATCCCC
>NZ_AXVD01000058.1 GCF_000482385.1 Nocardia sp. CNY236
CCAGATCTGGTCCAACAACCCCCAGGAACGGTTGAACAAGGAAATCCGGCGCCGCACCGACGTCGTCGGCATCTTCCCCGACCGCCAGGCCATCATCCGTCTCGTCGGCGCGGTCCTGGCCGAACAACACGACGAATGGATCGAAGGACGCCGCTACCTCGGCCTCGATGTCCTGACCCGCTCACGCGGGCTCACCGACCCGACCATCGAACAGGAGGAAAACCCCGAAGCGCTCACCGCCTGACCAACAAGGATCACGCGGCGACCGTTCTCTTTACACCACGCATTTGGACTTGACCATCGACACGGATGTCTACCGACTGGTCTGCGCACTCGATGCATCAGCACCCACACGTCCAGTCGGGACGCCCGGTCTGGGCGCACTCGTCTCAGACCTCGCCCGCGTACAAGCCCTCACGGCTCCACAAGATATCCGCTCCCTCGCCGCGCACCGCTACGACACCTACCGCCGAAATCAAGGCCAACACGCCACCACACGTACTCGTGTGGGACGGCGGGCCATCCGCCATCCCCCTCGTCGGCGATAGAGGCTGTCAGCAAGATGTTAGGTTACGACACCGTTGACGGGACGTGGTGCCGCGACTATGTCGACGTCAGTGCTCTGTCCACGGCGCATCTGCTGGACGCAACCCTGCTGGACCTCGAGGTGATCCAGCCAGATCAGCACGAGATCTTCAACCTCCCTTCCGGGCGATCAATCAAGGGTCAACGGCGCCCATGATGATCGCATCCGGGCACCATTGCCGGGGTATAGATCACGTGGCCGCAGGCGCGGCATTCATGAGTAGTGTGACGGCCACTGGCCATGGCGGGACACGATTGAGTCCCAACGAGAACCCGACCTGCGCCAAGATGGTGGCCATCCGGGCAGGCAGTAGGTGCCGGCTGCGCCCAGGTTCCGAGTGATATCTCATACAGACAATCGGGCCGCACTCCGGTGCGGCCGGTACTCAGCCCATACACCAGCGTCTGCTCGGCGTCACTCCCACCGCTATTATTCGAACTCATGTTCGAATAATAGCCTCCACTCACTCGACCAACCGCACATCCACAGCGGCCTCGTATAGGCCGATGCAGGAGCACAAATCAGGGTCGGCCAAACCACTCGACACAGGGCCTTCGTCCACCTCACCGGGAATATTAGCGGCAATTTTCAGCGCACAGCCTGCCGCTAATTCTAATTGGCAGATGTCAGTGCCATCTGCGACGCTACTGGTGAGCAGCACGTTTCGGCACGGAGGTTGATGGTGGACAACACCCAGGATTTGAAGCTCTTTTCGATGGATGCCGCAGCGACCCCGATAACGACCGGATTCGACTATGCACTGCAAGACCGGGACGATCTCGCTGATCGCTCTCGACAGACGTACCTGGAACGGGTCGGGCATTTCATGGCCTGGCTCGACACCCACAACGGCTTCGACGACGCGCTGTTCTCTCCAGCCGGCCGTGACCGGGCGGTCGAGGCTTACCTCACCGCCGCGGTACAAGAGCGTGGGGTTGTCGGGCGCACAGTCAATCTGACTCTCTCAGCACTGGCCGCCTTCTACACGTGGCTAGGGTTCGGTGCACCAACCACACCACGGGCAGCGGTGGCGCCCATAACACCGCGCACCCTCAGTCGTTCAGAGGAACGGGCTCTGCTGTACGCGGCGGCCGAAAAGCGCGGAACACGCGCCTACGCGATGATCGCACTCGTCCTCGATATCGGACTGCGGAAATCGGAGATCACCACCGTGCAGCTGGCGGGCCTGGATCTCGCACACCGGCCAGGACGACTGACCATCGGCCCGACAGGCAGCAGCGACACGCGCTCGGTGCCACTGCAGCCGCGTACCCACACCGCACTCAGAGCCTGGATCACCGAGCGGCGCCGCTGGCTTCGCAACTACCCGCCGCAGACTGCGCTATTCCTCACCGCCCATGCCCCACACCGACCGCTGACACCGCGCACCGTTGACTACGCCATCCGCACAGTCGGTGAAAAGGCCGGTCTCGACATCTCCCCCGGCACGCTTCGAGCTACTGCCGAGCAGCGCATGCTGCACGAGGGTCTATCCTCCAACGAAGTCGCCGCCCGACTCGGACAACAAGCGCCCGACCCCGACCGCATCCGCGCCTTGTGCAACACCACCACACCCCGACCACGCACCCGCCTCGCTCTCACCCACGCCGAACAACTCGTCCTATTCGGCAACATCGTTTCCTAGTCGGGTGCACGTCTGCTCGGCGATCCCGGGACGAAACGTCTCCCTGCCGCCCGCTAGGGAGTGTTTCGAAGTGGTGAGGGTGGGCCGTTCGGGTCCGCCCTCAGTCGTGCCTGAGCCACTGGTTGATCGCAGCGATGTGGACCGTCGCCAGATATCGGACAGCGAGTTTGTCGTAGCGAGTGGCCACCGCTCGATGCTGTTTGAGCTGGTTGATACCACGTTCGACAGCGTTACGGTCCCTGTAGACGAGCGGATCGAACACCGGTGGCCTGCGACCGCCCGAGCCGCGGTTGCGGCGATGTGCGGCTTGGTCCGCTGGAACCGGGATCGTCGCCCGGATCTGGTGTCTGTGCAGCCAGTCCCGATTTCCGCGACTCGAATACGCCTTATCGGCCAGCACCCGGACCGGTCGTGATCGTGGCCGGTCACCACCGATTTTGGGTACCTCGATGCCGTCGAGGACCGCCGTGAACTGGGGACTGTCACCGGCCTGCCCCGGGGTGATCAGCAGCGACAACACCCGGCAGCCCTGTTCGCAGGCCAGATGCAACTTTGTCGACCAGCCGCCCCGAGAGCGGCCCAGACCGTGGTCGTCGGGTTCGCGGGCCAGGCCACCGGGCGGCTCGGCCTGCCCGTCACCGTCGCGGCGTGCGCCGGCGGCATGCTGATGGGTCCGTAGGATCGTCGAGTCCACGCTGACCTGCCACACGATCTTCCCGCGCGAGTCGGCGTAGGCCTGCAACAACTTCAGGATCAACGCCCACACTCCAGCACGCTGCCAGCGCCGGAACAGCCCATACACCGCCAGCCACGACCCATACACCGTCGGGACGTCGCGCCACGGTGATCCAACCCGGGTCCGCCACCCCATCAACTACTTCGAAACACTCTCTAGTGGGGGTGAGGTTCCGCCCGGATAGTGGACACTTTGGACTTCCCCCGGTTTCGCAGGTCATCTTTGACCCAGTTACTCAATAATCCGTCATTGAGGCCCAGTTCCCGGGACTTCGGCAATCGTGCGACCGGAATCGATCACCCGATGCGCTGCCTCGACCTTGTACTCGGCCGTGAACGACCGACGCTTACCAGGAGGCATGAGGACATCCATCCAGCAGGACCACAAGTCCTGCGAAACCGGGGGAAGACCAAGGTGTCCACTATCCGGGGGGGGGGGGACCTCAGGCGTCCCATCGGCGCCGATGCGGCGGATGACACGCCCCAGCCACGACCTCACCAGAACACTGCCGCCGACATCTCGCCGTCACCCGGACGACAGTGCACAGCCCACCGGGGTGATAGTTACGGTAGATGGTGGATTTCCCCACACTGACCTCCGCCGACCACTGGTGTCGACGCTGGCAAGGGGACAGGCACAGCAATTAGGTCGATGTGTTCGCCCTCATCGCCTCGGCGGCAACCTCTGGACCCCATGTCTCGCTGAGGTACTCACGGATCGCAGCGGTGCTGTAGCCATACATCAAGCCATTGGCCACGTCCGCACACGCCCAATCAACGTCCGACGAGGTCTCCCATTCCGGCAAGGGCGCGTCATCGTCGCCCCATTGCAATCGCACCTGGCTAGCGCCCCAACTGTCCATCACCACGCGGGTATTCGGAAATCCGTTGCGGCCCGCTAGATTTCCCATCACTGTGGCCGCCACCTTTCCAGACACCCTGACCGAGCCCGCCTTGCGCTGACCGGTCACAACCGGTACAGCCAGATCGCTGCCGACCGGAACCGCTGAAAGGAGAAGGTCTGGATTGGCCAAACGACTGACGTGATCCCAGTAGCGCTGCTCATCAACGCCACCTAAGCGAAGGGCTTGCCGCAGTATTTCCGAGGCAATCTCGCCGAGGCCTCCATCGGGCGCGCCGAGTGGCTGCAGAATCTGGGCCAGCGTCGGCCCGGAACCATCATTGTCCGGTGCTGCACCTGCATCGACCGAGTCCACCTCACCGAACGCCATGTTCTTGCTCACTCCTCAAGAATACGAGGTAGACCCTTGAGGGGGCCGTCCCGTCGATAGCAGACACCGTCGGTTCCTGCCACCGCGATGCACCAGCAGCTGAGCTGCAGCCCACATCGAACATAACGATCGGGGTCAATCCGCCACATGTCCCGGCGCGGGCATCTCCGCTACCGGCGACGAACTATCTCGGCGGACAACACCTCACTGCAAACGTCCACTGTCCCTCCCGCTGACCCCACACCGGGTTGATCACCCATAGGTAGGTATGCCTCGTCCTACACACGAGGACTCAGACATGGGCGCTCAGACCCGGCCTTGCGTCGCCCACACAGAGCGATGTTGCTGCAGCCGGAAGATTCCGCGAATGGTCGCTACTCGACAGCGTAGTGCTGTCCGATCGCGTCCCACACCGAAATACCCTGCACTGATTGGAGTTCCCGTGACACACAACCAACGACCGATTCCAGAAGCCCCATCCGCTGAGCGGACGCACTTTCGCCTGCACTGCGAGTCGCCAGATACCAGACGCAGCGTGGCACGAAATGAAGGGCGTTGCGACTGGCCATTCTGTGGTTTCCCCGCCACCGTGACTCCCGAGCGCGTCGTCAGCACGATCCGCTCCTATATGGACACCCACCCTGACATCGACCGCATCAGTTTCACTTCGACCGACCGACGCCACGGGTACCCCTTACTCGACGCACACATAGTCAGGGGCCAGGTCGATGTGCGTGTGGCGCCCCTGCACCACGCCACCGCTGAAACCTGCTCCATCGTCGACCACCTGCACAACGCGATCCTCACTGAGCTCACCAGTCGTCCCGCCACAATCACGGTCACGCTCGACAGGGCAGGACTGAAGTTGTGGGCACAGAGTGTCATTGCGCAAGCACCTGCCGACAGCAACGATCTCACACTGGCGCATAGCACGTGGAACCTACTGCACGGCGACCGGACCAGTGATAGCGACACCTGAGCCGCAACATGCAACGCAGCGGCTCTCAGTGTATTTCGGCTCGATGGCCGCAGTGGTCCTCATCGTGGCCAGCGCCATCACCCGTGGCCAGCGCGTGACAGCCAAAAAGCCCTGGTAGTGACCACCGCGTCTCCGCACCAATACCTCAAAGGAGATCAACGATGCACCCCGGAATGTGTCGATAGCGACCGCATCATCGCCCGGCAGTTAGTTCAGTGGCACTGCGCCTCCCTACCAATACTCCAAAGGAGATCAACTATGCGAAACCGCTATCCCAGTCGATGCCGCAATTGCGGGGACATCGTGAACCCAGGCGAGGGCACCGCCGAGCGCGCCGCCGACAGCACATGGGTCGTTGAGCATCCTGATTGCTCCCCGCGGCAACACAATCCCATGGGCGCAGCGACATGGACGATTCGCCTGGGTGAGGGCGCGGGCGGCGGCCCCTCCCGCCCTGGGCGCAGCTTCCGTGCGAATTGGACCTCCGGCGACAATCGTCCCGGCGCTGACGAGGTGCCCGGCGGCCGCACCGATGGGCAGCTGACGTCCGGGATTGTCACCACGGTGACCGCTGGGCAGATCTACTACAACGAGGACGGCTTGAGTTTCGGTGTCGGCGCGGACACAGGCTATGTCTATTGGGCCGAGGTTCGTGCCGCTACCGCAGACGAGGCCGCCCCGATCCTCGATAGCGAGGATCGGTATCAGCGCCGCATGGCGCTCAGCGCGCGCATCGATGCCCTGATCGGGAGTCTTGTCCCCGTCACCAGTGACCGTGAATACCCCGAAACCGCAGCAGGGCTCGATGAGATCACGACACTGCCACAGGTCCCGACCGGCGGGCGCAACGACTATTGCGACCGCATCCACATCGACGAGCCCCGCGAACGGCTCTGGCTGTTGATCAACAATAGCGGGGACGGTGACGATTGGAACCGCAACATCATCCCAGAGCGCATAGTCTGCTGGATGCCCTACACCGCAGATCGGCGGCAGCTCGTCGCCGATCTGCGGGACGAGTACGACATCGAGGACTGGCTCAGGGAGGGGGTCGCACCGGCCGCGGCGCAGGTGCTCGCCGCCGCCGGCTGGTCACCACTCACCCCACCGCTTCAGATCACCGCATTCGACCTCACCACCGCCGACGACGCTGAAACCCTGCTACAACACTCCCCACAGCAGTGGCTCGAGTCCGGCTGGGGCACACGCCCCAGCACTTTCATAGACCCTCACCGGTTCCCACCCAGCCATGCCGCGAGGCTGATGGCTGCGGGCATTGACCAGCGTCGAGCCGACCAGCTCTACCGCGCCGGCCACCACACCGTCGAGGACCTGCTCAGTGCCACACCACCCACGGTGCCCAGCAACGCCACCCGAATTATCCTGCGCAACAAGCGCCATGGCCGGACCATCGAGGCTCAAGTCACCTGTGATCCCGTTCTCGCGCGGGAATACCTCGCCGCCAACCCTGCCCGTTGGGGTGCGGAGATCCACGCCGACACCGATGTGCGCATCGTCCATGCCGAAACAGTCAGCTGGAACAAAGGCTGGGCCGCATGCGATGACGGATCCCTGGTCCTCGCCCCTTGGCTGGAGGTCCTCCACTACGACGAGGCTACAAATACCACCACCCGCCACAGCGCTGAGCAGCCGAAAGCGTTCGCCCGCGCGGCCGCCGAGGCGATCACACTCATGCTGGGAGCCCGGTGGGGCGTCGCACCGGAGCGGTCGCTGTGGCATCCGCTGCGTGCCGCCACCGCCCACTACACCGAGGACATCGACAACCGCACCAGCCGCGGTGGTACCAGCTGGAGTGCTGTCACCTTGACCAAGCACACATTCACCCTGGCCGACAACAGCGTGGTGTGGTGGCAGGTCACCGAGGAAGGTGGAGGCGTATACGGCGGCGAAGGCGACGTGTGGGAATACTACCTGCTGTACACCACTGAAACCGACGCCCGCGAAGCCTATCGCAACCCGACCCGACGCCCCTGACGGTCGATCCCGGCGTCTGCACCCGACCTCAGGAAATACGCGTACCCGCCACGTGCCCTACCTACTAGCGTGAGGGCTGTGACCACACACTGGCATACCGCAACTCTAGGCTTGGCCAATTCGCTGGGTTTGGTACAACCACAGGTATCCAAAGACACCGACTGGGACCGTGCACGCGCCAAGCGCGAACTCGTCCCGCTGATCCGTCGCTACCAGGGCGCTGTCCGCTTCCAAGACGATCACGGCCGAGTGTGGGAGCCGGTGCACTGGTGGATCGAACATGAACCGCTCGAATTTCTGGCCCTCGACGACGGCGCGGTTTTGGTGGCGGTCTTCTCATGTACGGGCGACTGCCAGGCCGCCGCTAGGGCCTTCATTCACGAGACCGTGCCCGACTCGATACCGTCCGAAATCCAGCGCAGCGAGACCGACACCGCCGCTATCCTCGTCGCCGCAATACCAAATCATGTTGAAGGAAAGCGGTATCCGGCTCCGCTACCGCCCGACCTGGCCCCATGGTACGTCTACCCGGCTGACCGCGGCCACTGCATCGCCGGAATCCCCACCCGCCGCATGCCGGCCGGTGACCCAGCCCCAGTCGATCTCGTCATGCTGCTCACCCCAATACCTGTGCGCACCGTGCAACGCCTCGGGTATACGACTCACCGCGGATTCGTCGTCTGTCCTATTGACCCATCACCCTTGGCCACTGTCACCTCCACCGATAACGAATGGTGACCCTGGTGTGACGCTGAGAAAGCGCCAGATCGATTCCGTCCTCAAGCGCCGAGCCCGGAAGTGTCCCCTGTTATGGCGGCCCGGAATAGCCACTCCAAGCGAGGCCTGGCACGCGATATCAGACTGAGCACACCACGTTGACGAGAGGATCAGATCTCCTCCAGTATTGCTGTCATCGACCACATTCCAACTTGACCTTGCAGACCGCGGCCAAGCCAATGTAGCCACGCTAGGCGCGTCCTTGATCGAGGTCGTGCAATCGACCTGGTTGGTGTTCCGCAGCGGCCTCGTCGCAGGAGCGAACGTGCACCACCGCGAACGAAAAGTCAACTCCTTCAACAGTTCCGATGGCCTCTCGCTGTGTTGGGCTATGCCGGACGTCCTATTGGACGATCTCCGGGATGGTCCAGAAGCGGCAACTGATCCCGGTCGAACGGCGGTCAATTCCGTCATCCCCATGCGTGTCAGCGCCCGACTGCCGTGGGCTATGTGCAACACCGAGCGGCCACGCCACCCGTTGGGGCCGATGGATCAGGGCACGCAACCCGCAACAGTTCTTCCAAGTTCACGTGCACGCTGCGCCCCTTTTCTCGGCTCTCACTAGTGACACTCACAACACCAGACGAGGAGTTTAGGACACATGAGGCGGGTGTACCCGCGCTGGCGGGTGTCAATGTCGGTCGAATGTTGACCCAGCCAGTTCGCTGGAATCTTGACCCACCCTGGGTTTTCAGTCGTTGTTTTCAGTCGTTGGTCTTGGCCGCGGGGACGCGGCCGAGGTCTCGGTCTTTGAGGCGGTAGCTGTCTCCTTTCATCGAGATGACTTCAGCGTGGTGGACGAGGCGGTCGATCATCGCGGCCGCGACGACGTCGTCACCGAAGACCTCGCCCCATCGGCCGAAGGGTTTGTTGCTGGTGACGATGAGGCTGGCCCGCTCGTAGCGGGATGACACGAGCTGGAAGAACAGGTTC
>NZ_AXVD01000059.1 GCF_000482385.1 Nocardia sp. CNY236
CGCCCGGACCCGTCTCGGCGCGTTCCCGCACGCGCGTCGGCCCACGACCTGGTTTCACGCCCTCAGGCGGGTCACCCGACCGGCCGATCACCCCGATGGGAGATGACCCTCCCATCGGGGTGGGCTTTCGCACCATCAGACAGGAACACACCATTGAACACCGACCATACCAAGAAATTCCTCGACTCCATCACCCTAATCGACTGGAAGTTCGAGACAAATCCCACCAAGGCGAGGGCGCACTTCTTCGATCTGTTGCACGACATCCTGCCCGACCGCACCAATAGCCTCGACGAAACACGACGAGACTTGGAAATCCAGTTGACGAACACTCCCGAAAGCGCCCGCGAAATCCTCGGACAGATAGAGGTCCTCGACCTGATCGAGACCCTCGAGCGGATCGCTGAAACCTTCACTCAGCTCCCGTATTCCGGCGCGCTCAAGAAGCTGAGGGACGTGTACCCGACACTGCCTCATCGGGCACGCGAGATCCTCGCCGCATGTTTGCCAGAGTCCGATCCTGGGCTACACCGACTCAGTGCGAGTATCCCACTCATGGGCCCCGTCGACACAGAAGACGCGCCGCCCCGGATCACTACCTGGTCGACACCTCAGGTTCCTAACCTCGCGCCACGCGCACTCGTCGTCAGCGCTGAAATCCACCATGCGCTGAAAGAAATGGTCGACCTGCTCACCAACAAACCATTTGGACGAGCTCGCAAGGAGATCTCCAACATCAAAGGTTCACCCGAAGCGCAGGCGCTGCTCCGTGCCTGCACCCCCAGAAACGACCCCAAACTGTATCAACGATCACCCGAACGGCCACCATGGATGCAGCCATCGGACGAAGAACCATCAACCGTCGAGGTAACCCGGGATAGAAGCGAGGCGAGCGAGAAATTCGCGAGGAAACGCCGTCCTGTGACAGACCCGCGAATCGTCCAAGAGTACTTCGCCGGAAACGCCTTCACAGATGGAAACGCGGCCGAAGCCGAGGAGGCAGGCTGCTTAGACCATGTAGCGAAGCGCGAGGACGACTACCGTAAAACCGATGAAATGATCCAGAAACACGGCGTGCGCCGACCGAAACGCCTGCGCACCTGGAATACTCACGACGCTGAAGAACGAAACCAATTCTGGGACGAGGTCTACGTATCGCACGTCAGTCGGCAGGTGCAGAATTCTCCGCGCGAGCAGTCACTGCCCGACGAACAGGCCCACAAAGCTGCTGTAAGGCGCACCAAGCTCAATGTCCCCTACAACGTTCAACATCAGGACCCCAGCGACCAACGCGACATCAAAAGAAGGACATCCGAAATTGACCACTCGACGCCAGAGGGCTGGCCGTGCGTTTCATGCTTCATCGAACGACCCACAATGCTCAACCGTCCATGGCAGCGCATAGAAGGCTGTTGGCGCACCGACGACGGACTCTGCGAAGAATGCCGTAGCACAGGCGAGTCGGGGATACCGCCACTGCCGCAAGACGCCACCCATGACGATCTCGTGAGCACGCGATGCGAATACTTCACACAGCACCATCCGAACATCGCCTTCGCTGTCCTCAAGCATGCTGAAGAAACCTACCCCGGCAAACGGCAGGCCCGAATAATTCGGAGATTCATCCACACACAGGGGTTGGCCGAATACCCCCGCCAGCAGCAGGATAGTCCCGCCGCAGCGCCATCCAACCACCCGCGCCGCGCCGCGTAGATCTCGAACCTGATGGTGTTGGGCCGACACATCCACATGGCGGCCCAACACCATTCCCGACCTCCAAGAATCGGGCCCGGAGACAAGCACACCATGGCCAAGACCGCCAGCCACCCACATGGCGAAAGCAACCCCTGAACCCGTACACCACCCAACTTGCGAGAGCTGGCGAACTAGATCTTCGGGGCTAGTTCCTGGATCCGGGTGGGCCAGTTCTGGGTTGTTGAAGACTGTTTCGGCGTTGTGCGCCGAGGCCTGAAGCTCGAGCGCGTGGATGTGTTCGGGGGCTGAGTCAGCTGGTGTGGGTCGGGGTCGGGGGTCATCCAAGGTGGTTTGATTGAACACATAGTGCGTGCCTCCTGGTGGGACAGAACATGGGACCCATGTGCGCGCGGGACATTGGAATGGCAGTCGGATCCACCGTTCTGAACGTCTACCCTCCCACCGCGCATCCGCCGAAACCCGAACACCGCCCAGCGGTTCCCGCATCGAAAGCGCCCATCCCAACGACGGCCGCGTCTACCCGCCTCACGCAAGCGCGGCCCGCCGACTCCTCGCCGCTCCTCGACGGCATTCACCCACCGTTCACCTCACTCCGATCACGGTCCGCTGTGGCTGTCGTGCGCCACGGCGGACCCACCCTGCCTCAGCCCACCCCAACTTCTCTCACCATCGCCGCAACGCTGTACCGACCGCCGCGCGCCCGCAAACACCGCTCGCTACCCGAGGACGTCTTCACCCGTGTCCGCTCGACGGATGATTCTATGGTTGAAGCCGAATGACCACCATGAACCACAGAGATGAGAACAGATGATGTCGCATGAACAGGAATTCAACTAATTCCACAGGAAGACATTTCAGGAGGCGCACGTCGCCGCACTCATAGCCGATGAAACCGCCCTGTTGATGAAGGGTTCGCAGGGCTTGAGCCAAGACACCCAAGCCCTGCGAATTCTCGTCGCCGGCTCAGCGCTAACACGCGATCAAGCCATTGAGCTGCTCAGGGAAAAGTACCAACTCCCAGCGATCGGAGCTGCTGACATCCTAGACCGGTATCGCTGAACACAGCGATACCGGTCTGCCACCGGACTGCCGCGGGGCGCTGGAGATGCTGCACACCTACCGGACTATATCCCCGCGCCCCGCCGACCACCATCTCAGGCCGGGGTCATACGCGGCCCGCCCGGATCGCGATCGATTGGGCAACGCTGAAGCACCCTCCTAGATCCGTCCAAGGAGAGACACGACCATCTCCAAGAATTCCAAGTAGCTTTGCCGCACAGGCAGGTCCGCAATTTGCTCTTCGTGAACCCGCACTCACTGATCGCGGAGCTGCTGACACCGCGGACCTCCTGCCCATCAACGACGCCCGCGACCACGTGTCAACGGTTCGTCGCCGCGAGATGCTCGACTCCTCCTGAATTTGGCGCTGGCGGCGCAGACGTAGAAGCGGGTAGTGGGTTCGCCCGCTGCGGCAGGGTGATGCGGCGTCCTCTGCTGCGCCGAAAGGAATGCGCAGGTGACCTTCCACGACGACGGTGACGAGCTCGCCGAAGCGACGAAGCCCAAGCTGCATCTTCCACCTACCAATCCCGATCCGACTCTCGGGGTGAACTCCGGCTTCCGGCAGCAGTCTTGGCGTGCCGCCACGACTGCTGCCGCGAACGAGTCGTCGGCCCACCCCGGTGGTGGCCCGCCTGCCTGAGCGAGCTGGGCAGTCGGGCCACCACCGGGGTGTACGCGCCGGCCAACCTCTCACCAACACGGCTAACCCAGCCCAATCCACCAGCCGCACGCCAGCCCACAGTGACGACTACTTGTCGTCAAAATATGTCTCCCCCACCCCAGCCTCGCTCCTCTTCTTCTCACCAAAGTTTGCTTCATACCTCTTGCATTCTTGATAACTTTTTGATAACGCGGTGTGAGGCTGGTTTGCGGTAGCCCCGATTGCATCACTTGTTCTGCTGGCTTCTGGGGTGGTGATCGTTTGTCATGAAACAGTGACTGCAACCCTCGCCAAGATCAGCGCAGGCGATGGCTATAAGTACTATCTGCGGCACGTCGCGGCGCACGATTTGATGGAGCGGGATCGTTCGAGCTTGGCGGACTACTACTCCGCGCGCGGTGAATCGCCCGGCTGGTGGCTCGGATCAGGGTTGCGTTCGCTGCGGGTCGACTACCGCGGAAAGCGGTTGACGGTTTCGGAAATCAATGTCGGGGATACGGTCACCGAGTCTCAGATGAAGTCGCTGTTCGGGCTTGGTCGTCATCCGCAGGCAGACTTGATCGAAGACGCGGTGATCGAGGCGGAGGTTTCGCTTGATACGGAACACGCGGGCGCCAAGCCCGCCACCCGCAGAGCCACGAAACCTTTGAAACTCAAAGACGCCAAACGGGCGGCTTCCCAGGTGTCGAGGTTGGGTGCGCAGTTCCGGATCTACAGTGGTGTCAGCGACCACCGCAAGCGCTGTGCGGTGGCGTTCAACGAGTACAACACCGCGCGGGGACGCGACCGATACGCGCAGATTCCAGATGATCAGCGCGCTGCGATCCGGACCGAGGTCGCGCGTGACATGTTCGTCGAAAGTTTCGGGCGCCCCCCGCTGGACGCGCGGGAACTATCCGGGTGGGTCGCGCGGAACTCACGGCAACACACCACCGCAGTGGCCGGGTTCGATTGGACTTTCTCGCCGGTGAAATCGGTGTCGACATTGTGGGCTGTTGCCCCGCGTGAGGTGTCGCAGTCGATTGAGGCTGCGCATCGTGCCGCGATCTCCGATGCAGTCACCTACCTCGAACAGCACGCCACCTACACCCGGATTGGGTATAACGGGGCGGCTCAGGTCGATGTCGACGGATTGATCGCCGCGGTCTTCGATCACCGCGACTCCCGCGCCGGGGACCCGGATCTTCACACTCATGTCGTGTGCGCCAACCGGGTTCGCGCTGCGGACGGGCGATGGCGGACGTTGGACGGTGCGATGTTCTATCGCGCGGTGATCACAGCCAGCGAGATCTACAACACTCGCCTGGAAATGCATCTGGAACAACAGCTCGGTTTGGTATTTGCTGAGCGCGCCGACTCAGACCCCAACAAGCAGCCCGTCCGCGAAATCGTTGGTGTCGATCCGCTGCTGAACACCTACTGGTCTCAACGCGACAAAGCGGTTACGGCACGTTTGAGTGAACTGACCATTGAGCACCAAGCCATCCACGGACGTGAACCACTCCCGGTGGAGATGTATCGGCTCGTACAACGCGCGGTGCTCGAGAGCCGCAAGCGTAAGCGTGAACCGCGACCACTGAGTGAGCAGCGCGCGAGGTGGCAGCACGAAGCGATCACAGTACTCGGGGGGGCAAAGGCAGTAGCAGATATGGTTGCTGCCGCACTGCGACAGCCTGCCGCATGGCGTGTGAGGATTGACGCCGAGTGGATCTCGCGCCGCGCCGACCAAGTGGTCGCGACATTGTCGGCGCAGCGGTCGGTATGGCACCGCACGCATGTGCGCGCGGAAGTTGAACGTGTTGTCCGCGGCCAGGTAGCACCGTATGAATGGCCGCATCTGGCCGCGGAGGTAGAAGCACAAGCGCTCGACCCTTCCCGGTCTGTCGCTCGTGGCGATCCTGACGCGCAGGCGCAGCCCGAACTGGCCTCGGTGCCACAGATCTTCCGCCGCGCAGACGGCTCCAGCGTCTACCAATCAGCGGACTGTCAGCTGTATTCGTCGCCGAGAGTTCTTTCCGCCGAAGCTGATCTGATCGAGATGGCCCGCCAGGATGGCGGGCACACGATCGCTGCATCGATCGTGGACGATGCGATCGATGCGTTCAACAACGAAGGCCACCAACTCAACGAGGGACAATCCAGCGCGATCAGAGCATTCGCAACCTCAGGGCTGAGGGTGCAGTTCGCCAATGCCCCGGCGGGATCAGGGAAGACCACCATGATGGGGGTCTTGGCTCAGGCCTGGGTGAAAGGCGGCGGCACGGTGCTGGGGCTGGCGCCCACGGCGAAGGCAGCTGGCGAGTTGGGCGCCAGCCTCCAAGCGCGAGCTGAAACCGTCGACAAGCTACTGGACGTGCTCCAACGCCACACCCCAACTGCGGAACGTGCGTTGTTGGCATCCAGTCGAATGCCACCCAGTTTGCCGCAATGGGTGCTCGACATCGATGCGCGCACTTTGGTCATCATCGATGAGCACGTACAAATTTCCAACGCTTCACGTCTGCGGTTGTTGCGGTTCCTACGTTCTCGCGGAGCAACCAGCCGGATGATCGGCGACACCGAGCAATTGCCTGCGGTCGGTGCAGGCGGCATTGCTGAGGACATGATCGCCGCCTCTGGCACTCACATGATGACCCTCACCCACCTTGTTCGATTCATCGATGACTCCGAAGGCGCCGCGAGCTTACTTCTGCGTGAGGGCGACCCCGCCGGGCTGGCCTACTACCTCGACCACGGGCGTATTCATGTGGGCAGTCCCGCCGCTGTCGCTGACGGGGCGTTCGCCGGCTGGCTTTTCGATCACACCAACGGTCTCGACAGCGTGATGCTCGCACCAACACATGCAATCGTCAACGACCTCAACAGTCTCGCCCGAGACCACCGCCTGGCGAATTCCAACTATCCACCCGGTCCCTCCGTCGAGCTCGCCGACGGTTTGAACGCATCCACCGGTGACACGATCCGCACAGGGCGCAACAACCGCAGGTTGGTCGTCGGCGCCAACGACTATGTCCGCAACGGACACCAGTGGCTCGTCACCGAGGTTCATCCCGATGGCGCGTTGAGCGCGGTCCAGATCAAAGCCCACCGTCAACAAGGCTCGGCTGTGAAGTTGCCTGCCGACTATGTCGCGGCACATGTGCGTTTGGGATACGCCGCAACCATCAACTCCGCCCAGGGCATCACCGCCGACACATGCCACACCGCGCTATCGGGCCGGGAATCACGCTTTCAGTTGTATGTCGCGATCACCCGCGGCCGCAGAGGAAATCAGCTCTACCTCACCACCACCGTGGACGGTGACGAGGAGTCGTTTTGGACCGAGAAGGCCGTCCATCCCCGTACCGGTGTGGAGATCCTCGTGCGGATCCTGGGTCGCGTCAACACCGCCAAATCCGCCCACACCGAACTTCGTGAAGCCCTCGACCCACACTCACGAATCGGCCGCGCCACCGATATCTACCTTGACGCTCTCGGTAGAAGCATCGAGCACGCAGTCGGACAACCAGCCCTAGCGCAACTCGACCGCGAGGCCGAATCACTCAGGGCGGGCCTGACCACCAGTCGCGGCTACGGCGCACTCCGCCAACACCTATCCAGATTGTTGCTCGAGGGCCGCGACGCCATCAGCGAACTCTCCGCCGCCGTCGCAGCCCGCGAGCTGAGTAGCGCCGAGGACATCGCCGCTGTCGTGAACTGGAGACTCGATCCCTCCGGCGCACGTTCGGCGCCCCCTGGCCCACTGCCGTGGCTGCCCGCCATCCCCGACCCGCTGCTCAACGACCCCGACACCGGCGGATTTCTAGGTGCCTGTGCGCGCCTTCTCACCGAACTCGCCACCCAGATACACACCATTGCCAGCGGACACACACCCGCCAGCGCCCCGATTTGGGCGCGCCCACTGGTCGGAGCCGACCCCACCCTGCTTGCCGACCTCGCGGTGTGGCGTGCAGCCACCCACGTCGATGAACTCGATCGCCGCCCTGCTGGACCCCCACGGTTGATTGCCACCGAACGCCGACACCACGAACTGCTCACCGCCCGGGTCACCGAGGCCATCGGCGACGTCAACCACGCGGTCAACAAATGGGCGCCGACTGTCAAACGCATCGCCACCACCATCACCGACGACCCCTTCTGGCCGGTCCTGGCAGAGCGTCTCGATACCGCTGACCATGCCGGTATCGACATCGACGCCCTGCTCACCTCGGCTGCATCGATACGACCACTACCCGACGAAATGCCCGCAGCAGTGCTGTGGTCGCGAATCGCGCTCGGTCCCGCCGCCATGGACACCCCCCCAACCGGCGAGGCCAACCTCACGCCGGAGTGGGCGACGGAAGTGCGTGCAGTTCTTGGTGATATAGCCGCCGAGCGTGTCCTCGCAGACCCCGCATGGCCCAAAGTCGTCGCTGCCATCGACCGCGCCGACCGATCCACCTGGACACCACGCGAGCTACTCGAAGTCGCTAGCGAAATGCTCGTCGCTAGCCGCACCCACGGCGATCACCTACGACCCGACCAGGTCGCGACTGCCTTGGCTTGGCGCATCGAGGCTCTATCCCGCCTCGCCACCCCGTTCGAGGCACCACCACCTTCCGAGCCCCCCAGCGTGGGTGATCATCTCATCGCAGAGTCCGACCTGGTCCCACTCCCCAACCACATCGCCGACGAACAACACCGTCCCACGGAGGCCGGCATGACCGATGGTGCCCATCCCTCATCAGACTCTACTTCGGCGGCGGGCTCGCCAGATCCCACACCAACTGCCGCACCCGCGCCGCTGCCCCACAGTGCGCTGCCGGTAGCGGAGTTGCTCAAATCCGGTGACCTTGTTCGCGCGCGCGAGGCGCTCAAGAAGCTCAGAGCTGACTACGACAGGCACGTCAGCATCCTCAACCGTGTCCACGCGACGCGTGATCGGTATCCGCCTCCAGTTGCCGAGGCACGCCTCGAGCAAGCCGCGCAGAACTCTGAGGTCGGTGACCTCATTCGCGCTAGTGCGCTGTGGGTTGCAGAGGCGGCCGAAACCAGCGGCCCGGCTCGCGCGCGAGATGCGACCAAGAAGCTCAAATCTGACTACGACAGGCGTATCAGCGTGCTGCGTCGTGTCTTCAAGACGCTGGATCAGTATCCGCTAGATGTTGCTGTCGGGCGCTTGAACCGGGCTGCACACAGCTCTGCTGATCCTGGCCTGGGTGAACTCATTGGTGCGTGCACCCCTGAACTGGATACCGGCCCGCCGCACAGTGACACCGATACCCAGTCGGACGCCTCCGCGTCGGTGCCCGAGAGTGTGCTGCGGGTTGCGGGGTTGCTCAAATCCGGTGACCTGGCTCGCGCGCGAGACGCCATCACGAACCTTGGTGATGATTCCACTGCTGAATACATCAGCGTGCTGCGTCGTGTCTTCAAGACGCTGGATCAGTATCCGCTAGATGTTG
>NZ_AXVD01000060.1 GCF_000482385.1 Nocardia sp. CNY236
GCGGGTGGTCGGCTACTTACTGCCCGCCGTCCATTCCATGCCGAATCCGTAGGCCTGATCGATCTCCTGCTGGCCACCGCGAATGTAGCGGACCTCGCGGGTGACTGTCAGTTCCCGGCCATTGCACTCCAGCATCGCGATCGCGCAGGAGATGGCCTGGTCGTCCGCTGAGCCGAGTTCGATTTCGATCTGTGGACCGGAGGTGGGGAAGAGAGTCACAACACCGTTGGCCTGCGACCAGTTCGGGACACCTTGATAGATGAAGGCGAAGATCAGGATGCGCCGGAACTTGGTGATGTCGGCGAGGTTGATGTGCAGGTTCTCTCCCGCGGTGTTGTTGCCGCTGCGGTCGTCCCCGTCGAGGTGGATGAACGGCGGCTCGTTGAGCGCACCGAACGAGTTCCCGAGTGCCTGTACTACCCCCTTGGTGCCGTCGGCCAGCTCGTACATCGCACCCAAATCCAGATCGATGCTCGGTGTCACCGTGGCCTTGAGCTTGGCGAGGAACCCTTTGTCCGGCATTGCAGCGCGCGCGGTCCAGTTGAGGTTGACCCGCATCGTGCCTTGTCTGTCACCGGACTTGGCCAGAGAAACCGAGGGTGTGGACTTGTCGAGGGTGACTTTGTCGAGGTTGATCGCCATGATTGGTTCTCCTTGTGATTGGGCAGGGCCCCACTTGTGGGAGCGGAGCGCAACAGCTCGGGTTGGTCAGGCGTTTCACCGGCACGCGCTCATGCTGCGGTGGCCGCTCCACACCCGCGGCCTGACCAGCACCATCATCTATCACGAAGTCCGCTTGGTGTGCGAATGTGGCAGGCGAATCACGGAGAACGCCGTTGAGGGTGAGGTTCCGCTCCTAATCCAGAGCGGACTATTTGTTTCCCGCGGGAACGTGGTGATGGTCGCTGGCTTCGTACTCGTCGGGTGATCGCAAGCCGAGCTTCTTCTGGGTGCCCACGTACACGATCACCTCCCAGTGACAACGGCCCTGCGTTGAGCGTAGCGAGAACTCCCCGGCCGAAATGTTCAAAAATGATCGAAGATAGTCGTTTTCGTACATGTTGTGACCCGCGGCCGGGTGCGACTCTCGAATCGTACCCGGCGGCGGGTCGATCGCTGATCCAACTACCGTCCTGTTCGGGGTGATCGGCACGGTCCCCGCCGTCGGGTGCAGTCATACTCGGATGTACTGCGCGGGGAGCCTCTTGACCACAGTGTTTCGCACCGACACCCCGAACCCGGCCCGGATCTGGAACTATTCGGTGGGCGGTAAGGACTACTACAATCGCCTCGCAGGTGATGCCTGCGGCCGGATCTATCCAGGTATCACAACGTTGGCCATGCAGACGCAGCAATTCCGTGTCCGCACAGAACGCTTCCTCGCCGAGCAGGGCCTCCGTCAGTTCCTCGACATCGGAGCCGGCCTACCCACCGCCGAGGACACGCACTACATCGCCCAAATCATTGCACCGCAGTGCAGAGTGGTCTACACAAGCTCGGATCCACAGGTGCTCACCCATGCTCGTGCACTGCTGACCAGCACAACAGGAATGGTTGACGTTGTCGATGCTGGTTGCCGCGATCCGGGCTCGATCATCGACCAGGCCTGGAGAATGCTGGATTTCAGCGAGCCGGTCGGTGTGCTGTTCATGGGCGTACTCGGGGTAGATACCGTGCTGGGGGCGGTGGTGTCGGGCAGCGTCCTGACCGCGTGGGACATCAGCAGTGACTCCAAGGATCTGAACAGGATGTGGGAGCACCACGCCAGCGAAGGCGCTGCGCGATATACACCCCCGTCCCCTCGAGCAGATCCCGATGCATTTCGACGACCTGTAGTTGATCGAACCAGGGGTGATGTCGGTGACCGAGTGGCGGCCCCGCCTGGGCCGACATCGGCGTCGTCCAGCAGATCCCCGCCTGGGGCGCGGTAGCCCCGAAGACCGTTACCTATCACCATCTTTCCCTGTAGTCGTCGAAGTTCCGGAGTTGCAATCTTGACTACACCTATATGGAGCATCAACATCAACCGGGCACCAGGAAGTCCCAGCTCACCTATCACGGAAACAGCCGGGTTGACCAGCATCTTCTACACCGCACACTGCGATCTGGGGCGAGGAATCGCCTAGACATCGGGCTGATGGCCTGAGCGTGCGGGCCGACGCGCTCGGAGGGGACACGTCGGCGCAGTGCGGGACGACGTGCCACAGATCCGTGATTGACCGAAAGGCGGGTGAGCGCTCGGGCGTCGGATCCAGCATCGTCACTGGGTGAGTCGAACACAGCCACACATGACGGTCAACAATTCGAGAACTACCACACTGCACACGAGGATGTGTATCTGAATGATGATGAACGGGCCTGGATGCGATTTCAGGCACCTGATTCTGGTATGTCATGGCCATTCGACAGCCGATGCGTGTGGCCAGATCATCGGGAGTGCACGCTGTCGTGGACTCACCAACACAGGTCACAGGCAGGTTGAATTGTTGGCCGAAGAGTTGGCTACCTGGTATGACAATTTCCCAGTGATCTACTGCACCAGGATCGGGCGGGCTGAACACACGGCGGACAAACTCGCCAGACGGTTGGGCACCGACCAGGTGCAGTACACGCTCGAGCACCCGAGCTATGGTGCAGCGGAAGGCAAACTGTGGGATGACGTTCTCTGTGGGCAGAACGGTGGACCACCGTTGAATCCATCTATTCCGTTCCCTGCTGGAGCCGCACCGTGGACGGTGACCGCGCAACGCACAGCACGCGAACTCGACGCGATCGCCGCAACGCATACAGGCGAAGCGGTAGTGGTGGTGTGTGACATTCACACCATCGTCGCCAGCATGCAGGAATTTCTCGGTGTGTCACCGCCGGCTCTGGTGGTGAACACAGGTACCACGGTCCTGTCCGGGTGTCGTTCATCTGCTACGGGGCCGGCCGATCCCACGCTGCGCTGGACACTGCTCAGCCACGACCATAGGCACTTACCACCCGATTTGGTGACCGCGCCCGGAGAAGTGTGGCAGGACAATCCCCTGATGAAGATCGACGGGATCTAGTCGCTGTAGGCCAAGTCGTGCACGCGCCGTTTCTTGTTCTGTACCTGCTGAGTAGGTTGTGATGGAGTCGACCGCACAGGGTTTGGGTGGGATGCCGCAGGCGAGTAATTGGGTCGGTGAATTCGCGATACTGCTGCCCGTGGACCGGCGCGGGTGGCGGGATTTGTGGGGTGTGGGAGATGCAGTGGCCGGTGGACTCATCCGCCTGCGGTCAAGCCCACGATTGTCGCGACCTTTTGACGAACATGCCATGCGGTTGGCTGAGGTGTATTGCCGCCACCCGCGAGGCACAGTCACGAACGCGATTGATGCGGAGATCGCAGCGCTCGTGCATGAGATTGATCATGCAGCCGTGGCCAACAGTAGGGTTGGGGTCGCGCAGGCTGGTCTTGGTGAGCTGGTGGTGCAGATCGCGCAGGCTTGGGTTGCCTATGTTCAGGCACCGCGAAGCCGCACCGCTCGCGATGCCCTGCTTGCAGCACAGTATTTCTACAATGAGCGAGTTGGGTGGGTGCTGGAATTGTGCACCCGCCGCTAGACTTCCACTGACTGGCTATCGTCGGCCCCGGAGCCGCTCCCGGTTCTGTGGACACAGGTTGAGCGTCACCTAGCAGCACGGGAATTCGTGCACGGTTTCGACGCCGCAGAGTTCCACAGTGCCGGACACCCGTGCATCGCGCCCACCATGCGTCCGGCGCTGCCAAGACTTCTGGTGCTGTCCGGCTGTTGCCCAAGGTCTCGGCTGTACCACCATGGGCATTGGTCGCGCATCATTCGCAGCGCTATGGATAGCTAGGTGTGGTATTGGATGGCGTAGTTGTGGTCGCCGTCTCCGCCCAGGCGGAGAGGATTCAGGTCGGTGGCCTCGCCACGGACCCAGTCCGCGAGCTCGCAGGGGATTTGGCGAATGCCGGTGGGCGTAGTGAGCCATGCCTGCACCTCCCAAGCCAGATCGAACAGTGCTTCGCCGTCGAGGGACTTGATGTAGAAGGAGGTGCTGCCGCCGTACCCGTGCTCGTCGTGGTGGTCCCACACGCATACGATCCACAGGCCTATCCGCTGTCTGAACCGGCCCAGGACCGTGTTCACATCATCGCAGGTGAAGTTTTTGCTCATGCTGCCGCGGAACTCGTTCAGTGCTGCGGTGAGGCTTGTGTCGAAGGTATTCAGCGCCTCCGTCAACCTGTTCACCTCTTCGTTGTAACGGTATACCATGAGCTGGAAATAGGCGATCAACTGCTCGAACAGATCGCCCGTGTCGAGACCATCGTGCGGGAACGACGGCACGGTCGGGTCATACCAGTGGTCCTCTGAGCTTTGCGGGAGACTCATGCGTGGACGGGTCTTCAGCGCGGTGAGTGTCTTGACAATCGCATGTAGTTCGTTCACCTCTGTTTTGGCCTTGTCGCGGCCGGTCTGCCAGGTCGTGCGCATCTCGTCGAGGCCATCGAGGAACACTCGGTGCTGCCTGTGGCGGGGGAGGTCGGTCATGGGTGAGTTGATCCTTTCGATGAAGTAGCTTGCCCAGGGGGCATGTTGCGGCAACGTTCGTTGCGCACCGTGCCGGCGGGCATCCACGATGTGCACTGGCGCTCATTCGAACTCGGATGGGATTCGTGCTGAATCTGTGCATTCCAAATGGGGTGGGACAGAATGTATTCATTGGCAGCAAATCCGCACGTCACCAGGTAATCGGGCGCTTTGAGCGGGTTGGTGTCAATCGCGAAGGTTTTCGGCCACGGGATCGGGGGACGGTTCGCTGATCACGTCGTCATCGTCCCAGTCGCGGCAGTAGGGACACCATGGGCGCAGGCGGTGGTGCAGCCAGACTGAGTACATGTACAGACCTGTGAGCAGGTCGGTCAGGGAGTAGACCAAGCGGGGGAATCCACTGGCTGTGGCTACTAGGAGGGTGCCGGTCATGATCGCCAGCAGTATCAATATCCTTTTGATGCCTCGTATTTGATGGTTGATCCACAAGAGCAGGCGCCAGCGTTCGGCTCTGGTGCCTGGGTCGGTGGGGACCTCACTCATACAACGCACACACAGCTGCGCGCGTTGGTTGTGCATGAAGCCGACAATGCATGCTAAGAAGGCGAGCGTGCCTCCTACATGGATGCTCCAGTGCTCGAGTCCGACGTGGGGCAGGCCTCGCACCGCAATCATGATCACGATGCTGTGGGGCATCCAATGTGCGGTGGCGGTTGAAATTCGGCTGATCGCCGAGTCGTCGTTGGAAGGGGACATCTAGGCTCCTTTGATCGCCGCGGATGAGATCTCGATGAGAGCGAAGGTCGCGGCATGCCTGGCGTCGGTTGCAGATCGGGGACAGGCGGCGATGTTCGAGGTGCCGGCGCGTCGATGAGAGGTGTGGGTGCGGTCATGGCGCGCAAGGCATTGTCGGCGCTACAGTGCTGGTCGATCGGTGATCGTGTACGCATCATCAATCTGGAGCACACGGCACCAACCGTTGAGTTCGTGCGTGGTGCTGAGTATGAGGGTGGTGCCACGCCGGGGTTCGGAGTTGGCGATGGCTTCTGCTCGCTCAGCGGACGAGCAGAAGCCATCGTGGTGGCAGGGTGTCAGATGCGGCGGACTCGGCGAGCGGCTACCGGCGTGGGATCACTGCTCCTCGGATGGGTTTGGGAGCGCCGCGGTCGTGGACAATCCGATCGGCCGATGGTTTCGGCGGCGGGTGTTGGGAGCGGAGATGTCGACATCGACGAGCCAATGTGTCCCGCTCCCTTTTGTCGCTATCGCCGCCGGCGCTGGCTGCCAGGTTGGTCGCCAACCTGGCAGAGTTGCCTTCTCAGAATGGAACGACCTTTGAGGTTCTGATTGTGTCCTAGTCGTGTAGCCGCCCGTGGGGTGCCGGGTAGCTTCACCCTTGAGCGCTGTCGCCGGCTGTCTTTGGTTGACGTGCGGAGGTGGGTCGTCCGCGGCAGATCCCACTTGCCAGGGGTGGACAGCGGTCTGTTGCTCGGGTCGTCATTGGCATCGATCAGCACAAGAGCATCCACACGGCCACCGCGGTGGACCCGGCCCACAACGCTGTTCTCGCTTCACTGTTGCGGTGGGGGTGGATGCCGACGAGCCTTTGGCTCTCGCGTCCAGCGCATTCAGGCGTTTTCGGTGCGTACACCCTTGACGGAGCCCGTCCGCCAATGCGTGCTCGAGGTCTTCGATGTCTGCGTACGCCTCGGCCATTTGCGCTAGGCGCTGGCCTCTTGTGCCGTATAGGGCTCGATAGCTGTCTTTGACAACTTGGCAGGCGTCGGCCCACAGCCGCACCGGATGCCCCATCGTGTAGATCTCGGCTAGGAATAGCGAGAGCCGCTCAAAGCTCATCACTTCTTGTATCTGTTTTTTCAACTTCCGGGTGCTGGCGGAGACGGCTTGGGGTGTTGGCTGCCGCCCTTCTGCAGCGAGTCTGCGAATGACGCCGACGAAGATCTTGATCCTCTCGTCCACGAAATCGTCATCTTTGACCAGGGCGAGTACTTCGGCGGCTTGGTCAGCGGAGGCGTTGAGTAGTGCGGCAAGCAGATGAGATTCCGGGTTGGACATCATCATTGCACGGGCTAGATCAGGAGTGTTGCTGACTGTGTGCCAAACCTCTCGTTCCCGAGCGATTTCCTTGGGCGTGGAGGGCGATGGTGGACCGGGGCCCCTGCCTGCGGGGTCGTTGCTATGAGTATGCAATTCTCTACCTTCCGCAGCCGAATTGGCGAAGCGTGGCCGCCCGGTGGGCGATTCCTCCAGTGTGCTTTCGCGACTTCTTCGAATGTATCGATGATTCTGACTGGTTGCCATGACCGTATGCTCCGTTCTTCCGAAGGTATGGTCGGGTGCGCGATCTGCTGGGTTCGCCTTTTGTTGGCTGGGTCGCGTGCTCGGGTGAGCCAGGCCGGGGGATGAGAGGATTCGTGCAGTGTGCTGGCCACGGGCGCCGAGGTGTCACGCGGCCAGCAGTGGCGGATTGTTGGTCGAATTCCGTGCTTCGGTGTACATCTGGGCTGTTCTGTGATGCCTGTCGAGGACGCCTGGTTGTCGGCTGTCTCATACTTTGAGCACAGCGCCGACTCAGGTGTTGTCGCCTACAGACGATCAGGCGCAGGACTTGCCTACCGAGCCCGACGGGAGGGCATGCCGTCGACGTGGCTCGGTTCTCGGCTGGGACTGATGAGAGGCACATCGATCAGGGCATGGAAGATCCTCAGGCGATGATCACCACGCGCGGGTGTTCGGCGCAGATCGTGAATGCAGCCTGGTGCGGCCGAAGAATCGGTGGGTGGCCTCAGGGATCGAGCAGACCGGTGCTGTCTCCTTGCTCGGGTCACGTTGTGAACCGTCTCGTGCTGATCTGTCTGGTCTTCGATCAGGTAGTTGTAGCGCACAGCAACGAGGTCTGTGTGTCTCCCACTCAGCCGGCTGGATCACCGAGTTCTCACCTTTGGAGGATGGACCGGACCCGTTCTCCGAACGCCGGTATCAGATTCGCACGTGAATCCTGAGCCCGCTGTCGCATCCGGCTGAATACTGACCCTCTGGTTCCGGGTGAATATTGACCCACCCGTGAACGATCATGAGGTGTTGAACGTGGAGGACTGGGCGGAGATCCGCCGGTTGCATCGCTCGGAGGGTATGGCGATCCGGGCGATAGCTCGCCGGTTGAAGATCTCGAAGAACACGGTGAAGAAGGCGCTGGCGGCGCATGAGCCGCCGCGATATCGGCGCAAGCCGAAGGGTTCGGTGGTCGATGAGTTCGAGCCGGCGATCCGGGAGTTGCTGGCGGAGTTTCCCGATATGCCGACGACGGTGATCATGGAGCGGGTCGGCTGGCAACGGGG
>NZ_AXVD01000061.1 GCF_000482385.1 Nocardia sp. CNY236
CGAGGGTGGTGTCGAGTGCGGCGCCGAGTCGGGCGACTACTTGGGTGGCGATCAGGGAGTTGCCGCCCAGTGCGAAGAAGTCGTCGTCGAGGCCGACACGGTCGGCGCCCAGGGCTTCGGCGAAGGCGCCGGCCACGATTTCTTGCACCGGTTCCACCGGCGCCCGGAATGTCTTGGTTTCGAACACTGGCTCGGGAAGCGCGCGTCGATCCAGCTTGCCCGAGGGGTTGAGGGGGAACTGGTCGAGCACGACGAACGCTGCGGGCGCCATGTATCCCGGTAGCCGGTGGGTCAGATCGGCGCGCACGGCCTCGATGTCCACCGTGTGGTGTGGGGCCGCGATCAGGTAGGCGACCAACTGGTCACCGAGGTGCTGGTCCGAGCGCAGCACGACCACCGCCTGCGCGATCGACTCCACCGCGGTCAGCGCCGACTCGATCTCGCCCAACTCGATGCGTAGTCCACGCACCTTCACCTGGAAATCGGTGCGACCCAGGTATTCCAGCTCACCGCGTGAGGTCCATGCCACCAGGTCACCGGTGCGATACATGCGCCCGGCATCCCCGAAGGGGTTGGCCACGAACCGCTCGGTGGTCAGATCAGGGCGACCGACATATCCGTGGGCCAACTGCGTGCCCGCCAGGTACAACTCGCCGGCAACTCCCACCGGGACCGGTTGTAGCCGGGTATCCAGGACATACACCTCGGTGTTGAACACCGGGGCGCCGATGGGTACCGATACCGTGTCCTCGTCGGTGACCTCGTGGAAGGTCACATCGACCGCTGCCTCGGTCGGGCCGTAGAGGTTGTGCAACCGTGCTCCGGTCACCGCACGCAACTGTTGCGCGGTCGCGGCGGGCAACGCCTCGCCGGAGGCGAAGACATTGCGTAGTCCGCTGCATTCGGCTGCCCGCTCCTGGGTGATGAACGCCGACAACATCGACGGCACGAAATGTACCGTGGTCACTCGTTCCTGCGCGATGACCTGCGCCAGGTAGGCCGGATCGCGATGACCATCCGGGTGTGCGAGCACCAAACGGGCGCCGACCTGCAATGGCCAGAAGAACTCCCACACCGACACATCGAACGTCGCTGGTGTCTTCTGCAACACCACATCATCAGCGGCCAAACCATACGCGGCATGCATCCACACCAAACGATTCACGATCGCTGCGTGCGAGACCGCGACGCCCTTGGGCCGGCCGGTCGACCCGGAGGTGAAGATCACATACGCGGTGTTCGCCGACCGCAACGGTTTGTGTCGATCCGCATCCGATAGCGGCGCGTCGGACAACTGCGACAGATCGAGCCGATCGATACGCACCTGCCGTGGTCCGGTGACCTCCAAATCGGTACCAGAAGTCAACACACACACCGGTGCTGCGGTATCGAGCACGTACTGGGTGCGGTCGGCGGGATGGTCCAGATCCAACGGAACATACGCCCCACCCGCCGCATGCACCGCATACATACCGACCACCAGATCGACCGAACGACGCATACCGAGCGCGACCGGTGTTTCCGAGCCGACGCCCATCGAAATCAGATGGCGAGCGAGCCGATTCACCCGACCGGCGAATTCGGTGTAGGACAGACTCGTCCCCTCGAAGCTCACCGCCTGCGCATCGGGCGTCTGCACGGCCTGCGCGGCGAAGACCGACGCCAAGGTGGCCGCTGCGTCGTGCGGGTACACGGTGGCATTCCAGTGTTGCAGGATCTGGGCGCGCTCGACGGCATCGAGCAGATCGATATCTCCGATCGGAACCGACGGGTCGGCCCCGGCCGCAGCCAGGAGCCGAACCAAACGGCGGGCGAACCCCATGATGGTATCGGCGTCGAACAAATCTGTCGCATAAGCGAACTCGGCCACCATACCGTCCGGTGCGCCATCGGCATCGAACCGGTCCGCGAGGTTGAGATGCAGGTCGAACTTGGCCGTGACTACATCCAGCGGCATACCGGCCACTTCGAGACCAGGCAGCGCGAACACGGTCTCTCCGGTGTTCTGGAAAGACAACATCACCTGGAACAGCGGATGCCGTGCTTGCGAGCGCGCCGGGTTCAAGATCTCCACCAGTCGCTCGAACGGCAGATCAGCGTTGGTGAAAGCCTCGAGATCAGCATCCCTGGTGTGCGTTACCAAGTCGGTGAACGGCATTGTCGGATCGACCGCACTGCGCAGGACGAGCGTATTGACGAACATGCCGATTGCGTCGTCGAGGACCGCCTCGCCGCGGCCGGCGACCGCGGTGCCGATGGCAATATCGTCACTGCCGGTCAGTCTGGCCAGCAGCGCCGCGAATGCTGCATGCACCACCATGAACAGGCTGGCGTTGTTCGCACGGGCCAGGGCGGTGAGATCGTGCAGCAGTGGCGCCTCCAGCGAGAACGCGTATACCCCGCCGCGGTGGGACGCGACGGCCGGACGCGAGCGGTCCGATGGCACATCGAGCTCATCCGGCAGGCCGGACAGGGTGTGTGACCAGAAAGCGATCTGGTGGGCGATCATCGAGTCCGGATCGCTCTCCGAGCCCAGTGATTCGCGCTGCCACAGCGCGTAGTCGGCGTATTGCACCGGCAGCGGAGCCCACACCGGGGCCTCACCGCGCGCGCGAGCCGAGTAGGCCGCCATCACGTCACGTGCCAGCGGACGCACCGACCAGCCATCACCGGAAATGTGATGCACGACGAACACCAGCACGTCAGTCCGGGGCTGCGAGCCGTCCGTCGCGCCCGCAATGCGCAACAATTGAGCCCGCACCGGCACATCGGTGGTGACGTCGAAGCCGGTCAGCACGACCTCACGAATCCGATCCTGAACCTCGTCCTCGCTCACCTCGACCGGAGTGAGGTCGATGGCGCTCTGGCCGACGGGCAACACCACCTGGATCCCGTGGCCGTCGGTGGTCTCCGGATAGACCGTGCGCAGCACTTCATGCCGGTCGAGCACATCGGCGACGGCTCGACGAAGCGCCTCGACATCCAACGCTCCGGTGAGCCTTACCACGAATGGAATGTTGTGCACCGCGGTCTGGTTGTCGAACCGGTTGAGGAACCACATTCGCTGCTGCGCCAGTGACAGCGGAATCTGGTCTGGGCGCGGACCGGACACGAGTTCGCGACGACGACCGGAGCCCCGATGCGCTTCCAACCGAGCGGCCAACCCGGCCACAGTCGAGACCTCGAACAGGATGCGCACGGCAACCTTGGTGTCCAGTGCGGCGCCGAGTCGGGCGACCACCTGAGTAGCGATCAGCGAGTTGCCACCCAGGTCGAAGAAATCGTCGTCCAGCCCGACCACGCGGCCGGAGTCGGGTACCGCCAGGTCGAGCACTTCCGCGAAGGTGTCGGCCACGACTTCTTCGACCGGAGTGGACGGCGGGCGGAATGCCTTCGCCTCGAACACCGGCTCGGGCAATGCGCGTCGATCAAGTTTGCCGTTGAGGTTCAACGGCATGGCCTCGAGCACGACGACGGCGGCCGGCACCATATAGGACGGCAACCGCGCGGTCAGGAACGCGCGCACCTGCTCGACATCTATCGACGCGCCGGCCACCGGGACCACGTAACCGACGAGTTGATGGCCGAGGTGCACATCGCTGCGCGCCACGGCGACCGATTGCGCCACGGACTCGTGGGCATCCAGCGCGGTCTCGATTTCGCCTAGTTCGATACGCAATCCGCGCACTTTGACCTGGAAGTCGTTACGCCCCAAATATTCGATAGCGCCAATGGGATCCCGGCTGACCAGGTCACCGGTGCGGTACATCCGTGTTCCGGGCGCACCGAAGGGATTGGCCACGAAGCGATCCGCAGTCAGGTCGGTGCGTCCGAAGTAGCCACGTGCGAGCTGCCCGCCAGCGAGGTACAGCTCGCCGGCGACGTTCGACGGCACCGGGTGCAGGCGAGCGTCCAACACATATGCCTGCGCGTTCCACACCGGCCGACCGATCGGCGCCGCGCCGGTCACACTGTCGGCGACCGGTGCGTGGGTCGCGTGCACCGTGAACTCGGTGGGGCCGTACAAGTTGTGCAGCGCCGCCGAGCTCACCCGCCGGATCGCCTCGACCGCTGCGGCGGTGAGCGCTTCGCCGGCCACGAACAGGATTCGCAGCGATGCGAGCGCATGCGTAGCCGTCGGGTCGATACTGCCGGCGAAGACGGTCAGCATCGACGGCACGAACGAAATCAGGGTGATGCGCTCGGCCGCGATCACCTCGGCGAGGTATTGCGGGTCCCGGTGGCCGTCCGGGCGGGCCACCACGAGTCGACCGCCAGTACTCATAGGAGCGAACAGCTCCCACACCGATACGTCGAACGTCGCCGGCGTCTTCAACAGCACGACGTCGTCGGGGCCGATGGCGTACTCGCCGGTGATCCACCGAATCTGAGCGACGACCGCAGCATGCGACACCGCGACCCCCTTGGGCCGTCCGGTCGAGCCGGAGGTGAAGATCACATACGCGGGGTGTTGTGGGCGTAGTGGCGCGCGGCGCTCGGCATCGGTGATCGGTGTATCCGGGTATCCGGACAGATCCACCTCGTCGATGGACAACACAGCCCGACCCGCGTCATCGAATCCGTCGTGTGTAGTGGTCAACACGCATACCGGATCAGCGGTATCGAGCACATACCGCACCCGCTCGACCGGCTGATCCGGATCCAATGGCACGTAGCCACCACCCGCTGCGTGTACCGCATAGGCGGCGACAACCAGATCCAGCGATCGGCGCATGCCCAATGCGACCAACGTCTCCGGCCCGACACCCGCCTCGATGAGGCGGCGTGCCAGTTGTTGTACACGGGAGGCGAATTCGGCGTAGGTGAGCGTCTTCCCCGAATCCGCGTCGGCCACCGCGACCACGTCCGGGGTGCGCTCGGCCTGCGCGGCGAACCCTGCGACCAGCGTGCTCGTCCGGCCGAGGTCGTGGGCGGTGTCGTTCCACGACCGCAGCACCTGCTCGGCCTCACGCTCATCCAGCAGCTCGACGTCACCGACCGACCGAGCGGGGTCGGCAGCCACAGCCCGAAGCAACCGCTCGAACCGGCGCCCGAACTCTGCCATGGTGTTCAGGTCGAACAAGTCGGTGGCGTAGATCAGCTCGGCGGCAATGCCTCGGGCGCCTGCACCCACACTGTCGCTCACCTCTGCGGGCGGGGCGGTGCGTTCGGCAAGTACCAGGTGCAGGTCGAACTTGGCGACGTCGATGGGAAGGTCGACGCCGCTGACGGTCAGACCGGGTAGTTCCAAGCTGGACTGTCCGGTGTTCTGGAACGCCAACATCACCTGGAACAACGGGTGGCGCGCTTGCGACCGCGCCGGATTCAGGATCTCGACCAAACGCTCGAACGGCAGGTCCGCATGACCGAACGCCGCGATGTCGACCGCGCGCGCGGCCTGAAGTACCCCGGTGAACGGCATATCGCCCTCGATCGGGGTACGCAGCACCAACGTGTTGACGAACATGCCGATCAGGTCGTCGAGCGCACGTTCGCCACGTCCGGCGACCGGGGTACCGATGGCAATATCGTCTTCACCCGACAGCCGGGACAACAACACCGCCAGAGCGGCGTGCACGACCATGAACAGCGTCGCACCCTCAGCGCGGGCGAGTTCGACGAGCCGGGCGTGGGTGCCGGCGTCGATCTCGAATGCGTGTGTGGCGCCACGACCGGAGGCGATCGCCGGCCGGGGCCGATCCGCGGGCAGGTCCAACTGCTCGGGCAATCCGCGCAATTCCTGCGTCCAGAACGAGACCTGTTCGGAGATGACAGTATTCGGGTCGTCTTCGGCGCCGAGCACCCGGCGCTGCCACAGCGCGAAGTCCGCGTACTGGACCTCCAAAGGATGCCAGCCGGGTTCGCCGCCGTCGACGCGGGCGCCGTAGGCGGTCATCACGTCACGGGTGAGCGGTCCCATGGAGAAGCCGTCCGCCGAGATGTGATGGACCACCAAGGCCAGCACGTGTTCGGTCGGGCTGATCTCGAACAATACTGCTCGGAAGGGCGCCTCTGCCGTCACGTCGAAGGCCGTTCGGATCACCAGAGAAAGCTGCTCGGGCAGGTCGGCTTCGGTGACCTCGACCGGCGTGAGGTCTGGAATGACCTGCGCGGTAGGCACGATCTGCTGGTAGCCGACGCCGTTGACGTCGGGATAGTAGGTGCGCAGTGATTCGTGCCTGGCCAGTACATCGGCAACCGCGACTTGTAATGCCTGGCGGTCGAGTAGGCCGGACAGCCGCACGGCGGCCGGCATATTGTCCGTCGTCGAGTCGGGGTCGAATCGGTTGAGGAACCACATCCGCTGCTGCGCCAGCGACAACGGGACCAGCTCGGGCCGCTGCTGAGGCGCCAGCATCGCCCGTGCGCCTGCACCTGCCTTGGACTCCGCGCGAACCGCCAGTGCTGCGACTGTGGGGGCGTCGAACAGTTCGCGGACGCCGAGGTCGGTGTCGAGGGTGGTGGACAGTCGCGCGGTGACCTGGGTGGCGGTGAGGGAGTTGCCGCCCAGGGCGAAGAAGTCGTCGTCGAGACCGACGCGGGGCAGGCCGAGGACCTCGGCGAAGGTGGCAGCGACGATTTCCTCGACCGGTGTGGTGGGGGCACGCAAGACGGTGGCCCGGGGTGCGGGTGCGGGCAGGCCGGTGCGGTCGAGTTTGCCGGAGGCGTTGAGGGGCAAGCGGTCGAGGACGACGAAGGTGGTGGGCAGCATGTAGGCCGGCAGGGTGCGGGCCAGGCTGCCACGGACCCGATCGATATCCACACCGGCATCGCTATCGATATCCACATCGGCGTCGCTATCGGTGCCGGTGGTGGTGGTGGTGGGTGTGGTGACGAGGTAGGCGACCAGGTGTGGCGCGGTGGCGTGGTCCTCACGCACCACCACCGCGGCCTGGGAGATGGCTGGTAGCGCGGTCAATGCGGATTCGATTTCACCCAACTCGATACGCAGACCACGGATCTTCACTTGGAAATCACTGCGACCCAGATACTGCAACTGCCCCGCAGCGGTCCAGGCGACCACGTCACCGGTGCGATACATCCGCGCTCCCGCGGTGAGCGCCCACGGGTTGGCCACGAACCGCTGCGCGGTCAACTCCGCGGCCGTGACATAGCCACGCGCCAACTGCGCACCGGCCAGGTACAATTCGCCGGCCACCCCGACCGGTACCGGACGCAACCGCGAGTCCAGCACATACACCTGGGTGTTGAACACCGGCGCACCGATCGGGACGGACTCGGTATCGTCATCGTCCACTTCGTGGGCGGTGAC
>NZ_AXVD01000062.1 GCF_000482385.1 Nocardia sp. CNY236
TACCCAGTCGGACGCCTCCGCGTCGGTGCCCGAGAGTGTGCTGCGGGTTGCGGGGTTGCTCAAATCCGGTGACCTGGCTCGCGCGCGAGACGCCATCACGAACCTTGGTGATGATTCCACTGCTGAATACATCAGCGTGCTGCGTCGTGTCTTCAAGACGCTGGATCAGTATCCGCTAGATGTTGCTGTCGGGCGCTTGAACCGGGCTGCACACAGCTCTGCTGATCCTGGCCTGGGTGAACTCATTGGTGCGTGCACCCCTGAACTGGATACCGGCCCGCCGCACAGTGACACCGATACCCAGTCGGACACGCCCACAGTTGCTGCCTCGCCGAATACCACATCCGAATTCGCCGCTGCCACCCCCACTCCGCTGTCCGAAAGTATGCAGCGGCTTGCGGAGTTGATCAAGACCGGCGCCACAAGACGGAAGTCCACCGCGGCCGCCGTCACAAAACTACTCAACCAGGCCTCTGACGAGGAGCGCAGCATCTTTCGGACAGTTCACGCAATACTGGAACAAGCTCCCTTCAGCGTTGCCGTCGATCAACTCGAATGGACCGCGGCCCAGGACACGGGGCATACCGCGCTCTTCAGGGCCTGTATCCCTGACACCGACCCTGGCTTATTCCGCTCCCTCAGCACCGGCAAGCGCTCCAAAGGCACCACCCGGTCGTGGTGGCCCGGCGAGTCCGAGGAACAACCCAATCTCGACGGCCGGACCCGCTGGGACTCAGACGAGATGTATCACAACAACGACGATCACCTCGAGGAGGTGCTTCGGCGGGGCACCATGCCCTGTGTCGGGTGCGATGTCGAACGCCCTCGCATCGACGAACGGTTCGACCGCTCTGTCTTCGGTGACAGCCAGCACGACGACGGATTGTGCGGAGATTGTCGGGAACGGAACGAACCCGGCATTCCCCCTCACCATCTCGGCGACCACATCGAAGCTCGGTGCGCGCATCTCGCCGCAACCAAGCCTACCCTCGAGGCGTTGGCGTTTCTCAAACGAGACTGGCGTCTGTCCAACTGGATGATCCGCGCTCGCATCTCGAGATGGGTGATTGAAAGCGGACTCCACAACAAGTCCGAACAACTACAACGGGCTGGACTGAAGTCGTTGTCCGCCTACAGCGAAGCCGATCTCGGCACTCTCATCGGTCAGACAGTGCGCGAGATTGCATCGGAGGCGAACCTCGATGCCGCGGCGGGCATCGGGGCGACCGATCCGATGGTCGACCCAGCGGCAAATCGCGACCACGGCATCATGGCCTCTGATGCCATCACTGAGGCCCGCGACGCTGAGGCCGCTGTCGAAGTCCTCAACAGGGAAAGGCTGTCCTACCGTGCGAGCGTCCACAGCGCACAGGTCAAAATCATAAGCGCCCGCGGCCAATTTGAGCGCCTGGAATCCAAGCTTGGGGAACTTGAAGATAGAAAGAAATCATCGCGGGTACGTAGCATCGCCAACGAAATCAACAACATTCGGTTGGAAATCAGATCGGTCAAGTCCGCATGTTTCAACCTTGAAGACGAGTTGGGGCAGCTGATAAAAGACCGAGATCAAAATAGGGCAGCCCTGGCCGCAGCGAAACTCAAGGCCGCCGCCGCGCACCACGAGGCGAAACGCCTGGCCGGACCGCCCGAAAGATGGGACGAAGTCCTCGACCGCCCCGGAGCGATCCTGCATTCCGTGACACCTGTCGCCACATCCGAATCGCCACGTGACAACCTTGAGGAGCGGCTGGAGTTGCTTCGCGAAGAACGCAACCGCCGCAGCCTGCTTTCACCGGACCAACGTGAAGTCGAAGAACGCCACCATCGCACCGCCCCCACCGCTGATCCAGACACCTCCGCCGCCACAGAGCCTGCACACGACACAACAACCTCGACACCAGAGCCCGACCTCGGACTCTGATTCCACCGGCCGGCGGCGGCATCGACCCCAATATGTGCGTCCCCTTCACCCCACCCCTGCCCCAGCGTCAACAACCTCATGACCCGCAACAGCTAGATCCGCTCGCACAGCGTGCCCCACGACTGGTGCGGCCGGAGATCAACGAGCCAGTCCGCGGCTGCTGGCGGCCGATTCCATCCGTGCGCGGATGGTGAGAGGCGTGTTCGTCTGCACCGCGTTTCGCCGCCGCTCGCCGAGGGCAGGCTTCTGGGGTGCCGTGGCACCAGGCGGCTCAGCCTGTGCGGAACTCGTTGATGATCCGAAAGTCCGGGCCGAAGCCCGCATCCTCCACCGCAACACTGTCACCTGCCTCGGAATCGAACCATCCGAGTGGGACGGGTGTGAACGGCAACCCAACACTGTCGGTGTGTCGTTCTGGGGTGCACCGGTGCAGTGGCCCGTTGGCAGCGTCCAACAGCAACCGCATGTGGGGGTCGATGTGGAAGACGAACAGGCTGCTCATCCGACCGCGATCGTCGGTTCGCAGCGATGCTTCGAACACGGAGTGCAACGCTGCGAACCGCACGGCGACTGTTCGGTGGCGCCACCATTGCCGACACCAGGTGTAGTTACCCTCGCGTCCCTGACCCGCCAATCGGACCGAGATAACCGGTAGCAGCCACTGCTGGGTGAATTCGACAAAACTCGCAAACCGCAGGGGCGGTGGCCCATCCTCGCTGTCACTGGCCGCCGGCGCACCCGCAGCTATGGCTGGACCAAACCATCCTGGCGGTACCGGATCGAACGGCAATGAGGGCACCGCAACGTGTTTGGTTCGGGTACATCGGTGCAAGGGGCCATTGGCAGCATCCAGCATCAACCGGAAGGACGGATCGACGTGCTGCAGTATGTAGGAGCTTATCGCGTCGGCGTTGCCAGTGGCACGGGCGGCTTCGAACGCCGAGTGCAGGTGCGCGATGCGCACCGACACCGCGCGATGGCTCCACCAGCGGGTGCACCACGTGTAGGTTCCCTCACGGCTGGCCTCGGCCAACCGCAGCGTCACCAGCGGCAGCAACCAAGACTCCGCGAATCCCACGAAGGTCGAGAATTTGTGCGGCGGAGCAGGTTTAGCCTTCTGCTTCTGTCCATTCACCATGGCTTACGGTCTTTCCGCCTGAGTCGGCAGCAATTGAATGCTTGTCTGTGTTGCCCAGGACGACGAACTGGTCCAGAGAACGGTTGATCGCCTCAGCGTATTCACCTTCCTGCCACCAAGGTTTGCGAACCAGGATGGGGCGATGACCCGGTAGCCGAACCAGTGCACGCTGTTTGGGGAGTGCGGCCAAGGCAGCGACGTTGAGAATTGCCTCAGCCCGCCAGTTCACAGTGCGGTTGGTGCCGCCAGGACCGACACTATGGGAACGGTCGGCGACATCGTGCTCATCGGATATCGTCGACAACTGCTGCAGGAATTCAGTGTCGCTGATCCCGCCGCCGTATACCTCGATCGATTGAGCTCGAATGGTTTTCAGCCCGTTGTCCCCCCATAGCTGTTTGCCTTGCTCGAGGACCTGCAAGAAGGTCATCAGGATGACACCATGACCTCCCGCGTAGGTGTAGTAGTTGGGCAGCAGCGCGATCGGGCAGCAATTAGCTGCCTCGTCGAGCACTCCCAGAAGCGGCACCGCCAGCCGCCCGTCCGGTCGTGCACGCGCAACCGCGAGCGCGGACTCCAGCAGCTGCCCCACCAGTGCGGCGGTCAACGGTGCTGCGGAATCAGGCCCTTCCATGCTCAACGCATACAGTGTGTCGCCAGATGTAACGAACTGACGGGGATCGAACTCAGGCAAATTGTGGCGCGGCTGCTCGTAGTCGAACCCGAGTTCGATCTCGATCTCGTCATCGCTGCGTTCATGAACAGTGATCGCCCGGCGAGTCGGCGGACACACCATGCTTGCATACGTCTCATCTGAAAGCACATTCAGGAATCGGCGAGCCATATCGAACAAGCCATCACGTTGGCGTGAGTACAGAGCTTGGTATTCGAGGATCCGTTGAGCGGGACGCTGTTTACCTGATTTTCGTAAGATCAGGGCTGGGGTCGTGTCCTGATCGCGCCCCAACCATTCAGCCACATGCATCAGGTCCCCGCCTGCGCACGCCGACGCCAACAGGTAGCAGGCCAACAGATCCTGTGCGCCGCCGTCGAAATAGCTGTCGACTCGGGAATCTTTGTCCTTCGACGCTGAAACGAAGAACGAGGCGAGTTTGCGGGCGGCAGCAAGGGTATCGATTTGGCGCAGCAGGTTCACCCAAAACCCCACCTGAACACTGCCGGTCACACCCTGCGGATCCGACAACCACACCGTGCCAGCCTGTTGGCGGCCCCAGCAGGTATGGCGATACAGATCAGGCTTGTTCGACGTCGACACCACAGGCCCCCACGCGGCCATCACCGCAGGTACCGCCCACGCCATGGTCTTTCCCGTCCGGGTGCCCGCCTCGATGAACACACCAAGTTCCGCAGGAACATGCAACGCCACATTTCCCGCGACAGTGAACCCCAACGGCGGGCCAGCGCGCGCCTGGATATGTTTCGGTGCATCCCGCAACAGACGCGGGGCCGCTGCAGCATTGGAACGCACTGTCGCGATAGTCAAATCACGCGGCCGCTGCATGGTCCGCGCAACAGAGTCGACCTCCACCCCTTGCCCGCGCGACCACCTCACCGCGGCAGCCGCTGCACCGACTACCACACCCAACCCACCAGCGGCAGCGGTGGACTGCCATGGCCACACGCGTTCACCCCACGCTACTTCCAAAAGGGCGGCAGTAGGATTCGACCGAACCGGCAAGCCCGCCATCAGGCTTCCAACACACAACGCTCCCCACAAACCCAGCCCAACCGCGAGCACCCCCAACAGCAGAACAAGCTTGCTGAATTCTTCGGAACTTCCCGGTGTCCGGCGCCGAGTCTCCCTCCGCGGGCTCACCGCAACCAATCCCCAGCATCACCCGAACCAGAACACGATACCTTGACCGTCGCATCTCCATCGGAGTCATCTGAAGAATGTTGGTACTGGCCATAGTTCAACAACGTTGTGGCCGGTCGAGGAATCGATTTGGGATGAAGTGCGGTCGCCGTTTGGGCTGCGTGGAGCTGACTGCTGGCATACCGAGACCAAGGCTTGTCCCACCAGCACCAGCCGCCGCTACAGGATGGTTCCAACGTCCCCAGACCTTCGGATGCAGCAAAAGTGGCTGGCGGTTCGCGAATCCTGTGCGGTGCAGGTACGGCGAAATCGGCAACGTGGATCACCGTGGTGACGGAAGCAGCGGTCTGCTGGTATCCAGTCGTCGTACAGCGGTCCAGAATCTCCGCAAGCGTGGCGCTGGCGATCAGCGGGTGCGTGTCAGCTACGGCGATTGATTCTATTCTGTCGAGTTCGGGCAGCCGCACGGCGTTGCCCAGTGTTTGGCTACTCACGCGCCGACTCCGTGATCGGCGCCAGGTTCGGGTGAACTAGTTTCGGGCGACGGTCCGGGATCGCGATAGACACCCTCCCCCGGATCTGCCGCGCTGCTCGCCGCTGCGGCGGCCTCACCGATCACTTCACCGGTATCAGGGCCAGCGCCACCCGCATCAGCGGTACTCCGATCCAGATCCACGAACCGTCGGGCGAATTCCGCAGCCAGGTTGGAAATAACATCTTCAATCGACGAAGACGCTGCCGGCCCCGAACCGTCCTTCCCGGGAGCGAAATCACCTACATTGCGGCCCGTATCACTATAGATGCGATCCGTATATGCTTTTGCTGCCTCCTGGTGCTGACTGCTGAAACTGGCAGCACCCATTGTGGCTGCGGCCCACGCCAGCGAAGTCATCACGTTGTCTGACTTCTCGCCTTCCTTCGTCAGCCCCTCGGAAAAACCGGTCTGACGACGCAAAGCTCCTATCCTATGGAGATTTTCAAGGACGTTCAGAGTGTGCGTCTCAGACTTTCGAACATTATCGGATTTAAGGTTGCTAATCCTCGCACCGTGTAACTCTTGCGCACGCCTCTCTCTGTTCTCCTGATCCTCTCGCCGGATGGCAGCCTCGTCCAAATATGAATCCCGGCGCGTGTTCGTCGCCGCGACATTTGCGCTCGACTCTGCTTCTTTGAGTTGAGCGGTCTGTCCATTCAGTAGCGATTTCTGTGTTGCTAATAGTTGTGCGCGTTTTCCCTCATCATCACGGTTCTTCCACGTGATCTCATGAAGTTCCTGTTTGCGCGCATCCTCATTCAAATAGTTCTGCACTCGCACCGCCGACTCTGCCGCTAAACGCTGGTCCTGAGTCAATTGTGAGAGCATATTCACGACGCCGCCAGCCCGCATCGCGGCTGAATAGAGGCCATGCAACATCGACTGTGTGACCTCATCTGTTTCGGTCGCTGGAGACACCTACATCACCACACCTGAAACCCGAGATCCGGGTCCTGCGTGTGCTGCATTCGCGATCTGTGGCTGGCATTCGCCCATGATGACACCTCCTGTGACTGGTCGCGCCTTCAAGCGGAGGACACACCAACTGTAGGAGGGGACTGACAGCGGATGTGTCCTCTCGAAGGAGAGAACCCTTCGCGGGAGAGTTCATCTCTCCCGGCGAGTGCTCCCCCCATCACACCCGAGAGAATTCCGCGGCACCAGCACCGACACTGAGGCAGCATGCATCACTACGGACCAGCAACACAAAACCGGCCACCGAATTGAACACACTGGTGCTGAACAGAATCAGACCATAGCCAAGCCGGCCACCGAGTCGAAGAAGCATCAAGCACCGTGTGCGACTGACGATGGCCGTTGACAGTGTGGGCCTGGGTCTTCTGTAGCAGCCTCTCATAGGGCGTCTGCCCTGCGAGGCCCCCGTGGGGGCGGTGGAAATTGTAGTAGTCCTCCCATTCCTTTAGCTTGTCGTTGAACAACCCGGTGTCGTCGATGACGACACCGTCGAGGAGGCGGTAGAACTCTTCGGCGTCGATGCGGTGCGAGCGCTCCACCTTGCCGTTGAGGCGCGGGGTTGCTGGTTTGATGTAGGTGTGGCCGATACCCTGGTCGATCACGTGCCAGCCGAAGACCGACTGGAACTCCGCACCATTGCCGGTCTGGA
>NZ_AXVD01000063.1:0-3287 GCF_000482385.1 Nocardia sp. CNY236
CGACCCGATCGGTCGCGGCCCGATGAGCGGCAGGACATCTACGAGGCAAGCGAGCGAAGCTCGTGCGGCAGCCATACAAGGGTGATCGGCTCGATGCCGGAAGTCGCGTACTCGGGTAAGAGGCTCCCCGGTGGGGCGGTGGGCCGCCGACGCGACCGACGCGCCCGCCAGCCGCAGCGTGCGGAGGCAGGCGGCTGCGTGTCGTAGCGCGGCGGCGGCGCGCAGCGCCGCCGGTGCGCCTTGATCCTATGTAGCCAAATTCGGCAACAACTCGCAGAGTCCATTCCCCGCACGGAGAATCGACCGTATGACTGGTCTCGCGCTTACACCCGAACGGCGAACCGAACTGGCCGCGTTGCTAGACGACGAGGAGCGGTTGAAGTCCGAGTATCCGAAGGTCGCCGAGTATCTGGACACGGCTCCCATGTTGTCGGGCACCGAAAGTCCACAGTCAGATGCGGCGTTCGATCTGCGGTTCGTGCACTACATGACCGGTGGGGAGTCGGCATCGGGTAATCCGTACTGGGATATCGTCGGGCCTTCGGTCGGCGTGAGTGACGATCGCCGGGTTGTGAATGGCGGCAGTGCCAACGGCAGTGTTCGACTGGGCTTCGTCCAGACGATCTTGCAGGCTACCTATGCTTATGCAGTTCCATCGGCGGAGACGATCGAGTGGGCTGCAACTTTCAGCGGCGGACATACGGTCGTCGAGCTCGGCGCCGGACGTGGCTACTGGGCGCGGCTGTTGGCCAGTCGGGGACTTGAGGTGCAAGCGTTCGATTCCGAACCACCGGATACGATCGCGAACCCGTCGTTTCCTGTGGCAAGCGGACAACGGGATGTCTGGTACCCGGTGGAGGGCCTGGAGCAGTTCGGCTCGGTGTTGGATGGCGACTCGGTTCTGTTTCTGTGTTGGCCGCCTGGGTGGGGTGATCCGATGGCTTCTGAAGCTTTGAAACTTTTCGAGTCCCGTGGTGGTCGGCGCCTGATCTACGTCGGTGAACCGAAGGGGGGCAAGACCGGTGACGACGCATTTTTCGATCGACTATCCGACGCTTGGGTGCTCGAAACCGAAGACAAACAGCATGTTTCGTGGTGGAACCTCGCCGACACAGCCCAAGGCTGGGTGCGCTGAGGGTAGTAGCTAGTGCAACACGGCATGGCCCGGTCGATGATCGGGCCACAATTGCTTCGTCCGTGTTCAGTCGTTGTGGTCCAAAACCATGCGGAAGACGAACGAGTCGTATCGGTTATTCGGGTACGACACATCCGACACCATGAGGACACGTCCATTAGCCAGTAAGAACCGCTGGTGAACTGTCTTCACGAGTTCACCAGTCGGCACTTCCAGCCATTCGGCGTGTGCCGGAACCGGGGGGCGGTCGGCCAACGTCTCTTCGAGCACTTCAGCCCTCCCCACGTCCGTGCCAGGAAGTAGGTAGCTGTCCGATATCGAGGCCGCGCGCCCCCGGTCGGAAGCCATCACGATCTGATGCTCGATGTCGTTGCCGATCTCGATCCCGAATATCTCAGCGAGCTCGCTATCGGCAGGCACGATCGAGGTTTCGCGATCGATCCGTATTTCTTCCTTGTCCGCCGCCTCGTTGCTGTAGGTCACCTCGGGGTCTTCCATCTGCCGCTCAGGCGAAACGCGGCGCAGCGTCGGACGCGATGCGACGAACGTCCCGCGGCGCTCGACCGTGTAGACGAGTCCTTGTCGCAGAAGTAGTTCCATGGCTCGCCGGATAACGATGTCAGACACACTGTGCTGTTTGGCGAGCTCCGAATAGCTGGGTAACTGACTCCGCACTGGTCGCACACCGCTGCGGATCTCGCGCGCGATCTCCCCTGCGATCTGGACGTATGCAGGTTCGCTCATGGTCCACTCCTCCGAGTCGGTTCCATGCCCATACGCAACTGCGTATACGCAAAGGACCAAGATACGCGCCTCTGCGCCCTGCGCTGTCAACCCCTCTGGAATCTGCGTATACGCAAACCTATTGTGCGTATACGCAGCTGTGTATACGCTGTTGTGTATGCACAGAATGTGCGGCTACTGACAAGGAGTTTCAGAGATGGCGTTGAAGGACATGTGGATCCCGACCGATTTCCGTTCGGTGTTCCCGAAGGGTGTGTTGCTGCTCGGCGATATCGAGGCGCAGACCGAGTTCAGCGAGGACCGCAACGCGCTGAAGCGTCAGGCGGTCGATTTGGACCGGGAGGGCAATGGCTCGGGTAAGCGGATGTGGAAGGCGACGATCATGGACCGGGCGGGAGGCAAGGCGAACCAGGCCAGTTTCGACGTCACGTTCGTTGTCGACCAGGTGCCGGTTCCTTCGGAGCCGGAGGTTATGGAGGGCCTGCGTCCGATCGAGCTGGAGGGGCTGCTGCTCAAGCCTCGCGTGGTCGGTAACGGCCAGTTCAAGTCGATCGGCTTCTACATCCGCGCGACGGGGATCAAGGGCGATACCTCGGGCGCCAAGCGGCCTGCGGCTGATCCGGGTGCGGCTCGTCCGTCCGGTAAGGCTGCGTGATCACCATGGCCTTCGAGGTGCTGCTGATGGTGTGCGTGGTGACCATGACTGCCGCAGTCATGTACCTGCTGTACCGGGTGGCGATCCTGACGACCCAGGTCGGCATGTTGCAGGACTGGTCCGGTGAGGTCAGCTACGAACTCCTGGCCCAGGAACAGGCTCGCGAGGTCGCTCTGATGCGCGATCGGATGCAAGATATCGAACGCGAATTGACCGAGCTTCGCGACTGGTCGGACTCGTCCGCGGTCGAGGTGTCGTAATGGATACGGCGGACCGATCGGCGGGGATGCGTTGTGCGCGTTGGTCCGCCGTCCTGATCATCCTCGCCGTGGGCGCTGCGGCGTTCCGGCTCAGCTTTGCCACGCTGAAAGACCTCGCGGTGCTGGCGCATGTCCCCGCCCAGGATGCGTGGCTGTTCCCACTGATCGTGGACGGCACCATCGTGTTGGCCACGGTCGGGGTGCTGGTGTGCCCGGGGCGCGACCGCCGCTTCTTCCTATGGGTGCTGGTGGTCGGCGCGGTGGTGTCGGTGGCAGGCAACAGTCTGCACGCTGTTGCTGCTGGTCAACCGCTACCTGCGTGGGCGGCGGCGTTGGTCGCAGCGATCGCCCCGGCGTCCCTGCTGGCCGACACCCACGGGTTGGCGGTGTTGTTCCGTGCAGCCCACCGCAATCCGGTACCTGACCCGGCCGCGGTGAACGACCCCACCCAGCTCCAGGCTTCGACAGCCCCTGAAGCGGTCGAGCTACCCGA
>NZ_AXVD01000063.1:3297-8080 GCF_000482385.1 Nocardia sp. CNY236
TTCGGTTCGCCGTTCGGGTGTAAGCGCGAGACCAGTCATACGGTCGATTCTCCGTGCGGGGAATGGACTCTGCGAGTTGTTGCCGAATTTGGCTATTTAGGATCAAGGGCGACGGCGCTGCGCGCCGCCGCCGCACTACGGCCCGCAGCGGCTGGGCTCCGCAAGCTCCGCCCGCCGGCGCGCCGGTGCGTCGGCCACGCGCTGCGCCGTCACCACCTGAACCGAGATGGCTGATATTCGATAACCGAGAAGTGTGGGCACGACGAGAGCCGTACCCGACTTACCTCCCGCAGTCACCTGCGAACCGCTGGCACCCGCTCGTGGGGCCTGGCCGTGGTCACCACGACGAAGCTCTCGATACCACCAGCGACGATCTGCGATGATCTCAGCATGATCGACCGCGCACACCGGTCCCGCCGATGATCCGCTACAAGGTGACCAACCGCGAAGAACGTGAACGTTTATGGCAGGTGGAACCATACGGGGACGTCATCAGCCTCAAGCCGGGCGACACTATGACCGTTGAGTATGAGCACCCGGCGGAGCTGACCATCGAGGTTCTTCTGAATCCGGGGTGCGATCAAACGTGGATTGACACACCACCCAACATCCTCTTCCCTGAAGACCTCAAACACAACGATGTCTCCGTGTGGGGGTAGGTCAACGAATAGCGACCTCCGGTCGCTGGCCCTGCTGACTGGTGGCCTGCATTGTGTTCCCGCGCCCCTCCACCCTCAAGGGCGCCTACGGCGTCAGCTTCGCTGATGGCTATCGCCACCCTTGACCGCGGAGCCTCTGCGCGAGAAAGGCAGGCCCTATGGGGCAGGCGGGGAAGCCAGCCCCGGTACGCGCAGACCACCACCCATCAGGGCCAAATACCCGGGTGGTCCAGACATGCGAAATCGGCGGGGGAGTGCTTCCACCCGCCGACGACACTTTTGACGACAACACCGACGACACTGACCACCGTCACGCCCCTGACTACTGACGACATCGAACAACATATCCGCTGGTCAGAGGCTTAGCCTAACCCTCGTAATGAAAAGGTCAGGAGTTCGATTCTCCTAGGCGGCTCCGTTCGGAAACCGGACTCAACCAGCCGATTTCCGCCCACGTCGACGTTTCCGGCGAGAGCCCGCAGCCGACGCTTTGTCACAACGGCGTCCAACGTGCCCGCAGTCGCCGCGAGCGCATCGCTCTGCGAATGGACGTAGGTGCGCATCGTAAAGGCGCTGTCGGCGTGCACCAGCCATTGCGCGATCACCGCAATCCCGGCCGCGGTGAACGACCCCACCCAGGTGCAGGCTTCGACAGCCCCTGAAGCGGTCGAGCTACCCGACCCCGACCCTATTACTTCCGCGCCGGCACCTGATCCGGTTGCGGCGCTGTCTACGGCACCACCGGTGTCGACATCATCTGTTCGTTCCACGCCATCGGCACCGCAACAGCAAACGATGCTGCCGATCGCTGTCCCTGTAGGGGGTTGAAAATGAAAGTTTCCACCACGACCACGGTGAACGAGAGCCCGACGTTCAACTATTCGCCTGGGTATGTCCTCCGGTACGGCCCTGATGACTGCCGCGCAATAAATATCCCCGCGCAAATCTCGATCCGAGCCGGCATCGATGTGTTGATCACGTTGGGTATCGACGAAGCTGCCGCCCTGCTCACCGAACTCGGTATCGCTTTGGCCACGCATGAAGCACACACCTATCGGGTCTATCTGGTGAAGGCGGTGGCGTGATGCTGGCCGACCTGCTGGTCATGGGCGGTGGCGCTGTCGCAGCGGCGGGCATGCTGTGGCACTGGCGCCGCATCGAAACCTTTGACACACCTGGTGATCCGGTCGCCGAAGCCCCACCCGAGCTACGGACCGCGGTGTTGGTGGTGTGTGATCCCGGACAGTTGACGCTGATGTGGCCCGCGTTGAGGCTGGGCCGCTGGGATGTCGGCTACCCGAGCATCATCTCCGCCGCCTACACCTCGTTCGGCATGACAATCGAGGTGCAAATACTGGGCGGGCAAAAACTCACCGACTGGACCGACCCCGACACCTTGGATGCCCTCGCCCAATACCTCGCGGTGCCGGCGGTGACGGCCACGGGCGCGGGTCCGGGGTTCGTGCGCCTGGATCTGCGGGTGTATGACACCTTGGCCGACTCGGCACCGGTCACTGATCTGCTGGCCTACGGCGTGGATCTGGAAGCGGTTCCGGTCGGGGTGACCGAGGATTTCGACACGTGGCGGTTGCGGGTGATGTACTCCCACATCCTGATCGCGGGTGCCACGAGTTCGGGTAAAGGCAGCGTGTTGTGGTCGATCATCAACGGGTTGGGTCCCGCGATCAAAACCGGCCTGGTCGACATTCTGCTGGGTGACCCGAAGGGCGGGATGGAATTCGGTCGCGGTGAAGACCGGTTGTGGACCGATTTCCAGTGGACCGCCGACGGCATCATCGCCATGCTCACCACCGCCGAAGCCGACATGCAGGAACGCGCGGCCCGGTTCAAGGCCGCCGGTGTCCGCAAATTCACGCCCAGCATCGAAGAACCGTTGACGGTCATCATCATCGACGAGTACGCGGCACTCTCAGCGTTCGCGACGCGTGAGCAAGTCACCGAAGGGTTGCGGCTGTTGGGGTTGATCCTGACCCAGGGCCGTGCGGTGGGCTACAGCGTGATCGTCGCCTTGCAAGACCCGAGCAAGGAAAACATGCCCAACCGGCAACTGTTTTCCGTCCGGGTCGGGCTGCGGTTCGATGAGCCGACCCAAACAAGCATGGTCCACGGCCACGGCGCCAAAGAGCGCGGCGCGTTGTGCCACGACATCCCGGCCACGACCCCGGGTGTCGCCTACGTCGGCGCTGATGGCTCCAGCCGGTTCGTGCGGGTCCGTGCCTACTGGGTCGATGACGACGACGCGGACCGCATCGTGGACACCTACTCCCCACAGCAACCGGACCTGTCCCCACAAGTCGACTGGACTGGATTCGACCCCGACGACCTCGGCGACAGCGACAGCGACAGCGATTCGGGGAGGGCAGCGGCATGAGGGGTTTCGTGACCGAGCGTCACGTCGTCGTCTACTGCGAGGTTTGCGGGGACGTGTTCGCCGACAGTGCCGGTGAGTCGATTTGCTTCGACTCCGTCACCCAGGCCATCACCTATCTGGCGACCCGCGCGGCCGGCGGCTGGCTCTACGACCACACCCGCGTGGTGTGTGACGGCTGCCGCGCGGTGGCCTGGTGCGCCACCCACGGACACACCTTCTCCGAGGCCGATATGTCCGGTCGTGCCGCGTGGTGGCCGCTGGGCAGAACCATCCGTCCGCGCACGTGCGGGGTGTGCGGCATCGCTGAAACCGAAATCGAGGACTTGTCATGACCATCCGTTCCACCCACCACACCACCGACCTCGACACCGATGCCGTGATCGACATCCGCGCCCGGCGCCGCTGCCAACTCGAAGCCCGTGGCCTGGACCCGATAGCGGTCGCGGTGAACCTGCTCGCTGAGACCGGGCAGGTACCCGGCTGGGACTACACCACCTACCACGACGACGGAGATGGTTCGGGGTGGGCAGCATGACCAACGAACCAACGAAACCACAAGCAGCGACGGTGAACCCGATCGTGGAGGCAGCGGCCGACCAGGTCACGAAATCCCGTCGCCGTGATCGCACCCGCACGCTTAGGGACCTGCCGCGGTGGGGCTGCCCCGACCAGCTGGTCTTGTTCGATACACCCACACCGGGGGCCGACTGATGAGTGTCACGACTGTTTCTATCCGGCCCAACGCTCGCTTGGACGTGTTCGATTGGATCGGTCTCGGCGTGCTCAACCTTCTGTGGGGGGTGGTGATCGGCGTGTGGTGGCTGGTCCTGTTCCCGATGATCTCCATCCCGGCCGCGCTCATCATCACCGGATGGCTGCTGCTCGGGTGGCCCACCGGACTCACGACGGCCGCGGTGTCGGTTGCGGGTCTGGTGTGCTGGCAGCGTCAGCGTCCCGACAACTTCCACCAGTGGGTCACCGGGCGTGCTCGCACCCGTGTCCTGGCGTGGTGGCGGTACCGGCGTCGCTGGGCACGACTGATGCGCGCCTGCCACCTGTCGATCGACCGCGCTGACCGCAGTTTCGTTCCCCGCCTGCTGGCTGTGACCATCGGGGTGGGCATTGATCGGGTGCGGCTGCGGATGCTCGAGGGACACTGCCCGGCCGACTACGAAAACCGGGTGCAACTACTCGCGCATGCCTTCGGCGCCGACGACTGCCGCGCCGAAATTGTCGGCCCGGCCACCGTGGAACTGGCCTTCCGGCACGGTGATTGCCTCGCTGAGACGGTGGTGTTGCCGCGGGTGGATCACTGGACCACCCCCCGGAAGGCGGCGTGATGGAATCCACCACCACTGATGCGGTGGTTGGGCACCAGCAGACCGCGGCGTCCGCTCCGGTTGCTGGTGTGGCCCCGCAGCGGATGACCGCCGCCGAACGACGCGCGATGCCCGATCTTCGGGATATCGCCGAAACTGTCGCCGAGCAGCATGGCGTGTGTGCGCGGGTGGTGCCGATGCGCGCACACGACCCGAACACCGGCCGTGTCTCCTACGTCGGTGCCCCGTGCAAGGCCACTGTCGCCTCGACGTGCCCGGCGTGCGCGAAGGCGAACAAGTTCGTGCGAGTGACCCAGCTCAAAGAGGGTTGGTGCGCCGACCACGAACCGGTACAACCGCAACCGGTCGTCACCGACGCGCAGCAACAGGTGCTGGCGGCCCGTGCCGATCAG
>NZ_AXVD01000064.1 GCF_000482385.1 Nocardia sp. CNY236
CATGACGCAACGAATGCCCCAGTCCCGTAATGCCGGTAGCAATCTCGGTCCAATACTCCTGGTTCAGCACTGTCTGCACGATCACCAAACACTGGCCGGTTTCGGCGACGATATCGTGGGCGACCAATGGGACCAGCCGTCGCCACGACGGAAGGTCCTGGAAGTCGTTCGCTTCGGTATCGGGGAACTGTGCGCGCAGCATGAACCCGACGAACTCGGGATCGAACAGCCGCCAGTGTCGCGGGTCAGTCGCGACCAGCTCGTTCGCGATCGACGTTTTCCCGGCACCGAAACTGCCATTCAGCCAAACGAACAAGATTCCTCCTGGGCCAGGTGTTCACAAACGAAGGACGACAACGATGATCCCGGTCTGAAATGTGCACCCTGCATGCCGACACTGTGTGCGCCGGGCAGGTTTAGCGATAGGTCGTCGACGACAAGAATCCTGGCCGGGGGCACGCTCATTGCGGTGGGTAGACCAGCGGACCCCATTCCACTGTCCGCAGCAAGCAGGTTGTGATCGTCGGTGAACGGAGATACGCGCGAGTAGATCACGAAAGACAGGGCCGCGGCCTATCTGTATGGTGACCATCGCGCGTCGTCGTTGCGCTGGAAGCTGGTGAAGCGATAACGCCACTGCTCGTACAAAGAAGGATTGGCGGACAGTACAGGAAGAACACTCGTGACCAGCCTTGAAGTCGCCGATCATCACGCCTCGAGCAGGCTGGTCCAGTGGTTGCGGTTGAGGCACTGGACGCGCAGCCGCCGGTTGAACGACTCGATATGGCCGTTGTTCCACGGCGTGCCCGGCGGGATGTAGACGATCCCGACTCGATCGGCGAAAAACCGTTGCAGTGCATGGGAAATCATCTCCGGACCATTGTCCATGCGCAGCACTCGCGGCGGCCCGCCCCGTGCAAGGAACACCTTCTCCAATTCGGCGACCAGTCTTTCGGCGGTGATCGACCGCTCCACCAGGTGCAGCAGTGATTCGCGGGTGTGCTCATCGATCATCGACGCGATCTTCACCGCTTTACCGTCGACGGTGGAGTCGAACTGGAAGTCCAACGCCCACGACCCCTTCGGTGCATCGGCGTCGATCGGCGGCACCGACGACGCACCAGCCCGCTTGCGCGGCGAATGAGCGCGCACCTGCAAGCCCTCCTCACGCCAGAGCCGGTGCACCTTCTTCTTGTTCACCTCCGAGCCCTCATCGAACCGCAACGCCGCCCACGCTCGCCGGAACCCGTGCCCGGGGTGTTTCGTGGCATACGAACGCAACCATGCCCGCAAACCGGCGTCCGGATCGGCCGGGGTCTGCGCGGCCGGCACCCGCCGATAGGTGGACCGAGCCAGCCCAACAACCTTGCACGCAAACCGTTCCGACAAGCCCATCACATCCGTGAGCATGCCAACGACGCGGCGCCCGGCCGCTGGGCTCACCATTTTCCAGTCATGATAAATGCGGGTTGCACCGCAGGCCGAGTCGAGATCTGACTCACCATTTTTCTGACCACTCGCAGGTCGGGAGGATTCAGGGGTGTCGCCGGACGGGCGGTCCTGACTCGGAGTTTTCCCGACCGCGCCAATGGGTGTCTTTCGAAGGGTCCGTCGATCCGTCCACGCGCCGGTGGTGCAACCCACTCCCCGCTGAGCCAACGGGCCGGAGTGGGGGTTGTGACCTGATAGGAGCATGCCGCGCCGTGCTCGTCGTCTCGTGACTGGGCTGTGCGATCCCCGCTCGGCTCGACCGTCAATCTCGACCGAAAAGGGACTGCCCACGGTGGTTACCTCCCTGCTCGAACGACCAATCTTCGTCGGGGTCGACACCCACGTCGACACTCACCACGTTGCCGTGATCAGCGAACACGGCAAGAAGCTCGCCGACCGCGAATTCACCACCACCGCTGCCGGATATGCAGAGATCAGCCACTGGCTGCCGACCCTCGGCAGCGTGATCCGGGTCGGTATCGAAGGCACCGGATCCTATGGCGTGGAGTTGGCGCGATACATGCGACGACACGGCTACGACGTTGCCGAGGTCCCCCGCCCGAACTGGCGACTACGCCGATCCCAGGGCAAGACCGACACCATCGACGCTTATGCCGCGGCGCGCCAGCTCCTGGACGGGTCCCAGCTCACCCCGCCATAGAACCGCGACGGCGCCATCGAAGCCGTTCGCGCACTGCGAGTCGCCCGAAACAACACCGTCAAGGCCGTCACCGCCGCGCTCAACGCCCTGCGTTCCCTCGTCACCACCAGCCCGGAAACTCGTGTTCGCAGCTGCGTTCGCTCACATGAACGCGGCTGCTCGCGACCTGCGCCGGTTTCGAGCCTGAACCCGGCAGACTCGCCGATCCCACCGCGGCGACCGAACTCGCATTACGTTCACTCGCCCGACGTGTCCTGGACTCACAAGCTCACGCCGCCGAACTGAAGAAACAGCTCAACAAGCTACTCACGCATATCGCGCCCGCGGCTATGCGTGTATTCGTTCTTGGACCTGATGCCGCTGCAGCACTGATTTTTTCGATCGGCGACAATCCTGAACGGCTCACCACCGAAGCCGCGTTCGCCCGCTTGTGCGGCGTCGCGCCCATCCTGGCATCTTCCGGCGAGACCACTCGCCATCGACTCCACCGCGGCGGCGACCGTCAAGCCAACCAAGCCTTGCACACCGCCGTCAACCGGGCTATGACCACTTGACATCTATAGGAGCGTCCTTGCTGATCTCCCGCAGAGCGTCTTTCTCCAACTCGGCGTCGGTGAGCAGTCGCTTCAACCGGGCGTTCTGTTCCCGCAGTTCCTTGAGCTGTTTGGCGGCATCAGTGTCCATACCGCCGTACTGGCGGCGCCAGTTGTACAAGGTCGCCGCCGACACTCCCAGCTCGGCGGCGACCTGCTCGCCAGTGCGCCCCTCGGCGGCCAACTCATCGGCACGCCGCAGCTTCCGTACGATCTCCTCCGCGGAATGCCGCTTGCGTCCAGTCATAATCCCTATCGTCCCTTCAAGCCCCACGAGGGCCAACAGGACTCTAATACCGGGCTGATCCGCTGGGGACGGGCCACCACCGCACAGGCTGTGGCGTCGGGTCGGGTTGTAGAGCCCGGTGATCCAAGTGACGATCCGCAACGCCGCCTCGGCGCGGGTACCGAAGCGGTGCCGGTGCACGAACTCATCGCCTGGTTGACCGGCTACCGACGCCTCACCATCCGCTACGAACGCCACGGCCATCTGTTCGCAGCCTTTCTCCAACTCGCAGCCGCCCTCACCTGCTACAAGAAACTCCCCACGTAAGACACCCTCCTAGTCGCGTTCGTCACCTGGTGCCGTCTTCTGCACCTGCATGAGGAACTCGGTGTTGTTTCGAGTCTTCTTGAGTCGGCTGACCAGTAGGTCGATCGCCTGGTGTGAATCGAGTCCAGCGAGCACACGGTGCAGTTTGTGCACGACCGAGTACTCCTCCACCGACATGAGAAGCTGGTCCTTTCGGGTACTGGACGGATTGACATCGACCGCCGGGAACACACGCCGATCAGCGATCTGGCGGTCGAGCTTGAGCTCAGCGTTGCTCGTGCCCTTGAACTCCTCGAAGAGCACCGTGTCACCGGTCGAACCGGTCTCCACCAGGGCCGTCGCGATGATCGTCAGCGAACCGCCGTTCTCGATGTTGCGCGCCGCGCCGAGAAACCGCTTCGGCGGGTACAAGGCCGTCGAAGCGACACCGCCGGAGAGGATGCGCCCCGAGGCGGGTGATGCGTTGTTATAGGCACGCCCGAGTCGAGTGATCGAATCCAGCAGCACCACAACGTCGTTACCGTACTCGACCAAACGCTTGGCTCGCTCGATCGCCAGTTCGGCCGCCTGCGTGTGGTCTGATGGCGGTCGGTCGAATGTTGAAGCGATAACCTCGCCTTTGACCGAGCGCTGCATGTCGGTGACTTCTTCGGGGCGCTCGTCGACGAGTACCACCATGAGGTGGCACTCCGGATTGTTGATCGCGATGGAGTTCGCGATGTCCTGCAGGACCATGGTTTTACCCGCCTTCGGCGGCGACTGAATCAGCGCGCGCTGCCCCTTGCCGATCGGCATGATGAAGTCGATCACCCGCGTGGTCAACCGTTCAGGTATGGTTTCCAGCCGCAACCGCTCATTCGGATAGAGCGGGGTCAGCTTGCCGAAATCCGGTCGCGTTTTCGCGGACTCGACGTCTTTGCCGTTAACCGTGTCCATCCGGACCAGTGGGTTGAACTTCTGCCGATGGTTGATTGCGCCGCCCTCACCTTCGCGAACGACTCGGGCCGCGCCGGTGATCGCATCGCCGCGACGCAGCCCATTCCCGCGGACCAGGTTCATCGACACGTAGACGTCGTCGGGACCGGGCAGATACCCCGAAGTACGCACAAATGCGTAGTTCTCCAGCACGTCCAAGATCCCTGCGACTGGCTGCAGTACACCATCATCGGATATCTGCTCCTGATCACGATCGCGCTCCCGGTTCCGCCGCCGCCGTCTGCCGCGGCCCTCCCTGCGAGAGTCGTTGCGTTTGTCAACGCCAATGCTTTTGTGGCCGCCGTCCGCGCGCCGTCCGGCGTGCACCTCGCCTTGGTCTCGTTCTCCAGTGGTATCGCCGTCAACTTCCAAACGGCTCATCCCCGAGGCGCTATGGCTGTCTATGCCATTCGTAGACGGTGGTTGGGTGGGGCTTGCGAGGTCAACTGGGGCCTTGTTCTCTGCCGGCTCGACCGTGGGCACGGCATTCGTTTTTTCTGGGGTAACGGCAGCGGCACCGGCGGCCACTCGCTCGGAGATTGCGTTGACGAAATCGCTCTTGCGCATCCCGGAAGTTCCTCTGATGCCCATATTGGATGCCATGGTGCGCAGTTCGGGCAGTTTCATCGCGGTCAGGCTCTTCGGTGGCCACTCTACGTTTGGTCCTGTGTTCGACACGATAATGATGTCCTCATACGTCAAGAGATGTGCCTTTCGGTTTGTAATTGTTGTAGTTGGATCGCTGTCTCATTCAATTCATGTGTGACCGTGCGGTGACTTGACGGCTTCGAGAGGCCCCGAATCGATGGACTTGCCCCTGGGACATCCACTTCTTGAGTGGCTTGCAAAGTGAAGGGGCGAATACCAACCGCTTATTGGGTTGATGTCGAGAATGAGATGGTCGAATATATCGACGATCTCGGTGTCGCATCCGGCTGAATACTGACCCTCTGGTTCCGGGTGAATATTGACCCACCCGTGAACGATCATGAGGTGTTGAACGTGGAGGACTGGGCGGAGATCCGCCGGTTGCATCGCTCGGAGGGTATGGCGATCCGGGCGATAGCTCGCCGGTTGAAGATCTCGAAGAACACGGTGAAGAAGGCGCTGGCGGCGCATGAGCCGCCGCGATATCGGCGCAAGCCGAAGGGTTCGGTGGTCGATGAGTTCGAGCCGGCGATCCGGGAGTTGCTGGCGGAGTTTCCCGATATGCCGACGACGGTGATCATGGAGCGGGTCGGCTGGCAACGGGGCCGGACAGTGTTCTTCG
>NZ_AXVD01000065.1 GCF_000482385.1 Nocardia sp. CNY236
CCTGGCTCAACGAGGTGGAACGCTGGTTCGGACTGCTGACCGACCAGCAACTCCGCCGCGGCGTCCACAGAAGTGTTGCCGCGCTGGAGAAATCGATCCGTGACTGGGTCGCTGCCTGGAACGAGGACCCGAAACCGTTCGTGTGGACCAAGACCGCTGACGAGATCCTCGAACGCCTCACCTCATATTTGAAACGAATTCCAGGCGCGGGACACTAGTAGGCGATCTCGAGTTCGCCTTTGCTGTTCGGGGTTTCAGGCGTCCAGCGTCCAGGACCCGGGCTCGTCGTCGTCCCGCAGTCGGTCGCGCGGGCGCCCGCCGGCCACGAGGATGTCGTCGACCTCGCGACGCAGTTCGGGGTCGACCTCGTGAACGGTGAACAGTGCCAGTGGCTCGACGGAGAATCGCCCGTCCGGTGCCAGCCACAGGCACACATCCATGTAGGGGTGGAGGTCGTGGTCGTGCAGGAGCCGGTACGCTGCGGCGACACTGTCGCCGGTGGCGCCCAGGTTCGCGGCCAGCATCCCATGATTCCAGGTCAGATGCTCCGGATCGTCGGCGATCAGGGTGGGCCAGTCGATCGGATGCTCGGTTCGTGCCCACTCCGGCCACGGCCCCTCCGGCATCCCCAGCTGCGCGTCGGTCAGCGCCAGCGCAAGCGGGCCGGGCATCTCCAGTAGCAGTTCGGTCGGCAGTCGGAATCCGGCGCCGTGCCCGCACGGTTCGCCACCGGTGGCGCCGCCGAACGCGGCGACCCGCAGGGTATCGGCCCACATCACCGCCCTCGGTCCGTAACTCGCTCGGCACTCGTCCCAATCGTGCTGCGCGATCGCCAGCACCTCGGGGTCGGCGGCGCGGAGGTTGTTCTCCCAGTTCATTACTCACTCTTTCGTTTCTTCCGATTCCCGGTACACCTGACGAGTACCGGGGTCTTCATGGGTGCCGGACCCGCTGCTACAGCAGGGTTCCCTGCTCGCCGGCAGGATCCAGGTAGCTCCACTCGATCCGGGTCACGGTGCTCTCCGGTGTGTTCGGTCAGCGCCACCGACATGAGGCGGGCCATCGGGTCACTCCTTGCTTTTCCATCTATATCTGTTCTGTGTTCTGGGCGAGGTAGCGGTAGAGGGTGGCGCGTGAGACGCCGAATGCTTCGGCGACCTGCCCGACGGGTTGGTCCTCGCGTAGCGCTGCTCGGGCCGCGGCGAGCTGGGCGGGGCTGAGTTTGCGGGGCCGGCCGGGCTGTTTACCTTGGGCGGCAGCGACTTCCCGGGCGTGAGCGGCCCTCTCCCGCATGAACACACGTTCCATGTGTGCGAACAGGGCGAGCATCGCGACGCTGAGTTCGGCCATGCCGGAGGTGTCGGTGGTGTCGATCGGCAGCGGATCGCGCAGTGTCTTCACGCCGATGCCGCGTTCGCTCAGGTCGTGGATGACGTTGAGGCACTCTCGGAGATTGCGGCCGAGTCGGTCGAGGTTGGTCGCCACGATCGTGTCGCCGTCGCGGGCGTAGGTCAGCATCTTCTTGAACTCGGGCCGGTCGATGGTGGCGCCGGTTTTCTTGTCGGCGTAGATCCGTTCGTCGGGGATCCCGTGTTCATCGAGGGCGACGAGTTGGCGTTCGAGGTCTTGGTGGGTGGTGGAGACCCGGGCGTAGCCGAGATCCATTACAGGACTGCCCGTCCGGTGGTCACGGCCGCAGTGCGCCGCGCAGCACCCGCGCGGTCTCGGCCAGGCCCGCCGCGTGCAGCGCGGTGACGAGTTCCTTGTCGGTGAGCACATCGTCGGTCAGCCGGGCCTCGATCTCGGCCAGTTTCGCGGTGTCGATCGCCATGATGGGTCTCCCTCGGGTAGTAGTCTCATAATTCTATCACGTGACGCTGTTTTGCGACATAATTTCGAGATAGGAATACGAGACTGTCCGACGTGGGGTTACGTTCCGGCGGTAAAGGTCTCGCCGGGGTGTCGCGGAACCTTGGTATCGAGACGAAGGTTCGCAGCGGTCGATTCCTCTGTGTGAGTGTGCCGCGGCTGACTTGTCACACGTCGTCCCGCTCCACTCTTGCATGAGTGTTCGGCAGACCCTCGTTTTCCGAACACTGGAAATCCGGCGCGAAGGCTTCGTGACTGAAGCGGGCGCCCTTGTCGGTGACCGCGCCCATACTGATAGTCGATCACGATCTGACTGCGAAGGGGCGGTTCGCCGATGCCGAAGTCCAAGGGGCGCAAACCAAAAGGCGGACTCGCCAGATCTGCCGCGAAGCCGACACGATCACGCGGCAGCTACTCGCCAGGGAAACTCGGTATGCCGCCGACGCTCATCGCGAACATGTTGGCCTCGGCACCGCCGGATCAGTTGGTGGAGTTGCTGCCGCCGATGCTGTGGCTGCACCACTCGGCCGGAGTGCCGGCCAATGTGTGCGTCTCGGCGGCCATGACACTGCATCACGCCTACGAAGCGATCGGCGTCACCGCGCGACCCACGCCCGTCGAACTCGTGGTCGGCCACAGGACGAGAGGCCCGATCACTCGTTACGGTGGCGGTGCACTGCATTGGGAGGGAACCGATTTCAGCGCGCACTGCGTGTTGTGGCTTCCCGGATCCGGCCGATGGGTCGATGCGACCGTTACTCAGTATCCGGAAGTACGCGCGTCGATGCCACTGCCGGTGATCGGGCGCATGGCGACCTCGATCGGTGGCAGTCAGGCATCACGTGAGGCGTTGGCGCAAGGTCGGCTGCTTCCTGGGGTTCACATGGCGGTTCCCCGTGAGGAACTGATCCTGGACTATACGGTCGTCGCCGACGACGGCGATGTCCTGACCACCGGTGTGCACGCCATCGGGCCCGGTGTCGCTGAGGACTTTCGTCGCACCGGGCTCAACCTCGCCGCCGGGGCGCTGCAATGGTGGCGCAAACCCGGCATCGTCGAACGTGTCCGCGCCGCGCCGTATCCGCGTGTGCACGCTCTGCTCGACGCGATCGGCCAAGCCCCGGTCTACATCGATGGCGATGGCGACTGGTTCTTCGAGACCGGACCGGGAGGCCGCCGCCGAGTTGACGAACTCCTCGCCACGCCGACGTAGAACACACGGCCGGGGGTGGTTTTCGCGGGATGGTTTTCGTGAGCAGGTCTGGCGTTTCGGTATCTGTCGACTGACAGAGTCTCGTACCGAATACCTGATTAACACGATCCTTACCGCACCTACGCTCGGCCTTCGCCCTGATTTGCGGCTGGTGACACGATCCTTACCGGCACGTCCTCCGTGGGTTCAGCCGTATTGAAGCCGTTTCGGCGGGAACTCGGCGTGTTTCGGCGCTACTGAGTCGAAAGGGCCGTGGGTTCGATCAAACCTAGCGGTTCGGGTCCCGACTATTTCTCCGGCTGTTGTTCGAGTTCGTCGCTGAGCAGGTGTTCGGCGGCGGTGGCGTAGCGCATGGCTGCGTTGTGGGAGATCCCGAAGACGAGCGACAGGTGCAGCGGATCCGGTCCTGCGGTGAGGGCTTCGTGGAGAATCCGGTCGCGGCGGATGCGGTCGACGCTGCACCCGGTGCGCTGCATGCGCAAGTTGACGAACCTCTGGCTCGAGCGGTGCCGTGCGTGGTCTTTGGGCTGACCAGGACATGCGGGTTCGTCGTGAGGGGCCAGGAGGTGCGGCGGTGGTCGAGCCAGAGCCGCAATGCCCGGTGTCCAAGATCGCCGAGTCGCTGGCGGCGACCGGCGAGGGTGACGCGTCGGTTGTTCAGGTCGAGGTCGTCGAGTGCCAGGTGGCGTATGTCCCCGGGTCCGGGCGGCGTTCTCGGCGGCCAGGGCGATGATGACCTGTCCGGCCGGGTCGGCCGCGAGTTGTTCGACGGCGTGGATCTCGTCGTCCGTCATCCGAATCAGGGTGGGGTCGGGTTGGTGCGCCTTGAGCCCGGTGGTCGGGTTTGTGAAGGTCAGGCCGTGTTTTCGGGCGAACCGGAACAGTGATCGCAGGGCTTTGGTGGCGTTGGCGTGTTGTGAGCCGAGCAGCGGCTCCAGTGCGGTGACGACGTCGGAGCGGGTGACTTCCCTCAGGTGGCTGTAGCGGGTGGCCCATTCTTCGATGAACGGGCGGACGCCGCCGAAGTAGACGTAGATCGTCGTGGCGGACCGGGGTCTTGATGTAGGTGTGGCCGATACCCTGGTCGATCACGTGCCAGCCGAAGACCGACTGGAACTCCGCACCATTGCCGGTCTGGATCTTCTCGACCTGGAACGGCAACCGGGACAGGACGTAGTCCAGGAACTGGATCGCGGTCTTCTGGTCCGAGCGGGGATAGACACGCAGCACCCGCAGCCGGGTGCAGTCGTCGATGGCGGTGTACTAGTAGAAGCGCTTGCGTCGCCCGGCCGCAGTGGTGACCGGTTCGATGAACTTCACATCGATCTGCACATGGTGGCCGGGGCGCTGCTTCTCGTAGCGCTTCCAGCGCTGCTTGTGGCGTTTGTAGCGTTGCGAGGCCG
>NZ_AXVD01000066.1 GCF_000482385.1 Nocardia sp. CNY236
CCGCTACCCGCTTCGTCGCCAACCCCTTCGACGACAAAGGCTCCCGACTCTACCGGACCGGAGACCTGGTCAACTGGACACCAGACGGCACACTCGAACGAGGAGCCCCGCCGGTACCGCAATCAGTCACCCGTCATGTCTCTGCGTCGGAAGCCATGGCGGAGACCGTCCTCGGCGAAGTATTCGCTGAGGTGCTCGACATCGAGCAGGTCGGGTTGGACGATGACTTCTTTTTCCTCGGTGGCGACAGCGTTATGTGTAACCGGGTGGTTGCTCGCTCGCGTGCCCGTGGTGTGCTGATTGCCCCGCGTGATGTCTACGAATTGCGGACTGTCGGCAGGTTGGCTCAGGCAGCTGCGATTGAGGATAGCGCCCTCGATGAGTCTAGCGAACTTCCTGTTACCCCAGAGGCAGCGCGGATGCTGGTTGAAGGGCTCGAAGTGCGTGCCATCGTTCTGGATATCCCGGAAACCAGCCAGGCGTGGATGGTGCGCGAAGCTGTGGTCGCGGTACTCGATAGGCATCCGATGCTGTCCGTGCGGTTGGAATACTCCGATGGCGTGCCTTTGCTTCGTATCCCCCCTGCCGCGGAGCGAATTCGCGAGGGATGCTATCGACTGGACGCCGAGCCTGGTGAGACCGAGCTCCCGATCCATGAGGTGGTGCGGGCGGCCGCGGACGCGCTGGATCCGGAGCAGGGTTGCAATATCTACTTCGTGCTCGCAGGCCCGATGTCTCACCGATCACTCGTTGCCGTGGCCAACGGTCTGGTGATCGATGACGTCTCCTGGCGTGTCATCATCGATCAGCTGACATCCGGATGGAACCGGGCTCGCCATGCCGTTCCCATTGCTCGGGAATCCGACCTCGGGATGCTGACGCGGGCGCTGTCGGCCAAGGCATACGACTCCGCAACTGTCGACGCAATCGATTGGTGGCGAACGAATCTCGCGGTGAACAATGGCGTCGCCGAGATCTCTGGCCGGGATCTGTCCACGCGCGGGCGAGTGTCGCTCACGATTACGGCGGAGGGTGCGGCGGCTGTCGATGCCGCAGCCGCGGCATACCACGCCGGGGTATATGATATTTTGCTCACGGCATTGGCGTTGGCTCTTCGAACCGCCGCCGGCGAGGCTGTGCCGCGCGAGATAGGTTCGATTGTCCGGCTATCAGCTGACGGTCGAGCCGCTTGCGATGCCGACGCCGGAAGTGTGGTGGGGGGGTTCGTTACAGACTACCCATTCCCATTGCGACTGGACGGGGTCGATATCGATGATGCCCTTCTGGGCGGTCCAGCGGCGGGCATGGCGATCGCGCGGACCAAGGAGCTGCGCCGGTCGGTGCCAACGGGCGGTATCGGCTATGGACTGCTGCGTTACCTCAATGCCGGTGTCGCCGCCGAACTTCGCGGGCTCGAGCGCGGCCGGTTCGCGCTGCGCTATCGGGATTTGCGCCCAGCGTGGGTGCACGCCGACCTCCCGGTCGATGATCTGCTGTTGGCTCTGACTGTCGACGCAATCGACGGAGGCTTGCTGGCGCGGTTCGACTACGCGGCCTCCGTATTCGACGAGAAAGACACGAGCGCTTTCGCTCGACACTGGGTTCGTGCCCTCGGCGGACTGGCCGAACACGGGCTGCGATCGGGTAGGGCCGGATTCACTCCATCGGATTTCCCGCTGGTGCGGTTGAAGCAGTCCGATATCGACCGATTCACTCAGATCTATCCAACGTTGTCGGACGTGTGGCCGGTGACTCCTCCGCAATCGGACATACTGCGTCGGCGGCTTGCCGAGCCCTTCGGTGGTCCTTACATCACCCAGTTCGCGCTCGACCTGGACGGAGCTGTGGATTCTCGCGGAATGTACACCGCCGCCCAAGAAGTATTGGAGCGGCACGACAATCTGAGAGTCGCTTTTGCCGAGGATGGTAACGGCAACCCGGTACAGATCGTCCGGGGTTCGTTGACGGTGCCATGGCGGTTGTTCGATTTGCGACACCTGGAAGGGGCCGCCGCTGCTACCGAGTTGGAGCGCGTCAAAGCGGCTGACCTTGCAGACCCTTTCGACATGCAGACAGCGCCACTGCTGCGGTTCGCGCTGATCCGTTCCGCCGAATCGAGATACCACCTATTGGCGACCAGCCACCAGACCCTACTCGATGATTCGTCGATTTCGTCATTGCTCAACGAGTTGCTGACGCGATACTCGCTCGGAGGTAGCTCTTCTCGACTGCCCTGTGCGCCGTCCTACCGTGACTACGTGGCCTGGCTGATCGCTCGGGATCGGGAGGCGTCGCGCGCCGCATGGCGCGCCGCGTTGACGGGACTCTCGCAGCCGACACTACTGGCTGGTATCGGGCCCAGCCGCGGAAACGCCACGGGCTCGGGTGAGGTCGGCTTCGAGCTGTCACAGGCCGAAACCACTGCGCTGACCCGGTTCGCGTCCGAGGTGGGCGTAACGATGAACACCGTAATTCAAGCAGCGTGGGGTATTTCGATCGGTCGTCACATCGATCGCGAGGACGTGGTATTCGGCGCCACCGTTTCCGGGCGTTCCTCTCACGTGGATGGTGCAGAGGCGATGATTGGACCGTTCGACGCCGTGATTCCAGTGCGAGTGCGGTTCGGCGCGACCGACTCGGTTGACGAACTGCTACGCCGGACACACGCCGAGCGGGCGACTCTGTTGGAGCACCACCACCTGGGTCTCGATGATATCTACGACATGCTCGGCGAGAACGAATTGTTCGACTCGCTGGTCATCTTCGAGGCTTTCCCCGTGGATTCGGACTGGATGGCGCGAGCTGCCGGTGATGGCGGCGTGAGTGTTGTAGGTATGGACTCGGTCAGCGGCGTTCGGTATCCGCTCACGGTGAGGGTGGTGCTGGATGGTGAGTTACGCCTCACGGTGAGGTACCAACGTGATCGGTGCGCCGAGGCGGCGGTGCGGGCACTCGTACGACGCCTTGCGATGCTGATCGGCCACTTTGTGGCTACCCCAGAGGCGCGAGTCGGTGAGCTCGACTTGCTTGTGAACGACGAGTGGGCGGAACTGGCGGCACTCGACGCCGTTGCAGGGCCAGAACTTCTCGATGACGCGACGCTGCTGTCGCTTTTCGACGAGCAGGTGATCCGCACGCCGACCGCGCCTGCGGTCCGCTACGGCGACGTATGTCTCAGCTACATCGAGTTCGATCAGCGCGTGAAATCACTGGCCGCCGAGTTGATCCGCTGGGGAGTCGGTCCGGAGACCCTGGTCGCAGTCGCCATGCGGCGTGGCGTCGAGTCGATTGTCGCCGTCTACGCAGTGCTACGGGCCGGTGGCGGTTATGTTCCGATCGATCTGGATCACCCGGCAGAGCGCAGCGATGGTGTTCTCGACAGCACCGTTCCGATCTGCGTGTTGACCACCACGACGGATGGTTTCGACACCGCGACGGGTGTTCCAGTGGTCGCGGTCGACACGCTGCATCTTTCTCCGTGCCAGGAGCCTTGGCGTCGAGTCGACGTCCATCCCGACACCGTCGCCCGCGTTGTCCACGATCCCTTCTCGACAGATCGCCCGCGGGCAGTGGTGACCAGCCACCGGCAACTGGTCGACCAGTTTCGTTGGGCCCAGGAAATCTACCCGCACGCCGCCGGCGATGCCGTTCTGCACCAAACGCCGATCACGTTCGATATATCCGCGTGGGAACTGTTCTGGCCCCTGCAGGCGGGAGCTGTTGTCGTACTCTCTGCCTCCGAAGGCCATCTCGATCCGGCTCATCTCGCGCGTGCGATCGACGAGAACGGTATCACTGCTTTGCATTTCGCGCCTTCGATGCTGGAGGCCTTTCTGGACTCGATTGCCAATGCCGACCGCGGGCACCCATCGTTGCGGCGAGTATTCACCGCTGGCGGGGCATTGTCCGAAGAGACCGTCGCCGCTTTCGCCGCCGCCTTGCCCGGCGTCCCCCTGATCACCTGGCACGCCATTGTCGAAGCCGGTGTGGTCACCGAGCTGGCGCGGGACACCGCAAGCACGGCGTTTCCGATTGGCGTTCCGGTGGCCAACGCCCGCGTGCACGTGCTCGACCGAGGACTGCGGTCGGCGCCACCTGGCGTGGCGGGCGAACTGTACGCTGCGGGTCCGTGGTTGGCCCGAGGCTATCTCGGTGCTCCGGCTCTGACTGCAGAACGCTTCGTCGCCCACGACGGGGGTGCCCGCCTCTATCGAACTGGTGACATCACCCGCTGGCACGATGGGATGCTCGTTTACGCGGGCCACGGTGATGTGCAGGTCGAGTTACATGGCCAGCAGGTCGAGTCGGGGGAGATCGAGTCGGCGCTGACCGCCGCAGAGTCGGTGGCGCAGGCAGTGGCCGTGGCCCGTTCGGACGGGAAGGTGGATCGGCGTGCGTTGCCCGCACCGGTGTTCGAAGCGACGGTTTTCCGTGCCCCCAGTACACCG
>NZ_AXVD01000067.1 GCF_000482385.1 Nocardia sp. CNY236
CCTCCCACGCCACCTCCAACACCAACCGTTGTTGGGGCTCCATCGCCGCTCCCTCCCGCGGCGAGATACCGAAGAAGTCCGGATCGAACGCCCACGGATCAGAAGTCATGAACGCCGCCCGCTTCGTATACATCTTCGCAGGCGCCCGCTTCTCCGGATCGTAGAAGCGCCGCCAATCCCACCGGTCGGGCGGTATCTCACGAACCCCGTCGCGTTTGTTGACGACAAAATCCCAGAACGATTCCGGAGATTCGATACCACCCGCATAGCGGCATCCGATTCCAACGATAGCGATATCAGACATCATGACTCCTCGCCGACACAAATATGCGTTCGTTCGCGTATCCATCGGCGCTGGTGGTGGTTCTCTGTACGCAGACTTCCATCGAAGTCGGAGCGACACGACAATTCGGTCGCTCGGCGCTGATGGGAAATCTACCACGGAGCGGACATATCGCAATGCATAGAATCGGCAGTGAGAAATGTATCGAAATGGCTGCTGCAGACTTTTTTTGTGAGCGTCTCGTTATTTTAGATCTTGCTATTCGAACAACTGTCGAACCATTCGAGTTCGAACCGACTCGACACAGCGGAAACCACACCCCGCAACAGCACGCGACGACTCCATCGGACAAACCGATTGTGACCGGCTCTCGCCCCCGAACCGGCTGCATGTCGCCTCACCGGTAACTGGTTTCACGGTCGACCCACGCTCGCTCCCACTGCGCAGGTTGGCTGCCGACATACGGCCACCTCGTAGCCGCGCTGGAGTGAAACCCGGTGTGGTGGCCTGTGCTCGGGCAGGATCGATCAGGCCGCTGCCAGGAGTGTGGGCTCGGTGCCGGTACGTGGGGTGGACCTAGGTGGGTGAGTGAGTGCTTGCCGAGCGCGCAATTCGTTCGCTACCAGTTCGGTGAGACCACCCAGTGAAGTGTCGAGCGATCCGGCCAAGGCAGCGATCATCTCGCTCGAGGGCTCCTTGCGTCCCCGTTCCACCTCGGACAGGTACTGCGGCGAAATACCTGCTCGATCGGCCGTTTCGACCAGGGTCTCGTGTCGGAGCAGGCGAAGCCGGCGCAATTGCTCTCCGAGCAGCACGCGCCAGAGCGGCTCCTGCAGTGTCCGTTGGTTCGGTTGCCGAGGCCGATGGCCGTCGCGGTCACCGGGAATCGAGTGCAGTCTCGGATGCTCGGTCATGCTCGGAGCCTAGAGCCGGGGCGTCGGATACGCGCGCGGTTACGCTCTGGGCGTACGTCGTCGTCGGCTTCGGATCCGGCCGAGCGGCAGCGCGGCTGCGCCGTGGTGACACAGATCGGTTCGGCGTGGCGTTCGCCGATGTCGAGCCGGCCGAGCATGATGGATGTTGTGGCCGAGAATCCCAGGGTTTCCAATGTCAAGCCACGGAGTCGGGAGGTCACCGACGGGTTGGAGAGGACCGCCGCGCGTGCGATGCTGCGGGCGGTGGGCATGGGCGACGACGACTGGGACAAGCCACAGATTGCCATCGCGTCCTCCTGGAACGAGATCACTCCGTGCAACTTGTCGCTCGACCGGCTCGCTGGCGCCTGCCGGGACGGCGTCTTTGCTGGCGGAGGCTTTCCGCTGCAGTTCGGCACCATCTCGGTATCCGACGGCATCTCCATGGGACACGAAGGAATGCACTTCTCATTGGTCTCGCGTGAGGTGATCGCCGACAGCGTCGAAACGGTGATGCAGGCCGAACGGCTCGATGGTTCGGTGTTGTTGGCAGGTTGCGACAAATCCTTGCCTGGGATGTTGATGGCGGCCGCGCGTCTGAATCTGGCGTGCGTGTTCTTGTACGCGGGCTCGATCCTGCCGGGTACCGCGACACTGTCGGACGGCAGCCGGCGTGCGGTGACGATCATCGATGCGTTCGAGGCGGTCGGCGCGTGCGTGCGGGGTTCGATGAGTCGCGACGATGTCGACGCGATCGAGCGCGCTGTATGTCCAGGCGAGGGAGCGTGCGGTGGCATGTATACGGCCAACACCATGGCCAGCGTGGCCGAAGCGCTCGGTATGTCGCTGCCCGGTAGTGCGGCGCCGCCCGCGACCGACCGCCGACGCGATGGGTACGCCAGGCGCAGCGGCGCGGCGGTGGTGGAATTGATTCGCCAGGGCATCACGACCGGTGACATTCTCACCAAATCCGCTTTCGAGAACGCGATCGCTGTCGTCATGGCGTTCGGCGGCTCCACCAATGCCGTACTGCACCTGCTGGCGATCGCGCACGAGGCGAAGGTCGATCTGACGTTGGCGGACTTCACCAGGATCGGCTCTCGGGTGCCGCATCTGGCGGATGTCAAACCCTTCGGCACGTATGTGATGACCGATGTGGACCGGATCGGAGGCGTGCCGGTCGTGATGAAGGCCCTGCTCGAGGCTGGATTGCTGCATGGTGACTGTATGACGGTGACCGGTCGGACGATGGCTCAGAACCTGGCCGAGATCACCCCGCCGAAGCCGGACGGCACGGTGATTCGGGCGATGGGATCGCCGATGCATCCGACCGGCGGCATCGCGATTCTGGCCGGATCGCTCGCGCCCGACGGTGCGGTCACGAAGTCGGCGGGTTTCGATTTCGAGGTGTTCACCGGTGTTGCGCGGGTTTTCGATCGCGAGCGTCCGGCGATGGACGCCCTCGAGGACGGCACGATTGCCGCCGGAGACGTCGTGGTCATCCGGTACGAGGGTCCAGTGGGTGGTCCTGGGATGCGCGAGATGCTGGCGATCACAGCGGCTATCAAGGGCGCTGGTCTGGGCCGGGATGTACTCCTGATCACCGACGGTCGCTTCTCCGGTGGCACCACGGGCTTGTGCGTCGGACACATCGCGCCCGAAGCCGCCGCCGGGGGACCGATTGCGTTCGTGCGCGACGGCGATCCGATTCGCCTCGATGTCGCCGCAGGAACTCTGGACCTACTGGTCGACCCCGATGAACTCGCCCACCGTCACGCGGGCTGGAAACCCCCGTCGCCGCGATACACCCGTGGCGTACTGGCGAAGTATGCGAGGTTGGTGGGCTCGGCATCGGTTGGGGCCGTGTGCGGCTGAGAAATGTCCGACTCCTGATTTCGGGGTGGATCGGGGCTGTCCCAACCACGTGGCCGGTTCGCGCAGCGCTTGCTCGCTGCGCGAACCGCCTTGCCCTCCTGGGCCGACCGTGGAGGTTCACTCGCTGGTCGGCTCAGCCTTCATGCTGCGCGAACCGGCGCGTTCGATGATCGCCTTGGCCACCACGGCGCCGGCCTGCTCGAGGCTGAACGAGCGCCCGAGCTTGAGCGACGTCAAGTCGATGTCGAGGCGTTGGCTGACCAGCGAGCCGAATTCGACCGCCATGAGCGAGTCCAATCCGAGTTCCGGTACCGGAACGGTCAAGTCGATCGCATCGGCGTTCACACCCATGACTCCCGCCAATTGTTCGGCGAGCATGAACGCGACGACCTCGTTGCGTTTGGCTTCTTCGAGTGCGAGCAGATCGGTTCGCAGTTGGACGGATGCGGAACCCTTTTCCTCGGTATTCTCGATCACCCTTTTCAGCCGGCCCGTCGCGAGTACGCGTTCGCCACCGGTAGCCAGGATCCGGGACCAGTTGATCGGGGACAGATCCACCCGCGTGACGCCCAGTCGCAGTGCTTCCTCCAGATACTGCGTACTTTCCTCCATGTCGAGGCGATCCAATCCGGTGCTGACCAGATAGCGGGTCAGGTTGTCGTCGTTGGCCAGCATGCCCGCGCCGGTCATATGACCCCAACCGACCGATAGAACATTGGCGCCTTCGCGAGCGATGACTTCGGCAAACGACCTCACCGCCAGATTGGCTGCGGTATAAGAGTACTGGCCGACACCGCCGAAGATGGAGCTGCCCGAAGAGAACAGAACCAGGAAGTCGGGGTTGACTCCGGCCGCTCGGAGACCGTTCCACACCGCATGGCATCCGTCGATCTTCGGCGCCAGCACTTTGTCCAGACTCTCGCGGGTCATCGCTCCGATTTTCACGTCGTCGAGTATTCCGGCGGTGTGGATGAAGCCTTTCAGTGGATGTTCGGGGGTGTGGGCGCGGGCGATGGCGGCGGCGACAGCGTCCGCGTCGCCCGCGTCGGCGAGTTCGGTGGTGACTTCGATGCCTTGTAGTTGCCAGATGGCCAGTTGTTGTTCGGCGGCTTCGGTGGTGGCGCCGCTGCGTCCGAGCAGGGTCAGGTGGCGTGCGCC
>NZ_AXVD01000068.1 GCF_000482385.1 Nocardia sp. CNY236
GCCGCCCAGAACCTATCAATATGTCTGGAGCGGTACTTATAGAATTCTGCTGGTCCCCACTTGATAGCGAAATAGGGCGCTTCATCTTCTGATCCTTTGAATTCGCAGATCGGCCTCCGGGGCAGCGGCATCGAGGTGACTTGGATACTGCCGCGCCACGAACCACCGCCGCGGGGTGGAGCCGTCGAATCCTAACCCGCCGGACCCTGACCCCCAACAGCAAAGGCGAACTCGAAATCGCCTACTACCTGTGCTACGCACCCACCGCCACCAGCGACGACACCCTCATCCGGGTTGCCGGCACCCGCTGGGCCACCGAGGATTGCATCCAGACCGCGAAAACCGAAATCGGCCTCGACCACTACCAAGTCCGCCGCTACCACGCCTGGTACCGCCACATCACCCTCGCCATGCTCGCCCACACCTACCTCGCCGTCACCACCGCAATCTCCCCAAAAGCATTGGCAGCGAACTCATCTCGCTCACCCTCGGCGAAATACGCCGTCTTCTGGCACACGTGACCACCCACCACCCCGACCACACTGCCATCCGGCAGTGGTCAACCTGGCGACGCCGACACCAATACCGCGCCAGAAAAGCCCACTACCAGCGCCGGCACCGAAAACATAACCAAATGCTGCTGGAATGCTAACTGGTACTATTTAACGTGCGGCATTGGGGCCTTGTAGGGGTCGTTCGCGCTGGTCGGCCGGTGCGTCGGTGGCCCACTCGGCGATCGCCTGGAATGACCGGGCACCCGTGAGCGTCGCGGCCAGCGCCACCGCCGTGATGGCGGCGACCGGGTGCCGCACCCCATGGAGCTTTCGCGGGTCGGCCAGGAACATCAGCATATCCAGCAACCCAGCAAGAACCACAGCATTCCGGAGCCGGGATCCTTGCTCGGGTGCGGCCCGGGGTGCGTTCAGGCTGTCTATCTTCAGCGCTGACCGGCACGCGATCGCGGTCGAATCAGAGTTCCAGCAGGCCGTTTCGGAACAGCATGGATAGCAGTGGGTGCGCGTATCGAGTCCGCGATTTCGGCTCTGCGATTTGACAAGGTCATATCGTTGGGAAAGGATATCGATGTCGTGAAGGGGAGGCTATTAGTGGACAGCGAAGACTTGATCCGCGTGGTTGGAGAAGGTGAGCATCAGATCGCTGAGTTGCGTCGTCGCGTCGAAGGTGTTGGAGAGGGCCTGGCCGACGTCTCCTTCCAGGCAGCTTCCTCTGACGGCCGCGCGAGCGCACGTATAGCGCGCGATGGTCACGTTCTCGATATTACGCTCCGGGACGGATTCGGTGACATCAGCCGACCCACATGGGTGCTCGCCGACGATGTGGATATAGCCGCGCGGGCGATCGTGGAGGCAGTCAACCGCGCCCGCGCGACGGCATCGCAGGAAACGTATGAGCGATTCCGAGAACAGTTTCCAGACGCGTTCGATCTGCTAGACGATCTTCGTTCCTGATCAACCATGCCATAGCAGTCTCAATATTCTAAGGTCAGATGTGACGGATTTCGACAAAATATACCATATCGTAGAAGAGATGAACTCCAACTGGCGGAGAGCTGTTGCGGATATTCGAACTCGCCAGCGTGGAATTGGCGGTCCTGATCGCCAGATTCCGGTCGTTGACGACTACGAGACTCAGTTGGGGTCCGTGACATTGAATAGCTCTGGAGAACTGCGAGCCATCGACTTGGACCCCTACGAAGTTTCTCAGTCGAACGAGCATGACGTACTGTCCGCTATCCGTGCGTCTTTGAATGTTGTCCCTACCAGCATACCGTCGAACTCGGAATCGGGAGTGCAATACTCGTGACTGACTTTCATGTCGTTCCCGCAGCATTGCGCCTTCAAGCCGAGGAGATCCGCCAGGCCTCCGGGCATTGGGGAAGCGCGGCCGACTGGATCGAGAAAAACAACCTGACAGAGGATTCTCTCGGATACTTCGGAAAGTCAATCGTGCAGACTTTCAACCAGGTCGCCGCTGATGTAAGTGATAAGCTACGACAAGGCAAGAGGGCGATAGAGTCAGCTAGCGACGGGATCGATTTGTGTGCGAACCATTTCGAGAGCCTGGACGCCGAATACTATCGGCGTTTCGGTTACATCGATGAAAAGCTAGGATACTGACGTATGGGCGAGCGAACAAGGAGTGGGTTCCCAATACCTTCGGATCGGAACCCATGGGATTTGCCACCCGAGCTAGTTTTTCCCTGGGATCAGGCCGCTACTCTGGTAAGTGTAGCGGAACGCGTCGGGGTATACGCAGTTCGTACGCAAATTGAAACAATTAGGAAAATCCTGGGGAATCCCAATGCTGTCACGGATGTCACCGAAGCCTGGCAGAAGGCAGCCACAAACCTTACACAGTCCGTCGACGGAAGCGGCGACGGCAATGGGCTGAATACCGCGAAAGCGGAATTGACTGCACGGTGGAACGGTACCTCGCGAGAGGCGGTGGTCACTTACGTCGATAACCTGATCGCGGTGTCGAAGCAAGAACAAGAGATAGTCGCTAATATCGCCACTCTGATCAACAATTTTCGATCTGCCATTGTGGACAACTATATCCAAGCTATCGGGCATATAGCGCGCTACGCTGAAATCGTGCTCGATGTCTCGGGAGATCTGCTTGATGTCGGAATCGATGTCATAGTGACCTTTTTCACACGTGGGGTCAAAGGGGGAGGCGATGCCAAACTAGGCTTCCTTGTGCAGGCCCTCGGCGATTTCTTGGCGGAAACCTCTGAGGTCATCAAGACGGTAATGGTATTTCAGAGAGACACCCAGGCAGCTATAACAGATATTCTGTCGTCTGCAACAGGAATTGCCGTTCCGAGTGCTATCGCGCCATCCTCGCGTGACCTGACCGGGTGGCAGCCCAGAAATCCAACCGGTTCCGCATGGGGGAAGCCGACATGATATCGCCGCGGCCGCTGGCCGTTGGTATTATTTGCAGCAGCGCCCTGTCGGCCATTTTGTCTGGGTGCACTCACAACGCAACGAAACTCGACCCGGTATTATATGAAGCGCTGCCTTCATCATGCGCGGAAATTGCTGAATACGCCGAGGTTGCCACACAGTCCTTCGCGGGTCCTCTTTACGACCCTGACTTTCGCTATGAAGGTAGTGATCTGTTCGTTCCCAACCTGGCCGATACAAAGTCATGCGATATCTTTTTCGTGAGCAAGGCGCAGTCATGGGATGATCCGGGTCCGACTGGTCCGCGGCAGCGAATGATTATTATATACTTTATGTTGAGTATTGCTGATAATGCCATTTCCGCTGCCCAGGAAAATCTCAAGGACAACCGCCAAGGTTTCGGGGTAGCGTTGCCCGGAGTGGGCGACGAGGCGTACACGACCACCAAATCTAGATCTGAATCGGTCGAATCCGAAGTCAACTTCCGTAGCGAGAACTTGGTTGTCACCGTCACCGCCTCAGGGAAAGATTTTTCTGACAACTCGGGCTCGCGGGATCTCACCGCAAGTACCAAAGAAGCGGCCGAGGCAATAGCGAGGTCATTGTCGGACAACATGCAAGGCATCATGCCACGTTGAACTTCTTATACTGACCCGGCGCAAGTTGTGAAGTGAGAGTCTGACTTGCAGATTCGGGTGTGTCACTAGCCTCGATATTTCGTGCGTCCAGCTGAACAGGAGGTCGCCTCTGGTAGGTGATTGGTTCGTAAGCTCGTCGTCAAGCGTTCCCCGGCCTCGCGCGGACCGCCGATATGGTGCGATTGGTTCTCTGATCTCCTCGGCCCGGCTCACGGTGCGCTGTGGCCGGCTACGG
>NZ_AXVD01000069.1 GCF_000482385.1 Nocardia sp. CNY236
AATCCATCACGACTCAGCTCCTTCGTGCGCCAGCGAAATCAGATCCGCGATCCCCAACCCATCGACCACGGCCTCATCCGCCACAGACTCGGCGGGCCCCGAGTCGAGCAGGGCGAGTAGTGCTTCCAACAGCCCTGCCTCGCGGAGCCTGCTGATCGACACCGCAGCGAACTCCCGCCGGAAGCGGGCCTCGTCGAAACCGTCGTCCGCATTCCGTGGCACCGCGGGGAACAACTCGTCGCACACCATGCGGGCGAGTTGGGCCGGCGTGGGATGGTCGAACAGCACGGTCGACGACAGCCGTAGCCCGGTCACCCTGGTGAGCCTGTTGCGCAGTTCGAGCGCGGTGAGCGAATCCGCGCCGAGATCGGTGAAGGTCCGGCCGTCGGGCACGTGCCCGGAGTAGCCCAATACCGCGCTCATTTCCGCGCGGATCAGGTCCAGCAGTGCCCGCTCTCGATCGGCCGGGGTCGAGGCGGCGAGCCGGCGCAGGAAACCGGCGTTGCCGCTGTCCGCCTCGCGGCTACGCTGTGCGTGGTGTGGGCGAATCAAGCCGCGAAGCACAGGCGGGGTCTCGCCCACTATCGAGGCGCGATCCAGCAGCATCGGTACGAGGTACGCCGTGTCCTGTCGCAGAGCGATATCGAACAGGCGCAACCCGTGAGTGTCGGTCAGGCCGCCGATACCGGCCCGTGCCAAGCGAGCCCGGTTCGCCGTATCCAGTGCCGCAGCCAGACCGCTTTCGGCCCAAGCACCCCAGCCGAGCGCTGTGCCGACCAACCCCTGTTCGCGCCGATGCCGGGCGAGCGCATCGAGGAATGCGTTCGCCGCTGCGTAGTTGCCCTGTCCTGCCGTACCGAAAATTCCTGCGACGGAGGAGAACAGCACGAATGCAGTGAGTTCGGCGTCGCGAGTCAGCTCGTGCAGGTTCCACGCGGCGTCCACCTTCGGCCGCAGCACGGCGTCGATCCGCTGTTCGGTGAGGGCGCCGACGACTCCGTCATCGAGTATTCCGGCTGCGTGAATCACCGCAGTCAGCGGATGTGCCGCCGGAATATCCGCCAACGTCCGTGCGAGTGCCTCCCGATCGGCGACGTCGCACGTCGCGACGAAGGCCTGCGCGCCGCGGCCGGACAACTCGGCGCACAGGTCTGCCATACCGGGGGCCTGCGCTCCCCGGCGACTGACCAGCAGCAGCCGCCGGACACCGTGTTCGGATACGAGGTGGCGAGCGACGAGTCGCCCCAGCGCACCGCTCGCACCGGTAACCAGGACAGTGCCATGCACGGGCCATTGCGTATGCGACGTGCCCGCTGTCCCGGCCGCCGCCAACCGGGCGCCGAGCAGCGCCCCGGCCCGGAGGGCGACCTGCGGCTCGCCGACCTCCAGCACCCCGGACAGGGCTTCGCGCGATGCCGGTTCGATGTCGATGTCGACCAGTGCGAATCGTTCCGGATTCTCGGTGTGGGCGGACAGCACCAGGCCCCTGGCGCTCGCCGCGGGCAGGTCGGTGATGGCCTCGTCCGGCTGGGCTGCGATCGCGCCGCGCGTGACAATCACCATCCGCGCGGTCCCGAACCTGGTGTCCGACAGCCAGGATCGAGCCGCGGCCGAGATCCGGTGACATGCACTGTGCACGGCGGCTGCCACATCGCCGGAGCCGTCCGCACTGCCGTCGAACGGGATCAGCACCGTATCCGGCACGCTCGCCCCGGCGTCGATCGCGGCGGCAAGCCCGGTGAGATCGACATAGGCATCGACCCGGTGCCCGGCGGAGGTCAGTTCTTCCGCCAGCCCGAGCCCGTCACCGACCACCGTCCAGGCCGCGGGCTCGGTGACCGGCTCGGCCGCGACGGGCACCCATCGCAGGTCGAACAACGATTCGGTGGCCGGGCCGAGTTGGTCCGGGGTCACCGGCCGCACGCTCGACGACGCCACCGAGGCGACCAGTCGCCCGGCGGTATCGCCGACGGTGATCGCCACCGCCGCCGGGCCGACCGGCACGATGTGTGCCCGCACCGTCGAGTGCCCGGTAGACCAGCGGCGGACGCCGGTCCAGGCGAACGGTACATGCGCCTCGTCGGCGACCGGCAGCGCACCGAGTCCGAGAGTGTGCAGCGTCGCATCGAGCAGAATCGGGTGCAGGCCGAAGGAATCCGCTTGCTTCGACTCCTCGTCGGTCAGCCCGATATCGGCGAAGATCTCCTTGTCCCGACGCCAGACTGCACGCAGCCCTTGGAATGCGGGACCGTATTCCAGCCCGGTCGCGTCGAGTGTGTCGTACCAGTCGGCCACGTCGACCGCCTCGGCATCCGCGGGCGGCCACACGGTCGGAAAGTCGACATCGGTAGTCGCATCGGTACAGACCGTACCCATGGCGATCCGCGTCCAGTCGTCGGTCGCATCCCGGACTGTCGGCCGGGCATGAATCGTCACCGAGCGCCGCCCGTCATGGTCGGCCTCGGCGACGGCGACCTGGATGTCCACCGCGCCGTCCTCGGGCACTATCAGTGCGGTGGTCAAAGTCAGGTCCTCCAGGGTGTCGGCCCCCACTCGCTCGGCTGCGGCCAGCGCCAGTTCGACCAGGCCGGCGCCGGGGAACACAACCTTGTTCCACACCCGGTGGTCGTTCAACCATGGCTGCGTACCGAGCGCGAGCCGTCCGGTCAGCAGCAGCGAGTCCGCCTCCGCCGGGCGAACCGCGGCGGCGAGCAGCGGATGTCCGGTGGCCTCGAGCCCGAGGCCATCCGCACCGACGCCGGCATCGGTGGTGCTCGGCCAGTACCGTTGGCGTTGGAATGGGTAGGTGGGTAGGGCGATGGGGTGTGCTGTGGTGGTGTCCAGTGCCGTGGTCCAGTCGATGGGTATTCCGCGTACCCA
>NZ_AXVD01000070.1 GCF_000482385.1 Nocardia sp. CNY236
CACATCGTGGCCAGGAAACACGGCATCACACCGATGGTCGTCCTGTTCATCGACCAGGGAACCATTCCGCGTACCACAAGCGGCAAACTGCGCCGTCAGCAGTGCAAGATCGACTTTCTCGCGGGGTCACTCAGCGAGGTCCACCGCTGGGTAGACAGCGTTACCAGCGAAACGTCCATCGCCGCAGACGGTTCGGCGTTTGCGGCCAGGCGATCGGTGCGGGATCGCCTACAGCGGGTCCTGCTCGTTCTACGAGACCTGGTTCCCCGACGCCACAGGACAGCCATGGTGCCCGATTCGGCACCAAGTAGTGGCCTGGACACCGAGCTGGCGGGCTTGCGAGGTCCGGAAAGGACCAGGCTGATCATGAGCCTGGTCAAACGAGAGGTCGCGGCTGTTCTTGGCCACGGTGGCCAAAGCGCAATCGATGAGTCTCACAATTTTAGAGAACTGGGTTTCGACTCACTTTCCGCCCTCGAATTGCGGAATAGGTTGAGAGCTACCACGGGTCTTGATATCCCGGCAACTCTTATTTTCGATCACCCCACCCCCCATGCGGTTGCAGAGTATATCGACAGTGGTATACCGGTTGGAAACTATGACCTCTCCAAACCTGAGCGAGAGATTCTGGATAGAATTCGCCGAATCGGCGAAGGCCGAGTGCGCTGGACCGAACTGATGAGATTTCTCGACAGCATGGAGACGAAGGCGTCAGTGAACTATTCCGAAGACGATTTGGCGCACGAAACAAGACCCTTTGAGGATCTGGACGTCGATAGTTTGATCAGTATTGCGATGGAGCAGGGCCGATGATATGAGTGATCCCGGAGCCCGGCTCCGACCAAAATGCAGGTTGTCGTAGACAATGGAGAGCTTTCGAGGACGCAATGGAAACCACAAATGATGGGAAAGTGGAATCATTGCGATCAAATCCCTGATATTGGCGCATCTCATTAGGAGAGTGTTGGGTATGGATCAGCCTGCCGGGAGAAGTCTCCACCTGCCGCTAACCGCGGCGCAATGCGAGATCTGGATTGCGCAAGAGTTGAACCCGCAATCAACCGACTTTCGTATTGGTGATTACATAGAAATTGTCGGATTCGTCGACTCCAGCCTTATCGAGAGCGCAACTCGGCAGGTGGTTTCCGAAGCCGAGTCGATTCGTGCCCGCTTCACTCGATCTGATGGCAACGTGTATCAGTACGTAGAGGATGTTTCCGACTGGATTTTTCATGTAGTCGATCTGACCGCTAGTCCCGACCCGGCCGCTGGAGCCTCGCAATGGATATCTAAGGAGATCGGAAGACCCATGCTGCCCGAGAATGGGCGGCTGTTCAATTTCGCGTTGCTAAAGCTGCAGTCCGACAGGTTCATATGGTATCACAGCTACCACCATATCGTGATCGATGGGACTGGATTTTCACTTGTCGCCAGGCGGGTAGCTGAGATCTACAATGCACGCGTAGCTGGCGTGGAGCCACCGAATCACGGTTTTGGGTCGTTGCGGGAGTTGGTAAGTGAGGACGAGGCGTACCATGCTTCAGAAAGCTACGCATCGGATCGGGCCTATTGGGTCGAACGTCTCACCGACATGCCGGAAGCGGTACGTTTCGTGGGCACGACGGAAGGTGCGGGCCGTCCAGTTATCCGGTGGACGAAGAGCATTACGGCAGCTGGTACGAATACCCTAAAAATTCTTTCCGATCAATGCGGCTCCCATTACCCGGCATTGCTGATCACTGCAACGGCAATCCTTCTCCATCGGACAACTGGTGAACAGGACATAGTATTAGGACTACCGGTACCGGCACGATTTTCTGCGAAAATGAAAAGAACTCCGGGAATGGTGGCGAACGTGGTGCCGCTGCGAATTCTGGTACGTCCAGGGTCGTCGATAGCGGAACTTGTCAACACGGTGGGCCGGGAGATCGGAGAAGCGGTATGGCATCAGCGATATCGCGGAGAGAACATCGCCCGTGATCTACGATTGAAGGGCGGCCTGGATGATCTCTTCGGGGTCATCGTCAACTTCGTAGGGTTCGACTACGGCTTCGATTTCAGCGGTCATGAGATTTCTGTTCACAACGTGTCAGTCGGCCGAGTAGACGACGTCGCGTTTGTCATACACAACGGCTCCGACTCGAGCGGTACGCGCATCGATCTCCTTGCTAGTGGGCACATGCATGACGAGCAGACCACAAATGGCCATCTCGAGCGTTTCATGCGATTGGTTCAGGCACTCGCCTCCGGTATCGGTCCGGACGTGCGGGTGGGTGCGATCGATCTGCTCGGCGAGACCGAACGACAACTAGTACTCAAAGCGTGGAACGACACCGCGGTGCCGATGCGCC
>NZ_AXVD01000071.1 GCF_000482385.1 Nocardia sp. CNY236
TCCTTCCGGGTGTGTTGTTTGAGAACTGCACAGTGGACGCGAGCATCTTTGATTTTTGTGTTTTGTTTGTAAGTGTTCAAGAGCGTTCGGTGGATGCCTTGGCACCAGGAGCCGATGAAGGACGTAGGAGGCTGCGATAAGCCTCGGGGAGCTGCCAACCGAGCTGAGATCCGAGGATGTCCGAATGGGGAAACCCGGCACGAGTGATGTCGTGTCACCCACACCTGAATATATAGGGTGTCGGGAGGGAACGCGGGGAAGTGAAACATCTCAGTACCCGCAGGAAGAGAAAACAACAGTGATTCCGTGAGTAGTGGCGAGCGAAAACGGATCCAGGCTAAACCATGAGCGTGTGATACCCGGCAGGGGTTGCGTTCGTGGGGTCGTGGGGTCAGTCGTCCCGGGTCTGCCGGCCCGGGCGGGAGTAAGAAACTGTCGTGTTAACCGAAGTGGTCTGGAACGGCCCATCGCAGAGGGTGACAATCCCGTAGGTGAAAACACGTCAGCTCCCGTGAACTGATACCCGAGTAGCAGCGGGCCCGTGAAATCTGCTGTGAATCGGCCGGGACCACCCGGTAAGCCTGAATACTACCTGGTGACCGATAGCGGACTAGTACCGTGAGGGAAAGGTGAAAAGTACCCCGGGAGGGGAGTGAAATAGTACCTGAAACCGTGCGCTTACAATCCGTCAAAGCCTTCCGTATGGCCTCGTGCCCTGCGGTGGGGTGATGGCGTGCCTTTTGAAGAATGAGCCTGCGAGTTAGTGGCATGTGGCGAGGTTAACCCGTGTGGGGTAGCCGTAGCGAAAGCGAGTCCGAACAGGGCGACCACAGTCGCGTGTCCTAGACCCGAAGCGGAGTGATCTACCCATGGCCAGGGTGAAGCGACGGTAAGACGTCGTGGAGGCCCGAACCCACTTAGGTTGAAAACTGAGGGGATGAGCTGTGGGTAGGGGTGAAAGGCCAATCAAACTCCGTGATAGCTGGTTCTCCCCGAAATGCATTTAGGTGCAGCGTCACGTGTTTCACACCGGAGGTAGAGCTACTGGATGGCCTAGGGGGCCCACAAGCTTACCGAAGTCAGCTAAACTCCGAATGCCGGTGTGTGAGAACGTGGCAGTGAGACTGCGGGGGATAAGCTTCGTAGTCGAGAGGGAAACAGCCCAGATCGCCGGCTAAGGCCCCTAAGCGTGTACTAAGTGGAAAAGGATGTGGGGTCGCGAAGACAGCCAGGAGGTTGGCTTAGAAGCAGCCACCCTTGAAAGAGTGCGTAATAGCTCACTGGTCAAGTGATCCTGCGCCGACAATGTAGCGGGGCTCAAGTACACCGCCGAAGCCGCGGCGTTCCAGCACACATCCTGCTCACGAGCCAGGAGCTGGGACGGGTAGGGGAGCGTCCCGCATCCACGGAAGCAGCGGAGTGATCCAGCTGTGGAGGATGCGGGAGTGAGAATGCAGGCATGAGTAGCGAAAGACGAGTGAGAAACTCGTCCGCCGAATGACCAAGGGTTCCTGGGCCAGGTTAATCCGCCCAGGGTGAGTCGGGACCTAAGGCGAGGCCGACAGGCGTAGTCGATGGACAACGGGTTGATATTCCCGTACCCGTGTATCCGCGCCCAATGGCCAGGCAGTCGTGCTAACCATCCAAAACCGGACCGATTCCCTTCGGGGAACGAGAAGGCGCTGCATGGGACCCCGACTGTAGTAGCCAAACGATGGGGTGACGCAGGAAGGTAGCTGAGCCAGTCAGTGGTAACACTGGTGTAAACCCGTAGGGCGTGACATAGGCAAATCCGTGTCACACCAGCCTGAGAGGTGACGCATAGCCGACTGAGGCGAATTCAGTGATCCTACGCTGCCGAGAAAAGCCTCTAGTGAGTTGATACACGGCCCGTACCCCAAACCGACACAGGTGGTCAGGTAGAGAATACCAAGGCGATCGAGAGAACTGTGGTTAAGGAACTCGGCAAAATACCCCCGTAACTTCGGGAGAAGGGGGACCACTATCGGTGACGGAACACGCTTCCCGAGCTGACGG
>NZ_AXVD01000072.1 GCF_000482385.1 Nocardia sp. CNY236
GACACCAGCGACCGTCGACACCAGGACCGTGCAGCGGCGCCTGCGGGCGAACAAACCACGCTACATGGTCCCCGACCGGATCACTGCCGTCGACGTCTTCCCGACCCTGCCCTCCGGAAAGGTCGACACCACACAACTACTCACCGCCATGGCTGGCAGCCGACAGCTCGCCACACCACCCCGCACCGCGATGGAGGCATATGTCGTGAGTGTCTGGCGGGAAGTGCTGGGCATCGGCGTGATCGACCGCACCGACGACTTCTTCGATCTCGGCGGGAACTCGCTGCTGGGTATCCGCGTGCAACGCGCACTTCAGGAAGTTCTCGGCATCGACGTATTGCTCCAGGACATCTTCGAATCCCGCACTCCCGAGGCCCTCGGCAAGCGGCTCGACCATGCCCAGGGCGAGACTCGGGTCCCACCGTTGGTGCATCTCGAACCCGCGGATCCGCGGCTGCCGCGGCCGGTGTCTCCGATCCAGGAGGCGTTGTGGTTTCTGGAACAGCAGTCGCCAGGGCTCACGTTGTATCCGCTGCCCCTCGCCGTCCGATTCGAATATCCCGTCGACCCTCAACGGTTCACCGCGGCCCTGCAATGGGTGGTCCAACGCCACGAGGCGCTACGCACGGTGTTCGTCGAAGACGGCGACGGCTTCCCGACACAGCTGGTGCAGACGGCGGACGAAGCCCTCGACCACCGGGTGGAAGACTGGGCGGGACTACCTCTCGACGACTTCTACCGCACAACGCAGGACTGGTTCGCCGAGCCGTTCGATCTGAGCGCGGACGCCTTCCGCAGCCGGCTGGTGCGTCTGTCCGACAACGAATGGTACTGGCTGATCAACATTCATCACATGTCGGCCGACGGAGAATCGCTGGCGCAGGTTGCCGGAGAGATCGCGGCTGTGTATCGGGAGAGAGAACTGGCACCGCAACTGCTCCAGTACACCGATTACGCACTCTGGCAGCGCCAGCTGCTCACCGACGGCGCCATCGGTGAGGCCAGTGTCGGATGGTGGGAGCGGACCCTTCAGGGCGCACCGTTCGACGCGGACCTGCCGATGGATCGGCCGCGGCCGACAAGCCGCACCTACGCCAGCGCGGCGTTCGAAACCTACGTCTCGGCCGATATCAGCGCTGGCGTGAAGCGATTCGCCCAACGCAGCGCTGTCACCGAATTCGCCGTGTTGATGAGCGCATTCGGCAGTGTCCAGGGACGCTTTAGCGGGCAGGACAGCGCATTGGTGGGCACCGCCGTGGCCGACCGTCGCCGCCGCGAGCTCGACACCATGGTGGGCATGTGCCTCAACGGTCTGCCCGTCCGGGTCGACCTGCCCACCGCACGCACCTTCACCGAGGTCGTTCTCGACACCCATGACATGATCATCGGGCTTCTGGATCATCGCAACGTGCCGTTGGCCGAGCTCGTCCAGCGCATGGGAGTTCGACGCGAGCCCAACAAGCCTCCGATCTTCCAGACGATGATGGTGCTGGAAGACTTTGCCCCCGAGGCTCTACCACACCTGAAACTGGCCGACGACTGCCCGACACCGGAACTGAACTCCGCTGCGATCGGCGGTCTGGCCTACGGCTTCGATGTCTTGGTCCTCGTCATCCCGGAAGGCGATCGCTACCGCTGCGTCTGGGAATACAGCACCGAACTGTTCGACCGTGATTCGGTCGTGCGCTTGACCGAGGGATTCGAAGCGTTGTTGGGCGCGATCGTCGACAATCCCGGGGTGCTGGTCGGTGAGTTGCCGGTGATGGGACCGGAGGCTCGCGAGCAGGTGCTGTTCGGGTTCAACGGGCCGACTTCCGAGGTGGCGTCGGTGGTGCATGCAGCGTCGGCCTTCGATGCCTCGCCGGCGAATACCGAGGTGTATGTTCTGGATGGGAATCGCAATCCGGTGCCGATCGGTGTGCGTGGCGAGATCTATCTGGCCGGCGCCGG
>NZ_AXVD01000073.1 GCF_000482385.1 Nocardia sp. CNY236
CCGCTGTGTGTTCCGCGGTAAGTCGAGACCGCGGACAACCAGCGGATCGGACTCTTCACAAACGTATCCGGCGCCATCAGCACCGCCCTGGTGCCGGAGTAGATCGGCATGAGTACACCGCTGACCTGTCCGAAGTCGTGAAAATGTGGAAGCCAGGACACCAGAACAGTCTCGGTGTCGACGCCCCACCCGTACCCCAGCTCGTCGCACTGCCGCAGCATCATCTCGTGCTCCACGATCACCCCTTTCGGGGTCGATGTAGATCCAGAGGTGTACTGCAGATATGCGATTTTGGATTCCGCAGACTCTATTCCCGCGATCGGTAGCGCCGTAAACCTTATGTCATCCGAGGCCGTTCTTGGTAACGATTTGACATACCATTGGTCATCGAGCTTCTCCATTTCGGAAACAAAATGTGCAGTACTCAGTACCATGCTTGCCGCGCAATCACGCGCGACCACGTCGATATGCTCGAGACGATTTCGGCGCGGAGGGAATAGCGGGACGGCGATCACTCCTGCGTACAGGCAGCCATAAAATGCAGCGACATAGTCGAGCCCCGGTGGATGGAGCAGTAGTACACGGTCTCCTTTCGAGACCATGTTCGTCAGATGGTGCGCGATCGCTTGCGCCCGCTGATCCAGTTCGCGGTACGTGAGCAGATCGGCCTCATTTCCCTCGTTGTCGAGGAAGGTGAATGCCGTATCCGAGCCATGGTGCTCGACCTGCGATTTCAGCAGGTCGGTCCAGTTATGAAAAGTGGTACACCGTGCTGGTGGATTCTTCATGAATACCTCGACATGTCGCATCGTCTCCGCGCGCGGGATGCCGAAAGCCGTGAGAAAGCCTCTTGTTCGAGGGTGCCGTTTCCCGGTTGTGTGGCGTCCTCGTGCGGTTCGCCGTCCCAGATCCGGGCGTACAGATCAAGCACCCGGTCGGCTTTGTGTGCTGAATACCGGTCGCGGGGAAAGATCTATTTGTCCGTAACCCCTTGTAACAGGGAAACATCCCAAGAACGTAGCCGAGATCGCATATTCCGTCAAGTGACGGGCGTGAACGCCGAGTTCTTCATGAGGCGGGCGTTGTATCGAATGGCACAGCGCACAGCGTTGCTCGCAGTCGCGCGGGAACACGAGACCAGGAGGGGTCGGGACGGGACACCCGAGGGGAATTTCGGGCAGTCGATGCCGTCGATTGTGGGCCCGGCGCGCGAGGTTGTATGCAGTCTCGCGGTGTGGGCGATCACGCCGGTGGCGATCGTGTGGGCTTTGCGCGGCCGGTTACGGTGTGTCGGGGACACCGAGGTCGATGTGCAGCTCGCGCAATCGCCGCGGTTCGATCTCCGTAGGCGCGCCCATCAGCAGGTCTTGTACATCCGCGCGGATGGCCAATTCGATCAGTCCAGTTGTTGGGAACAGGCTGACCCCATCGACCCGATAGTCGGCCAGCCACGGGTGGGTTCGAAGCGACAATCGACCAGTGAGAACCGCACCCCCGGACTCGGGAATCGACACCATCGCGCCGAGCAACGGGTGCCCGGTGGCGGCCTGTCCCAGCGAGGTTGGGTCTCCTACGAAATCTGCGATGTTCGCCCAGTACTGGATGTGATCGAAGGCGTAGGTGGGCAACCGCACGCGCGGCGCTGCTCCATTGTCAATGTCGGTCGAATGTTGACCCAGCCAGTTCGCTGGAATCTTGACCC
>NZ_AXVD01000075.1 GCF_000482385.1 Nocardia sp. CNY236
CCGTGCGCGCGGCGGACCGCGACCTGGTAGCCCTCGATCAGGCGGGTCGCCCGACCGGCCGATCACCTCACCCAGCCACGACGACACTGGTGACCGGCCGCGAGATCGCGCGATCATTCCTCGCCTCCTGGCCAACAACGATCAGTGGTAGCCCACCTCTCGGGCATTCGGACAGCTGAGGTCGCGCTGTTCAGCGACTTTCGTTCGATGCTCGTTGACGGTTTGGAGGTAGATCGTCGGCGGCACGTGTGTTACCGATCAGTTGGCGGGGCGGTGGGCGCGGAACCGTTTCACGTGTCACTGGCCAGCATGCGCTCAGCCTCTCGGGCGAATGCACCGAGGTCAGGGTTGGCTTCAGACGCTGAGGTGCTGTGGTTGGCGGTGTTGAGGACGGCCAGCTGAAGCGTTGGATGCGTGGTGGCCGGCAGCGTGGGGTGCGCTGCCGGCCACCTACTGGGCTAGGCCGCCCTCGGGGACAGGACCGAAGGGTCGAAGGACCTGGAGATGGTCGTCTTCCGGCGGCGGATGTCGACGGTGATCACCGGCATGTCAGGGCAGTAGGTGCGCAGTGCGGAAACTGTTCCACCACAGCGCTTCTCAGGATCACGAACCACGATCACCGCATCTGCGTCACCGGTCAACAGCTGGTCGCGGTCGGCGTAGAACCGGTTCTCATACCACTCGGCGATCACCACCAAACGGTTGAGGCGTTCGAGGATCTCAGCGTGCGCAGTCTTTTGATGCGCAGTCCATTCCCTACCTTGTCCGGGAAAGGGCTGATATCCCCAGGTGTGGAGTTCGGCCGCGATGGCGGACTGAGCCCACCACGTGGGGGGTCCGATCTCTAAACCGGTTAACGCAACCTGGGTTTCGTGGCTATCGCGCAGCTTCGCCGCGAGTCGGTCCAATTCGCTGCGAACCCAGCTCCGGACGGGTCGCTCGATGTCCCGCCGAGGTTGTCCGATGAGTGCGACCCTGGGCCATCGATGTACCGGGTCGTCGCGCAGCGCTCCCCGCACCTGCATCAATAAGCGTCCCAGCATATTGGCACCCACAGCCGAGTACTGGCTAGGTCGCCGGTATCGCCCCCAAAAGTCGTCGGTGGTGGTGGCGATGAGTAGCCGGTCTCCGGTGCCGACCAGAGACTTTCGAATCTCGGGAGTGCGAGTGAACTTGCTCTCCAGGATCGCACGCATTTCAGCGACTTTCACATGTTCCCAATCTGGCCGTACCTTCACCCTATGACCGAGGGCCTTGGCTTCCTCTGGGCTGGGAGCGGCCTGGACCGCTGCTCGAGCGTCCTCGTCGAGACTCATCGCCGCTACGTGCGCATGCCCCGCGGTGCGGTATGCCACCCGATCGTAGATGGCCGCGCCGGGGCCGAAATTCGACAGTTCTGCGTGCTCGTGGTCGAACTTTTTGATGACCATCGGGTGATCGTGATTGTCGTCAGAACTGGGCTGGATCGTGTTCAATGGTGTGTTCCTGTCTGGTGCGAAAGCCCACCCGGTATGGGAGGGTCATCTCCCATACGGGGTGATCG
>NZ_AXVD01000076.1 GCF_000482385.1 Nocardia sp. CNY236
ACGAACTCGGGTTCCGGCAACGCCTTGCGGTCCAGCTTCCCGTTCGATGTCAGGGGCAGCCTCTCGAGCATCACCACCGCCGCGGGCACCATGAACTCCGGCAGGTGATCGGCTGCGAACTGCCGGACTGAGGTAGCCAGGAGACCGGCTCGAGGGTTGTTCGTGCACCGCGCAGGATCAACGACGTGTACCTGCGCAGAGAAGGCGTCCGTCACTTGTCGACCGTCGACGACCGATGACTCGACAAACACCGCATCCATGCAATCCGGTTGTGCGGACCATGTAACAGAGACACTGAAACCTAGCCGTTGGCCGAGAGTCCACAAATCCTCGGGCAACAAACCCGCAGGGCGTTCCGCCGACTCAGCAAGCATTGACTCGGTCCCGAGCAAGCCCCACTTGGCTACCGGTTGTCCGTTCCGGATGCGTTGCGCTGCCCGAATCTCGTCGACCAGCCCGGCATGCGGGATGTCGGTGACACGGACCCAACCATCACACCACGCGGCCAGCAGAGACTCCAAGCGACCTCGATCCACGAACCTCTCATGTGGTACCCCCGCCACCGATAGCGTCGGAAACGGGCCCTTACGAAGAACGACGTCATAGCGGTATCGAGTCAGCTCGTTAACTGCGAATCCTCGCTTCAGAGCAATATCCACCGCAGCGATATCATCGTGGAGATCAGCAATCGCTGAGAAATATTCAGGCGCCACCAATAGCTCTTGCTCGGCTGAAATATTTCGACGTACCCGCTCCCTGACAGTCGAAGGGTCGTCTCCTCCGACCTGTGCAATAGCAACCCCGGTTGCGAATTCCTCGATCAATGTCAGATTACGGACATCTCCAATAAATACTGCACCTCCAGGAGCGAGCAATCGAAATGCCGTTTCGATCACTCCGCGGAGGTAGAGCTCGCACGGGAAGTATTGAATGACCGAGTTCAGGACCACGGTATCGAAGTGCCCGTCTGGTAATCCGGCAGCATTATCGGCGGCTTGGACGCGCAGTAGCACTCGATCAGTCCAATCTGCCTCCAACTCTTGCAGGTTCCGCGTGAGCTTGTCGATCGTCGCCGAAGAGAAATCGGTAGCCCAGTATTCCTCACATTCAGGAGCCAATCGTGAGAGAAGGAGCCCGGATCCAACGCCGATCTCGAGCACGCGCCCAAGGCCAGTTCTGCGAATCTGATTCACGGTCACCGACTGCCACTCGCGCATCTGTTCCACCCCGATTGCGGAATCCGAGTAGCTACTTCTCCAGATCGAGAAATCTGCGCCCAAACTCGAACCTTGCGTATCCTCGACATTTCCCGTGGCGGAGTACAGGCTGTCGTATGCGCGACGCCATTGCTCGACAACCTCCTCGCCTCCGCCAACGTCCGTAGTCTGGTCGGGCACCACGTACCCGACCAGTTGTTTGCCCAGTTCGCCCGCGTCGCGAGCGACCACCGCTGCCTGTGAGACCCCCGC
>NZ_AXVD01000077.1 GCF_000482385.1 Nocardia sp. CNY236
AGCAGGATCGCTCCGGATTCGTCGGTGACGAGCAGATTGCAGGCCACGACAAGGGAATTCGGCTTGGGTGCCTTTGGGTCGCCGTGAGAACGGCATCACCCACCGGTTGACCGCACCGCGGACCCCGACCACCACCGGCAAAATCGAACGCTTCCACGGGTCTCTTCGCCGCGAACTGCTCGATAGCCATCCTCCGTTCAACTCTCTCGCACATGCCCAAACGGTCATCGACACCTGGGTCACCGGCTGCAACACCGACCGACCTCACCAAGCCCTCGATATGACCGCACCGGTCGACAGATTCTCCACCACCGCACCCGAACACAGCGTCGGCGAATTGGCGCTGGTGCTGGTGCTGGTGCTGAAAACCGAAATCGAATTCACCGCCGACGACCCGATCGACATCGACATCGACGCGGTATCGGAATCGAAGATCACGCCCATCCTGCGCACCCTGCCCAACCCACTGACCACCAGAGCCGCAGCCCTCCTGCGCGGAGCCCGGCCCGCCGCACCACCCACGCACGTCCCCGCCGCACCGGTCACCGTCGAACGCATCGTCTCCAGCAGCGGCAGCATCATGATCGCCCGCCAACGCATCCAGATCGGCCGCAACCACGCCCGCGCCGTCGTCACCGCCACTGTCGATGAGGACACCATCACCGTCCACCACGGACCCCACCTACTGATCCGCACGCCACGCACGAACACCACCCCAGTCACCCGCCACAGAGCCAGCAACCACTGACACCTGCGCGAGCGAGTTGGCCCGTGAGGCTCGAGGGAGCCCACACCCTAGATCCGACGTCAAGCCTCCAGTCAAGCCAAAACGTCAAGGATCAAATGAAGCCCGACACTCGCACAACGCGGGAAAAGCCTGAGTGAACACCACTTTCACCCAAATCTGAACGTTGCCCTGCTCCACCATGAGTTACGTCCAGACCGGACGGACGAACCTCGGGAAATGGTTGCGGTTCAACGGATCATCTCGCTGTGACCGGATAAGGTGAAGGCACCTCCGGCCGAGGGGCGGTGGACTTGGTCCACACACCGCGCCCAGGGAGGAGGTGGTGGGGATGGCGAAACATCGCCGGAGAAAGCAAGAGACCCCGGTCGACTACGGCATCATCTTGGCAGCTGCTGCCATGATCGCCGGGGCGCTCATGCTGGTCCGCCGAGTGCGGTCTAGGTAACCCACCAGGTGGGGCCGTCAAGCAGGGCGGTCCCACCGCTCGGCATCACTCGCGTGACAAACCCATGATAGTTGACTTAGAACGCTCTCGGAATGCCATCGCAAGATGTAGCGCTGGTCAGAAACAGAACCGAGTCGCCATCCAACACCGAGCCGAACTGCTCCAGGCCCTCCACCGGGTACCAGACATCCCGTTGTCCGCTTGCCACAGGAA
>NZ_AXVD01000078.1 GCF_000482385.1 Nocardia sp. CNY236
AGGGCGTCGAGCATCCGATCATATTGGGCGGCAACCGATTGCGTATCTGCCTGATCGAAGACCGAGTGCAACAGGGTACGAACCCAAGGCCAGGACCTCTTCGGGCATACCGACATGAGATTCACGGTGTAGTGGGTTCTGCATCGTTGCCAGTGCGACGGGCTCAAGGGCCTGCCCGAGGCGATCACCACCGTGTGGCCGCAAACGGTGGTGCAGACTTGCGTAATCCATCTGCTGCGCAACACATTCCGGTATGCAGGCCGTCAGCACTGGGACCGGATGAGCAAGGACCTGAAACCGGTCTACACCGCACCGACCGAAGCCGCGGCGAAGGAGCGGTTCGCTGAGTTCGCCGCTGCCTGGGGTCCGCAGTATCCGGCGATCGTGCGGTTGTGGGAGAACGCGTGGGCCGAGTTCGTGCCGTTCCTCGACTACGACGTCGAGATTCGCCGGGTGATCTGCTCGACCAACGCGATCGAGTCACGCAACGCCCGCTATCGGCGTGCTGTCCGGGTCCGCGGACACTTCCCCACACAGCAAGCCGCGTTGAAATGCTTGTATCTGGTGACCCGTTCGCTGGACCCCACAGGCAAGGGTCAGGCACGATGGGCTATCAGGTGGAAGCCGGCGCTGAATGCGTTCGCGATCGCGTTCGAGGGCCGGATCACCCCGACCGGAAACTAACCCCAACCGGGGTCAGATCCACCGGCAATCCGACACTCCCGGCGATCTCGTCCGCGAGCAGAGCAGGTCTCAGCGGGCCGGGGTCGTGTCAGGTGCTGGACCACGGGATCAGCTGTTCGCAGATTCGCAGAGTGGCGTGCTGCAGATCGGTAGTGATGCATGCTGCCTCAGTGTCGGTGCTGGTGCGGCGGAAGTTTCTCGGGTGTGATGGAGCTGAGCACCCACAAGAAGAGAGCGTAATTCTCTAGGGTTCTTGTCTCGGGGAACACATCCGCTGTCAGTCCCCTCTGTGTGGATGTGTTCTCCGTTAGAGGGTGAAACAAGTCACCGACCCACGGCAGCCATGGACTCGGGACCGCCTTCCCGCCAGTGGCGTCCAATTCATTGGGCAATTTCGAAGGATACGCAGCCGGTATGCGTGAGCACTATTTTTTGACCGACGAGACACTCGAAGATCCTGAAACAGGGAAGAAACTCTATCGAATCAAAGCCACCATGGACCTGCCCTACCACGGGGTGCGGGCAGGCCAACTAGGCGGCTGGGTAGAGCACACGGACAATCTCGTCGACCGCGGA
>NZ_AXVD01000079.1 GCF_000482385.1 Nocardia sp. CNY236
CGCACGATCGACGACAACACCGGCGAACTCACCGACACCACAGGGATCGCCTCGTTCAAGGGAGGCGCCAGCGGGGGCACCATCGATGCAGTCCGAGCCATCATGGAAGCGATTGCCGCGGACTCGTCCCGGATTTCGGTGATGACGAACCCGTACTCGGTCAGCCCGGACGAATCCAGGGAACCCGACCTCGGGCGCCAATCCGACTGGGCACTCAGGCGAGCACGCACCATCGACCCCAGCCTGAAAGGCTGGGTGGGATCGCTCGTCTTCGCACCGCACGATTCGAGGCTGGTGCGCCGCACCAATGGACTGCTGGGCTGGCCGTATGGCAAGAACTTCCGCTACAGCGAAGTGATGAGCGCAGGCACGTCGCCGGCGGCCCCCCTTCTAGCGGCCGGCATGACCGCCGGAATCGGAATGCTGATCACCACCGGCACGCTGCTGTCGCGGGCCAAGGCGGGCCGCAAGCTGCTGGATCTGATTGCGCCCAAGCCCGGCACCGGCCCGAGCGCGGAATCTCGCGCCAAAGGCTGGTTCAGCATGAAGACCTACACCCGCACCACTTCGGGTGCGAAGTACGTGGCAACCTTGTCCGGCACCGGTGACCCCGGGTATCAGGCCACCGCGACCTTCCTCGGCGAAAGCGGCCTGTGCCTGGCCTTCGACGGTGACCGGCAACCCGAGCTCGCCGGAATCCTGACTCCCGCCGCCGCAATGGGCGATGCACTCACCGAGCGGCTCCGCGCGGCCGGGATGACCATCACCGTCGACCGTATCGACTGACCATGCCACCCCAGTGAAGTGACCGAATCATAAGTTGCCGGACCTCACCGAGCGCTGGTACCAACGTACTCGAGACGATGGTGCCGTGATCGATGCCCTTTCGCGGCGCCGGGAAACTGAAATCGCAATACGGAGAATCGACCTCGGCTCCGGGCTTGCCTCGACAGTCGCCGGTGCAGACCCAAGCCTCTGGACGGCAACGGCGCGCGGATGCGCGGCCCGGTAGCCACCGACCGGCGACATACCAGCAGATGGAGATGATCATGGCAGGCAGTGCTCAGGAGTCCGGCGCTCAGGGGTTCGGCGCTCGGGAGTTCGACCTGGTCCTATTCGGTGCGACCGGCT
>NZ_AXVD01000080.1 GCF_000482385.1 Nocardia sp. CNY236
CCCGCCATACCGAGTCCGGCAACCCGACTGTCAGCAGCGCCTCCAGCATCGAAGGCACCACATGCATCGTGGTCACCCACTCTTGAGCGATCAGCGTGCTCAGGTACTCCGGATCGCGGTGACCGTCCGGTTTCGCGATCACCAAACGACCACCACACGCCAGGGCCGACCAGAACTCCCACACCGACAGATCGAACGTGGCCGCGGTCTTCAACAACACCGCGTCCGCGGTATCCATACCGAACTCGGCCCGCTTCCACACCAATTGGTTCGCGATCGCAGCATGCGTGACCGCGACGCCCTTCGGTTGTCCGGTAGAACCGGAAGTAAAGATCACATACGCGGTGTTGTGGCAGCGTAGCGGCGCATGACGATCCGCATCGGTCACCGGGGCATCCGTGTACTCGGTGAGGTCGAGGGTATCGACCCGCACGATGTCGGCCATCGTGGTGGAGAAATCATCGTTCGCCGTGGTCAGCACGCACACTGGCGCTGCGGTGGTCACGATATAGCTGGTTCGCTCGGCGGGTTGTTCGGGATCGATCGGCACGTACGCCGCACCGGTTTTCGTGACCGCATACATCGCAACCACCAGATCGACGCTACGGCGCATCGCCAACACGACCCGGTCCTCCGGGCCGATCCCACGACCGATCAAATACCGAGCCAAACGATTGACCCGGGCATCCAACTGGGCATATGTCAGTTCCTGCCGGCCGGTATCCCCATCAGCAACCAACGCCACCGCCGCCGGCTCCGCGGACACCGCTGCCTCCAGCAGCGACACCAACGTCGCAGAGACGTCTACCGGCTGATCGGTCGCATTACGCTGGGAAACCAGTTCGGTCCACTCCGCGGCAGCGAGCACATCGAGATCACCTACCGCGCTATCTTTAGCAGCGACCACCTCATCCAACAAACGGCTGAACCGATGACTGACCCCGGTGATGGTGCCTTCATCGAACAGGGCACTGGCGTAGGTGAGGATTCCGGTGATACCGGCAGGGGCGCCGGTCTCGGTGTAG
>NZ_AXVD01000081.1 GCF_000482385.1 Nocardia sp. CNY236
TCCTGCGGCTACGACTCCATCCCGCCGGATCTGAGCGTGTATCGGCTCTATCGCCGCACGATCGACGACAACACCGGCGAACTCACCGACACCACGTCAATCGCCTCGTTGCGAGGTCTTCCCAGCGGAGCCACAATCGACTCCGACCGCGCCACGATGGAGGCAATCGCGGCCGATCCCGCCAAGGCATCGGTGATGACGCACCCGTATTCGCTCAGCCCGGACCCGTCGAAAGAACCCGACCTCGGCCACCAACCCGACCGTGCGCTGTTTCCCGCGCGTGTGATCGAGCCCGATCTGGAGGGCTGGGTGGGCACGTATATCTACGCCAACCACGACACGAAGCTGGTGCGCCGCACCAATGGACTGCTGGGCTGGCCGTATGGCAAGAACTTCCGCTATCGCGAAGTAATGAGCGCGGGCACGTCGCCGGTGGCGCCGCTGATCGCGGCAGGCACGACTGCCGGTATCGACGCGCTCACGACCGTGGGCATACTGCTGTCACGGTCGTCGGGCGGTCGCAAGACGCTGGATCTGATTCTGCCCAGGCCGGGTACCGGCCCCAGCGAGAAGTCCCGAGCCAAAGGCTGGTTCGTCACGAAGACCTACGCCCGGACCACCTCGGGTGCGAAGTACGTGGCAACCTTCTCCGGCACCGGTGACCCCGGGTATCGGTGCACCTCGATGATGCTGGGCGAAAGCGGCCTGTGCCTGGCCTTCGACGGCAACGAGCAACCCGACCTCGCCGGAATCCTGACTCCCGCCGCTGCGATGGGCGATGCACTCACCGAGCGGCTCCGCGCGGCCGGGATGACCATCACCGTCGATCGCACCTGAACACACGACCTACCGCGCCTCGGCACAGCAGCCAATATGCCTCGGCAGAGCAGCCACCCGCCGATTACACCTACAGCAGACGGGAGATGATCATGGCAGGCAGTGAGTTCGGCGCTCGGGAGTTCGACCTGGTCCTATTCGGTGCGACCGGCTTCGTCGGCACACTGACCGCGCAATACCTCGCCGGCGCCGCACCGGAAT